>NZ_CP090640.1:2544164-3816246 GCF_029633825.1 Burkholderia contaminans | reverse complement strand
GTTTTTGCATTGGTGCGGCGGAAATGCATGTGTGATGAGAAAAGAGTGCTCCATTCATCACATCCCAACGGCACGCACGTCAGATCAATCAGCCGCCAACCTGCAGTCAATCCTTACCCCGGAACGAAACCACGCGATTTGATACGATCGACATGCCGTCGGCGATTGCACGCGTCGACGTTCATGTTCGAAACCAGGGCTTGATGGAGAGGGCGGGAATGAATATCGGCGACGCGTCGCGCGAATCCGGAGTCAGCGCAAAGATGATCCGGTACTACGAACAGGTCGGCCTGCTGGCGCCGAGCAAGCGTACCGACGCCGGCTACCGGATCTACGGCGCAGACGAGATCCATATCCTGCGCTTCATCCGTCAGGCGCGACGCCTTGGCTTTCTCGTCGAAGACATCCGCAAGCTCCTGATGCTCTGGCAAGACCGTTCCCGCGCAAGCGCCGAAGTGAAGTCGATTGCCCTCGAGCACGTGGCCGAGCTCGACAAGCGCATCGCGGAGCTGAGCGACATGCGTGACACACTGGCGGATCTTGCTGCGCACTGTCATGGTGACGGGCGGCCCGAATGCCCGATTTTGGCGCGTCTATCCGACCCCATCGGTGAACCAAATTAGTGCGTGCGCTCGAGGCCACAATCGGGCTTCGATTCGTTTTCCATAAAAATCAATGGGTTATGATGTTTTTGTGGGTGGCCATTCCGAAAGGGAATGGTTGCCATGCAAGTATTTCATTAGCATCTTGGTGCGGCATCGCTATAATTCGGGATAACCCTATACGGGAAATCCCTGAACATCGATTCACCAGGGGTCCCCCTTCCTTGGAGAACGTCATGATCGCCTACATCGTTGAAAAGCTGAGCAACTGGTTCGAATCCGCAGAACGTGAACGCCGTGAGGCCTACCTCGCAACTTCGTCGGACATCGTCCAGCTCGAAAGCCGCATCCGCTCGCTGGAAACCAACGGCTACTCGCTGTAATCGGAGTCACCGTCAGGTGCCATGTGGCACCGAACGATAAGCAAGCCCCGTATTTGACGGGGCTTTGTTTTTTGTGCGCCGGATCTGGCGCAATCGTCAGTGCAGCGCTATGGTATGCACCTGCTTTTCATCCTGAAGGACACGATCATGCGTTTGCGTCTCGATGTGCGTCGAAGTGCCCGCGCGCGTCTCGTTCTGGGCGCGGCAGTGCTTGTCCACGGACTCGCGGCTGTTGCCGCGACGTCGTCCAAGCCGCTGATTCTCGATACGCAACGGGGTATCCAGGACGGCAAGGGCGGATTGGTACTGCAGACGGCACCGTTGTCTTCCGAGCCGATCGTCGAGCCGGCAGGGATGCGGGCTCCGGCGGGGCAGGCGCCGAACACGTCGGTTCCGCTGTTCGTCGCGCCGTATATCAATGTCCCCGCGTGGGGTGGGCAGCCGGCCAACCAGCCGAGGCTCGCGCCGAGACCACAGCCGTAACGGCCAGTCGCCCGATCAGTTTCCGCGGTGCTCGATCTGGCAGCGGGCGCCGCTATCCTGTCCGAGCTTCTCGACCAGGTAGGGCAGTGCCTCGTTCATGCTCTGGGCGAGCGTATACGGCGGATTCAGAATGAACATCCCGCTGCCGTAGAGACCCAGCCCGTCAGTCGGCGGATTCGACACCGTCAGTGTCAGGTGCAGCCAGTTGTTCGGTTGCAGGCGCTTCAACTGCTCGGGAAAGCGCTGCGATTCCGTCCGGGTTACCTGCGGGTACCAGACTGCATAGCAGCCCGTCGCGAAACGCTTCAGACACTCCGTCACGCACGCCACCGTGCGCGCGTAATCCTTCTTGTCCTCGTAGGACGGGTCGATCAGCACGAGTGCGCGTCGCGGCGGCGGCGGCAGCAGCGCCTTGATGCCTTCGAAGCCGTCGCCGGCGAAGATCATCGCGCGTCGCCCCGCATCACGGAAATTGTGGCGTAGCACGTCGATTTCCGTGGTGTGCATTTCAAACAGGCGCATGCGGTCCTGCTCGCGCATCGATCGCCATGCGATGTACGGGGAACCCGGGTAGAAGCGCAGTTCACCGTCATCGTTCAGTGCGCGAACTTCATCCACATAGTCGCCCAGCGCCTCCGGCAGGTTCTTTTCGTTCCACAGCCGGCCGATGCCGGTGTCGAATTCCGATGTCTTCGCCGCGTAGCCGTCGCGCAGCGAGTACACCCCGGCACCCGCATGCGTGTCGATATACCAGTAAGACTTGTCCTTCTTGTTCAGGTAGCGCAGCAGCTGGACGACGACGGCGTGCTTGAGCACGTCCGCGTGGTTGCCTGCGTGAAAACCGTGACGATAACTGAGCATGGCGGGCTGCCTGAAACAAAAGGTGAATCGATGAAAGCGATCGATCGTGCGCGGCCGTCAGGCCGGGCGCCGATGCAGGCCGCGTATTGTACGCGAGTGGCCGCGCATCGCCTTACTCGTACGCATCGCCGACCACCTCTTCGATGCGTTGCTTCACATCCGGCGTCAGCTTCGCGGCAACGTCGAGCGCGCGCATGTTGTCACTGATCTGCTCGATCCGCGACGCGCCCGTGATGACTGAACTCACACGCGGATTTGCGAGTACCCACGCGATCGCGAGTTGGGCCGTGTTGCAGCCGAGCTCGGCTGCAATTGCGCCGAGCCGTTCGACGATGTCGTTGGCGGCCGGATTGGTCAGGCGGTCGCGCATCCAGTCGTAACCCTGTAGCTGTGCGCGGCTGCCGGGCGGCACGCCGTTACGGTACTTGCCGGTGAGCAGGCCCGATGCCAGCGGGCTCCAGGTCGTGAGGCCGAGACCGTAGTCTTCGTAGAGCCGCGCATATTCCTGTTCGACCCGCGTACGGTGGAACAGGTTGTACTGCGGCTGCTCGACGACCGGCTTGTGCAGGTGATGCCGCTCGGCGATCTCGCACGCAGCACGGATCTCGTCGGCACTCCATTCCGACGTGCCCCAGTACAGCGCCTTGCCGCGCACGATCATGTCGCTCATCGCCCAGACCGTTTCCTCGATCGGTGTGTTCGGGTCGGGACGATGGCAATAGACGAGGTCGACATAGTCGAGTTGCAGCCGGCGCAGCGAGCCGTCGATGGCGTTCAGCAGGTATTTCCGGTTCAGCGTGTGATACTGGTTCGGCGCTTCGGCGAGCCCCCAGAAGAACTTCGTGGACACGATGTAGCTGATGCGCGGCCAGTCGAGCGCCTTGAGCGCGTGACCCATGATTTCCTCGGACTTGCCGCCGGCATAGACCTCGGCGTTGTCGAAGAAATTGACGCCTGCGTCGCGCGCCGCAGCCAGGCATTCGCGCGCGACCCGCTGGTCGACCTGGTTGCCGTACGTCACCCACGAACCGAGCGAAAGCTCGCTGATCTGCAGGCCAGAGCGGCCTAGCCGTCGATAGTGCATGCGAATCTCCTGCGTGACAGAACCGACCTTAAGCTTAGACGTTTTGCGCGCGAACGGCGGGGCCGATCGTGCACAATGACGGCTGGCCCGCAGGCACGTTCGCGCGACGGTAGCGGATGCGGTGGGCGCTTGTTTTATCGATCCGACAACGGGAGGAGACGGACATGGCAGCAGATCTGAGCGGCAAGACCGCAGTCGTCACGGGCGCCGCGAGCGGCATCGGCAAGGAAATCGCACTCGAGCTCGCGAAAGCGGGCGCGGCCGTCGCGATCGCCGACCTGAACCAGGACGGCGCGAACGCGGTCGCCGACGAGATCGTCAAGGCGGGCGGCAAGGCGATCGGCGTCGCGATGGACGTGACGAACGAGGAAGCCGTGAACAGCGGTATCGACAAGGTGGCCGAAACGTTCGGCTCGGTCGACATCCTCGTGTCGAACGCGGGCATCCAGATCGTGAACCCGATCGAGAACTATTCGTTCGCCGACTGGAAGAAGATGCAGGCGATCCACGTCGACGGCGCGTTCCTCACGACCAAGGCGGCGCTCAAGCACATGTACAAGGACGATCGCGGCGGTGTCGTGATCTACATGGGTTCGGTGCACTCGCACGAAGCGTCGCCGCTGAAGTCGGCGTACGTGACGGCCAAGCACGGCCTGCTCGGCCTGGCCCGCGTGCTGGCGAAGGAAGGCGCGAAGCACAACGTGCGCTCGCACGTCGTGTGTCCGGGCTTCGTGCGCACGCCGCTGGTCGACAAGCAGATTCCGGAGCAGGCGAAGGAACTCGGCATCAGCGAAGAGGAAGTGGTGAAGAAGGTGATGCTCGGCAATACGGTCGACGGCGTGTTCACGACCGTTCAGGACGTCGCGCAGACGGTGCTGTTCCTGTCGGCCTTCCCGAGCGCCGCGCTCACGGGCCAGTCGGTCGTCGTCAGTCACGGCTGGTTCATGCAGTGATGCGGGGGCGGGCGGTGTAGCTGCCCGCGCGCGCATGCCATAAAAAAACGCGCTCCGTGGAGCGCGTTTTCATTGCGGCAGGGCGGGGCCGATGGTGGCTGCCGCCCGTTCACTGCATTACTTCAGGACGGCTGCGACCGCATTGGCGACCGCGTCGAGGTTGCGCGTGTTCAGTGCGGCGACGCAGATCCGGCCCGTGCCGACTGCGTAGATGCCGAACTCGTCGCGCAGGCGATCGACTTGCGCCGAGGTCAGGCCCGAATACGAGAACATCCCGCGCTGCTCGTTGATGAAGCTGAAGTCGCGATCGACGCCGCTTGCCTTCAGGCGCTCGACGAGACCATTGCGCATTGCGCGGATGCGGTCGCGCATTTCACCGAGTTCCTGCACCCACGAAGCGTGCAGTTCCGGCGAAGCGAGTACTGCTGCGACCACGGCGCCGCCATGGGTCGGCGGGTTCGAGTAGTTCGTGCGGATCACGCGCTTCAGTTGCGACAGCACGCGCGTCGCTTCTTCCTTGCTCGACGTGATGATCGACAGTGCGCCGACGCGCTCGCCGTACAGCGAGAACGACTTCGAGAACGACGACGACACGAATGCGTTGAGGTCGGCTGCGGCAAACAGGCGCACCGCGGCAGCATCGGCCTCGATGTTCTCGCCGAAGCCCTGGTAGGCGATGTCGAGGAACGGCACGAGGTTGCGTGCCTTCACGACGTCGACGACCTGTTGCCATTGCGCTTCGGTCAGATCCACGCCGGTCGGGTTGTGGCAGCACGCGTGCAGCACGACGATCGTGCCTGCCGCGTAGCTGTTGAGTGCCGACAACATGCCATCGAAGTTCACGCCGTTGGTGGCGGCGTCGTAGTACGGGTATGCGACGACTTCGAAGCCGGCTGCTTCGAACAGCGCGCGGTGGTTTTCCCAGCTCGGATCGCTGATCGCGACCTTCACGTTCGGGTTCAGGGTGCGCAGGAAATCGGCGCCGATCTTCAGTGCACCCGTGCCGCCCAGTGCCTGGGCCGTGACCACGCGGCCGGCCGCGATCAGCGGCGAGTCATTGCCGAGCAGCAGCTTCTGCACGGCCGCATCGTAGGCGGCGATACCGTCGATCGGCAGGTAGCCACGCGGCAGGCCGGCCTCGACACGTGCCTTCTCCGCATCGCGAACCGCGCGCAGCAGCGGAATCTTGCCTTCTTCGTTCGTGTACACACCGACGCCGAGATTGACCTTGGTCGGACGCGCATCGGCGTTGAAGGCTTCGTTCAGGCCCAGGATCGGGTCGCGGGGAGCAAGCTGGACAGCGGAGAAGAGCGACATGATGATTCGGCAGTAGTGAAAAGAGGGTCAGGCTTTCAACGGGCGGGGCAGGCGCGGTGGATGGACCGCGCGCGGGCAGGCACGACGCCGGAAAGCGCAGCAGCCTGACATTGTAGCGAATTCACGCAGGCGGGGGCGGCGTTTCGGCGGCGAAATTCGGCCGGGAACCGTGATTTCGGGTGGCGGTCGCGCGTCAGGAGCCGGCAGCAGTTCGCGAGGCCGCGAAGCGCTAGAATGCTTTCTTTGCCCTCGCTCCGGCCGCATTCCATGTCCGAACATAAAGCCGAAACCGGCGACGCGCTCGACGAATCGAAATTCGTGACCTTCGAAGGGTCGCCGTTCCAGCTGTATCAGCCGTATCCGCCCGCAGGCGACCAGCCGACCGCGATCCAGACGCTCGTAGAAGGGGTCGAGGACGGTCTCTCGTTCCAGACGCTGCTCGGCGTGACGGGCTCGGGCAAGACCTTCACGATGGCGAACACGATCGCGCGGCTCGGCCGCCCGGCGATCGTGTTCGCGCCGAACAAGACGCTCGCCGCTCAGCTCTACTCGGAATTTCGCGAGTTCTTCCCGCGCAATGCGGTCGAGTACTTCGTCTCGTACTACGACTACTACCAGCCCGAGGCCTACGTGCCGCAGCGCGACCTGTTCATCGAGAAGGACTCGTCGATCAACGAGCACATCGAGCAGATGCGGCTGTCGGCGACGAAGAGCCTGATGGAGCGTCGCGACGTGGTGATCGTCGCGACGGTGTCGGCGATCTACGGTATCGGCAACCCGTCCGAATACCACCAGATGATCCTGACGCTGCGTGCCGGCGACAAGCTCGGCCAGCGCGACGTGATCGCGCGGCTGATCGCGATGCAGTACACGCGCAACGAGCAGGATTTCCAGCGCGGCACGTTCCGCGTGCGCGGCGACACGATCGACATTTTCCCGGCCGAACACGCGGAGCTGGCCGTGCGCGTCGAACTGTTCGACGACGAGGTCGAGACGCTGCAGCTGTTCGACCCGCTGACGGGCCGCGTGCGGCAGAAGATCCCGCGCTTTACCGTGTATCCGTCGTCGCACTACGTGACGCCGCGCGACACCGTGATGCGCGCGGTCGAGACGATCAAGGACGAACTGCGCGAGCGGCTCGAGTTCTTTCACAGAGACGGCAAGCTCGTCGAGGCCCAGCGCCTCGAGCAGCGCACGCGCTTCGATCTCGAGATGCTTCAGGAGCTCGGCTTCTGCAAGGGCATCGAGAATTACTCGCGGCATTTCTCGGGCGCGGCGCCCGGCGACCCGCCGCCGACCCTCGTCGACTACCTGCCGCCCGATGCGCTGATGCTGCTCGACGAATCGCACGTGCTGATCGGCCAGCTGAACGGCATGTACAACGGCGACCGCGCGCGCAAGGAAAACCTCGTCAACTACGGGTTTCGGCTGCCTTCGGCACTGGACAACCGGCCGCTCAAGTTCCCCGAGTTCGAACGCAAGATGCGCCAGGTCGTGTTCGTGTCGGCCACGCCGGCCGACTACGAGAAGAGCGTGACCGGGCAGATCGCCGAACAGGTCGTGCGGCCGACGGGCCTTGTCGATCCGGAAATCGAAGTACGGCCGGCGAGCTCGCAGGTCGACGACGTGCTGGCCGAGATCAACGCGCGCGTGAAGGCCGAGGAGCGCGTGCTGATCACCGTGCTGACGAAGCGCATGGCCGAGCAGCTCACCGAGTTTCTCGCCGATCACGGGGTCAAGGTGCGTTACCTGCACAGCGACATCGACACGGTCGAGCGCGTCGAGATCATCCGCGACCTGCGGCTCGGCACGTTCGACGTGCTGGTCGGGATCAACCTGTTGCGGGAAGGGCTCGACATTCCCGAGGTGTCGCTCGTCGCGATCCTCGACGCGGACAAGGAAGGCTTCCTGCGGGCCGAGCGCTCGCTGATCCAGACGATCGGTCGCGCGGCGCGGAACGTGAACGGCAAGGCGATCCTCTACGCGGACAACATGACCGAGTCGATGAAGCGCGCGATCGGCGAGACCGAGCGGCGCCGTGCGAAGCAGATCGCGCACAACGAAAAGATGGGCATCACGCCGCGCGGGGTCGTGAAGCGCATCAAGGACATCATCGACGGCGTCTACAACGCGGACGAGGCACGCGCCGAGCTGAAGGAAGCGCAGCAGCGCGCGAAATTCGAGGACATGTCGGAAAAGCAGCTCGCCAAGGAAATCAAGCGCCTCGAGAAGCAGATGGCCGACTACGCGAAGAACCTCGAGTTCGAGAAGGCCGCCGCGACCCGCGACCAACTTGCGCTGCTGCGTGAGCGCGTGTTCGGCGCGAACGTCGGCGATCACGTCAACGGCGGCCGGTAAACCTTTCCAAGCGTCACCGAAATCATTCGGTAAAGAGCCTGTAAGCCTTGTCGGATCAGGGGTTTACACGGCTCCCCGTTTGTTCCGAAACAGGTTCGGTGCTAAACTCCGCAATTATTGAGAATTGTTCGCATTAACGTTATTCGTTGCGTTAGTGTTTTCAGTGGGGCGGCCTGGCGGTCGGTCCACATGGTTCCAGATCAAATAACAAGGAGTGTCCATGTTGGGTTCTTCGTTCATCCGCACGACGGTTGCGGTAGCGGCGGCGCTTGCCGCGATGTCGGCCTCGGCTGCCGAATATCCGATCGGCAAGCAGCAGATCCAGGGCGGCATGGAAATCGGCGCCGTGTACCTGCAGCCGATCACGATGGACCCGGAAGGAATGATGCGCAAGGCGTCGGATTCCGACATCCACCTCGAGGCAGACATCCACGCGGTCAAGAACAACCCGACGGGTTTCGCGGAAGGCGACTGGATGCCGTACCTGCAGGTCACGTACAAGCTGACGAAGCAGGGCGACGCGAAGTGGAAGGCTGAAGGCGACCTGATGGGCATGGTCGCGAGCGACGGCCCGCACTACGGCGACAACGTGAAGCTGAACGGCCCGGGCAAGTACCACCTGACGATGGTCGTCAAGCCGCCGATGCAGACGGGCCACATGGCGTTCGGCCGTCACATCGACAAGGAAACGGGCGTGGGCGCGTGGTTCAAGCCCATTACCCTCGAATACGACTTCCCGTTCGCCGGTATCGGCAAGAAGGGCGGTTACTGATCGGTGGCATGACGGGCGGCGCGCTTCGGCGCGCCGTCGGCGTAGAGAATCCAGAATGAAAATTCCCCAGAAAGTCTTGGCCGCAGCCGCTGCGCTGTGGCTTGCCGGCGCAGCGTATGCCGCCGATCTGCTGACGTTCAAGCTCGAAATGACGGACGGCAAGCTGAATCCCGCCCGCATCGAAGTGCCGGCCGGCCAGCGTTTCAAGATCGAGATCAAGAACACCGGCAAGGGCGCCGCTGAATTCGAGAGCGTGCAACTGCGCAAGGAGAAGGTGCTCGCGCCGGGCGCCGATTCGTTCGTGGTCGTCGCACCGTTGTCGCCGGGTGAATACAAGTTTTTCGACGATTTCCACCAGCAGGCGCAGGGCGTGATCGTCGCGAAGTAATGCGTTTTATCTGCGCGCGGGCGCACCTGCCCGGTGTACCGCGCGTCAGGAGGTATCGATGGGTCAGATCTTGTTCATCGTCTGGCGGGAGAGCGTCGAAGCGCTGCTCGTCGTCGGCATTCTCTATGCATGGCTGAAAAACGGCGACGACGACGCGCGCCGCGGCCTGCCTTTTCTGTGGGCCGGCGTCGGCGTCGGCTTGCTGATGGCCGTCGGCCTCGGTGCCGCACTGGTGGGTTTCACCGAAGTGCTGTCCGGCGACGCGCAGGACTACTTCCAGACCGCCATGGTGCTGATCGCGTGCGTGCTGATCGTGCAGATGGTGCTGTGGATGCGCCGGCACGGCCGCACACTGAAGCGCGACATGGAGCAATCGCTACAGCAGAGCACGCGCGATTCGAACTGGTGGGGCGTCGCGGTGCTGGTCGCGCTCGCGATCGCACGCGAAGGCAGCGAGACGGTGATCTTCCTGTACGGTCTCGGTTTCGGCCAGTCGGGTCACGTCGACGGCAGCCAGATGCTCGCGGTCGTGATCGGTCTCGGCCTCGCGTTCCTCACGTTCTATCTGCTTCAGCTCGGCGGCAAGTACTTCTCGTGGCGGCATTTCTTCCGCGTCACCGAAGTGATGCTGCTGTTCCTCGGCGCAGGCCTGTTCCAGACCGGCGTCGACAAGCTGATCGACAAGGAAATCCTGCCGCTCGGCATTTCGCAGGTGTGGGACACGTCGGCGATCCTCGATGATTCGGGCACGTTCGGTTCGCTCGTCGCCACGCTTACCGGCTATCGTGCCCACCCGGCGTTGACCAACCTGGTTGCGTATGCGGTGTACTGGGCGGTGGTCTGGCTGCTGATGAAGCGCGCGAGCCGTCGTCCGGCGGTCGCGGCAGGTCGCGCGGCATGAGCGTTGTCGCCGCAGCCAAGCAGGGCTGGCTCGCGCAGGCCGGTCAATGGATGCAGCGCCATGGCGCGCTGATCCGCGGCATCCAGTGGGCCGTCGTCGCCGTCTATGCGTTCCTGATCATCGTGCCGGCGGTGTTGCCGCTGCCGGACGACTCCGCGCACCTGTGGAACAACCTCACGCTGATCGCGCAATTCACGTTCTGGGGCATCTGGTGGCCGTTCGTGCTGCTGTCGATGGTGATGCTCGGCCGTGTCTGGTGCGGCGTGCTGTGCCCGGAAGGTGCGCTTACCGAATTCGCGAGCAAGTTCGGCCGCGGCGGCCCGATTCCGCGCTGGATGCGGTGGGGCGGCTGGCCGTTCGTCGCGTTCGGGCTCACGACGATCTACGGGCAGATGGTGAGCGTGTACCAGTACCCGCTCGCGGTGCTGTTCGTGCTCGGCGGCTCGACCGTCGGTGCGATCGTGATCGGCTTGCTGTATGGCCGCGAGAAGCGCGTGTGGTGCAAGTACCTGTGCCCGGTCAACGGTGTGTTCGGGCTGCTCGCGCGGCTCGCGCCGATGCGCTACAAGGTCGACGAGGATGCATGGCGCCGGTCGTACAAGAACGGCGAGCACGGCCATCGCGTGATTCCGATCAACTGCGCGCCGCTCGTGCCGTTGCGCAACATGAAGGGCGCGGCGGACTGCCACATGTGCGGCCGCTGCAGCGGGCACCGGGATGCGATCTCGCTGTCGTTGCGCTCGCCGTCCGACGAAGTCGTGAACCTCGGCGCGCAGCAGGCGAACCCGTGGGACACCGCGCTGATCCTGTACGGCCTGCTCGGCGTCGCGATCGGTGCGTTCCACTGGACCGTCAGCCCGTGGTTCGTGCAGATCAAGCAATGGCTCGCGGGCTGGCTGATCGACCATGACATCACGTGGCCGCTCGAGACGAATGCGCCGTGGTTCCTGCTCACGCACTATCCGGATCGCAACGACGTGTTCTCGTGGCTCGACGGCGGGCTGGTCATCAGCTACATCGTCGGCACGGGGCTCGTGTACGGCACGGCGCTGCTGGTGCTGCTGGCCGGCGCGACGCTGATGCTCGGCCGCTTCGATCGCGTGCGGCTGCATCATCTTGCGCAGGCGTTGATTCCGATTGCAGGCGCGGGTGTGTTCCTTGGCCTGTCGGCCACGACACTGTCGCTGCTGCGTGCCGAGCATGTGCCGCTCGGCTGGGCGACCGATGTGCGCATCGCGATCCTCGTCGGCGCCAACGCATGGAGTGCGTGGCTCG
This sequence comes from Burkholderia contaminans, assembly GCF_029633825.1. Lineage (NCBI taxonomy): Bacteria > Pseudomonadati > Pseudomonadota > Betaproteobacteria > Burkholderiales > Burkholderiaceae > Burkholderia > Burkholderia contaminans. Next base: position 3,804,869 of record NZ_CP090640.1, on the reverse strand, counting down.
CGTGGAAAGTGACGGGGCGCTATGCGGGCTGGCCGCGCCGGCTTGCGGCATTCGCGTGGTTCGCCGCCGGGCTTGCCGTCATCGACAGCGCATGGTGGTTGATGTTCTGGGGTTTCTGAAGCGGATCGCGTGCCGCTTCGGCGGTCACGCATCGACGCGGTAGCGAACCTGGGCGGCATGCTTCGCGCATGGGTCGCCCAAACAAAAAAGCGACACGTCCTTCGACGTGTCGCTTTTTTTCTTCCTTGTGCGAGAACCAAAAAAGTGGCTTGGCTTGCTGCAACGGCTGCTTGAGTGTGTTTGCACGAAGGGGTCTAGATCTCGCGTGCAAGCCGTTACGCTGGCTACTGCCCAACACCTCTCAGGGAGGTGGTCCCCACAATACTCTGTGTTACTTCGTCAGGATCAGTTTGCCGAGCCGTGTGGCGCGCAACTGATAGGTCTCTCCGTTATGCGCGATGCTGACGTGGCTTTGGCCTTGCAGCAGCGCATCGCTGCTGACGACCCGCGTGCCTGCTTCGCGGTTGCCGGCAGGCTTCGCCGGCGTGGTGACCGCTGCCGTCTTCTGACGGCTGCTGCCCGCGGTGCCGGTCGTGCGGCGCAAGGTCAGCGTGGTCGGGGTCGGGCGCATGGTGTCGGTCATTCGGTTGATCGGTGACTGTCGATACGATGGAATGAATTCTAAATGATAACTATTCCCATTTACAAAAACTCTTTATCGATCGAAATGGCGAACCCGATAGCTTGATTCAAAGGGCGGCCCCGCAGGCCGCCACCGGGTTCAGTGCAGCGGATCGGGGTCCTTGCGGCCCTGCGCGTACTCGCGAATCAGGCGGACCGTGTCGATATCCGACGTGCGGTACGCTTCCTTGACGATCCCGTGTGTCTGCCGCGCGTCTTCGCTGTCGTCAGTGACGACCAGCGTCGTGCGGTATTCGAAACGCAGGAACAGCTCGTGGTCGTCGCGTTCCTCGATCGTCATCGTCAGCGAGCCGCCGATCTCGCCATCGGCGGCGAGGATGTCGTAGCGAACCTGCTGGTTCGGCGTGAACGTGACGTGGTCGCGCACGGTCGCGTGACCGTAGTGCAGCTCACGTTCGAGCGTCGTGTCCGTCCGTTCGTGGACGACACAGCTGTCGAGACCGAGCACGAACAGTTGCGGCTGCTCAGCGCGCAACACGAGACCTTCCCAGAGCTGGTCGCGGGTGAGGGTCGGCACGGCCGGATCGTCGGAATTGATCTGGATCAGATGTTCGAAGTTCAAGGGGACGGGTTCCTTCTGGTGGCGGGCGGCCACGTGGTTCAAGAAAGTCATTGTGACGCAAAACGGGCGGTTTCGCGGCACGTGCGCGCCCGTCCGTGTGTCATGCCTCGATGCGCCCCATGCGACCCGTTTGGTAGTCGACGACTGCCTGCCGGATCTCTTCCTCGGTGTTCATCACGAACGGGCCGTAGCGGACGATCGGCTCGTTGAGCGGCACGCCGCCGATCAGCAACAGGTCGAGCGACATGTCGCCGGCAGCGAACGTGACCGTGTCGCCGTCATCGCAGTACACGACCATGTGCCGTGCGTCGACCGCCTGCCTGGCGGGCCCGTAGAGGCCCGTTCCGTCGATCGGATAGGCGAACACGCGATAGCCTGCCGGGACGGTTTGCGTGACCGTGGCGCCCGGCTGCAGCGTGAAATGCTGATAGAGGATCGGTGTACGTGTCTCGATCGCGGCGCGGACGCCGAACGCTTCGCCTGCGATCACGCGCACCCGCGCGCGGCCGTCAGGCGAGGTGGCGGTCGGGATGCGGTCGGCGGGGATCTCCTGGTAGCGCGGCGCGATCAGCTTGTCGCGGCGCGGCAGGTTGACCCACAGCTGGAAACCGTGGGAGCGACCGCCCGCCTGCGCGAATTCCGGATCCGGCATCTCGCTGTGCACGACGCCGGCGCCCGCCGTCATCCATTGCACGTCGCCCGGGCCGAGCGTGCCGGTATGGCCGGACGAGTCGCGATGGCGGAAGCGCCCGTCGAGCGCGTAGGTCACGGTCTCGAAGCCGCGATGCGGATGGTCGGGGGCGCCCTTGGCTTCGCCGGGCGCGTAGTCGACGGGGCCCATTTCGTCGAGCAGCAGGAACGGATCGAAATCCATCAGCAGCCGGGTCGGGAACGGACGATGAACCACGAAGCCGCCGCCTTCGGTCGTGCGAAGCGCGGGGTAGGTGCGGTCAAGCGAGCGAGCGGTCGTCATGCGGATACCCTCGAAATGATCGGAATAGCGTTATTTTTGAAACATAGCGCTATTATATTGGGCGTTTTACCGTTCGATTCGCGACGGTTCGCAATGGATTGTTCTGAAAATGGAACGATGAGATGAATATCGATGCACATAACCTGAACGACCTCATGTACTTTTCGCAGGTCGTCGAACATGGCGGTTTCTCGGCCGCGGAGCGCGTGCTGGGCATCTCGAAATCGCGCCTGTCGCGGCGCCTGACCGAACTCGAGGCGGCGCTCGGCGTGCGCCTGCTGCAGCGCTCCACACGCAAGCTCGCGCTGACCGAGGCGGGGGAGCTGTTCTACCAGCATTGCCAGGCGATGCTGGCGGAAGCGCAGGCGGCGATGAATGCGGTGCAGCAGTTGCGCTCATCGCCACGCGGCTCGGTGCGCGTCAGCGTGCCCGTGACGCTGTCGCAGACGATGCTGTCGCGCATCCTGCCCGAATTCCTGCGTCGCTATCCCGAGGTGAAGGTGCACGTGCGCGTGACGAATCGCGTGATCGACCTCTTCGAGGATTCGATCGACGTCGCGCTGCGCGTGCGCTCGGAGCCGCCGCAGAACGCGAACATCGTCGTGCGGCCGCTGTGGCGCACCGAGCAGATGCTGGTCGGCGCGCCGAGCCTGCTGAGCCAGAATGCGCCGCCGCTGGTACCGGACGACCTGAGCGGCTTCGAGACGCTCGATACGCCGAGCGTCGATGGGCGGCACGTGTTCAACCTGATCGCGCCGGACGGAACGCGTCACATACACGAACACGACCCGCGGCTCGTGACGGCCGACCTGATGACGATCCGTGAAGCCGTGCTCGATGGCCTCGGCATCGCGGCACTGCCGGAGATGATGTACGGCAACGCGCTGCGCGCGGGGCAACTGTCGCCGGTGATGCCGGGCTGGACGTTGCCGGTGCCGCAACTGTATGCGGTGTTCGTGTCGCGGCAGGGGATGCCGCCCGCGGTGCGTGCGTTCGTCGACTACCTGGTCGAGAAGCTCGATCACGGTGCCTACAAGGATCCGGGGTGCCCGGAACGCGCGAAGAAGGAAGCGGCGGCCGATGTTTCGGCGACCTGAACACGACGCGCACGGCGACGCAAATTTGTTTTGTCATTGAAGCGTCGCCTGCAATCGCAAGTTTCAATCGCCGGAACCTTGAATGCGCGTGCGCGCAGGCCTATATTGAAATCCCATTTCGTGAAGGAAGTTCTGAGCGAAATCAGGTGGCCGCATATATTGTGAGCCAGATAGGGCAGAACGCGCAGTCCGTGCAGACCACGGCAGAGTCGCATTTGCGTTGCTCGAGGCGCAACCGATACCGCCAAAGAGCCCGCCGCCCGAAGGCGCCCGCGTGCGCATGAAAAAAGGCCTTCATCTGGCGATGAAGGCCTTTTACTTTGGGTGCGGCCGGCTAGGTGCGGCCGGCTAGGTGCGGCCGGCCAGGCACTGGTGGCGATGCGTTACCGCAAGACGTGCGCGCGTTACTTCGCTTTCGCGCCCGGCTCCGTGACGAAGCCGAGCTTCGTCAGGCCGCCTGCCTGCGCATCCGACATCACTTCCGCGACGTGTTCGTACGCGACCTTGCGGTCGGCACGCAGGTGCAACTCCGGTTGCGGCGTGCGTTTTGCCGCTTCCGCGATGCGTTCCTGCAATTGTGCGCGCGTGACCGTGTGGTCGTCCCACAGGATCGTGCCGTCACCCTGGATCGCGACGTCGACCGTCTGCGGCTTTTCGTCGACGGGCTGGCTGCTGGCGTGCGGCAGGTCGATCTTCACCGCATGCTGCATCGCCGGAATCGTCACGAGGAAAATGATCAGGAGTACGAGCATGACGTCGACGAGTGGCGTCATGTTGATCTCGCTCATCACTGCATCGTCGTCATCGTCGCTGAAGCCGGTGTTCATTGCCATGGTTCACCCCGCCTCAGCTGGCGCGCGTCGCGAGACGCAGGCCGTCGCGCGTCGACGACGAGGCAAGGCTCGCGCCCGTCACGAAGTACGCATGCAGACCGTGCGCGAAGCGGCGCAGCTTGCTGACGACACCCTTGTTCGCGCGGGTGAGTGCGTTGTAGCCGAGCACGGCCGGAATCGCGACGAACAGGCCGAAGGCGGTCATGATCAGCGATTCGCCGACCGGGCCCGCGACCTGGTCGATCGACGTCTGGCCGGATGCGCCGATCGCGAGCAGTGCGTGGTAGATGCCCCAGACCGTGCCGAACAGGCCGACGAACGGTGCCGTGCTGCCAACCGACGCGAGGATCGCGAGACCGCTCTGCATGCGCGAGATGCCTTCGTCCATCGTGTCCTTCAGGCAGCGCGTGACCCAGTCCGACACGTCCATGCGGTCGTGCAGGTGCGGTTGCGTCTGGTGGTGGTGATCGGCCGCTTCCTTGCCCGACAGCGCGAGCGCGAGGAACGGGTTGTCGTTCGGCGTCGATGCGGCGAGGCCGAGCTTCTTGATGCCGTCGTCGAAGTTGTCCGAATGCCAGAAGGCCTGTTCTGCGTTCTTCGTCAGGCGGTTCAGGCGGATCACGTTCCAGCCCTTGATGACGATCACGATCCACGACAGGACCGACATCACGAGCAGCGTGATCGCGATGGCGCGCGTGACGAAATCACCTTGCGCCCAGACGTGCGCGATACCGTAGCTTTGCATTTTCTTGTTTCCTTTGAATCTACCGAATATGACGGGTTAATCGTCAAGCGTGAAGTTGAAGGGCAGCGTATGGGCGGCACGGATCGCCTGGCCGTTCTCGATATACGGCGGACAGGTGCTGGCGCGCGTCGCCTCGAGCGCGGCTTCGTCGAGACGCGGGTAGCCGCTGCTCTTCTGCAACTGGACGCTTTCGATCTTGCCGGTCACGCCGATGATGAAGTGAACATAGGCCGTGCCCGTTTCGCCGCGACGGCTCGACATCGACGGATAAGTCGGCTTGACGAAATTGCAGCTGAGCGCCGACACGTTCTTCGGCGCGCTGACCTGCATCGTCTCGCGCGCCGGGCCGGGTGCCGCAGCCGGTGCAGCTGGCGCCGGCGCGGCGGGAGCCGGTGTTGGATCGGCCGCTGCCGGCGCGGGCGTCGGCGACGGTGCCTGCGAGACGGGCTGAGGCGCCGGGACCGCTTTCTGCACCGGCTTCGGCTCGACCTTCGGCTTCACGCGCGGCGTGGGCTTGGGCGGTGCAGGCTGCTGCGCGGCCGACTGGACCGCGACCGGCTGGGCGGGAGGTGCAGGCGCAATGAGCTGCGCGGTGATCGACTGAACCTCGATCTCCTTCGGCGGCGGCGGCGCGTTGCGATGGAGCCAGGCGGCCGTCAGCATGATCGCATGTGCGGCAAGCACACCGACCGCGACGACGATCACTCGGGGATTCATACGTGATGCAGCCGGCACGGCGCCGGCAGGAGCGAGATGCGAAGCCTGCATGTTAGCTTGAAAGAACGATGTCGCACCCGGGGCGCGGCGGGTGAATCGGCATCACTTGCGGAAGATCAGCAGCGAGATGCAAACGGTGGTCACAAATCCGATCAGCAATTCCATGACAGGCTCCTTGGCAGGTAAGCCGCTGGCTCGCGCAGACGGTGGCTTGCTGACGGTCAAAACAAAAAATGCGGCCGGGGCCGCATGCGCACACTCGGCGCCGGTCAGGCGGCCTTGCGTTCGTAGAACGTGACCGGGATCGGGTGAGCATGATGCTCGACACCGCACCGGCTCGCGCAGACGCCCTGTTCGGCCATGAGGTCGCGTACGGACTCCTCGCACTTGCCGCAGCACGTGGCCACGCCAAGCTCGAACTGGAGTTCATCGAAAGAGTTCACGCCCTCTGCGAGGGACGCGCGAATCTTGCGATCGGAAACAGACTTGCACACGCAGACGATCATGGTGAGTTGCGATAGCTAACGTTAATGCGAATTATTATCATTAAATTTGCGGGAGTTGACAAGCCTGGGTCGGGCTTTTTTTAAGGTCATCGGACCCTTGAAACGGCGGGGGAGGTGCGGCGGCACGCGGAACAGGGCGTGCCGGCCGGTGTCAGGCGGTCGCGCAGGCGCGCGCGTTGGGCGAGGAAATGGTGACGGATTCGACCGGTGCGGCGAGGCCGAGCAGCGTCGACGCGAGTACCTGCAGCTGGCGGCCGTCGCTGGTCGAGCAGAAGCGGGGCGGTGCCGCGCGCGTGCCGGCCGGTGCGCGCAGGTTGCGTTCGTCGAGCACCCGCACGAGCTGGCGCGCGATCGCGTCGCTGGTGTCGACGAGCGTCATGCGGTCGCCCACAAGGTCACGAATCGTTTCCGCGAAGAACGGGTAATGCGTGCAGCCGAGGACCAGCGTATCGGCGCCGTCGTCGAGCATCGGTTGCAGGTAGCTGTCGAGCAACGCGCGCAACGCGGGCGAATTCGTATCACCGCGCTCGATGGCTTCGACGAGCCCGTGGCCGGGCTGGCAGATGAAGCGGCGGCCGGCGCCGTAGCGGTCGAGCAGCGCCTGGAAGCGCGGGCTGTTCAGCGTCGACTGCGTGGCGAGGACGCCGGCGACGCCGCTCGCGGACAGGGCGGCGGCCGGCTTGATGCCCGGCTCGACGCCGACGAGCGGTATCGACAGGTGCTCGCGGACCGTGGCGATCGCGCGCGCGGTCGCGGTGTTGCAGGCGATGACGAGCGCTTTCGCCCCTTCGCGGGCCAGCCACTCGCCAATTGCCAGCGTGCGTTCCGTAATGAACGCCTCATCGCGCGGGCCGTACGGCGCATGGTGCGAATCGGCGACGTAGATGAACGATTCGTCGGGCAACTGCGCGCGCACGGCGCGCAGCACCGACAGTCCGCCCAGCCCCGAATCGAAGATGCCGATGGGCGCGACGGCCGTGGGCGTCGCAGGAATGACGGAAGGTGTCGACATGAACGGGCTGGACGCGGTAACGGGAAGCGTGGAGCGAGTTTACTCCGGCGTGCCCATCATCGTTTGCTGGTAGTTCTGCAGGCCGACCTTGCCGATCAGGTCGATCTGCGTTTCCAGCCAGTCGATGTGCTCTTCGGTGTCGTCGAGGATCTTTTCGAAGATCTCGCGCGACACGTAGTCGCGAACCGATTCGCAGTAGGCGATCGCTTCCTTGCAGGTGGACTGCGAGATCTGTTCGAGCTTCAGGTCGCACTTCAGGATCTCTTCGGTTTCCTCGCCGACGAGCAGCTTGTGCAGATCCTGCAGGTTCGGCAGGCCGTCGAGCATGAAGACGCGCTCGATCAGCCAGTCGGCATGCTTCATTTCGCCGATCGACTCGTCGTACTCGTGCTTGCCGAGCTTCTCGAGGCCCCAGTGCTTGTACATGCGCGCATGCAGGAAGTACTGGTTGATCGCCGTGAGTTCATTCTTCAACTGGGCGTTCAGGTATTCGATGACTTTCTTGTCGCCTTGCATGGCTTGTTCCTTGTTCAGTGGGGCTTCAGAAACCGAACGATAATCGCTCGAACGAGAAAAGCCAAGCCTCAAAGCCTTGCCGGGCCTGGCTTTTGCGTGTAATGAGAATCAGCCTCGAACAACCGGCCGCACGCAATAATGAGAATGAGAAGTAAAAAGGCCGGACTCGCGTCCGGCCTTTCGTTCGATCGCGCTTAAGCGGCTGCGACCGGGATCTTGCCGATCTTCGCCTGCCACTCCTTCGGACCGGTCTGGTGCACCGACGTGCCCGACGAATCGACGGCGACCGTCACCGGCATGTCCTGTACATCGAACTCGTAGATCGCTTCCATGCCGAGGTCCTCGAACGCGAGCACCTTCGCGCCGCGGATCGCCTTCGACACGAGGTAAGCCGCACCGCCGACCGCCATCAGGTAGGCCGCCTTGTGCTTCTTGATCGCGTCGATCGCGACCGGGCCGCGCTCGGCCTTGCCGACCATCGAGATCAGGCCGGTTTGCGCGAGCATCGTCTCGGTGAACTTGTCCATGCGCGTGGCCGTCGTCGGGCCTGCCGGCCCGACCACTTCGTCGCGGACCGGATCGACCGGGCCAACGTAGTAGATCACGCGGTTCGTGAAGTCGACCGGCAGCTTCTCGCCCTTCGCGAGCATGTCGGCGATGCGCTTGTGCGCCGCGTCGCGGCCCGTGAGCATCTTGCCCGACAGCAGCAGCGTCTGGCCCGGCGTCCAGCTCGCGACTTCTTCCGGCGTCAGCGTGTTCAGGTCGACGCGCTTGCTGGTTTCCGTGTTCGGTTCCCAGTTGACCTTCGGCCATGCGTCGAGCGACGGCGCTTCAAGCTTGGCCGGGCCCGAGCCGTCGAGCACGAAGTGCGCGTGGCGCGTCGCCGCGCAGTTCGGGATCAGCGCGACCGGCTTCGATGCCGCGTGCGTCGGTGCCGCCATGATCTTCACGTCGAGCACCGTTGCGAGGCCGCCGAGGCCCTGGGCGCCGATACCGAGCGCGTTGACCTTCTCGTGCAGTTCGACGCGCAGTTCCTCGACCCAGTCCTTCGGGCCGCGCGCGATGATTTCCTGGATGTCGATCGGCTCCATCAGCGATTCCTTCGCCATCAGCATCGCCTTTTCGGCGGTGCCGCCGATACCGATCCCCAGCATGCCGGGCGGGCACCAGCCCGCGCCCATCGTCGGGACCGTCTTCAGCACCCAGTCGACGATAGAGTCGGACGGGTTCAGCATCACGAACTTCGACTTGTTCTCCGAGCCGCCGCCCTTCGCCGCGACCTGCACGTCGACCTTGTCGCCCGGCACGATCTCGTAGTGGATCACGGCCGGCGTGTTGTCCTTCGTGTTCTTGCGGGCGCCTTCCGGAGGATTGACGATCGATGCGCGCAGCACGTTGTCCGGGTGCGTGTAACCACGGCGCACGCCTTCGTTGATCATGTCGGTCAAGCCCATCGTCGCGCCGTCCCAGCGCACGTCCATGCCGACCTTCACGAAGATCGTGACGATGCCGGTGTCCTGGCAGATCGGGCGGCGGCCTTCCGCGCACATGCGGCTGTTCGTGAGGATCTGCGCGATCGCATCCTTCGCGGCCGGGCTTTCTTCCAGCTCGTACGCGCGGCCGAGGGCCTGGATGTAGTCGAGCGGATGATAGTAGCTGATGTACTGCAGCGAATCCGCGATGCTCTGGATCAGGTCTTCCTGTTTGATGACGGTCATGGCTGAGACTCTGTGAGGACTGTGGGGAATGCGTTATGCGTTGACGGCTGCGTCGGCCGGCTTGCGGGGCTCGTTCGCCGCGGGCGCGTGCGCGCCGTGGGCGTGCGGCTCGTGGAAATGGGCCGGGTGCGTGTGCGTCGTCAGGCGGTCGACCCACGCCATCACGAGCGCCGACACCAGGAACGACACGTGGATGATCACCTGCCACATGATCGCGTGCATCGTGTGCTGGTCGGGGTTGATGAAGGTCTTCAGCAGGTGGATCGACGAAATGCTGATCAGCGCCATCGACAGCTTGACCTTCAGCACGCCCGCGTTCACGTGGTCGAGCCACTCGGGCTCGTCGGGGTGGCCCTCGATGCCGAGGCGCGACACGAACGTTTCGTAACCGCCGACGATTACCATGATCAGCAGGTTCGAGATCATCACCACGTCGATCAGGCCGAGCACCGCGAGCATCACGCTGATTTCGTCGAGGCTCGTTGCATGCGACAGCAGGTGCCAGACTTCCTTCAGGAACAGGAACACATAGACGGCCTGCGCAACGATCAGGCCGAGGTAGAGCGGAACCTGGAGCCAGCGGCTCATGAAAATCAGCGCGGGAAGCGGGCGAAGCGGGCGACGCGCGGGGCGGCCGGGCGAATGCGGGGCAGACATGGTGGACAGTCGGGCGCGATGCGCTGGTATCGGGGGTAATCTTGAAAAGGCGCGCTATTGTAACGCGTCGGCCGGCGCGACTGCAGCGACGCGCCGGCACTGCCGGGGACGGATCAGGAGGCGGCGGCCGGCACGCGTTTCACGCGCAGGCTGGCCAGCACGATGCCGGTGACCACGCACGCGAGCGCGATTCCGTGCGCGAGCGTGGGGCGCTCGCCGAGGAACGCGATGCCATACGCGGCGGCCGCGACCGGCAGCACCGCGCTGAACACGCCGGCGAGGCTGCCCGGCACGTGCCGGATGCCTTTCATCCACAGCCAGAACGAGAAGATGCTGGCCGACAGGCCATACCAGACGACGAGCGCCCAGGTGCCGGCCGGCACGCTCGCGTAATCGAAATACCACATGGCGGTCGCGCCGAGCGGCAGCATCAGGCACAGGCCGAACAGGTGCGTGTACGCGCAGATGTCGATCGGCGCGAGCGTCTGCGTGAGGCGGCGCGACAGGATCACGTAGATCGATTCGCAGCACACCGCGCCGAGGATCAGCAGGTTGCCGGTCAGCGACGACGCACCGTGCCCGGCCGCGCTGCCGTTCGCGAGGTTGATCGTCACGACACCGGCGATCGCGAGTGCGATCGACACGAGCGCACGGCCGTTCGGTTTTTCACGCAGGATCAGCCACGCGAACAGCGCGACGATCGCCGGGATCGTGCTGGTGATCACGCCGGCCGCGACCGCGCTCGTGCGCTGCACACCGTTCAGCATCAGCAGCGTGAACATGAAGGTGCCGAAGAACGCCTGCAGGAACAGGTTCAGCCATTCGCCGCGCTTGACCGTGCGCATTTTCACCGGGCTGAACAGCGGCCACAGCACGGCGATCGCGATCACGAAGCGCAGCGTGGCGAGGATGGCGACGGGAACGAAGACGACGATCGATTTACCGATACCGACATTGCTGCCGACGAACAGCATCGACAGCACGAGAAAGAAAGCGTAGCGATTCAAGCTGGAATCCGGAAGGCGAGTTCAGTTAGGATTGTAGGGTCGCGCTCGTTACAGCGTAAAGCTGCAAGCGGGCGCCGCCCGGCGGGCGAAACGGCCGTGCCGCGTAAGTGACGGGTAAGTTCGAGCGCTTATTGTGGACACTGTCGGGTCGCCCGGTCGCCTTCGTGTGACGTGGTGCGGCGCAGCATCGCGCAGCGGCCTTCGGGCCGTGCGCGGGTGGTGGGTAGGAGACAGCGGCGCGCTTGCGCCGGCCAAGACGCGCGGCGCGCACGATCGCGCCGCCATGCAGAGGATTCATGTTCACCAAGGGGTAGTCGATGTCTGCGATTGAATCGGTTCTTCACGAAACCCGTCAGTTTGCGCCGCCCGCGGCGCTCGAACAGGCGGCGACCATTTCCGGCATGCCGGCCTATCGCGCGCTCGCCGCCGAAGCCGAAAACGATTACGAAGGATTCTGGGCGCGTCTCGCGCGCGAGGGTCTGGCGTGGCACAAGCCGTTCACGAAAGTGCTCGACGAGTCCAACGCGCCGTTCTACAAGTGGTTCGACGACGGCGAGCTGAACGCGTCGTACAACTGCCTCGACCGTCACGTCGAAGCCGGCAACGGCGAGCGCGTCGCGGTGATCTTCGAGGCCGACGACGGCACCGTCACGCGCGTCACCTATGCGGATCTCCTCGCCCGCGTGTCGCGTTTCGCGAATGCACTGAAGAAGCGCGGAATCGGCAAGGGCGACCGCGTCGTCATCTATATCCCGATGTCGATCGAAGGCATCGTCGCGATGCAGGCCTGCGCGCGCATCGGCGCGACGCACTCGGTCGTGTTCGGCGGCTTCTCCGCGAAGTCGCTGAACGAGCGGCTCGTCGACGTCGGCGCAACCGCGCTCGTCACGGCCGACGAGCAGGCGCGCGGCGGCAAGACGCTGCCGCTGAAGAGCATCGCGGACGAAGCGATCGCGCTGGGCGGCTGCGAGGCCGTGAAGAGCGTGATCGTCTATCGCCGCACCGGCGGCAAGATCGACTGGCACGCCGGGCGCGACCTGTGGATGCACGAACTGACGGCCGGCGAATCCGACCAGTGCGAGCCGGAATGGGTCGGCGCCGAGCATCCGCTGTTCATCCTGGAGTACGTCGGGCTCGACCGGCAAGCCGAAGGGCGTGCAGCACAGCACGGGCGGCTACCTGCTGTGGGCCGCGCAGACGATGAAGTGGACCTTCGACTGGAAGCCCACCGACGTGTTCTGGTGCACGGCCGACATCGGCTGGGTCACCGGCCACACGTACATCACGTACGGCCCGCTCGCATGCGGCGGCACGCAGGTCGTGTTCGAAGGCGTGCCGACCTATCCGGACGCCGGCCGCTTCTGGAAGATGATCGGCGACCACAAGGTCACCGTGTTCTACACCGCGCCGACCGCGATCCGCTCGCTGATCAAGGCGGCCGAGGCCGACGACAAGGTCCATCCGAAGAGCTACGACCTGTCGAGCCTGCGCATCATCGGCACGGTCGGCGAACCGATCAATCCGGAAGCATGGATGTGGTATCACAAGTACGTCGGCCAGGAGCGCTGCCCGATCGTCGACACGTGGTGGCAGACCGAAACCGGCGGCCACATGATCACGCCGCTGCCGGGCGCGACGCCGACCGTGCCCGGTTCGTGCACGCTGCCGCTGCCGGGCATCATGGCCGCGGTGGTCGACGAAACCGGCCAGGACGTGCCCAACGGGCAGGGCGGCATCCTCGTCGTCAAGCGTCCGTGGCCCGCGATGATCCGCACGATCTGGGGCGACCCGGAGCGCTTCAAGAAGAGCTACTACCCCGAGGAACTCGGCGGGCGGTTGTATCTGGCCGGCGACGGCACCGTGCGCGACAAGGACACCGGCTACTTCACGATCATGGGCCGGATCGACGACGTGCTGAACGTGTCGGGCCACCGGCTCGGCACGATGGAAATCGAATCGGCGCTGGTCTCGCACGAACTCGTGGCTGAAGCCGCCGTGGTCGGCCGCCCGGACGATACGACGGGCGAGGCAGTGGTCGCGTTCGTGGTGCTGAAGCGTTCGCGTCCGGAAGGCGAGGAAGCGGCGGCGCTGGCGAAGACGCTGCGCGACTGGGTCGGCAAGCAGATCGGGCCGATCGCGAAGCCGAAGGACATCCGCTTCGGCGACAACCTGCCGAAGACGCGCTCGGGCAAGATCATGCGGCGCCTGCTGCGTTCGCTCGCGAAGGGTGAAGCGATCACGCAGGACACGTCCACGCTCGAGAATCCGGCCATCCTCGAGCAGCTCGCCGAAGTGCGCTGATCGTACCGTTGCGCACCACGCGCACGAGCCCCTGCGCGGCAATCCCGATTGCCCGCGCAGGGGCTTTTTGTTACATAACGGCATGACCGTTCCGACCCGTCCCGCGCCTGCCGCGCCACCTCCCGTTCCCGAGCCGCTCGCGCGTGCCCACGCACGCTACTGGCGCTTCAACGTCGCGCTGATCGCGGTGCTGATGGTGATCGGCTTTTCGGTATCGTTCATCGTGCCGTTCTTCGGGCCCGCGCTCGCAGGGATCCGATTCGCCGGGTTCAGCCTGCCGTTCTACGTCGGCGCGCAGGGCGCGATTCTCGTGTACCTCGTGCTGATCGTCGTCTACATCGGCTTGATGCAGCGCGCGGACCGCACGCTGCGCCGTGCGTACGACGATCATGCGGCACACGCCGGCCATGCGAACGGCGGCGGGCGCTGATTCATGCTGACGCGCCGACTGATCCGCGCCTATGCGCTCTACACGCTCGGGTTTCTCGGGTTCGTGCTGCTGATGTGGCGGATCGAGCGGGCCACCGGCTCCGGCGTCTGGATCGGCTACGTGTTCCTGTTCGTGCCGATCGCCGTGTATGCGGTGATCGGGCTGCTGTCGCGCACGTCCGATCTCGTCGAATACTACGTGGCCGGGCGGCGCGTGCCGTCTGCCTTCAACGGGATGGCGACCGCGGCCGACTGGCTGTCGGCCGCATCGTTCATCGGCCTGGCCGGATCGCTCTACGCGACCGGCTACGATGCGCTCGCCTACGTGATGGGCTGGACGGGCGGGTTCTGCCTCGTCGCGTTCCTGCTCGCGCCGTATGTGCGCAAGCTCGCGCGTTACACGATTCCCGATTTTCTCGGTACGCGTTTTTCGAGCACGGCCGTGCGTGCGCTGGCGGCCGGCGCGGCGATCCTGTGTTCGTTCGTGTACCTGGTCGCGCAGATCCAGGGGATCGGCCTGATCGCGACGCGCTTCATCGGCGTCGATTTCGCGATCGGGATCTTCTGCGGGCTCGCGGGCATTCTCGTGTGCTCGTTCCTCGGCGGAATGCGGGCGGTCACCTGGACCCAGGTCGCGCAGTACATCATCCTGATCAGCGCGATCCTGATCCCGGTGTCGCTGATCGCGATGAAGAACGGGCTCGGCCCCGTGCCGCAGTTCAATTACGGCAAGCTGATGGAGCGCGTCGCGGCGCGCGAGGCGCAGGTGCGCGATGCGCGCGACGAGCAGCAGGTGCGTGACGCGTATCGCCGGCAAGCCGCGGATATCCAGACGCGGCTCGACCGGCTGCCGGCGTCCTATGCGGATGCGCGCAGGCATCTCGTCGACCAGCTTGCGGATCTGCGGCGCCACAACGGGCCGCTGCGCGAGATCAGCCAGCGTGAGCGCGAACTGGCCGATTTCCCGCGCGATCCGGCGGCGGCGCGTGTCGCGTGGACGCAGATCCGCGACGATCTGTTGGCGCGGGCCGAGCCGCCCGTGCCGATGCACGAGCCGTTTCCCGCTGCGAGCGACGACGAACGCAAGCCGCGCGAGCGGAATTTCCTTGCGCTGCTGCTGTGCCTTTCGTTAGGTACGGCGAGCCTGCCGCACATCCTGACGCGCTACAACACGACCACGTCCGTCGCGTCGGCGCGGCGCTCGGTCGGGTGGACCTTGTTCTTCATCGCGCTGTTCTACCTGAGCGTGCCGGTGCTCGCGGTGCTGATCAAGTATGAGATCCTCGCGAACCTCGTCGGGCGGCCGTTCGCCGAATTGCCGGCGTGGGTCACGCAATGGCATCACTTCGAACCCGACCTGATCAGCGTCGTCGAGGTGATTCGCGACGGCATCGTGCACTGGTCGGAAATCCAGATGCAGCCGGACATGGTCGTGCTGGCCGCGCCGGAGATCGCCGGGCTGCCGTATGTCGTATCGGGGCTGATCGCGGCCGGTGCGCTTGCCGCGGCGCTGTCGACGGCGGACGGGTTGCTGCTGACGATTGCGAACGCGCTGTCGCACGACGTTTACTACTGCATGGTCGCGCCCGATGCGTCGAGCCAGCGGCGCGTGACGATCTCTAAGGTGCTGCTGCTCGGGGTCGCGCTGTTCGCGTCGTATGTCGCATCGCTCAATACCGGGAAGATCCTGTTTCTCGTCGGTGCCGCGTTCTCGCTGGCGGCCTCGAGCTTCTTTCCGGTGCTCGTGCTCGGCGTGTTCTGGAAGCGCACGACGACGCGTGGCGCGATCGCGGGGATGGTGACGGGATTGACGGTGTGCGTGTACTACATCGTGTCGACGTATCCGTACTTCACGCAACTGACGGGGTTCGCGGGCCGCACGTGGTTCGGGATCGAGCCGATCAGTTCGGGGGTGTTCGGGGTGCCGGCGGGGTTCGCGGTGGCGATCGTCGTGAGTCTGTTTGACCGGAAGCCGGATGAATATACGCGGGCGCTGGTGGATTACATCCGGCATCCGTGACGCGGGGCGCCGCGGGAGGACCCGGCGCGTGACGGCGCGGTAAAAAGAAAAGCCCCTTAATCCGGGGGATCAAGGGGCTTCATGCATTCTGGCGGAGAGAGGGGGATTCGAACCCCCGATAGGCGATTAACCTATACACGCTTTCCAGGCGTGCGACTTAAACCACTCATCCATCTCTCCGGAAGACCGAGAGTATAGCAAACTCTGGCGGCAATCCGCCACTCCGTCCGACGATCCATGCAAATCGGACGGGTCGCGGGGGCGGCGGCCCGCCAGGCAACCGTTGAGCGGGCGGTCGCGCCGTCGTGCGATCATGCTCCGTCCGCCTGCATTTTCAGCCCTTCGTTCAACGGGAACGCCGCGCCATGTCGCTGTCCGCCTTGCTCGCTTTTGCCCTGATCCTGTCCGTCGGCGTCGCGACGCCCGGTCCGACCGTGTTGCTCGCGATGAGCAACGGCTCGCGGTACGGATTGCGTCACGCGATGGTCGGCATGCTGGGTGCCGTCACGGCCGATGTCGTGCTCGTTGCGCTGGTCGGGTGCGGCCTCGGGATGCTGCTCGACGCGTCGGAAACGGCATTCGTCACGCTGAAGCTGGCCGGCGCGGCATGGCTTGCCTATGTCGGCGTGCGGATGCTGCTGTCGTCCGGCGGTTCCGCCGCTGCGCAGGCGCTCGATCACGCGATGCCCGATCGCCGGACCGCCTTCCTGAAGAGCTTTTTCGTCGCGATGAGCAACCCGAAGTACTACCTGTTCATGTCCGCGCTGCTGCCGCAGTTCGTCGACCGGTCGCACGCGATCGCGCCGCAGTACGCGATCCTCGCGGCGACGATCGTTGCGATCGACGTCGTCGGGATGACCGGCTATGCACTGCTCGGCGTGCATTCCGTGCGCGTGTGGAAGGCCGCGGGGGAGAAGTGGCTGAACCGGGTCAGCGGGTCGCTGCTGTTGATGCTCGCGGGCTACGTCGCGCTGTATCGCAAGGCCGCGAACTGACGCGGCGATGCTTCGGGAACATACCCGTCGCCAACCGGCCCGGCGATGAAGCCGATCGAGCGCTTCACGCTCGAGACGCACGACGGGCCGTATGAAACGTGGCCGTCGCGCACGCATGCGCGCGTGAACGGCGAACGTTGCGGCCTCACCGTTTCCGGCTATGTACTGCTCCGCCAGTTCGAGACGCCGGACGCCTATCTGCTCGTCACCGACTACGACTGCCTGTTCGAGGAGGCCGTCACGTTCACGCTCGTGTCGAAGGATCCGCTGAAGGCACTCGCGCGGCGCACGGTCGGCGCGATGTACACGTCGTGCCATCTGGACGCCATGACGTGGGCCGACGACCGGCATTTCAGCGCGACGTTCGTGGGCATCGAAGGACGGTGGGATTTCACGATTCGTGACCGATCGGTTCCGTTCATCCTGCCTCGGCTCGGGATGAATTACGTGCAGCCTCGATAACGAGCGACCGGCATTTGCGTGCGTCCCGCCCACGCATGTACGCCGTCAGAAGCCCGCCGGAACATCGGGTTTCATTTATCTTTCGCATTGATCAGATATGTAAGTTTCGACGTGTCTGAATCTTGCGTGGGCCGCCTGCATCGCGGCAGGAACGGCGGCGGCCGGGCTTCGTTTCGATCCATCACATTACAAAATGAATGGTAATTGAAAGAATTCATTCCCTTGACGCAAGGCGCTCGAGCCATTTATTGTCCGTCTGCCGCCCGTGAGAGAGCACGACGGCAATCGCGGATGCGCGCTTCGCGCGCATGACAACACGCAGCAGAAAGCAGAAAAGGAAACGTGGTAGCCACATGAAGCCGCTATTCGACGACAAGAACTCCGATGCGGTCAGCGATCGTCCTTCCACCCCGTCTTCGTCACCCGTCACCGTGCCTGCCGCCGCCGCCGCCATGCCGGCAGCACGCGCGGCGGAGAACGTCCGCCTGATCACCGTCGACGAGATCGACCACCTCGGCGCAACGCAGGGCACGCGGATCGCGGCTTTCTCCCAGCAGATTCTCGCCAGCGTCCGCGCGTCGGACGCCGACCAGTTCGGCGACAAGCTCAACGAACTGATCGCGACCGCGAAGGGGCTCGACCCGCGCGGCGCCGACAAGGGCGGGCTGCTCACGCAGGTCACGCGGCTGTTCCGCTCGACCAAGGAGAAGCTGCTGTCGCAATACGAGTCGGTGAGCAAGCGGATGGATACGCTCGTCGTCGAGCTCGAGAACCATGCGCAGCGCCAGAAGGCCGGCATCGACGAGCTCGAGCGGATGTACAACGACAACTACGCGCTGCACCAGGAGCTCGCGCAGTCGAAGGCGCACGGCGAGACGGCGCTCGCGGCGCTGCGTGCGCATCTCTCGGCCGGCCAGCAGCCGGTGGACGACGCGTTTGCCGCACAGCGCCTGCTCGACGTGAAGCGCAAGGTCGACGCGCTCGAAAGCAAGCTCGACGACCTCGACCGCGCGATGCTGATGTCGAAGCAGCTCGCGCCGCAGATCCGGATGGAGCAGGACCAGAAACGCACGCTGACGTCGAAGTTCATGACGATCAAGACCGTGCTGATCCCCGCGTGGACCAATGCGTTCGCGCTCTACCTCGAACAGCTCAGCACGAAGCGCGCGGCGGCGCTCGCGAATGCGACGTACGACGCGGCCGACGAGGCGATCCGCGCGCAGGCCGACCTGAACCGCCAGAACGCGCAGGAAGTCGCGAAGCTGGGCCAGCGCCCGGTGATCTCGACCGACACGTTCGAATATGCGCAGCAGCAGCTGTTCGGCGCGTTCGACGACATCACGCAGATCATCGCCGACGGCCGCCGCCAGCGCGAGCAGGACGCGCCGCGCCTGCGCCAGCTCGAACAGGACCTGATCACCCGATTCGCTCCGAAGCACAACTGAAAGAACCGAGAGAACACCGCATGATTACGCTTGAGAAACGCGCGGCGAAGGTCGCGATCGTCCTCGAAAAACGCCAGATCCTGAAGCCGCCCGTCGTGCGCGTCGGCGCGGCACTCGACATCTCCGGCTCGGCGAAGCCGCTGTACCAGTCGGGCGTGATCCAGGACACGCACGACCGGATTCTCGGCATCGCATTGAAGTTCGACGACAACGGCGAAGTCGATACGTGGACCTTCACCGAAGGCTACGACCGCCTGCCGACCGCAACGCCGGACAACTACGGCTCGTATATCTCCGATCACGTGCTCGAAGCGCGGATCGACAAGTGGGGCGGCACGCAGTACGCGCCGGTGATGAACGACATCGTCGACTTCTTCTTCCGCGCGCCGGAGCCGTCGCCGAAGCGCGAGGAGAAGCGCGGCTTCCTGAGCCGGCTGTTCGGCGGAGCGGACGAGACGCCGGCGCCGGCGCCGGCGGCTTCCGCGCCGGTCAACGGCCACCTGCCCGCATGGGTGCTGTTCGTCACCGACGGCCAGAACCCGAAGAACGACCGCAAGCGCGTGCGCCAGCTGCTCGCCGAGTCGCAGCACTACCCGCTGTACTGGTCGCTCGTCGGCGTCGGCGATCCGAGTGAATTCGGCTTCCTCGCGGAAGTCGCGGACGAGATGCCGAACGTCGGCTTCCTGCATCTCGAATCGCTCGACGTCAGCGACGAACAGATCTACGAACAACTGATCACGCAGGAATTCTGCGACTGGGTGCGCGCGAAGTAAGCGCAGCCCGCACGCCTTTTATCCCGAACTCGATTACCCCCATCATGTTGAAAGACTTCAAGATCCCGTTGTCGCTCACGGTGCTCGCGCTGATCGCGGCCTATCTCCTCGGTGGCGTGAAGGACATGCTGATCGTCGCGGTCCTGTCGGTGCTCGAAATCTCGTTGTCGCTCGACAACGCGGTCGTCAACGCGTCGGTGCTCAAGAACTGGTCTGAGAAGTGGCGCAACCGCTTCATGGTGTTCGGCCTGCCGGTCGCGGTGTTCGGCATGCGGCTCGTGTTCCCGCTGCTGATCGTCGCGGTGATCGGCCACATCGGCATGTGGGACGCGCTGAAGCTCGCGATCGAGTCGCCGGAGCAGTACGCGTCGATCCTCACGTCCGCGCATCACCAGGTATCCGCATTCGGCGGCGCGTTCCTGCTGATGGTGTTCTTCAAGTTCATGCTCGACACCGAGAAGGACGAGCACTGGATCGGCTTCCTGGAAGGCCCGATGAGCCACCTCGGCCGCATCACGGCGCTGGAAGTGGCGCTGACGCTCGCCATCATCATCGTCGCGTCGCTGTACGTCCCGGCGGTCGAGCAGGTGGCTTTCCTGCTCGCGGGGGCGTTCGGCGTGATCAGCTTCGTGATCGCGCACGGCATCGGCGACCTGATCGGCGGCGAGGAGACGGGGACGCGCGTGGTGCGCGAAGGCGTCGCCGGTTTCATGTATCTCGAAGTGCTCGATTCGTCGTTCAGCTTCGATGGCGTGATCGGCGCATTCGCGCTGTCGAACAACATCTTCCTGATCGCGCTGGGCCTTGGCGTCGGAGCGGCCTATATCCGGGAAATGACGCTCGTGCTGCTGAAGAAGGGCACGCTCGCGCAATACCGTTACCTCGAACACGGCGCCTTCTGGGCGATCGGTGCGCTCGCGACGATCATGTTCCTCGGCGTGAAGTTCGAGGTGCCCGAGGTCATCACCGGCCTGGTCGGCGCGGCAATGATCGCCGCGGCCGTGTGGTCGTCGATCGTCGTGCAGCGCAAGGAAGACCGGACTGCCGTGGCGGGCGAGTGACTCCGCGTCACGTGCGGGTCGAACACCATCAACGAGGGGCCGCGCAGGGCGGCCCGGCATTGCCGCCGGCACAACGGCGGTTCCAGTAGAAGAGGTTCAGATGATCAATTTGTCGAAAGGCGGTCGCGTCAACCTGTCGAAGGAAGCGCCCGGCACGCAGAAGTTCCGCATCGGTCTCGGTTGGGACGCGAACGCGACGGACACGGGTACGGACTTCGATCTCGACGTGTCGGTGTTCCTGTGCAAGTACGACGCGCAGAGCAATCCGAAGCTGATCTCGGATCAGCACTTCGTGTTCTACAACAGCGAAGTGCGTACGATGGAGCGCAAGGACACCTTCATCCAGCCGGGCGACGATTTCCCGAAGCGCGGGATGCCCGCGTCGAAGTGCCTGGGTGTCGTGCATAGCGGCGACAACCGCACGGGCAGCGGCGACGGCGACGACGAGGTGATCTTCATCGACATGACGAAGCTCGCGGCCGACGTCGAGGAAATCTCGGTGGTGGTGACGATCGACCAGGCCGAAGCGCGCCGCCAGAATTTCGGCCAGGTGCGCAACAGCTACATCCAGATCGCCGACGAAGTGTCGGGCGCGGTAATCGCGAAGTACGCGCTCGAGGAAGACTTCTCGATGGAGACGTCGGTGCAGGTCGGCAGCTTCTATCGCCGCGACGGCCACTTCATGTTCAAGGCGGTCGGCGCCGGCTACAACCGCGGCCTGGGCGACTTCGTGCGCGCGTACGGCGGCGCGGTCTGACTGGCGGCAGCCCGGCCGGCGGGACACCGCCGCGCCGGGCGCGAAGCAGCGATGACGAATCCGTCCGACGAGCCGAAGCGGCTCGAGTTCGATACGACGCCCGAGCGCACGCCCGGGCGTCTTGCGTTCGACGCGCCGCCCGCGGCCGCGGCGCCGGTTGCGCGCGGGCCCGAGCGGCCGGCGCCGCAGGCGCTCGACTTCGGGCCCGCGCCTGTGCCGGCGCCCGGTCAGGCCGTGCGCACGGCGCCGGCCGATGCAGTCGGCCGCGCGGTGTTCGGTGAATCGAACCATCCGCAACTCGAAGCGTGCTTCCGCGCCGCGCAGGCCAGCTTTCCGAATCTTTATCCCGACTACGCGCCGCGCATCGAGCGGCATATCCGGCAACTGGTGCCGCTGAAGCTCGCGACGGTTGCGACGATCGGCGACGGCGCGCTGGAGACGGCGGGCAACCTCGTCGAAGCCGTCGCGGCCGCGACGCGTGAATTCAACGAACTCGGTGCGGCCGACATGATGGCCGGCATGCTCGCGCAGGCGACGCGCAAGGCCGGGATGTTCGAACGCTGGTTCGGCGCGGCGACGGGCCATGTCGACTACCGTGCGGCGATCGGGGCGCTCAAGCAGTCGCTCGGTTTCTTCCCGCGCCGTACCGAGGAACTCGCCGCGAAGGTCCGCCATGCGGAAGAAAACCTCGTGGTCGTGCTCGCGGCGCTGAGCGCGGTGTCGGACGTCGTGCGCGCGCCGGATGATGCAGGTGTCGAGCGCACGCTGTTCGACCGCCGCAACATCGTCGGGCAGGCCGTGCAGCAGATCCGCATGCAACCCGCGCAATTACGCGGGCTCGACGAGCGCGTGACCGATCTGCTGTCGCGCGCCGATCACCTGATGAACGTTGTGCTGCCGGCGGCGTTGGCGGCGCGGCCGCCGCGCTAAGGAGCGGCACGACAGGAACGAAGGGCACGAACATGCGCGCTACGACGCGCGTGTTCGCTGCGCAGGCCACGCCGCGCGTCACGCCATTTCACGTGCACCGGCGCGAGTCTGCTATCTTCCGGGGCATCTCATCGCTTTTCCGCCGATTCTCCATGACTGACCGCATCGTTGCCGCATTCGATTTCGACGGCACCATCACCACGACCGACAGCTTTCGCCATTTCGTCCGCTATGCGGTCGGCACGCCGCGCTTCGCGTGGGCCGGGTTGCGCGCGCTGCCGTGGATCGTCGCGATGAAGGCCGGGCTGCTGTCGCGCGGCGACGCGAAGGCGAAGTTCGCATCGTTCGCGTTCGGGCCGGTGCGTGAAGACGCGCTCGATGCGCAGGCGCGCACGTTCGTCGACACCTATCTGCCGAGCCTCGTGCGCCCGGAAATGCTCGAACGCATCCGCGAGCATCGGGCGCGCGGGCACGAAGTCGTGCTGGTGAGCGCGTCGCCGTCGCTGTATCTGGAGAAGTGGGCGAAGACGGCCGGCTTCGATGCGGTGCTCGCGACGCGGCTGGCGTTCGAGCGCGGCACCTTCGCCGGTCGGCTCGACGGCGAGAATTGCTGGGGGCCGCAAAAGGTCGTGCGGCTGCGCGGGTGGTGGGGCAACCGGCCGCCGAAACAGCTGTTCGCGTATGGCGACAGCCGTGGCGACAAGGAAATGGCCGAACTCGCGAACTGGTCGTGGATCCGCGGGCAAGGGCCGATGCCGCCGATCGGCGGTTGAGGCGGTGCGTTACGCGTCGGCCGGAGCCTGGCGCGTACCGCGCGCCGGACGATAACCGCCCCAGCGATTCGCCCGCGCGAACGTGCCGACGTCGTTGAAGCGTACGCCGACTTCACGCAGCGCCGCATGCGCGGTGCGCGCGGTCAGCTGGCGGATGTAGAACGGGTCCCGCACCACGAAGTGATGGATCGCATGCGTGCTGCCGAAGTTGAAGCAGAACAGCTGGAACGGCAGCATCCACCACGGGTTGAGCACCTGCGTCTGCTGGATCACGTTGCGCGAGTCGATGTCGCCGAAGTAATGCATGTTCGAGCTGACGAAGTTGATGCAGAAGCTGCGCAAGAAGTTCGGCCCGAGCCACACCACGGCCAGGAAATCGACGACGCTCATCACGCGCTCGACGACGGCCGGCACCGTCACCGGGTAGCCGAACGCATGCAGCGCGAACAGGCTGGCGTGATAGACGATGAACGCATGCCACAGCACGTAGTACACGTGACCGACCGGCATGTACGACGACACCTGTTCGACGCGTAACTGCAGGCGCTCGGACGGATCCTGCACCGGCTGCGCGGCCACATACTGCTTCACCTTGCGGCGCATCGCAGTGGGCCGCAGCACGACGGCGAGCATGCCGTCCGCGATCATCAGCAGCCGCTTCACGCCCCAGCGCTCGCCGTTCGTGATGCCGAATTCCTCGAGATCCGATTCGCCGCCCGACACCTTGTGGTGATGCAGGTGCATGCGCCGCCGCGTCCACGGGTTGATCGTGCCGGGCCGCGTGAGCCAGCACAGCGCCATCATCAGGTGATAGGCCCACGGCGTCTTCCTGAAGTACATCAGGTGGATCAGGTCGTGCTCGAGCTCGTGGATCAGCGACGTGACGAACGCGGCGAGCGGCAGCGCGACGTACCACGCGATCGATCCGCGCGCATAGAGCCAGGCGATCGCGAGCATCGCGCTCACCGAGACGGCCATCACGGTCGCGCCGACGAGGTTCTGGTTGTCGAGCAGCGGAAAACGCGCGCGGATCGCGTCGCTCGCGGCGTTGACCTCGCGGCGGACGTAAGCGACCTTGTCCGCGTCGTTGCGAAAGGCGGTTCGTGCGGGTTGGCTCATCGACCAGGATTCCTGCGGAAAGGGTGGGGCTCAATGCCGATGTGACAAGCATAGGCGTGCACCGGACCGCACGCGAGGGCCGCGGGTGCCAATGGTGGTGTCATTTCGGGCCACGATGGCCTGCCGGCGCGGCTAGAGTCTCGCTCCGGTGTCATTGCGGGCCAGCGACGCTACAATCCGCCGAAACCGCTTCGGAGTCCGCCGCATGGCCCTGTCCGTCCCGGATGCCGCGCGCCAGCTGAACAAGGCGACGGTGTCGTCCGCGTATGCGCTGTTCATGCTGATGCTGGCCGAGGAGCGCGGGATCGACGGCGCTCGCGTGCTGGCCGGCTCGGGCGTCGAGCGCGACCGGCTCGCGCAGCCCGATGCGCGCATCACGCCGCTGCAGCAGGCGGCGATCGTGTTCAACCTGCTCGACGCGACGGACGACCCGTCGATCGCGATCGAGATCGGCCTGCGCAGCAGCCTGACGAAAGCGGGACTGATCGGCTTCGGGCTGATGAGCTGCGCGACGCTCGGCGAGGCGATCTCGCTCGGTATCCGCTACCTGCCGACGCGCGTGCCGTTCTTTTCGGTGCGGCTCGCGCAACTCGACGGGATCGTCGACATCGACGTGTTCGAAGCGTTTCCGCTCGGCCGGCTGCGGCAGTTCGCGGTCGAGAACTTCCTGGTCGAGACGGCGATCCTGTTCAACTCGCTGCTGTATCCGGTGCCCGGGCGCACGCTGCAGTCGCGTGCCGAACTCCATTTCGAATGGCCCGAACCGCCGTGGTTCGAGCGCTATCGCGCGCGCCTGCCGCGCTGCCATTTCGACGCGGGCGCGAACCGTATCCGCTGCGACGCCGCGCTGCTCGACGAGCCGATCGGTACCGCGAACGCGCATACCGCGCAGATGATCGTGCAGCAGTGCGAGGCCGAACTCGCGCGGCTCGGCTATGCGGAAAGCATCGTCGAGCGCGTGCGCAACCTGCTGATCTGCGGCGAGGGCGGCTATCCGTCGGTCGATGAGGTCGCGCGCGAGCTGCATGTGTCGGCGCGCACGCTCAAGCGCAAGCTCGCCGAGTACGGCGCAACCTATTCGACGCTGCTCGACGAGATCCGGTTGCGCGACGCGCTGCGGCTGCTCGAAGGCACGCGGCTGCCGGTCGACGAGATCGCCGCGCGCGTCGGCTATACGGATCGCGCCAATTTCACGCGTGCGTTCAAGCGCTGGACGGGCGTCGCGCCCAGCGAGCGGCGCTGAACACGGGCAGGCACGGACCTGCCGAAGCATGCCCCGCGCATCACTGTTTCAGACAATCGCGACCCAGTTCGCACCGCGCCCGCCCGGCACGCGCGCGTGCGACGACAGCGCGCCGTCGTCCGGCGCGATCGCATACACGGACACATATTCCGACTGTTCGCCGCAGGCAACGAGCCAGCGCCCCGACGGGTCGATTGCGAACCCTCGCGGCTGCGTCTCGGTGGCGGTTGCGTGCGCGGGTTCGAACGTGCCGTCCTCGCTGCGGCGATAGCAGAGCAGGCGGCTCGACGTGCGTTCGCTGACATACGCGAAACGCTCGTCGGGCGTCAGGTGCAGGTCGGCGGCCCAGACGGACGGCTCGGCAGGCGCCGGCGGCCGCGCATGGCCTTGTGCGAGTTCGGCGACGGCCGGATGGCGCGCGCTCACGTGTGCATCGCCGAGCCGGCCGGTTTCAGGGTCGCGCGCGAACGTCGCGAGCGTGGCCTGGAATTCGCTGACGACGACGAGCGTGCGGCCGTCATCCGCGAATCGCAGGTGACGCGGGCCGAACCCGGCCGGCACGCGCGTTTCGCCGTGTTCTTGCGCGCGCAGGCCGGCGGCGTCCTCGACGAGCGCGAAGCTGAACACGCGATCCGAGCCGAGCGAGCTGACGTACGCGAAACGGTTGTCCGGCGACACGATCACCGCGTGAGCGTTTGCGATCCCGCCCGTGACCTGCAGCGGCGTGCCGTCGCCGTCGCGCACGCGCGCGGCGTCGTAAAGGCTCAGCGAATTCCCGCCGTACGACGCGCCGAGCAGCCAGCGGCCGCTGTGGTCGAGCGACAGGTAAGCATGGCTCGCGTCGATCGCGGTCGTGCCGATGCGCACGAGCGCGCCGGTGGCCGGCACGACGCGGAACGCGACGATCGTCGGTTGCTCGCCGCGCGTCGCAACGTAGAGCCGCGCCCGGTCGGCCGGCACGGCGATCGGCATCGCGACGTCGGCGGCCGGGTACCGGGTGAGCGGCGCAAGCGAGCCGTCGGCCGCGAGCGAGAAGGTGGCGAGGTCGCCGTCGGCGGCATTCGAGACGACGACGGTCAGGCGGTCAGTGTTCGGCATGGCGGAGCATCGAAGCGTTCGTGAAGGATGCGTCGGCCGGCAGGCCGCGCGGCGGATCGCTGCGCCGGTGCGTGCGCGCGAACAGCGCGGCGACTGCAGCGACGAGCGAAGCGATCGCGAGCGCATACAGCCCGCCCGTGATCGAACCCGTATGTTGCTTCAGATAGCCGAACGCCGTCGGCGCGACGAAGCCGCCAAGGTTGCCGACCGAGTTGATCAGCGCGATCACGGCCGCGGCCACGCGCGTGTCGAGATAGCCCTGCGGGATCGGCCAGAACAGCGACGATGCGGCCTTGAAGCCGAGCGCGGCGAAGCAGATCGACGCGAACGACCATACCGGATCGTGCGATGTCGACGCGAACAGCCCGCACGCGGCGAGCACCAGCGCAACCGCGAGCCAGCGCTGCGGATGCTTCCACTTCGACGACAGCACCGCGAAGCCGTACATCGCGCCGATGGCGATCATCCACGGAATCGTGTTGTACAGGCCGACCTGGAAATCGGTGAGCCCGCCCATCTTGCGGATGATCGTCGGCAGCCAGAACGTGGCCGCGTAGATCGTCAGCTGGATCGAGAAATACAGGAAGCAGAACAGCATGATCTGCGGGTCGCGCAGCAGCGCGGTGGCGCGCACCGGCACGTTCGAGCGGACGTCGCGCGTCGCGCGCTCGTCGTCGAGCGCGTTCTGGAGCGCCGTGCGTTCTTCGGCCGTGAGCCACGTCGCGTCGCGGATGTGCGATTTCAGCAGCAGCCAGCTCGCGCCGCACAGCGCGACCGAGAACAGCCCTTCGATCAGGAACATCCATTGCCAGCCTTCGAGGCCGAAACCGCGGATCGACAGCAGCGCGCCGGTGACGGGCCCGGACAGCACCGACGCGAACGCGGAACCGCCGAGGAAGATCGCCATCGCCTTGCCGCGCTCCTGCGGCGGCAGCCATTGCGACAGGTACAGCACGACGCCGGGGAAGAAGCCGGCCTCGGCCGCGCCGAGCAGGAAGCGCAGCGCGTAGAACGACGTGTCGTTCCATACGAACGACATCGCGGCCGCGACGATGCCCCACGTCGCCATGATCCGGGCCAGCCAGATGCGCGCGCCGTAGCGCTGCATCAGCAGGTTCGACGGCACCTCGAACAGCGCGTAGCCGACGAAGAACAGCCCGGCGCCGAGGCCGTATGCGGCCGCGCCGATGCCGATCGACGCCTCGAGGTGGCGATCGACGAAGCCGACGTTTACGCGGTCGATGTAGTTCGCGATGAACATGATCAGCACGAGCGGCAGCACGTGCCACTTCACTTTCGAGACGGCGGACGCGAGCGGGTCGCGTCCGGGCAGGGCGGGCGAGGGCGGGTTCAAATGTGTCTCCGGTGGGGCGGCGGCGGACGGGGCGGTGGCCCGCGTCGATATCCGGGTGACGGTCCGTGTAGTATGTCGTCGTATAACATGGTACGCCTGAGCGCCGACGAAGACGTCACGGGTTTACCCGAAAATTTCCCGGGTATTGGGTAATTTCATGAGCCCTGTCGGTTATCTAATCATGTCTGATGACGTATGACATGAAATGGCAGCGCGCCGACCATAGTCCGGGAGTGGGCCATGCTCGGCGTGGCACTCGCGGTCGACGCTGCACATTCGTGGACGGTGCGTTTCCGGTGCCGGTGGAGAAACCCGACCTCGACGGCGCTTATGCAGGAAATCGTGCCGCACATGCAACGGCAACTGCGCGGCGCGATCGTGACGATCGACATGCAACGGGCCCGCAAGCCGTTTGACGGGGAGCGCGGCTACGCTGTATCGAAGGAGCGCTCGCGGTTGCGGCAAAATACCGGGCGCGCGAACTCGGCGCTCACGCCGCTCGCGCGAACGGCGGCGATTTCATGGCTCGACGATGGAGCAACGGATCATGCGGGACTATCAGCACGCGCGGCACGTCTTCGCGTTCAACGGCGACGCGGACGGCCTGTGCGCGCTTCAGCAACTGCGGCTCGCCGAACGCGTGCGCGGCACGCTCGTCACCGGCGTGAAGCGCGACGTCAGGCTGCTCGAGCGGATCGACGCACGGTCGGGCGACATCGTCACCGCGCTCGATGTGTCGCACGACCAGAACCGCGACGCGTGCGTGCGGCTGCTGCGCGACGGCGCGACAGTTCGTTACTTCGACCATCACTTCGCGGGCGATCTGCCCGACCATCCGCGTTTCGACGCGCATATCGACACGGCGGCCGACGTCTGCACGAGCGCGATCGTGAACCGCTATCTCGGCGGCCGGTACGTGCGCTGGGCGATCGTCGCGGCCTATGGCGACGAACTGCCGGCGCTCGGAGACGCACTGGCACGCGAGCATGCGATCGACGAAGCCGAGCGTAGCGTACTCGCCGAACTCGGGCGCTATCTGAACTACAACGCGTACGGCGAGTGCGTCGGCGATCTGCACTTCGATCCGGCGGCTCTCGCGGACGCGATGCTGCCGTGCGTCGCTCCACTCGATTTCGTGCGCGAGACGGCTGTGTTCGTGGCGCTGCGCGACGGTTACCGCGACGACATGGCGCGTGCGTGCGCACTTGCGCCGCTGCGCGAGGTGCCGGGGGCGACGCTGGTCCGGATGCCCGATCATCCGTGGGCGCGGCGCGCGACCGGCATGCTCGCGAACGAGCGGATGCGCAATGCGCCGCATGCGGCACTCGCGGTGCTGTCGCCGCGTGCCGGCGGCGGGCTCGTCGTCAGCGTGCGCGTGCCCGACGGCCGGCCGCTCGGCGCGGACGAGTTTTGCCGCGGCTTCGCGACGGGCGGCGGGCGCAAGCGCGCAGGCGGCATCAACCATCTGCCGGAAGCCGAGTTCGACGCATTCGCCGAGCGCTTCGAGGCCGCGTTCCGGCTCGATTGACACGACACATCGTTGACCGGATCAGCCGGTCGCACCGGCGGGCACGGTCGGCCCGTCGGGCCGCCGCGGCGTGCCTCGATGCGGTCGGCGTTGCGCCAGCCGTGCACGGTGTGCACGAACCGGTCGACGTACCGCAGCCCGAGCAATATCCATTGCGCGCCGACGTTCGGCCGGGCGACTTCCATCCGATTGACACGGATTGCGCGGTCGCGCGCGGTGTCGCCGTGGCGCGCGGGTCGTGACGGCCGGCGTCGACACCACGCAGCGCAGCCGCGACAATACGCGTCTCTGTTCGCTTATGTCATCGAGGTGCCCGTGCCTGCCAAGTCGTCCGTTGCTCCCGCGATCGTCTGGTTCCGCGACGATCTGCGCGTGACCGACCAGCCCGCGCTGACGCGCGCGGTGGCGTCGGGCCGGCCACTCGTGTGCGTATTCGTCGACGACACGGGCGACGGCGCCGGGCGTCCGCTCGGCGGCGCGGCACGCTGGTGGCTGCATGGATCGCTCGCGGGGCTCGACGCGGCGCTTGCGCGACATGGCGGACGTCTGCTGCTGTTGCGCGGCGACGCACAGCGTGAGATCGAACGCATCGTGCACGACACGGGCGCGGAAGCCGTGTACTGGAACCGCCGCTATGCGCAACCGCAGCGCGATGCCGACGCGGCGCTGAAGGCGTCGCTCAAGGCGCGCGGTGTCGCGGTCGAGAGCAGCAACGGCAGCCTGCTGAACGAGCCCTGGGAGGTGCTGACGGGCGGCGGCACCCCGTATCAGGTGTTCACCGCATACTGGCGTGCGGCGCGACGGGATCGCACGGTCGCCGTGCCGCTGTCGGAGCCCGAGCGGATCGCGTTTCATCCGTGGCCGAAAGCCGTACGCGACTGCGCGCTGGCGCTCGACGCGCTTGCGTTGCGGCCGCACTCGCCGGATTGGGCCGGCGGCCTGCGCGATGCGTGGCCAATGCCCGACGAAGCCGGCGCGCACGCGCAGCTCGACGCGTTCCTGGCGACCTCGCTCGCCGGCTATGCCGATGCGCGCGATCTTCCCGACCGTCCCGCGACGAGCCGCCTTTCGCCGTTCCTGCGCTTCGGCAACGTGTCGCCGCGACAGGTATGGCATGCAGTGCAGGGTGCCGCGAGCGCAGGCGGCGCGGCGGTTGCCGCGGACGCCGACAAATTCCTGAGCGAACTCGGGTGGCGCGAATTCAGCTACACGCTGCTGTACCACTTCCCGGCGCTCGCGACCCACAACTTCCGCGCGCAGTTCGACGCGATGCCGTGGCGTGACGATCCCGCCGCGCTGCGCGCATGGCAGCGCGGGCTGACCGGCTATCCGCTCGTCGACGCGGGCCTGCGCGAGCTGTGGACGACCGGCTGGATGCACAACCGCGTGCGGATGGTCGTCGCGTCGTTCCTGATCAAGCACCTGCTGATCGACTGGCGCGCGGGCGAAGCGTGGTTCTGGGACACGCTGGTCGACGCCGATCCCGCGAACAACGCGGCGAGCTGGCAGTGGGTGGCCGGGTGCGGCGCCGACGCCGCGCCGTATTTCCGCATCTTCAATCCGGTCGCGCAGGGGCAGAAATTCGATCCCGACGGCGCGTACGTGCGGCGCTGGGTGCCCGAGCTTGCCGGCCTCGACAACGCATCGATCCATGCGCCGTGGGAAGCATCGCCGCTGGAACTCGACGCGGCCGGCGTGCGGCTCGGTGTCGACTATCCGGAACCGCTCGTCGAGCATGCGGCCGCGCGTGCCCGCGCGCTCGATGCGCTGGCGGCATTGCCGAAACGCCGCTGACCGCACGGCCCGGTTTGCGGCCTCAATTGCAGAACGCGACGTGTTCGAGCAGCGCGTACGCGACGTCCGAACTGAAATAGGCCGCACCGCACCACGCGACGAATGCGAGCGTGCCGGCGACCAGCGCCGCGCGGATCATGCCCATGCCGCGTTGCCCGATGCCGGGCGTGCGACGCGCGCATCGTTGATCGGCAGGTGCAGCAACGCCGCGAGTATGCCGAGTGCGATCGAGCCGATCCACAGCGGCATGTACGAGTGCGTCGCGTCGTACACCACCGCGCCGAGCCAGACGCCGAAGAAGCTGCCGAGCTGGTGCCCGAAGAACACGAAACCGAACAGCGTCGCGATGTAGCGCACGCCGAACATCTGCGAGATCACGCCGTTCGTCAGCGGCACGGTGCCGAGCCACGTGAATCCCATCACTGCCGCGAACACGTAGACGCTCGCGGGCGACAGCGGCGCTGCGACGAACGCGGCCATCGTGAGTGCACGCACGAGGTACAGCACCGACAGCACGTACTTGCGCCGCAGCAGCCCGCCGAGATGGCCGCACGCATAGGTGCCGGCGACGTTGGTCAGCGCGATCAGCGCGAGCGCGACGCTCGCGTGGCCTGCCGGCAGCCCATGGTCGAGCAGGTAGGCGGGAAGATGCGTCGCGACGAACGCGAGCTGAAAGCCGCACGCGAAGAAACCCGCGTTCAGCAGCCAGAAGCCGCGATGCGCGAACGCCTCGCGCACGGCTTCGCCGATCGACTGGTCGGGGCCGGTGGCGGCAGACTGCGCGGGCCGGTCGCGCAGCAGTACGGCGAGCGGTGCAAGCAGCGCCGCGACGAGCGCCAGCGCGATGAACGCATGCCGCCAGCCGATATCGCCGATCAACGCCTGCGCGACGGGCACCATGCAGAACTGGCCGAGCCCGCCGATCGCGCCCGCGACGCCGAGCGCCCAGCCGCGCCGGTCGGGCGGAAACAGGCGGCTCAGCGCGCCATAGATCGACGCGAACGCCGAGCCCGACAGTGCGATGCCGATCACGAGCCCGGCGCCGACCGTGAACATGCCGGTCGTCGCCGCGTGCGCCATCGTGACGAGCCCGGCCGCATACAGCAGCATCCCGGCGACGATCACGCGCAGCGAGCCGAAGCGATCGGCGACCATCCCGGTGAACGGCTGCGCGACGCCCCAGATCAGGTTCTGCAGCGCCAGGGCGAGCCCGAACGCTTCGCGCGACCAGCCGTGGTCGAGCGACACCGGCGCAAGGAACAGGCCCTGCACGTGGCGGATGCCGAGCGCGGCGCCCATGATCAGGCCGCCGGCCAGGACGGGCAGCCAGCGGCGACGGACTTCCTGCTCGATCGGGGTCATGCGTGTCTCCGGATGAAGGCGCGCGGCAAGACGGCCGCGCTCGATCCGATTAGACGATCGGGCTCGTTGCCGCTCAAGCGATCATTCGGTCAGGTTGGCATGCATATCGGGAATGCGAAGCGGTGCGCGTGGAGGGGGCGGGAGCGCCCGGCAGGGGGGCAGGGTAATTCGCAAAGGCGGCGCCGGCTTACGCCGACACCGTGTCGTGCACACGCATCGCGGTGTCGCATTCGGCTGCTTCGGCGAGCATCCAGTCGCGGACCTCGGCGACTTCGCGGCGCGGGGCCGGATCGTGCTGGAACAGCCAGTAGCCGTACACATCCGACAGCGCCTGCGTGTGCGGACCGAGCACCGCGAGCCGCCCGTCCGCGAGCATCGGCGCGACGAGCGCGAGCCGGCCGAGCGCGACGCCCTGGCCCGCGATCGCGGCCTGGATCACCTGGTCGTACTGGTTGAAGCGCAGCACGCCTTTCGGGCGCGCGTCGCCGAGCCCAGCCGCGTGCAGTTGCGTGCGCCACTGCAATTGCGGCTGCGGCGGCCCGTCGAATTCGAGCAGCACGTGGTCGGCGATCGCGGCCGCGTTCGTGACGGGCCGTGCCGCGAGCGCAGGATGGGCGACCGGCACGACGATCTCGTCGAACAGCCGCAGCGCGCCGGCCGGCGCGCGCTCGCGCGGACAATAGCGGATGCCGAGGTCGATGCCTTCGGCGCGCAAATCGAGTACCTTGTCGTTCGCGGCGACGCGCAGGTCGATCTCCGGCAGGCGCGCCTGCAGCCGCCCGAGCCGCGGCAGCAGCCACAGCGCGGTGACGCCGATGCTCGCGGTGATCGTGACGGGCTGGCGCTCGCGCGTGGCCGCGAGCGACGCGACGGTGTCCTGCAGCCCGTGCAGTGCCGCATCCGCGACGCGAAACAGCCGCTCGCCTTCCGGCGTGAACGCGATCTTCCGGTAGCCGCGCTGCAGCAACGCGACGCCGAGGTGCGCTTCGAGCGCGTGCACCTGGCGGCTCACCGCCGATTGCGTGACGCAGAGGTCCTGCGCGGCCAGCGTGATGCTCATGCGGCGGCCGACGGCGACGAAACCGCGGACGAGATCGAGCGACGGAAGACGGACGAGCGGCGTTGACATGCGCGTGACTCATGCGAACGGAGCAGCAAGATTGGTTGAGAACGCGGGGCGCGTCAAGTTCAATGGAGGCTGGTGCGGGCGGTGAAGGACGGCGCGGGAGCAGGCGCTCGTCCGTTGACACGTTGGCCGGCCGCAAAGCACGAGCGGGCACCGCGGCGCTGACCCGGACGGACCGCGAAGCATGGGACCGGAGACACGATGACGATTTCGAACGAAGGCAGTGAAATGACGCAGGCCACCCGCGCGGCGGACGCATTGCCTCCCGAGCCGGTGACGCTGCGCGCGGCCGACGGCTACGCATTGCGCGGCCATGTATGGCGCCATCGCGGCGGTGGTGTCACGCGCCCCGTGACGGTCGTCAATTGCGCGACGTCGGTGCGTTGCGACTACTACTTTCGTTTTGCGGCCTGGCTGTTCGCGCACGGGCGCGACGTGCTCGTCTACGACTATCGCGGCATCGGCGGGTCGCGCCCGGCGCAGCTCGCGAAGCTGCGCGCGAACTGGCTCGACTGGGGGCGGCTCGATTGCGAAGCC
Organism: Burkholderia contaminans; assembly: GCF_029633825.1. Lineage (NCBI taxonomy): Bacteria > Pseudomonadati > Pseudomonadota > Betaproteobacteria > Burkholderiales > Burkholderiaceae > Burkholderia > Burkholderia contaminans. The sequence goes on along the minus strand of NZ_CP090640.1, from coordinate 3,770,717 downwards.
GCGCTGCACTACGTACGCGACGCGTTTCCGGGCCAGCCGATCGACGTCGTCGCGCACAGCATCGGCGGGTTCGCGCTCGGGCTCGCCGCATCGAACGTCCACGTGCGGCATGCGGTGACGGTCGGCGCGCAGTATGCGTACTGGCGCGATTACCGGCCGGCCGAGCGGCGGCGCATGTGGTGGAAGTGGCACGTCGCGATGCCGGTGCTCGCGGCCGTGTTCGGCTACGTGCCCGCGAAGCGGCTCGGCTGGATGGAGGACACGCCGCGCGGCGTCGCGTTGTCGTGGGTCCGCTCGCAGGCGCGGTTCGAGGAGGGCTATACGAGCGGCCCGCTCGCCGAACCCGCCGCGACCCGCGCCGCGTTGCCGGCCCGCTTCGCGGGGTTGTCGGCGCCGATGCTCGCGATCGGTCTCGACGACGACGGGTTCGGCACGGTCGAGGCGATCGAGCGGCTGCTCGGCTACTACACGGGCAGCGACGTCACGCATCTGCGGATCGCGCCGGCCGACATCGGCGTCGACGCGATCGGCCATTTCGCGTTTTTCCACAGCCGCTTCACCGAAACACTGTGGCCGCTCGCGCTCTACTGGCTGCAGCACGGCGTGCTGCCGGCCGATGCGCCGGGCAAAGTGCATGCGCTTCACCCGGCATCGCGCGGGCGGGGGCCCCGCAGCGGCGTGCCGGGCGCTGCCGCGAACGGTTGAGCGGGCGGCCGCGTCACGCGCCGGTGCCTGCCGCGAGCACAACGAGCGTCAGCGTTGCGTTTAGTGCCGGCAGCATCGACGCCGGCGGGCCGTAACGGTTCGCCATGCCGCCTGATCGATTAACATCGGACGTTTCCTTCCACCGCCGCCGCACGTCGATGCCCGTCCCGCTCGATTCCGCTTCTCCGTCCGACATTCCCCGCGCCTGGCGCATGCAGCGGCTCGACGCGCCGCTCGCCGCGTCGCGCGCCGGCGTGCAGATCGCGCGCGTCGATTTCGACTGGCGCTTGCCGCTTGCGTCGCCCGCATATGCGGCACTCAGCGATGACGAGCGCGCGCGGGCCGCGCGCTTCATGCGGCATGAGGATGCGGTGCGCAGCGCCGCGACGCGTGCCGCACTGCGCGACGTGCTCGGCACGGCCCTCGGCATCGCGCCGCAGGCGGTGGCGATCGTCGTCGACGCCTCGGGGCGACCGTCGCTGGACGGTGCTCATCGTGCCTCGCTCGACTTCAACGTGTCGCACGCGGGCGACCATGCGCTGCTTGCGTGGGCTCCCGGCGGCCGCGTGGGCGTCGATATCGAGCGCTGCAACCGCGCGACCGACTGGCGCGCGCTGACGCGCGAAGTTTGCGCGCCGGCCGAGGCCGCCTATCTCGACAGCCTGCCGCTTGACATGCGCGCCGGCGCATTCATGCGCGTCTGGTGTGCGAAGGAGGCGCTGCTCAAGGCGCTCGGCACGGGCATCGTCGGCGGGCTGAGCGCGTTCGCGGTCATGCCGCCGCGCGATGGCGCGACCCCGCGACGACGATCGTCGAGCCGGCCGCGCCCGCCGCCGGCGTCGCGGCGTTCGATGCGGCGTGGTTCGACGCGGCGCCCGGCTATGCGGCGTGCGTCGCATGGACGCGTGCGTGAGCCGCGGTCGGTGCGCGGCGCTCACTCGAGCGGCGCGTCGTTCGGCGCCGCATGGCGCGCATCGATCACGTCGCTCATCGCGAAGTCGAACGACAGCCCCTTCGGCGGCACCGGCTTCGTGAACCGCTGGTCGCACAGCGCGTCGATCTCGCCGCGCTTCATCAACTGCACGAGCACGCCGCCGACGAGCGTCTTGAACGGCGGATCGCCCTTGCGCAGCATGCACCGGTAGGTTTCCGACGATTGCGGCGTGCCGACGATCCGCCGGTCGGCCGGCTTCGCGGCCAGCGACGCGCCGCGCGCGAGTACGCACGCGGCGAACGGCAAGGGGCGGCCGAGCGGGGCGGCGAATCGTGATGGGAAGGGCATGGCGGTCCCCCACGGCGGACGATGATCCGGACGTTGCCAAAAATAAAATAATTGCAACGCGTGTTAAGCGCCGGATCACGCGGGCCGAGCCGGCGGCCCGTGCCGGGCATCAGGGAAACTCCCGAGTCGAAATCAGTGAAATACGGGTTGTCTAGACAAGTTGGCGTGGCTACACTTCAATCCATTCCGAACTTGTCTAGACAGGATTGCTCACATGATTACGTTGACCCCCGGCCACCTGACCCTCCCGCAACTGCGCCAGATCGCTCGCGAATCCGTGCAGCTCAAGCTCGACCCGGCGAGCTTCGCGAAGATCGACGCCGGCGCGAAGGCCGTTGCCGACATCGCCGCGAAGGGCGAGCCGGCCTACGGCATCAACACGGGCTTCGGCCGCCTGGCCAGCACGCACATCCCGCACGACCAGCTCGAACTGCTGCAGAAGAACCTCGTGCTGTCGCACGCGGTCGGCGTGGGCGAGCCGATGGCACGCTCGTCGGTGCGCCTGCTGATGGCGCTGAAGCTGTCGAGCCTCGGCCGCGGCCACTCGGGCATCCGCCGCGAAGTGATGGACGCGCTGATCACGCTGTTCAACGCGGACGTGCTGCCGCTGATCCCGGTGAAGGGCTCGGTCGGCGCATCGGGCGACCTGGCACCGCTCGCGCACATGTCGGCCGTGCTGCTGGGCGTCGGCGAAGTGTTCATCCGCGGCGAGCGCGCAAGCGCACTCGACGGCCTGCGCGTTGCCGGCCTCGCGCCGCTGACGCTGCAGGCGAAGGAAGGCCTGGCGCTGCTGAACGGCACGCAGGCATCGACCGCGCTGGCGCTCGACAACATGTTCGCGATCGAAGACCTGTACCGCACCGCGCTCGTCGCAGGCGCGTTGTCGGTCGACGCGGCTGCCGGCTCGGTGAAGCCGTTCGACGCACGCATTCATGAACTGCGCGGCCACCAGGGCCAGATCGACGCGGCCGCGTCGTATCGCGACCTGCTCGAAGGCTCGCCGATCAACCAGTCGCACCGCGACTGCGACAAGGTGCAGGACCCGTACAGCCTGCGCTGCCAGCCGCAGGTGATGGGCGCGTGCCTGGACCAGATGCGCCATGCGGCCGACGTGCTGCTGGTCGAAGCGAACGCCGTGTCGGACAACCCGCTGATCTTCCCGGATACCGGCGAAGTGCTGTCGGGCGGCAACTTCCACGCCGAACCCGTCGCGTTCGCGGCCGACAACCTCGCGCTCGCCGCAGCGGAAATCGGCGCGCTGGCCGAACGCCGCATCGCGCTGCTGATCGATGCGACGCTGTCGGGCCTGCCCCCGTTCCTCGTGCGGGACGGCGGCGTGAACTCGGGCTTCATGATCGCCCACGTGACGGCGGCCGCCCTCGCGTCGGAAAACAAGACGCTCGCGCACCCGGCCTCGGTCGACTCGCTGCCGACCTCGGCGAACCAGGAAGACCACGTGTCGATGGCGACGTTCGCCGCACGCAAGCTCGCCGACATCGCGGACAACACGAAGCACATCCTCGCGATCGAACTGCTGGCCGCCGCACAAGGCGTCGACCTGCGCGCGCCGTACCACACGAGCCCGAAGCTGGCGCCGGTGATGGAAACGATCCGCAGCAAGGTTGCGCACTACGAGCTCGACCACTACTTCGCACCGGATATCGCCGTGATCGCCAAGCTGGTCGGCGAGCGCGCGTTCGCGAAGGTGGCGCCGTTCTCGTTCGCGTCGGAACAGTAAGCCCATGAGCGCGCCGGTCTACCAGGAGATCAAGGATTTCATCCTGGCCCGCATCCACGCAGGCGAGTGGGAGGAGGGCGACCAGGTGCCGTCCGAGAACGAGCTGGCGCGCGAATTCAAGGTGGCGCGCATGACCGTCAACCGCGCGCTGCGCGAGTTGACGGCCGAGCAGGTGCTCACGCGCATGAAGGGGGCGGGCACCTACGTCGCGCGGCCGAAGTACGAGTCGACGCTGGTGGCGATCCGCAGCATCTCGGAGGAAGTCGGTGCACGCGGGCATGCGTACCACGCCAGCGTGCTCGGCCTCGACACGATCCGCGCCGACGAGGCGCTCGCCGACGAGATGCAGGTGGCCGTGCGCACGAAGCTGTTTCATTCGCAGGTGCTGCACTTCGAGAATGACGAGCCCGTGCAGCTCGAAGAACGATGGGTGAATCCGGCGGTCGCGCCGGATTACGCCGAGCAGGATTTCACGAACACGACGCCGAACCTGTACCTGATGCGCGCGGCTCCGCTGCAGCGCGTCGAGTACCGGATCGAAGCGGCGGCCCCGGCGCCGGAGCGGCGCGAGCAGCTGCGGATGGACGACGTCGAGCCGTGTCTGGTTTTACATCGACGCACCTGGTCGCAGGGCGTCGTCGCCTCGGTGGCGAATTTGTGGCATCCCGGCAGCCGTTATCGCTTCACCGGGCATTTCTGATTCCTATTTGATATTCATTTTCCTTCGGGAGCAGTCGTCATGAACCATCCGAAACACATCGATCCCCGTCTCGATCCGACGCGCACGATCCGCGCGCCGCGCGGCAGCGAGAAAGTCTGCAAGACCTGGCTGGCCGAAGCGGCCTACCGGATGATCCAGAACAACCTCGACCCGGAAGTCGCCGAGCATCCGCATGCGCTCGTCGTGTACGGCGGCATCGGCCGCGCAGCACGCAACTGGGAATGCTACGACCAGATCCTCGCGTCGCTGAAGGATCTCGAAGAGAACGAGACGCTGCTGATCCAGTCGGGCAAGCCGGTCGGTGTGTTCCGCACGCACAAGGATGCGCCGCGCGTGCTGCTCGCGAACTCGAACCTCGTGCCGCACTGGGCGAACTGGGATCACTTCCACGAGCTCGATCGCAAGGGCCTGATGATGTACGGCCAGATGACGGCCGGCAGCTGGATCTACATCGGCAGCCAGGGCATCGTTCAGGGCACCTATGAAACGTTCTTCTCGGTCGCGAACCAGCACTTCAACGGCGATCCGTCGGGCCGCTGGATCCTGACGGGCGGCCTGGGCGGCATGGGCGGCGCGCAGCCGCTGGCCGCGACGATGGCCGGTTTCTCGATGATCGCGGTCGAATGCGACGAGACGCGCATCGACTTCCGCCTGAAGACGCGCTACGTCGACAAGAAGGCGACGACGCTCGACGAGGCGCTCGGCATGATCGAGGAAGCCAAGCGCACCGGCAAGCCGGTGTCGATCGGCCTGCTCGGCAACGCGGCCGACGTGTTCGCGGAACTCGTCACGCGCGGCATCACGCCGGACTGCGTGACCGACCAGACGAGCGCGCACGATCCGATCAACGGCTACCTGCCGCAAGGCTGGACCGTCGCGCAATGGCGCGAAGCGCAGAAGGTCGATCCGCAGAGCATCGTGAAGGTCGCGAAGCAGTCGATGGCCGTCCAGGTGCGCGCGATGCTCGCGCTGCAGGAACGCGGCGCGGCGACGCTCGACTACGGCAACAACATCCGCCAGATGGCGCTGGAAATGGGCGTCGAGAACGCATTCGACTTCCCGGGCTTCGTGCCGGCGTACATCCGCCCGCTGTTCTGCGAAGGCAAGGGCCCGTTCCGCTGGGTCGCGCTGTCGGGCGATCCGGAAGACATCTACAAGACCGACCAGAAGGTGAAGGAGCTGATCCCCGACGATCCGCACCTGCACAACTGGCTCGACATGGCGCGTGAGCGCATCGCGTTCCAGGGCCTGCCGGCACGGATCTGCTGGGTCGGCGTGAAGGATCGCTATCGCCTCGGCCAGGCGTTCAACGAGATGGTCAAGAACGGCGAGCTGAAGGCCCCGATCGTGATCGGCCGCGACCACCTCGACACCGGTTCGGTCGCGAGCCCGAACCGCGAGACGGAAGCGATGAAGGACGGTTCGGACGCCGTGAGCGACTGGCCGCTCCTGAACGCACTGCTGAACACCGCAGGCGGCGCATCGTGGGTGTCGCTGCACCATGGCGGCGGCGTCGGCATGGGCTTCTCGCAGCACTCGGGTGTCGTGATCGTCGCCGACGGCACCGCCGAAGCGCACGAGCGTCTCGGCCGCGTGCTTCTGAACGACCCGGCGACGGGCGTGATGCGCCATGCGGATGCCGGCTACGAACTCGCGCAGCAGACGGCCCGCGAAGCCGGCCTGAAGCTGCCGATGCTCGGCCGCTGAGCATGACGGCGCTCCACCAGGCGCCGGTGAACGCGACGCTGGCCGCCGCGCTGATCCGCGCAGCGGATCTCGTCGCGTCGCCATGGAAGAACGGCGGCGGCGTGACGCGCGAAATCGGCGCGTTTCCGCCGGGCGCCGCGCTCGACGCGTTCGCGTGGCGCGTGAGCGTCGCCGACGTCGGCACGGCCGGGCCGTTCTCGCGTTTCGACGGAATCGACCGCACGCTCGTGCTGCTGTCCGGCGCGGGCATGACGCTCGCCGAGGAAGGCGGCGCACGCCACGTGCTCGACGCTCCGCTGGCCCGCGCGGATTTTGCGGGGGAAGCGGCGATCGACGCGACGCTGCACGATGGCGCCACGCGCGACTTCAACCTGATGACGCGCCGTTCGGCCGCGCGCGGCGCGCTCGACGTATGGCGTGCAGGCGCGCACCGCATCGAGCATGCCGATACCGTGCTGCTGCATTGCGCGGCCGGCGAGGTCGCCGTCGAAATCGACGGCACGCGCTACACACTGGAAGAAATGGACACGCTGCGGCTCGACGGGCCGCGGCGTGCGTTTGACGTCGTCGTGAGCGGTAGCGGCGCGTTGCTCGCCGTGTCGCTCGCCATCGGCGAACGAGACTGAACGCATGAAACCGACTGTCTGGCATCACCTGAGGCTGTGTCCGCACGGCCATCCTGACGAGACGATCGACGACGCGGCGATCGCCGTCGACGAAACCGGCACGATCGTCTGGCTCGGCGCGGTGTCCGCGCTCCCGCACGGTTACGCCCACTGGCGGCGCGAGGATCTGCACGGCGCGTGGGTGACGCCGGGCCTCGTCGACTGCCATACGCACCTCGTGTACGGCGGCACGCGTGCCGACGAATTCGCGCAGCGCCTCGCGGGCGTGAGCTACGAGGAAATCGCGCGGCAGGGCGGCGGGATCGTGTCGACGGTGCGCGCGACGCGCGCGGCCGACGAGACGACGCTGTTCGTGCAGGCCGCGGCACGCCTGCAGCCGCTGCTCGCCGAAGGCGTGACCGCGATCGAGATCAAGTCGGGCTACGGGCTCGACCTCGCGAGCGAACGCAAGATGCTGCGCGTCGCGCGCCAGCTCGGCGAACGCTTTCCGGTCACCGTCTACACGACCTTCCTCGGCGCGCACGCGTTGCCGCCCGAATATGCGGGCCGTGCGGATGCGTACATCGACGAAGTGTGCGACCGGATGCTGCCGGCGCTGGCCGACGAAGGGCTCGTCGACGCGGTCGACGTGTTCTGCGAACGCATCGGCTTTTCGCTCGCGCAGACCGAGCGCGTGTTCGAGGCCGCGACGCGGCGCGGGCTGCCCGTGAAGCTGCATGCGGAGCAACTGTCGAATGCGGGCGGCACGGCGCTTGCCGCGCGTTATCGCGCGCTGTCCGCCGATCACCTCGAATTTCTCGACGAAGCGGGCATCGAGGCGATGAAGGCAGCCGGTACGGTTGCCGTGCTGCTGCCCGGCGCGTACTACTTCATCCGCGAGACGCAACTGCCGCCGATCGAACTGCTGCGCAAGCACGGCGTACCGATCGCGCTCGCGACCGATCACAATCCCGGCACGTCGCCACTCGAATCGCTGCTGCTGACGTTGAACATGGGCTGCACGCTGTTCCGCATGACGGTGCCCGAGGTGCTGCAGGGCGTCACGTGCCATGCGGCCGCGGCGCTCGGCCGCGCGGATCGCCACGGCGCGCTCGAGGTCGGTCGCCAGGCCGACTTCGCCGCGTGGTCGGTCGGCTCGCTGGCGGAGCTCGCCTACTGGATCGGCCGGCCGCTGTGCGAGCAGGTCGTACGCGGCGGCACGACCGTGTTTCGCCGGATGAATGGATAGCCTCATGACCGACACCACGTTGTTTGCAGACCATGCGTACCTGCCCGATGGCTGGCGCCGTAACGTACTGCTGCGTTGGGACGCGGCCGGCACGCTGACCGGCGTGACGCCCGACACCGACGCACCGGCGGGCGTCGCGCGCGCGGCCGGGCCCGTGCTGCCCGGCATGCCGAACCTGCATTCGCACGCGTTCCAGCGCGCGATGGCGGGGCTCACCGAATATCGCGCGAATCCGGCCGACAGCTTCTGGAGCTGGCGCGACCTGATGTACCGCTTCGCGCTGAAGATCACGCCCGACGCGCTCGCGGCGATCGCGCGCTGGCTGTATGTCGAGATGCTCAAGTGCGGCTACACGTCGGTGTGCGAATTCCACTACGTGCACCACACGCAGGACGGTTCGCGCTATCCGCAGATCGCGGAACTCGGCACGCGCGTGATCGACGCCGCGCGCGCGGCCGGCATCGGCATCACGATGCTGCCGGTGTCGTACCAGTTCGCCGGCTTCGGCGACAAGCCGCCGCGTGACGACCAGCGCCGCTTCATCAATACGCCCGACGGCCTGCTCGAACTGCTCGACGCGATGCGCCGCGTGACGCCGGAGCACGGCGGGCTGCGCTACGGCGTGGCACCGCACTCGCTGCGGGCGGTATCCGAAAACGGCTTGCGCGTGCTGCTCGACGGGCTGCCCGGCGATGCGCCCGTGCATATCCATATCGCCGAGCAGACGGCCGAAGTCGACGATTGCGTGCGTGCGTACGGCGCGCGCCCCGTGCAGTGGCTGCTCGATCGTTTCGACGTCGATGCGCGCTGGTGTCTCGTACATGCGACGCACGTCGACGCGGCCGAAACGGCAGCGCTCGCGAAGCGTCGCGCGGTCGCCGGCCTGTGCCTGACGACCGAAGCGAACCTCGGCGACGGCGTGTTCCCCGCTGTCGACTATCTCGCGCAGGGCGGCGTGATCGGCGTCGGCTCGGACAGCCACGCGTCGGTCGACTGGCGCTCCGAGCTGCGCCTGCTCGAATACGGGCAACGGCTCGTGCATCGCGCGCGCAACGTGCTGGCGAGCGACACGCAGGCGCATGTCGCCGATCGCCTGTTCGACGCGTCGCTCGCGGGCGGCGCACAGGCCAGCGGGCGGCGCGTCGGTGCGCTGCAAGAAGGGTGCCGCGCGGACTGGCTCGTGCTCGATCCCGATCATCCGGCGATCGCCGAACACGACAACACGTCGTGGTTGTCGGGTATCGTGTTCGCGGAGCACGGCGAGACGCCGGTGCTCGACGTCTACACGGGCGGCGAGCGCGTCGTGAGCGGCCGCCGTCATCGCGACGAAGCCGCCGCGTATGCCGACTACCGCGCCGCGCTGGCGCAACTGCTGCGCTGATGCGCGCAACCGGCGCACGCCGCAAGCGTGCGCCGGCAGACCTCCAACGGTGATGCGACATGACTGAACAACCGGCTGTATTCACGCTGAAGCAGGGCGCGCTGCCGCTGCTGATCTCGATTCCGCACGCAGGCACGCACATCCCCGACGACATCGCCGCGACGATGACGGCCGATGCGCGTTTCGTCGACGATTGCGACTGGCATCTCGAACGGCTGTATGGATTCGCGGCCGACCTCGGCGCATCGATCCTCGTACCGTCGCATGCGCGTTACGTCGTCGACCTGAACCGGCCGCCCGACAACGAGAACCTGTACCCGGGGCAGGACACGACCGGGCTCGTGCCGGTCGATACGTTCGACAAGGCGCCGCTGTATCCGGCGAACGCGCTGCCCGGCAACGACGAGATCATGCGTCGCCGCGATCGCTACTGGCTGCCGTATCACGAGGCGCTGCAAGGCGAGGTGGCACGCCTGAAGCGCGAGCACGGCCGCGTGCTCGTGTGGGAAGCGCATTCGATCCGCTCGCACGTGCCGCGCTTCTTCGACGGCCGGCTGCCCGACTTCAACTTCGGTACGTCGAGCGGCGCGAGTGCCGCGCCGGGCCTGGCCGAGGCGCTGGCCGCGCGCGTGCTCGAACATGGCGGCTATACGGCGGTCGCGAACGGGCGCTTCAAGGGCGGCTACATCACGCGTCACTACGGCGTGCCCGCTACCGGCGTCGAGGCCGTGCAGCTCGAGCTCTCGCAGATCACCTACATGGAAGAGACGCGTCCTTACGCGTATGACGAAGCGCGTGCGGCGCGGATTGTGCCGCTATTGCAGACGCTCGTCGAAACCGCGCTCGCGCATCGTTGAGCGCGGGCCGCATGGATGCGGCAGCGCGGCGCAGCGGGCGCGTCACGGCCCGCCGGCACGCAGCGTGCCGCACCGATGCAATGCACAACACGGCATCGATCCACGGGATCGATGCCGTTTTTTTCGTATGGCTTTCGTCTGATCGATGTCGTCATCGGCACCTGAAAATTTGACGCAATTTTTAGTTGATATAAGCTGAATGTCAGGAAGTCGTCACGCGCGCACGTGCGGCGGGGCCATCGATCGTGGCCGCACCGCGTCGGAATGCGCTGCGAGACACCTTGCCGACGTGTCGCCGCGCGGCATTGCCGCATGCGCTTGATCGCGACACGTGTCCTGCATTCATCCGTCAGTCGAGTACGATCGTGAAAGCCGCCAGCCCTTCGATACGCCGGACGCGAAGTCCGTCGGCGGGCGCGCCGCCTCAGGCCGGGCCGATCCGGCATGCTGATCGCGGCACGCGTGCCGCCCCTTTACGCGAGCCTCGCTTCTTCGCCATTTCCGATCGCGGCGTGCGCCGCTTCAATCTCGTGTCCGCGCACGTGTTCAGCGCGGTGCAGTGCGACGGCAGCGCATCGTTGTTGCCCTAGCGTCGTTTTCCGCTTCCGTTCCGGGTCGCACCGCCCGTTGCCGCATCGTCCGCGCGGCAGGATCACGCATGGGCATGCGCCACGTCGTGGCGCGCGCGTGCGGTGCCGGCGCGAATCTTCAACGTCCCGCGTGCAGACGCATCGCGCGCAATTGCCGGAGAGCCGCCCATGCGTGCGCGCCCGATCGTAGCCGTCACCGCCGACCGCATCCTGCGCGGGGCGCATCCGAACCACACGGCGGGGGAGAAGTACCTGGCCGCGCTCGTCGACGGCGCCGGCGCGCTTGCGTTCGTGCTGCCCGCGCTCGGCGCGCGCCAGCCGGCCGACGCGATCGTCGCGGCGATCGACGGCTTGCTGTTGACCGGCAGTTATTCGAACGTCGAGCCACATCACTATGGCGGCGCCGCGAGCGAACCCGACACGCTGCATGACCCCGCGCGCGACGCGACCGCGCTGCCGCTGATCCGTGCGGCGATCGACGCCGGCGTGCCCGTGCTCGCAATCTGTCGCGGCATGCAGGAGCTGAATGTGGCCTATGGCGGCACGCTGCATCAGCGGCTGCACGCGACGACCGGCTTCGACGATCACCGCGAGCGGCCCGCCGATCCGCTCGAACGGCAGTACGGCCCCGCGCACGTCGTGCGGTTCGCGCCGGGCGGCCTGCTGCAGCGGGTTGCGCGCGGCGCGCAGGAAGCGACGGTCAATTCGCTGCACGACCAGGGCATCGCGCAACTCGGTGCGGGGCTCGTCGTCGAAGCCAGTGCGCCCGACGGGCTGGTCGAGGCCGTCAGCGTGCGCGGCGCGCACGCGTTCGCGCTCGGCGTGCAGTGGCATCCCGAATGGCGCTACGCGGAGCAGCCGCTGTCGCGCGACATCTTCGCGGCATTCGGCGCGGCGTGCCGCGCGCGCATGACGCATCGCATTCATGCAGCTGGCGGCGCGATGCCGTCGCCGGCCGCATCCGACGTCGACTGATAGAGGCCGATCATGCAACCCGAACTGAGTGAATTCCTGCGGCAGCACCGCATCACCGAGGTCGAGGCGATCATTCCCGACATGGCCGGTATCGCGCGCGGCAAGATCATTCCGCGCAACAAGTTCGAATCCGGTGAATCGATGCGACTGCCGCAGGCCGTGATGGTGCAGACCGTCACCGGCGACTATCCGGAGGACGGCACGCTGACCGGCGTGACCGACCCCGACATGGTGTGCGTGCCCGATCCGTCGACGATCTGCCTGATTCCGTGGGCCGTCGACCCGACCGCGCAAGTGATCCACGACTGCGTGCACTTCGACGGCTCGCCGGTCGAGATCTCGCCGCGCTATGTGCTGCGACGCGTGCTCGACCTGTATAAGGAGAAGGGCTGGCAGCCGGTCGTTGCACCCGAGCTCGAGTTCTATCTCGTCGACATGAACGCCGATCCCGACCTGCCGCTGCGCCCGCCCGTCGGCCGCACCGGGCGTGCGGAGACCGGCCGGCAGTCGTATTCGATCGAGGCCGTGAACGAATTCGATTCGCTGTTCGAGGATATCTACGAATACTGCGAGATGCAGGGGCTCGATATCGAGACGCTGATCCACGAGGTCGGCGCAGCGCAGATGGAGATCAACTTCGTGCATGGCGATGCGCTGTCGCTCGCCGACCAGGTGTTCCTGTTCAAGCGCACGGTGCGCGAGGCGGCGCTGCGTCACAACATGTATGCGACGTTCATGGCGAAGCCGATGCAGGACGAGCCCGGCTCGGCGATGCATATCCACCAGAGCCTGGCCGACGCGCGTACGGGGCGCAACCTCTTCTCCAACGAGGACGGTGCGGTATCGCCGATGTTCCACAGCTATCTCGCGGGGCTGCAGAAGTACACGCCCGCACTGATGCCGATCTTCGCGCCGTACATCAACTCGTATCGCCGCCTGTCGCGCTTCATGGCGGCACCGATCAACGTGCAGTGGGGCTACGACAACAGGACGGTCGGTTTCCGCATTCCGCAGTCGGGCGCGTCGGCGCGCCGTATCGAGAACCGGATTCCGGGCGTCGACTGCAATCCGTACCTCGCGTTCGCCGCGACGCTCGCGGCCGGCTATCTCGGCTTGACCCAGCAGCTCGCACCGACCGAGCCGATCGCGTCGGACGGCTACAACCTGCCGTACCAGCTGCCGCGCAATCTCGAGGAGGGCATCTCGCTGATGGCGGCCTGCACGCCGCTGGCCGGCATTCTCGGCGACAAGTTCGTGAAAGCGTACCTGGCGCTGAAGGACACCGAATACGAAGCGTTCTTCCGGGTGATCAGCTCGTGGGAACGCAGGCATTTGCTGCTGCACGTCTGAGCGTGCGGCACGGTTATCCGGAGGAAACATGACCGATCGAAATGACGCTGCATCGCCGCACTCGACCGCCGAATACCGCGCGCTCGACGCCGCGCACCACATCCACCCGTTCTCGGACATGGGCGCGCTGAACCGCGCGGGCAGCCGCGTGATCGTGAAGGCCGACGGCGTCTACCTGTGGGACTCGGACGGCAACAAGGTGATCGACGGGATGGCCGGCCTCTGGTGCGTGAACGTCGGCTACGGCCGCAAGGAACTCGCCGACGCCGCGTATCGCCAGATCCAGGAACTGCCGTTCTACAACACGTTCTTCAAGACCACGCACCCGCCGGTGATCGAACTCTCCGCGATGCTCGCGGAAGTCACGCCTGCCGGCTTCAACCACTTCTTCTACTGCAACAGCGGCTCGGAAGGCAACGACACCGTGCTGCGCCTCGTGCACCAGTACTGGCGCGTGCAGGGCCAGCCGCAGAAGAAGTATGTGATCTCGCGCAAGAACGGCTATCACGGCTCGACGATCGCCGGCGGCACGCTCGGCGGAATGGGCTACATGCACGAGCAGATGCCGTCGAAGGTCGAGAACATCGTGCACATCGACCAGCCGTATTTCTTCGGTGAAGCAGCGGCCGGCGAAACGCCGGAAGCGTTCGGCCTGGCGCGCGCCCAGCAGCTCGAGGCGAAGATCCTCGAACTCGGCGCGGAAAACGTCGCTGCATTCATCGGCGAGCCGTTCCAGGGCGCGGGCGGCGTGATCTTCCCGCCGTCGACGTACTGGCCGGAAATCCAGCGCATCTGCCGCAAGTACGACATCCTGCTGGTGGCCGACGAAGTGATCGGCGGCTTCGGCCGTACCGGCGAATGGTTCGCACACCAGCACTTCGGCTTCGAACCCGATCTCATCACGATGGCCAAGGGCCTCACGTCGGGTTATGTGCCGATGGGTGCCGTCGGCATTCACGAGCGCGTGGCGCGGCCGATCATCGACAACGGCGAATTCAACCACGGCCTCACGTACTCGGGCCACCCGGTCGCGGCGGCCGTCGCGGTCGCGAACCTGAAGCTGCTGCGCGACGAAGGGATCGTCGAGCGCGTGAAGAACGACATCGGACCGTACTTCCAGCGCCGGCTGCGCGATGCGCTGGGCGATCATCCGATCGTCGGGGAGATTGCGGGAGCGGGGCTGGTCGCGGGCGTTCAACTGGCGCGCAACCGCGACCGGCGTGAGCGGTTCGGTGCGAACGTTGATATCGGCACGATCTGCCGCGACTTCTGCTTCAACGGCAACCTGATCATGCGCGCGACCGGCGACCGGATGCTGCTGTCGCCGCCGCTCGTGATTCGCGAAGTGGAGGTCGACGAGATCGTCGACAAGGCGAAGCGCGCGTTCGATGCGACGGCGGAGCGGGTGGGGCGCGCAGCGTAAGCCGGTGTTGCGCGGCGCGCGCCGCGCAACAAACTCGCCGCCAAAACGAAAAGGCCCTGCGTCGTGAGACGCAGGGCCTTGAATTCTTTGGTGGGCGGTACTGGGATCGAACCAGTGACCCCTGCCGTGTGAAGGCAGTGCTCTACCGCTGAGCTAACCGCCCAAAGAAGCTGAAATTATGTCAGGGCTTTGAGGGTCTGTAAAGCCCTTTCTGCAAATATTTTTCACGACCCCGCAAAAAACGGTCAGCCGGCCGTCGACTGATCGACGAGATCGAGGAGCGACCCGTCGCGCTTGAGCGTCGCGAGCACGATGCTCGAGTTGATCGACATCACGCCCGTCGCGCGGTGCAGGTGGTTGATCACGAAGTCGGAGTAGTGATCGAGGTCGCGCGCGCGCACGGTCAGCACGTAGTTCGAGCCGCCCGTCACGATCTGCGCCGCGACGACTTCCGGCCACTGCTGGAGAGCCTCCACGAACCGGTCGTGCCACTCGGGCACGTCGGGCCGCATCGACACATGCACGAGCGCCTCGAACGCGATACCGACCTTCTTTGGCTCGATCGTGCAGCGATACCCGGAAATCGCACCGCGCTCCTCGAGCAGCTTCACGCGCCGCAGGCACGCCGACGGCGACAGCGCGACCGCGTTCGCCAGGTCCTGGTTGCTGATGCGTCCGTCCCGCTCGAGGTGCCGGAGGATGCGCATGTCGGTTCGGTCCAGTGTCATGTCGCAGAATCCCGTGAATTTCAAGATGGCTGGCGCAGACTCTACTGCAAAGCGTTCGATTCGTCATCGAAAAATGAAGCTCATTCTATTTCGACCTCGATAACATGCGATCCATGCCTCGACTGCACGGCCCGGCGCAACGCCATGCCGCGCGGGGCGCGCCACCGCTTTCAACCTTCGTTCATCGATCATGTACGCACACGTTCCCGCCTATCCGGGCGATCCGATCCTGTCCCTGTTCCAGACGTTCCAGCAGGACGCGCATCCGCACAAGGTCAACCTCAGCATCGGCCTCTGCTACGACGACACGGGCCGGATTCCGGTGCTCGACAGCACACGCATCGCGGCCGAGCGCCTGCGCGAAGCCGGCGCTCCGCACACCTATCTGCCGATGGAAGGGCTCGCCGCGTACAGGCAGGGCGTGCAGCGCCTCGTGTTCGGCGCGGACTGCGCGGCGCTCGCGGAAGGGCGTATCGCGACGCTGCAGACGCTTGGCGGCTCGGGTGCGATCCGGCTCGGCGCGGAATTCGTGAAGCGCTACTTCCCGGACAGCGCGGTCTGGATCAGCGACCCCACGTGGGACAACCATCGCGTGATCTTCTCGGCGGCCGGCCTCGACGTGCACACGTACCCGTACTACGACGAAGCGCGCAACGATATTCGCGTCGACGCGATGCTCGCGACTCTCGATGCGCTGCCGCCGCGCAGCGTCGTGCTGCTGCAGCCGTGCTGCCACAACCCGACGGGGCTCGACCTGGGGCGCGATGCGTGGCGGGCGGTGATCGACGTGCTCGCGCGGCGGGGCCTGATTCCGTTCCTCGACATGGCCTATCAGGGCTTCGGCGACGGTCTCGACGACGACGCGTGGGCCGTGCGCGCCATCGTCGACGCGGGGCTGCCCGCGATCGTCGGCAATTCGTTCTCGAAGAACTTCTCGCTGTATGGCGAGCGCGTCGGCGGGCTGTCGATCGTTTGCGCGGGCGCGGGCGAGGCCGCGACGGTGTTGAGCCAGCTGCAGGCCGGCGTGCGCCGCACCTATTCGAGCCCGCCGCTGTTCGGCGCGCAGCTCGTGTCGACGGTGCTGAACGACGACGCACTGCGCGCGCGCTGGGAAGGCGAGGTCGCGCAAGTGCGCACGCGCATCAAGCGCATGCGCGGTGCGCTGAAGGCGCGGCTCGACTCGCGCGCGCCCGGGCGTTCGTTCGACGCCTTGGTCGCGCAGCGCGGGATGTTCAGCTACACGGGCATCGCCGCCGCCGACGTCGAACGCCTGCGCACCGGGCACGGCGTTTACTTGCTGCGCTCGGGCCGCATGTGCATCGCGGGGCTGAACGACGCGAACGTCGATCACGTCGCGAACGCGATCGCCGACGTACTCGGCGGCGCATTGCGCCAGGCCGCCTGAGTTTCCCGACCTCGAACCGAAGGAGCACACGATGGCAGACACGATCCCGGTCGACTTGCCGCAGCTCGCGCAGCCGTTCTCGTGGGCGACCCGCGCGGCCGGCCTGATGTTCACCGGCCACGGGCCGGTCGACGCATCCGGCGCGATCGCCGGCGACACGATGACCGAGCAGGCGCGCCTCACGCTCGGCAATCTCGCGAAGGCCGTCGCGGCGGCGGGCGCGACGATGGATGACGTCGCGCAGGTGCTCGTCTACCTGTCCGACGTGCAGGCGATGCCCGAATTCGACGCCGAATACCGGCGCCATTTTCGTGAACCGTATCCGAACCGCACGTGCGTCGGCGTGCAGGGTTTCGCGCATCCGGCGATGCGCGTCGAACTGGTCGCGTACGTCGCGCTGCCGGCCGGGCGCGCGTAGCCACGGAGTCCGCCGCCTCCGTGCGGCGTGCAGCACCCACAACCACAATGACCAACAATCGATAACAGGAATGGAGGAGAACATGAAGAGCATTCACCGATTCGCACTGCCAACGATGGCGGGGCTGCTCGCCGCAAGCGGCGCGATGGCGCAAAGCAGCGTGACGCTGTACGGGATCGTCGACCAGAGCATTCGCTACACGACGCATGCCGACGCATCGAACGACGCCAGCGTGCAGATGACCAACGGTGCGATTACCAACAGCCGCTGGGGCCTGAAGGGCAGCGAGGCGCTCGGCGGCGGGCTGAAGGCGATCTTCCGGCTGGAAAGCGGCTTCGAGCCGCAGAACGGGCAACTCGACGGCGCGCTGTTCGGCCGCTATGCGTATGTCGGCCTCGCGAGCGACTGGGGCGCGGTGAAGCTCGGCCGCCAGGCGACCGAGGCGTTCAACCTGTTCGGCGACCTCGATCCGCTGACGGTCGGCAACTACACGGCCAACATGTGGCCGTACTTCCTCACGCAGGGCCGTGTGAGCAACGTCGTCAGCTACGACGGCACGTTCGGCGGGTTCAACGTCGGCGCGAGCTACGGCTTCGGTGGTGTCGCGGGCAGCCTCGGCGCGCAAGCGTACTGGGGCACGCACGTGTCGTACACGCAGGGCGGGCTGATGGTCGGCGCGACGTACCAGCAGGTGCGCGACCTGGCGAGCCGCGCACAGCAGGCGTGGGGCGCAGGCGCGCGCTATGCGTTCGGCGCGGCGACGCTGTACGCCGGCTACCTCGGCGGCATCGACCGCTCCGGCGTGCTCGACCAGGACCTGCTGAATGCGCCGGGCCGCCAGGTCACCTACGGATCGTTCGCGGACAACCCGCGCCGCGATACGCTCTTCTATACGGGGGCCAGCTACCGGTTCACGCCGGCCGTGTCGGTGACGGGCGTCGCGTACTACGACGACATCCGCAACGTGAACGGCGTCGCGGGCAACGGCGGCAAGCGCTGCACGGGTGTGCTCGAGGCCGAGTACGCGCTGTCCAAGGCGACGCAGGTCTACGCGACGCTCGACTACAACCGCGTCACGGGCGGCGCGCTCACCGAGATGCCGGGACGCGGCAACCAGACGGGTGTCGCGGCCGGCCTGCGCCACATGTTCTGAGCACGCGGCGCGCGGCGACCGGTGCGGTCCGGCGCCGGTCCGTGCGCCGTCGACGTTTCGACCGGACAATCGCTTTCGAACGAGGTCATTCGATGCAATCAGAAGGGCAATTCCAGCACATCGCGGCGCGCGAGCAGGGTCTGCGCCGCACGCTTTCCGCGCGGCAGATGGCGATGATCGCGATCGGCGGCGCGATCGGCACCGGGCTTTTTCTCGGCAGCGGCTTCGCGATCGGCTTCGCGGGGCCGAGCGTGCTCGTCAGCTACGCGATCGGCGCGTTCATCTCGCTGCTGCTGATGGGCTGTCTCGCCGAGATGACGGTCGCGCACCCGACGTCCGGCTCGTTCGGCGCGTATGCCGAACACTACGTGAGCCCGTGGGCCGGGTTTCTGGTGCGCTATGCGTACTGGGCGTGCATCGTGCTCGCGGTCGGCACCGAGGTCACCGCAATTGCGCTGTACATGAAGTACTGGTTCCCGGGCGTGCCGGGCTGGCTGTGGATCGTCGGCTTCTCGGCGCTGCTCGTGTTCGTCAACGCGCGCAGCGTCGACGTGTTCGGCGCGGTCGAATACGGTTTCTCGGTCGTGAAGATCGCGGCGATCGTCGGCTTCATCCTGCTCGGCGCGTACGTGGTGTTCGGTAATCCGGAACTGGTCGGCGGCGGTGCGACGCGCGCGGGCTTTCATCTTTACACCGAGCACGGCGGCTTCTTTCCGAAGGGCGTATGGGGGATGTGGGTCGCCGTGATCGTGTCGATCTTCAGCTACCTGAGCATCGAGATGATCGCGGTTGCGGCCGGCGAAGCGGAGGATCCGGAGCGCGCGGTGACGCGCGCGTTCCGCTCGACGATCGTGCGGCTCGTGCTGTTCTACCTCGTCACGCTCGCGCTGATGCTCGCGATCGTGCCGTGGACGACGGCGGGGCGCGACGAGAGCCCGTTCGTCAAGGTGATGGAGGCGATCCACCTGCCGGGCGCGGCCGGGTTGATCAACTTCGTCGTGCTGATCGCCGCGCTGTCCGCGATGAACAGCCAGCTCTACATCACGACCCGGATGATGTTCAGCCTGTCGCGCGCCGGGCATGCGCCGAAGGCGCTCGGCGAGGTGAACGCGCGCGGCGTGCCGTTCGGCGCGCTGATGCTGTCGACACTCGGCATCGCGCTGGCGACGGTGCTGAGCGTGCTGTATCCGGACGCATCGTTCACGATCATGATGTCGGTGTCGATGTTCGGCGCACTGTTCGTGTGGATGATGATCTTCGTCACGCACTACTGTTTCCGGCGTCGCCGGGCGGCGCTCGGTCTGCCGGCGCCCGCGTTCCGGATGCGCGGCTTTCCGCTGCTGACGCTGCTTGGCGCGGGCCTGATGTTCGCGGTGACGGTGACCACGTACTTCACGCCGGAATTCCACATGACGCTGATCTTCGGCATCCCGTTCCTCGTCGTGCTGTCGGTCGTCTATGCGGTGTGGTATCGCCGCGCGCAGCCGGTGCTCCAGCCGGAAGCGAAGTAACGGCGGCGCCCGCGCTCACCCTTCGAGCGCGGGCAGCGCGTCGATCGACGCGCGCACGTAGTCGGCGAAGCGCAGCGCGACCGGTTCCGCGGTACCGCTGCGCTTCAGCGCGTGCGTGCGCGATTCGAGCGACGCATCCTTCAGCGGGCGGAACGCGAGCCGCTCGCTCTTCACCTGCTGCAGCACGCGCGGCACGAGCGCGACGCCCATCCCGAACTCGATCATCGACAGGATGGTTTGCCACAGTCGCGCCTCGTGACGGATCAGCGGGCTGAAGCCGGCGTTCACGCATTGCGCGATGATCAGGTCGTGATAGTGCGGCGCGGCTTCGCGCGGGAACAGGATGAACGGCTCCGCGGCCAGCGTGGCGAGCGCGACCTGCTTGCGCTTCGCGAGCGGATGATCGGCGGGCAGGCAGCAGACGAACGGTTCCGCATAGACGGGCGTCGCGTCGACCTCGGGCGGGAAGTGCCCCCAATGCGCGTAGCCGAGATCGATCTGGCCGCGCTGGATCGCCTGCACCTGCGCGTGCGAGTTCATCTCGCTCAACACGATCTCGACACCGGGATAGTCAGCCTCGAAGCGCCGCACCGCGTCGGGCAGCCCGCGATACAGCATCGAATGGACGAAGCCGATCCGCAGCCTGCCCGCGAGGCCCGACGCGGAGCGCGCCGTCAGGCGTTCTGCTTCGGCCGCCTGCAGCAGCAGCCGGCGCGCTTCGCCGAGCAGCACCTCGCCCGCGTTGGTCAGCGCGACGGTCTTGTTGGTGCGTGAGAACAGCTGCACGCCGAGCGCTTCTTCGAACTTGCGGATGTCGAAACTCAGCGCCGGCTGCGAGATGAACAGGCGCTTCGCCGCGCGCCCGAAATGCAGCTCCTCGGCGACCGCCACGAAATAGCGCAACTGCCTGAGTTCCATCGGGTCTCCTCCCGGCGCCGGCATCGATAAGTGTTGTCTATCGTACCGGATAAATCCTGTATTGGACGCTTATCGATCGCCAGCCTACGCTCTTCCGAAAGATTGACGCGGGACCGGGCGGTGTCGGCACGCCGACGCGCTCCGGCCGCGAAATACGGGAGCGGGAAAGGCGCATGGCGCCCGCTCCGCTCCGCAACGGAGACGCACGCATGAACGACACCGATCGCACGCCGGCCGCCGGCGCATCCAACATCCCCGACAGCCGGGGCGTCAATTTCTTCACCGTCGATCCCGATTTCGGCGCGCTCCTGAAGCTGCACCTGGGCGACGCGCGTTACGCCGAGCTCGAACCGCAACTGCGCGCGCTCGGCGCGCGCGTGTCGGGCGAGCTCGACGAATGGGCGTCGCGCGCGGACAAGCATCCGCCCGTGCTCGAGTACCGCAACCGGCGCGGCGAGGCCGTGCAGCGGATCGACAAGGACCCTGCCTACGTCGCGCTCGAGCGCGTCGCGTATTCGGAACTCGGGCTCGCGTCGCTGAGCCATCAGCCGGATGCCGTGCCGCCGCTCGTCAAGTACGCGCTGACGTTCCTGTTCGTGCAGGCCGAATTCGGGCTGTGCTGCCCGGTCAGCATGACCGATTCGCTGACGCACACGCTGCGCCGCCACGGCGATCCGGCACTGGTCGCGCGCTACCTGCCGATGCTTGCGTCGCGCGATTTCGACACGCTGTACCAGGGTGCGATGTTCATGACCGAGCAGGCGGCCGGATCCGACGTCGGCCGCATCACGACGCGCGCGACGCGCGAGACGGACGCGCACGGCGAGACGACCTGGCGCCTGCATGGCGACAAATGGTTCTGCTCGAACGCGGACGCCGATCTCGCGATGGTGCTCGCGCGCCCCGACGGTGCGCCGGACGGCATCAAGGGCCTCGCGTTGTTCCTGCTGCCGAAGACGCTGCCGGACGGCACGCGCAACCGCTACCGGATCGTGCGCCTGAAGGACAAGCTCGGCAGCCGGTCGATGGCGAGCGGCGAGATCGCGCTCGAAGGCGCGCAGGCTTACCTGATCGGCGAGATCGGCCGCGGCTTTCACCAGATGGCCGACATGATCAACCTGTCGCGGCTGTCGAACGGCGTGCGTGCGGCGGGGCTGATGCGGCGCGCGCTGAACGAAGCGCTGCACGTTGCCGCGCATCGCGAGGCCTTTGGCCGCAAGCTGATCGAGATGCCGCTGATGCAACGCCAGTTGCTGAAGATGCTATTGCCGGCCGAGGCCGCGCGCGCGATGTTCATGCAGATCGCACTGCTGCTGCCGCAGGCTGAAGCCGGCGACGAGCAGGCCGCGCGCTGCGTGCGGATCCTGACGCCGCTGATCAAGTTCCGCGCGTGCCGCGATGCGCGGCGCGTGACGGGCGATGCGATGGAAGTGCGCGGCGGCACCGGCTACATCGAGGAATGGAGCGATGCGCGCATCGTGCGCGATGCGCATCTCGGCTCGATCTGGGAGGGCACGAGCAACATCGTCGCGCTCGATGTCGCGCGGGCCGCGCAGCGCGAGCACGCGCTCGACGCGTTGCGCACGTTCCTCGGCGACCGCCTCGGTGCAGCGCCGCTGCCCGATGCGAGCCGTGCGGCGCTGCGGCGCATCCTCGCGCGTGCCTGCGACGCGCTCATGCGGGTCGCGGCCGAGGGTGACGACGCTCGCGTGCGGCAGGCCGCGTCCGCGCTGTACTACGCGAGCGCAGCCGTGCTGATGGCCTGCGAGGGCGTGCGGCTCGCGCCGGATTTCCGGCGGCTCGCGCTCGCGCACCTGGTCGTGCGCCACAAGCTGCTGCCGGTCGATCCGCTCGCGCCGGCGTCGCGCGATGATGAATCGGCCGCATACGGCGCACTGCTGCGCGGCACGCCGGTCGCGCTCGATACCGCCCTCGACCTGCTGCCGGAGGTCGAACGATGAGCACGACGCGTGGCGCACTGGACGGCCTGAAGGTCGTCGACCTGAGCCGCGTGCTCGGCGGCCCGTACTGCACGCAGGCGCTCGCCGACCACGGCGCGACGGTGGTCAAGATCGAGCCGCCGGACGGTGACGAGACGCGCGGCTGGGGGCCGCCGTTCCTCGGCGATACCGCGTGGTATTTCATGGGCGTCAACCGCAACAAGGAAGGGCTCGCGCTCGACCTGTCGCGCGACGAGGGGCGCGCGATCCTGTGGCGCCTGCTTGAAGAGGCCGACGTGCTCGTGGAGAACTTCAAGCCCGGCACGCTCGCGCGCTGGGGGATGGACTACGCGCGCGACCTGCAGCCGCGCTTCCCGCGCCTGATCCACTGCGCGGTGACGGGCTTCGGCGAAGGCGGCCCGCTCGGCGGGCTGCCGGGCTACGACGCGGTGATCCAGGCGATGGCGGGGCTGATGAGCGTGAACGGCGAGCGCGACGGCGATGCGACGCGCATCGGCTTGCCGATCGTCGACATGGTCACGGGCCTCAATGCGCTCGCGGGCATCCTGCTGGCGCTCGCGGAGCGGGAGCGGAGCGGGCAAGGGCAGTCGATCGACATTGCGCTGTACGACTGCGGCGTGTCGCTGCTGCATCCGCACCTGCCGAACTTCTTCGGCTCCGGGCGCGTACCGGCGCGCAGCGGCAACGCGCATCCGAACATCGCGCCGTACGACAGCTACCGCACGGCGAGCGTGCCGATCTTCCTCGCGGTCGGCAACGACCGGCAGTTCGCGCGGCTCGTCGCGTATCTCGGCGTGCCGGCGCTCGCAAGCGATCCGCGCTTCGTCGACAACCGCAGCCGCTGCGCGCACCGGCCGGAGCTGAAGGCCGAACTGGAAGCGCGGCTCGCCGCGCATGCCTGCGAGCCGCTCGCACGCGACCTGATGGCGGCCGGCGTGCCGTGCGGGCCGGTGCGCACGGTGGCCGACGTCGCGCACGATCCGCATGCGCTGCACCGCAACCTGTTCGTCGAGATCGGCGCGTATCGTGGCACGGCGTCGCCGGTGAAGCTGTCGCGCACGCCGGCCACCTATCGTTCGCCGCCGCCCGCACTCGGCGGCGACACGCGCGCGGTGCTCGAGCGCCTCGGCGTCGATCCCGCGCTCCAGCAGCAACTGCTCGATGCCGGCGTGCTGAAAGCCGAACCGGAGGCGACGTGACCGTTCGAGCCGCCCGGCAGGCGAGCTTGCGCTGCTGGCCCAACCCGATGCAAGGCAACGCAACGTAGGCCCAACCCGCCAGCCGGCGGCGCAAGGCCGGCCAACCGGCAAGGCGCGCGACAGTCGCGCCGCCGATCACGAAAAATGGAGACATCGATGAGCCGTCCGCAATCCCCGACCGCCGCACCGCAACCGCGGCCCGGCCGCGCCGCCTTCGCGGCGTTCGTCGGTACTACGATCGAGTGGTACGACTTCTACATCTACGGCACGGCCGCGGCGCTCGTGTTCGGCAAGGTGTTCTTTTCGAGCACGATGGATCCCGGCGTCGCGACGCTGCTGGCGTTCGTCACGTTCTGGGCCGGCTTCGCCGCGCGCCCGCTCGGCGGCATCGCGTTCGGGCATCTCGGCGACCGTGTCGGCCGCAAGACGGCGCTCGTTATCACGCTGGTGATGATGGGGCTGGCCACGACCGGCATCGGCCTGTTGCCCGGCTATGCGCAGATCGGCGTCTGGGCACCGGCCGGCCTCGTCGTGCTGCGCGTGCTGCAGGGCATCGCGGTCGGCGGCGAGTGGGGCGGCGCGGTGCTGATCGCGAGCGAGAACGCGCCGAAGCATCGCAGCATCCTGTATGCGGCGTTCGCGCAGCAGGGCTCGCCCACCGGCAACCTGCTCGCGACTGCCGCGTTCTTCGCGCTGAGCGCGCTGCCCACCCCGTCGTTCCTGATGTGGGGCTGGCGCATTCCGTTCCTGCTGTCGGCCGTGCTCGTGATCATCGGCATGGTGATCCGGCTGAAGCTCGAGGAGTCGGCCGACATGCAGCGCGTGCTCGCGCGCAAGCGCACCGTGAAGCTGCCGCTGCGCGACGTCGTGCGCGATCACTGGGTCGTCGTGCTGCTCGCGGCCGGCACGCTGCCGGTGATCAACGTCACGTACTTCCGCAGCACGTTCGCGCTGTCGTGGGCGACGAAGGCGCTCGGCTACGCGCAGGGCACGTTCCTCGGCATCCTGTCGATCTCGCTCGTCGTGCAGTTCCTGATGCAGCCGGTCGGCGCGTGGTTCGTGTCGAAGGTCGACATGCGTCGCGCGATGTGCTGGATCCTGATTCCGGAAATCGTGCTGATGCCCGTGATGTTCCATGCGCTCGCGACGCGGTCGTACTGGGTGGCCGTCGCGGGCATGTGCATCTCGACGATTCCGTCGGCGATGTTCTATGGCGCGGTCGGCGGCGTGCTCGCGCGCGTGTTCCCGGCGAACATCCGCTACACGGGCCTGTCGCTCGCGTATCAACTGAGCGCGCTCGTCGTCGGCGGCGGCACGCCCGTGCTCGCGCAGGCGATCCTCAATTCGACCGGCAGCATCGTCGGCGTCGCGGTCGCATCTGGGCTTTACGCGCTCGTATCGCTCGTCTGCATGCTGGCGCTGCTCAATCGCACCGGGTATCGCGCGGACGAACTGTCGACGGCCGAGCGTAGCGACGCGGCCGAATGGGGCACCGAAGGCGGCAGTGCGGAAGCCGCGGCCGGCGGGAACGGGCAGCCGGGCGAGGGCGGTGCGTTGAAGCCGGCTGGCTGAGCCGCGCGCAACGCCGCAACGACGGGACGCCGGAACGCACCGAACGCGCGCGCCCAAAAAGAAAACGGCACCGTGCGAAACACGGTGCCGCTTTCTCCGCAGCGCGTGGCCGGCAACTTGCGCCGGCCGCGCGCGATCGCGTCATCAGCCTTCCGTCGGCGGCACGTAGCCGGACGCCTGATCCGCGCCGTCGCCGAAGAAGTACTTCTCCGTCTGCTTCATCAGGTACTGGCGCGCGCGCGGGTCGGCCATGTTCAGGCGGTTTTCGTTGATCAGCATCGTCTGCTGCTTGAGCCAGCCTTGCCACGCTTCCTTCGAGACGCTCTCGTAAATGCGCTTGCCGAGTTCGCCCGGCAGCGGCGGGAAATCGAGGCCTTCGGCTTCCTTGCCGAGCTTCGCGCATTGGATCATTCGAGCCATCGTGTACTTCTCCTGTAATCGGACTGGGGGAGGGCAGTCGTGCCTGCGCTCAGAGCTGTTTCATCAGCACGAGCGACTTGCGCTGCCAGTTATAGAGTTTGCGGCGGTCTTCCGGCAGGTCGTCGACGCTGACCTTGACGAAGCCGCGCTTGAGGAACCAGTGCTCGGTGCGCGTCGTGAGCACGAAGATATGTGTGAGGCCGCGCGCGCGGGCGCGCTGCTCGATACGCTTGAGCAGGCGTTCGCCGTCGCCCGAGCCCTGCGCTTCCGGCGCGACCGTCAGGCACGCCATCTCGCCGATCTTCTCCTGCTGGTACGGATACAGCGCCGCGCAGCCGAACAGCACGCCATCGTGCTCGATCACCGAGAAGTGGTCGATGTCGCGTTCGATCTGGTGGCGGCCGCGCCGCACCAGCGTGCCGTCCGACTCGAGCGGCTCGATCAGCGACAGGATGCCGCCGACGTCGTCCGGCGTCGCTTCGCGCAGGCTTTCGAGGTTCTCGTACGAGATCATCGTGCCGACGCCGTCGTGCAGGAACAGTTCGAGCAGCATGCTGCCGTCGAGCGATTGCGGAATCAGGTGGGCCCGGGTCACGCCGCCGCGGCACGCGCGGATCGAGTGCTTCAGGAAGAACGCGTCGTCACCCTGGACGTTGCCGGAATCGAGCAACTCGGCGGCCGCGTCGAGCGACATTTCGCGGACCAGCTCGCCTTCGTCGTCGACGATGCCCGGCGCTTCGGTCAGGAAGATGATCTTGTCGGCGCGCAGCGCGATCGCGGCGGCCGACGCCACATCTTCCATCGACAGGTTGAACGCTTCGCCGGTCGGCGAGAAGCCGAGCGGCGACAGCAGCACGAGCTTGCGGCTCGCGAGCGAATGACGGATCGATTCGGCGTCGATCTTGCGCACGATGCCCGTGTGCGCGAAATCGACCCCGTCGAGAATCCCCACCGGCCGCGCGGTCACGAAGTTGCCCGACACGACGCTGATGTGCGCGTGCGCCATCGGCGAGTTCGGCAGACCCTGGCTGATCGCGGCCTCGATGTCGAGGCGCACTTCACCGGCCGCTTCCTTCGCGGATTCGAGCGCGCGCGCGTCCGTGATGCGCAGCCCGTGCGAAAACTCGGATTCGACACCGTGCAGGCTCAGCTGCTCCTCGACCTGCGGGCGCGAGCCGTGCACCAGCACGATCTGGATACCCATCGCCTGCAGCAGCGCGATGTCGGACACGAGCGCATTCAGCAGCCCCTGCTGCACCACCTCGCCGCCGAACCCCACGACGAACGTGCTGTTGCGGAACTTGTGGATATAGGGCGCGACGGAGCGCATCCAGTCGACGAACTGCGCGTGACTGGCGGCCGAGTCGTCGGCGGCCGGCGGCGTCGTGGCGCCGGTCTGGGCGGGAGGGAGGTCGGTTTGGGAATTCATGGGCGGGATTATAATGCGCCCCCATGTCGAATGTACCTAAAAGTCCCGCGCCGACGCGGGCCAAAGCGCCGTCGGCCCGGCACCCGGATGGTGCGGCCGATGCACGCCAGCAGCAGGGCCAGCCGCCGCGCCGGCAGCAGGAACGGCAGGCGGACAAGCCTGCACACGCGCCGCGCGGGCCGCGCGGCGACGAATCGCGCGGCGACGCGCGCCAGCCGGCCGCGAAGGATGCATCCGTTGCAACGGGCGAGCGCGCGCCGCGCCGCGAGCGTCCGCCGCGCGCCGTCGTCGCGCCGAACCCGGTCCCGCCGATCACGTACCCCGAAAGCCTGCCCGTGTCGGGCAAGCGCGACGAAATCGCGCGCGCGATCGCCGGTCATCAGGTTGTCATCGTCTGCGGCGAAACCGGCTCGGGCAAGACCACGCAGCTGCCCAAGATCTGTCTCGATCTCGGCCGCGGCCTCGGCGCCGGCGGCACGGGCCTGATCGGCCATACGCAGCCGCGCCGCCTCGCTGCGTCGTCCACCGGCCGCCGGATCGCCGAGGAACTCGGCACGCCGTTCGGCGAAGTGGTCGGCTACAAGGTGCGCTTTACCGACAATCTCGCGCCGGGCGCGTCCGTGAAGCTGATGACGGACGGGATCCTGCTCGCCGAGACGCAGACCGATCCGTTGCTGAAGGCGTACGACACGCTGATCATCGACGAGGCGCACGAGCGCAGCCTGAACATCGACTTCCTGCTCGGCTACCTGAAGGAAATCCTGCCGAGGCGGCCGGACCTGAAGCTGATCGTCACGTCCGCGACGATCGACGCCGATCGCTTCGCGCGCCATTTCGGCACCGACGAGCGTCCCGCGCCCGTGATCGAGGTGAGCGGGCGGCTGTATCCGGTCGAGATGCGCTACCGGCCGGTGGCCGAGGATCGCCCGGCCGTCAAGCACGCCGAAGGCACGGCCGGCCGCGACCGCGTGAAGACCGCGCGCGAAGCCGAGCGCGACCTGATGGACGCGATCGTCGACGCGGTCGACGAGCTGTGCCGCGAAGGCCCCGGCGACGTGCTGGTGTTCCTGCCCGGCGAGCGCGAGATCCGTGAAGCGGCCGAGGCGCTGCGCAAGCACCATCCGCCGCACACCGAGATCCTGCCGCTGTTCGCGCGGCTCTCGGCGGCCGACCAGGACAAGGTGTTCAAGGCGTCGAACGCGCGCCGGATCGTGCTCGCGACCAACGTGGCCGAAACCTCGCTGACGGTGCCGGGCATCCGCTACGTCGTCGACACCGGCCTCGCGCGCGTGAAGCGCTATTCGTACCGGAACAAGGTCGAGCAGCTGCAGGTCGAGTCGATCTCGCAGGCGGCCGCGAACCAGCGCGCGGGCCGTTGCGGCCGGGTGGCCGACGGCGTGTGCATCCGCTTGTACGAGGAAAGCGACTACCAGGCGCGCGCACGCTTCACCGACCCGGAAATCCTGCGCTCGTCGCTCGCGTCGGTGATCCTGCGGATGAAGTCGCTGCATCTCACCGCGATCGAATCGTTCCCGTTCCTCGAGCCGCCGCCCGGTCGCGCGATCGCGGACGGCTACCAGTTGCTCAATGAACTCGGCGCGGTCGACGACGACAACGCGCTGACGCCGCTCGGCCGCGAACTCGCGCGGCTGCCGCTCGACCCGCGCGTCGGCCGGATGATTCTTGCCGCGCGCGACCAGCAGTCGCTGCGCGAGGTGCTGATCATCGCGAGCGCGCTGTCCGTGCAGGATCCGCGCGACCGTCCGATCGAAGCGCAGGAGCAGGCCGACCAGGCGCACCGCCGGTTCGCCGACGAGCGTTCCGAATTCCTGCAGTGGCTGAAGATCTGGGCGTGGTTCGAAGAGGCCGTCGCGCACAAGAAGTCGAACCGGCAACTGATCGACGCGTGCCGGCAGAATTTCCTGTCGCACCTGCGGCTGCGCGAATGGCGCGATGTCCACTCGCAACTGCTGACCGTCGTGCGCGAGCACGGCTGGCGCCTGAACGAAGTCGAGGCGACTTACGAGCAGATCCATCTGGCCCTGTTGACGGGCCTGCTCGGCAACCTCGGCCTGAAGGCCGACGACGATCCGCATTATCTCGGCGCGCGCGGGATCAAGTTCTACCTGTGGCCGGGCTCCGTGCTCGCGAAGAAGGCCGGCCGCTGGGTGATGGCGGCCGAGCTCGTCGAGACGAGCCGGCTGTACGCGCGCTGCCTCGCGAAGATCGAGCCCGAATGGGTCGAGAAGATCGGCGCGCATTTGCTGAAGAAATCGCTGTCGGAGCCCCACTGGGAAAAGCGCCCGGCGCAGGTCAGCGCGTACGAGCGTGCGACGCTGTACGGGCTGCCGATCTACCATCGCCGGCGCGTCGCATTCGGCAAGCAGGATCCGTCGCGCGCACGCGAGCTGTTCATCCGCGGTGCGCTGGTCGAGGGCGAGTTCGACACGAAGCTCGCGTTCTTCGCGCACAACCGCAAGCTGCTCGCCGACATCGAGCAGCTCGAACACAAGTCGCGCCGGCAGGACGTGCTGGTCGACGACGAACTGATCTACGCGTACTACGACCAGGCGATTCCGGAAGGGATTCACACGGGCGCCGCGTTCGAGCGCTGGTATCGCGACGAGGTGAAGAAGAGCGGCCAGCCCGAGGACAAGCTGCGGCTGCTGTACCTGTCGCGCGACGACCTGATGCGCCACGAGGCGGCCGGCGTGACGACCGAGCTGTTCCCGAAGCGCGCGACGATGGCCGGCGTCGAGATGGCGCTCACGTATCACTTCGAGCCCGGCACGCCGCGCGACGGCGTGACGCTCGCGGTGCCGCTGTATGCGCTGAACCAGGTCGACGCGCGCCGCTGCGAGTGGCTGGTGCCGGGGATGCTCAAGGAAAAGGTGCAGTTGCTGCTGAAGTCGCTGCCGCAGAAGCTGCGCCGGCATTGCGTGCCGCTGCCCGAGTACGCGGCCGGCTTCGTCGAGCGGATGGGCCGCGAGCGCTTCGGCGCGGGCGGGCTCGTCGAGGCGCTGATCGCCGACGTGCGCGGTGAAACGCAAATCGCGATGAAAACGGCCGACTTCAAGCTGGAAACGCTGCCCGCGCACCTGTTCATGAACTTCAAGGTGATCGACGAGCACGGCCGCCAGCTCGCGATGGGGCGCAATCTCGCGCAGCTTCGCCAGGAGCTGGGCGCGCAGGCGCAGCAGCAGTTCCAGAAGATCGCGGCGGCGTCGACGATCGCGGCCGGCGGCGATGCCGATGGCGGCGAGCCGATCGGCCAGGCGCCGGCCACGGCCGCGACGACCGGCGCGCCCGGCCGCAACGCGAAGGGCGGCAAGGGCGCGGCGCCGCAGACGGCCACGCCGGCGGAAGCCGGTGCGACCGCGCTGTACGAGAACCTCACGACGTGGAATTTCGGCAAGCTGCCCGAGCTGCTGGAGATCCGCCGGCGCGGCCAGACGCTGTACGGCTACCCGGCGCTCGTCGATCGCGGCACGCATTGCGACGTCGAGGTGTTCGATTCGCCGGAGGAGGCCGCGCGCATCCACCGGGCCGGCCTGCGGCGGCTGTTCGCGCTGCAGCTGAAGGAGCCGATCAAGTTCCTCGAGAAGAACCTGCCGGGCCTGCGCGAGATGGCGATGCAGTACATGTCGCTCGGCACGCAGGACGAGCTGCGCGACCAGCTGATCGACACGGCGCTCGACCGCGCATGCCTGCAGGACCCGCTGCCGGACGACGACGCGAGCTTCCACGCACGCCGCGACGAGGGCCGGAGCCGCCTGAACCTGCTCGCGCAGGAAATCGCGCGGCTGGTCGGGCAGATCCTGGCCGAATACGCGGGGCTCGTGAAGAAGCTCACGCAGGCGAAGCCGTTCGCGCAGGCGCATGCGGACCTGCAGCAGCAGCTCGCCGCGCTGGTCGGCAAGCGCTTCGTGATCGATACGCCGTACGCGCAACTGGCGCACTTCCCGCGCTACCTGAAGGGCATCGCGCTGCGGATCGACAAGCTGAAGGCCGACCCGGCGCGCGACGCGAAGCAGTCGGCCGACCTGCTGCCGCTCGCGCAGCAGTACCAGCGCGCGGTGTCGCAGCGCGGCGGCGTCGCCGACGCGCGGCTCGCGGAATTCCGCTGGCTGCTCGAGGAACTGCGGATTTCGCTGTTCGCGCAGGAACTGCGTACGCCGATGCCTGTCTCTGTCAAGCGTCTGCACAAGGTCTGGGAGTCGATGCAGCGCTAGCGCAACATCGGTTTCCCGGGCCCGCACCGGCGGCCGGCCCCGGCCGGCCGCGCGGCGCTTGCCGCGCCGGCCGTCAGGGCCGCCGCGGCAAGCGTCGAAGTGGCGCAAAGCCGGCTTCGGTCAACCGGCCGGGCCGGTTGAACGTTTTACAATGACGGTTGTTCCACGACGTGAGTCTTCATGCGCACTTTCCTTTCCCTCGGCCGCACGCTCGCGCTGGCCGCCGCCGTGCTGGCGCCCGCCGCCCACGCGAATAACGTGATCATCCTCAATTCGGCTGAAGCGACGCTGTCCCTGATCGACCAGCAGACCCGCCAGGTCGTCGCCACGATGCCGACCGGCAAGGAACCGCACCACCTGATGGCGACGCCCGACAATTCGTCGCTGATCGTTGCAAATTCGGTCTCGAACAGCCTGATGTTCCTCGATCCGAAGACGGGCAAGCTGCAGCGCACCGTCGAAGGGATCGACGATCCTTACCAGCTCGGCTTCTCGCCCGACCGTAAATGGTTCGCGGCGGCCGGCCTGCGCCTCGACCGCGTCGACATCTACGGCTACGACGGCCGCGACCTGAAGCTCGTGAAGCGCGTGCCGCTCGAGGTGATGCCGAGCCACCTCGCGTTCACGAAGGACAGCAAGACGCTGCTCGTGTCGCTGCAGGTTTCCGGCGAGATCGCGGCGATCGACCTGCCGACGCAGACGGTCAAGTGGAAGATGAAGGTCGGCAAGGTGCCGGCCGGCCTGTGGCTCACGCCGGACGACAAGTACCTGCTCGTCGGGATGACCGGCGCGGATTACGTCGCGGTGGTCGACTGGCGCAACCAGAAGGTCGTCAAGCAGATCTACACCGGCAAGGGCGCGCACAACTTCCGCTCGCTCGCCGATGGCACGCATGTCGCGGTCACGAACCGGGTCGCGAACACGATCAGCATCATCGACGAGAACACGCTCACCAACGTCGGCGACATCACCGGCCTGCTGCCGGGCCCGGACGACATGGAGCTGTCCGCCGACAAGAAGTCGCTGTGGGTGACGTTCCGCTTCGCGAAGAAGGTCGGGATCATCGACCTGGCGTCGCGCAAGCTGGTGCAGACGATCGCCGTCGGCCGCTCGCCGCACGGCATCTATTTCTACGACCGCGCGCCGTGGCGCGCCGCGAACGGCGCGTGACGGGCGGGGGAGAACGATGCTGCACCTGATCGATGCATTCGTATCGGACATCCAGACCTGGCTGTACGTCGACGTCGTGCAGCCGCTCCTCTTCAAGTTCAACCTGATGGACTATGACGAGGACACCTACGACGCGCTGTACTGGGTGATTGTCGGGGCGCTGCAGATGGTGCTGATGTTCGTGCTGCTGCGCCCGCTCGAGGCGCTGCTGCCCGTCGAGCGCTGGACGAACCGCCGGGCCGTGCGGGTCGACGTGATCTACACGGCGATCGCGAAGCTCGGCATCTACTCTCTGTTCTTCTTCTTCGCGCTGCAGCCGCTGTTCGACAACTTCCAGGCGTGGCTGCGCCTGCACGGCGTCGCGAACCTCAACCTCGACTACCTGTGGCCGGGCGTGACCTCGAAACCGATCGTCACGTTCGCGATCTATCTCGTCGTGCTCGACTTCGCCGGCTACTGGTATCACCGCTGGCAGCACAAGTTCGGCGTCTGGTGGGAACTGCACGCGGTGCATCACAGCCAGCGCCAGATGTCGCTGTGGTGCGATGACCGCAACCACGTGCTCGACGACGTGATCCAGTCGTGCTTCTTCGCGGCGATCGCGCTCGTGATCGGCGTGACGCCGTCGCAGTTCGTCGTGCTGACCGCGTTCACGAACTTCATGCAGAGCATTCAGCACACGAATGCGCGGCTGTCGTTCGGCTGGCTCGGCGAGCGCCTGTTCGTGAGCCCGATCTTCCACCGCCGCCACCACGCGGTCGGCTACGGCCACGAAGGCACGAAGTACGGCTGCAACTTCGGCGTGCTGTTCCCGTGGTGGGACATGATGTTCGGCACCGCGTCGTGGAACCGCACGGTCGAGCCGACCGGCATCCGCGACCAGGTCGAGGGCGTGTCCTACGGCGACGGTTTCTGGGCGCAGCACGGCCTCGCGTTCGTGCGGATCTTCCGGCGCCTGTTCCCCGCCAAGCGCGGCGCTGCATCGGCCTGATCCGGCCATTCCCGTCTTGAGCGGCTCTCCCACGCGGCCCGCATGTGCTTTGGCGCATGCGGGCCGCGTGGTTTATCCTTTCCCCGTTTTTCTCCGTCGATACAGGCTCGCATGAACGACTTGCTGCGTTCCTTCGTCCGCGCATTGGCGAGTGCACTGCATCCGCGCATGCTGTGGCTCACCCTGATGCCGTTTCTCGTCTCGGCCGTCCTGTGGGGCGTCGTGCTGTGGTTCTCGTGGCAGTCGCTGCTGGACCTCGCACGCGGCGCGCTCGACGGCTTCGTGCTGACGGCCATGCTGTACCGCGCGTTCGACGCGATCGGCATGTCGCAGCTGCATGCGGTCGTCGCGCCGTTCGTGGTCGTGTCGCTCGCGATTCCGCTGATCGTGCTGACCGTGCTGCTGCTGATCGCGACGATTTCGATGCCGGTCGTGATCAAGCACCTCGCGAACCGCCAGTTCGCGGCGCTCGAGCCGAAGCGGGGCGGCACCTTCTTCGGCAGCGTGTTCAATTCGCTGGGGGCGGCGCTGGCCGGCGTCGTCGTGCTGGTCGTCACGATCCCGCTGTGGCTGATTCCGCCGTTCTTCGCGCTGCTGCCGCCGGTGATCTGGGGCTGGCTCACCTACCGCGTGATGACCTACGACGCGCTCGCGCTGCACGCGAGCCGCGACGAGCGCCGGGCGCTCGTGCGGCGGCACCGCTGGCCGCTGATCGGCATCGGCGTCGCGACCGGGCTGCTCGGCACCGTGCCGACCTTCGTGTGGGTATCGTCGGTCTGGATGATGGTGCTGTTCCCGTTCGTCGCGGCGGCCATGATCTGGGTATACGCTTTCATCCTCGTCTTCTCGGCGCTGTGGTTCGGGCATTACTGCCTGCGCGCGCTGGAGGACCTGCGCGCGAGTTCGCGCGCCACCGCAATCGACATGGGGCAGGCATGAGCATCGGCATCATCATCATCGGCGACGAAATCCTTTCGGGCCGCCGGCAGGACAAGCATCTGGCGAAAGTCATCGAGCTGCTCGGCGCGCGCGGCCTCGCGCTCGACTGGGCCGAATACGTCGGCGACGATCCGGCGCGCATCACGGCGACCCTCGCACGCGCGATCGCGTCGGGCGACATCGTGTTCTCGACGGGCGGGATCGGCGCGACGCCGGACGACCACACGCGCCAGTGCGCGGCCGCCGCGCTCGGCGTGCCGCTCGAGCTGCATCCGGAAGCGAAGGTGCTGATTTCCGAGCGGATCCGCGAAACGCACGCCGATCCGGCCACGCCGGTCGATTTCGAGTCGCCGGAGAACCAGCACCGCTTCAACATGGGCGTGTTCCCGGTGGGCGCGACGATCATTCCGAACGGCTACAACCGGATTCCCGGCTTCTCGGTCGGCGACCTGCACTTCGTGCCGGGCTTCCCGGTGATGGCGTGGCCGATGATCGAATGGGTGCTCGACACGAAGTACGCGCACCTGCATCACGCGACGCCGCACGCGGAGCGCTCGCTGTACGTGTTCGAACTGCCGGAATCGACGCTCACGCCGCTGATGGAACGCATCGAGCGCGATTTCCCGGGCGTGCGCGTGTTCAGCCTGCCGAGCGTCGGCGATGCGGAGCGCGGCGGGATCTACGCGCGCCGTCACATCGACCTTGGTGTGAAGGGCGAACCGGAAGCGGTCGCGGCCGCGTACGTGAAGCTGCGCGAAGGTGTGCACCTGCTCGGCGGCGACGTCGTCGAACCCGACACGCCGCGCGCCTGAGCGGCTCCTCGATCAGTCACGCAAAAACCACGGGCCGCGCAACGCGGCCCGTCATCGGCATGTCATCGCCCGGCTCGACGATGGGGTTTCGTCACCGGCGGGAGCGGCGTGCCGTCAGGCGCCGATCCACGGCAGTTTCCGGAAGCACCAGCCTTCGACCGTCTTGCGGTGGCCTTCGGCGTCCTTCGCGCCCTCGAAGCCTTCGAGCAGGTCGAAGGCCTTCGTGAAGCCGGCCTGCGTGGAGGCGATCGCGGCGAGCTTCGAGCGCGCGGCGCTGCGGCACAGGAACAGGATAGGCGTATCGGCCGGGAGGGCCGCCTTCAGTTCGTTGACGAATTCGGCGTTCGGCACGCCGCCCGGGTAGCGCGTCCATTCGAGGTGCAGGTACTGGCCGTCGCCGACGAGCGGGCGCCCGATCCAGTCGAGTTCGGCGCGGGTGCGCACGTCGACGAGGCGCGCCGACGGATCGAGCTGCAGCAGTTCGAAGGCCTCGGCCGGCAGCAGTGCCCCGGCGTAGTTGAGCGAGGCTTGTGCGCGGCGTTCGTCGGCCTTCGCGTAAAGCTGGTCGAGCGTACTCATGGCAGGGAGTCTCCTATCGGTCAAACGAGCATTCTAGCGCGGCGTCGCGGCACGGATATCCGCCTGGGGTACGGTATGCGCACCCCACACGCGCTCACCAAAAGAGTGCAGAATGGTGCGCACGCACCAAGATGATTCGACGAGCAGGGCGCGCCGCGATGGTTGCACCATGTCGGTGCTTTGGGTTGGCGGGCGGGGCGCAGCGGAGCCCCGGAATTGCGCAGCACAGCCCCGTCGCGACGAGCGCCGGCGCGATTCGCGCCAATCTCGCGCATAGGTGGCACGGAAGCTGCTTTATAGAATTCGGTCGAATCGGGGCGCGCTGCGCCAAAGCAAGACCCCGGTCAGCTCGATAAACGAGGCGGTTCCCAGTCCGCCGGAATTGTTCAATCAGGAGAAGAGGTTATGAGTAAAACCGTCGCCGACGTCATGCAGCTCGTGAAGGACGAGGACGTCAAGTTTGTCGATTTCCGCTTCACGGATACGCGCGGCAAGGAACAGCACGTGTCGGTGCCGGTTTCGGCGTTTGACGAAGACAAGTTCGAAAGCGGCCATGCATTCGACGGCTCGTCGATCGCCGGCTGGAAGGGCATCGAGGCGTCGGACATGCTGCTCATGCCGGACCCGACCGCTGCCTTCATCGACCCGTTCTATGAAGAGTCGACCCTGGTGCTGACCTGCGACGTGGTCGAGCCGGCCGACGGCAAGGGCTACGAGCGCGACCCGCGTTCGCTCGCGAAGCGCGCGGAAGCGTACCTGAAGAGCACGGGCATCGGCGACACGGCCTACTTCGGTCCGGAACCGGAATTCTTCATTTTCGACTCGGTCCAGTGGAACACGGACATGTCGGGCTGCTTCGTGAAGATCAACTCGGAAGAAGCACCGTGGTCGGCCGGCAAGGAATTCGAAGGCGGCAACACGGGCCACCGTCCGGGCACGAAGGGCGGCTACTTCCCGGTCGCACCGGTCGACACGTTCCAGGACATGCGCTCGGAAATGTGCCTGCTGCTCGAACAGCTCGGCATCCCGGTCGAAGTGCACCACCACGAAGTGGCGGGCCAGGGCCAGAACGAAATCGGCACGAAGTTCTCGACGCTGGTTCAGCGCGCCGACTGGACGCAATGGTCGAAGTACATCATCCACAACGTCGCGCACTCGTACGGCAAGACGGCAACCTTCATGCCGAAGCCGGTCGTCGGCGACAACGGTTCGGGCATGCACGTTCACCAGTCGATCTGGAAGGACGGTCAGAACCTGTTCGCGGGTAACGGCTACGCCGGCCTGTCGGAACTGGCGCTGTTCTACATCGGCGGCATCATCAAGCACGCCCGTGCGCTGAACGCGATCACGAACCCGACGACGAACTCGTACAAGCGTCTGGTCCCGCACTTCGAAGCACCGGTCAAGCTCGCCTACTCGGCACGCAACCGTTCGGCATCGATCCGCATTCCGCACGTGTCGAACCCGAAGGGCCGCCGTATCGAAACGCGCTTCCCGGATCCGATGGCGAACCCGTACCTGCTGTTCTCGGCACTGATGATGGCAGGCCTCGACGGGATCCAGAACAAGATCCATCCGGGCGAAGCCGCGGACAAGAACCTGTACGACCTGCCGCCGGAAGAGGATGCAAAGATCCCGACCGTCTGCGCGGGTCTCGACCAGGCAATCGAAGCGCTCGACAAGGATCGCGAGTTCCTGACCCGTGGCGGCGTGTTCACGGACGGCATGCTCGACGCGTACCTCGCGCTGAAGGAGCAGGAGCTGGCGAAGTTCCGCATGACGACGCACCCGATCGAGTTCGAGATGTACTACTCGCTCTAATCGGCGATGGCGCTTCGATTCAGCGCCGTCATGCCGGTTCGTTCCCGTCGCGCGGCCTGCGGCGGGAACGGCGGAGTCTGAAAGGGGCGGCGTCCAGCCGTCCCTTTTTTGTTCCGGTGATTTTTCCTTTTCTGGCCCGTTGAGGCGCGACAAGCACGCAGATGGTTCTGAAGAATCTGATCAAGGCGAAAACGGGGCAGCCCGAGCGACTGACGGACGACGAGCGGCTCGCACGCTCGGGCCTGCTGGCGGGGCTGGAAGCGCTGCCGACGGTCGTGATCGTGCTCGATCGCAAGACGCTGCGGATCGCGTTCGCGAACCCGTCCGCGGAGGCGATGCTCGACATTTCGCGCCGGCAGCTCGCGCAGCGGCCGTGGGGCGAGATCTTTCCGAATGCGAACGAGCTGGCATCGACGATCACCGCGATCGGCGAGGAACGCTTTCACGCGACGCACCTCGACACCGTGCTCGACCGGCCCGGCCGCGAACCGCTGCATGTGCATGCGATCGTCGGCTTCCTCGAGACCGCGCCCGATTTCGTGCTCGTGGAGCTGTTCGAGAACGAGCGGCAGTCGCGCACCGATCGCGAGGAGCGCATCCACGGCCTGACCGCGGTCAACAAGCAACTGATCCGCAACCTCGCGCACGAGATCAAGAACCCGCTCGGCGGCATTCGCGGCGCAGCCCAGCTGCTCGAATTCGAGCTCGGCGAGCGCGAGCGCGGCGAGTTGCGCGAATACACGCAGGTGATCATCAAGGAGTCCGACCGCCTGCAGACGCTCGTCGACCGGTTGCTGGAGCCGCACCGGCACCCGCACATCGTCGGCGACGTGAACATTCATGAAGTATGCGAACGCGTGCGCGCGGTGATGCTCGCGGAATTCCCGCGCGGGCTCACGATCGAGCGCGACTACGACGTGAGCGTGCCGGACCTGCGCGGCGACAAGGAGCAACTGATCCAGGCGCTGCTCAACATCGTGCGCAACGCCGCGCAGGCGCTGCGCGAACGCATCGCGCAGGGCGACGCGAAGATCGAGCTGCGCACGCGCATTGCGCGCAAGGTGACGATCGCGAAGCGCCTGTACCGGCTGGCACTGGACTTGCACGTGATCGACAACGGGCCCGGCATTCCGGAGGAAATCCGCGACCGGATCTTCTACCCGCTCGTGTCCGGGCGCGACGACGGCAGCGGCCTCGGCCTCACGCTCGCGCAGACGTTCGTGCAGCAGCACGACGGGATGATCGAGGTCGAAAGCCGGCCCGGACGTACCGAATTTCAGATCCTGCTGCCGCTCGACCATTGAGCGGCAGCATGGCGATTCACCAGATTCACCAATATCTGACCGACCTATGAAGCCGATCTGGATAGTAGACGACGACCAATCGATCCGCTGGGTGCTCGAAAAGGCGCTCGCCCGGGACAGCTTCGCGACGAAGAGTTTCGCGAACGTGCGTGACGCGCTGGCCGCGCTCGACCACGAGACCCCGCAGGTGCTCGTATCCGACATCCGGATGCCGGGCGGCTCGGGCCTCGAGTTGCTGCAGGCGATGCACGAGCGCCTGCCGGGCCTGCCCGTCATCATCATGACGGCGTTCTCCGATCTCGACAGCGCCGTCGCGGCGTTCCAGGGCGGCGCATTCGAATATCTCGCGAAGCCGTTCGACGTCGACAAGGCGGTCGAGCTGATCCGCCGCGCGGTGGAGGAAAGCCTGCGCGGCGGCGCGCCGCAGGACGAGCGCGTGGCCGAGGCGCCCGAGATGCTCGGCCAGGCGCCCGCGATGCAGGACATGTTCCGCGCGATCGGCCGCCTGTCGCACTCGGCCGCGACCGTGCTGATCACCGGCGAATCGGGCACCGGCAAGGAGCTCGTCGCGCGTGCGCTGCACCGTCACAGCCCGCGTGCGAACGGGCCGTTCATCGCGCTGAACACCGCGGCGATTCCGAAGGACCTGCTCGAATCCGAGCTGTTCGGCCACGAGCGCGGCGCGTTCACCGGCGCGCAGACGACGCGGCAGGGCCGCTTCGAGCAGGCCGAGAACGGCACGCTGTTCCTCGACGAAATCGGCGACATGCCGTTCGACCTGCAGACACGCCTGTTGCGCGTGCTGTCGGACGGGCAGTTCTATCGGGTCGGCGGCCACAACCCGCTGCGCGCGAACGTGCGCGTGATCGCCGCGACGCACCAGAATCTCGAATCGCGCGTGAGGCAGGGGCTGTTCCGCGAGGACCTTTACCACCGGCTCAACGTGATCCGGCTGCGCCTTCCGCCGCTGCGCGAGCGCAGCGAGGACATCGCGCTGCTCACGCGCCACTTCCTGCAGAAGAGCGCGCGCGATCTCGGCGTCGAGCCGAAGCGCGTGTCCGACGAAGCGCTGGCTTACCTCACGTCGCTGGCGTTTCCCGGCAATGTGCGCCAGCTCGAGAACCTCGCGAACTGGCTGACCGTGATGGCGCCCGCGCAGACGGTCGAGATCAAGGACCTGCCGCCCGACCTCGTGCCGGCCGGTGCGCCGGTGGGCGCGACGGGAGACGGCACGGATGCGCACGGCAGCGGTGGCGAGGCTGCGCTCGCGCAACCGGCGCTCGGTGCGCTGCCGGCGGTGTCCGCGCCCGTCGCAGCCGCGCCGAACGGCGGCGCACCGGCGGGCTATCCGGTCTGGGAGCATGGCTTGCGTACCGAAGTCGCACGGCTGTTGCGCGAGAACTCGGCCGACGTGATGGACGAACTCGCACGCCGCTTCGAGGCGGCCGTGATTCGCGAGGCGCTCGACTTCACGCGCGGCCGCAAGGTCGAGGCCGCGGAGCGGCTCGGCATCGGCCGCAACACGATCACGCGCAAGATCCAGGAACTCCATCTGGAGCCCTGAGCACGATTCGCGGCATGCGCGGGCATCGCGCACGCCGCGATCGGACATAATCGCGGTTTGCATGCCGTTTGCCATTCCGCCCATTCTCAATGTCTGATTCCTTCCGTTGGCCCGCCGGGGCCGACCCGTTCCGTTTCCTCGAAGCGCTCGACAGCAAGCGCGCCCGCACGTGGGTCGACGAGCAGAATGCGCGCACGCGCGCCGCGCTGCGTGACGACGACGCGTATCGCGCGCTGACGGCGCGCCTCGCCAAAGCGTACCTGCCGCGCGAGCGCCCGGTGATTCCGACCCGCTGGCGCGACTGGGCCTACGACCTGTGGCAGGACGATCTTCATCCGAAGGGGCTGTGGCGCCGCACGCGCTGGGACGACTGGCGCGCGGGAAAGCCGGCGTGGGAAACGCTGCTCGACGTCGACGCGCTCGGTGCGCAGGAGGGCGAGTCGTGGGTGTTCGAGCAGGACGCGATCCTGTACCCGGACGGCGATCGCGCGCTGCTGTCGCTGTCGCCGGGCGGCGCCGATGCGGTCGTCGTGCGCGAATTCGATCTCGTCGAGCGCCGTTTCGTCGACGGCGGCTTCACGATCGACGAGCCGGGGCATCACACGGTCGGCTGGATCGATCGCGATACCGTCTACGTGAGCTGGGATCGCGGCGAAGCGCATGCGACCGCGGCCGGCTATCCGTATGAAGCGCGGCGCTGGGTGCGTGGCACCGCGCTTGCCGATGCGCCCGTCGTCTTCCGCGGCGAACCCGACGACATCAGTGCGGGTGCGGGTTTCGATCCGATCGACAACCGTCACGTCGCGTGGCGCAGCGTCGATTTCTTCGACGCACATGCGTACCGCTTGACGGAGGCGGGCGAGTGGGCGCGCTACGACGTGCCGACCCACGTCGAGGTCGGGTTCTGGGAAGGCTGGCTCATGCTGGAGCCGCGCCTCGACTGGGATTGCGACGGCGTGCGCCATGCGGGCGGTTCGCTGCTCGCGATCCGCGAGCAGGCGTTCCTGGCCGGGGCGCGCGAATTCACGACGCTGTTCGCGCCGCAACCGTCGACGTCCGCGTGCACGTGGACGCACACGCGCACGACGCTGATCGCGAGCTGGCTCGACGACGTGCACAACCGCACGATGCTGTGGCAGCCGAGCCAGGCCGACGACGGCACATGGACGTGGGACGCGCGGCCGTTCGAATGGCCTGGGCCGGGCGATGCGCAGATCGACGTCGAGCCCGTCGAGTCGACGCTGAACGACGAGATTTACGTGGACGTCGACACCTGTCTCGATCCGCCCGAATGCTGGCTGGCCGACCTTGCGGATCGCGCGGACGATGCGCCGTCGCGCCGCGTGCTGCTCGA
The DNA here is from genome assembly GCF_029633825.1 of Burkholderia contaminans. Taxonomy (NCBI): domain Bacteria; kingdom Pseudomonadati; phylum Pseudomonadota; class Betaproteobacteria; order Burkholderiales; family Burkholderiaceae; genus Burkholderia; species Burkholderia contaminans. Next base: position 3,728,654 of record NZ_CP090640.1, on the reverse strand, counting down.
CCGGCCGCCGGTGCAGTTCGACGCGGCCGGGCTCGTCGTGCGCCGCGCGAGCGCGCGCTCGCAAGACGGCACGACGGTGCCGTACACGCTGATCGGGCCGCGCGATGCACTCGACGTGGCCGACGGCGCCACGCGTGTCGCGCGGCCGTGCCTGCTGTCGGGCTATGGCGGTTTTGCGATCCCGAACCTGCCGGGCTACAGCGATGCGTTCGGTATCGGGTGGCTCGAGCGCGGCGGCGTGATGGCGTTCGCGCACATCCGCGGCGGCGGCGAGTTCGGGCCGCGCTGGCACGTCGATGCGCAGCGCGAACACCGCCAGCGTTCCTTCGACGATTTCATCGCGGTGGCCGAGGATCTGGCCGCCACCGGCGTGACGACTGCCGCGCAGCTCGGCATCGAGGGCGGCAGCAACGGCGGATTGCTGGTCGCCGCGTGCATGGTGCAGCGGCCGGAGCTGTTCGGTGCGGTGCTCTGCCGCGTGCCGCTGCTCGACATGCGGCGTTATCCGAAGCTGCACGCGGGCGCCGCATGGCTCGACGAATACGGCGACCCGGACGATCCGCACGAAGGTGCGGCGCTGGCCGCGTACTCGCCGTATCACCGCGTGCGCGAAGGCGTCGCGTATCCCCCGCTACTGCTGACGACGTCGACGCGTGACGACCGCGTGCATCCGGCGCACGCACGCAAGATGGCCGCGCGCATGCAGGCGCTCGGTCACGAACGGGTCTGGTATTGGGAGAACACCGACGGCGGCCACGGCAGCGCCGACGATCTGGAACGCGCGGAGGCCGATGCGGCCGAATTCGGGTTCCTGTGGGCCCATCTGGGGCCGGCGCCCGCGCGACGCTGAACGCGCGCGGGCTGTCCGGGAGATCAGCCGACGACCGCGACGACGGGCGTGTGGTCGGACGGCTGTTCCCACGTGCGCGGCGTGCGATCGACTTCGCACGACGTGCAGGTTTCGGCCAGCGCCGGCGACAGCAGCACGTGGTCGATGCGCAGCCCCGCGTTGCGGCGGAACGCCATCATCCGGTAGTCCCACCACGTGAAGGTCTTCTCCGGCTGTTCGAAGCGGCGGAACGCATCGACGAAGCCGAGCTCGATCAGTTGCGCGAAGTGAGCGCGCTCCTGCGGCGACACGAGGTTCTGGCCTTCCCATTTTGCAGGGTCGTGCACGTCGCGGTCTTCCGGCGCGATATTGTAGTCGCCGAGCAGCGCGAGCTTCGGGTAGCGCTGCAGCTCGGTGCGCAGCCATGCCTGCAGCGCGTCGAGCCATTGCATCTTGTAGACGAACTTGTCGGAGTCGGGCGCCTGTCCGTTCGGGAAATACGCGGACACGATGCGTATGCCGTCGACCGTCGCGGCGATCACGCGCTGCTGTGGATCGTCGAAACCGGGGATGTTGCGCACGATGTCCGATTCGTCGACGGCGAGCGTGTCGCGCACGAGGATCGCGACGCCGTTGTAGGCCTTCTGGCCGGTGAACCAGCTGCGGTAGCCGACTGCCTCGAGATCGGCGCGCGGGAATTTCTCGTCCGGCAGCTTCAGTTCCTGCAGGCACAGCACGTCGGTTCCGCTTTGCGCGAGCCAGTCGAGCACATGCTGCTTGCGGACGTTGAGCGAGTTGACGTTCCAGGTGGCGATTTTCATGAACGGGAGTGTGCGTGCGGGGTGAATGCGAAGGCCGCCATCTTACCGCGAGCACGGGGCGCGAACGCGCGCTTCGTGCGGGGCAGGGGAGGCGCCGCGCGCAGCCGTTTCGATGAATCGGGAAGAAATTGTGACAAAAGTATTGACGTGAGTACTCCCTCACCCTATAATTTATTTCTCTGACGCGGGGTGGAGCAGTCTGGCAGCTCGTCGGGCTCATAACCCGAAGGTCGTAGGTTCAAATCCTACCCCCGCAACCAAGCACACCAGACGATGTGCAGCGCAAGTGACCGATGCGCGCTTCGTCGACAGGAACCCGGCCTCGTGCCGGGTTTTTTGTTTTCTGCGCGGCAGCGATCAGCGCGCCGCCCACTCGACCGCCGCCTTCGCATGCAGCGCGGTCGTGTCGAATACCGGCAGCGGCGAATCGTCCGCGCCGATCAGCAGCGTGATTTCCGTGCAGCCGAGGATCACGGCCTGCGCCCCGCGCCGGGCCAGTTCCTCGATGATCGCGACGTACGTCGCGCGCGATTCCGGCGAGATGATGCCGTGACACAGCTCGTCGTAGATGATCCGGTGCACGTCGTCACGCCCGCTTTCGTCCGGCACGAGCACCTCCATCCCGAACTTGCCGCGCAGCCGCTCCGCGTAGAACGGCAGCTCCATCGTGTAGCGCGTGCCGAGCAGCGCGACGCGCTCGACATCCGCATCGCGCAGCGCGGTGCCGGTCGGATCGGCGATGTGCAGGAACGGCAGCGTCACCGCGGCTTCGATCGCATCGCACACGCGATGCATCGTATTGGTGGTCAGCACGACGAGATCGGCGCCGGCCGCCTCGAGCTGTCGCGCGGCGCCGGCCATCCGTTCGCCGAGCGCGGCCCAGTCGTGCGTGCGCTGCAGCGCTTCGATCTCCGCGAAATCGACCGTGACCAGCACGCTCTTCGCGTTGTGATGCCCGCCGTGCAGCGCCTTCGAATGGCGATTGATCATCCGGTAATACTCGGCCGACGATTCCCAGCTCATCCCGCCGATCAGTCCGATCGTCTTCATCCGTCACCTTGGCGTTTCGTGTCTTGTGGCAGACGAGTATAGGCGCGGCTGTCCGTGCCCGGCCGGTACGATCCGCGCAAAGCGGGCCGGTACGGCGCCGCCGGGCGCGGCCGCACGCGACAGTTGAAACCGGCACTGTGTTTTTGTACAGTATCGGCACCGTGAACCCGACCATCATTCCGTCTGCCGATCCGCCCGCGCCGCCGCCGGGCGACGCGCTGCCGCGCATGCGCAAGATCATTCACTGCGACTGCGACTGCTTCTACGCGTCGGTCGAGATGCGCGACGACCCGTCGCTGCGCAACCGGCCGCTTGCGGTCGGCGGCCGGCCCGACCAGCGCGGCGTGATCGCGACCTGCAACTACGAGGCGCGGCGCTACGGCGTGCATTCGGCGATGTCGTCGGCGCTGGCGATGCGCAAGTGCCCGGACCTGCTGATCCTGCCATCCGCGATGGACAAGTACCGCGCGGCGTCGCGGCAGATCATGGCGATCTATCGCGACTACACGCCCGACGTCGAGCCGCTGTCGCTCGACGAGGCGTACCTCGACGTCAGCGGGTCGGAGCGGTGCCAGGGGAGTGCCACGCTGATAGCCCGGGAGATCCGCCAGCGCGTGTTCGACACGGTCGGTGTGACGGTGTCGGCCGGCGTCGCGCCGAACAAGTTCATCGCGAAGATCGCGTCCGACTGGAACAAGCCCGACGGGCTGTTCGTCGTGCGGCCGCACGAGATCGACGCGTTCGTCGCGGCGCTGCCGGTGCGCAAGCTGCACGGTGTCGGCAAGGTGACGGCCACGCGGCTCGACCGGCTCGGCATCCAGACCTGCGCGCAGTTGCGCGACTGGCCGCTGATCGACCTGCACCGCGAATTCGGCGCGTTCGGGCGGCGGTTGTACGAACTGTCGCGCGGGATCGACGAGCGGCGCGTGCAGGCCGACCAGGAACGCAAGTCGGTCAGCGTCGAGACGACCTACGTGACCGACCTGACGACACTCGAGCAGTGCGCGGAGGAAATCCGCCGCCTCGTCGTGCAACTCGACGCGCGGATCGAACGGGCGGGCGCCGCGCGCTCGATCCGCAAGCTGTACGTGAAGATCCGCTTCGCCGATTTCCAGCGCACGACGGTCGAGTGCGTGGCCGATGCAACGAATGCGGATACGGCCGTCGCGCTGCTCGCGAAAGGGCTGCAACGGCGTGCGCAGGCGGTGCGGCTGCTCGGCGTCGGCGTGCGCATCGACGAAGATACCGCCGAGCGCCACGGGCAGTTCTCGCTGTTCGACGACGAATCGCCCGCCTCATGAAAAAAGGCACCGCAGAAGCGGTGCCTGTCGATGCAGCCTGAACAGCCGGAAGTGCCGGGCGGCGCTCAGTGCGCGGGCGCAGCCATCCCGTTGTGGCGCAGCAGGGCGTCGATCTGCGGCTCGCGGCCGCGGAACGCCTTGAACGAATCCATCGCCGGGCGGCTGCCGCCGACCTCGAGGATTTCGCGGCGATAGCGCGTGCCGGTCGCCGCATCGAGCACGCTGCCGCTTGCGGCGGCCGCTTCCTCGAACGCCGCGTACGCATCGGCCGACAGCACCTCGGCCCACTTGTAGCTGTAGTAGCCGGCCGCGTAGCCGCCCGCGAAGATGTGGCTGAACGTGTTCGGCCAGCGTGAGAACGCGGCTTGCGGGATCACGTGATAGCGCTCGTTGATCTCGCGCGCGAACGCGGTCACGCCGGTCGCGCCCGCCGGATCGAAGTCGACGTGCAGCAGCATGTCGAACATCGAGAACACGATCTGGCGCAGCGTGCCGAGCCCGCTCTGGAAGTTCTTCGCCGCGATCATCTTGTCGAACAGCTCGCGCGGCAGCGCGGCGCCCGTGTCGACGTGCGACGACATCGACGACAGCACGTCCCACTCCCAGCAGAAGTTTTCCATGAACTGCGACGGCAGCTCGACGGCATCCCATTCGACGCCGTTGATGCCCGACACGCCGAGTTCGTCGACGCGCGTGAGCATATGGTGCAGCCCGTGGCCGAATTCATGGAACAGCGTGATGACTTCGTCGTGCGTGAAGCACGCGGGCTTGCCGCCGACCGGCGCCGAGAAGTTGCAGGTGAGATACGCGACCGGCGTCTGCACGCTGCTGCCGCGCTTCGCGCGCGAACGCGCGTCGTCCATCCATGCGCCGCCGCGCTTGCCTTCGCGCGCATACAGGTCGAGATAGAACTGCGCGACGAGCGAGCCGTCGCGGTTCTCGACGCGGAAGAAACGCACGTCCTTGTGCCACACCGGCGCGTCGTCCGGCTTGATCTGCACGCCGAACAGCGTCTCGGTGACGGTGAACAGGCCCTTCAGCGCGGCCGGTTCCGGGAAGTACTGCTTGACCTCGTTTTCCGAGAACGCGTAGCGCTGCTGGCGCAGTTTTTCGGCCGCGAATGCGACGTCCCACGGCGCGAGTTCGGCGAGGCCGAGTTCCTTCGCGGCGAACGTGCGCAGCTCGTCCCAGTCCTTGTCGGCGTGCGGGCGCGCACGCGTGGCGAGATCCTCGAGGAACGCGATCACCTGCTGCGGCGATTCGGCCATCTTCGGCGCGAGCGACACTTCGGCGAAGTTGCGGAAGCCGAGCATCAACGCCTCTTCGCGGCGCAGCTTCAGCGCATCGGCGACGATCGCCGTGTTGTCCCATTCGGCCTTGCCGTCGCCGTACTGCGGCCCGAGTTCCGACGCGCGCGTCGCATAGGCGCGGTAGAGCGTCTCGCGCAGTGCGCGGTTGTCGGCGTATTGCAGCACCGGGAAGTAAGACGGGAAGTGCAGCGTGAATTTCCAGCCTTCCTTGCCATCCTTTTGCGCGGCTTCGCGCGCAGCCTCGATCGCGTCGCCGGGCAGGCCGGCCAGGTCGGCCTCGTCCTGCACGAAATACGCGTACGCGTTGGTCGCGTCGAGCACGTGGTCGGAGAATGCCTTCGACAGGGCCGCCTGCTGCTCCTGTAGTTCCGCGAAGCGCGGCTTCTGGTCCTCGGGCAGCTCGGCGCCCGACAGGCGGAAATCGCGCAGCGCGTTGTCGAGGATCTTCTTGCGTTCCGTGGACAGCGTCGCGTATTCGGCGCTTGCGGCGATCGCCTTGTACTTCTCGTACAGCGCGAGGTTCTGGCCGACGCTCGACCAGAATTCCGTCACGCGCGGCAGGTTCTCGCCATAGGCGGCCCGCAGTTCGGGCGTATCGGCAACCGCGTTCAGGTGGCCGACGATGCCCCATGCGCGACCGAGCGGCTCCGTCGCGTGCTCGACCGTCTCGACGACTGCTGCCCAGGTTGCCGGCGTCGCGGCCGCGCTTGCCGTCTCGACCGCGCGGTTGGCGTCATCGAGCAGCGTGTCGAGCGCGGGCGTCACGTGTTCCGGGCGGATCTCGCCGAAGCGGGGCAGGCCGGAGAAATCGAGGAGCGGGTTGGTGTTGGCGCTGGCGGACATTAAGACTCCCTGTCTGTTGCCGGATGAACCGGGGTGAAAAGGGTAAGGCGCGCAAGGCAACGCGGCGCCCGATATCGACATTATTGGGGCGCATCGCGCGCTTTCCAATCGTTAGTTTCTAACGATGCGATTGATGCGGGGTCGAATGCGGGGTGGAAGCGTTTGACGGCGCGGCCGACGCGGTGCGGTGCGGCCGGCGAGGCTGGCGAGGCCGGCGAAGCGCCGGCGGCGCGCGGAACCGCACGCCGGCTGAACGGGGCAGAGGCTCAGGCGGCCGCGTCGGCGGCGCGCTCGGCGGATTCGATCGTGTTGATCAGCAGCATCGTGATGGTCATCGGGCCGACACCGCCCGGCACCGGCGTGATGTGGCCGGCCACTTCCTTCACGCCCGCGAAATCGACGTCGCCGCACAGCTTGCCCGCGTCGTCGCGGTTCATGCCGACGTCGATCACCGTCGCGCCCGGCTTCACCATGTCGGCGGTCAGGATGTTGCGCTTGCCGACCGCGGCGACCACGATGTCGGCCTGCCGCGTGTGCGCAGCGAGGTCGCGCGTCTTGCTGTGGCAGATCGTCACGGTCGCGCCGGCGTCGAGCAGCATCATCGCCATCGGCTTGCCGACGATGTTCGAGCGGCCGATCACGACCGCGTTCGCGCCCTGCAGCGGGATGTCGTGCGCCTCGAACATCTTCATCACGCCGTACGGCGTGCACGGGCGGAACAGCGGCTTGCCGGTCATCAGCGCGCCGGCGTTCGCGACGTGGAAGCCGTCGACGTCCTTCTCCGGTGCGATCGCCTCGATCACCTTGTGGCTGTCGATGTGCTTGGGCAGCGGCAGCTGGACGAGGATGCCGTGGATCTTCGGATCGCGATTCAGCGCGTCGATGCGCGCGAGCAGATCGGCTTCCGACAGCGTGTCCGGGTACGCCTCCTTCAGCGAGAAGAAGCCGTTGTCCTCGCACGCCTTGATCTTGTTGCGCACGTAGACTTCGCTCGCCGGGTTGGCGCCGACGAGGATCACCGCGAGGCCGGGCTGGTGGCCGCGTGCGGTCAGGGCGGCGGCGCGTTCGGCGGCCTGGGCGCGCAGGGTCTTCGAAAGGGCGTTGCCGTCGATGAGGAGGGCTGTCATGGTGGTGGGTCCTGCCGGGAAGTTGGAATGCGGGCGTACGGCACCCGAGGCGCCGCAGCAAAGCACGTAATTATACCGGTCGCCTGCTGCCGTCCGACAGCGAATCAACGGAAAGCGTCATGGCCGCGGCGCTCGCGCGCCGGGAGAACGGCCGCCGCCGCGCGAGTGGGCCGCATCGCGCGGGGCGGCTGGGAGCACTGGCTTGCGGGCCGGGCGGGCAGTGCCGCCGCGGCCGGCGCCCGCTCAGGCCTGCTTCTTCGACAGCGCGAGGCGCAGCAGGTCGGCCACCGTGTTGACGTTGAGCTTTTCCATGATGTTCGCGCGGTGCGCTTCGACCGTCTTGATGCTGATGCCGAGATCGTCGGCGATCTGCTTGTTCAGGCGGCCCGCGATGATCCGTTCGAGCACCTGCTGCTCGCGCGCGGTCAGCTTCGACAGGCGTTCGCTCGCGGCACGCTGTTCCTGGACGCTCTTGCTTTCGCTTCGGGCCTTGTCGAGCATCCGCTCGACGAGCTTGCGCAGCTCGGCTTCGTCGAACGGTTTCTCGATAAAGTCCATCGCACCCTTTTTCATCGTCGAGACGGCCATCGGCACATCGCCGTGACCCGTGACGAAGATGATCGGCAGCGCGGCATTGTCGGCAATCAGGCGCTCCTGCAGTTCGAGGCCGCTCATGCCCGACATGCGGACGTCGAGGATCAGGCACGCGATCTGGCCGGCCTGCTGTGCAGGCTGGTAGGCATCGAGGAACTGCTCGGCGCTCGAGAAGCATTGCACGCGATAGCCGTTCGCCTCCAGCAGCCAGCGCAGCGAGTCCCGTACGGCCTCGTCGTCGTCAACGACAAAGACGGTTTCCTGAGTGGTGGTGACAGGGCTATTCATAGTTCTCCCGTAACGGTATGTGATGCCGATGCCTCGCGCCCCCCTTGGCCGAGATCAGCGGGTTCCCCAATGGGCAGGCTGCAGTGGAACGTTGCGCCGGATATGCGGCCATCCGGCTCGACGTTGTTGACCACCCACAGACGCCCCCGATGCGATTCGATGATCGAACGGCAGATATTCAGCCCCATGCCCATGCCATCGGACTTGGTGCTGTAAAACGGTTCAAACAGGCGCTCGGCGGTCGCTTCGTCGACGCCCGGGCCCTGGTCGATCACGCGGATGTCGACGAAGCCCGCCTCGATATCGGCGACGACGCGGATCACGCCGTCCACCGACGCCGGCTTCACGTCGGCCATTGCCTCGGCCGCGTTCTTCATCAGGTTCACGAGCACCTGCTCGATCAGCACGGGGTCGACATAAATAATAGGCATTCTTGCGAGGATTTCCGTGACGATCCGGATCCTGCGCTTCCTGGCCTCGATTTCGGCGAGCCCGACCGCATCGGCGACGATGTCCGCGACCCGCGCCGGCTGGCGCTTCGGCTCGCTGCGCTTCACGAATTCACGGATCCGCTTGACGATCATCCCCGCGCGCAGCGCCTGCTGCGCGGTCTTTTCCAGCGCGGGCTGCAGCGTCTCCGGCGTGCCGCGGCCGCTCTTCACGAGCGCGAGCGTGCCCGAGCAGTAGTTGTTGATCGCGGCGAGCGGCTGGTTCAATTCGTGAGCAATCGACGACGCCATTTCACCCATCGTCATCAATCGGCTCGTGAACTGCAGCTTCTCTTCCTGCTGGTGCGCGAGTTCCTGCGCCTTCTTGCGGGTCGTGATGTCGGTCGCGATCTGCATCTGCGCGAGGTGGCCGTCCACCCACTGGATGTACTGGCGGCGCACCTCGAACCACTTCTGGATGCTCTCGACGTACACCTCCTGCGCGTCCGCCGTGCTGCTCGTCAGCGCGGCGGCCGGCAGGCCCGCGAACGCGTCGACCATGTCGATCGAGTCGGACGATGCCTGCGCACGGTCGAAGCCGCCGCCCGACAGCTCGAGATGGCCGTCCGGGCGAATGCCGAACAGGTGGCGGTAGTAGCGGTTCGCGAACAGCAGCTCGGCCTCGTCGGCGGCCAGCACCGACACCGCGGCGTCGAGGCTTTCGAGTACGGTCGTGAAGCGCTCGTGCGCGGCAGCGAGTTCTTCGCGCGCGCGCTTCGGCTCGGTGATGTCGGTCATCGACGACATCCAGCCGGTCTGGCGGCCCGAGCTGTCGATCAGCGGGGAGACATAGAGGCGCGCATGGAACAGCGTGCCGTTCTTGCGCCGCACGCGCAGCTCGAAACCCGAGCTCGGCGCCTTGCCGCGCAGCGTCATGTCGAGCTGGCGCTGCATTTCCGGGTACGCGTCGCGCGGCCAGTACGGGAACGGCGCGACCTTGCCGACGAGGTCGGTTTCGTCCCAGCCCGTCATCCGGCAGAACGCGGGGTTCACGTGCGTGATGCGGCCGTGCATGTCGAGCACGCGCATGCCGATCAGCACCGAGTTTTCCATCGCGCGGCGGAAGAACGCTTCCGCGTACAGCGCCTGCTGCGCCTCGAAGCGCTGGCGCGTGTGCTTCCACAGGCTCCAGAGGCTCCACAGCACGAAGCACGACAGGCCCGCGACGAGCCACACGAGCGTGTTGTTGGTCAGGTTCGTGAGCTGCGGGAATGCGTACACGCGCACGGTCAGCCCCTGGCCGGGCGGGTCGAGCGGCAGGTCGTAGTGCGAGTCGCGCGGCAGGCGCGGGCGCGTCGACGTGGACGACAGCTCGCGGTTGTTCGCGTCGGTGATCGAGATCTTGTACTTCGACGACAGCTCCTGCGGGATGTCGTGCTTCAGGATGCCTTCGACCGAGAACACCGCGGCGATCGAGCCGAGGTACTCGCGGTCGCCGCGCATCACCGGTGTCTGCAGCGTGATGAAGCCGTTGCCGAAGTCGTCGTAGATCAGCGGCGAATAGGCCTGGCGGCGCGTGCTGCGCGCCTCGTCGTACGCGCCGCGCACGGCATCCTGCATCTGCGCGTCGCCGGGCTTCGCGAGCCGCTGGCCGAGCAGCGGCGGATGGACGGTCGGCCAGCGCTGCACGCCGGGCGACGTGTACCAGTTCAGGTAGAGGATTTCCGGATGCGTTTGCATCACGTCCGCGACGGCCATCTGGAACGCGTTCTGGTCGAGACGGCCGGAGGCGAGATCGCGCGACACCGCCTGGAGCTGTTCCTGCGCGCCCGTCATCGACAGGCGGATCTGCTGCTGCGCCCACGCGACGTTACGGAAGAGGGTGTCTTCCTGCTGCTGTTGTTCGCGGCGATTGAGGCTCCACAGGATGAGGCTCATCACCACCAGGAACACCAGGATCGACAGCAGGGGCGTCAGCAAATAGGAATTGGACCACCACGGTCCGTGGTGCCAACGGGACGGCTGCGACTCCGCCGGCGGGCCCGACGGTCGCGCCGAGCGTGCGAAAAGCCGATCGGTCAACATGGCAGGATTGTAGCGCAGCGCAATACATGGAAAACCTATACCGGATATGTTGAACGGAAACGGATTTGTTCAGCCGCGACGCGCCGGAGAGCCCCGAAATATGGGTGCAGCGCAGCAATATTCCGCATTGCGAGAAAAGATCTCACGATTCGAAAATTTTGTTGCGCCGGCCCGCGCACGCTCATTACAATCCGTCGGAGCTTGCCCGCAGCCGGTCGCGTCGCGTCGTCTGCACGAGAGCGATCCTCACATTCCAGGACCCAGGAGACGAGAATGTCCGCTGTACCGAACGAAGTGATGAAATATGTCGCCGCCGAACATGACGACGACCCGCAAGAAACCGTCGAATGGCTCGAGTCGCTCGACGGCGTAATCTCCTCCGTGGGCACTGGCCGCGCGCACTACCTGATCGAAAAGCAGATCGAATTCGCCCGCATGCACGGCGAACACCTGCCGTTTTCCGCGAATACCCCGTACATCAACACGATCCCGGTCGCCGCGCAGGCGAAGATCCCGGGCGACCAGGACATCGAGCACCGCATCCGTTCGTACACGCGCTGGAACGCGCTGGCGATGGTGCTGCGTGCAGGCAAGGACACGAACGTCGGCGGCCACATCGCGTCGTTCGCGTCGGCCGCGACGCTCTATGACGTCGGCTACAACCACTTCTGGCACGCAGCGTCCGAGCAGCACGGCGGCGATCTCGTGTTCGTGCAGGGCCACTCGTCGCCGGGCGTCTACTCGCGCGCGTTCCTGCTCGGCCGCCTGAAGGAAGAGCAGCTCGACAACTTCCGCCAGGAAGTCGACGGCAACGGCATTTCGTCGTACCCGCACCCGTGGCTGATGCCGGACTTCTGGCAGTTCCCGACCGTGTCGATGGGCCTCGGCCCGATCATGGCGATCTACCAGGCCCGCTTCATGAAGTACCTGGAAGCGCGCGGCATCACGAAGACGGAAGGCCGCAAGGTGTGGGCATTCCTCGGCGACGGCGAGACGGACGAACCGGAATCGCTCGGCGCGATCGGGATGGCGAGCCGCGAGAAGCTCGACAACCTCGTGTTCGTGATCAACTGCAACCTGCAGCGTCTTGACGGCCCGGTGCGCGGCAACGGCAAGATCATCCAGGAACTCGAATCGGAATTCCGCGGTGCCGGCTGGAACGTGATCAAGGTCATCTGGGGCAGCCGCTGGGATGCGCTGTTCGCACGCGACAAGTCGGGCGCGCTGATGCGCCGCATGATGGAAGTCGTCGACGGCGAGTACCAGACGTACAAGTCGGAATCCGGCGCGTTCGTGCGCGAGCACTTCTTCAACACGCCTGAGCTGAAGGCGCTCGTCGCCGACTGGTCGGACGACGACATCTGGGCGCTGAACCGCGGCGGCCACGATCCGCACAAGATCTACGCGGCTTTCCACGAAGCCACGAACACGAAGGGCGCGCCGACCGTCATCCTCGCGAAGACCATCAAGGGCTACGGGATGGGCGAGTCGGGCCAGGCGATGAACATCACGCACCAGCAGAAGAAGCTGCCGGTCGAGCAACTGAAGAAGTTCCGTGACCAGTTCCGCCTGCCGATCACCGACGAGCAGATCGCCGACGTGCCGTACCTGAAGTTCGAGGAAGGCTCGAAGGAACTCGAATACATGCGCAAGCAGCGCATGGACCTCGGCGGCTACCTGCCGCACCGCCGCGAGAAGGCGACGTCGCTGCCGGTGCCGGCGCTCGACGCATTCGAGCCGCTGCTGAAGGGCACGGGCGAAGGCCGCGAGATCTCGACGACGATGGCGTTCGTGCGGATCCTGAACATCCTGCTGAAGGACAAGGCGCTCGGCAAGCGCGTCGTGCCGATCGTCCCGGACGAATCGCGTACGTTCGGCATGGAAGGCCTGTTCCGCCAGATCGGCATCTGGAACCAGCAGGGCCAGAAGTACGTGCCGGAAGATTCCGACCAGCTGATGTTCTACAAGGAATCGGAAACCGGCCAGATCCTGCAGGAAGGCATCAACGAAGCGGGTGGCATGTGCGACTGGATCGCGGCGGCGACGTCGTACTCGACGCACGGCGAGATCATGGTGCCGTTCTACATCTTCTATTCGATGTTCGGCTTCCAGCGGATCGGCGACCTGGCATGGGCCGCGGGCGACATGCGTTCGCGCGGCTTCCTGCTCGGCGGTACCGCGGGCCGCACGACGCTGAACGGCGAAGGCCTGCAGCACGAAGACGGCCACTCGCTCCTGTGGGCGGCATCGGTGCCGAACTGCGTGAGCTACGACCCGACGTTCGGCTACGAGCTCGCCGTGATCGTCCAGGACGGCCTGCGCCGCATGGTGCAGGACCAGGAAGACGTGTACTACTACATCACGGTGATGAACGAGAACTACGAGCACCCGGCGATTCCGCAGGGCGAGCACGTGGCGGCCGACATCATCAAGGGCATGTACGCGTTCAAGAAGGCCGATGCCGACAAGAAGGCGCCGCGCGTCCAGCTGCTGGGCGCAGGTACGATCTTCAACGAAGTGATCGCCGCCGCCGAGCTGCTGAAGAACGACTGGGGCGTCGCCGCCGACCTGTGGAGCGTGCCGAGCTTCACCGAGCTCGCGCGTGAAGGCCACCAGGTCGAACGCTGGAACCTGCTCCATCCGACCGAAGAGCGTCGTCTGTCGCACGTGCAGAAGTGCCTGAAGGACACGCAGGGCCCGGTCATCGCATCGACCGACTACGTCCGTGCGCTGGTCGACCAGATCCGCGGCCAGATCGATCGCCGCTTCGTCGTGCTGGGCACGGACGGCTTCGGCCGTTCGGACACCCGCGAGAAGCTGCGTCACTTCTTCGAGGTCGACCGTCACTGGGTCACCGTCGCCGCGCTCAACGCGCTGGCCGACGAGGGCACGATCGAGCGCAAGGTGGTCGCGGAAGCGATCGCCAAGTACAACCTCGATCCGTCGAAGCCCAACCCGATGACCGTTTAACGCACACGCCGTGTGATGCCGCGCGCCGCTTCCGCGAGGGGCGCGCGCGGCCATGGAGACAGAAACAGATGAGTCAAGCGATCGAAGTGAAGGTGCCGGATATCGGCGATTACAAGGATGTGCCGGTGATCGAGATCGGCGTGAAGGTCGGCGATACCGTCGAGCCGGAGCAGTCGCTCGTCACGCTCGAGTCGGACAAGGCGACGATGGACGTGCCGAGCCCGGTCGGCGGCGTCGTGAAGGAAATCAAGGTCAAGGTGGGTGATTCCGTGTCGGAAGGCTCGCTGATCATCCTGCTCGAAGGCGGCGCCGCGGCGCAGGCGAACGGCTCGGCCGCGCCCGCTGCTGCTCCGGCTCCGGCGGCAGCGCCGGCACCGGCTGCTGCAGCACCGGCGGCCGCACCGGCAGCAGCCGGCGGCACGCTCGAAGTGAAGGTCCCCGACATCGGCGACTACAAGGATGTGCCGGTGATCGAGATCGGCGTGAAGGTCGGCGACACGGTCGAGAAGGAGCAGTCGCTCGTCACGCTCGAGTCGGACAAGGCGACGATGGACGTGCCGAGCCCGGCGGCAGGTGTCGTCAAGGACATCAAGGTCAAGGTGGGCGATTCGGTGTCGGAAGGCACGCTGATCGTGCTGCTCGAAGCCGCAGGTGCCGCTGCTGCCGCACCGCAGGCGAGCGCACCGGCTCCGGCCGCTGCCGCTCCGGCGCCGGCACCTGCCGCCGCACCCGCGCAGGCCGCCCCGGCACCGGCTGCTGCTGCGCCGGCTCCGGCCGCTGCGCAGTCGGGCGAATACCGCGCCAGCCACGCATCGCCGTCGGTGCGCAAGTTCGCGCGCGAGCTCGGCGTCGAAGTCGCACGCGTACAGGGTTCGGGTCCGAAGGGCCGTATTACGAAGGAAGACGTCACGAGCTTCGTGAAGGGCGTGATGACCGGCCAGCGCGCAGCACCGGCCGCGGCTGCCGCGCCGGCAGGCGGCGGCGAGCTGAACCTGCTGCCGTGGCCGAAGGTCGACTTCTCGAAGTTCGGCCCGTTCGAAGCGAAGCCGCTGTCGCGCATCAAGAAGATCTCGGGTGCGAACCTGCATCGCAACTGGGTGATGATCCCGCACGTCACGAACAACGACGAAGCGGACATCACCGAGCTCGAAGCGCTGCGGGTGCAACTGAACAAGGAACACGAGAAGGCGGGCGTGAAGTTCACGATGCTCGCGTTCGTGATCAAGGCAGTCGTTGCTGCACTGAAGAAATTCCCGACGTTCAACGCAAGCCTCGACGGCGACAACCTGGTGTTCAAGCAGTACTACCACATCGGTTTTGCCGCGGATACGCCGAACGGTCTGGTCGTGCCGGTGATCCGCGATGCGGACAAGAAGGGTCTCGTCGATATCGCGAAGGAAATGGCCGAGCTGTCGAAGGCGGCACGCGACGGCAAGCTGAAGCCGGACCAGATGCAGGGCGGCTGCTTCTCGATCTCGTCGCTCGGCGGCATCGGTGGCACGAACTTCACGCCGATCATCAATGCGCCGGAAGTGGCGATCCTCGGGTTGTCGCGCGGCCAGATGAAGCCGGTGTGGGACGGCAAGCAGTTCGTGCCGCGGCTCACGCTGCCGCTGTCGCTGTCGTATGACCATCGCGTGATCGATGGCGCGGAAGCCGCGCGGTTCAATGCGTATCTCGGCGCGTTGCTTGCCGATTTCCGTCGCATCATTCTTTGATGAGCGTGGGAGTGGCTCGCGGGGGCGTGGGTTTTTTGTTTGTTATCCACGCTCTGTCGTTGAACCTGTTTTGCTAACGGTCTATTAGCGTCGCCCCTGCGCGGGGCGGCGGTCACTTTTCTTTGTCTTCCAAAGAAAAGTAACCAAAAGAAAGGCGCGTCCTTGGGCGGACGGCAAAGGTGGTCCTGCCCAAGTTCGCGTTCTTTTGCCAGGCCGTCGTTGCGGGTTTCTTCTGCGGGTTCCTCCCCCTCTGTCTGCAGCTAATCAAGAAGGGGACAGTAATGAGTCTCATCGAAGTCAAGGTTCCGGATATCGGCGATTTCAGCGGCGTCGATGTCATCGAAGTCAACGTCAAACCCGGCGACGTGATCGAAAAAGAGCAAACGCTCATCACGCTCGAATCCGATAAAGCCTCCATGGAAGTGCCCAGCGACGTCGCCGGCACCGTCAAGGAAATCAAGGTCAAAGCCGGCGAGAAAGTCTCGCAAGGCACCGTCATCGCCATCGTCGAAGCATCGGCTGGCGCCGCCGCTCCCGCGAAAGCACCCGAAGCAGCCAAGCCCGCAGCAGCTGCACCGGCGCCGGCCGCAGCCGCTCCGGCGCCCGCGCCGCAAGCCGGCAGCTACGCCGGTGCAGCCGACATCGAGTGCGACATGCTCGTGCTCGGCGCCGGCCCCGGCGGCTACTCGGCCGCGTTCCGCGCCGCCGACCTCGGCATGAAGACGGTGCTCGTCGAACGCTACTCGACGCTCGGCGGCGTGTGCCTGAACGTGGGCTGCATCCCGTCGAAAGCGCTGCTGCATACGTCGCTCGTCGTCGAGGAAGCCGCGGCGCTCGCGTCGCACGGCATCACGTTCGGCAAGCCGGAAGTCGATCTCGACAAGCTGCGCGACTTCAAGGGCGGCGTCGTCAAGAAACTGACGACGGGCCTCGCCGGCATGGCGAAAGCACGCAAGGTCGAAGTGGTCACGGGCGTCGGCGCATTCGTCGATCCGTATCACATGGAAGTGCAGGGCGAAAACGGCAAGAAGGTCGTGAAGTTCAAGCAGGCGATCATCGCTGCGGGCTCGCAGGCCGTGAAGCTGCCGTTCATGCCGGAAGACCCGCGCGTCGTCGATTCGACCGGCGCACTCGAACTGCGCCAGCTGCCCAAGCGCATGCTCGTGATCGGCGGCGGCATCATCGGCCTCGAAATGGCCACGGTGTACTCGACGCTCGGCGCCGAGATCGACGTCGTCGAAATGATGGACGGCCTGATGATGGGCGCCGACCGCGATCTCGTGAAGGTCTGGGAAAAGTACAACGCGAAGCGCTTCGGCAACGTGATGCTGAAGACCAAGACGGTCGGCGCGGAAGCGAAGGAAGACGGCATCTACGTGAAGTTCGAGGGCGAGAAGGCCCCGGCGGAAGCGCAGCGCTACGACCTCGTGCTCGTCGCGGTGGGCCGCAGCCCGAACGGCAAGAAGATCGGCGCCGACAAGGCTGGCGTCGCCGTCACGGATCGCGGCTTCATCGACGTCGACAAGCAGATGCGCACGAACGTCCCGCACATCTTCGCGATCGGCGATATCGTCGGCCAGCCGATGCTCGCGCACAAGGCCGTGCATGAAGGCCACGTCGCAGCGGAAGCCGCGCACGGCGAGAAGGCGTACTTCGACGCACTGCAGATTCCGTCGGTGGCATACACCGATCCGGAAGTGGCATGGGCCGGCAAGACGGAAGACCAGTGCAAGGCCGAAGGCATCAAGTACGGCAAGGCCGTGTTCCCGTGGGCCGCTTCGGGCCGCGCGATCGCGAACGGCCGTGACGAAGGCTTCACGAAGCTGATCTTCGACGAGGAAACCCATCGCGTGATCGGTGGTGCCATCGTCGGCCTGAACGCGGGCGACCTGATCAGTGAAGTGTGCCTCGCCGTCGAGATGGGCGCGGACGCGGAAGACATCGGCAAGACGATCCATCCGCACCCGACGCTCGGCGAATCGGTTGGCATGGCCGCCGAGCTGTACGAAGGCGTCTGTACCGACCTGCCGCCGCAACGCAAGAAGTGACGCGGCCGGCTCGGCCGGTCAGGTGCTGGCCATGAAAAACGCCGCCGCTCGGGCAACCGGGCGGCGGCGTTTTTATTGCTGCATAGCCCAGAGCAGAACAGAGCAGAGCGGGGCGGCCTCTGCCGAAGGCGCGGTCCGCGCACACGCAGAGCGGCGGGATCTACTTTGCCGCCCTGACGAATTGCGGAGCAACGCCGAGTTTTTCGCCGAGTTGCCTGATGAACGCGTGCAACTCGTCTCGTGGCGCGGCAGCGGCGTGCGGCGGGGGCGTCTCGCCCATCGAGACTTCGACCGTGAGGTAGGATTTGTTCGGACTCGATTTCGCCGGCGTCACGACGATCAGGTAACGGTAATGGCTGGTGTTGTCTTCTCCAGCAATCACGTGCTCCTCGGAAATCACAACCATTCCATTCTTCGTCAACCATGACCGGGCCGCATCCACGATGCCGGCAAAGGGCAGCTCGACCGCGTACATTTCCATCGGTGGCGTTTCTGCCGGTTGAGACGTCGTGGCGGGCGGGGCGGCCATGGCGCGGCCAGGCATCGCAAGCGCCGCGACGGAAATGGCCGTGGCGACGGTGATGGATCTGAGCGTTCTGTACATGAAGGAAAAGAGAGCGCGCAACAAAAAGAGGGCAATGTCTGACAGGGATTGTCGCCCGATCGCATGTTCCGGCGCCAGAAATGAAAAAGCCGCGCTGGGCGCGGCTTTTTCAGGAGCAGGGGACGCTTACGCGGCCGGCTTGCTCGTACGACGTGCAGCAGCGGCGGTAGCAGCCTTCGTTGCGACGGCAGCAGCGGCGTTGAAGTTCGTTTCAGCGATTTCGACGGCTTGCTTCGTGGCCTTCTGAACCGTTTCGTACGTGGTGTTTGCAGCGTTCAGTGCCGACTTCAGTGCTGCGACAGCCGTTTCCGAACCGGCCGGGGCGTTCTTCGCGACGTTGTCGACGAGTGCCTGGACCTTCTTGTTCTGCTCTTCGAATTGCGCTTCGGCAACCTTCGCGAACTCGGCTTGCGTCGACGACGCGATTTCATACAGGTGACGGCCGTACGACAGCACCTTTTCTGCAACCGGCTGCGACAGGCTGGCTTGCAGCGCGATCAGTTCCTGTGCGTCCTTCACCGACAGCAGACGCTGTGCGTTTTCCTGGCCTTCGGCCAGCGTCGACTTCACGACCTGCAGGTTGAGTTCGATCAGCTTTTCGACGCCTTCGAATGCCTTGGTCGTCAGACCGAACAGGCTTTCGAGGTTGGCTTTCTGGGCGGCGGCGATTTGCTCGGGGGTCAGCAAGGACATGTCAAGCTCCTGAAAAGCGATCGCGTCGATCGCAGGATAAAGGGCACTACGCTGGGGAACCTCGGATGCGCGTGCTTTGTGCAACGCAGCAATGAGGCTTATTTTAGGGCAGAGAAAACCAATGTCAAGTACTTTTTGTGCGTTGCACAATCGCGACAAATTATCGATAAAACAACGAGTTATCGTGCTTGTTCGGAATCGGTTTCATGCCGCGATCCCAGATGGTGCGCACGGCTGAGGGGCAGGCGCGGCGCACCATGATCATGCACAGGTAAACCTGACAGGCCTGTGGAACGTTATCCTTCTGTTCCTGTCGAAAACGCGCCGTTTCGATGCGCGTACCGTGGCGAAGTGCCGCCGCCACGGCCGAGACCGGCGCCCCTGGCACCCCGAGCGCCGGATACGTAGTTTCCCCGCTTTAAATCGCCTCCGAAGTGACGTTATCTCAATTAACCGTGTGTAATCGGGAGACGGGTACTGTCGGGCAGCGCTTCCCATGGATTTTTTCGATGGGAGCGGGAGGGTTCATTGGTCAGAGGTTGGCCGACCCTTACATTCCGGTTTAACGACGATCGGTAAGTGCCTAATATTGCTCTTTTTTTCAGCTTTAACTACACTTGCGGAAACCTCCCGCCCGCTTTGTCCAGACCCCAATGAAAGCCGAATCGTTTTCACCGCGCAGATTGTTGCAGAGCATGACGCTCGGCACGGCTGTGTCGGTCGCAGTCGCCTTGCTGGCGACCACCGCGTCCGTCGCGCCTGCTGACGCCTTTGCCGCCACTGCGAAGACCCAACAAGCCGCCAAGAAAAAAGCTGTCGCTCCTGCTTCGTCCGCGAAGAAGAAGTCGGCCAAGGCCAGCTCCGACAAATCCGCGAAGGTCGCGGCCGCCGACGCGCCGCGCGCGAAGGCGTCGCGCAAGCGCGTGACGTTCGCGTCGAACGTGCATGGCGGCCATCACGGGGCAGTCCGCAAGGTCGCGTTCCAGCCGCGCCGGCCGACCGTCGGCCAGGCCTTCGGTCTGCACGACACGCCGGACGCGCTCGCGCTGCGTTCGAGCGTCGCGTACGTCGTCGACCAGAACTCGGGCGAGCCGCTGTTCGACAAGAATTCACACGCCGTCGTGCCGATCGCGTCGATCTCGAAGCTGATGACGGCGATGGTCGTGCTCGACTCGAAGACGCCGATGACCGACCAGATCGAAGTCACCGACGAAGACCGCGACTACGAGAAGGGCACGGGCTCGCGCCTGTCGGTCGGCTCGGTGCTGTCGCGTGAAGACATGCTGCACATCGCGCTGATGGCGTCGGAAAACCGCGCGGCCGCCGCGCTGTCGCGTTACTACCCCGGCGGCCGTCCGGCGTTCATCGCCGCGATGAACGCGAAGGCGAAGTCGCTCGGCATGACCGATACGCATTTCGAGAATTCGACGGGTCTGTCGAGCTCGAACGTGTCGAGCGCGCGCGATCTCGTGAAGATGGTCAACGCGGCGTACCAGTACCCGATGATTCGTCAGTTCTCGACCGATCGCACTTACGAGGTGTACACGGGCAAGCGCAACCTGGTCTACAACAGCACGAACGCGCTGATCCGCGGCAATGGCTCGTGGGACATCGGTCTGCAGAAAACGGGTTTCATCAACGAAGCGGGCGAGTGCCTCGTGATGCAGGCGACGATCCACGGCAAGCCGATGGTGATGGTGCTGCTCGACTCGTTCGGCAAGTATTCGCGCTTCGCCGATGCGGCGCGCCTGCGCAACTGGCTCGATGCCGGCGGCGGCGAGCGCCTGACGGCAGCCAACACGCCGAGCGGCGGGACCTGATCGCACGGTCGCGGCGGTTCGCCGCCGCGCCGATGGCTGAAAAAAAGCCCCGCAATCGCGGGGCTTTTTCATTGGGCGAGCGGGAGCGGCTTACGCCTGCCGCTGCAGTCCGTCCGCATCCTTCGCGGGCGCCGGCCGGTAGCCGAGCGATTCCGAAATGGTGAGGGCCGTGCGGCTCAACTGGCCGAGCCACGCATCCTGGAGACGATCGGCCGGTGCCGACAACGACAGGCCCGCGACGAGCTTGCCAGAGTCGTCGTAGATGCCCGCGGCGATACAGCGCACGCCGAGCTCCAGCTCCTCGTTGTCGCGCGCGCACGATTGCTGGCGGACGATCGTCAGCTCGCGCTCGAGCTTCGCGATGTCGGTGATGCTGTTCTGCGTATGGCCGGACAGCCCCGTGCGCGTCGCATACGCGCGCACGCGTGACGTTTCGTCGGCCGCGAGGAACAGCTTGCCGACGGACGTGAGGTGCAGCGGCGCGCGGCCGCCGATCGCGCGGACGACCTGCATTCCCGAGCGCTCCGAATACGCACGCTCGATGTAGACGATCTCGTCGCCCTGGCGCACCGACAGGTTCACGGTTTGCCCGGTGAGGCGGTGCAGTTCGCGCATCGGCATCAGTGCCGCGTCGCGCACCGACAGGCGCGCCTTCACGAGGTTGCCGAGCTCCAGCAGGCGCATGCCGAGGCGATACGTGCCGGGATCGGAGCGATCGACGAGACGGCAAGTCACCATGTCGTTGAGGATGCGGTGCGCGGTCGACGGGTGCAGCTCCGTCCGCTGCGCAAGCTCCTTCAGGCTGACAGGGTCACTGTGCGCGGCGAGCGCGTCCAGCAACCGCATCATGCGTTCGATCACCTGGATCGACGTTTTGGAATCCGGGGTGGGTTGGCTCATGTCGGGGGAGAAATCGGTTGACGCGTCAAGCGGTGTTGGAACGATTGTATCTCGTATTGTGAAAAAAGCGAACGCCGTTCGAGGAAATCCTCGTTTCGCGCCGTGGGGGCTTGCGGGAGCGCCGGCGTTGGTCTTGCCGGCCAAACGGCGGATAATGAGAGCCGTTTTCTCGAAGGAGCACGTATGCGAGTCGGTTTGTTCGTGACCTGCCTGGTCGATCTGATGCGCCCCGAAATCGGTTTTTCGGCGCTCAAGCTGATTCGCGACGCCGGCTACGAGGTGATCGTGCCGCCCGCGCAGACTTGCTGCGGCCAGCCGGCCTACAACTCGGGCGACCGTGCGCTCGCGCGTGATCTCGCGGAAAAGACGCTGCGCGAGTTCGAGCAGTTCGATTACGTCGTCGCGCCGTCGGGTTCCTGCGGCGGGATGATTCGCGCGCACTACGGCGACCTGTTCCGCGACGACCCCGAGCTGATGGGGCGCTACACGCGGCTCCAGCAGAAAGTCTACGAACTGACCGATTTCCTGGCGAACGTCGCGAAGGTGTCGCTCGCGCCGGGCGAGTTCACGGGGCCCGTCACTTACCACGATTCGTGCTCGGGCCTGCGCGAGCTCGGCGTGAAGGCGCAGCCGCGCGCGCTGCTCGCGCAGCGCGGCATCGCGGTCACCGAGATGAAGGACTGCGAGCACTGCTGCGGCTTCGGCGGCACGTTCGCGGTCAAGTACGGCGACATCTCGGCGGCCATCGCGGACGAGAAATGCGCGAACGTGCGCGCGTCGGGCACGGGCGCCGTCGTGCTCGGCGATCTCGGCTGCATGCTGAACATCGAAGGGCGGTTGCGCCGCACCGGCGACCGCGACACGCGCGTGCTGCACGTAGCGCAGGTGCTGGCGGGCGACGTCTGACGCCCGGTTCCGCTCACTTTTCCCCGATACCGCGATGCAAGTCCAATCGATGCATTTCAAGGCGCGCGCCGGCCAGAAGCTGGCCGATCAGCGCCTGCAGCAGAACCTGAAGAAGCTGTCGACGAAATTCGTGTCCGCGCGCGCCGACGCGATGACCGCGATCGACTTCCCCGCCACGCGCGCCGCACTGAAGGACCGCCGCAACCGCGCGCTGGAGAACCTCGACGTGTGGCTCGAGGCGTTCGAGCGCGAGGCGACGCGGCGCGGTACGACGGTGCTGTTTGCCGAAACGACCGAGGATGCCGCGCGGCTCGTGGCCGATATCGCGCGCCGTCACGACGTGAAGAAGGTCATCAAGACCAAGTCGATGGTGTCGGAGGAAATGCGCCTGAACGCGGTGCTGGCGGAAATGGGCGTGCAGTCGATCGAGACGGATCTCGGCGAATACATCCTGCAGATCAACGACAATGAGCCGCCGAGCCACATCATTGCGCCCGTCGTGCACAAGGACAAGGACGAGATCGCCGACCTGTTCGCGCGCACGCACCATCGCGAGCGGCTCACCGAGATCCCGGACATGACGCGCGAGGCGCGCGAGGTGCTGCGCCCGCATTTCATGTCGGCCGACATGGGCGTGACGGGCGGCAACTTCGTGATCGCCGAGACCGGCTCGGTCGCGATCGTGACGAACGAAGGGAACGAGGGGATGTGCACGGTGATGCCGCGCGTGCATGTGGCGGTGACGGGCATCGAGAAGGTGCTGCCGACGCTCGAGGATCTCGCGACCGCGATGCGCCTGCTGCCGCGCTCCGCGACCGGGCAGAAGACGTCGAACTACTTTTCTCTGCTGACCGGGCCGCGCGGGCCGGGCGACGAGGATGGCCCCGAGCACAACTACGTCGTGCTCGTCGACGGCGGCCGTACGGGGCTGATCGGCGGCGAATTCCAGGAGATGCTGCGCTGCATCCGCTGCGGCGCGTGCATGAACCATTGCCCGGTGTACCAGAAGGTCGGCGGCCACGCGTACGGCTGGGTCTACCCGGGGCCGATGGGGTCCGTGCTGACGCCGAGCTACGTCGGGCTCGACCGCTCGCTCGACCTGCCGCAGGCCGCGACGCTTTGCGGGGAATGCGACAGCGTGTGCCCGGCCGGGATTCCGCTGTCGCACCTGTTGCGCACGCTGCGCGAGAAGCAGGTCGAGCGGCATCTGCGGCCGTGGCGCGAGCGGGCGGCGCTCGCCGCATGGGGTTTCGTCGCGCGCCGGCCGATGCTGTACGCGCTGACGACCAAGCTCGCGGTGCGCGTCCTCGAGCGGCTGGGCGGCAACGGCGGCACGCTGCGGCGCCTGCCGATGATGGGCGGCTGGATGGATACGCGCGACATGCCGACGCCGACCGGACGCACGTTCCGCGAGCTGTACGCGGCGTCGCAAAGCCACCTCGGCTGACAATTGTTCATCCGGCGATAACAGTACGTTCGCTATTTGCATATTTATCTCGATAGATGCGGTCTATAGAATCCTGTCTGTAGTCCCCGGAATTGGTTTTCGGGGTACGAGGTCAAGGAGGTCCGCATCATGAAAAAGACAATATCGATGTACTGGCCGCTGGCAATCGTCGTTCCGCTGGCCGCGGCTGCCTATCTGCATGCGATGGCCGACGCGCCGTCGCGTGGCCCGCTTGCCGTTCACCAGGCATCCGCCGAGCTGGCGCGTGCAGTGTCGTTCGGGCTGGTCGACGATGCCGCGAAGTCGCTGCCGGCGGCATCCGGCGACGTCGTGCTCGCCGCGCCGAAGGCGCTGTAATGCAGGGCGCCGTCGCTTTGCGCGGCGGCGCAATTTCGGGCGCCTTTGTATAATGGCGTGTTGTTCTCCCGCGCGGCTTGCCGCGGCTTTCCGATAGTGCGATGACCCGCGTTTCGATCTGTTTCGTCTGTCTCGGCAACATCTGCCGTTCGCCCACCGCGGAAGGCGTGATGCGTCACCAGGTCGACGCGGCCGCGCTGGCGGATCGCATCGCGATCGATTCGGCCGGCACCGGCGACTGGCATGTCGGCGAGCCGCCCGATACGCGTGCGCAGGCTGCCGCTCGCGGCCGTGGATACGACCTGTCGGCGTTGCGTGCGCGACAGGTGAGTGCGGCGGATTTCGAGCGCTTCGACCTGCTGCTCGCGATGGACGAGGCGAACCTCGCGGAGTTGCGCCGCCGTTGTCCGCCGCAGCATCGCGACAAGGTGCGCCTGCTGATGGAATTCGCGCCGGATTCGACCGAGACCGAAGTGGCCGACCCCTATTTCGGCGGCACGCAGGGCTTCGAGCAGGTGCTCGATCAGGTCGAGCGCGCCTGCGCGGGCCTGCTGGAGACGCTCCGGGCCCGCACGGAGCGCTGATCGCGACGGAATTCAGCGGTCTGCGAATACCCTTTCAAAGACATGGATACTTGACTAAAAACGTCAAATATTTATACTTGACCAAAATCGTCAAGATTGCAGTCCCCTAGACACCATGAGACTCACCACCAAAGGCCGTTTCGCCGTCACGGCGATGATTGACTTGGCACTGCGCCAGGAGCAGGGCCCGGTGACGCTTGCAGGCATCAGCCAGCGCCAGCGGATTTCGCTCTCGTATCTCGAACAGCTGTTCGGCAAGCTGCGCAGGCATGAAATCGTCGAATCCGTGCGCGGCCCGGGCGGCGGCTACAACCTCGCGCGTCGCGCGCAGGACGTCACCGTTGCCGACATCATCATCGCGGTCGATGAACCGCTCGACGCCACGCAGTGCGGCGGCAAAGGCACGTGCGACGGCTCGAAGCAGCCCGACGGCCATTGCATGACGCACGAGCTGTGGTCGACGCTGAACCAGAAGATGGTCGAATACCTCGATTCGGTGTCGCTGCAGGATCTCGTCGATCAGCAGCGCGCTCGCGAGGGCGCACCCGCGGTGCTGCGCGACCGGCGCACGCCGGAGCCCGTTGCGGCGCCGGCCGAGCCGGTTCGCACGATGCCGCTCGGCCCCAATTCGGTGTTCAACATCGCGAGTTCGTGAGCGCGAAGGCGCCGCCATACCCCATAACGCACATAGTCCCTGCACAGAATTCCCGGAGCGACAGATGATCCAAGACACTCTCCACCTGCCCATCTATATGGATTACAGCGCGACGACGCCGGTCGACCCGCGCGTGGTCGACAAGATGGTGCCGTACCTGCGCGAGCAGTTCGGCAACCCGGCGTCGCGCAGCCACGCGTATGGCTGGGACGCGGAGCGTGCGGTCGAGGAAGCGCGCGAGAACGTGGCCGCGCTCGTGAACGCGGATCCGCGCGAGATCATCTGGACGTCCGGCGCAACGGAATCGGACAACCTCGCGATCAAGGGCGCCGCGAACTTCTACAAGGGCAAGGGCAAGCACATCATCACGGTGAAGACCGAGCACAAGGCCGTGCTCGACACCTGCCGCGAGCTCGAGCGCGACGGCTTCGAAGTCACCTACCTCGACGTGAAGGATGACGGCCTGATCGACCTCGACGTGTTCAAGGCCGCACTGCGCCCGGACACGATCCTCGTGTCGGTGATGCACGTGAACAACGAGATCGGCGTGATCCAGGACATCGAGACGATCGGTGAAATCTGCCGCGAGAAGGGCATCGTGTTCCATGTCGACGCCGCACAGTCGACCGGCAAGGTCGCGATCGACCTCGCGAAGCTGAAGGTCGACCTGATGTCGTTCTCGGCGCACAAGACCTACGGCCCGAAGGGCATCGGCGCGCTGTACGTGCGCCGCAAGCCGCGTGTGCGCATCGAAGCGCAGATGCACGGTGGCGGCCACGAGCGCGGCATGCGTTCGGGCACGCTGGCGACGCACCAGATCGTCGGCATGGGCGAAGCGTTCCGCATCGCACGTGAAGAAATGGCGACGGAAAACGAGCGCATCCGCATGCTGCGCGACAAGCTGCTGCGCGGCCTGTCGCAAATCGAGGAAACGTACGTGAACGGCGACATGGAGCGCCGTGTCCCGCACAACCTCAACATCAGTTTCAACTTCGTCGAAGGCGAGTCGCTGATCATGGCGATCAAGGACGTCGCGGTGTCGTCGGGCTCCGCGTGCACGTCGGCGTCGCTGGAGCCGTCGTACGTGCTGCGTGCG
Source organism: Burkholderia contaminans (assembly GCF_029633825.1). Taxonomy (NCBI): domain Bacteria; kingdom Pseudomonadati; phylum Pseudomonadota; class Betaproteobacteria; order Burkholderiales; family Burkholderiaceae; genus Burkholderia; species Burkholderia contaminans. The sequence continues at coordinate 3,702,180 of NZ_CP090640.1, read as the reverse complement.
CTCGGCCGCAACGACGAGCTGGCGCACAGCTCGATCCGCTTCACGGTCGGCCGCTTCACGACGGAGCAGGAAGTCGACTTCGTGATCAACCTGCTGAACAGCAAGATCGCGAAGCTGCGCGAACTCTCGCCGCTCTGGGAAATGCACCAGGAAGGCATCGATCTGTCGACGATCGAATGGGCCGCACACTGAGCGCCGGATTGAACATACCCGCGGGCGGATTCGCGCACGCAGACGTAACGAGTCAAGGAGTCTGAGTCATGTCTTACAGCAACAAGGTTCTGGATCACTACGAAAACCCGCGCAACGTCGGTTCGTTCGCGAAGGACGACGACACGGTCGGCACGGGCATGGTCGGCGCGCCGGCCTGCGGCGACGTGATGAAGCTGCAGATCCGCGTCGGCGCGGACGGCGTGATCGAAGACGCGAAGTTCAAGACCTACGGTTGCGGTTCGGCGATCGCATCGAGCTCGCTCGTCACCGAATGGGTGAAGGGCAAGACGCTCGACGAAGCACTGTCGATCAAGAACACGCAGATCGCAGAAGAACTCGCGCTGCCGCCGGTGAAGATTCACTGCTCGATCCTCGCGGAAGACGCGATCAAGGCAGCCGTGGCCGACTACAAGAAGCGCCACGACACCACGGAAGGCGATCAGGCAGCAGCCTGAGCGGCATCGAGCGGCTTCAGAAGGAACGCGGCGGGCCCCGGTGGCGCGCCGCGGCAAGGACATCATGGCAATTACACTGACCGAAAAAGCAGCACAGCACGTGCAGAAATACCTCGTCCGTCGCGGCAAGGGTATGGGCCTGCGGCTTGGCGTTCGCACGACCGGGTGCTCGGGGCTCGCGTACAAGCTCGAGTATGTCGACGAGCTGGCTCCCGAGGATCAGGTATTCGAGAGCCATGGCGTGAAGGTGATCGTCGATCCGAAGAGCCTGGCCTATATCGACGGCACCGAGCTCGACTTCGCACGAGAAGGCCTGAACGAAGGGTTCAAGTTCAACAACCCGAACGTGAAGGACGAGTGCGGCTGCGGCGAATCGTTCCGCGTGTGACCACGCGGATCTCCGCGCGATGCGGGCAAGAGGCGGCACGGGCCGCCTTTTTAATGTGCGGCGTTTGCCGCGCGACGAAACGGAATTGAACGCGACGATGGTCTCGCTGAAAGACAGCCATTTCGACCTGTTTCACCTGCCGGCGCAATTCGCGCTCGACGAGACGGCGCTCGACGCCGCCTATCGGACGGTGCAGACGCAGGTGCACCCGGATCGCTTCGCGGCGGCCGGCGACGCCCAGAAGCGCATCGCGATGCAATGGGCGACCCGCGCGAACGAGGCGTACCGCACGCTGCGCGATCCGCTGAAGCGTGCGTCGTATCTGCTGTCGCTGCGCGGCGTCGATATCGGTGCGGAAAACAACACCGCGATGGAGCCTGCGTTCCTGATGCAGCAGATGGAGTGGCGCGAGGGCATCGAGGATGCCGCGGCCGCCCGCAACGTCGACGCGCTCGACGCGCTGCTCGCCGAGTTGCGCGAAGAGCGGCGCATGCGCGTGGAACGTCTCGGCACGCTGCTCGACAGCGGCGCCGATCAGGCTGCCGCCGAGGCCGTGCGCCAGCTGATGTTCATCGAACGGGTCGCGTCGGAAGTGGGCGCGCAGATCGAGCGCCTCGAAACTTAACCGCGTGCCTTGCGGCACGCGCAGCAAACGGGCCGAGCGCCCGAACGAACCAAGATGGCTTTACTGCAAATTTCCGAACCGGGCATGGCGCCGGCGCCGCATCAGCGGCGACTCGCCGTCGGGATCGATCTCGGCACGACGAACTCGCTCGTCGCCGCCGTGCGCAACAGCGTGCCCGAAGTCCTGCCGGACGAAGCCGGTCGCGTGCTGCTGCCGTCGGTGGTCCGCTATCTCGAGAAGGGCGGCCGACGCATCGGCCACGAGGCGAAAGAGCAGGCCGCGACCGATCCGCGCAACACGATCGTGTCGGTCAAGCGTTTCATGGGCCGCGGCAAGGCCGAGGTCGAAGGCGCGGCGAACGCACCGTACGAATTCGTCGATGCGCCGGGCATGGTGCAGATCCGTACCGTCGACGGCGTGAAGAGCCCGGTCGAAGTATCGGCCGAGATCCTCGCGACGCTGCGTTATCGCGCGGAAGATTCGCTTGGCGACGACCTGGTGGGCGCGGTGATCACGGTGCCCGCGTATTTCGACGAAGCGCAACGCCAGGCGACCAAGGACGCCGCGCGCCTCGCGGGCCTCAACGTGCTGCGCCTGCTGAACGAACCGACCGCCGCGGCGATTGCCTACGGTCTCGACAACGGGGCCGAAGGCCTCTACGCGGTGTATGACCTCGGCGGCGGCACGTTCGACCTGTCGATCCTGAAGCTGACGAAGGGCGTGTTCGAAGTGCTGGCCGCGGGCGGCGATTCCGCGCTCGGCGGCGACGATTTCGACCATGCGCTGTTCGATCACGTGCTCGCGCAGGCCGGCATCGATGCGAAGACGCTCGCGCCCGAGGACGTGCGCCTGCTGCTCGACCGTGTGCGCGTGCTGAAGGAAGCGCTGTCGTCCGCACCGGAGGCGTCGCTCGACGTCACGCTGTCGGGTGGCGCGCACCTCGTGCAGTCGATCTCGCACGACACGTTTGCGTCGCTCGTCGAGCCGCTCGTGCAGCGCACGCTCACGCCGACCCGCAAGGCGCTGCGCGATGCACAGGTCACGCCGGCCGACATCAAGGGCGTCGTGCTCGTCGGCGGCGCGACGCGCATGCCGGTGATCCGTGATGCGGTCGCGAAATATTTCGGCCAGCCGCCGCTCGTGAACCTCGATCCGGACCAGGTCGTCGCGCTCGGCGCGGCGATCCAGGCCGACCTGCTCGCAGGCAATCGCGGCACCGGCGACGACTGGCTGCTGCTCGACGTGATTCCGCTGTCGCTCGGTGTCGAGACGATGGGCGGCCTCGTCGAGAAGATCATTCCGCGCAACTCGACGATTCCGATCGCGCGTGCGCAGGAATTCACGACCTTCAAGGACGGCCAGACCGCGATGGCGATCCACGTCGTGCAGGGCGAGCGCGAGCTCGTCGCCGACTGCCGGTCGCTCGCGCGCTTCGAGCTGCGCGGCATTCCGCCGATGACGGCCGGCGCCGCACGCATCCGCGTGACCTACCAGGTCGACGCGGACGGCCTGCTGTCGGTGTTCGCCCGCGAGCAGTTGTCGGGCGTCGAGGCATCGGTCGTCGTGAAGCCGTCGTACGGTCTTGCCGACGACGACATCGCGAAGATGCTGGAAGACAGCTTCAAGACCGCCGAAATCGACATGCGCGCCCGCGCGCTGCGCGAAGCGCAGGTCGAGGCCGAGCGGATGCTCGAGGCGACGCAGGCCGCGCTGGCGGCCGACGGCGAACTGCTCGACGCGGACGAACGCACGCAAGTCGACACGTTGGCCGCGGCGCTGCGCGCGGTCGCGCAAGGCGACGATACGAACGCGATCGAGGCGGCGACCAAGGCGCTGGCCGACGGCACCGACGAATTCGCGGCGCGCCGGATGGACAAGAGCATCAAGCGTGCGCTGTCGGGCCGCCGGCTCGACGAGATCTGAACGCAAGAACTGCGCATCGGCCGGCGACGGCCCGCGCGACAATGAACCGTGCGGCGCCTGGCGCCGCACCCTGACTGACGGAACGGACATGCCTCAACTGGTGGTGCTGCCTCACGTCGAACTGTGCCCGGATGGCGCAGTGATCGACGCGACGCCCGGCAAGAGTATCTGCGACAACCTGCTCGAACACGGGATTGAGATCGAGCATGCATGCGAGAAGTCGTGCGCGTGCACGACGTGCCACGTGGTGATCCGCGAAGGCTTCAACGATCTGACGCCGTCCGAGGAGGACGAGGACGATCTGCTGGACAAGGCGTGGGGCCTCGAGCCGACGTCGCGCCTGTCGTGCCAGGCGATCGTGAAGGAAGATTCGGACCTGGTGGTCGAGATTCCGAAGTACTCGATCAACCACGCGAAGGAAAACCACTGACAGGAACCGGAGGCAGGCGATGAAATGGACCGATTCGCGTGAAATAGCCATTGCGCTGGCGGACAAGCACCCGGACATCGACCCGCAGCGGATCAATTTCGTCGACCTGCGCCAGTGGGTGCTCGAGCTCGACGGCTTCAACGACGATCCGAAGCACTCCGGCGAGAAGATCCTCGAGGCGATCCAGGCCCACTGGATCGACGAATCGGATTTCGACGACGAAGACTGAACCTGGCGGCCGCCGCAACGGCGCAGCCGGCCGGCAATGAAAAACGGCTCGTGAGCCATTGCTCACGAGCCGTTTTCGTTTTCAGGCGCCTGCCCGCGCACGACATGCGGGCAGGGGGAGCCGACGCGATCAGGCGATTACGCGCCGACCAGCGTGCCGTTCTCGATCCGCACGCGCTGGCCCTGGCCGAACGGCGGCGGGTTGTGGTACGTGAACGTGCGCGTCGCGCCGTTCTCCATCTGCACTTGCACCTGATAGTCGGTTTCCGCGCGCACCTGCTTTTCGACCTGGTTGCCGGCGAGGCCGCCACCCAGCGCGCCGATGATCGTCATCGCGGTGCGGCCGTTGCCGTGACCGAACTGGTTGCCGAGCAGGCCGCCGGCTGCAGCGCCGCCCACGGCGCCGATCCCCGAGCTCTGGCCCGGCGTGCGCGTCTGCGAGATCGCGACGATCGTGCCGCAGCTCTGGCAGTAGCTCTGGGCCGGCGCCGACGGCTGCTGCGCGTATTGCGGCGGCTGCGGTGCCGTCGTATGACGGCGATGCGGCGCGGCCGGGCGCGGCGCGGGCTTCGGTTCAGCCTGCGCGACGGCGGCCTTCTGCTCGGCAGCCTTTTGCTGCGCGGCGGCCTGCTCGGCTGCCTGCTGCTGGGCTTGTGCGGCCAGCGCCGCGCTGGCGGCCGCGGCCGTATCGACGGCCGGCTGCGATGCGATCAGCGCGGCCTGGGTTTGACCGTTCTGTGCATTGTTGCTGTTGGCCTTCGGGAAGATGCCCGTGATCGCTGCCGTCGCGGCGAGGCTGGCGACGATGACGGCGCCGGCGGCGGTGGCGATGAGCGGGTGGAGGCGTTGCTTTTGCGGCGTGGTCTGATTCTGGCTGTCCATTTTTTTCTCCGGTGTCGATCCGGGTCGGCACTGCGGGCCGGACCGGATCCCACGCTCGGGAGCGAGCAGACCTGGCGTTCCTGCGCCTGGTTCTGGTCCCGTGGTCATGCGTGGTGACGCAACAGGAGTGTCATCCACCGGCGCGCGGCGCACCGTATCAAGGTGTAACGAATTGCAGCCGGGTGCACGCGCTCATGGCAGGGAAAACCCGCAGAAGGCCGACGCGGCGAGGGAATAAAATGGGGCAGGATTGAAAGCCGGCGAACGCCGGCTGGCGGGACTTACGCGTCGTTACAAAGCTGACGCGTGCGCGCCGCGCGGGGCGCGGCGCACACGCGGGCGCGGCGATCAGTCTTCGCGGCGCAGGTGGGGGAACAGCAGCACGTCGCGGATCGTCGGGCTGTCGGTCAGCAGCATCACGAGACGGTCGATGCCGATCCCGCAGCCGCCGGTCGGGGGCATCCCGTATTCGAGCGCGCGGATGTAGTCGGCGTCGAAGAACATCGCTTCCTCGTCGCCTGCGTCCTTCTGCTCGACCTGCTTCTTGAAGCGCGCGGCCTGGTCTTCCGGATCGTTCAGCTCCGAGAAGCCGTTCGCGATTTCGCGGCCGGTCATGAACAGCTCGAAACGCTCGGTGATGCCCGGCACCGTATCCGATGCGCGTGCGAGCGGCGACACCTCGACCGGGTAGTCGATGATGAAGGTCGGCTCCCACAGTTGCGCCTCGGCCGTTTCCTCGAACAGCGCGAGCTGCAGCGCACCGATGCCTGCGTTCAGGAACGCCGGCTGCGACACGTCGACGCCGAAGCGCTTCAGCTCGGTGCGCAGGAATGCGTCGTCCGACAGCTGGCCGTCGGTGTAGTCCGGCGCGTACTTCTGGATCGCCTGCGTGATCGTCAGGCGGTGGAACGGCTTCGCGAGGTCGAGCTCGCGGCCCTGGTACTGGATCGTCGCGGTGCCGAGCGCATCGATCGCCGCCTGGCGGATCAGCTGCTCGGTGAAGTCCATCAGCCAGCGGTAGTCGGTGTACGCGGCGTAGAACTCCATCATCGTGAATTCCGGGTTGTGACGCGGCGACACGCCTTCATTCCGGAAGTTGCGGTTGATTTCGAACACGCGTTCGAAGCCGCCGACGATCAGGCGCTTCAGGTACAGCTCCGGCGCGATGCGCAGGAACATCTGCATGTCGAGCGCGTTGTGATGCGTGACGAACGGCTTCGCGGCCGCGCCGCCTGGGATCGGGTGCAGCATCGGCGTCTCGACTTCCATGAACTCTGCGTTGTCCATGAACTTGCGGATCGACGCGATCGTCTTGGTGCGGGCGCGGAACGTGTCGCGCGTTTCCGGCGTGACGATCAGGTCGACGTAGCGCTGGCGGTAGCGCATTTCCTGGTCCGACAGGCCGTGGAACTTGTCCGGCAGCGGGCGCAGCGCCTTCGACAGCAGGCGCAGCTCCTTGCACTGGATCGACAGCTCGCCCTTGTTTGTGCGGAACAGCACGCCGCGCGCGGCGACGATGTCGCCGAGGTCCCACTTCTTGAACGCGTCGTAGGTTTCCGCGCCGACGTCGTTAGGCGTCACGAAGAACTGGATCTGGCCCGAACCGTCCTGCACCGTCGCGAAGCTTGCCTTGCCCATCACGCGCTTGAGCATCATGCGACCGGCGACCGACACCTCGACCGGGTTCGCTTCGAGCGTGGCCTTGTCCGAGTCGGCGAATTTCGCCTGCAGGTCGGCAGCGTGGTGCTCGGGCCGGAAATCGTTCGGGTAGGCGACGCCTTGCTCGCGCAGGGCGCGCAGCTTCTCGCGGCGCTCAGAGATGATCTGGTTTTCGTCCGCGGTGACGGCGGGCTGCGTTTGGGTCGGTTCGGTCATGATGGTCGGAATTCGGAGTGGGTGCGGCAACGCAAACGGGAAGGGCAAGGGGGCGCGACCCGGCAGGGTCGCGCCGCGGCGCTTACACGCCCTGTTTGAGGCTCGCGCTGATGAAGTCGTCGAGGTCGCCGTCGAGGACGGCTCGCGTGTTGCTCATTTCGACGTTCGTGCGCAGGTCCTTCACGCGGCTCTGGTCGAGCACGTACGAACGGATCTGGTGGCCCCAGCCCACATCGGTCTTGCTCGATTCGAGCTTGTCCTGTTCGGCCTGGCGCTTGCGCATTTCAACTTCGTACAGGCGCGATTTCAGCATCGCCATCGCTTCGGCGCGGTTGCGGTGCTGCGAGCGGTCGTTCTGGCACTGCACGACGATACCGGTCGGCATGTGCGTGATCCGCACCGCGGAGTCGGTCTTGTTGATGTGCTGACCGCCCGCGCCCGACGCGCGGTACGTGTCGATGCGCAGGTCGGCCGGGTTGATCTCGACTTCGATCGAGTCGTCGATTTCCGGGTAGACGAACACCGACGAGAACGACGTGTGGCGGCCGCCCGACGAGTCGAACGGCGACTTGCGCACCAGGCGGTGAATGCCCGTTTCGGTGCGCAGGAAGCCGTACGCGTATTCGCCCGTGACCTTGACCGTCGCGTTCTTGATGCCGGCGACGTCGCCGTCGGACTCTTCGAGCACTTCGGCCTTGAAGCCCTTGCGTTCGCAGTAGCGCAGGTACTGGCGCAGCAGCATCGACGCCCAGTCGCACGCCTCGGTGCCGCCGGCGCCGGCCTGGATGTCGATGAAGCAGTTGTTCGGGTCGGCCGGGTTCGAGAACATCCGGCGGAACTCGATGTCACCCACGCGTGCCTCGAGCTTGGCAGCGTCTTCTTCCGACGCGACGAGCGTGTCCTCGTCGCCTTCCTCGCGAGCCAGCTCGAACAGGTCGAGTGCGTCGCGCAGGTCGCCATCGAGCGCGGTCAGCGTCGTGACGACGCCTTCGAGCAGCTTCTTCTCGCGACCGAGCGCCTGGGCGTTCTTCGAATCGTTCCAGACGTTCGGGTCTTCGAGTTCCTTGTTGACTTCGGTCAGACGCGCAGCTTTGGCGTCGTAGTCAAAGATACCCCCGGAGCTCGCCCGCGCGGTTGCGCAGGTCGAGCAGGGAGCTTTCGATCGCGTTGAGACGTTCCGCTTCCATGATCGTTCGCTATTCTTGCTTCGTAAAAAAGCGGAATTATAGCCGATCGGCGGGGTTGCCCGGTGACGCAAACGGTGCTCGCACGCGCGCCGCGGCCCCGTCCGGCGCGGCGTGCATGCAGCGGCGGGCATTGCGGGCCGGGCGGCCCGCGTTCAGCCGGCCGCGTGTTCGACGATCAGCTGGACGCGCGTGACGCCGTTCCACGTGTCGGCGACGAGGCGGTAGGCGACCAGTGCGCTCTCCGGCAGCGGCTCCGTGTGGTTGAACCAGATCGCATTGAAGCGCTGCCGGCCGCGCGCCAGTTGCAGCTTCAGATGCTTTTCCTTCACGAGCGACTGCGACACGACGTCGAATTCGCCCGAGAAAAGCGGGGCCGGAAAACCTTGCCCCCAGACGGCCTCGTCGAGCAGCCCGACGAACTGCGGCGTGAAGTACGCGTCCTCGAGTTCGCCGTCGGTTTCGATCACGCGGGCGAGCGCGTCGTCGGACAGCCATTCGCGCGCGACGGCCTCGAACGCGGCCGCGAAGCGCGGCACGTTCTCGGTGTCGAGCGTGAGGCCGGCCGCCATCGCGTGGCCGCCGAACGCGACGATCAGGTCCGGTTCGCGTTTCGACACGAGGTCGAGCGCGTCGCGCAGGTGGAAGCCCGGAATCGAGCGGCCCGAGCCCTTGACCCGCTTGCCTTCGTCGTCCGCGTGCGCAAACGTGAACGACGGGCGGTGAAATTTTTCCTTGAGCCGGCCGGCGACGATGCCGATCACGCCTTGGTGCCACTCGGGGTTGAAGAGGGTGATCGTGCACGCGTCGGCCGGATCGACGTCGGCGAGATCGGCGAGCGCCTGCTGCTGCATGCCGGCTTCGATTTCGCGGCGTTCGCGGTTCATCACGTCGAGCTGCTGCGCGAGATCCCATGCGCGGCCGATATCGTCGGTGATCAGGCACTCGATGCCGAGCGACATGTCGGACAGCCGCCCGGCGGCGTTCAGGCGCGGGCCGAGGCCGAAGCCGAGGTCGAAGCCCGATGCCGTGCGCGCTTCGCGCGCGGCGGCGCGGAACAGCGCGGCGACGCCTGGCTGCATGCGGCCGTTGCGAATGCGCTGCAGCCCCTGCGCGACCAGCACGCGATTGTTGCCGTCGAGCCGCACGACGTCGGCGACGGTGCCGAGCGCGACGAGGTCGAGCAGGCCGTCGAGACGCGGCTCGGCTTCCTTGCTCGCGAACGCGCCGCGGCGACGCAGCTCGGCGCGCAGTGCGAGCAGCACGTAGAACATCACGCCGACGCCGGCGAGGTGCTTGCTCGGGAACGCGCAGCCGGGCTGGTTCGGGTTGACGATCGCGCGCGCGGCCGGCAGCGCGTCGCCGGGCAGGTGGTGGTCGGTCACGAGCACGTCGATGCCGCGCGCGTTCGCGGCTTCGACGCCCGTCACGCTCGCGATGCCGTTATCGACGGTGATCAGCAGGTCGGGCTTGCGCGCGGCGGCGAGTTCGACGATCTCGGGCGTGAGGCCGTACCCGTATTCGAATCGGTTCGGCACCAGGTAGTCGATCTGCGCGCCGAACATCCGCAGGCCGCGCACCGCGACTGCGCACGCGGTTGCCCCGTCGCAGTCGTAGTCGGCGACCACGAGCAGGCGCCGCTTGTCGGCGATCGCGTCGGCGAGCAGCGCCGCGGCGTCCGCGCAGCCTTTCAGTTCGGTGGGCGGGATGAGGCGGGCCAGCGCGGTTTCGATGTCGGCGGGGGACTGCACGCCGCGCGACGCGTACAGGCGTGCAAGGACGGGATGCAGGCCATGGCGCGCGAGCACTTCGGCGTCGGCGGGCGCGACGGGACGGGTAACGATCCGGGTCATTCGGGGTCTGCTTGTTATTCGAACAGGGAGGCCAGCGCGCGGCGGCGCCAGAACTTGCGCAGGTCGCCGCGCGTCGCGTGCAGCGTCACGGAACTCGTATCGCCGCACAGCGTGAAATCGACGCTCGCGAGCTCGCCGTTCTGCAGCGCGGCAAGGGCCGGCGCGAACCAGTCGCGCTCGAGCGCGACGAGTCCGTCGTGCCAGCGCGCCCAGTCCTGCTCGATGAACGGGGTGGTCAGCACCGGCAGTTCGACGAGCGTCGCGCCATCGGCGGCGGGCAGCGCGCCGAACGCGGCCGGCGGCGCGCCGGCGTCGGCTTGCGCGGCGCGCGCGAGGCCCAGCGCCGCGGGCGATGCGGACAGCACGCGCGCGAACGGCTTGCCGACCGGCTTCAGCGTACCCTGTGCATGGAACCAGATCGAATTGACGGCCGGCAGGCCACGCGCCTCGCGGGCCTCGTTGACCGGGTGCTGGAACCACGCCATCTGCACTTCGTTCTGCAGCTTCATCCACATCCGCGAGCGCTCGCCCGTATGGGCCTCGTGCGGCAGCCAGATCTCGATGTTGCGGCCGCTCGCGCGCAGCGGTGCGGCGCCGGCCAGGCGAGCGAGCTGCTCGCTCGACAGGTACCAGCGTGACGGGTTCGGTGCCTCGAGCCGGACGCCGAGTTCTTCGATCAGCGGCCGCGCGACCGCGAGCAGCGCGGCTGCGTCGCCTTCGTCGAGTGCGAGGGCCGCCGGGTCGACGAGCACCAGGTGATCGTGCGCGATTTCGACGTGGACGGGTTCGACGCACGCCCACGCGTGCGCGCCGGGGGCGCCGCCGTCCGCCAGCAGCATGTAGGGCGCGAGCGGCGCCTCGTCCGCGGCGTTGCCCTGGGTGGCGCCGAACTGGCGGGCCAGCCAGCGCTCGTGCGGCAGCGTGCGCTGGAAGTCCTCGCCGGCCACGCGCTCGACGAGGCTGGCGCGGGCGAGCAACTTTTCGAGCGCGGGGCTGTCCAGCGTGTGCAGGGACGAGGCCGCATCGGCCGCCGACGGCAGCGCGAACGGAACGAGAAAATGGAGGCGTCGGTCGTGCATGATGGTGCGCATTGTATGGCAAACTGCGCGCGTGATCGGGCCGGCTGACGGCCCGTTCGCGTCCGGCGGCCGTTTTTCGACCGTGCCCGGGCCGGTGGCCGCCACCGGGCGGCGGTCCGGCCGCGGGGCGCCTCCCCGCCGTAACCAGCAGAAAGGATTCGCTTGAAACTTCCGTACGAATGGCAGATCGGCTGGCGCTACACGCGCGCCGGCAAACGCACGACCGGTAACGGCTTCATTTCCTTCATCGCGCTCGTGTCGATGCTCGGGATCGCGCTCGGCGTCGCGGCGCTGATCGTCGTGCTGTCGGTGATGAACGGCTTCCAGAAGGAAGTGCGCGACCGCATGCTGTCGGTGCTCGCGCACGTCGAGGTGTTCTCGCCGACGGGCTCGATGCCCGACTGGCAACTGACCGCGCAGGAAGCGCGGCGCAATCCGTCGGTGATCGGCGCGGCGCCGTACGTCGACGCGCAGGCGCTGCTCACCCGCCAGGACGCGGTCAGCGGCGTGATGCTGCGCGGCGTCGAGCCCACGCTCGAGCCGCAGGTGTCGGACATCGGCAAGGACATGAAGGCGGGCCAACTGGCTGCGCTGGTGCCGGGCCAGTTCGGCATCGTGCTCGGCGATGCGCTCGCGGGCAATCTCGGCGTGACGGTCGGCGACAAGGTCACGCTGGTCGCGCCGGAAGGATCGATCACGCCGGCCGGCATGATGCCGAGGCTGAAGCAGTTCACGGTCGTCGGCGTGTTCGAGTCCGGGCACTACGAATACGACAGCACGCTCGCGATGATCAACATCCGCGACGCCGAGGCGTTGTTCCGGATGGCCGCGCCGACCGGCGTGCGGTTGCGGCTGAAGGACATGCAGAAGGCGCCGGACGTGGCGGTCGAGTTGTCGCATACGCTGTCGGGCAGCCTGTACATCCGCGACTGGACCCAGCAGAACAAGACGTGGTTCTCTGCCGTGCAGATCGAGAAGCGGATGATGTTCATCATCCTCACGCTGATCATCGCGGTGGCCGCGTTCAACCTCGTGTCGTCGCTCGTGATGACGGTGACCAACAAGCAGGCCGACATCGCGATCCTGCGCACGCTCGGCGCGCAGCCGGGGTCGATCATGAAGATCTTCGTCGTGCAGGGCGTGACGATCGGCTTCGTCGGCACGGCGTCGGGCGTCGCGCTCGGGTGCCTGATCGCGTGGAGCATCCCGTGGCTGATCCCGATGATCGAACACCTGTTCGGCGTGCAGTTCCTGCCGCCGTCCGTGTACTTCATCAGCGAGCTGCCGTCCGAGCTCGTCGCGAGCGACGTGATCCGGATCGGGCTGATCGCATTCGCGCTGTCGGCGGTCGCGACGCTCTATCCGAGCTGGCGCGGCGCGAAGGTGAAGCCGGCGGAGGCGCTCCGCTATGAATGATCGCGCGACCGCATTCGCGGATTCACGACAACACAACAAACAGGATTCGGCAGGTATGCAGGAATACGTGCTTCAGGCGCGCGGGATCACGAAGGCGTTCGTGCAGGGCGGCTTCAACGTGCAGGTGCTCAACAATACCGAGCTGACGGTGCGGCGCGGCGAGAAGCTCGCGGTCGTCGGCGCGTCGGGTTCCGGCAAGAGCACGCTGCTGCACGTGCTGGGCGGGCTCGACGAGCCAAGTGCGGGCGAGGTGTCGCTGCTCGGCAAGCCGTTCACGCAACTCGCCGAGCGCGAGCGCAACGAACTGCGCAACCGTGCGCTCGGTTTCGTCTACCAGTTCCATCACCTGCTGCCCGAGTTCACCGCGCTCGACAACGTCGCGATGCCGCTGCGCATTCGCCGGATGACGACCGAGGACGCGCGCGAGCAGGCCCGGGCGATGCTCGAGCGCGTCGGTCTCGGCCCGCGTGCGAAGCACCGGCCGGGCGAGCTGTCGGGCGGCGAGCGGCAGCGCGTGGCGATCGCGCGCGCGCTGGTCACGAAGCCCGCGTGCGTGCTCGCCGACGAGCCGACCGGCAACCTCGACGGCACGACGGCCGATACGGTGTTCAACCTGATGCTCGAGTTGTCCGAGACGCTCGAAACGAGCTTCGTGATCGTCACGCACGATCCCGATCTCGCCGCGCGCTGCGACCGCATCATGCGGCTGCGCGACGGCGTGCTGCACGAGGAGCCGGCGCTGCCGGTGTGAGAAGCGAACGCGCTTGGCCTGCTGCCGGGGTGGTCCCGGTGCGGCGCCAGGGCGCAGGACTGCCGCCATGTGGATCGATACGCACTGCCATCTCGACGCCGCCGAGTTCGACGCCGACCGCGACGCGGTCGCGCACGCGGCGCGCGCGGCCGGCGTGTCGCGCATCGTGATCCCGAGCGTCGGGCGCAACAACTTCACGACGGTGCGCGAACTCGCGCAACGTACGCCGGGCGCGGTCTACGCGTTGGGCATCCATCCGATGTATACGCCACGCGCACGCGACGAGGATCTCGACCTGCTGCGCATGGAGATCGAGGCGAGCCTCGACGATCCGCGCTTCGTCGCGATCGGCGAGATCGGCCTCGACTATTTCGTGCCGGGGCTCGACGAAGAGCGGCAGCAGTTCTTCTACCAGGGGCAGCTCAAGCTGGCGCGCGAATTCGACCTGCCCGTGCTGTGCCACGTGCGCAAGTCGCAGGATCGCGTGCTGGCCGGACTGCGCCGTGTGGGCGTGCGGCGCGGCATCGCGCATGCGTTCAACGGCAGTTTCCAGCAGGCCGAAGCGTTTCTCGCGCAAGGGCTGCATCTCGGTTTCGGCGGCAACGTGACCTTCTCGCGCGCGCTGCAGATCCGCCGGCTCGCGACGGAGTTGCCGCTCGACGCGCTCGTCGTCGAGACCGATGCACCCGACATCGCGCCCGAATGGGCGTACAAATCCCGCAACACACCCGACCAGGTGCCGCGCATCGGCGACGTGCTCGCCGAACTGCGCGGGCTCGACGCCGGCGCGGTGTCCCTATGCACTTCGGCTAACGCGCTCGCCGCGCTGCCGCGACTCGCACTTTCGTCCGCATAATCGTTGCCCTGAGGCGCCGCATTCTCGATGGCGGCGTCGGGTCGACGAGGAGGGGCGATGCGCGTGTGGTGGATCGCGTTCGCGCTCGGCGTGGTCGTACTGCAGCGGCAGGCGGCGCTGCCGGGTGCGCTCGCATGGACGATCGGTGTGGCCGGGCTCGCGGGTTGCGCGGCGCTGAGCGTGTGGTGCATGCGTCGCCGGCGTACGCGCAGGACCGCCATGTTCGGATGGATGCTGTGTGCGCTCGCGGCGTGCGATGCAGGGTTCGGTTACGCGGCCGCACGGGCAGAATGGCGGCTGCGCGATAGCCTGCCCGTCGAATGGGAAGGGCGCGACATCGTCGTCACCGGCGTGATTCGCGGGCTGCCCGTGATCGACGAGACAGGCGCGCGGCTGCTGTTCGCGGTCGAGTCGAACGATGCGGGGCTGGCCCGTTTTCCGCCGTTGATCCGGCTTTCGTGGCGCGCGTATGGCGCATCGGCGACACGCGATCCACTTCCCGACCTGCGCGCCGCACAGCGCTGGCGTTTCGTCGTGCGCCTGAAGCGCCCGCATGCCGAGGCCAATCCGGGTGTGCGCGACAGCGAGGCGGCGTGGCTGGCCGCAGGCATACGCGCGATCGGTTATGTCAGCGCGCCCCGGCGGGCGGAAATGCTCGATGCGCGCGCAGCGGGATGGCTTGCGTCGATCGATCGGCTGCGCGACGTGCTGCGCACGCGTATCGGCGAGTCGCTCGGCAGCGACGCCGGTCATCGCGGCATCGTCGCCGCGCTCGCGATCGGCGACCAGTCCGGCATCGGCGACGACGACTGGCACGTGCTGCGCAGCACGGGCACGAGCCACCTGGTCGCGATTTCCGGCCTGCATGTCGGGCTCGTCGGCGCGATCGCGGGCGGGCTCGTGTCGATGGTCTGGCGCCGCCTGCGCTGGCGCACACGGGCTGCAACGCTCGCGTTTCCGGCACCGTACGCGGCCGCGCTCGCCGCGCTGGCGGCCGCGGGCGGCTATGCGGCGCTGGCGGGCTTCAACGTGCCGGCGCAGCGCGCGTGGTGGATGATCGCGACCGGCGGCATCGCATATCTGGCCGGGCGCAGCGTACCGACTTCCGCGGTGCTGTGCGCGTCGCTCGGCGGCGTGCTGCTTGCCGACCCGTGGGCCGTGCTGTCGGCCGGATTCTGGCTGTCGTTCGGGGCGGTCGCCGTGATCCTGCTGGCCATCGCCGGCTGGCGTGCCGCGCGCGAGGCCGATGTGGAAGGCGAGGAGGGCGACGGCACGGCCGGCTTGTCGAGCCGGTTGCGCGGGTGGGGGGCACGCGCCGCGCGCCGTATCGCCGAGGCCACGCGCGTGCAGTACGCGGTGACGATCGGTCTCGCACCGCTCACGGCCGCATGGTTCGCGCAGATATCCCTGTCGGGCCCGTTCGGCAACGCGTTCGCGATTCCGTGGGTCAGCTCGGTCGTGACGCCCGTCGTGCTGGCCGGCATCGCGCTGCCCGCGCCGTTCGATGCATACGCGTTCCGGCTAGCGCACGCGGCGCTCGAACCGATGATGACGCTGCTCGGCTACCTCGCCGACTGGCCGGCCGGCGTGTTCTGGCTGCGCATGCCCGACTGGCCGGTGCTGGTGCTGGCCTGCGTGGGCGTCGCATGGGCGCTGATGCCGCGCGGCTGGCCGTTGCGCTGGGCGGCCCCGATCACGTGGCTGCCGCTCGTCGCGCCGGCGTCTGATGCGCCGCCGCCGGGCGGCTTCCGGCTGACCGTTTTTGACGTCGGGCAGGGTGCGTCGGTGCTGGTGGAGACTGCGCGGCGCACCTTGCTGTTCGATGCGGGGCCGGGCGCGGAGTCGACCCACGCGGGCGCGCGGATCGTCGCGCCGGCGTTGCGTGCACGCGGCATCGCGGTGATCGACTCGCTCGTGCTCAGTCACGCGGATGCCGATCACGCGGGCGGTGCACCGGCCGTCTATGCGGCAGCCGACGTGCGCCAACTGCTGGCCGGCATCGTGCCGAACAGCCGGTTGTGGCGCGATGCGGCCGCCGCCGGCGTCGCCGACCGGCTGCCATGCGCGGCCGGGCAGCGCTGGACTCGGGACGGCGTCGCGTTCACGATGCTGTGGCCGCAAGGCGGCCCGGGCGCGGGCTCGTCGAACGGGCGGTCGTGCGTGCTGCGCATCGACGCGGGCGAGACGTCCGCGCTGCTGACGGGCGACGTCGATGCGCGCGGCGAACGCCGGCTCGTGGACGCTGCGCGCGACGCGCTGGCCGCGCAGATCCTGGTCGTTCCGCACCACGGCAGCCGTACGTCGTCGGTCGAGCCTTTCCTCGATTCGGTCGGGCCGCGCGTCGCGGTATTTCCTGTAGGCTATCGCAATCGTTTCGGGCATCCGCACCGGACGGTGCTCGCCCGTTACGCGGCGCGCGGGATCCCGCTGCCGCGCACCGATCGCGACGGCGCCGTGCGGTTCGACGTCGCGTCGGCTGACGGCGGGTTTGCCTTCGAGCGTCATCGCGACGTTCGGCGACGGTACTGGATGGATCGGTGAGCGCGGCGTAAGCCGGCGTATCAAAATAAAGATGGCCCGGGATCCGCGCTCAATGCCGAAGCGTGGGACCGGCAGAACGCGAAGCATGGGACCGGAGTAAGCGCTGAAGCGCCAACTCGGGTCGACCGCGAAGCATGGGACGACAGTAAGTGCTAAAGCACTAACTGTCGTCGACCGCCAAGCATGGGACGACAGTAAGTGCTAAAGCACTAACTGTCGTCGACAAAGGAGACATCGGCGTTTGAAGGACATCCTCCACTTCTCGCATGCGAACGGCTTTCCGGCGTCGACGTACCGCACGATCTTCGCCGAGCTGGCCGACGACTACGAGCTGCGCTACATCGAACGGATCGGCCACGACCGCCGCTACCCGGTGACGCGCGACTGGCCGCATCTCGTCGAGCAACTGCTCGACGACATCGGCAGCCGCTACGAGCGTCCCGTCTGGCTCGTCGGCCATTCGCTCGGCGGCTACCTGTCGCTGATGGCCGCGCTGAAGAAACCGCAATGGGTGCGCGGCGTCGTGATGATCGATTCGCCGATCATCGCGGGCTGGCGCGCCGGCGCATTGCGCGCGAGCCAGTGGGCGGGGCTCGACGAGCGGCTGTCGCCGGCCGCCGCGACACGCAACCGGCGTACGCACTGGGTAAGCCGTGACGAAGTCTGGCGGCACTTCCGCGAGAAACCGGCGTTCGCACGCTGGGACGAACGGATGCTGGCCGACTACATCGACTACGGGATTCCACAGACCGGTGCCGACGGCGAGCGCTCGCTCGCGTTCGACCGGCAGGTCGAATACCTGATCTACCGGACGCTGCCGCACACGCTCGGCCCGCGGCTCGCGCATGGCGCGCCGGTGCCGCTCGGCTTTCTCGCCGGCACGCGTTCGCGCGAAGTGCGCCAGGTCGGGCTCGATGCAACGCGCCGCGCGGCGCGCGGCCGCGTCGAATGGCTGGAAGGCAGCCACCTGTTTCCGATGGAGCGGCCGCTCGAGACCGCCCGCGCATTGCAGCGGATGCTGAATTCGCTGAAGGCCGCGGAGGGCGATGTGGCGCAGGGCGTCACCCCGCTCGCGAAGCGCGCCTGAAGCACGGTTTCGCGGCCGGGGCGCCGCCTCCGGCACGCGCGGTTGCACCGGCCGGCGGGCGGTTTCGCCCCGGCGCGCACGGCTGGTGCGGGTCGACGCGAAAGGGCAGGATCATCACGCCAATTGCTGAGAGAAGGGCGGGCTTTACGGTATAATCCGTTTTTCCCGCGAGCATCCAGCGATGACCAAATATGTTTTCGTCACCGGCGGCGTAGTTTCTTCCCTTGGCAAGGGTATTGCCGCCGCTTCTCTCGCCGCGATCCTCGAATCGCGCGGTCTGAAAGTCACCCTCCTCAAACTCGATCCCTACATCAACGTCGACCCCGGCACGATGAGCCCGTTCCAGCACGGCGAAGTGTTCGTGACGGAAGACGGAGCGGAGACCGACCTCGACCTCGGCCATTATGAGCGCTTCATCAGCACGAAGATGCGCAAGGCCAACAACTTCACGACCGGCCAGATCTACGAATCGGTGATCCGCAAGGAACGCCGCGGCGACTATCTCGGCAAGACCGTGCAGGTCATTCCGCACATCACGAACGAAATCCAGGCGTTCATCGAGCGCGGGGCCGCGTCGGCCACCTGCGGTGAGCCGGATGTCGCGATCGTCGAGATCGGCGGCACGGTCGGCGACATCGAGTCGCTGCCGTTCCTCGAAGCCGCGCGCCAGATGAGCCTGCGCCTCGGCCGCAACAGCGCGTGCTTCGTGCACCTGACGCTGGTGCCGTACGTCGCGACGGCCGGCGAGCTGAAGACGAAGCCGACCCAGCACAGCGTGCAGAAGCTGCGCGAGATCGGCATCCTGCCGCACGTGCTGCTGTGCCGTGCCGACCGCCGCATTCCGGACGACGAATCGAAGAAGATCTCGATGTTCTCGAACGTGCCGGAAGACGCCGTGATCTCGGTGTGGGACGCCGACAGCATCTACAAGATTCCGCAGATGCTGCACGACCAGGGCCTCGATCGCATCATCTGCGAGGAACTGAAGCTGTCGCCAAAGGACGCCGACCTGACCATGTGGTCGGAGCTCGTCGAGAAGCTCGAGAACCCGAAGCACGAAGTGACGATCGGCATGGTCGGCAAGTATGTCGACCTGACCGAGTCGTACAAGTCGCTGATCGAAGCGCTGCGCCACGCATCGCTGCACACGTCGACCAAGGTCAACATCGAATACATCGACTCGGAAGAGATCGAGACGAACGGTGTCGACAGCCTGAAGCATCTCGACGCCGTGCTGGTGCCGGGCGGTTTCGGCCGTCGCGGCACGGAAGGCAAGATCGCGGCGATCCGCTATGCGCGTGAAGCGAAGGTGCCGTATCTCGGCATCTGCCTCGGCATGCAGCTCGCGGTGATCGAGTTCGCGCGCGACGTCGTCGGCCTGAAGCAGGCGAACAGCACGGAATTCGAGCCGGACACGCCGGAACGCGTGGTCGCGCTGATCACCGAATGGTACGACCGCGACGGCAAGGTCGAGACGCGCACCGAGGAGTCCGATCTCGGCGGTACGATGCGCCTGGGTTCGCAGCGCTGCCCGATCAAGCCGGGCACGATGGCGGAAGAGATCTACGGCAAGGACGTGAACGAGCGCCATCGCCACCGTTATGAAGTCAATAACCGCTTCGTGCCCCAGCTCGAAGCCGGCGGCCTTATCATCAGCGCCCGTACCCCGAGCGAGGATCTGCCGGAAATGATGGAGCTGCCGCGTTCGATGCACCCGTGGTTCGTCGGCGTCCAGTTCCACCCGGAATTCACGTCCACGCCGCGTGACGGCCACCCCCTCTTCAAGTCGTTCGTCGAAGCTGCGCTTGTCAACAAGCAAGCGCGCGGAGTGCAAGCATGAAGCTGTGCGATTTCGAGGTCGGTCTCGACAAGCCTTTCTTCCTGATCGCGGGTACCTGCGTCGTCGAATCGGAGCAAATGACGATCGACACGGCGGGCCGCCTGAAGGAGATCTGCGCGAAGCTGAACATTCCGTTCATCTACAAGTCGTCCTATGACAAGGCGAACCGCAGCTCGGGCAAGTCGTTCCGTGGCCTCGGAATGGACGAGGGCCTGCGGATCCTGTCCGAGGTGAAGCGCCAGCTCGGCCTGCCGGTGCTGACCGACGTGCATTCGATCGAGGAGATCGAGCAGGTCGCGTCGGTCGTCGACGTGCTGCAGACGCCGGCGTTCCTGTGCCGCCAGACCGATTTCATCCATGAGTGCGCGCGCTCGGGCAAGCCCGTCAACATCAAGAAGGGCCAGTTCCTCGCGCCGCACGACATGAAGAACGTGATCGACAAGGCGCGCGAAGCGGCTCGTGAAGCGGGGCTCTCGGAAGATCGCTTCATGGCGTGCGAGCGCGGTGTCTCGTTCGGCTACAACAATCTGGTGTCGGACATGCGTTCGCTCGCGATCATGCGCGAGACGAGCGCGCCGGTCGTGTTCGATGCGACCCACTCGGTGCAACTGCCGGGCGGGCAGGGCACGAGCTCGGGCGGCCAGCGCGAATTCGTGCCGGTGCTCGCACGTGCGGCGGTCGCGACGGGCGTCGCGGGCCTGTTCATGGAGACGCACCCGAATCCGGCCGAGGCAAAGTCGGATGGCCCGAACGCGGTGCCGCTGAACCGGATGAGCGCGCTGCTGGAGACCCTCGTCACGCTCGACCAGGCGGTGAAGCGCAATCCGTTCCTGGAAAACGATTTCAATTAAAGATCGAATGAACCTTGCGACGGCTTCGCGCGTCAGTAGCGAAAGCGGTTCGGGCGCGCGCGCCGTCGCAGTTTGAAGAATCCATCGTCATTCTCAGAGGAAACCCATGAGTGCAATCGTAGATATCATCGGCCGCGAGATTCTGGATTCGCGCGGCAACCCCACCGTCGAATGCGACGTGCTGCTCGAATCGGGCACGATGGGCCGCGCGGCGGTGCCGTCGGGCGCGTCCACCGGCTCGCGTGAAGCGATCGAACTGCGCGACGGCGAAGCCGGCCGCTACAACGGCAAGGGCGTGCTGAAGGCAGTCGAGCATATCAACACCGAAATCTCCGAAGCCATCATGGGCCTCGACGCGTCGGAACAGGCGTTCCTCGACAAGACGCTGCTCGAGCTGGACGGCACCGACAACAAGTCGCGCCTCGGCGCGAACGCGATGCTGGCCGTGTCGATGGCCGTCGCGAAGGCAGCCGCCGAAGAGGCCGGCCTGCCGCTGTACCGCTACTTCGGCGGTTCGGGTGCGATGCAACTGCCGGTGCCGATGATGAACATCGTCAACGGCGGCGCGCACGCGAACAACAGCCTCGACATCCAGGAATTCATGATCGTCCCGGTGAGCCAGCCGACGTTCCGTGAAGCCCTGCGTTGCGGCGCGGAAGTGTTCCACGCACTGAAGAAGATCCTGAGCGACCGCGGCATGAGCACGGCAGTCGGCGACGAAGGCGGCTTCGCGCCGAACTTCGGCAGCAACGACGAGTGCCTGTCGACGATCCTGCAGGCAATCGAGAAGGCCGGCTACCGTGCGGGCGAAGACGTGCTGCTCG
Source organism: Burkholderia contaminans (assembly GCF_029633825.1). Lineage (NCBI taxonomy): Bacteria > Pseudomonadati > Pseudomonadota > Betaproteobacteria > Burkholderiales > Burkholderiaceae > Burkholderia > Burkholderia contaminans. The sequence continues at coordinate 3,680,879 of NZ_CP090640.1, read as the reverse complement.
CGCTCGACTGCGCGGCATCCGAGTTCTACCACGACGGCAAGTACCAGCTCGCGGGCGAAGGCCTGCAACTGTCGTCGGCCGAATTCACCGACTACCTCGCGACGCTCGCCGACAAGTTCCCGATCGTGTCGATCGAGGACGGCATGCACGAAAGCGACTGGGAAGGCTGGAAGCTGCTGACCGACCGCCTCGGCAAGAAGGTGCAGCTGGTCGGCGACGACCTGTTCGTCACGAATACGCGCATCCTGAAGGAAGGCATCGAGAAGGGCATCGCGAACTCGATCCTCATCAAGATCAACCAGATCGGTACGCTGACCGAAACGTTCGCGGCGATCGAAATGGCGAAGCGCGCGGGCTACACGGCCGTGATCTCGCACCGCTCGGGCGAAACCGAAGATTCGACGATCGCGGACATCGCGGTCGGCCTGAACGCCGGTCAGATCAAGACGGGTTCGCTGTCGCGCAGCGACCGCATCTCGAAGTACAACCAGCTGCTGCGCATCGAGGAAGATCTCGGCGACATCGCAAGCTACCCGGGTAAATCGGCTTTCTATAACCTGCGCTAACGCGCTACTATCGGGTTCGTCATATCGACGCCGCTCTGTGCATGTGCGCGGAGCGGCGCTTCTTATATCTGCGGTTCTTACATGCGGCTTGTCACTGTCGTCCTGATTGCCTTGCTGGCGCTCATTCAGTACCCCCTATGGTGGGGACACGGCGGCTGGCTGCGGGTGCATGAATTGCGCCAGCAGCTCGACGATCAGCTCCGGAAGAACGCGGACGAGAAGCTGCGTAACGAGCGCACCGCAGGCGAAGTGCAGGATCTGCAGGGCGGCACTGCGGCCATCGAAGAGCGCGCGCGCTACGAGATGGGCATGGTGAAGGATGGCGAAGTGTTCGTGCAGTTCGTGTCGCCGAATGCGCCTGCCGTACCGCTGAACAACACGCCGTCGAATACGTCGACGCGCGGCGCCGTCTCCGCGGCACCGGTGCGTGTCGTGCCGAATCCGCAGTCGATCGCGAAGCCGTCGCGGCATCATGGCGGCGACAAGGGCAAGGCCGCGCATCACTGAGGCACGATTGCTCGAACCCATTGAAAAAGCGCGGGAAATGCCGCGCTTTTTTATTTCCTGTCGGTAGTCAATCGGCTGAGCGATGCACGCTCACCACCACCATCCCGGGTAGCCGTAGCTGATGCCCGAGCCCCAGCGATTTCCCCATCCGCCGTAATACCCGCCGTAGACCGTCACCGGCGGCGGCGAGTAATAGGCCCATGCGCGCGCGGCGGCCTCGGCTGCCATCGCATTGTTCTGTTCGCGCAGCACCTGCTGGTCGATCTCGTCGTAGCGCTTGCGTTCGGCGCTCGACAGCGCGGGCGGCTGGCCGCCCGATGCACCGGGTTCGGGCAGGCGGCTCAGGATCGTGGAAGTCGGCGGCGGCATCGCGCAGCCGGCCAGCACGAGCGTGCCGGCGGCAACGGTTGTCAGGACGATGGTGCGGAACGGATGATGAAGCGGGCGATTCATGTGTTTCTCCTGCAGCGCGCCGACGACGGGAAGCGGCTTGCGCCGAAGTGCGCGACTTCGGCGCCGGAGCCTTGCGTGCGACGCTCGTGCGTCATTATGCGCCCATGCCCGGACGACGGGCATCGGGCCACTGATCAGTGACGCTGCTCGGTCGCGGGCGCGATGCCCGTCTCGACGCCGGGTGCCGCGAACAGCTGCGCGACGTCGACCGGATCGAATTCATAGCGCTGGTTGCAGAACTCGCAATGAATCTCGACATGGCCGCGCTCGACGATCACGCTATCGACTTCTTCACGGCCGAGCATGCGCAGCATCGCGCCGACCTTCTCGCGCGAGCACGAGCACTGGAAACGCGTGCCGGCCGGTTCGAAGTGCTGCACGTTTTCCTGCCAGAACAGCCGGCGGAACACGACCTCCGGTTCGACCTCGAGCAGTTCCTGGGCGGACAGCGTGCCGCCGAGCGTGCACACGCGCTCCCACGTATCGGTATCGGTTTCGGCGTTACGCGGCACGATGCCGCCGTCGCCCGGCAGCTTCTGCAGCAGCATGCCCACCGCGCGGTCGCGATCGGCCGCGAGCCACATCCGCGTGTCGAGCTGTTCCGAGTGATGCATGTAATGCTCGAGCACCTGCGAGACGGATTCAAGCGGGCCGTCGACACCGTTCAGCGGCACGATGCCCTGGTACGGCTGCTGGCCGGGCAGCTTGTCGGCCGGATCGAGCGTGATCACGCAGCGGCCGTGGCCGCTCGCGTTGACGAGCGACGCGAAGCGCGTGTCGTCGCCGATCGTCTGGGCGGAGTCGCCGGCGAACTTCGCGGTGGCCCGCATCGACAGATCCGAGCCGCACTGGACGACCAGCATCTGGACAGGCCCGTCGCCGAAGATCTGCATGATCAGGGTGCCGTTGAATTTCAGGTTCGCGGAGAGCAGCGCGCACGCGGCCATCATCTCGCCGAGCACCGTGCGCACGGGGGCAGGGTAGTCGCGGCGGGCGAGCACTTCCTGCCACGTATTGCGCAGCGAAACGATCTCGCCGCGCACGGGCGCCGCATTGAACATGAATTTCTGTAACTGGTCGCTCACTCTTCTTCCTTGAAATCCGTGCGAATCACCCGATCCGCACGAGTTGCTCCTTGAAATGCGCACGCCGCTCGACGTACGTCTTCGCGTTCGTGCGCAGCCGCGCAATGTCTTCCGCCGACAGCTCGCGCACGACTTTCGCCGGTGCGCCGAGAATCAGCGAGTTGTCCGGGAACGCCTTGCCTTCCGTCACGACCGCGCCGGCACCAACCAGACAGTTGCGGCCGATGACCGCTCCATTCAAGACCACCGCCTGGATACCGACCAGCGAACCTTCGCCGATCGTGCAGCCGTGCAGCATGGCCTGGTGCCCGATCGTCACGTTTTCGGCAATCGTCAGCGGAAAGCCAGGGTCCGTGTGCAAAACCGCGCCTTCCTGGACGTTGCTGCCTGCACCGACGGTGATCGTCTCGTTGTCGCCGCGAATCGTCGCGCCGAACCAGACGCTCGCGTTCTCCTCGAGCACGACCTTGCCGATGATGGCCGCCGTATCGGCGACGAATACGCTTTCGTGGATCGTCGGGGCCGTATCGCCCAGCTTGTAGATCGTCACGGAGTCTCCTTGTCTCTTCGATGAAGGGCGCCGGTAGAATGGCGCGTCTGGTTTGCCCGGCGCATGCGCATGTGCCGCGCAACAATCGCCTATTGTAAACCGTCGCGTGCGTGCGCTCCCGCGATGCGCACGCAGGGTGTCCCCGTTTATGAGCATGGAGTCTTCTTCTTTCGGCAATGCGTCGGCCTGCGTGCGCCGCGCCGCGCTCGAGGCGCTGCGTGACGCCGAACCCGCGGCCAAGGCCGCCCAGGTGCGTGCGCTCTATGACGCGCTGCTGGCCGGGCAGGCGGCGATCGCGCCGTCGCTCGAATTGCCCGAATCGGCCGATCTGCCCGGGCGTCCGGCGCGCCCGCCGCTCGTCGAACCGCGCCAGCTCGAGCGGCGCAGCATGCGTTCGCCGGAAGGGCGCGCCGTGCTGCTGCACGCGCTTGCCCATATCGAGTTCAATGCGATCAACCTGGCGCTCGACGCGGTCTGGCGCTTCGCGGGCCTGCCCGCCCCGTTCTACGCGGACTGGCTGAAGGTCGCGGCCGAGGAGGCCTATCACTTCACGCTGCTGTCCGACCGCCTGGCGGCATTCGGGCATGCGTACGGCGATTTTCCCGCGCACAACGGTCTGTGGGAGATGTGCGAGCGGACCAAGGGCGACGTGCTGGCGCGCATGGCGCTCGTGCCGCGCACGCTCGAGGCCCGCGGGCTCGACGCGTCGCCGCCGATTCGCGCGCGGCTCGTGCAGGCGGGTGACGACGCGTCGGCCGCGATTCTCGACGTGATCCTGCGCGACGAAATCGGCCACGTCGCGATCGGCAACCGCTGGTTCCGGCATCTGTGCGACGAAGCCGGCCGCGATCCCGTGCCGACTTACCGGCTGCTCGCCGAGCAATACCACGCGCCGCGGCTGCGCGGCCCGTTCAATTTCGATGCGCGCCGCGATGCCGGATTCGAGCAGGCCGAACTCGACGAACTGGCCGCGCAGGACGTGGCGGAGGGCGGCGCGCCACGCTAGCCGGCTCGCGTTCGGCCGCGCTTCGACTGCCGCCTGCCGTCCCGCGTGCCCGGGACATGACGCTTCCCGACGGTTCCTGGCGTACGCGCGCCGCTAGAGCAGCACCTCGATTGCCGGACGCCGGAAAGCAGGCGTCGCCGCTATAATCGAACGATCATTCTTTTTTCTGGCGGCTGCAATGAGTGCATCGAGTTCTGTTTCGGATTTCGTCGCGGTGCGCGGCGTCCAGCTGCACGTTCGGCGCTGGGGCCGGCCCGATGCGCCGACGCTGTTCATGCTGCACGGCTGGATGGACGTCGCGGCGTCGTTCCAGTTCGTCGTCGATGCGCTCGCGGGCGACTGGCAGGTGATCGCGCCCGATGCGCGAGGTTTCGGGCTGTCCGACTGGCCCGTCGCGCGGCAGGGCGGCGGCCATTACTGGTTCCACGAGTACCTGGGCGACCTCGATGCGCTCGTCGACCACTATGCGCCGGCCGGTGAAGTCAACCTGGTCGGGCACAGCATGGGCGCGAACGTCGTGTGCCTGTATGCCGGCGTGCGGCCGGAGCGAGTGCGGCGCGTGGTCGATCTCGAGGGTTTCGGGCTGGCGCCGGCGCGGGCCGAGCAGGCGCCGCGCCGGCTGCGCGGCTGGCTGGACGAACTGCGCGAACCGCCCGTGCTGCGCCCTTATGCGTCCCTCGACGACGTGGCGGCGCGCCTGACCAAGACCAATCCGCGGCTTGACCCGCGCCGTGCGGCGTTCCTTGCCGCGCACTGGTCGAAGCGCGGCGACGACGGCCTGTACCACCTGCTGGCCGACCCTGCGCACAAGATGCCTGGCCCGCAGCTGTACCGGCTCGACGAAGTGATGGCCACCTGGGCGCAGGTGCGCGCGAAGGTGCTGCACGTCGAAGCCGTCAATTCGCCGACGCTGGCACACATCGCCGGCGACATTCCGCTGCCGGAATTCAAGGCGCGCTTCAACGCGTTCCCCGACTGGCGCGAGAAGCTCGTCGAGGATGCGGGCCACATGGTCCATCACGACCAGCCCGAGCAGATTGCGGCGCTGATCGAGGCGTTCTGCGCGTAAGCGCGCGGCGGCAGCGGCGGGGCGCGCGGGCGGCGCATTGCCGCGTTGCAGTAGAATGAAGCCTTACCTGCCATGCCGACAATGAACGCCGATCTCCACTGCCATTCGAATGTTTCCGACGGGTTGCTGCCGCCTGCCGACGTCGCGCGCCGCGCTCATGCCGGCGGCGTGACCCTGTGGGCGTTGACCGACCACGACGAGATCGGCGGCCAGGCAGCGGCGCGCAGCGAAGCGGAAGCGCTCGGCATGCGCTACCTGAGCGGCGTCGAGATTTCGGTCACGTGGGCGTCGCGCACCGTGCACATCGTCGGCCTGAATGTCGATCCCGCGAACCAGGTGCTGGTCGACGGCCTGTACCGCACGCGCCACGGCCGCGCGGCGCGCGCGGTGGCGATCGGCGAGCAGCTCGCCACGCTCGGCATTCCCGGCGCGTACGAAGGTGCGTTGAAGTACGTGTCGAATCCGGACCTGATCTCGCGCACGCACTTCGCCCGCTTCCTCGTCGAAAACGGCCACGCGACGTCGACGTCCGATGTGTTCGATCGGCTGCTCGGCGACGACAAGCCCGGGTTCGTCCCGCACCGCTGGGCGACGCTGCCCGACGCCGTCGCGTGGATTCGGGCCGCCGGCGGCGAAGCCATCGTCGCGCATCCGGGCCGCTACCGCTACACGCCCGTCGAATTCGACGCGTTCTTCGGCGAGTTCATCGATCTGGGCGGCCGCGCGATCGAGGTCGTCACGGGCAGCCACACCCCCGACCAGTACCGCGAATATGCGGACGTCGCACGCCGCTTCGGCTTCGAAGCGTCGCGCGGCTCGGATTTCCATGCGCCAGGCGAGGGCCGTGTCGAGCTCGGCAGCCTGCCGCCGTTGCCGCCGGGCCTGACACCGGTCTGGGAACGCTGGCTCTGACACCGGGCGGCGGCCTGCCACCTGCGTTGCTGCCGGCCGCGCGCATCCGATTTCTTCCCCTTTACGACCCCCATGTCCCAGTTCTTCAGGATTCACCCGGATAATCCGCAGCCGCGCCTGATCAAGCAGGCCGTGGAAATCGTCAGCAAGGGCGGCGTGATCGCGATGCCGACCGATTCGAGCTATGCGCTCGCATGCCATCTCGACGACAAGGACGCGGTCGAGCGCGTGCGCCGGATTCGCGGCCTCGACGAGAAGCAGCACCTGTCGCTGCTCGTGCGCGACCTGTCGGAGCTCGCCAACTTCGCGATGGTCGACAACCGCCAGTACCGGCAGATCAAGTCGGTGACGCCGGGCCCGTACGTCTTCATCCTGCAGGCGACGAAGGAAGTGCCGCGCCGGCTGTCGCACCCGTCGCGCAAGACGATCGGGCTGCGCGTGCCCGATCATGCCATCACGCTCGCGTTGCTCGAATCGCTCGGCCAGCCGCTGCTCGGCACGACACTGATCCTGCCGCCGGACGACGAGCCGCTCAACGATCCCGAAGAAATCCGCGAGCGGCTCGAGAAGCAGGTCGACCTCGTGATCGACGGTGGTGCGTGCCCGCGCGAGCCGTCGACGGTGATCGACCTGACCGGCGACGAGCCCGAGCTCGTGCGTGCGGGGCGCGGCGCGCTCGAACCGTTCGGACTCTCGGCCGCGTAAGCGCGCCGTTCCATTTTTTGCGCGAGTGCGCTTGTTACAATAACGCGATATGGATGCTTCCCTGATACAGACCATCGCCGTCTACGCGCTGCCCGTGATCTTCGCGATCACGTTGCACGAGGCCGCGCATGGCTACGCCGCCCGCCTGCTCGGCGACAACACCGCCTACATGATGGGGCGCGTGTCATTCAACCCGATGCGCCACATCGATCCGCTCGGCACGATCGCGATCCCGCTCGCGATGTATTTCCTGACTGGCGGCGCATTCCTGTTCGGCTATGCGAAGCCGGTGCCGGTGTCGTTCGGCAACCTGCGCGATCCGCGCTGGGGCAGCCTGTGGGTATCGCTCGCGGGCCCGGCCTGCAACTTCGTGCAGGCGCTGATCTGGGGTGTGCTGACCCTCGTGCTGCCCGCCGTCGGCATCGACGAGCCGTTCTTCACGCGGATGGCGTTTGCCGGCGTCAGCGCGAACCTCGTGCTCGGCGTGCTGAACCTGTTTCCGCTGCCGCCGCTCGACGGCGGCCGCATCCTGGCGGCGCTGCTGCCGACGAAGCAATCGATCGCGCTGTCGCGCATCGAGCCCTACGGTTTCATCATCGTCCTCGTGCTGGTCGCGACGGGCGTGCTGACGAACTTCTGGCTGCGCCCGCTCGTCAACGTCGGCTATGCCGTCCTGAGCGCCATCCTGTCCCCATTCGCCTCGCTTCTCTAACGACAACCATGTTCCCTGAACGTATTTTCTCCGGCATGCGACCCACCGGGTCGCTGCACCTCGGTCACTACCACGGCGTGCTGAAAAACTGGGTGAAGCTGCAGTCCGAGTACCCGTGCTTCTTCTGCGTCGTCGACTGGCATGCGCTGACGACGCACTACGAGACTCCCGAGGTCATCGAGAAGAACGTGTGGGACGTGCTGATCGACTGGCTCGCATCCGGCATCGATCCGGCGCAGGCCACGCTGTTCATCCAGAGCAAGGTGCCCGAGCACGCCGAACTCGCGCTGCTGCTCGGCATGAGCACGCCGCTCGGCTGGCTCGAACGCGTGCCGACCTACAAGGAGCAGATGGAGAAGCTGAAGGACAAGGACCTGTCGACCTACGGCTTCCTCGGCTATCCGGTGCTGATGGCGGCCGACATCCTGCTGTATCGCGGCTCGCTCGTGCCGGTCGGTGAAGACCAGGTGCCGCACGTCGAGATGACGCGCGAGATCGCGCGCCGCTTCAACTACCTGTACGGTCGCGAGCCGGGCTTCGAGGAGAAGGCGCTCGATGCCGCGAAGAAGCTGGGCGGCAAGCGCGCGAAGCTTTATCACGAGCTGCGCAACGCGTATCAGCAGGAGGGCGACGACGAGGCGCTCGAACAGGCGCGCGCGATGCTGCAGGAATCGCAGAGCCTGTCGATGAGCGACCGCGAGCGCCTGTTCGGCTATCTCGAAGGCGCGCGCAAGATCATCCTGGTCGAGCCGCAGGCGCTGCTCACCGAAGCATCGCGGATGCCGGGCCTCGACGGGCAGAAGATGTCCAAGTCGTACGGCAACACGATCGGCCTGCGTGAAGACGCCGAGACGATCACGAAGAAGGTCCGCACGATGCCGACCGATCCCGCGCGCGTGCGCCGCACCGATCCGGGCGATCCCGACAAGTGCCCGGTGTGGCAACTGCACCAGGTCTATACCGACGAAGCCACGCACGACTGGGTGCAGAAAGGCTGCCGCTCGGCGGGCATCGGCTGCCTCGACTGCAAGCAGCCGGTCGTCGAAGGCATCCTGCGCGAACAGCAGCCGATGCTCGAGCGTGCGCAGAAGTACATGGACGATCCGTCGCTGCTGCGCGCGATCGTCGCGGATGGTTGCGACAAGGCGCGCAAGTACGCGACGGAAACGATGCGCGACGTGCGTGACGCGATGGGCCTGTCGTACAACTGATCGACCGCATGAGCGCATCCGTCATCGCCGCTGCGGGCGGCCACGTCGCCCAGGCCGAGCCGTCGCGCTGGGTTGCGCAATGGTCGCGGCTCGTGTCGCCACGCGGCGCGGTGCTCGATGTCGCGGCGGGCGGCGGCCGCCATGCGCGCTGGTTCGCGTCGCACGGGCATCCGGTCGTCGCAGTCGAGCGCGACCCGGCCGCACTGGCCGCATTGCGTTCGATTCCGGGCGTCGATGCCCGTGACGCCGATCTCGAAGGCGCGCCGTGGCCGTTGCCGGCCGTCGAGCAGTTTGCGGCGGTGGTTGTCACGAATTATCTGCATCGTCCGCTCTGGCCCCATCTACTCGATGCGGTGGCGCCGGGCGGCGTGCTGATCTACGAAACCTTCGCGCAAGGAAACGAAACGGTCGGGAAACCGTCCAACCCCGCGTTCCTGCTCGCCCCGGGCGAGCTGCTGGACGCCGTGCACGGCCGCCTGCGGGTGGTTGCGTACGAGGACGGGTTCGTCGCCGCGCCGCGCGAGGCGTTCGTCCAGCGTCTCTGCGCAGTGCGCGAGGGCGCGACCCCGAAGGCGGGGGCGGGAATTCCACGTTACGAACTGCCCGGCTAATCCGCTACAATCTCAATGTTTACCGGTACATAACCTCAATCGCGTTTCATGGCTAACGGCACCCAAGACGGCATTCAAATCCGCGGAAGCATCCCCGCGATCGTCACCCCGATGCTCGAAGACGGCAGTCTCGACCTGCCGGCGTTTCGCAAACTGATCGACTGGCACATCGCGGAAGGCACCGATGCGCTCGTCGTGGTCGGTACGAGCGGCGAGTCGGCAACCCTCAACGTCGAAGAGCACATCCTGATGATCCGCACGGCGGTCGAGCATGCGGCGAAACGCATCCCGATCATCGCGGGCGCGGGCGGCAACTCGACCGCCGAGGCGATCGAGCTGACGAAGCACGCGAAGGCTGTCGGCGCGGACGCGACGCTGCAGGTCGTGCCGTACTACAACAAGCCGACGCAGGAAGGCATCTACCGTCACTTCAAGACGATCGCCGAAGCGGTCGACCTGCCGGTGATCCTGTACAACGTGCCGGGCCGCACGGTCGCCGACATGGCGCACGAGACGACGCTGCGCCTCGCGGAAGTCCCGGGCATCATCGGTGTGAAGGAAGCGACCGGCAACATCGATCGCGCCGCGCACCTGATCAAGGCCGCCCCGAAGCATTTCGCGATCTACAGCGGCGACGATCCGACCGCGATCGCACTGATGCTGCTCGGCGGCCACGGCAACATCTCGGTGACGGCGAACGTCGCACCGCGCGCAATGAGCGACCTGTGCCGCGCGGCGCTGGCCGGTGACGTACAGACGGCTCGCGCGCTGCACATGAAGCTGCTGTCGCTGCACAAGAACCTGTTCATCGAAGCGAACCCGATTCCGGTGAAGTGGGCGCTGCAGGCGATGGGCAAGATGCAGGGCGGCATCCGGCTGCCGCTCACGGCGCTCGACGAGCGCTGCCACGAAGCCGTGCGTTCGGCCCTCGTCGAGGCCGGCGTCCTCGCCTGATGCCGAGGCGGCCGCGTCCTGCGGCCGCCGGCTCGAACCCTGATCAACCCGCACCGGCCGGCTCCGTCCGGCGCCGCTCCTGACGAGCGTTCTAGCAAGACGAAGGATTTCATGAAACGTTTCGCCTTTTCCTCTCGCGCCATCCAGATGTCGGTGGTGGCGCTGGCGCTGGGCGCGCTCGCCGGCTGCGATACGCTGAACGACTACCTGGCCCCTGACCGGGTCAACTACAAGAACACCGGTTCCGCGCCGCCGCTCGCGGTGCCGAGCGACCTGAAGCCGGTGCCGACGACGCAGCAGTTCGTCGCGCCGCCGAGCAACGCCGGCCTCGGCACGCTGCCGCCGCGGGTCACGACGCAGGCCGGCAACGCGACCGACGGCATCCCGAGCGCGCAGGATCCGCTCGGCATGCACATCGAGCGCGACGGCGACCGCCGCTGGCTCGTCGTCGATGGCCGCACGCCCGAGCAGCTGTGGCCGATCCTGAAGGAGTTCTGGCAGGAGAACGGCTTCTCGCTGAAGACCGATGCGCCGTCGACGGGCATCATGGCCACCGACTGGGCTGAAAACCGCGCGAACATTCCCGATGACTGGTTCCGCCGCACGATCGGCAAGGTCATCGATTTCGCGTACTCGTCCGGCACGCGGGACCGCTTCCGTACGCTCGTGAACCGCACGTCGGACGGCAACACCGATATCTCGATCACGCACAGCGCGATGGAAGAAATGATGGTCGGCCCGCAGGGCGGCACGTCGTCGCGTTGGGAGGAGCGTCCGCGCAACCCGGTGCTCGAAGCCGTATTCCTGTCGAAGCTGATGCAGAAGTTCGGCCTGACCGATGCGCAGGCGAAGCAGTTGCTGACCGATGCGCGTCCCGCGACGGCGCCCGCGCAGGTCAGCGACACCAGCGGCGGCGGGGCGACGCTGCAACTGGCCGAGTCGTTCGACCGCGCATGGCTGCGTGTCGGCCTGGCGCTCGACCGCACCAATTTCGCGGTCGACAATCGCGATCGCGAGAAGGGTGTGTACACCGTGCGCTATGCGAACACGATGGAAGAGCTCAAGCGCGACGGTCTGTTCGGCAAGCTGTTCTATGGCGGTCCGTCGGCAGCGAAGCCCGGCAAGGAGTACCTCGTCAACGTGCGCGCACAGGGCAACGGCAGTACGCAGGTTGCGGTGGTCGGCGCAAACGGGCAGGTCGATAACTCGTCGGACGCACAGCGGATCATTTCGCTGCTCCACGCCCAGTTGAACTAAGCGCGTGCGATTCTCCAGCCTCGGAAGCGGCAGCGAAGGCAACGCGCTGGTCGTCGAGGCCTCGAGCGGCACGACGACCACCCGCGTGCTGCTCGACTGCGGCTTTTCCGCCAAGGAGGTCGAGCGCCGGCTCGGCCGACTGAATCTCTGCATCGGCGATCTCGATGCGATTCTCATTACCCACGAACACAGCGACCACGTCGGCAGTGCGCTGACGCTTGCCCGCCGCGGATCGCTGCCGCTCTACATGAGCTGGGGCACCGCGCGCGCGGTCGGCGCGGATGAGGCCGATGTCGATCTCCACGTGCTGTGGGGTGACGAGACGGCCGCGATACGCGATCTGGCCGTGATGCCCTATACGGTCCCTCACGACGCGCGTGAGCCGCTCCAGTTCGTCTTTATGGACGGCGCCAGCCGGCTCGGCGTGCTGACGGACGTCGGGATGGCCACGCCGCACATCACGGCCGTACTGAGCGGCTGTGACGCGCTGGTGCTCGAATCCAACCACGACACCGCGATGCTGGCCGCGAGCCGCTATCCGCAGTCGCTGAAGGCGCGCATCGGCGGCAACCATGGCCACCTGAGCAACGACGCGGCGGCGGACATCCTTGCGTCGCTTGAGCGCAGCCGCCTTCGGCACCTGGTCGCCGCGCACCTGAGCCAACAGAACAACCTGCCGGAACTGGTCCGCCAGGCGTTTGGCGGTGTGCTGGGGACGAGCGGAGACGACGTGGTCGTGGCCACGCAGGACGCGGGCTTCGACTGGCTGGCGCTCGGATGAGCGGGGCAGGGCCGCTGCGGCGGCCCGGTGCGACTGCCGTGCGATAGACGCAGAAACGGCAGACGTAAAAAAACCGGCCCTCGGGCCGGTTTTTTTTTCAGCTGACGCTGAGGCTTACTGGCTTGCGCCCGAAGCCGGAGCAGCCGTCGCTGCCGAAGCAGCCGACGCCACTGCAGCAGCAGCGTCGCTCGCAGCAGCCGTTGCCGACGAAGCAGCAGCCGAAGCGTCGCTCGCAGCACCAGCAACTGCCGAAGCAGCCGACGAAGCAGCAGCAGCCGCGTCGCTTGCAGCCGACGAAGCAGCTTGATCAGCGCTCTTGTTGCAAGCAGCCAGTGCAACAGCAGCCAACAGGGAAGCTACGAGGAGGGATTTCTTCATGATCACGTCCTTTTATGGTTAAAGGTAAGCAACAGCGCGAAACAATACCGGTAATGTGCTCCAACACCGACCTGGGCCGCTGGTGGAGATGCACTTCTTAGAGCGTGAATCTTCCCTACGGCTTGGGCGGAAATTATATGCACTTTCCTATCGACCGTCGACAAATGCGGGGTCAATACGTTGTCTTTCCCATACAGAATTTGATCTGTACGGGCATACGGGGCGACTCACACTAAATCCGGTTTCCGACCCGTATCCAGCCCGCACGATACCACTCGTGCAACAAGGCTGTCATCGAGGGAACCCGGGATAGTGTTACAAACCGTTTCGCCTCCATCTGGCGTTGATTGGCCAGTTCGGGCAGCCATTCGCTGGCCTGCTCGAGCGGTCCTTCTTCACCATTAATGAAGTACGAGCGCGCGTTATACATCAATGCGGCCCTTCTGTCGAGACACACGCCCCGGCGTGACGCTTGCGTGACGAACGCGGCCTCGGACAGCGGGCGTGCGGGCGGGTCGAAAACGACGTTCGGCTTGGGCTCGCTCAGGTAGCAGCCGAGGAATTCGGCGACGTCCCGCTTGCGCCAGCGGATCGCGTCCACGATCTCGGCAACGCGCTCGACCATCGCCGGAGGCAGCTGGGCGGGCGTGTCGACGGCCGACTGTTTCGGATCGCGGTAAAGATCGTCGCCGCAACCGTCGCGCAGGCCGCCACGCTCCGCGAGATAGTACAGGAACTGGGCGCCCAGCTCGCCGGCGGACGGGGCCCGGAAGCCGATCGAGCAGGTCATGCATTCGCCTTCGGCAACGCCATCGTGCGCGATGTGCGGCGGCAGGTAGAGCATGTCGCCGGGTTCCAGCACCCATTCGTCGCTCGGTTCGAAATTTTCGAGGATCTTCAGCGGCACGTCCGGTTGCAGCGACAGGTCCTTCTGCGCACCGACGCGCCAGCGGCGCCGGCCTTCGACCTGCAGCAGGAATACGTCATACGAATCGAAGTGCGGGCCGACGCCGCCGCCATCCGTCGCATAGGAGATCATCAGGTCGTCCAGACGCGCGTCGGGGATGAAGCGGAAGCGGTCGAGCAGTGCGCGCGCGGCATCGACGTGCAGGTCGAGCCCCTGCACGAGCAGGGTCCAGGCCTTGCGCGTGACGGCCGGCAGCGAGCCGGGCTCGAACGGGCCGTGCTCCAGTTGCCACTTGTTACGAAAATGGGTGATCAGTCGCGATTCCGCGTCATAGTCCGCTGCGAGCTCGAACAGCGCGTCGCGCGAGACCGGCGACGCGACGCCCGGGATCGCCTGGCGGATCAGGAGCGGCTTCTTCTGCCAGTAGCCGCGCATGAATTGCGCCGGCGTAAGACCACCGAGCAGCGGTGTGGGAAGATCGGAAGGCGGCGCGCCGAGCGGGGCGGCAGCGGCATCCCGCGGTTCGGCTTGAGACCGGTTGCGCATCGTATAATGAGACTTGTAATTGGGAGAATTGGATGAAAATCGCAAAAAACACCGTCGTGTCCGTCACTTACAAGCTGTCGGATACACAGGGCAACCTGATCGAGGAAAGCGACGAGCCGATGGTCTATCTGCACGGCGGCTATGATGGCACGTTCCCCAAGATCGAGGAACAGCTCGACGGCCATGAGCCGGGCTACGAGGCGCAGGTTCAGCTCGAGCCGCAGGACGCGTTCGGCGACTACGATCCCGAACTCGTGAAGATCGAGCCGCGCGATCGTTTTCCCGAGCCGCTCGAAGTGGGCATGCAGTTCGAAGGCACGCCGGAAGACGGCGACGAGGAAGTCGATTCGCTGATCTACACGGTCACCGACATTGCCGAAGACAAGGTCGTGCTCGACGGCAATCACCCGCTGGCAGGCATGGCGCTGCGTTTCGCGCTCACCGTGAAGGACGTTCGCGAAGCCACCGAAGACGAAATCGAGCATGAGCACGCACATGGTGCGGAAGGGCTCGAGATCGTCGACGAGGACGAAGACGAAGACGGTGACGCGCCGTCAGGGCGTACCCTGCACTGAGCTCGCAGGCAGGCCGGGTGCCGGCCCCGACGCAGGGGCGGGCGCCGGCCACGATGCGCCGCCCGGTGCGGCGCCGTCACCCTGTAATGGCGGCGCGACCGACGACGCGTCGGGCAGCGCCGGCAACGCAGGGATTTCCGGCATCTGCGGCAGCGGCACGTCGTCACGCGGCGCGAGTGGCAGCGCGGGCGGCACGGGCAGGTTCTTCGGCACCTCCTGCAGGCTCACGTTGAAGATCGTCTGCCGTGCCGGCGACACGCTCACCTTGACCCACTGATTCGTCGGATGGCGCGGTCCGATCGCGACGCGCGTCACGTTACCCACCAGTTCACCGTCATCTGCCCGCAGCGGGCGGTCGATCAGAAAACCGTTTGCAAGCGGCTCGCCGCTCGCATGCATCACGAGTATCGGGCCGCGGAACGTCGCCGCCGCCTTCACCAGCGTTCGTTTCAATTCACGGAAGCCGTCGCGCACGCGCGGCCGGTTGAAGCGCAGCCATGCGAAGCGTTCCGCGCGTTCATAGCGTTCGAACTGCGGATCGCCTTCGAACATCACCACCATCGCACGTGCCTCCCGCCGCTTCGCGTATTCGGCCGCGTGGTCGATCCAGAAACCGTTCGCGATGATGCGGTCCTCGAATTCGCCGTTGCGCCCGCCGGCCGTCAGGTAGTGGTTGTTCGGCGCCGGCGCGTTGAGCGCGACGTAGACGATGTCGTCGCGCATCCAGCGTGCGTTTTCCCGATACGGCCGGAACCGTGCGACTTCGCTTTCCCGCGTGATTTGCAGCGCGCCGGGGTCGGGCAGTGCCGAATCGGCGAGCAGCGTCTGCCGCAGGAAATCGAGCCGCTCGACCGGATCGTAGCCGCCGCCAGCCGCGGTGTTGCACGTTACCCAGTCGTCGTGGCCGGGAATGAACACGAGCGGCACGCGTGCCGCATCCAGGATCGCGCCACGCTGCGAATACAGTGCATCGCGGCACGCTTCCTTCGAACCCTTGAGATCGCCCGCATAGACGACGAACGCGAGGTTGCGCTCGCGCGCGATCGCATCGAGCAGCCGCTGGGCGGCGGGCTCGTCCGCAGGGGCATTCATCACACCCGACACGACCGCGAACGAGTAGGGCGTGGTGCTGCGCTTCGGCGGCGCGGCCAGCGCGGTGGCCTGCGCGAGCGTGAGCACGGCCGCAACGAGCGCGGCGGCCGTGCGCGCCGGCAGGCCGCGCGGGATGCGCTTACGCGTGTCCGTCGACATCGTGCGACCGGACCAGCGTGCGCAGTTCGTACAGCAGGTCGAGCGCCTCGCGCGGCTTGAGATCGTCGGGATCGATGTCGCGCAGTTTTTCGAGCGCCGGATGCGGTGTGTCGGGCAGCGCCGGCGCGTCCGCGCATTCGAGATCGTCGGCGGCCACCGGCGGCGCGCTGAACAGGTCGAGTTGCGGCGTGTGCTGCGACGCCGACTGCTGTTCGAGATACGCGAGGTGCTTGCGCGCAGCGCGGATCACGGGCGCCGGAACGCCTGCGAGCTGCGCGACCTGCAGGCCGTAGCTCTGGTTGGCCGGACCTTCGTTGACCGCGTGCAGGAACACGATGCCGTGGCCGTGCTCGACGGCCGACAGGTGGACGTTGGCCGCTTGCGGGAATTCGGCCGGCAGTTGCGTCAGCTCGAAGTAGTGCGTCGCGAACAGCGTGTAGCACGCGTTGTGCGCCAGCAGGTGGCGCGCGATGGCCCATGCGAGCGCGAGGCCGTCGAACGTCGACGTGCCGCGGCCGATCTCGTCCATCAGCACGAGGCTTTGCGGCGTCGCGTCGTTGAGGATCGCAGCGGCTTCGGTCATCTCGACCATGAACGTCGAGCGGCCGCCCGCGAGATCGTCCGCCGCGCCGATCCGTGTGAAGATCCGGTCGATCGGGCCGAAGCATGCCGACTTGGCCGGCACGTAGCTGCCCACGTAGGCCATCAGCGCGATCAACGCGGTCTGCCGCATGAATGTCGATTTACCGCCCATGTTCGGACCGGTAATCAGCAGCAGCTTGCGCTCGGTGCCGAAGCGGCAGTCGTTCGCGATGAACTGTTCGACCTGTGCCTCGACGACAGGGTGGCGGCCCTGTTCGATTTCGATGCCGATCTCGTCGGTGAAGGTGGGGGCGACCCAGTCGAGTGCGCGGGCGCGTTCGGCGAATGCGGCGAGCAGGTCGAGCTCGGCGAGTGCCGATGCGACGCGCTGGCACTCCGGGATGAACGGCAGCAGTGCCTGCAGCACCGCGTCGTACAGCGCGCGCTCGCGCGCCAGTGCGCGTTCCTGCGCGGACAGCGCCTTGTCCTCGAAGGTCTTCAGTTCGGGCGTGATGTAGCGCTCGGCGTTCTTCAACGTCTGGCGCCGGCGGTAATCGTCGGGCACCTTGTCGGTCTGGCCGCGCGTGACCTCGATGTAGAACCCGTGCACCTTGTTGTATTCGACGCGCAGGTTCGCGATGCCGGTGCGCGTGCGTTCGCGCGCTTCGAGATCGATCAGGAACTGCCCGCAGTTCTCCGAGATGTCGCGCAACTCGTCGAGCTCGGCGTCGTAGCCGCGCGCGATGACACCACCGTCGCGCACCATCGCGGCCGGCTCGGGCGCAATCGCGCTGGTCAGCAGGTCGAGGCATTCGGCGGGCGGTGCGAGTGCTGCGTCGACGCGGGTGAGTGAGTCCGCGTTCGCGACGATCGCGCTGATGCGCTCGCGCAGTGCCGGCAGCGCAGCGAACGTGTCGCGCAGGCTCGACAGGTCGCGCGGGCGGGCGGACAGCAGCGCGAGACGCCCGGTGATCCGTTCGACGTCGGCGATCTGGCGCAGCGCGCTGCGCAGCGCATCGAGACTTGCATTGGCCGGTGCATCGAGCAGTGCACCGATTGCCTGCTGGCGCGACTGTGCAGCGACCGACGCGCGCGGCGGGTGATGCAGCCAGTGACGCAGCAGCCGGCTGCCCATCGTCGTGCAGCAGGTGTCGAGCAGTGAATACAGGGTCGGTGACTCGGTGCCGCGCAGCGTCTCGGTCAGCTCGAGGTTGCGGCGCGTGGCCGGATCGAGACCGATGTACTCCGTTTCGTTCTCGACCTTCAGGCTGCGCACGTGCCGCAGTTGCTGGCCTTGCGTGGCGGCCGCATACAGCAGCAGCGCGCCGGCCGCGCCGCACGCGCTCGTGAGTGAATGCGCCCCGAAGCCGTCGAGGCTCGCGACATCGAGCTGGTCGCACAGGCGCTGCGTGCCCGATGCGATGTCGAAGTGCCAGGCCGGCACGCGCTTGCTGGCGCCCGCGCCGGCCGGCACGGCGTCGGTCGCACCGTCCGGCGTCAGGATCTCGGCCGGCCGGATGCGCTCGAGCGCGGCCGCGAGCTGATCGGGTTCGATTTCGGCGAGCCGCAGCGCGCCGCTTGCGAGGTTCAACCATGCAAGGCCGATGTTCACCGCGACGCCGCGCTTGTTGTGGCCCGTGCACATCGCGAGCAGGTAAACGTCGTTCTTGTCGGACAGCAGCGCGGCATCGGTCAGCGTGCCGGGCGTGACGACGCGCACGACCTTGCGCTCGACGGGGCCCTTCGACGTGGCGGGATCGCCGATCTGCTCGCAGATCGCGACCGATTCGCCCATTTTCACGAGCTTCGCAAGATACTGCTCAACCGCGTGATGCGGTACGCCGGCCATCTTGATCGGCGTGCCGGCGGTGGCACCGCGTTGCGTGAGGGTCAGGTCGAGCAGGCGTGCGGCTTTCTCCGCGTCTTCGAAGAACAGCTCGTAGAAGTCGCCCATCCGGTAGAAGACAAGCGTGTCGGGATGGTCGGCCTTGATGCGGAGGTACTGCTGCATCATTGGAGTGTGGCCGGCGAAGGCGTCGGGCGACAGCGTGGTCATAAGTCAGGCGTGAAGTTGTTGCTTTGGTTGCCCGAGTTTACCAGTGGCTTCGGCATGCACGCGCGAAGTTGGCCATTCGGCCAGGTTGCCGGAGATTGCGCGACCGGCGGCGGTCATTCTCGCGCGCCGTCCGACCGCGCTCCTGGCCGGCCATGAGACGGTCGGCGCCGCTCAGGTCGAGAACCTTCGCGCGCCGACTCGTCTCGTACATCAGGCCGCTTGCCCCGACGTCATGCTGAGCGCCACCGCCTGCGCGACTTCGATCCCGTCGATGGCCGCCGAATAGATGCCGCCCGCATACCCCGCACCTTCACCCGCCGGATACAGCCCCTCGACGTTCATGCTCTGGTAATCGTCCTTGCGTCGAATCCGGATCGGCGACGAAGTGCGCGTTTCGACACCGGTGAGCACCGCATCGTGCATCGCGAAGCCGGCGATCTTCTTGTCGATCTCGGGGAGGGCTTCGCGGATCGCTTCGATCACATAGTCCGGCAGCGCGGTGCTGAGATCGGTCGGGTTCACGCCCGGCTTGTACGACGGCTCCACGGAGCCCAGCGACGTCGACGGCCGGCCGGCGATGAAATCGCCAACCAGCTGGCCCGGCGCGCGGTAATCGCCGCCGCCGAGTTCGAACGCGCGCTCTTCCCATTTGCGCTGGAACGCGATGCCCGCCAGCGGGCCGCCGGGATAGTCGTCCGGCGTGATGCCGACGACGATGCCCGCATTCGCGTTGCGCTCGGCGCGCGAATACTGGCTCATGCCGTTGGTGACCACGCGGCCCGGCTCGGAGGTCGCCGCGACCACCGTGCCGCCCGGGCACATGCAGAAGCTGTAGACGGCGCGCCCATTGCTGCAGTGATGCACCACCTTGTAGTCCGCCGCGCCGAGCTGCTTGTGGCCCGCGAACTTGCCGAAGCGGCTGCGATCGATCAGCCCCTGCGGATGCTCGATGCGAAAACCCAGCGAGAACGGCTTGGCTTCGATAAAGACGCCGCGATCGTGCAGCATCTGGAAGGTGTCGCGCGCGCTGTGGCCCACGGCCAGCACCACGTGGTCGCACTGCAGCGTTTCGCCGTTCGACAGCTTCAGCGAGCGCACCTTGCCCTGATCAATCTCGATGTCGTCGACCCGCGTTTCGAAACGCACTTCGCCACCCAGTTCGTGGATGGACGCGCGCATCTTTTCCACCATGCTGACGAGGCGGAACGTGCCGATGTGCGGCCGGCTCAGATACAGGATGTCGTCCGGCGCACCGGCCTTGACGAATTCGTCCAGCACCTTGCGGCCATAGTGGTTCGGATCCTTGATCTGGCTGTACAGCTTGCCGTCGGAGAACGTCCCGGCCCCGCCTTCGCCGAACTGCACGTTGGATTCGGGGTTGAGCACGCTCTTGCGCCACAGGCCGAAGGTGTCCTTGGTGCGTTCGCGCACGGCCTTGCCGCGTTCCAGGATGATGGGGCGGAAACCCATCTGCGCGAGGATCAGCCCCGCGAACAGGCCGCACGGCCCCATGCCGATCACGACCGGGCGCAGGAAATTGCCGTGCTCGGGCGCCTTCGTGACGAAGTGGTACGCCATGTCGGGCGTCACGCCGCAATGCGGCTTGCCGGCGAGGCGCTTGATCGCGGCCGCTTCGTCCGTGACTTCGACATCGACGATATACGTGAGCTTGATGTCGGCGCGCTTGCGCGCATCGTGCGCACGGCGGAACACGGTGTAACGGAGGAGCCCGTCCGCGGCCACGCCAAGCTCCGCGAGGCGCGCGCGAATCGCGGCCTCGAGCGCGCTCTCGGGGTGGTCGAGGGGGAGTTTAATTTCGCTTAGCCGTAACATGGGAACTCGGATGCGATTGCCACGGCGTCGTGGCGGTGTTGATACGGTCGGGGGCCGGCTGGCCGGCGGTGTTGTCCGCCGTGCGGGCATGCCGGACGCAAACCCATCATTGTCATTGCGGGAAGGGCCATGCATGCGCAAGTGCGCCGACCGGCCCGAACAACTCAAGCAACTTCAGGATAGGCGCACGAAGCGACCCTTGTGCGGGAAGATTGTCCCGCCTCCCGGCAACGGGAGGCGAATGGCGCGCCGTCATGACGATGCCCGCGAGCGGTAAGCGCGAAAGCCGCGCCGTGCAGGCGCGGCCGGGGCTTACTCCGCCGCCGGATGCACGTGCGTGTAACCCTTCAGGATCGGGATCATCTGCGCGTAGATCTTCGGATTCGCGGCGACGATTTCATGGCGATGCAGGAAGTCGGCGTCGCCCGTGTAGTTGCCGACGAGGCCACCGGCCTCGGTGATCAGCAGGCTGCCCGCCGCCATGTCCCACACGTTGATGCCCTGTTCGAAGAACGCGTCGAGGCGGCCGGCCGCGACGTTCGCGAGATCGAGTGCGGCTGCGCCCGGACGGCGCAGGCCCGTGCAGGCCTGCGTCATTTCGGTGAAGAGGCGCGCGTAGGCATCGAGGCCGTCCTTTTCGCGGAACGGGAAGCCCGTGCCGACCAGTGCGTCCGACAGGCGGTCGCGGCGGCCGACGCGGATGCGGCGGTCGTTCAGGTACGCGCCGCGGCCGCGGGTGGCCGTGAACAGGTCGTTCTTGTTCGGATCGTAGACGACAGCCTGCGTGACGACGCCCTTGTGCTCGAGCGCGATCGATACGCAGTAGTACGGGAAGCCGTGGATGAAGTTGGTCGTGCCGTCGAGCGGATCGATGATCCACTTGAATTCGGATTCGTTCTCCGATTCGCCCGATTCTTCCGCGAGGATCGCGTGGTCGGGGTAGGCGGTCTTCAGCGTCTCGATGATCGCGTCTTCGGCGGCCTTGTCCACTTCGGTGACGAAGTCGTTCTGCTGCTTCTTGCGGATCTCGATCAGGTCGAGATCGAGGGAAGCGCGATTGATGATCTGTCCGGCGCGGCGCGCAGCCTTGACAGCAATGTTGAGCATGGGATGCATGAGCCTGGATCCTGTAGCCGGCGGCACGGGCCGCCACGAAGTGGAACAACCGCCCGGCGCGGCGCAAGCGCGGCAGGCGAGATGAGACGCGAATTGACAAAGAACGGGGTACGACCCGCGCTGCACGGTGCGCAACGCGTAAGGGCATGATTTTACCCGATTTTTGGCGGTTTCAGGTAACCGGAATACGGGGAAACCCCCACTATCCGTCCGGACGAGTGGGTTTGCTGCGACGATGGCGATACCATACTGCCATTCTGATGAACCGAGTCGTATCGTAGTGGAAACCCCGCAGATCACCGCCGCGCCGTCCGAGCCGGGCGCGGCCTCGTCCTGGTCGCCGTCCGGCGGCTTCACGTCCACCCGTTTCGTGCTCGTCGAGCCGAGCCATCCCGGCAATGTCGGGGCGGCTGCCCGCGCACTGAAAACGATGGGATTTTCACGTCTCGTGCTGGTCGCGCCGCGCGTGCCGCACGTGCAGAGCGATCCCGAGGCGATCGCGATGGCCAGCGGCGCGGACGACGTCCTCGCGTCCGCGCACGTCGTGCCGACGCTCGGCGACGCGCTGTCCGGCGTTCACTGGTCGATCGCGCTGACCGCACGCGCGCGCGAATACGGGCCGCCGCGCCTGGCGCCGCGTGCCGCGGCCAGGCAGGCGTGCGCGCAGGTCGGCACGGGCGACATCGCGCTCGTGTTCGGCAACGAGCGCACGGGCCTCGCGAACGAGCATGTCGAGCAGTGCAGCGCGCTGGCCCATATTCCAGCGAACCCGGCCTACAGTTCGCTGAATCTCGCACAGGCCGTGCAGGTGCTTGCGTACGAGTTGCGCGTCGCGTTTCTCGAGCAGGCGAGCGAGCCGCCGGCGCAACCGTCGGCCGAAGCCGGCACGCTTGCGCAGAGCGACGAGATCGAGCGGATGTACGTGCACCTCGAGAACGCGCTGATCGCGCTCGATTTCCTCGATCCGCGCAATCCGAAGAAGCTGATGCCGCGGCTGCGGCGGCTGTTCGCACGCACGGGCCTCGAGCGCGAGGAGGTCAACATCCTGCGCGGTGTCGCGAAGCACATCCTGCTGAAATCGGGCAAGCCCGGCGGCGACGCGTAAGCGGTCGGCGCACGGATTGCCGGAAGTCCCGGCGCGCGGGGCAACCACCCCCGTCGACGGGTGCCGGGTTGGCCACCGAAAGCGCCGGGGCGGCTTGCTCCACTTGGTCGACCACCCCGCAAACCCGGCAACTGCAAGCGTTCCGCCCGAATACCCGCGCCGTCTGCGGGGTGAACTGGCGAGCGCGTGCGGCCGTTCGTGACTCGCCCTACAATCGCCAAACGTCATAAGTAAATTACCCGGCGCGATAACGGCCGGTCATCGTCGGCGATGCGCGCCGGCCTTTTCCCAGACCACATCATGTTCACGAGACTGCGCGAAGACGTTGCAACGATTCGCGAGCGGGATCCCGCCGCTCGCAGTGCATGGGAAGTGCTGACCTGTTATCCGGGGTTGCATGCGCTCGTGCTGCATCGTTTCGCACACGCATGCTGGCGCGCGAAGCGCTTCTGGCTCGCGCGTTTCGCATCGCAGGCCGGCCGGTTCCTGACGGGGATCGAGATTCACCCCGGCGCGACGATCGGCCGGCGCGTGTTCATCGATCACGGGATGGGCGTCGTGATCGGCGAGACGGCGATCGTCGGCGACGATTGCACGATCTATCAGGGCGTGACGCTGGGCGGCACGTCGCTCACGCGCGGCGCCAAGCGCCACCCGACGCTCGAGGCCGGTGTGATCGTCGGCGCCGGCGCGAAGGTGCTCGGCGGCTTCACGGTCGGTGCGGGCGCGAAGATCGGCTCGAATGCGGTCGTCGTGAAGCCGGTGCCGGCGGGCGGTACGGCGGTCGGCAATCCGGCGCGCATCGTGATGCCGGCGCAGCCGAAGTCGCAGCCCGAACGCGCGGCGTTCTGCGCATACGGGATCACGCCGAATGCCGACGATCCGATGTCGCTTGCGATTCATGGCCTGATCGATCATGCGGCGAAGGAAAGCCGCCGCGTCGACGAGATCGTCGCCGCACTCGAGCGGCTCGGCACGCATCTGGAAACGCTGCAGGGCGCCGATGCGGCGCGCCTCGATCTGCGCCGGCTGTCGGCCGTGCTGGAAGGCAAGTCGGTCGAGCGCCAGGTGTAATTCAATGGATGCCCGCTGTTGCCGGTTGGTGCGACGGCAGCGGCGGTGTCAGTCGAGCGGCATCGCGTGGATGCCTTCCGCATCGACGCGCAGGTAGCCGCCGCGCGGCTTGCCGTGGTCGAGATCCCAGTCGGGCAGCACCCAGCGGATGCCACCTGGTTCCATGTGCCGCGCAGGGCGGTGCGTGTGGCCGTGAATGATCACGCTCGCGCGGCTTTTCCGGAACAGCGCGGCCACGCCGTCACGCGTGACATCGTAAATCGCCGAAGCGGGGCGCATCCGGCCCGCTTCGCTGTTCGAGCGCATGCGCTGCGCGAGCGCGCGGCGCCAGCGGAACGGCCATGCGAGAAACAGCCATTGCGCAGCGCGGTTGCGTGCGAAGCGGCGGAACACCTGGTAGCCGCGGTCGGCCGTGCATTGTGCGTCGCCATGGGCGAGCACGATGCGCTGGCCGAATGCCATGATCAGCGAAGGATCCGGTAGCAGCATCGCGCCGGCTGCCTTCATGAAGCGCCGGCCGAGCAGGAAATCGCGATTGCCGTGCATCACGTAGAGTGCAATGCCGCGCTCCGAGAACGTGTGCATCAGCGCGGCCATGCGTGCTGCAAATGGATCGTCGTCGAGGATGTCGTCGCCGATCCAGTATTCGAACAGGTCGCCGAGGATGAACACCGAGTCGGCGCTGTCGGCGGTGTATTTCACGAAATGCTCGAACGCAGCGACCGTCTTCGGAATCGCTTCGCTCAGGTGCAGATCGGAGAGAAACAGGAACGGGCGTGCGGCTTGCGCGTATTCGCGCTCGCCCGGCACGCCCGCGGAGACGCTTCGCGGCGGACTCTCCTGCAACATCGAAGTGCCTCCGTAACGACGCGTCAGACCACGACGGCCTTCTCGATCACGACGTCGTCAGTCGGCACGTCCTGGTGGAAACCGGCGTTGCCCGTCTTGACGCCCTTGATCTTGTCGACCACGTCCTGGCCTTCGACGACCTTGCCGAACACGGCGTAGCCCCAGCCCTGCGGCGTCGGCGACGAATGGTTCAGGAAGTCGTTGTCGTTCACGTTGATGAAGAACTGGGCGGTCGCCGAGTGCGGATCGTTCGTGCGCGCCATCGCGACCGTGTAGTTGTCGTTCTTCAGGCCGTTGTTCGCCTCGTTGTCGATCGGCGCATCGGTCGGCTTCTGCTTCAGGCCCGGCTCGAAGCCGCCGCCCTGGATCATGAAGCCGTTGATCACGCGATGGAACACGGTGCCGTCGTAGTGGCCCTTCTTCACGTAGTTCAGGAAGTTCTCGACCGTCTTCGGTGCCTTCGCGGCGTCGAGCTCGAGCTTGATCACGCCGTGGTTCGTATGCAGTTCAACCATGATGAATTCCTTCGGTGAGGCGGTTTAAATGGCACGCGGCCGGTCGTGCGACGCGGCCGCGTGAGGCGCCGGACGTGCCGGCAGGTTCTTACTTCGAGACGATGCTGGCCGATTCGATCACGATCGGTTGCGCGGGCACGTCCTGCATCGGGCCGCGCGAGGTCGTCGCGACGCCTTCGATCTTCTTCACGACGTCGAGGCCCGACACGACCTTGCCGAACACCGCATAGCCGTTGCCGTCCGGGTTCGGGTAGTCGAGGCCGCTGTTGTCGACCGTGTTGATGAAGAACTGCGCGGTGGCCGAGTTCGGATCGCTCGTGCGTGCCATCGCGATCGTGCCCGTCAGGTTCTTCAGACCATTGCGGCTCTCCAGCGGGATCGGCGCGCGGGTCGGCTTCTCCTCGAAGTTGGTCTTGTAGCCGCCGCCCTGGATCATGAAGCCCTTGATCACGCGATGGAAGATCGTGCCGTTGTACTGGCCGGCCTTCACGTAATCGAGGAAGTTGGCGACGGACTTCGGCGCCTTCTCCGGGTAGAGCTCGACGCGGATGTCGCCCTGCGAGGTCTTCAGCTGCACGACGGGGTGCGCGGTAGCCGATTGCGCGAACGCAGGTGCGGTCGCGGTCGCGAGAAGGGCGGCGCCGCCAAGCGCCAGCAACAGACGTTTCATTGCGATCCTCAGGTTGGGAGGGAAAGAAGGCCGCGCCGCTTATTTCGACGGCGCGACGTACGGCGCCGCCAGTGCGCCCGACGGACCGCTGAACTGGAACGTCGGCGACATCGGCAGCGTGGTGGTGCTCACGTTCGCGGCTGCGCGGTCGGCGTAGTCGCGCGTGGCCGGTGCGGTTGCACGGGCATTCGGCGCGGCCTTCGGCGGCGACACGATCTTCTGGAGATCGGCAAGGCGCTGCGCGGTCGCGCCGCTCGTGCGGCCGAGCGATTGTGCGCGCTTGTACGACTCGGCCGCGAGGCGCAGGTAGAGATCGCCGAGGTTCTCGTATGCGAGCGAGTAGCCCGGGTTCGATTGCGTCGCCGTGACGAGCGCGGTGCGCGCTTCGTCGTAACGGCCATGCTTCGCGTAAAGCGCCGCAAGGTTGTTGTACGGCTCGGGCAGTTCGGGGTACGCCTGCGTGATCGCGACGAACTGCTGGATCGCGTCGTCATCGCGGTTCAGGCGGGCCAGCACCGTGCCGCGCTTGAACTGCGCCTGCACGTCGTGCGGGTTCGATGCGATGCGCGCGTCGAGCTGCGCGAGCGCCTGCTTCCACTGCTTGCCGGCGATCGATGCGTCGATTTCGGGCGTGCCGTCGGCGGTGGCCGGGGCCTTCTGCGCATGCGCCGCGGGAGCCGCGAAAAGCGTCAGCGCGACGCCCATGACGGTGGTCGCAACGAGGGTCGCAGCGCTCTGCGCGCGGCCGCGATGAGGTTTCATAGGCGTAAATCGGAATGTTATACTCCGAGCCATTCTAACAAAACGTCTGCGCGTTCCGGCGAGCGGCAGACAGTCTTTCTTTGCCTCTCGTGGCCGTCACCGCTGTGCTTGCAGCCTGACCGCCCCATGTGATATCGAGGACGCTCGGCCTGGTGCCGCAGCAGATGGTCCGTCCGTTTCGCATGCTGGGCGAGCTTCGCCAGGGCGGTTTCCTTCGGCTCACGGTTCATCTCTATGGAATCACTGCGCATCTACAACACGCTCGCGCGTGACAAGCAAGTCTTCGTGCCGCGCCAGTCCGGCGAAGTGCGGATGTACGTATGCGGAATCACCGTATACGACTATTGTCACGTGGGCCACGCGCGCATGCTGGTCGTGTTCGACCTCGTCCAGCGCTGGTTGCGTGCGATCGGTTACCGGGTCACGTATGTGCGCAACATCACCGATATCGACGACAAGATCATCCGCCGCGCGGTCGAGAACGGCGAGACGATCAAGTCGCTGACCGACCGGTTCATCGGCGCGATGCACGACGATGAAAGCGCGCTCGGCATCCAGCGGCCCGACATCGAGCCGCGCGCGACCGAGTTCATCCCGCAGATGCTCGGCATGATCGAGACGCTCGAGACGAACGGCTACGCGTACCAGGCGACCGACGGCGACGTCAACTACTCGGTGCGCAAGTTCGCGAACTACGGGAAGCTGTCGGGCAAGTCGCTCGACGACCTGCGCGCGGGCGAGCGCGTCGCCGCGAACGACGCGAAGGAGGATCCGCTCGATTTCGTGCTGTGGAAGCGCGCGAAGCCGGAGGATCCGGAGGGCACGTCGTGGGCGTCGAAGTACGGGATGGGTCGCCCGGGCTGGCACATCGAGTGCTCGGCGATGGGCTGCACGCTGCTCGGCGAGCATTTCGACATCCACGGGGGCGGCCAGGATCTGCAATTCCCGCACCACGAGAACGAGATCGCGCAGAGCGAAGGCGCGACCGGCCAGACGTTCGTCAATTACTGGATGCACAACGGCTTCGTGCAGGTCGACAACGAGAAGATGTCGAAATCGCTCGGCAACTTCTTCACGATCCGCGAAGTGCTCGAACGCTACGATGCCGAAGTCATGCGCTTCTTCATCGTGCGCACGCACTACCGTTCGCCGCTCAATTACAGCGACGTGCATCTCGACGATGCGCGCGCGTCGCTCACGCGTCTCTATACCGCACTGAAAGATGTTGAAGCCGACACGCTCGCGCTTGACTGGAACGAGCCGCACGCGCAACGTTTCGCCGCCGCGATGAACGACGATTTCAACACGCCGGTCGCGGTGGCGACGCTGTTCGAGCTGGCGGGCGAGGTGAATCGCACGGGCGACGCATCGCTCGCGCGGCAACTGAAGCAGCTGGCGGGCCTGCTCGGCCTGCTGGGGCGCGAACCGCGCGCGTTCCTGCAGCAGGCGTCCGGCGCCGCGCAGGCGGGCGGGCTCGCCGCCGACGAGATCGAAGCGAAGATCGCCGCGCGTGTCGCGGCGAAGCAAGCGAAGGACTATGCCGAAGCGGACCGGATCCGGGCGGAACTGCTCGAGACGGGTATCGCACTTGAAGACAAACCGGGCGGATCGACCGAATGGCGTCGCGTATGAGCGCGGCGCGTTCCACTGACCGATCCGTCAGGTAGGAGGCAAGATGGCAACGGCCAGAAAAGCGCCGGTCAGGCGCGCGACCCCGGTCGCCGCGCGTCCGGCAGCCAAGCGCGTGCCGCCGGCGAAGACGGACGCGACGCGCGCCGTGCCGAACGGCGCGCTCAACGGTCATGCGCAGCCGGCGGCTGCGTTGCCGGCCGCCGACGCGGCCCGCAAGGCCCGTGCGTCCGAAGCGGACGGCGAGGAGGTCGTCGTGCGTCCTGCATACTGGGACAAGGCATGCGCCGACCTCGTCAAGCGCGACCGGATCCTGAAGAAACTGATTCCGAAGTTCGGTCCCGCGCATCTCGTGAAGCGCGGCGATCCGTTCGTCACGCTCGCGCGCTCGGTCGTCGGCCAGCAGATTTCAGTGCCGTCCGCGCAGTCGCTGTGGGCGCGCATCGGCGATGCCTGTCCGAAACTCGCGCCGCAGCCGGTGATCCGGCTCGGCGCCGACAAGCTGATCGCGTGCGGGCTGTCGAAGCGCAAGACGGAATACATCCTCGATCTCGCGCAGCATTTCGTGTCGGGTGCGCTGCACGTCGACAAATGGACGTCGATGGACGACGAGGACGTGATCGCGGAACTCACGCAGATCCGCGGCATCAGTCGCTGGACGGCCGAGATGTTCCTGATCTTCAATTTGTCGCGGCCGGACGTCCTGCCGCTCGACGACCCGGGCCTGATCCGCGCGATCAGCGTCAATTACTTCAGCGGGGAACCCGTCACGCGCAGCGAGGCGCGTGAGGTTGCCGCCAACTGGGAACCGTGGCGCACCGTCGCGACCTGGTACATGTGGCGCAGCCTCGATGCACCCGACGCCGACGCCTGAGTGGCGGCTATCGGGTTTTAAACGTCAATAGTTGAGAGCCGGTTTTGAGCGTCGCCCGCGCGGGTAGAATACGCGCTGCCGCAAGACCCAAGGATTCGAACACATGAAGACCACGTTTCTGGATTTCGAACAGCCGATCGCCGAACTCGAGGCCAAGATCGAAGAGCTGCGATTCGTGCAGGACGACTCGGCTGTCGACATTTCGGAAGAAATCGAGCGGTTGTCGAAGAAAAGCCAGCAACTGACGAAAGACCTCTACGCGAACCTGTCGCCGTGGCAGGTCTCGCAGATCGCGCGGCATCCGCAGCGTCCGTACACGCTCGATTACGTTGCGGAGCTGTTTACCGATTTTCACGAGCTGCACGGCGACCGCGCATTCGCGGACGACGTGTCGATCGTCGGCGGCCTCGCGCGCTTCGGCGGCCATCCGTGCATGGTGATCGGTCACCAGAAGGGCCGCGACACGAAGGAGCGCGCCGCGCGCAACTTCGGGATGCCGCGTCCGGAAGGCTATCGCAAGGCCGAACGCCTGATGCGTCTCGCCGAGAAGTTCGGTCTGCCGATCTTCACGTTCGTCGACACGCCGGGCGCGTACCCGGGCATCGGCGCGGAAGAGCGCGGCCAGTCGGAGGCGATCGGCCGCAACCTTTACGTGATGGCCGAACTGAAGACGCCGATCATCACGACGGTGATCGGCGAGGGCGGTTCGGGCGGCGCGCTCGCGATCGCGGTGGCCGACACCGTGATGATGCTGCAATTCTCGACCTACTCGGTGATCTCGCCGGAAGGCTGTGCGTCGATCCTGTGGAAGAGTGCCGCGAAGGCGCCGGAAGCAGCGGAAGCGCTGGGCCTGACCGCGCACCGCCTGAAGGCGCTGGGCCTGATCGACAAGATCATCAACGAGCCGCTCGGCGGCGCGCATCGTGATCCGAAGGGCATGGCCGCGCTGCTGCGCCGTGCGCTGGCCGATTCGCTGCGCCAGTTCCAGGGGATGAGCATCGATGCGCTGCGCGAGCGCCGCTTCGAGCGCCTGATGGCCTACGGCAAGTTCAAGGAAACCACGCCGGGCGCATGACCGGCTGCGCCCTCCAATCGCGCGCCGCTGCGCGCGCGTTCCTCTCGTGATTCCACCCACCGAATTCTCCGCCGACCGCGTCGTCCTCGACGCGGTCGGCGTTGCGCTTTCCGGCATGCCGGCCGATGCACGCATCGCGATCGCTTACAGCGGCGGCCTCGACTCGACGGTGCTGCTCGATGCGGCCGTGCGCGTCGCGGGCGCATCGCGTTGCGTCGCGCTGCACGTGCATCACGGGCTGAGTGCGAACGCCGACGCGTGGGTGGCGCACGCCGAGGCGAGTGCCGTAGCGCTCGGTGTCGCATTCGAATCGATGCGCGTCGACGTGCCGCGCGACAGCGGCCTCGGCGTCGAGGCGACGGCGCGCGAGCAGCGCTATGCGGCGCTCGACGAGATGTGCGAACGCCACGGCGCGGCCGCGCTGTGGCTCGCGCAGCATGCGGACGACCAGGCCGAGACCGTGCTGCTGCAGTTGCTGCGCGGCGCGGGGATCGCGGGGCTTGCCGCCATGGCGCCGCGTTACCGCCCTGACGGCGTGAGCGTCGAGCGCGTACGCCCGCTGCTGCGACTGTTGCGCGCGCAACTCGAGCGCTATGCGACGCAGCGCGACCTGGCATGGATCGACGACGAATCGAACAACGACACGCGTTTCGCGCGCAATGCGTTGCGCATCGACGTGCTGCCGGCGCTGGCCGTGCATTTCCCGGGCTTTCGCGATGCGCTCGGCCGCGCGGCCCAGCATGCGGCGGCCGCGCAGCGACTGCTCGACGATCTGGCCGAACTCGACTTCGCCGTTGCCGCGCGCGATGACGGGCAGGCACTGTCGCGCGACGCGTTGGTCGCTTTCGACGACACGCGCGGCGCGAACCTGCTGCGCTTCTGGATGCGCCGGCTCGGCTTGCCGGGCGCGTCGGCTGCCCGGCTCGCCAACATGATGCGGCAGTTGCGTGCCACGAATGTCGCCCATGCGCTGCGCGTCGATCACGCGGGGCAATGCCTGCGCCTTTATCGCGACGTCGTCTACTGGGAAGCGGGCGACAGCAGCGAACCGGCCGACGACGGCACCGGGAGCCCGCACCCGGAAGCGGTGCTCGCGTGGGACGGGCAGGAAGTCTGGCGCCTGCCGGGATGGCGCGGCACGTTCGTGTTCGCACCGGCCGACGCGGGAAGCGCCGACGCGGTGCCGGAGGCGCGGCTGCGCGGCGCGCGGCTGGCGGCGCGTGCCCGAGCGGGCGGCGAGCGGATGCGCACGTCGCCGGGCGGCCCGGGCCGTACGCTGAAGAACCTGTTCCAGGAGCGTGGCGTGCCCGCCTGGCAGCGCGACGTGCCGCTGCTGTTCTCCGGCGACTTGCTGATCTACGTGCCGCGCCTTGGCGTGAATCGCGATGCCGGCTTGTCCGGCGGCGGGGCGCCCGGTGACGGCGCGTGGCGCCGGATCGAGTGGCGTCCGGACCTGCTGATTGCCTGACGGCGACAGGTCGCATGCCGCGCGATCGCACGCGCATTTTCACCATTTGGTAAACAGCGCCGGAACGGCCCCGGATGCCGCGAGCGGCTTGTCAAGCGGGCCTCTATCGGGTACGCTCGGTCGTTTGCTCGGCTCGATTTTTGAGCGATTTGTGCAGGTTTTCCGCGTGACGTACCCGGTTTGCGCGGCCTGATCGGCCTTCCGGGCAAAATCCGTCACGCTTGCGTGTTGCGTCCCAGCCGTCCCCCTCGTCGTCCGTCCACAGCCACAAGCCGCGTGACCGAACGGCTACGCGGCCTGCCCAGCGCGCCCGTGCGGCTTCTCCTCCAGTTCAGAACGACAATGGCACTCATCGTACACAAATACGGCGGCACTTCGATGGGCTCGGTCGAGCGCATCAAGAACGTCGCGAAACGCGTCGCAAAATGGCATCAGGCCGGGCACCAGATGGTAGTCGTGCCTTCGGCGATGTCCGGCGAAACCAACCGTCTGCTCGGTCTTGCGAAAGAGATTTCGAGCCAGCCGAGCCCGCGCGAGCTCGACATGATCGCGTCGACCGGCGAGCAGGTCAGCGTCGGCCTGCTGTCGATCGCGCTGCAGGAAATCGGCGTCGAGGCCGTGAGCTACGCCGGCTGGCAAGTGCCGATCAAGACCGACAGCGCGTTCACGAAAGCGCGCATTCACTCGATCGACGACGAACGCGTGAAGGCCGATCTGAATGCAGGCAAGGTCGTGATCATCACGGGCTTCCAGGGCGTCGATCCGGACGGCCACATCACGACGCTGGGCCGTGGCGGCTCGGATACGTCGGCAGTGGCGGTCGCGGCCGCGCTGGGTGCCGAAGAGTGCCTGATTTATACGGACGTCGACGGCGTCTACACGACCGATCCGCGCGTCGTCGAAGAGGCGCGCCGCCTCGATCGCGTGACGTTCGAGGAAATGCTGGAAATGGCCAGCCTCGGCTCGAAGGTCCTGCAGATCCGCTCGGTCGAATTCGCCGGCAAATACCAGGTGAAGACGCGTGTGCTGTCGAGCCTGACCGATCCGCTGATTGCGCTCGACGAAGAAATGCGCTCGGGCACCCTGATTACTTTTGAAGAAGACGAGACCATGGAAAAGGCAGTCATTTCCGGCATCGCGTTCCAGCGCGACGAAGCACGCATTGCTGTGATGGGCGTGCCCGACAAGCCGGGCATCGCGTATCAGATCCTCGGCCCGGTCGCGGATGCGAACGTCGACGTCGACATGATCATCCAGAACCAGAGCGTCCAGGGCAAGACCGACTTCACGTTCACGGTCGGCCGTGGCGACTACCAGAAGGCGATGGACATCCTCACCAACCAGGTGAAGGGCCACGTGAGCGCCGAGCACGTGCAGGGCGACCCGAAGGTGTCGAAGGTGTCGGTCGTCGGCGTCGGCATGCGTTCGCACGTGGGCGTCGCGAGCAAGATGTTCCGCACGCTGTCGGAAGAGGGCATCAACATCCAGATGATCTCGACGTCCGAAATCAAGATTTCGGTGCTGATCGACGAGAAATACATGGAGCTGGCTGTCCGCGCGCTGCACAAGGCATTCGAACTCGACCAGGCATCGTGAATTTTTCGTGATGCGTTGAAGAAAATGCATCACGGAAATTGACGAGCGGTTCGAAACCCTATATTATTTCGTTCTCGTCGCACTGCCTCCCTGGTGCGGGCGAAAGTTTGGGAGACGTGGCCGAGAGGTCGAAGGCACTCCCCTGCTAAGGGAGCATCTGGGCCAAAACCTGGATCGAGGGTTCGAATCCCTCCGTCTCCGCCAAAAGCGGTGAGAAAGCCCCGTAAGTTCAAGGACTTACGGGGCTTTTTGTTTTTCAGCCCATCGGCAGGCCCATCATTGAGCATTGGCTTCTTCGCTGCCGATCTAGTACATCGCTCAAGCAATGAAGAGCGGCAGCGTTCAGGTGCCGCGGTGCGTGGCCCAGCTTGGCTCAGTGGAGGGTGTCGAGAGAATTGCGCTCCCTTATACTCATGGAACTTACGAGTGCAATCCAACGGGGTCCAAGTGCAAGTCCGCGTCAAACTACCATCGGGTCCACTCATCGAGCCGTCGAACTTCTGCAAGGCGATAGCGGAGGCGCTCCGACCGACGGCGGCGCAGCACTTCGACGGTATCGAGTGTATCGTTGGCAAGATGCAGAGGTATCGCGTGCCAATGCCGCGGCTTGCCGACAATGGCGGCCAATCGGCCCCGGAGCATTTGCAGGTTGCGCCGCGGTCCGAAAGCGAGCACGCGCCAGATCATCCGCTTCGGGAACGGCACGGGGCTGAAGAAGTACACGGGGCGTCGGAACTACCGAAGGAATCCGATTCGCGACTACAGATCGTCGAATTGTCAGAGGCTCCGTATCGCTTGACCGAGGATGATCGGCGTGCGCTGAGCCGTCTCTTGCCGGGATTGCCTTCCCTGCGCTATCCGAATTCCGACGAGGACAAGGCCGCGTTCCTTGATGCCTGGCTCGGCTTGAAGGAGCGACCGTCGTGGGAACCCATTCTGATGACGGCTGCCGACATGGAGCGGTACAAGTTTGAGCAATCGGAGATTCAGGTGCGCCATCAACTGGCATTGCGGGACGAGTTTGCGCGAGGTCAGCTCTCGGTGGTCGACGCCAGATACGCTCCCGTCGTGGCGCTGGCCCCGGGCAGTTTCATCCTGAGGGAATCTGCGGTTGCCTATTTGAGCCGTTGTGGCCTTGTGCCCGACGACGGTGATGTGAATGTCGATGCCGGATGCAATAATCAATCGCCGGAGCCTACACGGGCTCCGGCGACTATGCCGCCTCAGGCTCGAGCGCCGAAAGTGCAGGAATCCGTGGCGCCGTCGCGGGATCAGTCTGACGGCCACGTTGTCGAGGCCAAAGAGAATGATCTGGGCTCGAAGGGTAGTCAAGTCGATATGGCCGGATTGCCGCAGCCGACCCCCGACAGCGAGAAGCGGAAAGTCGGCAAGGTTGCCCGCTTGCCGCGTGTCATCGAGCTAACCGGACTCAAGCGCAGCTCGATCTACTACCGCATGAACCCGCATTCGCGGTACTACGATCCGACCTTCCCCCAATGCTTTTCCCTCAGCACGAGCGAGAACGGTGCGGTGGGATGGGACGAAGAACGGGTCTGCGCATGGGTGGCGGCGCGGGTCGCCCGTCGAAAGTGAGGTATCTCGCGTCATTGAGCGCAAGCGGCACGGCCTCAGCCGGGTTACGGCAGGTGCGTGCCGGGCTTCCACTTCCCATTCCTTATCCACACTCGTTAGCACAGTCTTGACCAGTCGCTGTCTCTTGCGGCCTGGTGCAACAAATAAAAACGATGTGCCCGCAGCATAAATAAAGCTGCTCTTTCCGCTCTTCAAAGAGCAAAAAGAGCGATCTTCATGTTGCCGCGTAAGCCATCAAAAATTGCCACTGGCGAAAAATACCGCTCGCTGCGCCACGATTACCCGTTCGCCCCGGTCATGCCGGGCACCATCTATCAAGCTCTACTTCGTCCACAGAACGAAGTTGCGTCCAAGAGCTCCGGGCCCCCTGCCTGCCAATGCTCGCCGTCTCCTCCTTTAGCTCACGACTCGGCACGTTTATCGACTTCCTTGTCAGTGCCATTCCTCCTTGTTGTATTTATGCAAAATCTCAAAAAATCCAATGGATTGTATTGGATTTTATTGGACGTACTTGGATTGAAGTGGAAATCGCAAATTCTTTCGAGCCATTCTTTCGGAATTGCATCCGACTGTAGAATCATCTAGCGTTTGGCTTTTTCTCTCGGCCTGAGATTCGTTAGCTAGGTTGCGGACGCCAGTTTCTGTGCGTTAGGAGGACAGAGTCAGCATTAATGCCAAAAATCTTGAAAACCGGATTCGTGAATTTCTCCGATATTGCACAATCCGGACGAAGAAGGGTGATCGGTGAATGGGGTGATTATAGTGAAGAGTAAAGATCAGGAGCCAGGTCACGACGCGGCATCGCTGTGATGAATCATTCACTCGCATCGCCAAGATCGCAACACAGGAGCGTGCCGGTTTGCGGTCCCGATGCGTCGGGCCGTGATCGGTGCACGCAGCCGAATAACGGAACGATCAAATGAAAGAAATCTGAATGGTAATTTGAAATCACCAAGTCAGTATGAGCCGAGCCCGGATCAGCGCAAGGCAACGATTTAACGGACGGGGTGACCCACAAGCTGCATCGGATACATACAAGCTACGACCGAAACAACACAACTTGCGACCAGAGACGTTCGCCATCCCTCAAGTAGTGGGATGGCGGACTGTCTATCGGATGCTGAATGGCTCACGATGTTTGGGAGCTGTCGGCAGGGTATGTTTCGTCTATTTTCTCGGTCATAAGTCTGTATGGCGCGCGACAAGGACTCTTTCTAGGTATACGCCGGGTTTTTTCTGTGAGCGTTGCGTGAATCGTGAAGATGTATGAGGTCTGATTTATGGAGCCTATGTAATAGAGAAAGAGGTATCGAAATATAGATCGGTATTGATGGATGAGGAGATGTCGATGGTTAGTCGATGAGCACTGGTGTTGAGGGAAAGGAGTGGTGAATCAATAAGAGAGGTGATGGGCATTCGATGCTCGCCACTATGAATTAATGAAATTCGAAGCAGGATGCGGAACTGGTGATGCACTCCTGCTTGAGAATATTGAAAGGTGATCAATCATGTCTTTCGAAGAAGACGACTTCAGCAAGATTTACGAATACGTGGACCTGGTAACCAACACCGAAGGAGTCGTGATCGACGATAAGGAGACGCTCTGCGAGCGTCACGAATTTGGCTTGCTCAGGTTGAACCTCATCGCAATGGAAGCGATGGCGCGTGAGATTGAATTCGACATGAGCAGGGTCGGCTTCGACATCAAGACGAATGATCGCGGCAAGGTGATCGTCGCGTCGAAGGCAAAGACGTCGACGTTGACGTACTTCCATCGTCTCAAGACGTTCTTCATGAACTACGCTTATTCGGAGCGTCGTGTCTTCAGCCCCCACGTGCAAGTCGTCGTCGAGGCGCTTGATGCAGCAGGCTTGAATCCGCGCACGTTTCGCTTCAGCGAACCGGGTGAACGCGATCTCAGTACGGGCAAGATGCATGGCGAGATCTTCAACGAGGTAGTCGCCAAGGTGAGCGAGATCGTCGCTTCGTCGGCGTTCAAGGAGCGCCTGCGTGTTCGCGTGCGTAATGCAGCGCGTAATGAGGCGAAGGGGCTCGCGATCGAGCAGCAGGTGTTCGAGAACAAGTCGCGTCAGCTCGTGCTGATGCTGCACTTCGGTTTCAAGGAGCAGCATCGCTCGAAGATCACGCTCGACGAGATCCAGAAGCACCGCAAGAAGTTCTTCAACAATTGCCGTACCAACAAGCTGTTGCGCGGCATCGTCGATTACATCTGGAAGCTCGAAGAGGGTGACGAGTCGGGTCTGCACCTGCACGTGCTGATCTTCTACACGGCAGATTCGTGCCGCGACGTGTACATCGCACAGCAACTCGGCAAGTACTGGGTCAAGGTGACGGAGGGCCAAGGCCAATACTGGAATTCGAATGCCAACAAGATCTTCCACGAGAAGTACGGTCACGGTGTCGGTACGGGCGAGATCAACTGGGACGACGATGCCAAACGCGAAGCACTGCGCGAGAACATCCGCTACATGACGAAGGCCGACCAGTTTCTCAAGATGAAGTACGGCGAACACAGCCGCTTGTTCGGCACGAGCCAGGTCGAGGAAAAGAAGAAGCCGGGTCGTCGGCGTGTGGTGAAGCCGAAGGGCAAGGGTGATCCGGCGGGCAGCATGCAGTCGGATTCGTTCGATTCCGACTCGCTTGATGACGCGGGTATGGACGCGGCAAACCTGGATGCGAACTAGAACAAATAAATCGGGCGACAACAGGTTCGGTGCATCGGGCGGCTGTAGTTGCGGGCGATGTCTTGCGAAGGCCGCCAGAGTGCTGAAATCGCCTCCTGGCGGTCCCTTCGCATGGGCATGGCTCCATCGTGCCCTGGTCGCTGCTGTCCGCTGCCTTGTTGGGTCTGGGTGGCCAGCGCAATAGCGTACTGCCGGGAATGCACTGAAGGCGCAAGGTGGTGCAACGGGAGGCTTCGGCGTGCGGCTGTCGCACGGGAAGGAACAGAACGATGAACAATATCAATTACAAGCCGGTGGCCGATGATCTGCCGGACAAGCGCGATGGTGGTGCCGTCGTGATGCCGCGCGTGATGTGGACGATCGCGTTGCTCGTGGCGTTGTTCGCCTCGGCCATCTCGCTTGGGATCAATGTGTACGCCGGGATGCTTCGCGCCGGTTCGGTGACGGAGCAAATTTGTACCGTTGCAACGTCGCTCGTGGCGGTGCTCTGCATGTATCTCGCGCCGATGCTCTGGCGGTTCGCGCCGACGCGCGCTCGCGTCGTGCTGGCAGTTCTGTGGCTCCTCGCTGTATGTAGCGTGCTCAGGGGGCAGGTGGACGTCCTGGCGTTTGCGAATGTGCATGCGGCCGACGAGCGGGCGCAGACGGTCGCCGTAGTCGCAGTACCGTCGGTCGCGACCGGGCCCGCGGGTCGTAACTTGACGGTAATCGAGCAGGATGTCGCGCAGGCCAGCATCGATCTGGCACATGTCAATGCGCGTCGCTGCGTGGGCGAGTGCCGATCGTTGCGTCTGCGCAAGGTGGAGCTTTCGGCGCAGCTCGCCGTGCTCAATGCCGAGGCGGATGAGGCGAAACGCCGTGCGGCCGAGCAGGACTGGCGGCGCGATCAGGTTAGCCGCGCGCAGGAGCTGAGTGAGTCGCGTCGCGCCGAGCCCGGTACTGCGCTGGTCGCACCGTGGCTCGGCACGACTGAAGCGCGGCTGGAGCTGCTGATGAATTTCGTGCTGGTGGTCGTGCTCGAAGGGACGGCTTGCTTCTGCTGGTACGTCGTGGGACTCATGGCAGTCGCGACTCGTCGCGCGGCAGTCGTAGACGACCGTAATGCGACTACGTTGGAGTCGCACGTGCCGATGCCGGAATCGCTGCAAGGCGGTCGTGGCGGTCAAGGCGCGACTCCCGTGGCACTTGTTGAACCTCAGCCGGTTGCCTCCAGTCATGCGATAGTCGCGTCAGACCGAAACGCGACCGTGTCGCGATTGGAGGTAGTCGCATCGATACCGAACGTGACGCCCGCAGGTCGTGTCGAGCAGTGCACGACTCACGTCGCGACCATTGCCCAGGAAGAGCTGGTCGCGAGCGATGCATGTCCCGATCCCATCATGTCGAATGACGACCGCCGGATCGAGGAGATCCACGAGGCCGTTGTGGCAGGTCGTCTGAAGCGCAATCTCGTATCGATCCGGAAATTCCTCGGGTGCGCGCAATCCGAGGCGAGCCGGTTGAACCGCCTGTACATCGAGCGCTTTGGCCAGGCGCGCGTGCGGAGGGTTGTGCCAATGTCGTGACAGGGAGCCGAGGGCAACATCGTCGATATTGGTGTGGCCCCAATATGGCCCTTCCAGGCGGTTCGTGATGACCGGGTAAGGCCAACAGTGTGTCTGGTGCATCGAACAGCGCTACAGGCCGATCAGGCAGCTCACGCTTCCACTGGCCCGCGTGCGAATGGCTGACGCCGCCCCACGCGTTCTTTTTGAGGAGTGTGCGCGCTTTGACAGGGCGCATCGCTCGGAGTGTCGTTGTCCGAGCAACATTCGAGCAACCTGAGTGGTTTTCCCTCGGGAGAAAAGCTGGAGCACACAACGAATTGCTTCTGTCCAGACGACAGGGCGTTCACGCCCGATAGTTTGTACAGAAGTAATTCGTGATTAAAGTAAATTTTTATCGTATCAACTACCAATCATATAGGTCGGGTGATGCGGTTGCATCACCTTCTCTCTCACGCAATTTGCGTGAGGGGAACCTACGGAGGGGTTTGTGTGATAGTGAGCGAGCGGAGCGAAGCGATCTATTAAAGAGTTTATAGCAGCCATGAGGCGGATATAAACTCGATCAACCGGGACTTGGCTAGAGGCCAATCCCGGGATACTTTTCTTAGAGCGGGACTATACGAACCGCCCCTGATGGGCCTCAAACCCCAGCAGGGACGTGCATACGGTGACAGGCAGCTAAAGCCTGGAAACTGACTTCCGTGGGAACAAGATTGCGTACGATAATCCTACAGAGGCGATGATAACGCTGCGCGATGCAGCAGGAATAGTCGACGCTGAAGCCAGCGCATCGCGCATAGGGGCATCACGTCGAGGGCATGGTGCGACCAGTCATTTCCGGCAGAAATCTCACGAAAGCCTGAACGTGAATAATGACGTAGTGCAGGAAATCGTCGAAGTGGTTGCGCTTGAGGTGAACTGATTCACCCACCTCGGCGGAGATCCCATAAACACTCAGCCGAACCTGCTTCCCTTCGTTTGGTACGCGTCCTCCCGAATGGATAAAGCAATTGCGTAGCTCGATGATGGCGCTAAGCTTTAACAGGACATCGTCGTCATTCAGGACTGTATCGATCTCCAGGACGCGATGCAGTTTGCGTATCTGCCGAATTGTCTTGTTGCCGAGCTGGATCGGTGCTGCTCCGCCGTATGGGGCTTCGATCGCCGGCTCATTGTCGGCAGTGACGCCGTAGGTGCGAGTAATCGAATCAAACAGGACCTCGAAGGCAGTGCAAAGCTGGATAGTTGCCAGTCGCAAAGACAACTGCGAGTAGTAGCCCGACTCAATGCTTTGAACGAGGTCGCCCACATTCCGGATAGTCGTGAAGTAATCGGCGAAGTCGTTCGATAACGCAATTTTTGTTTCTGATTCCAGCGGCGTCAGATCAAGGGCTTCGAGGAGTCTTGAGCCGGCAAAATGCGTCGCCACACCAAGCACGTAGTCCTTGAACGAGCCGTATGCGGTGGCAACTTCTTGATTTGCAATCGGGATATTCCAATCCATGTTCGGATTCGCCAGGTGACGTGATACGTCGGTAGGAGCTTCGCGGAGCAGCGCGTGTTCGGGGTTTGTCCGGCGAGCGGTTGAGATTCAAAGCAACAACATGTCGCCATCCTACCGGGACGAATGAAATCGAGGGGGCGCCAAGCCGACCGCGAAGGCGCGCATCCTGACGATGGGGCTCGAAAAAGACTAGCACAATCGTCGCTTGCTTGGGACTTTGGGGCGAGGCTATCTCGCTGTTATTATTATCCCGACCCTTTCGGAGATTTGACGATGGCATACGAAGCACAGATCAGCCGCAGCAGCCCGACCGCCTTTTTGTTCGTCGTTGACCAATCCGCCTCGATGTCGGACAAGATGTCGTCCGGTAAAACCAAGGCGGAATTCGTTGCCGACGCACTGAACCGGACGCTGATGAACTTGGTCACACGTTGTACCAAATCCGAGGGGGTTCGCGACTATTTCGAAGTCGGCGTGCTCGGATATGGCGGCAGCGGCGTTTCGAATGGTCTATCCGGCGCGCTGGGCGCGCAGGTGCTTCACCCGATCTCTGCTTTCGAGCAAAATCCGTCGAGAATTGAAGATCGGAAGCGGAAAATGGATGACGGGGCTGGCGGCATCGTCGAGACGGCAGTCAAATTCCCGATTTGGTTCGATCCCGTCGCATCGGGCGGAACGCCGATGCGCGCGGCCCTCACGCGAGCCGCCGAAGAGCTTGTCGCCTGGTGCGACGCCCACCCCGAGAGCTATCCACCGACCATTCTGCACGTCACCGACGGCGAGTCGACCGATGGGGACCCGGAGGAACTCGCGGGCCATCTTCGGCAAATACGCACAAATGACGGCGAGGTACTCTTGTTCAATCTCCATGCAAGCACGCTTGGCAACGAGCCGATTCGATTCCCGTCCGCCGAGTCGGGTCTGCCCGACAGCTTTGCAAAGCTGTTGTTCCGCATGTCGAGCCCCCTGCCTGACCATCTAATCCGGTTCGCACAAGGTGAGGGCGTTTCCGTCGGGATGGAGGCGCGTGGCTTCACGTTCAACGCTGAGGCAGCGGAAATTGTGCAATTCTTCGACATCGGCACGAGGGCGGCCCAACTGAGATGATTCTCAAATGAAGCGCGCGTTTGCCGGCAGCGTTCCGAAGGAATTTTCGAATCCAGAGGCCAATGAGGATGTGCTCGCGTTCTCCGATGACGGAAGGCGCTTTGCGCTTTCCGACGGCGCCAGCGATTCGTTTAACTCGAAGTTGTGGGCCAATCTTCTGGCCAACAAATATCTCGACGAGCCCGGCCTGAGCGAAGAGTGGATCGGCAAGGCGTTGGCCGACTACGCGGTCGCGCATGATTTCGCTTCGATGTCCTGGTCGAAACAAGCCGCGTTTGAGCGAGGCAGCTTCGCCACGCTCCTTGGCGGCGAGTTTTTTCCCGAGCATCATGCGGTGGAACTGCTGGCCGTTGGCGACAGTGTTGCGTTGCTGCTCGATGCCGGCGAACTGGTCTGCGCCTGGCCTCTCGATGCTCCAGAGCGATTTCAAGAGCGACCATCTCTGCTGTCGACGGTCGCACGGCACAACGATTTCCTGGCGAGCGGGGATTTTAGGACGAGGCACGTAAAGATTATCCATCCCGCCGAGCTCGGCGCGCCGCGACTCCTATGCTTGACGGATGCCCTGGGCGAATGGGCGCTACGGTCGCTGCGCGACAAGGATTCTGGCATCGTTGATTTGCTATCGCTGCAAAGCGAGGAGCAACTAGCTGAATTAGTGTTGAGAGAGCGCGCGGCGAAGCGCATGCGAATCGACGATTCGACGCTGCTCGTTCTTTCGTTTGAACGCGAAGAGCGCGATGGCTTACCCGTCTCTTGAACAATACAACAACGCCTTCAACAGCCATTCGATCTGGTTAAACGATCCGGAGTTGAAGGCGGGGTCGGTCGCGACCACCGGCATGGGT
Source organism: Burkholderia contaminans (assembly GCF_029633825.1). Taxonomy (NCBI): domain Bacteria; kingdom Pseudomonadati; phylum Pseudomonadota; class Betaproteobacteria; order Burkholderiales; family Burkholderiaceae; genus Burkholderia; species Burkholderia contaminans. The sequence continues at coordinate 3,638,335 of NZ_CP090640.1, read as the reverse complement.
TTGCCACTCGCCATCAGCGGCGGGTTTGCCCTGACCTATACCGTCACAGCCGGTTCAAGGAAATACGCTGTTCGGTGCTTCCACCGTGAGTCGAAAGCGTTGGAGCGGCGATACACCGCGATTTCCCAGCGATTGTCGGCGTTGCGTTCGCCGTATTTTCTGGACTTCAAGTTTCAGTCCAAAGGCATTCGCATTGACGGCGGGGAGTATCCGATCGTCAAGATGGCCTGGGCCAAAGGCGAGACGCTTGGGGAGTTCCTTGAAGACAACCACGGCTCGCCACAGGCACTCGGGGCGTTGGCGTCGTCGCTCGTGTCGCTTTCGGCGTTTCTTGAGAAAGAGGGGATCGCTCACGGCGATATTCAAACCGGCAATCTGATGGTGTCCGGCGGCGGCGCGGGCATCCAACTCATCGACTACGATGGCATGTGGATCGACGAGATCAAGGATCTTGGCAGTTCTGAGCTTGGTCACGTCAACTTCCAACACCCAGGCCGCAAAGCGTCAAATCCTTTCGACGCGACGCTTGATCGTTTTTCGCTGACGTCTCTGTGGTTTGCTATCGAGGCGCTCCGAATCGATCCCTCGATCTGGCGGAAGACAAATTCCGAAATGGACGCAATTGTCTTCCGCGCGAACGACTTCATCGATCCGGGTTCTTCACCAGTGTTCGCGCTGCTCGCGGCGAATGCTGTATTGGCGCAGCGAGCCAAGGTATTTGCGGCCATCTGCTCGTTGCCCATGCAGAAGGTGCCAACGCTGGGTGAGTTCATCGCGGGCAAAAACCTTCCCCTTACGGTCGCGAGCGTTGTGTTGGCAGGCAGGCCTGCCGAGGGTAAACCAAGGCCCAGCTATATCGGCGCATACGAGGTGCTGTCGGCCACCGACTATGAAGCTTGTTTGAGACTCGTCGGGAACAAGGTAGAAGTTGTTGGCAAGGTAATCGAGGTGAAACCTGATCGGGCGAGGAACGGGAAGCCCTACATTTTCATAAACTTCGGGCCGTGGCGCGGGCGCATCTTCAAGATTGCGATTTGGAGCGATGGACTGGCTGCTTTGCGTGCGACGCCAGACGATTCCTGGATTGGTAAGTGGGTCAGTGTCGTTGGCTTGATGGAGCCACCCTACGAAAACAAGAAGCTGAAGTACTCGCATCTTTCGGTGAACGTCACGGCGATCGGACAAATGACGGTCCTATCCGAAGAAGATGCTCATTGGCGTCTTGCAGGGCCGCAAAGCGGCGCAGCGACCCCGTCGAAAATCGCTCGCAACAGTGAAATCCTAGAACGGTTGCAGAGCGGGGCACGTCCAACCGTGTCCGCAAGTGCCCGCCCGCAGGCTGGACAAACTTTGAATTCGCCTGCGCGGCCGATTCCGCTCGCGCCGTCGGCAATTAAACCTGCGCCTGTGCGAGTTTCGCCAAATCAGGCCGTCCTCGATCGGATGAAATCGAATCAGGTGCCGCCTCCGGCTAGTGGACCGACACCCGCTCCGTCGCGATCTCGACCCATCGCCACTCATCAGCCGATTGGTGGGGGGCTGCCTCCTGCACTTCGGCCACCAGAGAAAGGGCTCATTTCTAGACTTCTACGGTGGTTGTTTGGCTGACGGGCGGTAACGCAGCCCGCGCATGAAACCATGAACCTTGTATGCATGTGTACGTAAGGGGAGGCATGAGCGCATGGATGAATTGAACGACGGTGACGCCGAGCGGCCTGAAGCAGATGCCCGCCCATTAGGCGAATTCGGCTCACAATTTGGTGCGATTGGGCTGGGACAAACTTTTGCCCCCTTGGGTGTAGCACGACCCGGCGTGCCATGGACGACGGTGTTACCTGAGCCTGGATGGCTACAGAAACTAGGGGTTGGCTTGAATCCGTCCAACGCGATCGGCGCGGCACTGGACAGGTTCCAGCAGCGAACGTTCGACTTAGCGCCAGTTATAGGCCTCGCAAACGAAATTGGCAGCACCGTCAGCGCGCGTCTGACCGCAATCGGGGAACCCTTCCGCAAAATGGCGGAGGATATGGCCGCCATCGCCAAGTCGTTCGAGAAGTATCCGGACGAGATGCGCGAGGGACTAATCGCGATGAACCAATGCGGCTGGTATCTCGACCTTGAGATGGGGATGTCAAAGCCGTTGCGCTTTAAGCGAGCCTTGGACGATGGAAGACAAGAGGACGCCGAAGTCGAAATGGTCAAGCACTTCGACAAGCGTACCGCTAACATCCGCGCCGAACTGATACAGGCTTATCCGCATCGAAGCGAAATCCTTGATGCCGCATTCGACGCCCACCTGAACGGTCAGCACTACGTCTCGATCCCGGTATTGCTCGCCCAGGTTGACGGGATTTGCTTCGATGTAGCGAACGCGCACTTTTTCATGGGGAAAGAGCGCCCTAAGGTACTAGCCTACGCGACGGAACTCGCCGGAACGGAGCTCGCCCGTGCGTTCTTAGCACCGTTGGAATCCGGGATGACTGTCGCTCTGTCCGAAAAGGCCCGTCCGCAAGGTTTCAGCGGGCTCAATCGTCACATGGTGCTCCACGGCGAATCGACTGACTACGGGACAAAAGAAAATGGTCTTCGCGCGATCTCTCTGCTGAACTATATTTCTCAGTCACTCCAACGTGAGCTATCGGCGCCAGACGAATCCGTAGCCGAGACTGAACGGACGCCCATGCCACCAATTGATAGCTAGCGCATCAGTGGCTGACCTGCGTGCCTCGCTGTAGCGCGCGTCCGCGGCTGCCTCGACGTCAATACTTAACTAGCCTGACAGTCGCAATCAGCTCTGATCGCGTGCGGGCATTTTCGAGACAAAGGGCGGGCATCGATCTGGAGCCGTCGACCGTACCTCAACAGCGCCAACGTCAGATACCTGGTTGGAACGATCGCCGAACGGATGTGAAGTAGATTTTGTGGTGCATAGCGTCAAAGCTAGCGTGAAAGAAGAGGCCAAACTGCGTCACTCGACTGCATGTCCAATATGCTTCTCCACAACTCCGGTGGCACCTTTCGGTTGCTCGCCCCTGCTCGTGCGTAAAGGTATGCATCGTGTTGCACGGCGACCGGTTTTTGCGCCGCTGAGAGGACTTCGACAATCACTATAAGCGCGTCATTGAAGTAAGTCCGGGAAAGGTGAAGTTCGACTTCTCCCTGAATGAAGCCTTTGATCTTGCTCTTCAGCATACCGAGATACCTGTCGACGTTAACTTCGTCAGCCGGCGCCTTGGCCCACCGCTCCAATTGCTGCTCGATGCCGGCCGGAATACAGTCATCGTCAACCCCGATGTAGATATGGCCACCATGTGTGTTAGCGAATGCGACTACCGTTGTTACGATCTCCCTTAGCTTTGTCTTGTTTGCTCCTGTGCCGAGGGATTGTCCTGGTTCGACGAAGGGCTTGAACTCGACACGCTGACCTTCCCCATCATGCAGGGCCATCCCTATCTGTTCGCCGAGTGATCGTTGCTTTGGTCCGAGGATCTTTTTCCCCAGTGCGATGCTTGACAGGCGTGCCTCGCGATGAAAATCGAACACTGTGCCATCGAGGGCGATTAGGTAGTACTCGAGACGGTCGATATGATCGGGGACTGCGACCCGACATATGGAGCCATTTATAGAGGCGTCGAAATGGCGGATTGCTGTTCCTTCCCAATACGCCCCTTTTACTATCAGGGCGATCTCATCAACAGCTGTTCCTGCCACGGTGATTTCGAGTGTTCTATCATCACAAAATCGTGCATCGGAAACAAATGCTCGTTTTTCCGGCAGCAAGAAGAGGAGCTGATCGTTCCTGCCATCGCCGCGTCCGTGGTATATGGGAAATGGCAACCAGTCACGGGCGGCATCTTCGATATCCGGGTAGTACGGCTGGGTGGGCGACAGGAGCGGTGCTGCATGAGCATGCATTCCATTTGAGCTGATGCGTAGCCCGACAATTAGACCGGCGTTCGGCATGTAATCGTTGTTCAGTGGCACGAGTTCAGTGCTCCACTGAAGTGGTGCCTCCGGTGTCAGTCTCACGTCGTCGAGTTGAAGGAACCCATTTGTCAGTTCTCTCGCGAATTCCAGGCATTGCGAGGCGGAGAGCTCGTCCTCGTACAGCATTGCGCATTCATATCGCCGGGTGGAAACGTCAGACGGTGTCCCTGCATCGCAACGCAGCAGTTCGACGGTACAGCAGAGCAGTCTCCAATTGCCATCGGTGTACGTCAGTACGGCACGTCGGCGAAAGCGATCGGTCTCGCCAACATTTGAGAAATACTCGACCAGCTTGTCGGGAAGCGTGCCCGAAGTGTATTCGCGATTCATGGCTCAAGTTGTCTAGGTATCCGGGTATCCGATGCAGTATTGCATGGCGAATGGCGAACGGAACCGGATAGACAGTGTGTTAGCGGTTTCGATTGACGTGACGATTTCCGTAGAGAGCCGGAAAAAACGTCCTTCATCTCTTCCAACTGTCCCGAAGCGGGTCGAGTGCCATGGGCATAGTGAGGTTTTCGCCGCGAGCTTTGCTACGGCGTTGCTCTTCGCGGTGCATCGCAAGCGAAAGATAGATGAGGGCCGCGCGTACGAGTTTTAGCAGCCGAAGTGTCCGCTCTTCGAGGGACTGTCGCGAGATTCGATAGGCAAGCGCGTCGAAAAACATATCCGGCTCGCCGCCGGCGGGATTGGGCTCGAGCATCATTTCGTGAACCTTGACGTAGCGATGCTCAAGGTGGATACGGAGCTCGTGGAGTGCTTGAGCATCGGGGGCGGTCGCAACCTTCTGGCGCTCGTCAAAGAGGTCTTTGCTCAGCCAAAAGAGTCCTCGAAGCGGCCAGTTCTCGGACTGCCGGAACGTCTCTCGGATAGGATGGATTGGGTCGCCGTTTTTCACACGCCATATCGAACGGAACGACACGCTCGTTGGCTTGATCTCAAGTGCGAGATAATCGTTCAGGAAGAAGGCGATTTTGTCGAATAGTGAATATGCGTACTTGTACGCGCCCTTCACTCGCTCGACGGCAAGTCCGTAAGCCGGGTAATCGAGCGTGTTGTAAAGCAGCACGTTGCGGTCCGAAAAGTGTGGGTGCTGGGCGGTGACGCCTAGATAGTATTCCCAGCGCGCTGAGACGAACTCCTGCTTCATCTGGTTAAAGAAACCGGTCAAGACCGGCGGCACGCCGATAGATGTCACGAAATCAGGAAGCGTCAGAACGTCTTGAGCTGCGATGGTATGAGTATCAAGATCGTTGAGTGGATTCAAGAAGAGACGTTCTTGCAGGCACCAAGCGCGATAGGCCCGTTCGGCACTAGACCGGCCGAGGGCGTATCCCATAGGCTCGAAATGTTCTTCGATCGTCTCGAGCTTAGTCTCGCGCTCGATTATGCGTTTGTGCTCACGGAAATATTGGAGTGCTGCAGGATCGCCCCATTGAAGTGTCGTTGGGTCGAAACGAGACGCGACCTCAAGATCTCGGTGCGCGAAGAGCAAGAAAACATCTCGGTGCCCGGGATCGTAAAGTGACAGCGCATAGTGCATGAGCGCGATGCCACGGTTGCCGCGCGCCATCCAGAACTTCGGAACCATTGACAGGACCTTGCCCCACGCTTCGAGCGCCTCGACTGGCCTGCCGGCGGTGTTTAGCTGCCCCGCGAGGTTGGTGAGGATCTGGCACTTCCTGCCCAACTGAAGCCCCGAGAACCCGGTGGAATTGAGGGCGGTCCGAAGGAGGAGAATTTGCTGTTCCGCTTCCGGTTGGTCCCATGACCACCTTGCAGCATCTCCGTCGGCTCGATGCTTTAGCATCTCAAGGTGTGCCCAAGCGTTTGCCCGAAAATAGTTGATATTTGCGGCGTCGTCAGGCGATTTCGACTCAAGTTCATCGGCCCAAGCGAGCGCCTTTCTGAGACCGATCTCACTTGCATGATCACCGGCTGCGTCGACGAGTTGCGCAAGCCAATCGAGAGCTTGGTCGATATCGAGATCGTCAAGATTTTCGGTTGCGCTCAGTTGCTCGAACGAGAGTTGTTCCTCGGACGAGGCTTCTCCATTGTCCATTGCTTGGTCTCCATGAGTGAGTACATGTCGATCATCAAGATTGGATGAGCGGTCAGGTTCGTTCCGGCCACCAAGGCTGTGGCGCCTCGCGAATGAGATAGTCGTCGAGGTTCTTGTTGACGAGCCACCTGGGACGCGCACCTTTGCCGGACCAAGACTGACCTGTATCGGGGTCGTAGTACTTGGCTGGCGCCTTCTTTCGCGTGGCCTGGATGAAGCCAGCGGCGCGTAGTAGCTCGATCTCGGTGATGCCATACGCTTTCACGTGTTCGCCGATCTCGGCAAGTATGGCTTGCTTTTCCTGTTGCCTGGTTTCTTCAACAAGCAGATTCAATTGACCAAGTTGTTTTTGCAACTCACGAATGTTGGGACTGTTCATGTGACGATGTGTCGAGCGAAGTACTGCTCATTGGAGTCGCGTTGGCCGGTTCAGTTCGTGCCGCCATGCGGTGGTGGGCCGGCCGGACTTGAACCGGCGATCAAGCGATTATGAATCGACGGCGTAACCCACTGAGCTCCAGACCCGACGAGCAGGGTGCCCAAGTGGCATGGCTGGGCGCCTAACGCGATTGTATCCGAGTATGTGGGGTCAGATTTGTGAGCATCAGTGGTGACCGGGATAAGCCGCATCTGTGTAGCCGAAGCAGGCGTATGAGAAACTCGAGGCAAAGATCGGTATTGGCTGGCTGCGACACTTTGGAGGTCGATCGGCGTTGTCTAGAATCCAGTCCTCGAGTCGCCCATTATGGCTTCATAGTCCCTGGTCACGCGCGGCGCACTTGCGCTGCCAATGGGTGTCGATGTTTTTGCCGCAAACGGGTATTCTAGGTATTAACTAGATGAAAAGCCCGGGGTAGCCGTGACAACAACAAACCAAATTAAAGCTGAATTCGCTCACGATCTCGAAGTAGGTCTTGCGCGCAAAAGTGTGCCCGAGTTCGAGCATCTGCCGACTATCGGTATGGCAGGCAAGCTGGCCTTGCACATTCGTGGGCTAGGGGAGCTCGAGGGCGGCGTGCTACGTCAAGTGGCAGACTATTTCTTTGATATTCCTGCCGTGGCTCTACCAGGGGTCCTTACCCTTCTGGAGGAGATCGAGTACGTCCAGCTGATCACTGAAGGAAAGTCGATCAAGAAGGTGATTCCGACGGTTCCGCATTTCTCATCGGTGTACAGCGGATTGGGCGAGTACGTCGGAACCATCACGTTGAACGAACACGAGGAGGTGGCGATCGCGATGCTCAGCGAACTGCGATCGAAACCCGAGAAGCGCGATGCATTAATCAATCGCATAGGCGTAGCAACGCCGGTCTTCGGTCGCATTGAATCCATCACGACAGAGGGCGGCTTGATTGTGCCCAAACGTGCAAGGGGCCAGGACATCTTAATAAGCCCCTTTTATTTCGCCGACAATCTTGATTCCCTCGCCAGTCAAGCCGCTGCAGGTGGTGCCCGGAGTGTCGAGCGCATCTTGACGCTCGTTCAGAAGGCGCAGGGGTGGCCGCTGTCTTTGATCTTAGCCCGTGGTGAAATCAATGGGAGTAAGCTGACGTCTCAGGAACTGCAGATTTTGCAGGATCTGATCGCTGACGGCGTGTTGCGACCGCCGAGCCTTAGTAACGCTAAGACTCGGCGCGACGAACACTTTGTGTTTACACCCCATCCGGGCGCGCAGCGTCTCGATGGCGCGGCTCGCGAAATATACGAGCGAACCATGGCGCTGGTCGCCGCCGTTCGCAAAGGCCAGCTCTTGCCGCAGCAATTCCGGATTCGCTCGCCTCAAGCGCTCCTTGGAAAGCTGCGAAGCGCTAAGCGGATTGGTGCGAGTACTGAGGCGGCGGCGCAGTATCGCAATCTGGTGGCCTTGCGCGTGGGGCGATTGGAGCGCGTCAGGGATGACTGGTTCGAGTTTGTGCTGATCGATGAACCCGAGAACATTCATGCCGTTGACGACGCAATCTCCCTGTTCCAAGACGGGGAGCCTTTGTCCGCGGGTGTATCGGAAGAGGCCCGGATTGCTCTGCAACGTGACGAGTCGTATATCCAGTCGATTGTCGCTGCGCAAAAGCTTCGTTCTACTGCTCGCCCAGCTTTGGATGCACAAGCTCATGCTGAAATGGAGCAATTGTTTTTGGATCTGCGATGATCAAAGATACTGCGCAAAAGCAAAAGGCGATTCGTTATTGCGTCGCAATGGGCTACGTGCCGCACATGGAAGTCGTTGTTCGCCACACTGCAGATGTGTCGGAGACCAGTGCGGACATTTCTGACATTGATGTCTTTGGAGTGAAGGCAGCAGGGGAGTTTCCAGCGCGGCGGATCGTGTTTGACTGTAAGACACAAAACAAAATCAGCGCCATTTCTCGTGCATTGTGGGCTGCAGGCCTGAAGCAGCTAGTTGGTGCAGACGAAGCTTTTGTGATTTTGACCAAAGCCGCGCCTGAAGGACATAGGTTGGCCGCCAGTGACGTTGATGTTCGGCTCTTTTCCGAGCAATTGTTCGATCAGCATGGCAAGTCTTCATCAACGAACTACCTCGAAGGCATAACGTACCTCGACGACGCATCTGCTTGGGAGGAAGTTTTCGCGATCGGAGCGAAGTTCAAGGGGCTAGAGTCACTAGTGACGTACCTAACGTGCGACGCCCCCCTCGAACGGAATGCAGCGGTCGGATTTCGCAGTCTGCTTGGTAAGGTCAAGCAAGCTAGCGGTGAACTAGATGTTGGAAAGCCGAGTCATCGTACGCTGTACGGTTTGCTCGTTGCGCAGTCCATTCTTTTTCTGAGTGCCATGACGCGTGATTTTCATGCGGTCTTTGATCCAGCAACTTCGCGTGATCGATTCGAGATAGCTTTGCGTAATTTTGTCTGGGGTGGACGAGACGGGTATGAGCTACGTCAACGCTTGCATTTGGCACTGGCAAATGCTCGAGGTGAGGATGATCAGGGGCAGTTCCAGCTGCCAAACTGGGATAAGCTCGTCGAACTAGTACGCGGTCTGCTAGATGCGCCGTTCTTGGCCGGCTCTGGAGCTTTGGCGGTTAAGGATCTTGCGTTTCGCGAGCTTGTTCCTCAACGAGAGCTTGCCGAGCAACGAATCGCGAGTGAATTCGCTGCAAACAATCGGGCACGGCAATATGCCATGCAAATAAACCGCTACCTTGGCTCCTTGTCGAGATTTCTACGTGATTTTTCCGACCACTACAACACGGTGCTTGGAAGCGTTCCTTCAAGTTGACGGCGAGTAGTTGCAGATATACGTTATGAGCATATGAGCATATGAGGTTAAGGGCTCCCAATGTTCGTGATATGCGATCACGATCAAAAAAGGAAACGGCTGAAACATGTTGGATGTGCCTCGCAGCGCATCCAACTATGCCACTTTTCCGCATGCCTCATTGGTTCGGTCGCTTGCCTGCCGTGTATCACGACTGTCATTCGTTGAATTGATCGGTTGTTACGATTGCGTCGCCATCTTTCTCGAGACGAAAGACCACGTCTAGATCAATACGCAAATGTCGTTATTCGATATCTCGATACCAGGATGCCCTTGGTGTCACGGCCGTTTGTCGACGACGTCGATGATGCTTTCCGCCAATTCATCTGGTAGTGTGAGATGGTGCCGAGTTTCCCCTGATCGGGGCTGATGTGTAGCACACTTGTGAACATGCTCGCAGACAAGACCGCCTCACTGGCGTCGGTCCTGTGCAGCACAATCGTTTTGTTGTGAAACCGTGAGGCTGTTTCATTTCGCTCCTCGCAGGGAATGTTGTTCTCAAGTCTAAGCGGATTACTATGGCAACAATTACGCAAATTCGAGGCGCTCTTCTTGAGGAGGCGGTGTTATTCCTGCTGAGAAAGGTTGGGTATACCCCCTACGATCCTGCTTCTTTGCTACCACATCACGCAAGCTACATGCGGGCCGGGCATTCCGGGCTAGAAGTTCGGGGTCGAGGAACATGGCATCAACTCGATGCATTCGCCCTTTGGCAACATTCTCCGGCCTTTACGTATCCGTTGCATCTAGTTGTCGAGGCCAAGTGCTATGCTTCTCATCGTCCAGTTGGTGTCGAGATTCCTCGAAATAGCGTTGGGGTACTCAAAGATATTTCCGAGAATTACTTTACATATTCGCGCAGAGGTGTAACATTTCAGGGGCCTCGGTATAACTACACATCTGCAATATTCTCAACGTCGGGATTCACTCAAGGGGCAGTGGAGTATGCCATCGCTCACCAAGTGTTTCTGATTCAGTACGAAAGCGTTCCGGCGATCCAGCCGTTGATCAACGCAATTCTTACCTTTGATGAAGATTGCATTAATTTGCGCGGCCGGGCTGCAATCAGTGCTGCCCGATCTTATTACCGTGACAGGTTGTCTGGTTTGCCGGATGATGAAATCGAGACGGATGAGTTGACGCTCCGTGGTAGAGAGCTGTTGTCGGGATCGATCAGCGAGACCTGTCGATCGATCGGCGGGTCTTACTTTGGAATGCTCCAGGGGCAATGGCCACTACACTTGCTGCGTAGAGAACCGCTTCCGCCGACCGCGTTCATGGAAGACACGATACAGTGTGAGGTTCATGGAAACAATTTTGGCGAGTGGTCATTTTCTCCTGTCGATGTTCGGCGCGATTCAGATGGTTGGTTTGAACTCGAGTTCAGCTTGCCGACCTCGATCGCTGAACTTGTTAGTGACAGTTGGGAAGATCCCGTCGCTGTTGCGAATATCAAGCAGCAGCATTTTTCTTACATTGATCTAACTGGCATCATCGGTGGTATCCGAAGAAGCGTGCGGCTCGAGCTGAATCGCCAGTGGATCGAGGAATATATTCGGCGTCGCCGACGATAAGTGACGTTGAGTGATATTCAGCCGTGGTCCAGTTTGCCACTCGTGCGCGGTGGCGCTTCGGTGACTAACACCGGGTTTCTTTCAACGGCTTCCGGCAGGCGGAGTGAATCGGGTCATGGACCTTGTTCCGGAAGCATGTGCTTGTGTCCCCGATGAAAATTGATCGTGATGCGGCTGCTATTTTACGTTGGCAACAGCCAAAAAAAGAGGCAGTGCCGATGCAGAGCCGGACGGGCGTACCATGAGGGGCGCCCGTCTATGCCCGTCTTCGATCGGGCTCGCATGGTACGTACTTAATACATATCTAGGCTGGAATCGAAGCTATTCGCTGGATGGAAGTATGACCGTCGGATGGCGTCGAGCAACGCCGATGCCGGAACTTGTTCAAAGGCAAACTCAGCCAGCAGCCGCGTACGCCTGGGCCAGGTACCGGTGATCAGCTGTTCGCGCAATAGATCCTGCTGCGCGAAGCCGTGTGCCGAAGAGAGCGAGATCAAGGCGTTGAGCAGTTCGAGCGCGTGTTTGCGGCCCCACGGCGGGGCCGCGCTTGCCCTGGCCGTTTCGCCCACCAGATGGAGCAGCGTTGCTGCGGCGACGTGGAGCGGTTCAACGGGAGCGAGGTTTCTTCTTTGGGAGCCCATCGTTTCAGGTTGTCTTTTGCGGTTGTTCCTGGATAACGATGATGAACTCCTATCTCCGCAGGGTGGAATGTCGGTGTTACCGTGCAGCTTGCCACCCGTTGTCGGTCTTGATCATGTCGAGCGTCTGCGTAAATTCAACGTCGACATCATTGCTGTAGTCAGCTCCCTTTCCGTTGAAGAAGTTGGTGAGAAGCCGGAGATCGATGCTGGGACATGCCTGGACAATAGCGCGCCGGAAGGTCAGACCGGGAGCAGTGTTATTGAGCGCCGCGGCGACGTTGCCTATCTCAATTTTCGCATTTGACATGGCCTGGTACTCGTCCTGATGTTGCTGCTCGAACGTGCGGCCGGCATCGAGATCGTTGGGGTTGGCCGCAGTGTAGGCCTGTTGCGCGTCGTAGTACTGTTTCGCCTTCTGTTCAGCGTCGGCGTTCAGGAATTGATACTTTTCGTACTGCTCTTGCCACTGTTTGGCGTAGGTCTTGACGTCGCCGTCCGGGGACAAGCGAATAGTGTATTTGACATCCACGCGGTAGTCGTTGCCGGAGTCACCGGGAATGCTATTCACCTTCTGGAAGTCCCGCAGCTCGAAGAATCTACAGTTGCCGACCGCGCTCGCGACTGCCTGCTTCGTGTCGCTTTCCGAAGGTGCGCCCTGTCCACATGCCGAAAGGATGGCGGTCGTGGCGACGCACAAAACAAAGCGTGCGATTCCCGGATGGCGTTTGTTCTTCATGATTTCGTTTCCCGTTGAAGCGGTGGTGAAGTTGAGGGCGTTTTGTGGCGTCCGGCCTCTGCCGGAGAACTGGGATAAAAAAGCCGGCTGGCGAACCATCCGGCAAAGAGGGTTCCGGCGATCCGAGGGGGTACATGCCAGAACCCAGGCCAAAACGATGAGAGGCTGAAATCGGTTATCGAGTGGAGATGACGGCGTTGAGCGCCGTCATGAGCGATGCAGGCAGGCCGCTCGTGAACTGAAGCGATTTCTCGGTGTATGTCGAGGGGTACAACCAGCCGACCTGCAAGCGGCCGGCGCGCAGCGCGAGGATCAGCTTCGCGCCACGGACGAGCGGCTGCAGCCTGCCGTTGCTTGTCGCAAGTGCTGAGATGTCGGCGGAAGCGAAGTCGAACGCAAGCACGTTGGGATTGCCGGCATAGACGGACCACTTGGCCGGCTTTCCATCTACGACCGCTTGATGATCCGCCGACATCTGAATGGAGCCCAATCCGACATTCAGCGCCGCAAGCTCCTTGCCGATCGCTTGCTGAATCGACGTGTACATCGTGTTCGATCTGCCGGCCGTCATGACGATCGTGCTGCCGTCTACATACGCAGGCACCCCGCCGCAGACCAAGCCGCTCTGTACGGTCGCGTTGTCGCACATCGGGACAGATACCGGGAGGATGACGCGATCAGTGGAATAGGTTTGCAGGCCGAGGTAGGCGCTGGTGCCGCGCGGGAATGCGGTACTGGTTAGCGGTGCAGCGTGCGCGAAATCGTAGAAGCCAGGTGCAGCAGGTGCCGCGAGCGCCAAGGGCTGGCCGGACAAATCGACGGAGCGGGCCTCGTATGTAAATCCGATACCCGACGCCGGATCTGTGCCTGATAAGGTTGCGCCGATGCGCGAAAGTGGCAACGGAGCGAGTCGCTGCGTCTCCGAGATGAGATCCGACCACGTTCCGTCAGACTTCAGCACGTACTCACCAGCCAACCCATCGTATTTGCCGCCGTTGTAGGCACCGAGACTGACGCTGGTCCAAGTGTCGCTTCCGGCCGGCAGATTCTCTTGCTGAGTGACTTGTAGTGCGTTGCTGGCGATCTGGCGGACATCGCGGACCAAGGCCTGATTGGTCGAGCCGGGCGTTGGGTTGTATCCGCCAAAGAACGAGATCAGATAGTCCACGAAGCTGTAGGTCGGGTTGGCGAGAACCTGCGACGCATCGGCAACCTGATAGGCCGGCTTGCCTGCTTGGGCTGCGAGATCGTCCTGCGTGACCGACGCGACGCTCCCCTTGGCGACCATGGCATTCAGGGCATTGCGAACGGTCGAGGCGTCGATCGCACCGCTTGTCGCGAATGTTCCGAGCTTATCGACGATCTGGGCAGCGAGCGATTGCGTTGCCGGGTCCTTGTTCGCGAGGTAGTCGGCATTGGGGTCGACCTGAGCACCGAGCAGTCCCTGCACCGCAGCTATTGCCTGTGATCTGCTCAAGCCGGTCTGCATCTGTGCAGAGACGAGCGTCGTGAGCGGGCTGACGACCTGGGACGGCATAGACTGCACGATCTGCGACAGCGTGAAGGTGGCCGGGAATTGGAAGCTTGACGGACGAGAGAGATCCTTGGTGGTCGGCGTGACCTGGACAAGGAGCGTCTTTCCCGTTGCATCGCCACTGTACGGGATCGAGAACTGGCCGTTCTCATTCGTGACGGCGCTTGGTTCCCCCGACTCACAAGTTCCGTTGTTGTTCAGGTCGATGCAGACCGTAGCGCCAGCTAGGTATCCATCGATAGCCTTGCCCATAACTGCCGGCGTTGGTGTCGTCGGGGTGGTGCCTCCGCCTGTCGACGGTTGAGCTGGACCTGAGTCTCCGCCGCCGCCGCAGGCAGCAAGCGCTGCTGCGATGGACAGGCCAAGAACGTGTTTGCTGAACCCCGTGTTTTTGTTGGCTTTCATTGTTTTCTCCGTTTGACGTGCTGGTCCCGCACGGATGGGTGCAACTAGAAATGTAGTGTTTACTCGACAGTCGGGTGCGCAGTAACGCGATCGGCGCGATATTGGATCGAATCAACGTCGCGTTGATGGCGCTGGGACAACTCAGAAATGTAGAGTATATTCTACTATTAGTGTTGAGTTTACAGCGTCGTTAATCAGTCGACGGGCGGGCATCCTGCACGCCATGATTGCCAAGCGCTCAACCTCTCCTGCAACGCGGCCGGCCCCGATCTCGATTGCCCTGGGCAAACGGATCAAGGCGTGTCGACATGCGGTCGAAAAATCTCAGGAAACGCTCGCTTTCGAGTCGCATGTCGATCGGACCTACATTTCGGCGATCGAACGCGGGATCGCCAATCCGTCTGTCGAGACATTGGCGAACATCTGTTACTCGCTGAACGTGACGCTGGCTGAGTTGTTCTCGCCGTTGGATGGTGTGTCGCTGAAGCCGACTGGTGAGCGCCGGGCGAACGCGGCAACGCCGCCGGAAATCAAGCGTCAGCGGTTGCGGTGATGATGGCTTGGAGTCCGGCCTGCGTTTTCGCCGCCGCAATGTCCGGCGCTCGTTGTCGCTCCTTCGAAGACGGGAACCGCCACGGCATTGGAGGAAGCGCCGTTCGCGGCGAACATTCGAGAAGGCGGGATCTCGCAGCCGATGCTGCAACATGTCAAGCGAGAAACGGTTAGTCGAACAGTCAGCAACACGGTGGGGTAGCAATCGAGTGAAACGATTACTGCGGTGGGCAAGTGGCAATACATGAGCGGAACGCCTTGTCAGTCTGCGAGATGGATGCTGCGGTGCTAACATGCCCGTCGATACTGTTCAGTACTTCCACGGGGAAAGCACGATGTCACTCAGTCACTTAATCCAAAAGCACAAGAAGGACCTTGAAGAGCAAAAAAGTGTCGATTGGTCGGCAAGGCTTGAGCGTTGGAAGAGCGAACTGAGCGGCCTGTTTGCACTGATCCACCATGCACTTATTGATGCAGGCCTTGATTCGGACGACGTCTCGTATGAACAAAAAACAATCCGGGAAGATTTCATCGGCTCCTACAGCGTCGAGCGTATGACCGTGCATTTGGGTGCCGCAACAGTCATGTTTGACCCAATCGCAACGCTTATCATCGGCGGCTTCGGGCGCGTGGATGTTACGAGTCTGACAAACCGAGTACGGTTGATAGCGATCGACGCGAGTGAGGAGGAGGGAGAAGATACTCCAGTTTCGTCTCGAAAGTGGCAATGGATCGTAACTGATCCCAACCGGCCGCTTCACTTCGAAGAATTTTCCGAGGTAAAGATCGAATATCTGTTCGACACGGTACTTAAAAAACATGGCGACGCGTAAAGAGATCGAAAATACGGCGGACTGGTATCAAACGGTCGCTGACGGTTTCCAAGTAATGGAGCGGCAGGTTTTGAACAGTCGATTCCAGGCTGGAAAACCAGGGGATCGATTTTTTGGCTATGCGCCGCACGAAGTTGTTGACGAGTTTCGGAGAATGAGAGACCGGAGCGATCGCTTCGCGTTACTGGCGCTCTACGCAACGTGCGAGGGCGGCATCCGTGCCGACGCCCATTGGCGCGGAAAGGGGAGCAATGGGCAGTTGTATCAAGCCCAGTTCAAGGCCTTTGCGGAAAATCGAGTAGGTACGTTCGCAAAACTGAGCACCATCCTGAATCGATGGCGGGCGGCGCAGGGGCAAGCTTGGTTCAAGCAATGCGTAAGCGATCTTCAGGACCATTTTGTGATTCGAAATAGACTTGCTCATGGCAATGACGACGATTTTGTCGCGGACTTCACTGCGGTGTACCAGCGTTTACTGTCGATTCGTAAGAAGTGGCACAATGCTGTCGGAGATTTTCGAGGGTTCTAACCGCAGGTGGTGGCATTAGGCATCAGTGGTGATCGTGGTGCGTTCAATCGCGGCTGAGCTTGTGCCCTTGGTATCCTCGGCGGGCAATCTCGGACTGATTGCGGTAGTTTTCGATTCGGATCGATCGTCTTTTTCAGCGTATGTCGTTCTGCGTCATTGAGGGTAGAGAAGCGCCGCGTGCATGCGGCGCTGCAAAAGATCACGCGTCAGCAGCCGTCCGGATCACGTTGCGGATCGCCCACCACCCAGCAATTTCACGGTCCATGCAGCAGGCAGGCGTTAGCGGAAGAGAGTGCTGCTGTGCCGGTCGAGACGGGCATTGAATCCTGCGAGCCCTGGTTCGTTGCCCGCTGGATCGATCAGCAACATGGCATGCAGTTCGAACGTCCGGCCGTTTTGTTGCCCCTTAATGCCGACCGCCAGTGTGGCATGTCGTTTGACGGGACGGCGTTGCTGCCAGCCGATAACGACCGGCCATCCGGCTCGCAACTCCCGTTAGACAAAATGCAACAAATCGGAGCTGGTTGCAGTGGACGTTGTCGGACGCACACCGAGGTTCAGTTCCGAGATGAAGCTGGCGAGCTCCGGTAACGTCAAGTCATGCAGGTAGTGCGGCAACGCATCGTTCCGTACGATCTGTTCGGAGCCGGCGGCGTGGTACGGCAGGTAGACCGGGTCGGCTAGCTTGCCGAGCAGTGCGAGCGCCATCGCAACACAATGTAAGGTGCTGCCGCCGTCCCAATAACCCTCACTGCTGTACAGCGGTTGCCAGAATCCACGAGCGTAGGCTGCCGACCGAGCTGGATTCCCGGATGGAATTTCTGGATCAGCATGTCAGTAGTCTCCCGGCAACAAAAACGTCGTCGACGAGCGATCCCATTCGGTAATGACCCAGACGGTTTGTCCGTTGGGTAGGACGTAGCTGGACAGCAGGCGCAAACCGACGTCGACCGACAACTCGTTTTGTTCGCGATCGGCTTCGGGGATGTCGCCCCAATCACCGCGCACGTGGCGAATCAGCAGATCGACGATCGAGACTTGCACGTCGCTCAAGACATCGATAGCGGCGGGAGTGGCGAAGATCCGCCCGAGCTTGAAGCGCGGTCGGTCGTAAATGACGGATGACTGGCTCATGATGATGGTTGCCTGAAATGGAGCGAGCACCTACCTCCGGTGGAGCCGGATGCGTGCGCGCGGAATGTGGAAAAGGTCGGCGGGACGTGATCAACGAGTCACCGACCTCGATGGCGGGTTACCGGGCCTGCGCCGGATAGCAGTCGTAGAGCGGCCCGCAGTGGCGACGAGCGACGACACTGGCGCAATGCAGCGCGATCGGGTGCGTAGGCAGATCGGCGCAGCATGTGACGCCGCCCGTGACGAAGTGCAGGTAGACGCTGAAGAAAGACGGGTTGTCGTTATCCACTTCGCAGCAGGTCTGCGTCGGATCGCTCGCGTCGGCGAATTGCCGGACACCGTGAATCTCGACGGCATCGAACTGACCGGGCGTATCCCGGATCAGTCGGCGGATATAGCGGATCGCGGGTAACGGGCTTCTCGACGCACGGAAGCGTGCAGCCAATTGCCGCTTGAGCGTTGTAATAGCGGACTGCATGACAGGACTCCAGCAGGGCGAACGCGGTCCTCCGATAGAACCGGATACCGATTTCGCTGAATAGTTGAGGAAAGACGAAACGCAGGACGCGTTCGGGAATCACCGGGCTTCGGATGCCAGGGCGTTGGGATAGTGCTTGGCGAGGATCAGGTTCATTTGGTCGACCAGATCCGCACGCTTGAAAGTCAAATGCCCGTTGCCGTTTTTGAACCAGCGCAGGTGAAAATAGTCATGCTCGGCTTCAGTGCGGCGGACTTGCCGGGTGTCGGAGACGAGGCTGTACGCACCGGTGCGATGATCCGGTTCGGGCTTCCCGTCGAGGATGCAGAAGACGCGGATCAGGTCGTCCAGTTCGTTAGTGACACGGAAATTCGGGGAGCCAGAGCTGAGCAGGTATCGCACGATGATGCGCCGGCCGAACTTGAAGGGCTGATTCGTTTTGTAGTTCCACGACAATCGCTTGAAGCACTGAAGCACGCCACGTTCGAGCATATCGCCGCGCGCGCCGTAGAGCTGTGCGAAGGTCGCCTCGATGTTGGCGGCCGTCAGTTCGGGTACGTCGCCTTCGGCAATCTGACTACTCCACTGTTCACGAGCCTTCGCGTCCATGAAGGTGCGCAGCCCCGACTCCGAGAGCAGGTAGTCCCAGCCGCGTATGTCGACGATACGGACCATGGCGGCTTCCGCTTCGTCGCGCTTCGCGTAGTCTCCGGTAATGGTCGGCCGAACGCGACAGCCGTAGCTTTCATCGAGCACGAGGCGGGGGAACCCGAGATGCGCAGCCTTTGCGAGTTCTTGGGCTTCGCCGAGCAGGTCGAGCGCGGCGCGCACGCGTTCGACGACGGCGACACGCTGATTTGCGAGGTTGGCGATACTGACGCTGGGAACGAGTGTGTTTGATTCCATTTTTCATGAGCATGGTGGAAGTGGGGGAAGCAGACGCAAAAACGCCGGGCGTGAGGCCCGGCGTTTTATGCCGCAACGTTGAGTTCGGCAAGCTGACGACGTAGCTCGGCCGCCCGCGCCTGAGAACAACCAAGGTGTCGGCGGATGTCGGCGACGGTCGGCCGGACCAATCCGGCGGTCACGTCCCGAACGAGCTGCGACAGGTGGTCGTCGATGGGAGTAGCAGTGGGTAACGGCGCGATCGGGTCTTCGCGTGGCGCGTGACTGTAGGTCGTACTGTCGTGACGGGCAGTCACGTCTTTGCGACTAACGGTGTCGTCAGCATGACTCGCCGTGACTGGCATGACTACCGGTCGAGTCATGTCGGACGCGTCCGTGACCGGCGAGATGGCTGGCTCAGTCACGGCAGGAGTCACCGTGCCCGCCGAGCGGACTGGCGGCGTGATTCCAGTCACGGCCGGTTCTGTCGTCGGTAACGGCGACCGAAGTACGACGGTCCACAGCAGGCACGCGACGCCTTCCAGTACTGCGGCGAATATCAACCCGGACAGCAGGTCGACGCGCGTCGTTGTGACTCCGAGTAACGTCGCTAGTCGCGACGTGACTGGATCGACGAGTAATGCGTCGCGCTGCGCCGTGACTCGATCCGTTATGGTTTGCTGACGCCGAAGGTCATCCGCTTCTGCGTTCAGCGCGTCCAGTCGTGCTCCGAGCGTCACGCGACGGGCGTTCAGCGTCGGGCAGTTCCCAATGCAGTCACGAGCATTCGCAGCGGCGAGCTGCGCCGTCACGGTCGCCCGGTCTGCCATGACGATCGTGAGACCGCGAACGGACAACGGCATTGGGACCACCCGGACCGTCGACGCTCGTAACTCACCAGCATGCTGCTGGGCGAACGTGAAGAAAACCGCATGCCCGAAACATGCCGCCGTCAGACACGCACCCCACAACAGGCTACTGATGGCACGGATGAGGATCGGAGCACCGCGGAACAGCGCCGGTAACAGATGTGCGCTCGTGGTGAGCACCAGGCCGATCGCCACCCAGACGAGTCGTTCCGGGAGCGACCCGCCGCGCTGCCAGCCGGCGAGCACCGACAGGCAGAGCGCGGTGCACGTGGCGCCGATCGCCAGGACGAATGCCCAGCGACGCGTGCTCATGCTGCCTTACCGCCGAGCAGGACGGCCTTGCGTTCGAGTTTGTCCCGCAGTGTCGAAGGTTGTGTTTCGATCGTCTCGGCCGCGTCACCATCGCCAGCATCGTGAGGGCTCGGTGCGGGATCGGGATAAAACTCTTCCACGACGGCCGCTTGTTCATCCGGGCTGTCTTCGAATGCACCGTTGGCGAACCCGAGTCGAGCCGCTGCATCGAGTGCAGCCTGATCGAAACCGGCTGCCCGGCGGCGTGTGTCCAGTTCCTTTGCCTCGATCAACGCTTGTTCGAGCTTGCTCCCTGAACGTACCCCGAGGTCGACGTAGTAGATGGCCGATCGATAGCTCTGCGTGGTCGACTTGCCGCGCAGCTTTAGTTCGAGTGGCAGGCAGGCGAGCAAATTGCCGGACACCGCTCGGAAGTAGTGCAGACGCGCGGCGAGCGTACGAATTGAGTTGTAGGAGGTCGTGCGCAGGATGAACGACCCGAGTTCATCGTCGTCGCCGACGATCACGTTCAAGCGGCCATAGGGCTTGCAGCCGCCCGTCTGCGCGTAGGTGCAGCCGTCGGGCGACGAGCAGGGCAGAGTTTCGATGCCGGCATCCGTCACGCGCCGGCAGGTGTCGCCGTTACCGACACAGACGGGGCGTCCGGTTTCGCGGTCGAACAGCGTATATTCGGCACGAAGGTTCAGATCCGGATCGTTGAAGAGCATGCGAACCGGAATGGCGCGCAGCTTGCCAGGCGTCGCTTTGCGCAACGTTTCGTTGAGTGGATGCAGCAGCCATTCACCGCGCTGCTGGACTTGGGTAGTTAACGTGAAAGCGTCGTCTTTCTCGGGCAGACGTTTGCCGTTCTTCTCGACAATGCGGCCGATCGAAATGCGGCCGACAACGGGCGGCGTGATGGAAAGACCTTTGAGCATGGTGATTCTCGCGATAGAAATAGGAGGGGAGCTGCGGTGACTACGGCGCAAAGTGCGTTTCGAGCTTGGTGTGGATTTCCTGAGCGATGCCGTGCCAAGCGCATGCGCTGACCAGCGGGTGATTGCCAAGCTGTTTCTGCAACTCGTCGAGTGGGAGCTTGGCGATGTGTTCGGCGTGTTTGCTGAGCGCGTCCATGACGAACGCCTGTGCGAGTGCGCCGTATCGCGAAAACTCCATAATGTCGGTAAGACATTCGAGGTTTGTCATGCGTTGATTCACGTGTGGATTCCCGTCAGGTGGAAACAAGAAAGCGCCGGGAACCGGGCTTGGATGTGGCGTACTGCTGTTCGTACTCGGGGTGATCAACCAGCAGCCTCGCCAGGTCGACCGAGGCCGAATCATTGCTGCGCTTGAACGACACGGCGCCTGTCTGGAATACGGCCCGGATTGCGTCACCCATCGCTTGCTGGATCGTTTGCTTGAACTGCGCTTCGAGCTGCTGACGCGTTTCGATCTCGGCCCGTACCGCAACCAGATCGGCAAACACGGACGACAGGCGAGCGTCGTCGCTGAAGTCGATCGTGTCGCCATGCCCTGGATACAGATGACGCAGAGCGCGATCCGCCGACTCTGATCCATCAGCCGGTGGCGGCGTGTCGGTTTCCACGAAACGCCAGAAACGCGCTTCGAGTTCAATGAGCCGACCGATCAACGCATCGTCACGGTCGATCCGATGCACTTCCAGCGCCTGACCACAAAGCAGTACCGCGACGTGTGCGGCAGACTTGCCCGTCACGGCCAGTTGGTGCTGAACCTGAATCTGTACGTACTCGGGTACGCCCTCGCGCCAGAGCCGCGCACCGAACTCGCCGGCCGTCTTGCACTCGAGGATCTGAATGTCTGGCACACCGACGACCTCACGATCGATGTTGGCGAGCATCCATGGGATTGAGGGATGGCGCAGCACCGCGTTGACCTTGCGGACCTTGTTGCCGGTCTGCTGGGTATAGACGGCCGCGACGATGGGTTCAAGCAAGGTGCCCCAGTACGTCGGCGACGTCGTATCGTTCGGATCGGGACGCGGCAGGCCGTCCGCGCGGCCGGTCTTGTCGAGCCACAATTCCAGCGAACTCATGTAGGGATTCAGACCAACAGCGGCGGCGGCGTCGGAGCCGCCGATACCAGTACGACGAACGGCGAGCCAATCGTCGCGGCTCAAATCCTGCGTCTTGACGAGTTTGAGCGCGGGTTTGCGTGCGCGGGGTGGTTCGGGGTGAGGTGTAGTCATGAGCTTCTCCAAAAGCAAAAAGCCCGGCAGAGCGAATCTGGCCGGGCGATAGGTGAGGGAATACGGGGAGGCTATGCGGAACCGATCCGGCGGATAGCTTCTTGCAGCGCGTCGTACGCGAAGGTCACGAGCTTGCCGTTTCCTAGGTGGACAGTCGTCCCTTGGGGATTGATTTGCAGAACTGTGGCGTAACGGCCGCCGAACCGTAGCCCTGCTCCGCGTGGAATCTGGATGCGCATATCGACAGCCAGGGGCAGGGCGGAGATGGTCATGCGACAAGCTTCATCGCCTCGTCCCAGGCGCGTTGCTTGAGCGTTGCGCCCGCCCCGAACCAGGCAGCGTCGAGCCGGTGATCATCGCTGCGCGCACGGCGATGGTGATCGACGTACTCGGTCACGCTGTTGAGCAAGCCCCACGCCGTACCCGATGCGGAGGTCAGACCCGCTCCCTTGCCACGCCCGCCGTAGAGTTGGCCGACTGCCTTAATGGCGCGCTCGTTGACGGCCACCGTTTCGCGATCGGGGAGACTGGCGGTCGAGTAGGTTAAGACGCGCCGCAGAAACGCCTCGGCAGCGGAGTCCGTGACCTTGCGTTCGGACAGTGCCTTGGTGCGTGCCATGAAGGCATCCCACGTGGAAACCGCAATGCCGAGTTGGCGTTTGACAGCGGCAGCATCGAACTGCGAGCGATGCGAAACCTTGATCGCGCCGACGTTGTGATCCAGCGCGATTTGCAAAGTGTTGTTGCAGACGACACGCACCGACGTGAACTGGGCCGTGGTCGCCAGCGTTCCATCGCAGGCAGTGGCGAGCAGCAGATAGCCGTTGATCTCGTCTTTGCCCTTGAGCATGCCCGATTGGCCAGTGCGGGCGAGCGCCCACAGCTTGCGGCCTTCCTTGAGACCCCCGGCCGTCTCGAGCTGGAAGCCACCGATCTCCGTCAGATCCCGATAGAACTCTAGAATCTCTTCGGGTTGCACGACTTGGTAGCGGGACGACACGACGGACAGCGGTACCTTCGTGTCGGAGCGGTAGAGGACCTTTTGTTCGGGAAACGCGTGGATCGAACCGAGGCTGCGGTTGCCAGCGGCGACGAAGCGCACTTCGGCTTCTTCGATCCGCCAGTCCATGCCGGCGGCGCGAGCCCAGACTTCGAGCGGTTGTTTCGGGGCGAGCTTGTTGCCGAGACCGTGCCAGGGGTCGGCACCGACATAGGCCATGGTTTGAACGAGATGCATGAGAGAACGCTCCTATTGAAAAATCACAGTGCATAGAGCCCGGCCGAGGCCGAGCGGAATGAAAGAAATGAGGGAAAAGACGAGGGCCGGATTAGCGAGGATGGACGCTGAAAGTTCGCCCACAGGCGAGACAGCGCCAGTTGTCGAGCACTTTCTGATCGATGGCTTCGCCGCATGCGGCACCCGTTGCGCATCCCGCGGCACCCGCCACGAGTCCGGCGAGGACGGCGCCAGCGATGCCGCCGCACGCGGCGCCGAACGGGCCACCGATCAGGCCGGCCGTTGCACCTGCTTCCGCGCCGGACAACGTAAGAGCGATGGCACTCGTCGCGCCTGCGGCCGCGCCAATCGCACCGCCAATGCGTCTCGAGGTGTGACGTGGTTCCGTACGTGGCGATTGGCAAAACGGACACTGACAAACCGGACCCGCACCAGGACGGTAATAAGTCGCTTCAGCGGTACCCGGTTGTGATGCATGGGCGGACCAAGGTTCCGCTTCGTCGTCGGACGGTAGAGGGTCACGCATGAGTGACGCCCTCCTTGCGGATCTTGCCGACGTACTTGCAGTGGCACGCGGCGACCAGCGCACCACCGATGAACGCGAGTGCGAAGGCGGCAAGGTAGTCGAGGGGAGAGGGGGAGAGCATGGTTGTTTTCCTGAGAAGGGATGAGCGCGTCGGAGTACGGCGGCTCGCCGACGTTGAGAGAAGGGCTTCGACTTGCCGAGGGGAATGGGCGGCATGGGCCGGAGTCAATGAAGCGTCGCGCCGAAGGTATGGCCGCACGACAAACACCGATGGTTGTCGAATACGTTGTCGTCGAGTACCCCTCCGACAGCCGAGCCGACGATAGAGCCGGCCGCGCTGCCGAGCAGTCCGGCAATGACGGCACCGGCCAGTCCGCCGAACACTGCGCCGATCGGTCCGCCGATCGCCCCCACTGCTGCACCGGCTTCGGCACCGGACAACGCCATGGCGACACCACTGGTTGCGCCAGCGGCGCTGCCCAGCATGCTGCCAGCGCGTCGGCCGATATTGAGTGTGTCGATCCGCGTCGAGCTGCAATGCGGGCAGCCGTTGGCGTGGGTCGGAGCAGGTGTGGCGTCGGTCGCCCATTGCGGGGAATAGGAGAAGTAATCCGGGGAGGGCTGCGCGTGGTCCGCTTCAGAGAAGGAGGACGCCGCTTCGAAAACGGGGGCGTTGAAGTGGGGTGATGCGAACGACGATTGCCGATGATGGACAGGGTTCGGCGATGCTGACGTCGAGTCGCGTAGCGCGTCTTGCGCATGATCCGGATACGGAGCCTGTGCTTCCCATTCCTCGTGTTCGTCGATCGTTGTGAACGACGAGCGAGAGGGCGCGGGAGCTTTAGAAGGCGTCGGTCGCTCCTTGGTCGCGAGCCAATAGAACCCGAACGCAAACATGGCGACGAGCACGAGTGCCAAGCCGATCAGCACGGCGGTATAAAGTGAAGGGTTCACAGATTCTCCTGAGCGAATTGCACCGATGTGGGAGTGCATCGGTGGAGCAGCCGTAGCTGGCCTTGCTCGTGGAGGTGATATAGGTTTGAAAGAAACTAGATTCCTGACGTGAGAAAGCACATGTCAGAGATCGTTAAAGATCGATTGATGCGTCCGTTGGGCGTCGTGGTAGCAATTGATCAGTCGAATTTGCGGTATCGTACAAACGGTATGGGTCGTCGCCTGTGATTTTCTATGGATTACAGCGACATTGAGTAATGCAGATTCATCACGCGGAGTATCGACGTTGTCGGTTGATCAATTGAAACGATTACGCGAAGCGCTTCTACCTTACGGATTCAAGCTACTGAAATCCGAATGGCAGGGATGGAATGCTCAATATCGTTTCCGATGCCGTAACGGCCACGAGGTCAGCCGATCTGGCTCCCATCTGTACTACCACCTCGTCGCATGCCCGACTTGTCGCGATGAGGAATTGCTGCGGCATCTCGATCAACTTGCGTGGCAAGCTGGCGGGCGTTGTTTGTCCGAGCAGTATGTCGGCCGTAACGCACGCTATCAGTTTGTTTGCCGTCAGGGACACGCCTTCGAGAAGACGGCTAGCAACTTGCAGAAAGGATCGTGGTGCGTGTTGTGTGCCCGTGCGGAGCATTCGAAGCGAATGGCAGATCCGGACGGGATGAAACGCCTGCGCGTGACCGCCCGGGATCGTGGCGGGAAATGCTTGTCGACGACCTACACAAAACTTGCAGATCGTTATCGCTTCCGGTGTGCGGAAGGCCACGAATGGGAGACCGTGGGTCTCGAGGTGTTACGAGGCGCATGGTGTCGACAATGCGCGAACAAGCAAAAGTCGGAGGCGTATCGCCGTGCTGACGGTTTGCAGGTGATGCAGGCCCGAGCGTTAAGACGAGGCGGTGTGTGTCTTGCCACCGAATACGTCGGGAACGATGCCTATTACCGGTTCCGTTGTGAGCACGGTCACGAATGGGAAACGCAGGGCGCGAAGATCTTTCGGGGATCGTGGTGCCCAAGGTGCCAGAACAAGGGCAACGTCTATGGCATTGCCGATATGCACCGACTGGCGAAGGCGCGGGGCGGCCGATGTCTGTCTCGGTCCTATCAGAATGCTGAGACGAGACTTGAATGGAAGTGTGCTCACGGGCACCGCTGGCAGGCAAGGCCGGGATCAATTATCGCGGGACGGTGGTGCCGCATTTGCGGTCGTGAGTCGTTGAAGTTGAGTATCGAACTGATGCGGACGATCGCTGCTGAACGTGGTGGTCGATGTATCTCGACCGAGTACGTCAATTCCAGCACGAAGCTTGAGTGGGAATGTCGTATCGGACATCGTTGGTTTGCACCACCGAATGCGATCCGAAACGGGCACTGGTGTCGGCTATGCGCTTATCTGGAGATGACGACGAATCCGAAGACCATCCGCAAACGTCGCCATTTGCCTGTCAAGGCATGATCGAAGCGCTCGCCGGTAGGCAACGGGAGGCCCGGTCAGGGATGCTTTAGAATTTGGCTGGCTGATACGATCAGCATGATGGAGTACCCGAATAATCGTCAGGAATGTAAACGAGGGCGTCATGTTTAAGGGCATCAGTGCCATTGTGATTGGGGTGGGCCTTCTTATCGCTGCTGCAATCAGCGCGCAGTCGACTAGAGAGTTCCTTCGAACGTCGATCGTGGTGCCGGGCCTCGTTGTTAAGCTCAATGCTGGCGGATACCATCCGGAGATTCAATTCACCACCAAGACGGGGCAGCAGATTTCGTATCCACAGGGTGGGATTGTCACGAAAGTTGAGCTGGGCCAACGAGTCGAAGTGCGATACCAGGCCGATGATCCTGACGGCAGCGCAACGATGAATGTCTTTGCCGCGATCTGGGATTCGACGATTGTTTTTGCCTTCATGGGCGCGGTCGCGATCGTGTGCGGGATCATGAATCTGCCGTCACGGACATAACTAGAAGCAGAAGAGAGAGGGCGTATGTCGTATCTTCGGAAGAGCAAGTGGAAATATGACACTGGCGCAGGCGGCGGGGTGAGCGTCGACATCGTGGTAGCGACCGGTGGGAATATCGTTCTCACTGATCCCCAGGCGCATTCGCAGAGCTTCTACTATGGCGGTGTGGGTATTGGTTACGGCTGGGGCGCGAAAATCCCGAAAATCAAGTTGCCGAAGTTCACGATCCCCGAACTCAAGTTGCCGAGCTTCGGTAGCCACGACGCAAGTGCGGCTGGTTCGACGTATGATTTCCCGAGTCATGGAACCGTTTACATGACAAGTGCATTTAAGGGCAGCGAGCTTACGCGATCGGATTTACAAGGCGGAACCGTCTATCTTGATGGCTACGGCGGGGCGGTTGTCGCGCAGGGGGGGACCGTCATGCTGTTGGGCATCAATCCAGCATTGCTTGCGCTGGGCCTGACGAGCCCAGCCATGTCGATGATTCTGGGAGAGGCCATTGCGGATGCTCCGGCGCTGCTGTTCATGCACGGTCTAACGGCTGGCTTTCAGGCCGGTTTTGGTGGCGGTATTCTGGCTGGGTATCTCCACTGACCTATACCACGAGTTGCGTCCCGGGTTGGGGAGGGCACCGTAGAAGTTCTACGCCCGTTTCAGCGGACAGAACAACAAGTTGGATGTAACTGTTCGAGTGGGCATAGGGACCGAAGAACTGGTCCATGACCGCGGAAAACCGGTGCAAGCTCACGTCTCTTGTTGCCGACTCCGTCAACGACAGCAGAACCTCAACGCCCCGGACGAACGAGGGGAACTGGCCGTCGAGAGACATCCACCTGATTGCCGGTTTGCAGTTGAGGTCGACGATCGCGTCGATACAACGCTGAGCAACCACGCTGGATCGTGGGGCATGCTGACGGAGAAAGTCCTTCAAGGCAGGCAATCCGAATCGCGTCAAATCAAGCGGGTGAGGTGCCAAGGCTGACAGGACGCGCCATAGAGCCCCGTGTCCACGCGGCAGGGATGTCGGCAAAGTTGGTTTTGAAAGCAGGGTAATGGGGCACGCGAGCGCCGAGCCCTCGTACAGAAGATCGCTATCTGGCGCGCCGATCGGCAAGCGCGATGGCAGATCTCCGTTTGTTGCTAGCACGTCAACGTCGACCTGCGGATGTCGAGGATTCGCAGGATGGCCGTGTAAATTCAGCAAGGCTAGTAACGGCGTTGTCGGTGCGGCACTTGGTGCGGCCTCCGGATCTCGATCGGCGACCCAGTACACCGTGGAAGCTTCCGAGGGCTGAGTGTGGCTAAACGCTCGATACGGCAATACCTGAGTTCTGGACGTTGGGTGCGTGACAACAAGCACTTTTTCCTTCTCCGATTCCGTGCGATCGCCCAGGTAAACGCCTTCGATCGAATAGACGCTGAGGGGGACGCCGGTCGCCAACGGGATCGGGACGATGGGATAGGTCGCATCGCTGCTCGTGAGCTGGATTGGGGTTGCCGCGCGCTCGAACAGATTGACGACGGGAGTACAGAACAGCTGGAACGCACTTGTGCCCAGCGGCGCGAGGATCTGGGCAGCAACGGAATCGTTGGGCGTACCTCGCACAGCAACGTGAAGAGTTAAGCGTCGTGCCCCGGCGGCGCGTGCAGCGCGGCGGATTCGACCCAGGTCAACGTCAACGAAATCGAATTTTTCCGGATAGGCGAAATACTCGATCAGACTCCGGAAGGATCGTGAGCTGGTTGGCGCTTCGTCGGGCAATAGATGTTCGTCACCACCAAAGCCAACTGCTTCGATCGGGACTTTCGACAAACTGATCCAGCGCCCGCTGTCGTCGACTTCCACATACGCGCTCGACGCCCGAAGCAGCAATGCATCGGTAAGTGCGACGACCAATGGCCGGTCTCCGGCCAGGTGTAGGCGGATGGGCTCAGACGGGATTGTGTCGTCGAAGATCTGAGATGCTGCCTCGCTCGCAAAGCTTATCGAAATGATGCCGGTCACTTCCGCAGGGATGCGTGCCGATGCGGGGGCGAGTGTCGCCGGCGAATAGCGGGCTGAATGAATGCGCAACGGCGACAAGCTGACGTCATACAAGGTACGAAATCGACAGGGCGCTGCGTTGGCATCAAGCATCGTGCCGCGCGTGATGGTCATCGGCTCGGTCAACTGGCCAAACATGGTTGACGGATCGAACGAGGCGAGCGCACATGACGGAATGGTGCGCAAGTACTGCGGATAGGCAACTTCGAGAAGGGCCTCGGTGAATTGCGGATAGTCGTCGTCGAGTTTCGCGTCAACGCGTGCAGCTAGCAGCGCGAACGTCTGCATCATTCGATCGACGTGCAGGTCCTCCACGTGAGCGCCGGCGATACCGAGGCGGGCTGCGATCTTGGGAAAGCGCTGAGCAAATTCCGCCAGATGGCGGACCAGCATCCCGACTTCGCGTTCGTAATGTGGCAGCAGATGGTCCATTTCCTACGAATGTTCAATAATCCACAATAATCCGGCCCTGTTTTCCGGAGTCGAGATCTGGTTCAAACGGTGCTCAGCCATATTAGAATGGCTCCGCCGACAAAAAACTGCCCCTCCGCTGAGAGATTCCGAGGCTACATATGCAAATGTCAGAAATTGCGAGCTTCTTCCAGCTCCAGAGCAATCGCCTGTTTACGATTGAAACGCCATTGAAAGGTCGATCGGATTTGGTGCTCGTTGATTTCCATTGTACCGAGGGGTTATCTCAGAATTTCGAGACCCATGTTCGACTCGCGTCTCAAGACAAGAACATCGAGCTCAAGAAATTGATCGGTCAGCCGGTAACGATTACCTTGCAGTTGACCGATGCGCTCGCCAGTTCGGAAGAGCGTTATTTCCACGGATATGTTGCAGCGTTCTCGCATCTCGATACGGATGGGGGATTTGCCATCTACAGCGCGACGATTCTGCCGTGGCTCTGGATGCTGTCTCGTCGACAGGACATCCGAATCTTCCAGGAAGAGAACACCGAGGCCATCCTCTCACGTGTATTTCGAGAGTATGGCAAGCTCGCGTCGTTCGAGTTCCGTCTCTCAAAGGGAACGAAGAACCGCAGCTATTGCACGCAGTACCGAGAGACAGATCTTGCCTTTGTTGAACGGCTGATGCGAGAAGATGGCCTGTTCTACTACTTCGAGCACGCGAAGGATGGTCACAAGCTGATCATTGCGGATAATTCGGTGACGGCCAAGCCGATCGACGGCCGCAGTCCTTCGTTGCAGTACAACCAGGCGGAACCGCTCGATAGTCTGGCCGTCGTTACGTCGTTTCAGGCGCAACGTCATCTTGCGCCCAGCACGGTCGGCCTGAAGACCTTCGACTACAAGATTCCCCAGGCACGGCGATTTGTTTCAGGTGGAACGGAAGTCAATCAGGGCGAAGTGCCGTCGTACGAGATCTACGATTATCTCGGAGAACATGGCTTTGCCGATAGCGATCGCGGTGAGGAACTCACGCGCTTTCGGACGGAGGCGCTCGCCGCGCACAGCAAGACGTTCGTCGGAACCACGACCAGTCGGCGGATGATGCCGTGCCGATACTTTGAGCTGGACGACCACTACGATCATGCGAGTACCAAACAGGAGGACCGACAGTTCCTGTTGCTGACTGTCTCGCATACCGGCACGAACAACTATCAACCCGGTGAGGGAAGTTCGGCCTACTCGTGCAGCTTCACCTGTATTCGCAAAAAGATTCCCTACCGTCCGGCGTTCGAGGGCGAGCGTCCGACAATCGTTGGGCCGCAGACGGCGATTGTCGTCGGCCCGAAAGGCGAGGAGATTTATACCGATAATCTCGGCCGCGTGAAGGTCCAGTTTCATTGGGATCGCCTCGGCAAGCGCGATCAAGGCAGCTCATGCTGGGTGCGCGTGAGTCAGCCGTGGGCGGGTAGTGGGTTCGGGATGGTCCAGATTCCGCGAATTGGCGACGAAGTGGTCGTGAGTTTTCTTGACGGAAATCCGGACCGTCCTTTGGTGACATCACGCGTCTACAACTCGCAGAACATGCCGCCTTGGGAACTACCAGCCAATGCGACGCAGAGCGGGATTCTGACGCGGTCGACCAAGACCGGTAACGTCAACACCGCCAACGCAATTCGCTTCGAGGACAAGAAGGGTGCGGAGGAGGTCTGGCTGCATGCTGAGAAGGATCAGCGCATCGAGGTCGAGCACGACGAGTCGCATTGGGTCGGCAACGATCGCAGCAAGAACATCGACCATGACGAAACAGTGCACGTCGGCCATGATCGAACCGAGACGGTCGACAACAACGAGACCATTCACATTGGCGTGGATCGGACGGAAACCGTAGGCAATAACGAAACGCTGACGGTCGGCGGCAATCGGAACGAAACGATCCAAGGGATGGAAAACCTCTTGATCGCGTTGACCTCCACAGAAACGGTTGGGCTCGCAAAAGCCTTGACGGTCGGTGGTGCATATACGGTTACGGTAGCTGGTGCGATCAACACGGCGGCCGGCCTGGCGAGTGCCGAAGAGGTTGGCCTGTCGAAAACGACGATGGTGGGCAAGACCTATACGGTGACGGCTGGCGATCGCATTGAATTGCGAACCGGCAAAGCATCGATCGTTCTCGAAAGTAGTGGGCACATTACGATCAGCGGCACGGACATTGACATTCTCGGTTCGGATGCCGTGAAAGTGGACGGCAAGACCGTCGATTTGAACTGAGCACGATGACGATGGAGTTTCGTAACCTTACGCCGTTGCATGCGATGGCGTTCAACGCCGTCGACGTGCCTGGCAACGAGATTCACGTCGTTGCGCTGAAGGCCGCATACCGGCTTGAGCCGACGCAATCGCATGACTCTGCCGGAGATACGCATCGCTGCGTGCTGCTGAGTGGCGACAATGCGGTGTCATTGGCGATGGCCGACGAGTATGAAGGTGAAACAGGCACGAGCAGCGTGAAATGGGAAAGCGATCTCGCCCCCTTCAAGCCGAAGTGCGACGTTCTGGTTCGCGCGACTGCTTACGCACCGCATGGCACCCCGGCTGCTTTCTGGCCTGTTCGCGTGAGAGTCTTCGACGACGGCAATATGGTTGTCGACAAAGGGCTTCGAGTGACGGGGCCTCGCTCATTCACCAAAGGCTGGCGTGGGTGGAAGCTCGGTGACCCGCAACCTGCGACGGCAGTGCCGGTACGTTGGGAGCAGGCATACGGAGGCGCGAGTCGCGTCACGCTCGCACCTGGATCAACGGAGACCGGTGCAGAACTCCAGTTGAACGAGGTCTGTTTCACTAATCCTCTCGGACGTGGATGGGTAGAGAAGCGTTTTCTCGATCGGGCAACGCATAAATCCGTTGTGGCCTCACCTTGCGCGGCATTCGCCCTTAGACCGTTACCGAAGGTTGCCGAAATCCCGGCGCCGCAGGTCGAAGCTTGGGACATTCCGATTGCCGGTCCCGACGTCGTCGAGCATTCGGCGTCAGCGCTGGACACCAAGCAGATGAAAGAGGTCGCAGCAGGGTATGCGGCAACGCCTGTCGGTCTGGGTGTCGTCGGCCGCGCTTGGACGCCGCGTCTTCAGTTCGCCGGTACCTACGATGAGACGTGGAGAAAGACGAGGTGGCCATATCACCCCGTCGATCATGACTTTCATTACTGGAATGGTGCCCCGGCAGACCAACAGATTGCATGGCCTGCACCTGGGCCAGCCTTCGAGCTGGCAAATCTCGCGTTGCCGGATCACACGCACATGGGATTTCTGCGTGCGCGCCTTCCCGGGCATCGTGCGCTTGTGGCACTCCGCTTTGAGAGCGGAGCCATAGTGCCGCTCGAGATGAAGCTCGACACGTTGCTGATCGATACGGAAGAAATGCGCGTATTGGTGACATGGCGAGCGGTTTTTCCGTTGGAACCAGCGGTACGCGTGTGCGAGGCGCGTTTCGAACTCGATCGGCATGCACCTCTGCTGCGAATGCCGGCCCTGAAAACAGCGAGCGAACCGGAGGGCACGTGGCAGACAACGTAATGGCCCGCAAGGATGGCCAGTGGACCATCGTGTCGATGATGCCCGACGTGTGCAAAACCCCGATGGGGGGCAGCACGCCACCCGTACCTTATCCTGTCACGGCGAGTCTTGGCGATAGCCAGATGACGTCGAAGACAGTGTTTGCCAACGGGAATCCGATCGTGCGGTTCGATTCCAGTTTCGCGCCGGATACGATTGGCGACCAGGCCGGTGTGGCGCATGGCATCGAAAGCGGAACCGTTGGTGCCAAGTGCTGGCCGATCGACCATAGCAAGACTGTCCGGGTCGAAAGCAAGATGATTGTGCGGCACAGCGACCAGTTCTGGATGAACGGCAATTATGTCGGAAAGGACGCAAAGGCTGCCCGTTGGCGAGGTCGGAAGGCCCAAATCGCGGAGGCGAAGGAAAAGGTGGGTTCTTTGCCGCCAGGTGCGGAGCGCGACAAATTGCAGGCGGCTGCGAATCGCTTCGAAACGAACAATTCCGTCGTCGAGCAGGCCAAGCTGGCGCAGAACGTTTATAACCCTAAGCTTGATACACCCGAAGGCTGGAACAACGTCAGTGGCGATCCGGCGAAACTCGCGCAGTACAAACTGAAATCTGGCGATTTCTCCATTCCAGGAACGAACTTCCGTGCGCAGGTGTATGAGCCGGACAAGGACGTGTTCGGGAGCGATTTCAAGCCCCAAGTGGTATTCCAGGGCACGGACAAGACGAGCATGTCCGACTGGAAAAACAACCTCTTGCAGGGCATGAACAAAGACTCCGCGTACTACAGCCGCGCGGTATCGATCGGCAAGGCGCTTGCGAAGAGCGGAGCGGATGTCGACATCGTTGGTCACTCGTTGGGTGGTGGGATGGCGTCTGCGGCATCTCGGACGAGCGGGCTCGCTGCCACCACGTTCAATTCCGCTGGCCTTAATCCCTCGACAGTCGCTCGATATGGCGGAACACCGGTTGCCTCGGATATTCAGGCATATCGCGTCGAAGGTGAGGTCCTGACAGCAGCTCAGGAAAAGAGTCACGGGCTCATGCCAACAGCAGTGGGCGAGCCGCATATCTTGCCAGGTCAAGGTGGCTCGATCGCGAAGCACGGTATGGACAAGGTGATCGACGGAATTGAGCAGCAAAAGACAGAAGACCAGACAACGATCCTCAAGGCAATTGGTGAATGAGCCCAACCGTGCTTTCAAACAGTCGATCATCAACGCGATGACGGATACAACCAACTCTCTGCAACGACTTGTGCGTTTCGGCCAAAAGTCATTGCGCCAGCTGGCAGGCGCATCTTTCGTCGCACTGGCACTCGTTACCACTGGATGCAACATGAGCGCAAATTCTCCTGGCAAGTTCTTCGAGGGGCAGTACCTGAATGCAGCAAAGGCGATCAATGATCACGACACTGCACGGCTGAAGGAGTCGCTTACCGGCCTCAACGTCAATGCGGCGGGACGCGACGACATGACGTTGCTTTGGTACGCGATCCTGCAGAAGAACTACGACGCTATTCGCGAGCTGGTTGCGCATGGCGCTGAACCGGACAAGCAGGTCGTGGAAGGTCTTGGGAGCGCGCTCCATGTCGCGTTGACGAACGACGATCCACACGTTCTGCAGGCAATGTTGGAGGGTGGCCTGTCGCCGAACTACCAGGACGCGGACGGCACCACATTGCTTCAACGCGCGCTGGAAGGTGAGAAAGCGCCGGAGCATGTGCGTTTGCTTGTGGAGCGTGGGGCAAACGTTAATCTTCGAGACTCGATCGGCAGTGCCGCGCTGGATAAGGCCATTGATGTTTCGAAGCCCGACCTTGCCATCTATTTGGTCGAGCATGGGGCCGATGTGAATGCACATACGACCAACGGTGTGAGCGTCGCCTATTCGGTGCAATGGGAGATCGATCACCTTCAACCGAATGGCAAGTCCGCGAGCACAACCGCTGTAGCGCTTGATCAAGGCGGTAAGCCAGTTGTGACGACCCAGTCGCAGCCGAGCCAAGGCGCTACGCCGGAAGGGCATGAGTTGTTAGAAAAATTCGAACGTCTGCGTACGCTGATGATTGAGAAGGGGGCAAAATTCCCGCCCGATCCGCCGGCGAAGGTCCGAGAGCAAATGAGCCAAAAATAAGTCGCGGAGCACATCGTGAGCGATCAAGGGAACACGGTAGGCAGGCTCTACGGGCAAGCAGCCATGTCGAGTGTAGCCGCGTCGTCGGCTAATCCGCCGGTCGTGGCAGAAACTGCCGCAGAAGCGGGCTGGTTCAGTCAGGCAGTGGGCTACGTTCACACGGGGCTGGATGTCCTCGGCGCCATTCCCGAGTTTGGCGCCATCTTCGACGGCGCTAACGGTCTGATATACGCGGCTGAAGGCAACACGGCGGAGGCCGCCATTTCGGGCGGCTCGGTCATTGCGGACCTTGTCCCTGGCTTGGGCACGGCCGGCAAAGCCGTCAAGTACGGGGCGAAAGGGGTGGCAAAGCTGGGCGCCAAGGAAGCAGCAGAACAACTTGCGAAGCAAGAGGCGAAAGTACTCGCTGAGAAAGAGGCCAAGCAATTAGCGGAGCAGGAAGCCAAACAAGCTGCGGAGCAAGCTGCCAAAAAAGCCGAAAAGGAAGCTGCGGAGAAAGCGGAGAAGGAGGCCGCGTCGAATGGCGGAAAAGACGGTGGCAAGGTTAAGGGAAAGGGGCGCTGTAATCTTCGTCCCTACCATCCGGATACCTGCAAAGCGGAGGGGAAGACTGGACACCATGTCGTAGCAGACCGCGCTTTTCGTTTGCCTGGTACGCGTAGAGGATCTGGTCGTCGTCAGATTCCTGGCGGCATTTCAGAAGGCGACGGCTTGGTGATCTGCTTAGAAGGTAAGGACCGCTCACCGACAAGTGAGCACGGCAAGGTGCATGCATTGTACGATGCTGCGGAGTTGGCGTTGGGCTTGAAGGGTAGTCCGCCTGGCACGACTGAACTCTGGAAATTAGAGGCGGCAGGAGCAGCGTCGGTCGGCGCAATCACCAAATGTAACCCCGCCTTAATCATGGCCGAGCTTCGAGCGTACCATCAGTCGAAGGGCATGGGACCTAACTTCAAGGTTCGCGCTGATCCTACGGGTGGATTAACCAAGGGCATGGAATTGAAGGATTTTGCCGAGCAGATGAAGACTGGTGCAGGGGACTTCTGAGGAACATTTTCTATGGCAAAGCAAAAAACGAAGCTGACGTTCGGTACTGGTTGTGCGATCAACCGAGATATGTTTTACCTGTCTAGCACTTTGGATGAATTGGAGTCTACGGAAGACACTCCTGTTTCGCGAATGGTGTTCTATCAGGGGCAAACGGCTGACAAGTGGTTTTACCATGATCTTCCGGCGTGGCGAGTTGTGTCTGCCTGCTACCCCGAACCCGCTCCCAATAGCGTTCGAAAAATTTACGCACTGAGTGAGCAGGGCGACGTTGAATGTTACAGTCGTGAGGGCTCAGTCATCGAGAAAATCATCGATGCTGGTCTCGGGGCGGCGTCGGCCAACTACGGATACGTTACTCGTATTCGAGAAATTGGCGGCCACCTTTATGTTTGTGGATATGGTGGTCAGGTCTATAAGCGCGACACAGCTGACTGGACACATGTTGATGCTCAGCTCCTCCAGAAAAAAGTTGACCTTGGTAGCATTGAAGATCCAAACGAGCTACTTGCGGCACTGACTAAATCTGCCGACGAAACGATCGGTCTCATCGACATTAACGGCCTTGATGAAAATTCAATCTATGTCGTCGGTAATGATGGATACATGGCATTTTTCGATGGGACGAGCTGGATAAAATTGCCAAAAGCAACAGCGGCTCACCTCAATTGCGTCCTGCCAGTCTCGGCTGACAGTGTCTGGGTCGCCGGAAGCAAAGGGACCTTGCTAAAAGGTAACTTTCAGGCTGGTTTTAGTGCTGTGGCGCGCAAGAGCCTCAGTACCGACTTTTATTCGATGGCGTTGTTCAACGATCGACTCTTCATCGGTGCCGGCGACGGGATCTATGAGCTCGACGAAAATGGTCCGCAAAGGTTGATGGTTAGCGACAAGTTCTCCTTGGACGGCGTTGCAACCGTGGAAGCGAAGGACGGTGTTTTATGGGTGCTAGCGTCTCGTAGGCTTGCCAAATACGACGGAGCACAGTGGGAGGTATTCGAGAATCCGCACAATCTCCCGTGACGTGTTAAAGAGATTGTCTGTCGTTTTGATCTGATCGCGAAATCCGGGACTGTGGATGATGCGGAGTGACAAGCGACTACATGGTTTGCGGACGCTTGTAATAGGAAGAGACGTCGGTGGGAAAAGATGTGAGGCGGCGAGGCGGCCGCTCAGCGTTGACGAAAGGGATGTTGTTGCCACTGTCGACAGAAAAGGTGCGAGCGTTGTCGCTGGAGAACCACTTAGCTTTGGCAGTGGTGCGATCTGGAAATGGGAATTGTAACCAAGTCGTCTGTCTGCTGCGCATTGTGTACTTGGCGTTCTATATGCGCAATGAGACAGATTCGGGCTCGGATCTCGACTTATATCGTCGAGCGGAAGCTGTACTAGACACCTGTATCGCACGTGCCGAGCGTGGCGAAGTGTGGACGCTTCTCGAAGACGAACTGGCTGATGTGGAGCGCGTGTTGGTCGTGCATGACGAACAACTGGCTGCGATTCCAAGACACCGCTATCTGGTGGCTTGGGATCGGCTGCAACGCTTCGTGACCGGGGGCGGGCAATCGCCGATTCCTGTAGAGAGCGGGCGTGGTGATTCCATACACTGCCCCTCATGACTCAGTTTTCACATCACAACCAATCCATGGTCATGATCAACCATTACAGATCTCCGTAGGCCCTGTCGTCCGAGTCACTGGATTGTGGTAATCCGGTCAGGCGGAGCAGGCGTGCTGGGCCCACGCTTCCATAAGCGGTCATCGTAGCTCCATTAGATCAGTACGGTGACCACAATGGCCTCGCCTCTTCACGAGCCCTGCTGTCAGTCTCCCGCCCGCGCGGATTCACAGAATGCGACCTGGCTGGATTGGCTGCCCGGTGACCACCTATGCTTTCCCGTGAGTCGGGTGCCACAATTCGAGATTCGGCGATCCGTCCAACGTAGACGGCTTGCCAATAAATCAGACTCTGGAGGTCTCAACAGTGCGAATCAACTATCTCAGCCCACGGGGTGTTCTGGAGGTTGAGCATGCCGCCTTGCGCGAGCTCGAAGCAAAATTGCCTCGCGACTGGGGTGCCTATGCAGCATTTCGGCTGGTTATCCGTGGCTCCAAACAGCCACTGGACATCGACCTGCTGCTGTTGACGAACAATCGAATCTTGGTGGTCGAACTGAAGAACTGGTCCGGCGACATTGAGTATTCGTCAGGTCAGTGGTTTCATCGCGGTGACCCTATGCCGTCGCCGGTAAATACTACGGACAACAAGGCTCGCGCTTTAAGGAAGTTCGTTCAAGAAAAGAACTCGTCCCTCAAGCTGCCCTTCGTCGAGTCGCTCGTAGTCCTGTGCCATCCCAAGTGCCGGTTGATCAACTTTCCGGACGAACAGCGCCGCTTCATTGCGACGCTCCCGGATTTCGTGTATGCCGCGTCCGACGCAACACGCTACGCGAAACGCTTCCCTGACATTCCGCCGACGTGGAGCTATCGGTCCGCAGACCCCCTGCCTCAACGCCAGCGGTACAACGCCATTTTTTCCGCGTCCAACCCGGCTGTGCTCAAACGCCGCACCGTTTTGCATGGCTTTGAACAGATCGAGGACCAAGCGGACTACATCCATCCGCGCAAGATCTGGTCGGAGTTTCTAGCCGAGCACCAAGAGAGTCGAAGCTCAAAGGCGCTGCTGCGAAAGTGGAACTTCGAAGAGCTCGCCACTGGCGGCACCTCAACCGTCGAGCGTCAGACTATCGGTCTTCGCGAGCTGCGGCTAAATGAAACGCTGCGCGTCCAAGCGCCTGAATTGCATGAGGACCTACTTGAGCCTATTGGCTCAGCGACGGCGGACGACATCACCACCAACTTCGTCGAGGCGTACCGTCTTCCTACCGGCATCGAACGCCTCTCCGAGCACCTAGCCCGCAACAGCGCCATGAGTGAGCAAGACCGGCGCTCGTTGGCAAAAAGCATCCTAGCTCGCTTCTCGAAGCTGCACGCGCTGGGGATTGCTCACCGCGACATCACCAAACGCACGCTGTGGGTGCTCGAACCGTCCCGCGTGATCCTGTCCACGTTTGCTGCCGCGCGCGTCCCCCAAACCCAGACCGTCGGTGTCCATCGCGTCGAACTGGAGACCGGGTCCATCGAACTACCAGAAGATGAAGGCGTTGCCGCGCATGTTCGCTCGGGCGATCCGTTCGCCCGCGACGTCTTCTTGCTGGGCGTCCTGATTTACGAGATGCTAGAAGGTCGCGAGCTGGAGCGTATTAATGCCGTGCCCGTCTACAACGACACCGTTACGCTCAACTTCCCAGCGCTGACGCCTTGGTACGCCAAGGCCATGGAACTTGACCCAGAAGCGCGCTATCGGAACGCTTCCGATGCGCTCGATGCGTTGAACGCCTGTCTGGCCGTCGATGCGGGGCCGGACGTCTGCGCTGAAGACTTCCAGGGCTACGAGACCGAGGCTGGCCCGATGACCCTCATGCCCAAGCGCGTGATTTCGCCTGGCTCCGCCAAGATGGTCTACGAATCTGAGAAGAGCGGTGACCGCGTACTGGTGAAGTGCTGGCCGCAGCTTAAGTATGACCCGAAGTATCTGGCGCGCAACCTGCGGCTGCTCTCCTTCCTACAGCAAGCACGATCGCTGCGACAATCTGGCTTCGACGCCACCCCCGAGGTGATGGACTTTGGCCTGAACACGTTCGGGCTGGTGCTGGTCACGCGATGGACGGAAGGCCAAACGCTCACCGAGTGGTTGGCGACCGGCCCAGAGGGAAGGCAACGTGCGCTCGTGGCGCATGCCCTGCTCAATGCAGTGCGACGCCTCCACATCTTGGGGCTGTCCCACGGTGACGTGAAAGCAGACAACATCGTCGTACCGCCGACCACGGGGGACGAAACGCCTCGGGTCGTGTTAGTGGACATACCAGACCTGAGCGCCGATGGCGACGAAGGGATCACGGTCGGCACGGTGCCGCCGACACTGGAGAGCGCATCCCCACTGCATCGCGACGCGTTTGCCGTCTGCATGCTCGTCCTGACGCTGTTGCCTGAAGACTTCGCGGCAACACGAAGCGACGTGGCTCGGGCCGTTGAATTGGTGGACGCGCTGCCGCCGCTGGACCTACTAGCCGAGACGCTGCAGGACGAGCTGCACCCGAAACCGTGCTTGGTCCCGACGCTCAAGATCACCCTCAAGCGCCGCGGCCGTGGTGGTCCTCCGTCACTGGACCTAATCTCCAACAATGGCGAGTACTCGGTGCGCGCGACAAGACATGCGGAGACCGGACACCTGCGATTCAACGTGGTCGGAACGCGGCAAGACCTTTACATCAAGTACGACCCAGAAGAAGACGTCGTACTCGACGCCGCAGTGAAGGCGATCGACCACATCGATTTTGTCAGCGCCCACCGGCGCAAGACATTCTCGCTAAATGCAGAGATACACGTCACCTTTGCAGAGGAGGCAGACGTCACGGCACTGGCCGGCCTGCTGTATCAGCACTACGTCGCGAACGCCCCGGATGAACCGGAAGGCGACGAGACGGTCGCCGTAGGACTTGGTGCCGACCCCTATGCTCGCCAGTCCGAGAGCGCGCCCCTGCAGCGGGTGTCTGCCACGGCACTTTGGAGCGCGCTGTCCGACACCGATGAGATGAACGTCACGAAGATCACCGTGCGGAATGGCGCGAAGCAATCACCGCCACAAAGCGATGAGTGGATCATCTACTTCGATCGCGAGGGCGGTGTGCTCGACTTTTCGGAGGGTGAGGGAATCGAGCTGCTGGAGCGCGGGGTGGACGCCATGGACGGCAGTGACCGTTGGTACACCGTTGGATGGGTATCACCCGACATCGGGCGTAACGTGATGCGGGTGCGTGCCAAGAGTATGCGATTCTCACCGAAGACAGGTGACGTCCTGCACGTGCGCGGCACCTTTGAAAAGGTGGCGTCCGAACGGCGGGTCGCGGCGATGAAGCGGGTGCTCGCGGGCGGTGGCCTCATCCCCTCACTGGTCGACTATTTCGATCCGAATACCGAACGGATGCCGAATCACGACGTCGCAATCGATCTGGGCGACCTCGGCAGCTACGACCTGAACGACTCCCAGGAAGAGGCGCTTCGGACCGCTTTGTCCTACGGCCCAATCTCGCTACTGCAGGGGCCGCCCGGGACGGGGAAAACCAAGTTCATCGCATCGTTCGTCCACCTGCTGCTGTCGCGAGGACTTGCTCACAATATCCTGCTTGTCAGCCAATCGCATGAAGCTGTGAACAACGCGATGGACAAGGTGGCCGGTTCGCTTCGGGCGTCGAGCATGGATGTGTCTATGGTACGCGTCGGCTTGCAATCAATGGTGTCGCCTGGACTCCGTGGCGTCCAGGAGGATTCGTTGCGCCAGCGCTACCGTGAGAGTTTTGACGCGGAGATCAAGGATCGAGTGCGAATGGTCGGCGTCGCCATGGGCCTTCCAGAGGGCTACGTGCGTGCCGCGACGGAGCTTCATACCACGCTGGGCCCGTTACTTCAAAGCATCGACCGCCTCACACGCGCAATCGACGAGGCAGATGGCGAGGATGCCTCGGCCGAGGAGCATCTGCGCCGGCTCAGCCAGGTGTTTGTCGAAGTCGCGGGGCGCCAGTTCGGCATTGATGCATCTGTTGACGGTGATGCGGCCAGCCTCCGCGATCTTCTGGATGACAAACTAGAGGCGCTGGCTCATCTGCACGGCTCGCCGAGTCCGGCTAAGTGTGCTCGGCTGGAGCAGATCGCTCGCCTCTCCACGGAGTTCTCCCAGGTGCTGCGCAGCCCGCGCTCCAACTACACCGCTTTCCTCGCGCGCAGCTCCAGCGTTGTGGCGGGAACCTGCGTAGGCGTGGGCAAGCAGGCGCTGGGCATCACAGAGGTTCCCTACGACTGGGTCATCGTGGACGAAGCTGCACGCGCATCGCCGATGGAGCTTGTTGTTGCTATGCAGGCGGGCAAGCGCGTGCTGCTCGTAGGTGATCATTTACAGTTGCCGCCGTCTTACCCCCGAGCTGTCGAAGATCGAGCGTCGGCCTTGCTCGGAATGCCGCGTAAGGACTTCCGACGGATAAACAACTTCCAGCGCGCGTTCTCTTCGAATTACGGCCAGTCGGTCGGACGAACATTGCGTGTGCAGTACCGAATGGCAGAGCATATCAGCCAGCTCGTATCGCACTGCTTCTACGCAGACGCACTCGAGGTTGGACGCGCACCACCGGGCCAAGAGTACGAGAAGCTGCCATCGTTTCTCGCCTCGCAGGTCGTGTGGGTCGACACCCAAGACCAAGGACGCGAGGCGTTTCACCGCTCGGCCGGCACCCACGAAGGTGCGCTCGTGAACAACCAAGAGGCCTTGGCCGTCGTGGAAGTGGTTCGGGCCATTCTGACGTCGCCGGGGTTCTTAGAGCAGGTCCAGTTGGAAGATGGCGACGATGAACCGATCATCGGTATTATCGCCATGTACTCCGATCAGCGCGACCTGATCCGGAAGAAGCTCGAGCAGGCCGAATGGGCCTCCGGGCTTCGTGACCGCTTCACCGTGGGCACAGTGGACAGCTATCAGGGCAAGGAAAACCGCATCATCGTACTCTCGGTGGTGCGCAACGACACCAGCGAGCACGTCGGCTTCTTGAGTGATCCAGAGCGAATCAACGTAGCCATGTCCCGATCGAAGGACAGGCTGGTGATCGTCAGCTCGTCTGCCATGTGGCGGTCTCGGACGGCCACGCCGATGAAACGGGTGCTCGACGAAGTCGAGCGCCTTGCGGAGCAACAACTGGCCAAGTTCGTGCCATCCAAAGAACTGAAGCGGAGCTTGTCCAATGCGTGAGCGCTTTAACACCGTCGCGGTGGCGATCCCGGCGCAGCTGTTCAACGTGCGCTGCCATGTCTCCATCGACCGTCAAGTTCCTGTCATGACGGACTTTGCGGTGCGCTTGCTGCACCTGAGCGGTCCTCTAGAGGTCGGCGCACTTCGGGAGTACTTTGGCCTGTCTGCAAGCGAATTGAGGGATCTGCTTGAACTCCTGAGGGAGGAAGGTCTCGTCGGCGAGGCGAACGGTCGTATCTCGCTGACTTCGTATGCCGAGTCACGCTTCACGGCGTCATCAGACGGACTGCCGCGCTTCACGAAGATCGCTGAGCGGCAAAGCCGCCCCGTTTTCGAGTTGTTGAGCTATACGCCACTGCCCAAGGCACTGTCGGGGAGCTACTGG
The DNA here is from genome assembly GCF_029633825.1 of Burkholderia contaminans. Lineage (NCBI taxonomy): Bacteria > Pseudomonadati > Pseudomonadota > Betaproteobacteria > Burkholderiales > Burkholderiaceae > Burkholderia > Burkholderia contaminans. The sequence continues at coordinate 3,595,189 of NZ_CP090640.1, read as the reverse complement.
GACAACGCTCTAGAACTGAAGTGGAGCGCGGACGATTCCGCTGCGGGCAATACCATTGATCGTGCAGAAGCAGCGTTTCACAAACACTTCCTCGACATTGAACGCTTTGAACTGGAAGATGAAAACCGGCGTGCTTACGCTTGTTATAAGGTGGACGAGATCCGCGCCGGGCGCCCGTTCAGTGTTCCGCTTCCGGTGCACTTCGAAGTGGACGTCGAGGGTAACGTCGAATTCGAAATCGACGCGCAGCTCGAACTCTTGCCCGAGTCGCTGCGCTCTCTGGTGCGGACCCTTACCGCCGACCGGATCGCAACGCTCTCGACCCACACCGACCACCTGCGCACCTTTATCGAACGCTTCGACGATGAGCTGCTCGCTCGCTATATGCTGGCGCAATCGGCCGTTGAGGAGAAGACTGCATTTGTTAATCGCGATGGACGGATCGGGCTGCGCAAGGACCCCGCAATTGACTTTGGACGATACATCCACGAAGTGCATGGACAGGCAAACGGCGAGGTGTACGACTCCAGCAAGAGCCAAGCGGTCCTTGGTGCCCTCTACATGCCCAAGTGCCGGTCTCGTCTTTTAATCGGACTGTCCAAGGCGCTCGCTGTAACAAAGAGGTCGGCTAACGAAGAATTGCCGACGGCTATCTTCTGGGTGATTCCAGACTCCGAATTATGGGGGCGCACGAGCTTGGTCCTAGACCTAGTCAACGGCATCCGAGGCGCCCTCAAGGAGGGTTTGGGTTCACCGTTGGAGGTCGTCGCCATTGCCCCCTGCCACCAGAACGAGAACAGGGATCGCCTCGTTAAGCGCGCACGCCATCTGCTTGACGCAGGTTTCAACCGCGTGTTCCTGAGTCCATACCAACCGAAGCAAGAGTGCTTCGAGGTCTTGCTCATCCCTGGCATCTACGGCGCAGCAACGTACCAATGGGCGGTGCCGGGTGCCGACAGGTATAACGTGCCATTAGGATTTGTGACCCAATCCGGTCCAAAGCTGCAGAAGATGGCCGGATTTGCTCGGGCAGCCCTGGCGTCGTCGCTCCACGGCTCAGGTTGGGGGAGCGGCAGCAGGACCGAGGAGCGCAAGTTTTGGTTCAGCGATGCGGTTGTGAGTGATTTCTCTTTCCTTGACCGCTATGTTGATGCGACACGAGCCCCTACTGACTGACTCGCCGGCTGGCCGGGCTGCACCGCAGCGAAGTATTTTGTCCCGTGGAGGAGGCATTACCTCTTTAACCCGCTGATATGACGTGCTCGGCCCATGCCTCCATCAGGGGGCGTCTCTGTTCTAGTAGATCGGTACGGTGGTAAGCGGCCTCGACTTGATTCTTTACGGTGTGAGCCAGCGCACGTTCGGCAAGATCGCGGGCGTAGCCATGTTCGCTGGCCCAATCCCGAAAACTGGAACGGAACCCGTGGGCAGTTGCTACGCGGCCGGATGTATCACTCTCGGCTTTAACGCGGCGGAGAAGAGCGGTTAGAGCCATGTCGCTCAGTAATTTTTCGCGCGGGGACGGAAAGACAAGTGTTTCGTGTAGTTGGTGCTGTCGGAGAGTCTTGATGAGTTTCAGCGCCTTCTCAGACAGCGGGACGCGATGCGGTTCCTTTGCTTTCATGCGTGCAGCGGGGATGATCCAAACATGTCCAAATATGTCGAATTCATCCCATGTCGCGCCGCGAACTTCGCCGCTTCGGGTCGCGGTGAGTATCAGGAACAGCAAGGCTGCACGAGTGCTATCCGTAGGCTCGTGTTTTGCAAGATGGTGCGCGACGAATTTGGGGACTAGGCGCCAGGGCATGGCCGGTTGGTGTTCCGCTTTGGTCGACTGTTTTGGGAGGATGTGGTCGACGACGGCGACGGGGTTTGCTGCGATATGACCATGCGCCCAAGCCCACTGCATGACCGCATGCATGCGTTGGCGTGTGCGACTGGCTGTCTCAGCCTTCGTCAGCCAGATCGGGCGCAGGACGTCTGCGCAGTCGCCGGGACTAATCGCGTCGAGCTTGCGATTGCCGAGCTTGGGGAAGACGTAGGTTTCGAGCGTGCTGATCCATTGCGCGGCGTGCTTCTCATTCTTCCAGCCAGGTTTCAGTTCTTCGTGAACTTGGCGTGCGGCCTTTTCGAACGTAAGAGCCGCGGCGGCGACAGCAGCTACTTCCCGATCTCGGTTTCGCTGGTCGATCGGATCTTCTCCGTTATCGATGAGCTTGCGCATGGCAAGCGCTTTGTCCCGAGCCTCAGCGATCGAGATTTCTGGGTAGGTGCCGAGCCCAGCGTCCCGACGCTTGCGGGTCACGGGGCTGGTGAAACGTAAGATCCATTTGCAGCCCGACTTCGTTGGAGAGAGGAGTAGTCCGGTTACTTTTCCGTCGAAGACCGGTTTGTCGGTTGGCTTGAGTGTTTTGGCTTGCTTGTCGGTTAGCATCGGTTCTGGCCCATCAGTGGGCCCATCGTTAAGCGTTGGAAGGCATTGGATGTCATAAGCGTAAATTGAACTATTTGGCGATGCAAGTGTTTGATTTATTGGATAGTATTTGGATTGGTGTGGATGCCGTTGGATACTGATTTGGCGGCCTCCGTCTCCGCCAAAAGCGGTGACAAAGCCCCGCAAGTTCTCGGACTTGCGGGGCTTTTTCTTTTTCGGGCCTGTCACGCACCGGGCACACGATGCGGCCGGATCGCGTCCGCCCGCCGGACGAGGCGGCCGGTCACGCGATGAGTACTCGACTTGAGCGGCGATAGTGGGTTACATATCGCCTATCGTTCGATGTGACTTGGGGTAATGCGCTTGGCCAGCCCGCATTCAGTTCTGACGGTCCTTTCTCATCGGCCTGTCGACGGACTTGTCGACAACCACGCGCGCTATGCGCAACTGCACGGCTACCGGCATGTGACGGTCGACGGCATGCACGTGTATGGCGAGCGCCAGCCGATTCTGCACAAGTACCACGTGATCGCCGCGCAGCTCGTCGCGATGGAGCCGGACGCGTTGCTGCTCGTGCTCGACCCGTTTTCCGTCGTGTTCGATCCGCACGCGCTGCAGGATGTCGCGCAGGGTTACGATGCAATCGTCACGACGCAGACGCCGAAGTCGGCGCTGCCCGCTGCGAGCGGCATGATCTTCCGCAACGTGCCCGGCGTGCGTGAGCAGTTGCGCAAGCTGGTGGTCGAGCTGGGCAAATGGGCGATGTACCTCCCGGAGCGGCGGCACGCGTGCGAGGCGACGCTGCTGGCCGAGCACTTTGCGCCGCTGCCGTTCGATATGCCGCTTACGAACGGTCATTTCGCATCGGTCCAGACGATCTGGGGCGACGGGCTCGCGATCGATTCGATCGCAGGCGCCCGGCCGCTCGTGGCGCACCAGGCGCCCGAGTGGCGGCAAGTGGAGGACGTCTGGGCGCCGGCTGCCGACTACGATTTCCGCTATGTGGCGGCGCTCGTCGACGATGCCGAGCGATACCAGCGCGGCGATCGCCCGCACGCAATGGACGACTGGCGTGCCGCGCAACAGAGTAAGCGCGGTGCGGAGCGGCACGTGAATCCGCAGGCCCCGATTGCGTTCGTGAGCCTGCATACGTCGCATATCGCGGGATATGGCGATCTGCACGAGGAGAATTTCGCTCGCTACTGCACGCGGCAAGGTTACGCGTATCACACGTATCGCGAACCTCCCGCATTTCTGCCGGACGGCATCGGTGCGAATTGGGCGAAGCTGCATCTGATTCGCGAACATCTGCCGCATCACGCGTTCGTCTTCTGGGTCGACGCGGACATTCTGGCGATCGACCAGCGTCAGGCCATCGACAGTACGATCGACGGCCGCGACTTCGTGATCGGTACCGATCACACGGCATGGGCAATCAATTCGTGCATGATCGGCGTGCGCAACGTGGCGCCGATGCGCGACCTGGTCGAGCGCATCTGTGCCCGCATCGAGAGTTTCGGCGATCGTTCGTCGGTCTATGCGAGCGGCGGCGACCAGCAGGCGATCTATGTGGAGTTGCTGCAGTCCGGCATGATCGACGCGCGCTATATCGTCGATGCGATGACACTCGCGGCGTCGCCGGTCTATGCCACGCGCGACAGCCGCTTCGTCCATTTTCCCGCGCAACACAATCACTATCGCGCGGTGACGATGCGCATCTGGGATCGCCTGAGCCGTCAGCGGTAGGGGCGAGCCGGTGCGGCCCGTCGTACGGCCTGCGCAAGGCAACGCCATTTGTATTGAAAATGAAAGATTTAATGTAAGGATCGAGAGCCGCTCGTTCGCTGTCCTGCCATGCTTCAATTAGCGCCCTCCGACCCTCAGAAATAACGCGCCGCCATCAAAAATGCGGCACTGCGTCGATTTTTGCGATCGGCCTCATCGGGTAATACAAAAAATTACACATAAGAATCAGCGGTATAGGCTCGCACTGAAAAACGGCGCTCTGCTGCGCTGCAGAAAATAATCAATCGCCTTATGCTGGTTAACCCGATCGCGTTTGAGCGGCGTCAAGTTTTCCGTTGATGCCGCTTTACATTTTGCCAACACTGGCGATTCACGAAATCTACCTGTCGATTTGATTTCGATCCTTTCGTCTCGCCTGTCCCCGATGCAGTGCGCGACTTCATCAAGGCCTTGTTGACATGCATGATTTCCCCTTCCTGAGCCTGGCCATCTGGGCTCCGATCCTGTTCGGCGCGTGCCTGCTGCGCGCCGGTTCCGACCATCATCCACGGCGTACGCGGTTGATCGCGCTCGCCGGCGCGCTGGTGGGGCTTGCGGCAGTCGTGCCGCTGGTTGCCGGTTTCGATGCGCATTCGGCCGCGATGCAGTTCGTCGAAAGCCGCAACTGGCTGGCGGCATTCAATTCCGGATGGCGGGTCGGCATCGACGGCGCGTCGCTGTGGCTCGTCGTGCTGACCGCGTTCACGACACTCGTGGTGGTGGTGGCGTCGTGGGAGTCGGTCACGGTACGCGTCGCGCAGTACTACGCGTCCTTCCTGATCCTGTCGGGGCTGATGGTCGGCGTATTCGTTGCACAGGACGGGCTGCTGTTCTTCATCTTCTTCGAGGCGACGCTGATCCCGCTTTACCTGCTGATCGGCACGTGGGGGCGCGAGCGTCGCGTGTACGCGGCCGTGAAGTTCTTCTTCATCTCGTTCGCCGGCTCGCTGTTGCTGCTGATGGCGATGCTGTACCTGTACGCGCAGTCGCATACGTTCGACATGGCCGTATGGCGCACGCTGCAGCTCGGCTTCGCGCCGCAGTTGCTGGTGTTCCTCGGCTTCTTCGCCGCGTTCGCGGTCAAGGTGCCGATGTGGCCGGTCCACACGTGGCTGAGCGACGTCTACACCGACGGCCCGACCGGCGCCGCGCTGATGCTTGCGATGCTCAAGCTCGGCGGCTACGGGTTCCTGCGCTTCGCGCTGCCGGTCACGCCCGATGCGAGCCACTTCTTCGCGCCGGCCGTGATCGCGCTGTCGCTGTTCGCGATCGTTTACGCGAGCCTGATCGCGCTCGCGCAGACCGATCTCGGCAAGCTGCTCGCGTATTCGACGGTCGCGCACATGGGGATCGTCACGCTCGGGCTGTTCCTGTTCAACCGGATCGGCGTCGAAGGCGCGATCGTCCAGCTCGTGTCGTACGGCTTCGTCGCGGGCGCGATGCTGTTGTGCGTGAACGTGCTCGTCGATCGCACGAAGCAGCGCGAGATTGCAGCGTACGGCGGTGTGGCGGGCGTGATGCCGCGTTTCGCGACCTTCACCGTGTTGTTCGCGATGGCCAACGTCGGCCTGCCGGGCACGTCGGGGTTCGTCGGCGAGTTCATGGTCATCATGGGCGCGATCCGCTTCAACTTCTGGATCGGCGCGATCGCGGCGCTGACGCTGATCCTCAGCGCGTCGTACACGCTGTGGATGCTCAAGCGCGTCGTGTTCGGCAAGGTCGCGAGCCAGCGGATCGCGAAGCTCGCCGACCTGAACCGTCGCGAGATCGTGATGTTCACGTCGCTCGCACTCGTGGTGCTGGCGGTCGGCATCGATCCAAAGCCGTTCACCGACGCGATCGATCCGACCGTCGGACGGCTGATCGAAGACGCGAGCCATTCGAAGCTGCCGACCGGGGACGGCCCCGCGCAGCCGCAGCAGTCGTACATGGCGTCGACGCACGGCTGAGCGCGGCACGCCGCGCGAGCAGGGTGCACCGCACGGCGGTGCGGTCGTTGCACGCACATCGATCAGGTCGAGGTCCGGCGCAGGGAGCGCCGGGCCGGCTTCCGGCTGCGTGAAATTGCCCCGCGACAATCTGTCTCACAGCAGATTCTGCAATGATGATTTGCCGCATTAGCTGATTTTTTATCGCACTCGCGCGACGTATGATTCGGCCACTTTCGTGGATCGAATGCGCATCGGGCATACGCAAACGGATTCAATGACCCTCGGGCTGTGTGATGAAAAGAAAAGCTTCAAAAGGCGGAGTGGCGCTGATGTCGATCGGCGCGGCTTTGAGCCTGTCAGGCTGTAATTTAGATGTACTAAATCCGAAAGGAAGCGTGGGCGCTGCCGAAAAGGCGCTGATCGCGACGTCCACCTGGGCGATGCTGATCGTCGTCGTGCCGGTGATCCTGCTCACGCTGTGGTTCGCGTGGCGTTACCGCGCGTCGAACCGCAACGCCACCTACGCGCCGAACTGGTCGCACTCGACCGCGATCGAGGTCGTGATCTGGACGGTGCCGACGCTGATCATCCTGTTCCTCGGCGTGCTCACGTGGAAGACCACGCACGAGCTCGACCCTTACAAGCCGCTCGAGTCGTCGGTGAAGCCGATCGACGTCGAGGTCGTCGCGCTTGACTGGAAGTGGCTGTTCATCTATCCGGAACTCGGCATCGCGTCGGTGAACCAGCTCGCGATTCCCGTCGGCACGCCGGTGAACTTCCGCATCACATCGGATTCGGTGATGAACTCGTTCTTCATCCCGCAGCTCGGTGGCCAGGTGTACGCGATGGCCGGCATGCAGACGCGCCTGCACCTGATCGCCGACGAGCCCGGCAACTATGCGGGCACGTCCGCCAACTTCAGCGGCCGCGGCTTCTCCGACATGAAGTTCCGCACGCTCGCCGAGCCGCGCGAACAGTTCGATGCATGGGTGCAGAAGGTGAAGGCGTCGCCGGACCGGCTCGACGCGACCGTGTACGGCACCGTCGCGCAGCCGAGCGAGAAGGCGCCCGTGCGTTACTTCTCGTCGGTCGATCCGCGGCTCTTCCACAACATCATCGCGAAATACAACGATGGCCACGTCCTCGACCTGAAGGACGCCGCCTGCGGCACGAAGGGGTAACGCATGTTCGGCAAACTCACACTCTCGGCGATCCCGTTCGATCAGCCCATCATCATGGGGGCCGGTGCCTTCATGGGGCTGGTCGTGCTGGGCATCCTCGCCGCGCTGACGATCACCGGCCGGTGGAAATGGCTGTGGACGCAATGGCTGACCACGGTCGACCACAAGAAACTCGGCGTGATGTACATCATCGTCGCGCTGATCATGCTGCTGCGCGGCTTCGCGGACGCGATCATGATGCGCATGCAGCTCGCGCTCTCGTACAACGGGCCCGGCTACCTGCCGCCGCATCACTATGACCAGGTCTTCACGGCACACGGCGTGATCATGATCTTCTTCATGGCGATGGTGTTCATGGTCGGCCTGATGAACCTGATCGTGCCGCTGCAGATCGGCGCGCGCGACGTCGCATTCCCGTTCATCAACTCGCTGTCGTTCTGGATGACGGCCGTCAGCGCGATCCTGATCAACATCTCGCTCGTGATCGGCGAATTCGCCCAGACGGGCTGGCTCGCGTATCCGCCGCTGTCGGAGCTGCAGTTCAGTCCGGGGGTAGGGGTCGACTACTACCTGTGGGCGCTGCAGATCTCCGGCGTCGGCACGCTGCTGACCGGCGTGAACTTCTTCGTGACGATCATCAAGATGCGCGCGCCGGGCATGACGTTGATGAAGATGCCGGTGTTCACGTGGACCGCGCTCTGCACGAACGTGCTGATCATGGCGTCGTTCCCGATCCTGACCGCGACGCTCGCGCTGCTCGGCCTCGACCGTTACCTCGGCATGCACTTCTTCACGAACGAAGCCGGCGGCAACGCGATGCTGTACCTGAACCTGATCTGGGCATGGGGTCACCCCGAGGTGTACATCCTGATCCTGCCGGCGTTCGGCATTTTCTCGGAAGTCATCTCGACGTTCGCGAGGAAGCCGCTGTTCGGCTACAAGACGATGGTGTACGCGACCTGCGCGATCATGGTGCTGTCGTTCCTCGTGTGGCTGCACCACTTCTTCACGATGGGCTCGGGTGCGAACGTGAACGCGTTCTTCGGCATCATGACGATGATCATCGCGATCCCGACCGGCGTGAAGGTGTTCAACTGGCTGTTCACGATGTACCGCGGCCGGATCGAATTCACGACGCCCGTGCTGTGGACGATCGGCTTCATGGTCACGTTCACGCTCGGCGGCATGACCGGCGTGATGATGGCGATCCCCGGCGCGGACTTCGTGCTGCACAACAGCCTGTTCCTGATCGCGCACTTCCACAACGTGATCATCGGCGGCGTGCTGTTCGGCTACCTCGCGGGCTTCAACTACTGGTTCCCGAAGGCGTTCGGCTTCAAGCTGAACGAGAAGCTTGGCAAGGCGGCGTTCTGGTTCTGGCAGATCGGTTTCTACGTTGCGTTCGTGCCGCTTTACGTGCTCGGCTTCATGGGCATGACGCGCCGGATCAACCATTACGACAACCCGGCCTGGCATCCGTGGCTGCTGGTCGCCGCGTTCGGCGCCGTGCTGATCGCGATCGGCATTGCATGCCAGCTGCTGCAACTGGTGGTCAGCATCCGCAACCGCAACCTGCCCGAGTACCGCGACACGACGGGCGATCCGTGGGGCGGCCGCACGCTGGAGTGGGCGACCTCGTCGCCGCCGGCCGACTACAACTTCGCCGTGATCCCGCAAGTGCGCACGCTTGACGCATATGCGGACATGAAGGCGCACGGCGAAGGCCGGCCGAACCCGGCAGCGATTAGCGACATCCACATGCCGTCGAATACCTGCGCGGGCCTCGTCGTCGCGATCTTCAGCCTGGTGCTCGGCTTCGCGCTGGTGTGGCACATCTGGTGGATGGCGATCGGCGGGCTCGTCGGGATCGTCGCGACGCTCGTGATCTACAGCTCGCGCGACAACGACGGCTATTACATCCCCGCGTCGACGGTGCGGAAGATCGAAGACAAGCAGCCGACGAAGCGCGTGGCTGCGCGCGTCGACGACGTGGAACTGGAGGCCAACTGATGTTGCAGAAAACCTTGAGCGCAACCCTGCTCGAGCACGACGACCATCCGCCGTCGCATTCGGTGTTCGGGTTCTGGCTGTACCTGATGACCGACTGCGTGATCTTCGCAGCGCTGTTCGCGACGTTCGCGGTGCTCGGCCAGCAGTATGCGGGCGGGCCGACCGCGAAAGACCTGTTCGATATCCCGGGCGTCGCGGTGGAAACCGCCGCGCTGCTGCTGTCGAGCATCACGTACGGTTTCGCGATGCTCGCTGCATACAAGCAGCGGCGTGGCGCGCTGCTCGCGTGGCTCGCGGTGACGTTCGTGCTCGGCGCGGCGTTTCTCGTGATGGAACTGCGCGAGTTCTCGCACCTGATCGCGGAGGGCGCCGGCCCGCAGCGCAGCGCGTTCCTGTCGGCGTTCTTCACGCTGGTCGGCACGCACGGGCTGCACGTGACGGCCGGCCTGCTGTGGATGATCGTGCTCGCCGGGCAGATCGTGTTCCGCGGCGGCGACCTGACCGATCGCGACCTGCGACGCCTGACGTGCCTGAGCCTCTTCTGGCACTTCCTCGACATCGTGTGGATCTGCGTGTTTTCCTTTGTCTATCTCGCGAGCGTGATCTAAATGGCCCATTCGCATTCGTCTCAACTCGAAGAAGGGCACGGCAGTGTCGGCGGCTACGTCGCCGGTTTCATCCTGTCGGTGCTGCTCACGGCCGCGTCGTTCGGCCTCGTGATGGGCGGCGTGCTGTCGCCGCACGCGTCGCTGATCGCGCTTGCCGTGCTCGCGTTCGTGCAGATCGTCGTGCACCTCGTGTACTTCCTGCACATGAACGGCTCGTCGGGCCAGCGCTGGAACGTGATGGCGTTCAGCTATACGGTGTTGACCGCGGCGATCCTGATCGTCGGCACGCTGTGGGTGATGCACAATGTCAGCATGAACATGATGTCGCGCTGAGCGGCATCGCTGCGCAGCGGGCAATATCCATGCGCGTTCATGAAAAGAAGGCGGCACGCGAGTGCCGCCTTTTTTCGTTTATTCCCGGCCGCGTTGCGCCGGGCAGCGGGATCAGTGCCGTGCACCCGCATCGGCCGTCAGCGCATGCGTGCAGTCGGCACGGTACTCGGCGGCGAGCCGATCCTTCGCGCCGTCGAGATCGTCGGGGTAATACGGGCTCGCATGCGCCGGCTCGTAGCCGACCTGTTCGAGTTCGGTCAGCTCGCGCACGAGGTCCGCATGCGTGACGTCGTGACCGGTGTGGACGAACGGATACGCGTTGCATTCCTGCGGTGTCAGGTGCGGCGCCGCGAACGCGGCGGTGCTGGCGCATGCGAGCAGCATGCAGGCGACGGTAGTCGACAGTTTCATCCGGAAGCTCCTGGTTGCGCGGCCCGATGCCGCATGACGTCAGCGTAGGCGGCGTGCACGACGGGGCGGGCGACGCGCGGATGAAACATGTTTCACCCGTGTGCCACCGCACCGGATGAAGCATTTTTCATGTAACGCCGGACGGCGATCGGGGCGGCTACGATAGTCGCGGGCGCATCGCGTGCGCCCGTCATGATGTTCATTGCGAGGGCAACCATGCGAGTACTGACGGTCGAGGATGATGCGGTGACCGCGAACGAAATCGTCGGCGAGCTGACCGCGCGCGGGTTCGAGGTCGACTGGATCGACAACGGCCGCGAAGGCATGCTGCGCGCGATGAGCGCATCGTACGACGCGATCACGCTCGACCGGATGCTGCCGGGCGCGGACGGCCTCGCGATCCTGACGGCGATGCGCACGGTCGGCATCGATACACCGGTGCTGATGCTCAGCGCGCTCGGTGATGTCGACGAGCGCATCCGAGGCTTGCGCGCGGGCGGCGACGATTACCTGACGAAGCCGTTCGATTCCGGCGAGCTGAGTGCCCGCATCGAGGTGCTGCTGCGTCGCCGGCAGGCGTCGGGCGTCCCGCAGCAGACGTTGTTGAAGGTCGGTGCGCTCGAGCTCGACCTCATTTCGCGCTGCGCGCGTCGCGGGGCTGACGAGATTCCGCTGCTGCCGACCGAGTTCCGCGTGCTCGAATTCATGATGCGCAATGCGGGGCAGACGATCACGCGCACGATGCTGTTCGAGACCGTATGGGGGTATCACTTCGATCCTGGCACCAACCTGATCGACGTCCACATGGGCCGGTTGCGCAAGAAGATCGATCCGCCCGGCGTGACCCCGATGATCCAGACGGTGCGCGGCTCGGGCTACATGCTCGCATGACGGAGGCCCGGATGGATGCGGCTCGCGCGGCGAACTTCTCGCGCCGCTGGCACACGACGACGTTTCGGTGGCTGTGCGCGTATGCGGCGATTTTCTCGGTTTCGCTGCTCGTGCTCGCGGGCGTGATCAGCGTGGCCGCGACGCACACGATGGCGCGCGACACCGACGAGGTGCTCGCATGGCAGCTGATCTATTTCGATTCGATTCCCGATGCCGAGCTGCAGCTCGCGATTCACCGGCGGCTCGAGCACGAGCACATGCATACCAGTTTCTACGGGCTGTTCGACGCGAACGGGCGCCGCGTCGCCGGGGACATCGCGACGCCGCCCGCGCTGCGCACGGATCGCCACGGACGCACGCTGAACCGCACGCTTGCGCCGCTCGACGGCCAGCCCGCACCGATCACGCGCGCGATGGCGGTACGCCGCGACAACGGGATGACGCTGGTCGTCGCGCGCGACCTGTCGCATTTCATCCAGATCCGCGATGTCGCGATCCGCGGGCTCGTGATCGGCGGCGTGATGATCCTGATCGCGGGCATCGCGGGCGGCAGCATGCTCGGCATGCGGCAGATGCGCCGCGTCGCCGCGATCCGGCGCGTCACGCGGCAGATCGCCGAGGGCGATCTCGGCAAGCGGCTGCCGGTCGGACGCTACGACGAACTCGACCTGCTCGCGCATCTCGTGAACCACATGCTCGACGAAGTCGAGCGATTGATGGGCGAGGTGCGTCATACCTGCGACGGCATCGCGCACGATCTGCGCACGCCGCTCGCGCGGGTGCACACGATGCTGGCCCGGCTCGCGGAGCAGCCGTTTTGCGCGGATGATCCCGCGTCGTCGGCATTGCTGGCGTCGGCGCGCGACGAGACCGACCGCTTGCTCGAGCGCTTTCGCGCGATGCTGCGCATCTCCGAGATCGGCACGCTGAGCCGCCGTGGCGGCTTCGCCGCGGTCGACGTCACGGCCTTGCTGTGCGACGTTTGCGAGCTCTACGAGCCGCTGGCCGAAGCCGTCGACGTGTCGTTCGAACTCGCGGCAACTTCGGTCGACCGCATTCATGGCGACCGTGCGCTGCTGTTCGAGGCGTTCAGCAATCTCGCGGACAACGCGATCAAGTTCACGCCGCCGGGCGGCCGAGTGCGCGTCGCGCTCCATTCAACGCCGAACGGCCCGCTCGTGCGGATCGAGGACACCGGGCCCGGCATCCCGCCCGATGAGCGCGACGCGGTGCTCGAGCGTTTCTATCGGGGCGAGCGCACGCGTCATGTGAGCGGTTCTGGGCTTGGGCTGAGCGTCGTCTCGGCGGTGATGCGCGTGCACGGCTTTGCGCTGCAGATCGGCGATGCACCGCTGGCCGGTACGGCGATCACGGTCGAGTGCTGGCCGCGTTCGCTCGCATGACGGCGTCGGGGAACGATCGATGCGCATCCTGCTGATTTCCCCGCCGAACCCGGAGGCGGCGCGGCTCGACAAGGCATTTCGCGAGAGCACGCATGGCGTCGAGCGCGTCGACGGATGGCGCGACGGCTGCTTCGTGGCGACCCAGGACCGGTTCGATGCCATCGTGATCGTTGCGCCCGACCCGGCTGCCGGCCCGGCGATGCTCGAGGCATTGCCGCGACTCGCCGCATCGGCGGGCGATGCGACGATTGCCGCGATCGTCGCCGGCACGACTCCTGCGCAGCGCGCGCGGATGTTGCTGGCCGGCTGCGACGTGTGTCTTGCCCATCCCTGTTCGTTCGTGGAGCTGCACGAGCGGTTGCGCGCGCTGTGGCGCCGCAAGGGCGTCATCGCGATGCGCGAGTCGGTCAGGCTCGACGTGGCCACGCGCGCACTCGAGGAGCAGGGCCGGAGGCTGGCGCTCAGCATGCGCGAATTTCGTCTCGTCGAATGCCTGCTGCGCGAAGCGGGGCGACCGGTCGGGCGCGATGCCGTGCTGCGTTATGCATGGGGCGATGCCGACGTCGAACCCGAGACGGTCAATGCGCTGGTCGTGCGGTTGCGGCGCAAGCTGGCCGCACACGCGTTTTCCGCGCGCATCGAAACGGTCGCGCGATTCGGATTCAGGTTCGACGCGGGCGGGTGATGTCGCGGTATTGCGCCGCGCCGGCGGACGGTGCGCATGCCGCGCGTCGCGCGGCACGTTCGATTGCGTGTAGTCAGTGCGAATAGAGTTCGCGGTTGAGCTGTGCGAGCTGGCCATCGCGTTCGGCGCGGACGAGTTCGCGATAAACCTGCGCGCGTGTCAGCGGCGTGGCCGGCCGCGCGTTCCATGACGGTTGCGACGTCAACGGTGCGGAAGCGTTCGCGGCGTACGTCTGCGTCGCAGTCGCGGTGCCGGGCGGCGTTGCGCTGGCCCGGCCGGGCAGCGCGACACACAGGGCGGAGAGCAGGGTGGCGAACATCAAGGTCTTCATGGCGTGATCCTTTTCAAGTGACAGTGGCCGGTGCCGCGATGACGATGCCGGCAGGATCGACGTTATCGGGTGCGCCCGTGCAGGCATCGGGCGCGCCGATGAAGAAACGTTCATGAACGCGCGTCGTGCCAGCCGCCGCCGAGCGCGCGAACGAGCCCGACGGATGCCTGCAGGCGTCGGGCGTCGACGTCGAGCGCCGCGATCTGCGTATCGAGTTCGGTCGTCTGTGCGGTGACCACGTCGAGATAGCTGACCGCGCCGTCGCGATAGCGTGACATCGCGAGCGCAAGCGAATGCCGCGCCGCGACGAGCGCCGCGTCGGCCTGGTCCGATTCGTCGCCGAGGCGGTGCAACTGCGCAAGATCGTCCTCGACTTCCCGGAACGCCTGCAGCACGACTGCGCGATAGCGCGCGCCCTGTTCGTCGAACTGCGCGCGCGCATGGCGTACGCCGGCGGCACGCCGGCCCCCGTCGAACAGCGTCATCGCGAGACGCGGCCCGATCGACCAGATCTCGTTGGGCGCGGCGAGCCATGGGGAAAACGTATCGCTCTGGAACCCGGCGTCGAGGCCGAGCGACAGGTCGGGAAAATAGGCGGCGCGTGCGACGCCGATCCGCGCGTTCGCTGCCGCGACGCGGCGTTCGGCGGCGGCGACGTCCGGCCTGCGTTCGAGCAGGGTCGATGCGAGTCCCGTCGGAATCGACGGCACGCCCGGCAGCGCCGCAACGGGCGGCAGCGAGAACGTCGACGCGGACTCCCCGACGAGTGCCGCGATCGCATGCTCGTCGAGCGCGCGACGCGCGGCGATGTCGGACGCACGCGCCTGGGCGAGCGCGAGTTGCGTTTGCGCACGCGATACGTCGAGCCCCGATGCGAGGCCGCCGTGATGGCGGCTGACCGTCAGTTGCCACGCACGGCGGTACGTGTCGATCGTTCGCGCGAGCGTGTCCGCTTCACGGTCGAGCCCCGCGAGGTCGAAGTAGGTGCTGGCGACGCCGGCCTGCAGGCTGAGCCGGACCGACGCGAGATCGTCGTCGGCCGCCTGCGCGTCGTCGCGGCCGGCCGCGACCGCGTTGCGGACCTTGCCCCACAGATCGACGTCGTAGCCGAACCCCGCTTCGAGCGTGTTCGACTCATAGGTATCCGGCTGGCCGCTGCCGCGCAGCGGCCGGCGCGCGGACTGACGGTCGCGGTCGGTTTCGGCATCGATACCCACGGTCGGCAGCAATGCCGCATGCGCGTCGTCGAACAGCGCGGCGGCTTCATCGTGCCTTGCGACGGCGGCGGCCAGGTCGGGATTCGCGCGCACGACGAGCGGTTCGAGCCGGTCGAGCGTCGCGTCGCCGTACACGCGCCACCAGCCGTCGCGCGGCAGGCGATCGGCCGGTACGGCATCGACCCACGCACCCGTTTCGCGAAACGCGGCCGGTACCGGAACGGCTGGCGCGCGATAGCTCGGCGCCAACGAGCAGCCGGCGAGCAGCGCGATGCTGCCCAGCCATACAGCGAGCAGACGGTCAGCCATGCGCACGCTCCGTCGCCGCGGCGCGGGCGATACGCACGGGGTCGCCATTCGCGAGCGAATCGGGTGGATTGTCGATCACGCGGTCGCCAGCCGCGAGCCCCGATGCGATCTCGACGCGCGTGCCGAGATCGGTCGCGATCGAGACGTTGCGCAGTTGCGCATGCCCGGTTGCATCGAGTACGGCGACCTGCAACCCGTCGTGGCGGAAGATCAGCGTGCTTGCCGGAATCGACAGCGCATGCGCGGCGCCGGGCATTGCGATCCGCACCTGCGCGTATTCACCGGGGAACAGCGTGCCTGCCGGGTTGGCGATCGAGAACTGCGCGAGCAGCGTGCCGGAAGCCGGGTCGATCGATTGGGCGGAATCCGCGAGCGTCGCGTCGAACGTCATGCCCGGGCGCTCGGGCACGGTCAGCGCGACGCGCATGCCCGCGCGGATCGCGGCCGCGTCGTCTTGCGGAACGTGGACGTACAGCCGCAGCCGACGCGCATCCGAGACGGTGAAGAGCTCGGCGCCGTTGCCGCTGCCGGCGTCGATCAGTGCACCGACATCGGTCTTGCGGGCCGTCACGATGCCGTCGAACGGTGCGGTGAGCCGCTTGAACGATTCGAGCGCTTCGAGCCGCCGGACGTTGGCGGTGCTCGCCGCGACGGCCGCGCGTTTCGCGTCGAGGTCGCTGCGTTTCTCGTCGGCCTCCTGCTGCGAGACGGAATCCTGCGCGAGCATCTCGGCCCAGCGGGCGGCCGTGACGGCCGCAAGCCGTTCGTTCGCGGTCGCGCTCTGCAGGTCGGCGCGTGCCTGCTGCAACTGCTGGTCGAGATCGGGCGTGTCGATCGATGCGAGCAACTGGCCGGCTTTCACATGCGCGCCGATGTCGGCGTACCACGCGTGCAGGTAGCCGGGCACGCGCGCGTAGATCGGTGCGTCGACGTACGCGTCGAGCCGGCCGGGCAGCACCAGCGCATCGGCCGCGGCCGGCTGCGGCGCAACCGTCGCGACGGTCGGGATCGCCTGTTGCGCGGTCCAGGCGGCGACCGCGTGCGCATCGTGCAGGCGGGCGACGAGGCCGGCTGCCGCGACGGCGAGTGCGGCCACGGCGCCCGCGATCGCCAGCGGTTTCAGATAGCGCGGCGTGCCAGGGGGGCTGACGTCGAATTCAGTGGACATGCTGTTCTCCCGGAGTGAGGGGCAGGGATTCGGAACGGGGCGCGCGATCGCGCCGGTGGACGAGGCTGAACACGACGGGCACGAACACGAGCGTCGCGACGGTCGCGCACAGCAGGCCGCCGATGACCGCGCGGCCGAGCGGCGCGTTCTGCTCCCCGCCGTCGCCGAGACCGAGGGCCATCGGCGCCATGCCGATGATCATCGCGAGCGCGGTCATCATCACGGGCCGAAAGCGCGTGAAGCCGGCCTCGAGCGCGGCGACGGCCGCGTCGGCGGTGTGCGCGAGCCGTTCGCGCGCGAAGGTCACGACGAGGATGCTGTTCGCGGTCGCGACCCCCATGCACAGGATCGCGCCCGTCAAGGCCGGCACCGACAGCGGCGTGCGCGTGACGAACAGCATCCAGACGATGCCGGCGAGTGCCGCGGGCAGGCCGCTCACGATCACGAATGCGTCGCGCCACGAATGGAAGTTGACGACGATCAGCAGGTAGATCAGCAGGACCGCGCCGGCGAGGCCCGCGAGCAGCCCGCCGAATGCGCCGTTCATCGTCTGTACCTGGCCGCGCACGGTCACGCGCGACCCCTTGGGCAAGCCGGCCGCGCTCGCGTGCAGCACGCGTTCGATGTCGGCGCTGACCGCACCGAGATCGCGATCCTGCGTCGTCGCGAAGATGTCGTACAGCGGTGCGATGTCGTAGTGCGACACGACCGCGTCGGTCTGTCCGCGCACGATCGTCGCGAGCCCGCCGAGCAGTTGCGGCGCGCCCGAGCGGCCCGTGACGGGCAGCGCGCGCAGGTCCGACAGCGATGTCATCCGGTACTGGGGCGTCTGCGCGACGATCGGATACGACACGCCGTTGTGCGGATCGAGCCAGTAGGTGGGCGACACCTGGCTCGTGCCCGACAGGCTGGCGACCACGGCATTGGTGACGTCCTGCTCGGTGATGCCGAGTTGCGCGGCACGCGTGCGGTCGACCGATACCGTGAACTGCGGATAGGTCGACGCCTGCTGCACGCGTGCGTCGGCAACCCCCGGCACGCTGCGGATGCGCCGCAGCAGATCGGTGGCATAGGCGCGGTTGCCGGCAAGGTCGGGGCCGGTCACCTGTACGTCGATCGGCGCGGGCGCGCCGAAGTTGAGGATCTGGCTCACGATGTCGGCGGGCAGGAACGAGAACGTCACGCCGGGAAACGTGCGCGGCAGCACCGTACGCAACTGTTTGACGTAGTCGGCCGTCGGCGCGTGATCGCCCGTGAGCGACACGAGGATGTCGCCGTCCTGCGGGCCGATCGTGCCGCTGTTGCTGTACGTGAGGTTGATCCCGCTGTTCGGCAGTCCCATGTTGTCGACGATGCTCGCGATCGCGTGCGGCGGCACGATGCCGCGCACCGTCTGCTCGACGTGGTCGAACAGCGCGGCCGTTTCCTCGATGCGCGTGCCGATCGGTGCGCGCACGTGGATCGCGATTTCGCCCGCGTCGACCGACGGGAAGAAATTGCGGCCGAGCCATGGCACCAGCACGAACGACAGGGCCACCGCGGCGAGGAACAGCGCGACGAAGCGCGCACGGTGGACGAGTGCGAGACCGAGCACGACCCGGTAGCCGGCGCGCAATGCCGCGAAGCGGCGTTCGAACCCCTGCTGGAAGGCGACGAGCGGATTGCGGGCGCGTGGCGGCGGGAACGGCGCGCCATGCGGCGCGAGCGCGGCCGCCGGATGCGGAGCATGCGGTTTCAACAGGTAGCGGGCCATCATCGGCACGAACGTGCGCGACAGCACGAACGACGCGATCATCGCGAAGATCACGGCTTCGGCCATCGGCACGAACAGGAAGCGGGCCACGCCGTCGAGCAGCAGCATCGGCACGAACACGATGCAGATGCACAACAGCGACACGAAGGCCGGCGCGACGATCTGCGACGCGCCGTCCAGGATCGCATCGCGTACCGCCTTGCCCTGTTCGAGGTGCCAGTTCACGTTCTCGATCGTGACGGTGGCATCGTCGACGAGAATGCCGACCGCGAGCGCGAGCCCGCCGAGGGTCATCACGTTGAGCGTCTCGCCCGCGGCGGCGAGCGCCGCGATCGCGGCCAGCACCGCGAGCGGGATGGATGCGGCGATGATCAGCGTCGAGCGCCAGCTGCCGAGAAACAGCAGGATCATCGCGGACGTGAGCGCGGCGGCGATCAGGCCTTCGCGCGCCACGCCGCTGACGGCGCCCTTGACGAACACGGACTGGTCGCCCATCACGACGAGCCGGAGCGACGGCGGCAGGGTCGCCTCGATGCGCGGCAATTGCGCCTTGACGCCCGCGATGATGTCGAGCGTCGATGCCGAGCCGCTTTTGAGCACGCTCATCAGCACCGCGCGACGGCCGTCGACGCGCACGATGTTGCCCTGCGGCGGATAACCGTCGCGTACGTGCGCGACGTCGCGCATGAAGATCACCGCGCCGTTCACGCTCCGGATCGGCAGCGCATTGATCTGGTCGATGGTCAGCGGGCTGTCGTTGAGCCGGATGTTGTATTCGAAGCCGCCGATCTTCTGCGTGCCGGCCGGGATGATCTGGTTCTGCTGCGCCAGCGCGGTTGCGACATCTTGCGCGGACAGCCCCTTCGCCTGCAGCGCCTGCGGATCGAGGTCGATCTGCACCTGGCGTACCTTGCCGCCGTACGGCGACGGAATCGCGACCCCCGCGACGGACAGCAGCTGAGGCCGGATCACGTTGGTCGCATAGTCGCCGAGCTGCTGTTCGTTCAGCGTGTCGCTCGTCAGCGCCAGCTGCAGCACGGGCACGGTCGATGCGTTGTAGTTGAGGATCTGCGGCGGCGTGGTGCCCGGCGGCATCTGCTTGAGCACCGTCTGCGAGATCGACGTGACCTGCGCGGTCGCGGTGCGAATGTCGACGCTCGGCTGGAAGAAGATCTTGACGATCCCGAAGCTGCGGAACGACTGCGACTCGATGTGCGCAACGTCGTTGACCGTCGTGCCGAGCGTGCGCTCGTAGTAGGTGACGATGCGTCCGGCCATGTCGGCCGGCTGCAGGCCCGCGTAGTTCCACACCACGCTGATGACCGGAATCCGGATGTCGGGGAAGATGTCGGTCGGTGTGCGCAGCGCCGCGAGCGGCCCCGCGATCAGGATCAGCAGCGCGAGGACGATGAACGTATAGGGGCGCGCAAGCGCGAGTCGGACGAGTTTCAGCATCGGCGAGGTCTCCGCCGGCGCGGGGCGCCGGCCTGTCAGCGAAGTGCCGAAGCGCGGCGGGAGCCCGGTTCGGCTCGCGCAGTGTGCGTGGCGCCGCTTAACGCGGGGCGCGGGGCAGGATGAAAGATGTTTTAGGAACGGGGCGCGAGGGGGCGGGGCGGGCGTCGATTGTTACAAGACGTTAGCGCAGGCTTTCCGTTGCGATGCCGCGCATCAGTTCTTACAAAGTGGAAATATGCGGAGACGGCGCTTGCCGTTATAGTCGAATCACACATGAAACAACCAGAAGAGGAATCCATGAAGACCTTGCGTGTTGCCTCGCTCATGACCGGTATGACGGCCTTGCTCGTGTCGGGCGCAGCAATGGCGGGAGTCAATGTCGGGATCAATCTCGGCGTTCCGGCGCCGGTCTACGTCGCGCCCGCACCCGTGTATGCGCCGCCGCCTCCGCCGCCGGTCGTCTATCAGCCTGCGCCGGTCTATGCGCCGGCACCTGTCTACGCTCCGGGGCCGGCCATCGTGATCGGCTGGCACGGCGACCGCTACTGGGACGGCCGTCGCTACTGGGGCCGCGACGAGTGGTACCGCCATCACGGCCGCGGCTGGGGCGATCGTGGCGATCGTGGCCACTGGGACAACGGCCGCCACAACGGCTGGCGCTGATCGGCAGGGCGCGGCCGCCTGATGCGCGCCTCCGATCCGCCCGTGAAGAAACCGCCCGCGTGGCGGTTTTCTTTTGGCTCGCCGGCTTGAATGGGTAGAATCGTCCCTCGTTACTCCCCTCATTCGACCGACAGGGCCTCTATGACGAAGGGTTCGCCCCGGGCCGCCGCCGCGCGCGTCCGCCGTGCGGTACGAACTGCCGGCTGCGCGGCTGCGGTGTTCGTGCTGCAAGCGGTGCTGGCCGCGAGCGCTGCGCACGCGGCCTACGCCATTGCGCAGTACGGCGAGCCGAAGTATCCGCCGGGCTTCAAGCATTTCGACTACGTCAACCCCGACGCGCCGAAGGGCGGCACGCTGGTGCTCGCGAACCCGAACCGGCTGACGTCGTTCGACAAGTTCAACCCGTTCACGATGCGCGGCAACCCCGCGCCGGGCATCGACATGCTGTTCGAGAGCCTCGCGACCGGCAGCTCCGACGAGCCGGCGTCCGCGTACGGGCTGCTCGCCGACGACATCGACGTCGCGCCGGACCGCCGCTCGGTCACGTTCCACCTGAATCCGCGCGCGCGCTTCTCGAACGGCGACCGCGTCACCGCCGACGACGTCAAGTTCTCGTTCGACACGCTGAAGAGCAAGCAGGCCGCGCCGCAGTTCGGCGCGTATTTCGCGGAGATCGCGAAGGCCGTGGTCGTCGATCCGGCCACGGTGCGCTTCGAGTTCCGCAGCGCGAACCGCGAACTGCCGCTGATCGCCGGCGGCGTGCCGGTGTTTTCGCGCAAGTGGGGATTGCGCGCGGACGGCTCGCGCATCCCGTTCGACCAGCTCGCGTTCGAGCAGCCGATCGGCAGCGGCCCGTACCTGATCGACCATTACGACAACGGCCGGACGATCACTTACCGGCGCAACCCGGCGTACTGGGGCGCCGACCTGCCGGTGCGGGTGGGCACCAACAACTTCGAGCGGATCGTCTACAAGCTGTATGGCGACGGCGTCGCGCGGCTCGAGGCGTTCAAGGCCGGCGAATACGACGTGCTCGTCGAGTACATCGCGCGCAACTGGACGCGCCGCGACGTCGGCAAGCGCTTCGACAGCGGCGAGCTCGTCAAGCGTGAATTCCGCCAGCATAACGGCGCCGGCATGCAGGGCTTCTTCATGAACCTGCGCCGGCCGCTGTTCCACGACGTGCGCGTGCGCCAGGCGCTCGACCTCGCGTTCGACTTCGAATGGCTGAACCGCCAGCTGTTCTACAGCGCCTACACGCGTATGAACAGCTACTTCGCCGACACCGACCTGCAGGCGACCGGCACGCCCGGCCCCGGCGAGCTGAAGCTGCTGGAGCCGCTGCGCGCGCAGCTCGACCCGGCCGTGTTCGGCCCGGTGGTCACGCAGCCGAACACGAATCCGCCGGGTTCGCTGCGCGCGAACCTGCTGAAGGCGCGTGCGCTGCTCGCGCAGGCCGGCTGGACCTATCGAGACGGCGCGTTGCGCAACGCGAAGGGCGAGCCGTTCACGTTCGAGATCCTCGACGATTCCGGCGCGTCGATGGAAGGGATCGTGGCGGCGTACCAGCGCAATCTGGCGAAGCTCGGCATCGACGCACGTTTTCGCACGGCCGATTACGCGCTCCTGCAAAAGCGCCTCGATGCGTTCGACTACGACATGACGACGATCCGCCTGCCGGGCGTGCAGGTGCCGGGTGCCGAGCAGTACTCGCGCTACGCGAGCAAGTTCGCCGACGAGCCGGGCTCCGACAACTTCATCGGGCTGAAGTCGCCGGCCGTCGATGCGCTGCTGCACGCGCTCGGCACCGCACAGACACGCGAAGACCTGCTCGACGCGACGCACGCGCTCGACCGTGTGCTGATGCACGGCTACTACGCGGTCCCGCAGTGGTACAGCACGACGCACCGGGTCGCGTACAAGCGCACGCTCGCCTATCCGCAGACGCTGCCGCTGTACTATTCGGCCGAGGGCTGGGTCGTGTCGACCTGGTGGGCGAAGCCCGATCACTGAACCACGCCGCCCCAACGTTCAATCCCGCCTACCGATCGCGAGTCGACGCCCTATGTGGAGCTACATCCTCAAACGCCTGCTGCTGATGATTCCGACGCTCATCGGCGTGCTGACCCTCACGTTCGCGGTGATCCAGTTCGTGCCGGGCGGCCCGGTCGAACAAGCCGTGCAGGAATTGCGCAAGGGCGCGACGGAGCAGGGCGCCGTGCCGTTCGGGATGCGTGCGCACACCGGCGTCGACGCGCAGCAGCTCGCGCAGCTCAAGGCGCTGTACGGTTTCGACAAGCCGCCGCTCGAACGCTACTGGCTGATGCTCAAGCGCTTCGCGCGCTTCGATCTCGGCGACAGTTATTTCCGCCACCAGAGCGTGTGGTCGCTGGTCGTGCAGAAGATGCCCGTGTCGATCAGCATCGGGCTGTGGACGTTCTTCCTCACGTACCTGATCTCGGTGCCGCTCGGCATCGCGAAGGCCGTGCGCAACGGCTCGCCGTTCGACGTCGCGACGAGCCTCGTCGTGCTCGTCGGCTATGCGATTCCGGGCTTCGTGCTCGGCGTGCTGCTGCTCGTGCTGTTCGGCGGCGGCTCGTTCTGGCAGCTCTTTCCGCTGCGCGGCCTCACGTCGGACAACTTCGCGCAGCTGTCGCTCGTCGGCAAGGTGCTCGACTACCTGTGGCACATCGCACTGCCGATCACCGCATCGGTCGTCGGCAGCTTCGCGGTCGTCACGATGCTGACGAAGAACGCGTTCCTCGACCAGATCCGCCGGCAATACGTGCTGACTGCGCGCGCGAAGGGGCTCTCCGAGCGCAACGTGCTGTGGAGGCACGTGTTCCGCAATGCGATGCTGCCGCTGATCGTCGGCTTTCCGGCCGCGTTCATCGGCGCGTTCTTCACCGGCAGCCTGCTGATCGAGACGTTGTTCTCGCTCGACGGCCTCGGGCTGCTGTCGTACGAATCGGTCGTGCGGCGCGACTATCCGGTCGTCCTCGGCACGCTGTACCTGTTCACGCTGATCGGGCTCGCGACCAAGCTGATCTCCGATCTCTGCTATGTGTGGGTCGATCCGCGCATTCAATTCGACACCCTGGAGCGCTGACATGAAACCGTCCGTCTGCATGCCCGGCGTCACCGGGCGAGGTGCGCGATGAACCGGGCCGTCGTGTCTTCCCGCATCGACGCGGCGCGCGCCCGCGTGTCGCCGTCGCCCGCGCGCCGCGTATGGCAGCGCTTCCGGCAGCAGCGCCTCGGCTACTGGAGCTTCGTGATCTTTTTCGTGGCGTTCGCCGTGAGCGTCGCGGCGCCGCTGTGGTCGAACGACAAGCCGCTCGTTGTGCATTACGACGGCCAGTACTATTTCCCGCTGTTCCACGCGTATCCGGAGACGACCTTCGGCGGCGATTTCCCGACGCCGGCCGACTATCTCGATCCGTATGTACGCAAGCGGCTCGAGGCGCCCGGCAACTTCGTCGTCTACCCGCCGAACCGCTACTACTACGACACGCTGAACTACTTCTCGAACGTGCCGAACCCCGCGCCGCCGTCGCGCGCGAACTGGCTCGGCACCGACGCGCAGGGGCGCGACCTGCTCGCGCGGCTCGTGTACGGATTCCGCGTGTCGGTCGAGTTCGGGCTGATCCTGACCGTGATCGGCACGCTGCTCGGCATCGCCGCGGGCGCCGTGCAGGGCTTCTTCGGCGGGCGCATCGACATCGTCGGGCAGCGGCTGATCGAGATCTGGAGCTCGCTGCCGGAGCTGTACCTGCTGATCATCTTCGCGTCGATCTTCGAGCCGAGCTTCCTGCTGCTGATCGTGCTGCTGTCGCTGTTCGGCTGGATCGGGCTCGCCGACTACGTGCGCGCGGAATTCCTGCGCAACCGCACGCAGGACTACGTGCGCGCGGCGCGCGCGATGGGCCTCACGAACTGGCAGATCATCTGGCGCCACGTGCTGCCGAACAGTCTCACGCCGGTGATCACGTTCCTGCCGTTCCGGATGAGCGGCTCGATCCTCGCGCTCACGAGCCTCGATTTCCTCGGGCTCGGCGTGCCGCCGCCGACCCCGAGCCTCGGCGAGCTGCTCGCGCAGGGCAAGGGCAACCTCGACGCCTGGTGGATCTCGCTGTCGACCTTCGGCGTGCTGGTTGCGACGCTGCTGCTGCTGACCTTCATGGGCGATGCGCTGCGCAATGCACTCGACACGCGGATCGCCGATTCGGTGCGCGCGGCGGGAGGCCAGCGATGAGCGAACCGGTCGTATCGACGCAGCGCGAGCCGCTGCTGGCGCTCGAGCATCTGCATGTGCGCTTCGGCGACACGGTCGCGGTGGACGACGTGACGCTCGCGATCGGCCGCGGCGAGCGCGTCGCGCTGGTCGGCGAGTCGGGGTCGGGCAAGAGCGTGACCGCGCTGTCGATCCTGCGGCTGCTGCGGGACGCCGACGTGAGCGGCACGATCCGTTTCGCGGGGCAGGACCTGATGGCCAAGAGCGAGCGCGAGATGCGCGGGCTGCGCGGCTCGGACATCGCGATGATCTTCCAGGAGCCGATGACCGCGCTCAACCCGCTGTATACGATCGGCGTGCAGATCGGCGAGACGATCGTGCTGCACGACGGCGTCTCGGCGGTCGAGGCGCGCAAGCGCGCGATCGCGTTGCTTGCACGCACGGGCATCGCCGAGCCGGAGAAGCGCGTCGACAGCTATCCGCACCAGTTGTCGGGCGGCCAGCGCCAGCGCGCGATGATCGCGATGGCGCTCGCCTGCCGGCCGCGCCTGTTGCTGGCCGACGAGCCGACCACCGCGCTCGACGTGACGATCCGCGCGCAGATCGTCGATCTGCTGCTGGAACTGCAGCGCGAGGAAGCGGAAAAGCGCGGGATGGCGATCCTGCTGATCACGCACGACCTGAATCTCGTGCGGCACTTCGCGGATCGCGTCGCGGTGATGGAGCACGGCCGGCTCGTCGAGAGCGGGCCCGTCGAGCGAATCTTCGCGGAACCCGAGCACCCGTACACGCAGCGGCTCCTGAACAGCCGGCCGCAACGCGCGGTCACCCCGGTGATGCCGATCGCGCCCGTCGTGCTCGACGCGCAGCACGTGAGCGTGCAGTTCGCGCGCAAGCGGCCGGGCATCGCGGGCTGGTTCGGCTCGGTGCCGGTGACGGCCGTCGCGGACGTGTCGGTGTCGGTGCGGCAGGGCGAAACGCTCGGCATCGTCGGCGAATCGGGATCGGGGAAGTCGACGCTCGCGATGGCGCTGCTCGGCCTGCAGAAGACGGCCGGCGGCACGATCGAATTCCAGGGCCGCGCGCTGTCGACCTATCGCGGCCGCGAACAGACCGCGCTGCGCTCGAACATGCAGGTCGTCTTTCAGGATCCGTTCAGTTCGCTTTCGCCGCGTCACACGATCGAGCGGATCGTCGGCGAGGGGCTCGAGCTGCATCGCCCGGACATGACACCCGATGCGCGGCGCGAGAAGTCGCTCGCGGTGCTGCGCGAAGTCGGCCTCGACCGCACGGTGCTGCACCGCTATCCACATGAATTCTCGGGCGGGCAGCGGCAGCGGATCGCGATTGCGCGCGCGCTGGTGCTGGAGCCGCGCATCCTGATCCTCGATGAACCGACGTCCGCGCTCGACGTGTCGATCCAGCAGCAGGTGCTGAAACTGCTCGCGAATTTGCAACAGAAATACAACCTCGGCTATGTCTTCATCAGCCATGACCTGGAGGTGATCGGGGCGATGGCGCACCGCGTCGCGGTGATGCAGGACGGGGCCGTCGTCGAGTCGGGGGAGGTGGCCGACATCTTCACCAGACCGTCACATCCTTACACACAAAAGCTGTTGAAAGCGGTCTGGAAAGCGTGATAGGCGGCCAATGGTCTGACTATCTCGATTGTATTTATTAATTTGTTTTGACAAACGATTACGCGCTGGCTAGTATCGACCGAAATTTTCCGCCAATCAGCTGATTTTTAAGCAAATTCCATCGACCAATGCAGCATCGATCCCTGACCCAGGCATGCGCGCGCACCGTCGCCGGGCTGTTCATCGGCGCCCTGTTCGCAGCAGCACCCGGCGCGTTCGCCGACGAAGTCAGCAGTTTTAACCAGAATGTCACGAATTCGACTCAGAACGCGTCGAATTCCTCCCTCCAGCAGACCAGCGCCCAGCCGTCGTCGAGCGGCGGCGCGAAGTCGTTCCTTGCGGGCATGGCCGGCAAGGCGGGCGACGTGGTCGTCGGCGCGCTGAACATGATCGGCGTGCGTTATCGCTGGGGCGGCAACTCGCCGGATTCGGGCCTCGACTGCAGCGGCTTCGTGCGCTACGTGTTCCAGGACACGCTCGGCATGTCGCTGCCGCGTCGCGCGGAAGAGATGAGTCGCGTCGGCGAGAAGGTGAGCATGAGCAACCTCAAGCCGGGCGACCTCGTGTTCTTCAACACGATGCGCCGTACGTTCTCGCACGTCGGCATCTACATCGGCGACAACAAGTTCGTGCACTCGCCGTCGACGGGCAGCACCATCCGCGTCGACGATCTCGATAGCGGCTACTGGGAAAAGCGTTTCACCGGCGCGCGCCGGCTCGAATCGGAGTTCCCGATGAAGCCGGAAGACCTGCGTCAGCGCGTGCGCGCGACGATCGGCGACGATTCGGCGAACGGCAACAACTGACGTTCGACGGCCGGTCCGGCCGGATCGAAAAAAACCCTGTCACCGAAAGGCGGCAGGGTTTTTTGTTTTGGGGCAGTGCAAACGGCGAGCCGGGAACCGCTTCGCCGTTGGCGGGCCGGCGGCGTGCGCCGGCCCGCGACTCGCGTGCTTACGCAGCAGCCACGCCGCGTGCCGCCGCGAGCTTGCGCTGCAGTTCCGGCATGATGCGCGCGACGGCTTCCTCGCCTGCGAGGATGGCCGCGTTGCGCTGGTTGAAGTCGCTGCCGCCCATCGCGTTGAGGTTCGGGCGGATCACGACGTCCGCATACTTGTCGAGCTCGTAGGTCTTGATCGTCTGGCCCATGATCGTGAAGGTCTGCAGCAGCATCTCGATCGGGTTGTTGGTGGCCGCGCCGTCCGGCCGGGACGAGATGTCGACCGCGATCACGAAGCTCGCGCCCATCTTGCGCGCATACGACGCGGGCACCGGGCTCACGAGGCCGCCATCGACATACTCGCGGTTGCCGATCTTCACCGGCTCGAACACCGACGGCACGCTGCACGACGCGCGCACCGCGAGCCCCGTATTGCCTTGCTGGAACAGGATCGGCTGGCCGTTCTGCAGATCGGTCGCGACGACGCCGAGCGGCTTCGCCATCTTCTCGATCGGCCGGTTGTTGAGCGTCTTGTTCAGGAAGTTCTGCAGCGCGACGCCTTGCAGCAGCCCGCGCGAGCGGAACGGCAGCGCCCAGTCGCTGATCGCAGCCTGGTCCATGTCGAGCGCGATCTTGTTGATCTGAAGGGCGCTCATGCCCGACGCATAGAGTGCGCCGACCACCGAGCCCGCGCTCGTGCCCGCGACGATCTCGATCGGGATGCCGCGCGCCTCGAGCGCCTTCAGCACGCCGATGTGCGAGAAGCCGCGCGCGGCGCCACCGCCGAGCGCGATGCCGATCTTCACGGGCTTTTCCTGCGGCACTGCGGCGCCGGGGCGGGATTTGTCGCCGAACGACGTGCAGGCGGCGAGGCTGGCGGATGCGGCGGCGATCGTGAAGTGGCGGCGCGACAGGCGAGGGGACGACATCGAATGGTTCTCCGGCGGCTTGGCGGCGGGTGTCACGGCCCGCGGCGGCGATAGGTTCCGAGCGGCCGCGCAGGGGTTCCGTGCGGCCGGCGCCGCGCCGGCTGGCGGCCGCGGCGCGCACATCATAAAGCAAGCGGCGCGCTTGGCGCGATGTCAGGCACGAGTATAATTCCGGCTTCTTTCCCGTTCCGGGCGTCGCCGGCCCCGTTGCTGTCCGGGTTGCCGCCGTCGATCCCGCGTCGAATCATTCATGCGCCCCAGGCGTTCGAGTTACCGTTTATGACCCGTCCTGTCCGTACCCGCTTCGCGCCGAGTCCCACCGGCTTCATCCACCTCGGCAACATCCGCTCCGCGCTCTATCCGTGGGCGTTCGCCCGCAAGATGAAGGGCACGTTCGTGCTGCGCATCGAGGATACCGACGTCGAGCGTTCGTCGCAGGAAGCGGTCGATGCGATCCTCGAGGGGATGCAATGGCTCGGCCTGGATTTCGACGAAGGCCCGATCTACCAGATGCAGCGGATGGACCGCTATCGCGAGGTGCTTGCGCAGATGCTCGAGAAGGGCCTCGCGTACCCGTGCTACATGTCGGCCGAGGAACTCGACGCGCTGCGTGAGCGCCAGCGCGAGGCCGGCCTGAAGCCGCGCTACGACGGTACGTGGCGTCCGGAGCCCGGCAAGGTGCTGCCGGAGCCGCCGGCCGGCGTGAAGCCGGTGCTGCGCTTCCGCAATCCGTTGACCGGCACGGTCGTGTGGGACGACGCCGTGAAGGGGCGTGTCGAGATCTCGAACGAGGAGCTCGACGACCTCGTGATCGCGCGCCCGGACGGCACGCCGATCTACAACTTCTGCGTGGTGGTGGACGACATGGACATGGGCATCACGCACGTGATCCGCGGCGACGACCACGTGAACAACACGCCGCGCCAGATCAACATCCTGAATGCGCTCGGCGGCGAGCCGCCCATGTATGCGCACCTGCCGACCGTGCTGAACGAGCAGGGCGAGAAGATGAGCAAGCGTCACGGCGCGATGAGCGTGATGGCGTACCGCGACGCGGGCTTCCTGCCCGAAGCCGTCGTCAACTATCTCGCGCGCCTCGGCTGGTCGCACGGCGACGCGGAGATCTTCTCGCGCGAGCAGTTCGTCGAATGGTTCGATCTCGAGCATCTCGGCAAGTCGCCTGCGCAGTACGACCACAGCAAGCTGAGCTGGCTGAACGCGCATTACATCAAGGAAGCCGACAACGCGCGCCTCGCCGAACTGGCGAAGCCGTTCCTTTCCGCCCTCGGCATCGACGATGCGGCGATCGCGACGGGCCCTGCGCTCGAAGCGGTGGTCGGGCTGATGAAGGATCGCGCGACGACGGTCAAGGAGATCGCGGAAGGCGCCGCGATGTTCTACCGTGTGCCGGCACCGGAAGCCGATGCGCTCGCGCAGCACGTGACCGATGCGGTGCGTCCGGCGCTGGCCGATCTCGTCGCCGCGCTGAAGGCGGCCGACTGGACGAAGGAGGCGGTGTCCGCCGCGCTGAAGTCGACGCTCGGCGCGCACAAGCTGAAGATGCCGCAACTGGCGATGCCGGTGCGTCTGCTGGTGGCGGGTACGACGCATACGCCGTCGATCGATGCGGTGCTCGTGCTGTTCGGTCGCGATGTCGTGGTGTCGCGCATCGAGGCGGCGCTGGCCTGAGGTTCGAGGGCGAGCGAAGCTGCCCGTGCGTGACATCGCGGCAGCTTCGCAAAAAATTTCGCTCGAATCGCAAAAAGGGTATTTACAAGTTCAAAGTAGCTCCATATAATCTTATTTCTGTTCTGCAAGGGGGTATAGCTCAGCTGGGAGAGCGCTTGCATGGCATGCAAGAGGTCAGCGGTTCGATCCCGCTTACCTCCACCATCAGAACAAGCTGAGTTGATTTGCGAAGCACTGGTAGTAATAAATGCTTCACAAAATGATTCAAAGCAGTTAGAATTTCGGCCTTCGCTGTTGATTGAAAAGTGAATAGCGAGAGTCAGACAGATCTGAAAAGATTTTGTCCCCTTCGTCTAGAGGCCTAGGACATCACCCTTTCACGGTGAGTACAGGGGTTCGAATCCCCTAGGGGACGCCAGATTCAGCGGCGTTTCGTAGAAATGTCGCAACGCTTGCAGGAACGTAACCGACGTCCTGCAGGTGAGGGTAAGAAAGCTGGAGCGGTAGTTCAGTCGGTTAGAATACCGGCCTGTCACGCCGGGGGTCGCGGGTTCGAGTCCCGTCCGCTCCGCCAGAACGAAGCCCGTTCAAGACGTTTTTGAGCGGGCTTTTGTATTAAGGATGTAAGCAGTACGTTGTCCCCTTCGTCTAGAGGCCTAGGACATCACCCTTTCACGGTGAGTACAGGGGTTCGAATCCCCTAGGGGACGCCAGATTCAGCGGCGTTTCGTAGAAGTGTCGCAACACATGCAGGCGCGTGACGGTGTCCTGCAGGTGTGAGCAAGAAAGCTGGAGCGGTAGTTCAGTTGGTTAGAATACCGGCCTGTCACGCCGGGGGTCGCGGGTTCGAGCCCCGTCCGCTCCGCCAGAACGAAGCCCGTTCAAAGAACGTTTTTTGAACGGGCTTTTGCATTAAGGATGTAAGCAGTACGTTGTCCCCTTCGTCTAGAGGCCTAGGACATCACCCTTTCACGGTGAGTACAGGGGTTCGAATCCCCTAGGGGACGCCAGATTTCGGCGTCGTTCGAACAAACGATGCGCCGGCAGGAAGCAACCGACGCCTGCCAGGCAAGTAGCAAGACTGGAGCGGTAGTTCAGTCGGTTAGAATACCGGCCTGTCACGCCGGGGGTCGCGGGTTCGAGTCCCGTCCGCTCCGCCAGAAAATGAAAAAGCCCGCCTCGTGCGGGCTTTTTCATTTGCGTTTCAGGTTGCGCCCGCTGGCGGGCGCGTGACTGCGGAGTGGAGGAAGCTGCCTGCGCAGCTTCCGGCGGGACTCGAAGGGATGCGCGTGCACGCGCATCCGCGGCCTGCAGGATGTAGGCGAGTCCCGTCCGCTCCGCCAAAAAATGAAGAAGCCCGCCTCGTGCGGGCTTTTTCATTTGCGTTTTCGGTTGCGCCCGCTGGCCGCATAACCCCCGGTCATCCGGCGTCGAGCCGCTACGAGAAATCCGCGATTGCATCCGCACGCGACTGCGCTATCGTTGCGGGATGCGTTCTCGACCCCTGCGCGATGCTCGATCCGACCGACCTGCGACTGCTGTATCAGCTCCGGCCCGCGGAGGCTGGCGATTTTCCGTTCGCCGAAGCGCTGACGCACGGCAACATGGGCGGCTACTACAAGCGCCATGGGCTCGTGTGGCGCAGCGACCTGTTCTACGCGAGCTGGCGCGAATCCGAGAACTTCATCCTCGAGGCCGACGGCGAGCGCATCGGCGTGCTGCGCGTGACCGAGGAGGGCGACTCGCTGCACATCCGCGACGTGCAGATCGCGGCCGGCCATCGCGGGCAGGGCGCCGGCACCTACATGCTCGACATGTCGCACCGCTGGGCGCGTGCGCGCGGGCTGCACGAACTCCAGTTGCGCGTGTTCGTCGACAATCCAGCCGCGCGTCTCTACCTGCGCATGGGCTATCGGGTTGCCGGGTCGCGGCTCGCGCAACTCGGCTCGATCCGCCACATGGTGCGGCCGGTCTGAAGTCCTGACGCGCTGAAGCGACGCGTTCAGCGGGCAGCAACGTCGATCGCGTCGTCGTCCGGGGTTTCGTCGTCCGCGTGGCTGCCTTCCGGGCCGCGGTGCTCGTAGCCGCGCAGCATGAATGCGCGCGGGCTTTCGCCGAAGGCACGCCGGAACATCGCCGAAAACGCGCTCTGGCTCTGGTAGCCGAGTTCGCGCGCGATATGGGACAGCGGACGCCCCTGGTTCAGCAGCGGGATGGCCCGCGCGAGCAGCGCCTGCTGGCGCCACTGCGAAAAGCTCACCCCCAGTTCCTGCTTGAAGAGCCGCGAAATCGTGCGCGTGCTCGCGCCTACCTCGCTGGCCCAATGCTCGAGCGACTCCGCATGGGCCGGGTGCGCGAGGACCGATTCGCACAGCATGCGCAGCCTTTTTTCGTCGGGCATCGGCACCGCGAGCGGCAGCGGCTCGGCATGACTCAACTCGTCGAGCACGAGCCCGCACAGCAGGCGCTCGCGCGTGGCGCTCAGGTCGCGCGCGTCGAGTGCGACGATCAGTTCGCGCAGGAGCCCCGTCACTTCGACGACGCGGCACGCGTCGAGCCCGTCCGGCACGATCGACTCGTCGATATACAGCGTGCGCAGATACGCCTCTTCGACGATCACGACCTCATGCGTCACGCGCGGCGGCACCCAGATCGCGCGGGATGGCGGCACCATCCAGGTCGTGCCGGTCGTCGCGACGCGCAGCACGCCGCGCGAGGCGTACGCGAGCTGCGCCCACGCGTGCGTATGCAGCGGGATGCGGTGCCCGGTATCGACCTGCCGTGCGCGCACGCGCATCGGATGGACGGCGGTCGGCGCGAATTCGGGCGGAATGTCGATGACGTACGGGTTCGGTACGTCGGCTTGGAACGGCGGGTTCATGGACGATTCGGGCAGCGCGGCGGCGATGCCGTTATTGTAGAAGGCGCCGTGAAAGTGCATGCGGCGGTTTGTCGGGCGATCATGCCGCGTTCAAATGAACTTTGTGTGGGGGCCTGTCGATTTCCGGACTGCCCCGTGGCCGGGTGCGCTTGCGGGTTCGAACCATCCGGCCGGTATCGCGGTCTATCGATGCGCGGGCGGTTTCGCCACGACTCGCCTGCGAACACGGCAACATACGAATCAAAGAGGAGAACCACGATGCGCTACGTATTCGTCTACGGCACCTTGAGAAACGGGGAGGCTAACGACATCGGCCACGCGGCCGCCAGGCACGGGATTGCCGCGCCGACGCTGCTCGGCGCCGTCGCGCTGCCGGGCGAACTGTACGATTTCGGTACGTATCCGGGAATGATTGCCGGGTCGGCCGGCAAGTCGCTCGTCTGGGGCGACGTCTACGAGGTCGACGACCAGCTCGTTCCCGTGCTCGACGAGATCGAGCGCGTGTATCCGGGCGTCGACTCGCTGTTCAAGCCGGAAGACGTGACCGTCGAGCTCGGTGGCCGGCAGTACGCCTGCCTTTACTATCCGGTCGCCGCGCACGCGATTGCCGGGCGTCCGCGCATTGCGTCGGGCGACTGGGTTCAGCACCGGCGCGAGCGGGAAGCGGTGTGACCGGTCGTGCGGCAGCCGCGGTAGCGGATCCTGTCGCAAAAGAAGAAGCGCCCCTCGGGGCGCTTTTTTTGATGCCGTCACCGCACGCGACCGGCGCCGACGCAGGGCCGGCTCCGGTCGAGGCGGGCAGCTACGTCAGATTTCCTCGTACAGCGGCAGCGTCAGGAATTCGGTGAAGCCTTCCGACGTCGACATCTGCTCGAAGATCGCCGCGGCGCGCTCGTACGGCTGCGTGTTGCCGCCGACCGAGCGCTTCACGTTGTCGAGTTCGGCCTTGGCGAATTCACGCACGAGTTCGGCGGTGACCTTGCGGCCGTCGTCGAGCACGCCCTTCGGCGAGCGGATCCATTGCCACACCTGCGAACGGGAGATTTCGGCCGTGGCCGCGTCTTCCATCAGGTTGTGGATCGGCACGCAGCCGTTGCCGTCGAGCCATGCGCCCAGGTAGTGGATGCCGACGTTGATGTTGTTGCGCAGGCCGGCTTCGGTGATCGGCGCTTCCGGCTGGAAGTCGAGCAGGTTCTTGCCTTCGACCTGCACGTCGTCGCGCTGCTTCGCGATCTGGTTCGGCTTGTCGCCGAGCACCTTCACGAACTCTTCCATCGCGATCGGCACGAGGCCCGGGTGGGCCACCCAGCCGCCGTCGTAGCCGTCGGTCGCGTCGCGCTGCTTGTCCGAGCGCACGCCGCCCATGGCCTTGTCGTTCGCTTCCGGATCGTTCTTGATCGGGATCAGCGCGCTCATCCCGCCGATCGCCGGCGCGTTGCGCTTGTGGCAGGTCTTCAGCAGCAGCAGCGCGTACGCGCGCATGAACGGCACCGTCATCGTGATCTTCGAGCGCTCGGCGAGGCAGAAGTCGCGGTCGTTCTTGAACTTCTTGATGGCCGAGAAGATGTAGTCCCAGCGGCCGGCGTTCAGGCCCGAGCTGTGTTCGCGCAGTTCGTACAGGATTTCGTCCATCTCGAATGCGGCGAGGATCGTCTCGATCAGCACCGTCGCGCGGATCGTGCCCCGCGGCACGCCGACGCCTTCCTGCGCGGCGACGAAGATGTCGTTCCACAGGCGCGCCTCGAGATGGCTTTCCATCTTCGGCAGGTAGAAGTACGGGCCCGAGCCGCGCGCGAGCAGTTCCTTCGCGTTGTGGAACAGGAACAGCGCGAAATCGAAGATGCCGCCGGACACGCGCTGGCCGTCGACCGTCACGTGCTTCTCGTCGAGGTGCCAGCCGCGCGGACGCACGATCAGCGTCGCGACCTTGTCGTTCAGCCGGTACGACTTGCCGTTCTGCTCGAGCGAGATCGTGCGGCGCACCGCGTCCTTCAGGTTGATCTGGCCGTCGATCTGGTTCGTCCAGCTCGGCGCGTTCGAATCCTCGAAGTCCGTCATGTACGAATCGGCGCCCGAGTTCAGCGCGTTGATGATCATCTTGCGCTCGACGGGGCCCGTGATCTCGACACGGCGGCATTGCAGGTCGGCCGGCAGCGGCGCGACCTTCCAGTCGCCTTCGCGGATCGCCTTCGTCTCGGCCAGGAAGTCGGGGCGCTCGCCCGCGTCGAGGCGCTTCGTGCGCTCGACGCGCGCCTGCAGCAGCGCCTGGCGGCGCGGCTCGAACGTGCGGTGCAGCGCTGCGACGAGTGCGAGCGCTTCAGGCGTCAGGATTGCTTCGTAACCCGGCTTGATTTCGCCGGTGATCGCCATGCCTTGCGGCAGCGTGATCGGGGTGCTCATGAGTCTCATCTCCTTGGTCGGTCAGTTGCGGTTTCGGTGAAGGGGGAAGGCGGCAGCGCTGCGGACGTCATGCACCCGGGCCGGGGCGCGTGCGGTTTGCGGGTCTGCCGGACGGAGCCGGGGTGGCGAGGAATGCGAGCAGGTCGGCCATGCCGGTACCGGTGCCGTCGGGCGGCGCGCCGAGTTCCTCGGCGGGCGCGCCCGTGCGGTTGAGCCAGAACGTCGTGTAGCCGAACCAGACGGCGCCGGCGACGTCCCACGCGTTCGACGACACGAACACGATGCCGCGCCGGTTCGGTCCGAACGCGTCGGTGCCGAGCGCGTAGGCTGCCGGGCTCGGCTTGTACGCGCGCACGGTGTCGGCCGACAGCACGCGATCGAACAGCCCGGACATGCCGGCGCTCTTGATCGCGATGTCGAGCATCTGCGGCGTGCCGTTCGACAGGATCCCGAGCGGCGGGCGCGGGTCGAGCGCGCGCAGCTTGCGCAGCGCGGGCACCGTATCGGGATAGGTGGACAAGCACGCGTATTCGTCCATCAGCCGCTTCTCGGCCGCGCTGTTCAGCGCGAGCCCGAGCCGGCGCGCGGCGAACCGCAGCGCATCGAGCGTGATGTCCCGGAACGGGCGATAGCGGGCGCCGGCCGGATCGGCGAGCGTGCGCAACTGCGAGTATTCGATTTGCTTGCGTCGCCACAGCTGCGACAACCGTTCCCCGTGACCGGGGAACATCTGCTCCGCCGCGGCGAGGACCGCACGCACGTCGAACAACGTGCCGAATGCGTCGAAGAGGATTGCGTCGGGAGAGGAGAGTGTCGTTGTGGCCGACATAGCCTTGCGCTCCAGTTTCAGAGGTCAGGTGAATTCTATTCGTGATCGTATGTGCCAAAAAATACGCTAAACATCACTTGATCTTTTACTTTCATATACCTAATCTTGAGCGGTTTAAGCTATTTGAAGGGCGGCAGCGCCGCTCCTGCGAGTCATGGACCGGTTCAAGCAGATCGAAACGTTCGCCGCGGTCGCGGCGAAGGGCAGCCTGTCGGCGGCCGCGCACGCGGAAGGGGTCGCGCCGGCGATCATCGGCCGTCGCCTCGACGCGCTCGAGGAGCGGCTCGGCGTCAAGCTGCTGGTGCGCACGACGCGCAAGCTCACGCTGACGTTCGAGGGTTCGGCGTTCCTCGAGGATTGCCAGCGTGTGATCAACGACATGCAGAACGCGGAGGCGAGCGTGTCCGCCGGCGGCGTCAAGGCGAGCGGCCACCTGCGCATCTCCGCGCCGGCCGGCTTCGGCCGGCGGCACGTCGCGCCA
Organism: Burkholderia contaminans; assembly: GCF_029633825.1. Taxonomy (NCBI): domain Bacteria; kingdom Pseudomonadati; phylum Pseudomonadota; class Betaproteobacteria; order Burkholderiales; family Burkholderiaceae; genus Burkholderia; species Burkholderia contaminans. The sequence goes on along the minus strand of NZ_CP090640.1, from coordinate 3,558,598 downwards.
CTCGTGCCCGAATTCAGCGGCGGGCATCCGGATGTATCGGTCACGCTCGACCTGTCCGACCGGATGGTCGACCTCGTCAACGAGGGGTTCGACTGCGCGGTGCGGCTCGGCGAGCTGCCCGACTCGTCGCTCGTGTCGCTGAAGCTCGGCGAGAATCGCCGCGTGTGTGTCGCTTCGCCCGCGTATCTGTCCCGGCGCGGCACGCCGGCCACGCTCGCCGACCTGGTGCGGCACAACTGCCTCGCGCTCGCGGCAAACGCGAACCAGCAACGCGGCTGGGCGTTCCAGGAGGACGGCAAGGTCGTGTCGATCCGCGTGAACGGCACGATGGAATGCTCGGACGGCGCGGTGCTGCACGAGTGGTGCCTCGAGGGCCACGGGCTCGCGTGGCGCTCGTGGTGGGAGGTTGGCGACGACATCGCGGCCGGCCGGCTCGTCAGCGTGCTCGACGCATTTGCGGCCCCGCCGATCGGCATTCACGCGGTGTTTCCGCAACGCCGGCATTTGCCGTTGCGCGTGCGGTTGTTTCTCGATTACCTGAAGCACACGTACGAGCGGCCCGGATATTGGGGCGAGTAGGCCGCGCGGGCCCGCGCGTTTCCGATATGAGGGCGAACCCGCTGCGCGGCCCGACCGCGTGCTTTCACGTCCTACAATCAAAACAGGCATGCCCCACGCGACGCAGCCGGACTGCCCGGAAGCGCGGCGCGCGGAGTGCGATTGACGAAGGAGGGCGCGATGTTCCGGCACATCCTCGTTCCAACCGACGGTTCCGAACTGTCGCAGAAGGCGATCGACGGCGCGATCGACCTGGCGCGTGCGGTCGGTGCGCGGGTCACGGCCTACGCGTGCCTGCCGCAGTATCCGTACTCGCCGTTTTCCGAAGTGATCATCGAGCCGCCCGCCGATTTCCGGGCGCGCAGCGAGCGCGAGGCGCGCGCACATCTCGACGAGGTCGAATCGGCCGCGAAGGCGGCCGGCGTCGATTGCGACACCTGGACGAGCGTGCATCCGTCGCCGTATCTCGGCATCATCGAGGCGGCCGAACGCGGCGGCTGCGACGTGATCTTCATGGCGTCGCACGGACGCCGCGGGCTCGGCAGCTTGCTGATCGGCAGCGAGACGCAGCGCGTGCTGACCCATACGAAAATTCCGGTGATCGTGTATCGATAGGGCGGCGCCCTGGAAAAAGGGCGCGCCGGACGGAGCCGGCGCGCATCGTTGCTGGCGGCCCGAACGCCGCGCGGCCGGTCACGCGATCGGGATCGCGCGCCTGCCGTCTCCTCCCTGATTGTTGTTCGGTGGCCGATGCCCGCCGTCGCGAGACGAGGGCCGGCATCGGCATGACGCGTGGCGCGTCGTGCTTTTCTGCTTACGCGACCTTCTTGCCGTCGAAGAACTGCTCGTCTTCGGTCGAGCCGTGCAATGCGGTGGTCGATGCTTCGCGCTCGACCGTCTGCGTCACCGCGTCGAAGTAGCCTGTGCCGACTTCGCGCTGGTGTTTGACGGCCGTGAAGCCCTTGTCCGCTGCCGCGAACTCGGCCTGCTGCAGTTCGACGAACGCGCTCATCTGCGTGCGGGCATAGCCGTGTGCGAGGTTGAACATCGAGTAGTTCAGCGCATGGAAGCCGGCCAGCGTGATGAACTGGAACTTGTAGCCCATCGCGCCGAGTTCCTTCTGGAACTTCGCGATCGTCGCGTCGTCGAGGTTTTTCTTCCAGTTGAACGACGGCGAGCAGTTGTACGACAGCAGCTTGCCCGGGAACTGCTTGTGGATCGCTTCCGCGAACTTCTTCGCGTACTCGAGATCCGGCTTGCCCGTTTCGCACCAGACCAGGTCGGCGTACGGCGCGTAGGCGAGACCGCGCGAAATCGCCTGCTCGATGCCCGGCTTCGTGCGGAAGAAGCCTTCCACCGTGCGCTCGCCCGTCAGGAACGGCTTGTCGTTGTCGTCGACGTCGGACGTGATCAGGTCGGCCGCTTCCGCGTCGGTGCGGGCGACCAGCACGGTCGACGTGCCCATCACGTCGGCCGCGAGACGCGCCGCCGACAGCTTCGCGACGGCCTCGCGCGTCGGCACGAGCACCTTGCCGCCCATGTGGCCGCACTTCTTCACCGAAGCGAGCTGGTCCTCGAAGTGGACGCCCGACGCGCCGGCTTCGATCATCGCCTTCATCAGCTCGAATGCGTTCAGTACGCCGCCGAAACCGGCTTCCGCATCGGCGACGATCGGTGCGAAGAAATCGATATAGCCTTCGTCGCCCGGGTTCTTGCCTTCCGACCACTGGATCTGGTCGGCGCGCGTCAGCGTGTTGTTGATGCGCTTCACGACGAGCGGCACCGAGTTTGCCGGGTACAGCGACTGGTCCGGGTACATTTCGCCCGCGACGTTCGCGTCGCCGGCCACTTGCCAGCCGGACAGGTAGATCGCCTTCAGGCCGGCCTTCACCTGCTGCATCGCCTGGTTGCCGGTCAGTGCGCCGAGTGCGTTGACGAACGGCTCGTTGTTGACGAGGCTCCACAGCTTTTCCGCGCCGCGCTTGGCGAGCGTGTGCTCGATCGGGATCGAACCACGCAGGCGGACCACGTCCTCAGCCGAGTAGCTGCGCTCGACGCCCTTCCAGCGCGGATCGGATTCCCATTGCTGCTGCAGTTCCTGTGCCTGTTGCTGACGCGACATGATGAGCTCCTTGATGCGGTGCGATGCCTGATGGATTGACGCTGACCGTGTTGAGGCTGTTACCGAAACCGAAGCCGTGCGTTCCGGTTCGTGAGGTCTTGTATAAGAGTCTAGGCAAATCGACTGAAGCGGGACAGGGGGCTTTTCGGGGAGTGGGATAATTTTTTAGTTGTTTTAAATCAATATCTTGAAATTTCAATTTCGGGATAAGAAATGCTGTTTTCCATCCCGCAATCGCCCGGGTTGTGCCACGCAGCATGATTTTTTACGACACAAAAAAATTTTCCGCATCGTGAAATGTGGGGCGGGACGAAAAAAACCGGCGCAGATGCGCCGGTTGGCAGGATGGGCAGGGCGGTGATCCGCGGGTCTGCCCTCCGTGGGGCGGCCGTCGGCCGCCCGTGCGTACTTACGACGCGGAGTTGCTGCGACGCGGGCCGCCACTGCGTTGGCCGTCGCGACGCGGGCCGCCGTCACGGCTGCCGCCCGGCTTGCCGCTCCAGCCGCCGCCATTGCCGCCGCCATTGCCGCCGCCGTAGCTGCGGCCGTTGCCGTTACCGTTGCCGCCGTAGCCGCCGCCCGGCTTGCCGCCGAAACGACGACCGCCGTTACCGCCGCCCGGACGGCCGCGGCCGCCGGTGCCACCGTTGCGCGGGGGCGCCTTGCGCGGCTCGAAGCCTTCGATCACGTTGACCGGCAGCGGCGAGCGCACGAAACGCTCGATGCGCTTGAGCGCGCCTTGTTCGGCGTGGTGCACGAGGCTCACCGCCGTGCCCGAACGGCCTGCCCGGCCCGTACGGCCGATACGGTGCACGTAGTCTTCCGCGAACTTCGGCAGGTCGTAGTTGAACACGTGCGTGATGCCCGGGATGTCGATGCCGCGTGCCGCGACGTCGGTGGCTACCAGCACGCGCACGCGGCGCTCGCGCAGCGCACGGATCGTGCGGTTACGCGCGCCCTGCGGCAGGTCGCCGTGCAGAGCGGCCGATTCGAAGCCAGCGTCGGCGAGACGGCCGGCGAGCTGGTCGGCGTCGATCTTGGTCGCCGTGAAGATGATCGCCTGGTCGAGCGCGTCGTCGCGCAGCAGGTGATCGAGCAGGCGATCCTTGTGGTCGCGGTCGTCGACGTAGTGCACGGTCTGCGCGATGTTCGCGCGCGACTCGAGGCGCTGCTGGATCTCGATCCGTTCCGGATCCTTCAGCAGGCGGCTCGTCAGCGAACCGATCTTGCCGTCGAGCGTGGCCGAGAACAGCATCGTCTGGCGCGATTCCGGCGTGGCGGCGACGATCGTCTCGATGTCTTCGATGAAGCCCATGTCGAGCATGCGGTCGGCTTCGTCGAGCACGAGCATCTTCAGCTCGGACAGGTCGATACGGCCGCGCTCGAGGTGGTCGAGCAGACGGCCCGGCGTGGCGACCAGGATTTCCGGGTTCTTCGCGAGCAGCATCAGCTGCTGGCCGTAGGCGACGCCGCCGAGGATGCTGACCGTGCGCAGGCGCTTCAGGTGCTTGCCGTACGTCGATGCGGCCGTGGTGACCTGCATCGCGAGTTCACGGGTCGGCGTCAGCACGAGCAGGCCCGGGCGCGCGACGGGTTGCGGGCGGCGCGCACGGCGGTCGCCCTGGTTCGGTTCACGCGGCGCGCGCGGTTGCTGCGCCTGCGTCTTCTGGAGCTGCGCGAAACGTTCGATCGCGGGCAGCATGAATGCAGCGGTCTTGCCCGAACCGGTCGGGCTCGAGACCAGCAGGTCACGGCCGGCGATGCCGGCCGGAATCGCGCGCTGCTGGACCGGCGTCGGCTTCACGTAGCCGGCGGCCTGCAGCGCGGAGACGATCTCCGGCGACAACCCGAGCGACGCGAAGCTCGGCTCGTCCGACGCCGGTTCGACCGCGGCCGGTGCGGCGGCGTCGTCGAGACCGAGCGCCTGGTCGGCGATCGCGTTGAGCGGGCTGGAGTTGATGCTCGAAGTCATAACAATCCTTGAAACACAGTGGGTGAAACGTCGGCGCCAATCGCGCATACCCAAGTCGTCGGATTCAGCGAGCAAATCGGGAAACGGGTGCAATCCGCCGAACCTTCGGCGGATGAGGCATTAGAAGCTGTTTTGGGTGCGGCGCGCTTCTGGAGCGAGGCCGCCAGCCTAGTTGACGACCGCAAGGGTCGAAGCAGGAGGGGACAGGTTCTAAACCGGATTGGAGCTTAACGCTACGAGGCGTCAGGCCGGAACGGCTTGCAAGCCGAGCGCGGAAGATGACGCAGGCAGCATTATAAAGAGATTTGCTGCGCTGCGCCACTGATTTGATTGCCTATTGCGGCAGGGGGCAATTCGGTCAGGAAGCCGTGCCGTTCTTCAGAGATTCGACGAGTTCGATGTACTGCTGCTTCGCCGCATCCTGCGACGTGCCCTTCAGCGCATCCCAGGCGTCGTACTTGTATTTGCCGACGATGTCGGTGAAGCCCGGCTTGTCGCCATGAGCGTCGCCGTCGGTCGCCTGCTTGAAGAGGGCGTACAGGCGCAGCAGGGTCAGGTTGCCCGGACGTTCCGTCAGTTGCTTGACGTCGATCTGGGCCTGGTCGAATTGGGCGGTGAGTTCGCTCATCGGGTGTCTCCGTAAGGGTTTCAGGTCGGGCGATCTTAACAAGCGGACCGCCGCGCGGGGTCGAGCGATCCTTCCAAACCGCCACCCGGTGCAGCCCGCACGCACGGATCGGGCCCGATCGCCCGTGGGAGCGGGGCGCCGCATTACAATGTCGCCCATGACGCAAACAGTGCTCCTCGCCATCGATACGTCGACCGAATACTGCTCGGTCGCGCTGCTGCGCTCGGCCCACGCCGATGACGCCGTTTCCACCCCGCAAACCTGGGTCCGCCACGAGCTGACGGGCGCCGTGTCGAGCACGCGCGTGCTGCCGGCCATCCAGGAGCTTTTCGCCGAATCGGGGCTGACGCTCGCCGATTGCGACGCGATCGCGTTCGGTTCGGGCCCCGGCTCGTTCACGGGCCTGCGCACCGCGACAGGTATTACCCAGGGCCTCGCGTTCGGGCGCGGGCTGCCGGTCGTGCCGATCGGCACGCTGCTCGCGTGCGCCGAGCACGCGCGGCTGCGCGCACCCGGCACGACCCGCGTGTTGGCCGCGCTGGATGCGCGGATGGACGAAGCCTACTGGGCGGATTTCGCGTGGGACGACAGCACCGGCGACTGGCACACGGTGCATCCGGCTTCGCTGGATGCGCCGGGCGCCGTCGGCGTGCCCGATGCGCCGTTTACGCTCGCGGGCAATGCGGCTGCCGCGTTCGGCGCGCAGTTGCCGGCTGCGGCGCGCGCGGCCGTGATCGACGCCGACGCGATGCCGCACGCGCTGGCAGTTGCCCATGCCGCCGTGCGTGCTTTCCGCGCCGGCCGCGCGGTGCCCGCCGATCAGGCCGCGCCGGAGTACGTGCGCGACAAGGTCGCGCAGACCACCGCCGAGCGCGTCGCGGCACGGGCCGCGCAGACGGGCGGAGCGAAGGGATGACGGGCGTACTGCTGAGCGACCGCTATCTGGCGCCGATGACGGATGCCGATCTCGACGAGGTCGTCGCGATCGAGCAGGTCGCGTACGAATTCCCGTGGAGCCGCGGCAATTTCGAGGATTCGTTGCGCAACGGCTATCTGGGCGTGTGCTTGCGGCACGTGACGGGCTCGTTGATCGGCTATTGCGTGCTGATGCCCGTGGTCGACGAGATGCACCTGCTGAACCTGTGCGTCGCGCCGGCCGCGCAGTGCGCGGGCGCCGGCCTGGCGCTGCTGCGCGAGGCCGTGCGCATTTCGCGCGCGGAAGGGCTCGACGGCGTGCTGCTCGAGGTACGGCCGTCCAATTCGCGCGCGATCCATCTGTACGAGCGTTTCGGCTTCTTGACGATCGGCCGGCGCAAGAACTATTACCCGGCGAAGCATCGCAGCCGGGAGGACGCGATCGTGATGCGTCTGACGCTGAACAAGGACGAAGGGGACGCGCATGGCATGGGCTGAAGCGGCGCTCGAGGAAATGGGCCTCGCGCAGATCTGGGTGCGGCGCGGGCAACGCGCGGATGAGGGCGCGGCAGCCGAAGCGCCCGCCGCAGCGCAATCCGGCGCGGTGGACGCCGTACCGGCCGTCGCGACCGAGCGACCAGCGCGCACCGCGCGTACGCCGGTGCGGGACGAGGCGCCGCCGGCAGTGGCGAGTAGCGTCGATGCTTCGCCGACTCGCGAGCCGGTCGCCCCGGCGCGGCGCGTCGACGATGGCGATCGCGGCGCGCCTGCACCGGCTACGCCGGTCGCATCGCCCGACACGATGCCGCCGATGGACGACATGCCGCCTGCCGGACCCGACGATTTCGCGTGGTTCGATGCGGCGCCGCCGGGCGATCCCGTGCCGATGGCCGAGTCGCGGCCGGTCGGACCGCCGGTTGCCGCGCTCGACTGGGATGCGCTGGCCGCGCGCGTGGCCGACTGCACGCTGTGCGGTCTGTGCGAGAAGCGGACCAACACCGTGTTCGGCGTCGGCGACCGCGAAGCGGACTGGATGCTGATCGGCGAAGCGCCGGGCGAGAACGAGGACAAGCAGGGCGAGCCGTTCGTCGGCCAGGCCGGCAAGCTGCTCGACAACATGCTGCATTCGCTGTCGCTCAAGCGCGGCGACAACGTGTACATCGCGAACGTGATCAAGTGCCGGCCGCCCGGCAACCGCAATCCGGAGCCGGACGAAGTCGCGAGCTGCGAGCCGTATCTGCAGCGCCAGGTCGCGCTCGTGAAGCCGAAGCTGATCGTCGCGCTCGGCCGCTTCGCCGCGCAGACGCTGCTGAAGACGGACGCGAGCATTGCGTCGCTGCGCGGCCGCGTGCATGCGTACGAAGGCGTGCCGGTGATCGTGACCTACCATCCGGCGTACCTGTTGCGCAGCCTGCAGGACAAGTCGAAGGCGTGGGCCGACCTGTGCCTCGCGCGCGACACGTTCCGGCGTGCGGAAGGCGGCGACGCGAACGGGCCGGCCGGACAATGACGAGCGGCGCGGCGTTCGCATTCGTCGATACGCTGCACGACGTCGCGGTTCGGGATCTCGGCTGGCTGCTGGCCAGCCCGAGCCTGCTGACCGCGGTGCCGGACGCGCCGCTGGCGCGCCCGTGGCCGGATGCGGCGGGACAGTCGGCCGTCGAAGCATGGCTCGCCGCACTCGATGCGCAGCCCGAGCCGCTGCACCGCGCGCTCGACGGCTTCCGGCCCACCCGGCTTGGCCGCTACGCCGAATGCCTGCTCGAGTACTTCCTGACGCACGGGCCGTCGCTGCGGCTCGTCGCGGCCAATCTGCCGCTGCGCAGCAACGGCAAGACGCTCGGCGAAGTCGATTTTCTCGTCGATGCACCGGATGGGCGGCGCCTGCACTGGGAGCTCGCGGTGAAGTGCTACCTGTGCGCGCCGGTGCAAGCCGGCGCATCGCTTGCCGATTTCGTCGGCCCCAACCTCGTCGACCGGTTCGACCGCAAGCGCACCCGGTTGCTCGAGCACCAACTGCGGCTCGGCGATCGCGACGGGTTCGCGCGGCTCGGCTACGGCGCGCCGTCCGATGCGCAGATGTTCATCAAGGGCTGGTTGTTCTATCCGTACGGCGCACCGCTGCCGCCAGTGTCCGCGGAAATCGCGCCGGATCACCCGCACGGTTTCTGGCTCACGCACGCGCAGTGGCCGGCCTGGGCGGCCGCCCAGCGTGCCGGCGTCGCGTGGAGCGTGTTGCCGCGGCTTGCGTGGCTGGCGCCGCGACGGGCTGCCGCCGATAGCGGATTCGAACCCGAAACGCTGGCGGCCACGCTGGAACTGCCGTCGGTGTTGACGGCTCGCGAGGCTCCCGCGCTGATCGGTATCCATGAAAAGGGCAGTGACGGCACGTGGCGCGAAACGGCGCGCGGCTTCGTCGTGCCGGATGACTGGCCGGTACGCGCCCAGGCGTTCGCGGCGCAGGATCGTTGACGCCGCGTCAGCCGGCGCTCACCACCAGCGATGAAAGTGATGGACGGGGCCGACTCCGTGGCCGACGTCGAGGTGGCCGCTCGCGGCGATTGCGCCGGTCAGGTAGGTCTTGGCTTCGCGCACCGCGCTTTCGAGGTCGGGCTGCTGCGGCAGCAGCGCGGCGATCGCCGACGACAACGTACAGCCCGTGCCGTGCGTGTTGCTGACCGGCACGCGCGCGCCGTCGAGCCGCATGGTACGCGTCGCTTCGACGAGCCAGTCGGGGCTCGCGGACGCGTCGGGCAGGTGGCCGCCTTTCATCAGCACGGCGCGCGCCCCCGTCTGCAGCAATGCCTGGCCTTGCCTGACCATGTCGTCTTCGGTGGCTGCGGGCACATCGTTCAGCAGCGCAGCCGCTTCGGGCAGGTTCGGCGTCACGACCGTCGCGAGCGGCAGGAGTGCCTCGCGCAACGCGTCGACGGCATCGGGTGCGAGCAGCGCATGCGCGCTCTTCGAGATCATCACCGTGTCGAGCACGACGAAGCGTGCCGCGTAGCGGCGCAGCGCGTCGGCGACCGCGTGCACGATCGCCGCATTCGCGAGCATCCCGATCTTGACCGCATCGATGCGGATATCGCTGAATACTGCGTCGAGTTGCGCGGTCACGAACGCCGCATCCGGCGCATGCACGCCCGTCACGCCGCGCGTGTTCTGCGCGGTCAGCGCGGTGATCACGCTCGCGCCATACGCGCCGAGCGCGGAAAAGGTCTTCAGGTCGGCCTGGATGCCTGCGCCGCCGCCCGAATCGGAGCCGGCGATCGTCAGGATGTTGGGTATCGGGTGCGTCATGAGGGCAACGCGCCGGTTCGAGGACCGGCGCAGGCGGACGGAAACGGCAAGTGTAGCGTCAGTGCCGCGATTCGCCGATCAGCGCGACCGAGTCGAACTGACGCTGGTTTGCCTGGTGACGGCGCATCACGAGCCACATCGTCAGGCAGACGAACGTGCCGAACAGCACGATCACGACGCCGACCGGCACGTCGAGCCACACGAGCACCGCATACAGGCACAGCATCACGAGCACCGACAGGTTCTCGTTGAAGTTCTGCACCGCGATCGAGTGGCCGGCCGACAGCAGCACGTGGCCGCGATGCTGCAGCAGCGCATTCATCGGAACGACGAAGTAGCCGGACAGCGCACCGACGCACATCAGGAAGATGTACGCGATGATCAGGTACACGGGCATGCGCAGGTGGCCGAAGTGCACGGCCCAGTTCGACGGGAACAGGTCGCGCGTGTAGAACGCCATCAGCATCACCGCGATGCCCATGATGATGCCGACGGGCAGCACGGTCAGCGACTTCTTCAACGGGATTCGGGCGGCGGCGGCGATTGCGCCGGCCGCGACGCCGACCGCGACCACGGCCTGCAGGATCGCGCCTTCCGACAGCGACATGCCGAGCGACACTTCAGCCCACTTTAGCACGATGAACTGCAGCGTCGCGCCCGCGCCCCAGAACAATGTCGTGACTGCCAGCGAGATCTGGCCGAGCTTGTCGCGCCACAGCACCATGAAGCAGTCGGCGAAATCGGTGAGGAGCTTGACCGGGCCGCGTTCCTGCTTCGGGTAGCGGGCGCCGGTATCCGGAATACGCAGGTTGAACAGCGCGGCGATCACGTAGATCGCCATGATGATCGCCATCGCCGCTTCGGCGGGCGTGCCGATCCAGGCGGGCGTGTGCGCGATCACGTGCGACGCGATGTGCGGACTGATCAGCGCACCGCCCAGCACGGTGCCGAGGATGATCGAGCTGACGGTCGTGCCTTCGATCCAGCCATTCGCGGCGACCAGCCGGTCGGCCGGCAGCAGCTCGGTGAGGATGCCGTATTTCGCGGGCGAGTAGGCCGCCGCGCCGAAGCCGACGATCCCGTACGCAATCAACGGGTGGGCGCCGAACAGCATGATCATGCAGCCGACGACCTTGATCGAGTTGGTGATGAACATCACGCGGCCCTTCGGGCGCGAATCCGCGAAGGCGCCGACATAGGCCGCCAGCACCACATAGGACAACACGAAGAACAGCTTCAGCAGCGGTGTCATCCAGTTGGGGGCGTGGAGGTCTTTCAGCAGGGCGATGGCGGCGATGAGGAGCGCATTGTCGGCCAGCGACGAGAAAAACTGCGCGGCCATGATGGTGTAAAAACCTTTTTTCATCTGATGCGATGCTTTCGTCGCTGCGGCAGGGCCGCGTAGGCCGCCTAGTATGCGATCGGCTTATTCCGTTCGAAATGGGTTGTGCGCACGGCTTTATAACATGAAAATACGCCAATTCGGACTAGCAAGATTCCCCGATCGTTCCGCAAATTGTCGGCTTCAGTGCTCAAAAGGCGCGGTAAGCTGATGATTCGCAAGCGTCTTTACGTAAATTTCCCATGCCGCGCCCGATCTCCGCCACCATCCATACCGCCGCTCTCGCGAACAATCTCTCCGTCGTCCGCCGCTTTGCCGGCCCGTCCAAGGTCTGGGCGGTCGTCAAGGCCAACGCGTACGGTCACGGTCTCGCGCGTGTGTTTCCCGGCCTGCGCGGCACTGACGGCTTCGGCCTGCTGGACCTCGACGAGGCCGTCAAGCTGCGCGAGCTCGGCTGGGCCGGCCCGATCCTGCTGCTCGAAGGGTTCTTCCGCTCGACCGACATCGACGTGATCGACCGCTATAGCCTGACGACGACCGTCCACAACGACGAGCAGATGCGGATGCTGGAAACGGCGCGGCTGTCGAAGCCCGTCAACGTGCAGCTCAAGATGAACAGCGGGATGAACCGGCTCGGCTACGTGCCGGAGAAATACCGTGCCGCGTGGGAGCGCGCCCGTGCGTGCCCCGGCATCGGCCAGATCACGTTGATGACCCATTTTTCGGATGCGGACAACGAGCGCGGCGTCGCCGAGCAGCTCGCGACGTTCGAGCGCGGCGCGGAAAGCATCGCCGGCGCGCGCAGCCTCGCGAACTCCGCGGCCGTGCTGTGGCATCCGGATACCCACTTCGACTGGGTGCGCCCGGGGATCATCCTGTACGGCGCGTCGCCGTCCGGGCTGTCGTCCGACATCGCCGATACCGGGCTGAAGCCCGCGATGACGCTCGCGTCCGAGCTGATCGCGGTGCAGACGATCGGGAAGGGCCAGGCCATCGGCTATGGCTCGACGTTCTCCGCGCAGGCGCCGATGCGGATCGGCGTGGTCGCGTGCGGTTACGCGGACGGCTATCCGCGGGTCGCGCCCGAAGGCACGCCCGTGATCGTCGACGGCATCCGCACGCGGATCGTCGGTCGCGTATCGATGGACATGATCACCGTCGACCTGACCCCGTGCCCGCAGGCCGGTGTCGGCGCGCGCGTCGAGCTGTGGGGGAACGCGCTGCCGATCGACGACGTCGCCCGCCATTGCGGCACGATCGGCTACGAGCTGATGTGCGCGGTCGCCGGCCGCGTGCCCGTGCGCGCGGAATAAGGGCGTCGCGCGTGGCCAAACAGAAAACCGTATACGTCTGCAGCGAGTGCGGCGGACAGACCCCGAAGTGGCAGGGCCAATGCCCGTCGTGCCAGGCCTGGAACACGCTGGTTGAATCGGTCGCCGAATCGCCCGCTGCCCATCGTTTCCAGTCGCTCGCGAAGCGGGCGCCCGTCCAGCGTCTCGTCGACATCGAAGCGGCCGACGTGCCGCGCTTCTCGACCGGCATCGGCGAATTCGACCGCGTGCTCGGCGGCGGGCTGGTCCCGGGCGGCGTCGTGCTGATCGGCGGCGATCCGGGCATCGGCAAGTCGACGCTGCTGCTGCAGTCGCTCGCGGACATCGCGAGCGCGCGGCGCGCACTCTATATCAGCGGCGAGGAATCGGCCGCGCAGATCGCGTTGCGCGCGCAACGGCTTGCGCTGCTCGACGGCGGTGCGCCGGCGGATGAGCTGAAGCTGCTCGCCGAGATCCAGCTCGAGAAGATCCAGGCCGCGATCGACGCGGAACGGCCGGACGTGGCCGTGATCGACTCGATCCAGACCGTCTATTCGGAAGCGCTCACGTCGGCGCCGGGCTCGGTCGCGCAGGTGCGCGAGTGCGCGGCGCAGCTCACGCGCATCGCGAAGCAGTCGGGCACCGCGATCATCATGGTCGGGCACGTGACGAAGGAGGGCAACCTGGCCGGCCCGCGCGTGCTCGAGCACATCGTCGATACCGTGCTGTACTTCGAAGGCGACACGCATTCGTCGTTCCGGCTCGTGCGTGCGTTCAAGAACCGCTTCGGTGCGGTCAACGAACTCGGCGTGTTCGCGATGACCGAGCGCGGTCTGCGCGGCGTCGCGAATCCGTCCGCCCTGTTCCTGTCGCAGCACGAGCAGGTCGTGCCCGGCTCGTGCGTGCTCGTCACGCAGGAAGGCACGCGTCCGCTGCTCGTCGAAATCCAGGCGCTCGTCGATACGGCGCATGTGCCGAACCCGCGCCGGCTCGCGGTCGGCCTCGAGCAGAACCGGCTCGCGATGCTGCTCGCGGTGCTGCACCGGCACGCGGGCATCGCGGCCTTCGACCAGGACGTGTTCCTGAATGCCGTGGGCGGCGTGAAGATCACCGAGCCGGCCGCCGACCTCGCGGTGCTGCTGGCGATCCATTCGTCGATGCGCAACAAGGCGCTGCCGAAGGGGCTGATCGTGTTCGGCGAAGTCGGGCTGGCGGGCGAGATCCGGCCGTCGCCGCGCGGGCAGGAACGGCTGCGCGAGGCGGCGAAGCTCGGTTTTACGTCCGCGCTGATTCCGAAGGCGAATGCGCCGAAGCAGCCGATCGAAGGGCTGAACGTGATGGCCGTCGATCGGCTCGAACAGGCGATCGACCGCGTGCGCGATCTCGAATGAGCGGCCCGGCAGGCGTCCGGGCCATGGGCGCGGGCGATCTGTCGCGTAATTCACTGTAAAGAATATGTAGGGTCATGTAACCCGCCGGACATCGCTTTTCCCTATCCTTTGCCGGATTGTCGAACCGCGCAATGCGAAGGGAACCTATGTTGAAATCGTACGGGGAAGCGCCGAGCGGACGCCTTTACAACCTGCGTGGCTGCCGCGTGTCGGAGCCGATTCGCCAGCCCTGGGGCGGCGGATGCCGGATCGTTGAATGGATCGACGACGAGGGGCGCCTGGCGCGCAAGGTCGTGTCCGAAGACGTGACGGAAGCGGAAGTCGCTGCGGCGATCCGGCGGCCGACCGAAGGGCGCCGGCACCTGATGGGCGACGACGAGCAGATGCCGCGCGACACGTTGCCGCGACGCTGAGCCGGCCGGCGCGGCGAATCGGGTGGCTGCGGCAATGAATGAACAGGCCGGGCCGGTGCGCCCGGCCTTGTCGTATCCGGGCCCGCCGAGGGCCGGATGGTCGGTCGAGGCGCTGCGATGCCCCCCAAGGGCGGCGGCGGGGAGCCAGCCGGCACGGCGGGCCGGCTGGCGTATCGGCCGGCCGCGCCGCGACGGCGGTCAGCCGATCTGCTCGAGCTCTTCCTGCGCGGCGAGCCAGTCGGCCTCGACTGTTTCGAGACGCGTGTTGACGTCCCCGAGCTTGCGGATCGCGTCGGTCAGTTCCGTCTTGCGCTCGGCTTCGTAGCTCGCCGGATCGGCGACGAATGCGTCGAGGCGCGCCTTCTCCGCGTGCAGCGTCTCCATTTCCTTTTCGAGCTTCGTGATGCGCGTCTGCAGCGGCTTCTTCAGCACCGACAGGCGCTGCCGTTCCTCGGCGGCCTGACGCTTCTGGTCCTTGCGGTTGGCCGCGGCACCTGCACCTGCACCCGAAGAAGCCGCGCTGTCGGCCTTCGCGGCCGCGCGCTGCTCGGCCGCGTGCTGCAGCAGCCAGTCGCGGTAGTCGTCGAGGTCGCCGTCGAACGGCTGCAGCCGGTGCTTCGCGACCAGCATGAACTGGTCGGTCGTCGCGCGCAGCAGATGACGGTCGTGCGAGACGAGGATCAGCGTGCCTTCGAACTGCGCGAGCGCCATCGTCAGCGCATGGCGCGTTTCGAGGTCGAGGTGGTTGGTCGGTTCGTCGAGCAGCAGCAGGTTCGGCTTCTGCCAGATGATCAGCGCGAGCGCGAGGCGTGCCTTTTCACCGCCCGAAAACGGCCCGACCGGGGTGGTCGCCATGTCGCCCGAGAAGTTGAAGCCGCCGAGGAAGTCGCGCAGCTCCTGTTCGCGCGTGTCGGGCGCGAGCCGCGCCAGGTGCGCGAGCGGCGAATCGTCCTCGCGCAGCGTTTCGAGCTGGTGCTGCGCGAAATAGCCGATCGTCAGCCCCTTGCCGTCGCGGACATGCCCCGACAGCGGCGCAAGCGTGCCGGCCAGCGTCTTGATCAGCGTCGACTTGCCCTGGCCGTTCGCGCCGAGCAGGCCGATGCGCTGGCCGTTCTGGATCGACAGCGCGACGCGCTCGACGATCGGAATTTCCGCTCCGCCGTCGGCGTGATAACCGCAGCGGACGTCTTCCATCACCATCATCGGATTCGGCGCGGCATCGGGCGTGCGGAATTCGAACGTGAACGGCGATGCGATGTGCGCAGGCGCGATCAGCTCCATCTTCTCGAGCGCCTTCATCCGGCTCTGCGCTTGCTTCGCCTTGGTCGCCTTGGCCTTGAAGCGGTCGACGAAGCTCTGCAGGTGCTCGATCGTCTTCTGCTGCTTTTCGTAGGCGCTTTGCTGCAGCGCCAGTTGCTGCGCGCGCAGCACTTCGAACTGCGAGTAGTTGCCGCCATAGCGCTTCACCTGGCGGTTTTCCAGATGCAGCGTGACGTTGCAGATCGAATCGAGGAATTCGCGGTCGTGCGAAATCACGACGAGCGTGCCGGGGTAGCGGTGCAGCCAGTCTTCGAGCCAGACGATCGCGTCGAGGTCGAGGTGGTTCGTCGGTTCGTCGAGCAGCAGCAGGTCGGAGCGGCACATCAGCGCCTGCGCGAGATTCAGGCGCATGCGCCAGCCGCCGGAGAAGCTGGCGACGGATTCGCGCGTCTGCGCGAGCGTGAAGCCGAGGCCGAGCAGCAGCGCCTCGGCGCGGGCAGGCGCGGTGTAGCCGTCGGCGTCGGCGAACGCCGCGTGCGCGTCGGCTTCGGCAGCGCCGTCATGCGCGGCGGACGCGGCGGCGATGCGGGCCTCGATCTCGCGCAGCGCGGCGTCGCCGTCGAGCGTGTAGTCGAGCGCAGAGCGGTCGACCGCGGGCGTTTCCTGCGACACATGGGCGATCCGCCACGACGGCGGCATCGAGAAATCGCCGCCGTCCGAGTGCAGCTCGCCGCGCAGGACCGAGAACAGGGTCGACTTGCCGGCGCCGTTCGCGCCGATCAGGCCGGCTTTCTCGCCGGGATTGAGCACGAAGGAGGTCGACTCGAACAGCGGCTTGGTGCCGCGCGCAAGGCTGAACTGATTGAAACGGATCACGGCGGAAATGACTGGCCAAAACCGCTATTCTAGACTGCGTGCCGCTCGCGCCGGGCATTGGCCGTTCGGCGGATGTCGCAACGGGGCAATTTCGCCTAGACTCCACGTCGATCCGGTTTCGTAAAAGGAGTGCCCGATGTCCACCCTGTATTCGTTCAGCGCAGAGACGCTTGCCGGCGCGCCGGCCTCGCTCGACGCGTATCGCGGCAAGGTGCTGCTGATCGTCAACACCGCGAGCGAGTGTGGCTTCACGCCGCAGTACGCGGGCCTGCAGAAGCTGTACGACCAGTACGCGGCGCGCGGCTTCTATGTGCTCGGCTTCCCGTGCAACCAGTTCGGCAAGCAGGAGCCCGGCGACGCCACGCAGATCGGTGCGTTCTGCGAGCGCAACTACGGCGTCACGTTCCCGATGTTCGCGAAGATCGACGTGAAGGGCGACCATGCGCATCCGCTGTACCGCTACCTGACCGACGAGGCGCCCGGCATTCTCGGCCTCAAGGCAATCAAGTGGAATTTCACGAAATTCCTGGTCGATCGTGATGGGCGCATCGTCAAGCGCTATGCGCCGTCGACCAAACCGGAAGAAATCGCCGCGGATATCGACAAGCTGCTCTGACGCCGGCCGGCGGCGTTCACCGCGCCGGTGCGGATCGCACGGGCGCCGCCACCTCGGCCGTTAGAGGATCGGTGCGAACAGCCGCGCGACGTGCATCGCGATGCGCCGCCAGGCGGGCGACCGGCGGTATTCGTTCGCATCGACCTCGTACGCCTGCGCGAAATCGGCATCGAGCATCGTCTCGACTTCGTCGGCGAACGTGCGGTCGACGGTCAGCACCATGATCTCGAAATTGAGGCGGAACGAGCGATTGTCCAGATTCGCGCTGCCGATCGCCGCCGCGATGCGGTCGATCAGCACGACCTTCTGGTGCAGGAAGCCGGGCCGGTAGCGGAACACCTTGACGCCCGCATCGACCAGGTCGCGCGCGTACAGCTTCGACGCTTCGAATACCACGTAGTGATCGCGCCGGCTCGGGATCAGGATACGCACGTCGACGCCGCGCATCACGGCGAGCTTCAGTGCGGAAATCACGGCTTCGTCGGGGACGAGGTACGGCGTGGTGATCCAGACCCGCTCGCGCGCGGCGTTGATCGCCTCGACGAAGAACAGCGAGCCCGTCTCCTGCTTGTCGGCAGGCCCCATCGGCACCGCGAGGCAATGCATGCTGTCGCCGGGCTGCGCGGGCGGCGGCAACGCGAGCGGCGGCAGCTTCTGCGTGGCCCAGTGCCAGTCTTCGGCGAACACGTACTGGATGCTCGCGACCACCGGGCCGCGGATCTCGATGTGCGTGTCGCGCCACGGCGACAGGCGCGGCTTCGCGCCGAGATACTCGACGCCGACGTTGTGGCCGCCGACGAACGCGCAATTGCCGTCGACGACGACGATCTTGCGGTGGTTGCGGAAGTTGAGCTGGAAGCGGTTGACGAACTTCCGGTTGGTTGCGAACGGGTGAACCTCGACGCCGCCCCGGCGCAACGTGTCGACGTAGCTGTGCGGCAGGTCGAAGCTGCCGATGCTGTCGTACAGCAGGCAGCAACGCACGCCGGCCGCCGCGCGCGCGAGCAGCGAGTCGCGCAGCATCCGGCCGAGCGCATCGTCGCGCACGATGAAGAACTGCACCACCACGTAGTCACGCGCGGCGTCGATAGCCGCCAGGATCGCCGAGAACGTCGCATCGCCGTTCACGAGCGTGCGCACCGAATTGCCGCCGAGGAACGGCATGCCGCCGAGCCGCGTGAGCGCGAGCACCGCGGCCTGGCCGATCGCGTCGGCGGCCGGCCCGTCGGTGGCGTCGGTCGCGAGCCAGGGCGAGCGCGGTGTGTGCATGCGCAACATTTCCAGCTCGTGGCGCCGGGCGTCGACGTAGCCGGAGAACTTGCTGCGGCCGAGGAACAGGTACGGAACGAGCGTCAGGTACGGCATGGCCGCGAGCGAGACGGCCCACGCGATCGCGCCTTGCGACGTGCGCGTGTTCATGATTGCGTGGAACGCCGCAACAATCCCGAGCACGTGGATGGTCAGGATCAGGGTGCCGAGATGTAGCCAGTCGAGGGTCATGGGCGCGTGACGGACTCCTGAGGTCGCGCGGCCGGGCGGCCGCCTACGCGCATCTTACCCAACCGTGCGGCGCAACGGTGCACCGCACGGTGGGCGAGCCGGAAAGGCTCAGGCCTTGCGGGGCAGGTCCGACGCCTGGATCAGGAACACGGCGTCGTCGCCCGCGCTGGTGGGCAGCCACGTGAGTTCGAGGCCGCCGAACGCGGCTTCGACGTTTTCGCGCTCGTTGCCGATCTCGACGACGAGCACGCCGTCGTCGTGCAGCCAGCGATGGGCCTCGGCGACGATACGTCGCACGATGTCCATCCCGTCATCGCCGCCCGCGAGCGCCATCTCCGGCTCGTGCCGATACTCGGGCGGCAGCGCGGCCATCGACGATGCGTTCACGTACGGCGGGTTCGTCAGGATCACGTCATAGCGCGAGCCCGGATCGGTGCGGAACGCGGGCAGCGGCGCGTAGAGGTCGCCGCGGTGCAGCCCGATACGGTCTTCGAGGCCGTAGTCGCGCACGTTGATCTCGGCGACTTCGAGCGCCTTGTCGGACAGGTCGACCGCGTCGATCTCGGCGTTCGGGAACGCGCTCGCCGCGAGGATCGCGAGGCAGCCGGAGCCCGTGCACAGCTCGAGCACCGCGCCGACCTGCTCGGGATCGGCGACGTACGGCTGCAACCCGTCGTCGAGCAGCTCGCCGATGAACGAGCGCGGCACGATCACGCGTTCGTCGACGTAGAAGCGGTGGCCATGCATCCACGCTTCATGCGTGAGGTACGCGGCCGGCACGCGGTCGGTCGCGCGCCGTTCGATCACGGCGAGCACGGCCGCGATTTCGTCGGGCAGCAACCGCGCGTCGAGGAACGGCTCGAGCGTGTCGAGCGGCAGATCGAGCGTGCGCAGCACGAGGTAGGCCGCTTCGTCGTATGCATTGTCGGAGCCGTGGCCGAACGCGAGCTTGGCCTTCGAGAAGCGCGTGACCGCGTAGCGCAGCAGGTCGCGAACTGTGGCAAAAGGTGTCGTCATGCGAGGCTCCATCAGGCGATCAGTTGTTCGAGCACGCGGCGGTACACGTTCTTCAGCGGGTCGACGAAGCGCACTTCGATGTGCTCGTCGATCTTGTGGATGCTGCCGTTCGGCGGGCCGAACTCGATGACCTGCGGGCAGATGCGCGCGATGAAACGGCCGTCCGACGTGCCGCCCGTGGTCGACAGTTCGGTCGTGATGCCGGTCTCGGCGCGGATCGCGTTTTCCAGCGCGCCCGACAGCTCGCCGCGCGGCGTGAGGAACGGCAGGCCGCTCACCGACCATTTCAGCGTGTATTCGAGGCCGTGCTTGTCGAGGATCGCGTGCACGCGCGCCTGCAGGCCCTCGACCGTGCTGGCGGTCGAGAAGCGGAAGTTGAACAGCAGGTCGGCATGGCCGGGGATCACGTTGGTCGCGCCGGTGCCGGCGTGCAGGTTCGACACCTGCCAGGTGGTCGGCGGGAAGTATTCGTTGCCTTCGTCCCACTGCTCGGCGGCAAGCTCGGCGAGCGCCGGCGCGAGCAGGTGGATCGGGTTCTTCGCGAGGTGCGGATACGCGATGTGGCCCTGCACGCCCTTGACGACCAGTTCGCCCGACATCGAGCCGCGACGGCCGTTCTTCACGACATCGCCGAGCTCGGTGGTCGACGTCGGCTCGCCGACGATGCAGTAGTCCATGCGTTCGCCGCGCGCTTCGAGCAGCTCGACGACCTTCACGGTGCCGTCGGTGGCGGGGCCTTCTTCGTCGCTCGTGATCAGGAACGCGATCGCGCCGCGATGGCCGGGATGCGCTGCGACGAATTCCTCGGACGCGACGACGAACGCCGCGAGCGACGTCTTCATGTCGGCCGCGCCGCGGCCGTACAGCTTGCCGTCGCGATGGGCGGGGATGAACGGCGGCGAGCTCCACTGCTCGAGCGGGCCGGTCGGCACGACGTCGGTGTGGCCCGCGAACGCGAGCAGCTTGCCGTCGCGGCCGTCGGTGCCGCGCTTGACGGCCCACAGGTTGGTCACGCCGTGCGACGCGATGGTCTCGCATTCGAAGCCGAGCGCCGTGAGGCGCTCGGTCATGATCTGCTGGCAATGCTGGTCGTCGGGCGTCACGGACGCGCGGGCGATCAGCTGTTCGGTAAGGGCTAGGGTGGCGGACATGGTTCGGACCACTTTCGATAAAAAATGCCGGCGCGGTGGCCGGCAGCGACAAGACGTCGGGCTGCGCCGACAGGCGCAGCACGGGCAGCCCTATGCGGCAAACAGCGCCGCGTATTGATCGGCCACGAAGCCGAGCGATTTCACGCGGCCGTTGATCACCAGCACGGGGCGCTTGATGACCGACGGCTTGTGGATCATCAGCGCGACCGCGCCGGCCTTCGTTTCGGCGGCCGCCTTCATCGCGTCGTCCAGGCCGCGCCACGTCGTGCCGCGCTTGTTGACGAGCGCGTCGAGCGACACGTCCTTCAGCCAGTCCTCGACGAGCGGTGCGCTGACACCGAGCTTCTTGAAGTCGTGAAACTCGAATTCGACGCCGTGATCGTCGAGCCACACGCGGGCCTTCTTCACGGTGTCGCAGTTCGGAATGCCGTAGACGACCACGGTGTGCGGCTTCGCCATCAGTCGCCTCGCAGCAGCTCGTTCAGGCCGACCTTCGCGCGCGTCTTCGCGTCGACCTTCTTGACGATCACCGCGCAGTACAGGCTGTGCGAGCCGTCCTTCGACGGCAGGTTGCCGGCGACGACGACCGAGCCGGCCGGGATGCGGCCGTAGCTGACTTCGCCCGTCTCGCGGTCGTAGATCTTGGTGCTCTGGCCGAGGTACACGCCCATCGAGATCACCGAGTTTTCCTCGACGATCACGCCTTCGACGACTTCCGAGCGTGCGCCGATGAAGCAGTTGTCTTCGATGATGACCGGGTTCGCCTGCAGCGGCTCGAGCACGCCGCCGATGCCGACGCCGCCCGACAGGTGCACGTTCTTGCCGATCTGTGCGCAGGAGCCGACCGTTGCCCACGTGTCGACCATCGTGCCTTCGTCGACGTATGCGCCGATGTTGGTGTACGACGGCATCAGCACGACGTTCTTCGCGATGAACGAGCCGCGGCGCGCGATGGCCGGCGGAACGACGCGGAAGCCGCCCGCGGCGAAATCTTCAGCGGTGTAGTTCGCGAACTTCGACGGCACCTTGTCGTAGAACTGCGAGTAGCCGCCGGCGGGCATCGGCGCGTTGTCCTCCAGGCGGAACGACAGCAGCACGGCCTTCTTCAGCCACTGGTGCACGGTCCAGTTGCCGTCGATCTTCTCGGCCACGCGCAGCGCGCCTTTGTCGAGCTGCTCGATCGCGTGCGCGACGGCTTCGCGGACGTCGGCCGGTGCGGCCTTCGGCGACAGCTCGGCGCGGTTTTCCCAGGCGGTATCGATGATTTGCTGAAGTTGTTGCGACATGTTCGTTTTCGCAGGAGATGGATGGAATTGATCGGATGAACGATTACCGCGCGAGAGAGCGGCAGAAATCGACGATGCGTTGCGCGCCCTCGACGCATTCGGGGGTGCCCGCGACGAGCGCGATCCGGATGAAATCGCGGCCCGGATTCGTGCCCTGCGCATCACGCGCCAGGTACGAGCCGGGCAGAACCGTCACATTATAGTCGGCGTACAGGCGGCGGGCGAACTCGGTGTCCGACAGGCCGGTGCGCGACACGTTGGCCCACAGATAGAAGGCCGCGTCGGGCAGCTTCACGTCGATCACGTCGGCGAGCATCGGGGTGACGGTATTGAACTTCTGCAGGTACAGCGCGCGGTTCTCGCGCACATGCGCCTCGTCGTTCCACGCGGCGATGCTCGCGTGCTGCCAGACCGGCGAGAGCGCCGCGCCGTGATACGTGCGGTACAGCAGGAATTTCTTCAGCAGTGCCGCGTCGCCGGCGACGAAGCCCGAGCGCATGCCCGGCACGTTCGAGCGCTTCGACAGGCTCGACAGCATCACGAGCCGCTCGAAGCCGCGGCCGAGGCGGTGCGCGGCCTCGAGGCCGCCGAGCGGCGGCGCCGCTTCGTCGAAATAGATTTCCGAATAGCACTCGTCGGACGCGATCACGAAACCGTGGCGGTCGGACAGCGCGAACAGCTCGCGCCAGTCGTCGAGCGTCAGCACGGCGCCGGTCGGGTTGCCCGGCGAGCAGACGTACAGCAGTTGCGTGCGCGCCCAGACTTCGTCGGGCACGGACGCGTAGTCGCACGCGAAGTTGCGGGCCGGGTCGCTGTTCGCGAAATAGGGTTCGGCACCGGCCAGCAGCGCCGCGCCTTCGTAAATTTGATAGAAAGGATTCGGACAGAGTACGATCGCCTTCTCGCCCTGTTCGGTCGGGCGCGCGTCGATCACCGTCTGCGCAAGCGAGAACAGCGCCTCGCGCGACCCCGACACGGGCAGCACCTGCGTGGCCGGATCGATGGCCGGCAGCCCGTAGCGGCGCTCGAGCCAGTGCGCGATCGACGTGCGCAGCGCGTCCGAGCCGGCAGTGGCCGGGTACGACGCGAGACCGTCGAGCGCGGCCACCACGGCGTCGCGGATCAGCGCCGGAGTCGCATGTTTGGGCTCGCCGATGCCGAAGCTGATCGGTTTGAGGGCGCCGGAGGGCGTCACGTCCTTGAACAGGGCGCGCAGCTTTTCGAAGGGATAGGGCTGGAGCGAGTCGAGTCGAGGGTTCACGGGCGAAGCGGCCATCGCGGCCGGTTGGAGCGAAAGAAGCGGCGGGCGCGCCGCGCGGCTGCGAACGGACGCCGATGGCGCGCGGGTCGCAACGGACGATTATAGCGTGACGGAATGCGGTCACGGCCTGCCGGAACGGCGGCCGGGCCGGTCGAATAAGGGGTATTGAACCAAATGAACAACGCGGTACGCGGCAGCCTGCCGACGCTGGCCATCCTGATCGGCGCGTCGGTATGGGGCCTGATCTGGTATCCGCTGCGGATCCTGGCGTCGCTCGGCGTGACGGGCACGCTGGCGAGCGCGCTGACGAGCCTCGTCGCCTTCCTGTTCGTGATCGTTGCGCGACACCGCACGATCTCGACGCTGCGCTGGCACTGGGTGTTGCCCGGCATCGCGGTGACGGCCGGCGTGACGAACCTCGGGTTCGTATGGGGCACGATCCACGGCGAAGTGCTGCGCGTGATGCTGCTGTTCTACCTGACTCCCGCGTGGACCGCGATCTACGCGCACTTCCTGCTGCGCGAGCGGCTGACCTGGGCCGGCGCGGGGCTCGCGGCGCTGTCGATCGGCGGCGCGATGCTGATGCTGTGGTCGCCGGCGCTCGGCCTGCCGCTGCCGGCCACCCCGGCCGAATGGGCCGGGCTCGCGGCCGGGTTGAGCTTCGCGATGAGCAACGTGCTCGTGATCAAGGCGAGCCGCGAGCTGCCGGAGATGCGCGCGGAGATGCGTACTGCGACGCTGTTCGGCGGCGCGGCCGTGTTCGGCGCGATCGCGTCGCTGTTCGAGGGCATACCGGCTGCGCCGGCGGGCGGCCACCTCGGCACGGCCGCGCTGATCATCGTCGCGATCGGCGTGACGATGGCGTCGAACAACCTGCTCGTGCAATACGGGCTGGCGCGCGTGCCGGCGAACCGTGCGTCGATCATCATGCTGTTCGAGATCGTGATCACCGCGCTGTCGGCATGGGTGTTCGCGAACGAGCTGCCGACCGCGCGCGAGTGGGCGGGCGGCGCGTGCATCGTGCTGGCGACGCTGCTGTCGAGCCGGGTCCATCGCGCCGCGCCGGCACCGGACAAACCCGGCGACGGTCGGGACGGCGCACGCGCGATGGTATGATGGAAGCCGTTTGCGGGGCCCAACGCTGTATGCGCGCGGCCCCGCTTTTGAATTCCGGGGCGCATCGCGCGCATGGGCCGTCGGGCCTCGCGCAGTGCGGCTCCGTCCGTTTCACACCTTCTTCACATCCGATACCGCCGTGCGTCTGAGCTCGATCAAACTCGCTGGCTTCAAATCCTTTGTCGATCCCACGCATTTCCAGGTTCCGGGCCAGCTTGTCGGCGTGGTGGGCCCGAACGGGTGCGGCAAGTCCAACATCATCGATGCCGTGCGCTGGGTGCTCGGCGAGTCGCGCGCTTCCGAGCTGCGCGGCGAATCGATGCAGGACGTGATCTTCAACGGCTCGACCGCCCGCAAGCCCGGCAGCCGGGCCAGTGTCGAACTGATCTTCGACAACTCCGACGGCCGCGCGGCCGGCCAGTGGGGCCAGTACGGCGAGATCGCCGTGAAGCGCGTGCTCACGCGCGACGGCACGTCGAGTTACTACATCAACAACCTGCCGGCGCGCCGCCGCGACATCCAGGACATCTTCCTCGGCACCGGCCTCGGGCCGCGTGCGTACGCGATCATCGGGCAGGGCATGATCGCCCGGATCATCGAGGCGAAGCCGGAAGAGCTGCGCGTGTTCCTCGAGGAAGCCGCGGGCGTGTCGAAGTACAAGGAACGCCGCCGCGAAACCGAGAACCGCCTGCACGACACGCGCGAGAACCTGACGCGCGTCGAGGACATCGTCCGCGAACTCGGCGCGAACCTCGAGAAGCTCGAGGCGCAGGCCGTCGTTGCCACCAAGTACAAGGAACTCGTCGCCGACGGCGAGGAGAAGCAGCGCCTGTTGTGGCTGCTGCGCAAGAACGAGGCCGCCGGCGAGCAGCAGAAGCAGCAGCGCGCGATCGAGCAGGCGCAGATCGACCTCGAGGCGCAGACGGCAAAGCTGCGCGAGGTCGAGGCGCAACTCGAGACGCTGCGCGTCGCGCATTACTCGGCAAGCGACGCGATGCAGGGCGCACAGGGTTCGCTCTACGAAGCGAATGCCGAGGTGAGCCGCCTCGAAGCCGAGATCAAGTTCATCGTCGAATCGCGCAATCGCGTGCAGGCGCAGATCGCCGCACTGAATGCACAGCGCGAGCAATGGCGCGCGCAGGCCGAGAAGGCGCAGGACGAGCTCGAGGAAGCCGAGGATGCGCGCGCGATGGCCGACGAGAAGGCCGCGCTCGCCGAAGACAACGCCGCCGCGAAGCACGACGCGCTGCCGGCGCTCGAAGCGAAGTGGCGCGATGCGCAGGCGCAGCTCAACGACGAGCGCGCCCGGATCGCGCAGACCGAACAGTCGCTGAAGCTCGAAGCCGCGCACCAGCGCAACGCCGATCAGCAGCTCCAGCAGCTTCAGCAGCGCCATGAGCGCCTGAAGAGCGAAGCGGGCGGGCTCGACGCGCCGGACGAGGCGCAGCTCGAGGAGCTGCGCATGCAGCTCGCCGAGCAGGAAGAGATCCTGGCCGAAGCGCAGGCGCGCCTCGCCGACGCGCAGGAAACGGTGCCGCGCCTCGATGGCGAGCGCCGTGCCGCGCAGGAGCGCGTGCAGGCCGAGGCCGCGCAGATCCACCAGCTCGAGGCGCGTCTCGCCGCGCTGAAGCAGCTGCAGGAAAACGTGCAGACCGAAGGCAAGGTGCAGCCGTGGCTCGACAAGCACGAGCTCGGCGCGCTGCCGCGTCTGTGGAAGAAGTTGCATGTCGAAGCGGGCTGGGAAGCCGCGCTCGAAGCCGTGCTGCGCGAGCGCCTCGCCGCGCTCGAAGTGTCGAATCTCGACTGGGTGAAGGCTTTTGCCACCGACGCACCGCCTGCCAAGCTCGCGTTCTACGCACCGCCCGCGGCCGGTGAACCGCCGGCGGCCGTGGCCGGCCTGCGTCCGGTGCTGTCGCTCGTGCGCATCGACGATGCGGGCATCCGCGCGGTGCTGAACGATTGGCTCGGCAACGTGTACGTCGCCGACGACGTCGCACAGGCGCTTGCGACGCGCGCGCAGCTGCCGGCAGGCGGCGCGTTCGTCGTCAAGGCCGGCCATATCGTCACGCGTGTCGGCGTGCAGCTGTATGCGGCCGATTCGGAGCAGGCCGGGATGCTGGCCCGCCAGCAGGAAATCGAAAACCTGACGCGCCAGGTGCGTGCGCAGGCGCTGCTCGCCGACGAGGCGCGCACGGCCGCTGTCCGCGCGGAAGCCGCGCACACGCAGGCCACGCAGGCGCTCGGCGACGTGCGGGCGCAGGCCGAGCGCGCGACGCAGCGCGTGCACGCGCTGCAGATGGACGTACTGAAGCTCGCGCAGGCGCACGAACGTTACACGCAGCGCAGCACGCAGATCCGCGAGGAACTCGAGGAAATCGGCGCGCAGATCGAAGAGCAGCGCGCGATGCGCGCGGAGTCGGAAGCGAATTTCGAGCGTTTCGACGGCGAACTTGCCGAACTGCAGGCGCGCTTCGAGGACAACCAGCTCGCCTTCGAAGCACTCGACGAGTCGCTGACGCAAGCACGTCAGGAAGCGCGTGACCTGGAGCGCGGCGCGAACGACGCGCGCTTCGCCGCACGCAATGCCGTGACGCGGATCGACGAACTCAAGCGCAGCATCCAGGTCGCGCACGAGCAGAGCGAGCGCGTCGCCGCGTCGCTCGAAGACGCACGCGCCGAGCTCGAGACGATCAACGAACAGACCGCGCACACGGGCCTGCAGGACGCGCTCGAGATTCGCGCGGTGAAGGAAGAGGCGCTGCAGGCCGCGCGGATCGAACTCGACGACCTGACCGCGAAGCTGCGCGCGTCGGACGAGCAGCGGCTCGTCGCCGAGCGCTCGCTGCAGCCGCTGCGCGACCGCATCACCGAGTTGCAGTTGAAGGAGCAGGCCGCGCGCCTGTCGGTCGAGCAGTTCGCCGAGCAACTGACGACCGCCGAGGTCGACGAGGAAGCGCTGCGCGAGAAGCTCACGCCTGATCTGAAGCCGTCGTACCTGCAGGGCGAGGTCACGCGCCTGAACAACGCGATCAACGCGCTCGGCCCGGTGAACATGGCCGCGCTCGACGAGCTGAAGGCCGCGAGCGAGCGCAAGGTGTTCCTCGACGCGCAGTCGGCCGACCTGATCGACGCGATCACGACGCTCGAGGACGCGATCCACAAGATCGACCAGGAAACCCGCACGCTGCTGCAGGGCACCTTCGACGAGGTCAACCGTCACTTCAGCGACCTGTTCCCGCGCCTGTTCGGCGGTGGCCAGGCGAAGCTGATCATGACGGGCGACGAAATCCTCGACGCCGGCGTGCAGGTGATGGCGCAGCCGCCGGGCAAGAAGAACGCGACGATCCACCTGCTGTCGGGTGGCGAGAAGGCGCTGACCGCGACCGCACTGGTGTTCGCGATGTTCCAGCTGAACCCGGCGCCGTTCTGTCTGCTCGACGAGGTCGACGCGCCGCTCGACGACGCGAACACCGAGCGTTTCGCGAATCTCGTGCGCGCGATGTCCGACAAGACGCAGTTCCTGTTCATCTCGCACAACAAGATCGCGATGGAAATGGCGCAGCAGCTGATCGGCGTGACGATGCAGGAGCAGGGCGTGTCGCGGATCGTTGCGGTGGACATGGAAACCGCCGCGGGTTTTGCCCAGAATTGACGTTTGACGAAACCGGACCGCGTTCGCGCGGCGCATGGGCGCCCGTTCGCGGTTCCGACGAACAAGAATTGCTGATGGAGCGTGCATGGACGAGTTGACACTCGGTTTGATCGGCGCGGGCGCCGTCGTGGTGGGCGGCGTCGTGGTCTACAACGCATGGCAGGGCGCGAAGGTGCGGCGCAGGATGCCGCGCCCGATGCCGGAGGAGGCGGCCGAGGCGATGAACCGCCCCGAACGCGAGGAAGAATTGCCGTTCATCGAGCCGGTGCGCCAGCCGGTGCGGCGCGAGCCCGCGGCACCGACCCCGGCGGCCGCCACGGGCGGCACGCCGGCCGAAGTCGCGCGCGTCGAGCCGACGTTCGGTGGAGCGGCACCTGCCGACACGCCGGCCGATCTGCAGGCCGAGGCGACCGGCGTCGATGCACCGGCCGAGTCGGTCGCGCCGGTTGCCGGCGAAGCAGCTGCGCCGGCTTCCGCGCACGACACGCACGCTGAACCGGCCGAGCCGGCCGAACCCGTGCTGCCGGCCGCCACGACGATCTCGTCGGCCCCGCCGGCGATCGTCGACCGCCGGATCGACTGCATCGTGCCGATCCGCCTCGGCGGGTTGCTGCCGGGCGACAAGATCCTGCCGGCCGCGCAGCGGCTGCGCCGCGCGGGCAGCAAGCCCGTGCACATCGAAGGCAAGCCGGAAGGCGGCCAGTGGGAGTTGCTGCAGAACGGCGTGCGCTACGAGGAACTGCGCGCGGCCGCGCAGCTCGCGAACCGCAGCGGTGCGCTGAACGAACTCGAGTTCTCCGAATTCGTGACGGGTGTCCAGCAGTTCGCCGACGCGATCGACGGCGCGCCGGAATTCCCGGACATGATGGAAACGGTCGCGATGGCGCGCGAGCTCGACGCGTTTGCCGCGCAATGCGACGCGCAGCTGTCGATCAACGTGATGTCGGACGGCGCGCCGTGGTCGGCGAACTACGTGCAGGCGGTCGCGTCGCAGGACGGGCTGCTGCTGTCGCGCGACGGCACGCGTTTCGTGAAGCTCGACGCGAAGCAGAATCCCGTGTTCATGCTGCAGTTCGGCGACACGAACTTCCTGCGCGACGACCTCACGTACAAGGGCGGCAACATGATCACGCTGGTGCTCGACGTGCCGGTCGCCGAAGAGGACATCCTGCCGTTCCGGCTGATGTGCGACTACGCGAAATCGCTGTCCGAGCGGATCGGCGCGCGGGTCGTCGACGATTCGCGGCGGCCGCTGCCGGAATCGACGCTGGTCGCGATCGATCAGCAACTGATGAAGCTGTACGCGAAGCTCGAGGAAGCCGGCATCCCGGCCGGTTCGCCGGTCACGCGCCGCCTCTTCAGCCAGTAACGCGCGCTCGGCGGGCGGCGGCTTTCGGCGCCGTGCTTGTGTGCGCTGCAGCGGGCCCGCGCGGCATGCATCGTGTGCCCCCGCTGCGGCGTCAAACTGAGATAATCGGAAATCCGATTTTTCAGAACGACTCTGCCGCCAGCATGGCCCGAACCCAAGCCGAACCGCCAGCCAGCCAGCCCGACGTGCGCGCCGCGTGGCTGCGCGATCAACTCGAGCAGGCGAACTACGCCTACTACGTGCTCGACCAGCCGGATCTGCCCGACGCGGAATACGACCGGCTGTTCCGCGAACTGCAGCAGCTCGAAGCCGACCATCCCGAACTCGTGACGCCCGATTCGCCGACGCAGCGTGTCGGCGGCGAGGCGGCCGGCGGTTTCACGCCGGTCGTCCATGACGCACCGATGCTGTCGCTGAACAACGGCTTCGCCGACGAGGACATCGTGGCATTCGACAAGCGTGTCGCCGATGCGCTCGACAAGACGACCGATCTCGCCGGCTCGGTGACGGAGCTCGTCGAATACGCATGTGAACTGAAGTTCGACGGTCTCGCGATCTCGCTGCGCTACGAGCGGGGCGTATTCGTCCAGGCGTCGACGCGCGGCGACGGGACGACGGGCGAGGACGTGACCGAGAACGTGCGCACGATCCGCTCGATTCCGCTGAAGCTGAAGGGCAAGAACGTGCCGGCCGTGCTCGACGTGCGCGGCGAGGTGCTGATGTTCAAGCGCGATTTCGCACGCCTGAACGAACGCCAGCGCGCGGCCGAGCAGCGCGAATTCGCGAACCCGCGCAACGCGGCGGCCGGCAGCCTGCGCCAGCTCGACTCGAAGATCACCGCGCAGCGCCCGCTGTCGTTCTTCGCGTACGGGATCGGCGTGCTTGACGGGATGCCGATGCCCGATACGCACAGCGCGCTGCTCGACTGGTACGAGTCGCTCGGCCTGCCCGTGAACCGCGAGCGCGCGGTCGTGCACGGCGCCGAAGGCTTGCTCGGCTTCTTCCGCAAGGTCGGCGAGAAGCGCGAGTCGCTGCCGTACGATATCGACGGCGTCGTGTACAAGGTCAACCGGCGCGACGAGCAGGAGCGCCTCGGCTTCGTGTCGCGCGCGCCGCGCTTTGCGCTCGCGCACAAGTTCCCCGCGCAGGAAGCACTGACCAAGCTCGTCGCGATCGACGTGCAGGTCGGCCGCACCGGCGCGATCACGCCGGTCGCGCGTCTGGAGCCCGTGTTTGTCGGCGGCGCGACCGTGACCAACGCGACGCTGCACAACGAGGACGAGGTGCGCCGCAAGGACATCCGGATCGGCGATACCGTGATCGTGCGCCGCGCGGGCGACGTGATCCCCGAGGTGGTCGGCGCGTTGCTCGACCGGCGGCCGGCCGATGCGGCCGAATTCGTGATGCCGACCGAATGCCCGGTGTGCGGCTCGAAGATCGAGCGCCTGCCGGACGAGGCGATCGCGCGCTGCACGGGCGGGCTGTTCTGCCCGGCGCAGCGCAAGCAGGCGCTGTGGCACTTCGCGCAGCGTCGCGCGCTCGACATCGACGGGCTCGGCGAGAAGATCATCGACCAGCTCGTCGAGCTGAATCTCGTGCGCACGCCGGCCGACCTGTTCAATCTCGGCTTCGCGACGCTCGCCGAGCTCGACCGGTTCGCCGAGAAGTCGGCGCAGAATCTGCTCGACTCGCTCGAGAAGGCGAAGCACACGACGCTCGCGCGCTTCATCTACGGGCTGGGCATCCGTCACGTGGGCGAATCGACCGCGAAGGATCTCGCGAAGCATTTCGGCTCGCTGACGCCGATCATGGATGCATCGATCGAAGAGCTGCTCGAAGTCAACGACGTCGGGCCGATCGTCGCCGAGTCGCTGCACCAGTTCTTCGCGGAAGAGCACAACCGGACCGTGATCGAGCAGTTGCGCGCGCCGGGCAAGGTGACGTGGCCGGAAGGGCCGCCCGCGCCGAAGGCGCCGCAGGGCGTGCTGGCCGGCAAGACGGTCGTGCTGACGGGCACGCTGCCGACGCTCACGCGCGATGCCGCGAAGGAAATGCTCGAAGCGGCGGGCGCGAAAGTGGCCGGCTCGGTATCGAAGAAGACGGATTACGTGGTCGCGGGCGCCGAAGCCGGCAGCAAGCTCGCGAAGGCCGAGGAACTCGGCATCCCCGTGCTGGACGAAGACGGCCTGCACCAACTCCTGGAGGGTAATACGCCATGATTCGCGAGATCCTGAAGATGGGCGATCCGCGCCTGCTCGAAGTCGCCAAGCCGGTCGAGCGGTTCGATACACCCGAACTGCACGAGATCGTCGCGGACATGTTCGAGACGATGCACCACGCGAACGGCGCCGGCCTGGCCGCGCCGCAGATCGGCATCGGGCTGCAGATCATCATCTTCGGCTTCGGCAACAACAACCGCTACCCGGACGCGCCGCCGGTGCCGGAGACGGTGCTGATCAACCCGAAGATCGAGTACCTGCCGCCGGACATGGAAGAGGGCTGGGAAGGCTGCCTGTCGGTGCCGGGCATGCGCGGCGTCGTCAGCCGCTACGCGAAGGTGCGCTACAGCGGCTTCGACCAGTACGGCGAGAAGATCGACCGCGTGGCCGACGGTTTTCACGCACGCGTCGTGCAGCACGAATACGATCACCTGATCGGCAAGCTGTATCCGATGCGGATCACCGACTTCACGCGCTTCGGCTTCACGGAAGTGCTGTTCCCGGGGCTCGATCCGGCTTCCGACGATTGATTGGCCGACTTCTCGCAGACAAGAAAAAAGCCCGCTTGCGCGGGCTTTTTCATTGCGTGGCGCACATGGGTGCGCCCGCGATCAGAACGTCTCGTCGGCGGACAGATAGCGCCATTGACCCTGCGGCAGTGCGCCGAGCATCACGCGGCCCATCCGGATGCGCTTCAGGCCGATCACGTCGAGGCCCACCAGCTCGCACATGCGACGGATCTGGCGCTTCTTGCCTTCGCGCAGCACGAAGCGCAACTGCTCGCCGTTCTGCCAGCTCACCATCGCGGGCTTCAGCGCGACGCCGTCGAGCTCGAGGCCGTGGCGCAGCTTCGCGAGCGATTCCGCAGGGAAGTGCTGGTCGATGTCGATGAGCCGTTCGCCGAAGCGCACGCGCACCAGGTACTCCTTGTCGATGTCCGATTGCTCGCCGATCAACTGCTTCGCGATCACGCCGTTCTGCGTCAGCACGAGCAGGCCGGTCGAATCGATGTCCAGGCGGCCGGCCGGCGCGAGCGCGTGCAGGTGCTGCGGCGAGAAGCGCACCGGCGAATGGTCGCCGCTCCAGCGGTTCGCGCGCGTGATCAGCACGGCCGCGGGCTCGTAGCCGTCTTCCGCCTGACCGGACACGTAGCCGACCGGCTTGTGCAGCAGGATCGTGACTTGTGCTGCCTGCGCGGCGCTCGCGCGTTCGTCGATCTCGATCTTCTGGTCCGCGCGCACCTTGGTGCCGAGCGTGTCGATGCGTTTGCCGTCGACGAGGACCCAGCCCTTTTCGATCCATTCGTCGGCTTCGCGGCGCGAGCACATGCCGAGCTCGGACATCCGTTTCGACAGGCGCATCAGACCCGATTCGTCACCGTAGTCGACGTCGGCGGCGGCGCGCTTGACCGGTTGCGCGGTCTTGACCGCGCCGAACGAGCGACGCTCGCCGTCGCGTGCGGGGCGGACCGGGCGGTCGCCGAAGCTGCGCTTCGCACCTTCGCCGGCGGGCTTGTCGCGATATGACGGGCGCTTGCCGTCGTCGGCGCCTGCGCGGCGCGGGCGGGCATCGTCATCACGGCGCGGCGGGCGATCGGACGACGTGCGGCGGTCGCCGAAGCTGCGCTTCGCGCCTTCACCGGCTGCCTTGTCGCGATACGGTGCGCGTGCGTTGCCTTCACTGGAACCTGCACGACGCGGCCGTGAGTCGTCATCGCGGCGGGGCGGGCGATCGGAAGACGTACGACGGTCGCCGAAGCTGCGTTTTGCACCTTCACCACCTGCGTTGTCGCGATACGGTGCGCGTTCACCGCCTTCTCCACCCGCGCGACGCGGCCGCGCATCGTCATCGCGGCGAGGCGGGCGATCCGACGACGTGCGACGGTCACCGAAGCTGCGTTTCGCGCCTTCACCGGATGCGTTGTCGCGATACGGTGCGCGTGCGCCGCCTTCGCCACCTGCGCGACGCGGCCGTGCATCGTCATCACGGCGGGGCGGACGATCGGACGACGTGCGACGGTCACCGAAGCTGCGCTTCGCGCCTTCACCGCCGGCGTTGTCGCGATACGGTGCGCGTGCGCCGCCTTCGCCACCTGCTCGGCGCGGCCGTGCATCGTCATCACGGCGGGGCGGGCGATCCGACGACGTGCGACGGTCGCTGAAGCTGCGTTTCGCGCCTTCCCCGGATGCGTTGTCGCGATACGGTGCGCGTGCGCCGCCTTCGCCACCTGCACGGCGCGGCCGTGCGTCGTCATCGCGGCGCGGAGGACGATCCGACGACGTGCGACGGTCGCCGAAGCTGCGCTTCGCGCCTTCGCCTGACGCGTTGTCGCGATAAGGGGCGCGCGTGCCGCGTTCCGCACCGCCGTCACGCGGCGCACGCTTGGCCGGTGCGCGATCCGCGCCCGGGCGCTCGGCGCCCGCGGCAGCGCGCGGCTTGAACGTGCGTTCGCCGGCGGCGGCCGGGGGCGCCTTCTTCGGCCGGGCCGGCTTGTCGCCGGCGGGAGGCGTAGCGGGACGCACCGCCTTGCGGGCGACGAGGCTGCCGGAGCGGACAGGGGCGCGGGTCGGCGACGCCGGCTTCGGATTCTTGACGGTTAATTTGGTGCGCATAAACGCTGGAATTCATTCAGACTGCGATCGCACGCAGCAATTCGGTTTCGAGCTGGATCTGCAGGCGGTTGTCGGACAGGCCGGCACCCGCGAGCAGAAAGATGTCCTCGACGCGTTCGCCGAGCGTGTTGATCCGCGCCGCGTGGACGCCGATCCGATGCTCGGCGAGTACGCGCGCGATCGAATAGAGAAGGCCCGGCCGGTCGTTGGCCGACACGGACAGGATGTAGTACTGGCCGCGCTCGTCTGCCCGCAGGTCGACGCGCGGCGTGATCGGAAACGTCCGGGACAGCCTCGACAGGCGGCCCTTGGACGGCTCCGGCAGCGGTGCGGTTTCGGTGAGCCGCGACGCGAGTTGCTGCTCGACGAGATTCGCGATGTCGCGATACCGCACGTCACGTTCGGTCTGCGTGACGATGAAGTTGTCGAGCGCATAGCCGTGCCGCGTCGTGCTGACGCGTGCGTCGAGCACCGACAGCCCGTTGCGGTCGAAATACGCGCAGATGCCCGCGAACAGGTCGGGGCGATCCTTCACGTACACGAGCACCTGCAGCGCGTCGCCGATCGGCGACGGCCGCGCGCGGACGATCGCGGTTTCGGCATTCACGTGCCGGTACAGCACGCGTGTCTGCCACGCGATGTCGGCCGCGTCGTGACGCAGGAAGAAGCCGACATCGAGCTGATCCCACAGTGCGCGATGCGCGTCGTCGGGCACGGTCTCGAGACGCAGCAGCGCGAGCGCCTGCTCCTGCCGCGACTTCAGCTCGGAATGCGCGTCGGGGCTGGCCCCACCGAGCACCGCGAGCGTGATGCGGTAGAGGTCCTCGAGCAGCTTGCCCTTCCACGTGTTCCATACCTGTCTCTTGATCAGATCTGGCCGCCTAGGCCTTACTTGTACAGCTCGTCCATGCCGAGAGTGATCCCGGCGGCGGTCACGAACTCCAGCAGGACCATGTGATCGCGCTTCTCGTTGGGGTCTTTGCTCAGGGCGGACTGGGTGCTCAGGTAGTGGTTGTCGGGCAGCAGCACGGGGCCGTCGCCGATGGGGGTGTTCTGCTGGTAGTGGTCGGCGAGCTGCACGCTGCCGTCCTCGATGTTGTGGCGGATCTTGAAGTTCACCTTGATGCCGTTCTTCTGCTTGTCGGCCATGATATAGACGTTGTGGCTGTTGTAGTTGTACTCCAGCTTGTGCCCCAGGATGTTGCCGTCCTCCTTGAAGTCGATGCCCTTCAGCTCGATGCGGTTCACCAGGGTGTCGCCCTCGAACTTCACCTCGGCGCGGGTCTTGTAGTTGCCGTCGTCCTTGAAGAAGATGGTGCGCTCCTGGACGTAGCCTTCGGGCATGGCGGACTTGAAGAAGTCGTGCTGCTTCATGTGGTCGGGGTAGCGGCTGAAGCACTGCACGCCGTAGGTCAGGGTGGTCACGAGGGTGGGCCAGGGCACGGGCAGCTTGCCGGTGGTGCAGATGAACTTCAGGGTCAGCTTGCCGTAGGTGGCATCGCCCTCGCCCTCGCCGGACACGCTGAACTTGTGGCCGTTTACGTCGCCGTCCAGCTCGACCAGGATGGGCACCACCCCGGTGAACAGCTCCTCGCCCTTGCTCACCATATGTGATCCTGCTGAATTTCATTACGACCAGTCTAAAAAGCGCCTGAATTCGCGACCTTCTCGTTACTGACAGGAAAATGGGCCATTGGCAACCAGGGAAAGATGAACGTGATGATGTTCACAATTTGCTGAATTGTGGTGATGTGATGCTCACCGCATTTCCTGAAAATTCACGCTGTATCTTGAAAAATCGACGTTTTTTACGTGGTTTTCCGTCGAAAATTTAAGGTAAGAACCTGACCTCGTGATTACTATTTCGCCGTGTTGACGACATCAGGAGGCCAGTATGACCGTATTACATAGTGTGGATTTTTTTCCGTCTGGTAACGCGTCCGTGGCGATAGAACCCCGGCTCCCGCAGGCGGATTTTCCTGAACATCATCATGATTTTCATGAAATTGTGATTGTCGAACATGGCACGGGTATTCATGTGTTTAATGGGCAGCCCTATACCATCACCGGTGGCACGGTCTGTTTCGTACGCGATCATGATCGGCATCTGTATGAACATACCGATAATCTGTGTCTGACCAATGTGCTGTATCGCTCGCCGGATCGATTTCAGTTTCTCGCCGGGCTGAATCAGTTGCTGCCACAAGAGCTGGATGGGCAGTATCCGTCTCACTGGCGCGTTAACCACAGCGTATTGCAGCAGGTGCGACAGCTGGTTGCACAGATGGAACAGCAGGAAGGGGAAAATGATTTACCCTCGACCGCCAGTCGCGAGATCTTGTTTATGCAATTACTGCTCTTGCTGCGTAAAAGCAGTTTGCAGGAGAACCTGGAAAACAGCGCATCACGTCTCAACTTGCTTCTGGCCTGGCTGGAGGACCATTTTGCCGATGAGGTGAATTGGGATGCCGTGGCGGATCAATTTTCTCTTTCACTGCGTACGCTACATCGGCAGCTTAAGCAGCAAACGGGACTGACGCCTCAGCGATACCTGAACCGCCTGCGACTGATGAAAGCCCGACATCTGCTACGCCACAGCGAGGCCAGCGTTACTGACATCGCCTATCGCTGTGGATTCAGCGACAGTAACCACTTTTCGACGCTTTTTCGCCGAGAGTTTAACTGGTCACCGCGTGATATTCGCCAGGGACGGGATGGCTTTCTGCAATAACGCGAATCTTCTCAACGTATTTGTACGCCATATTGCGAATAATCAACTTCGTTCTCTGGCCGAGGTAGCCACGGTGGCGCATCAGTTAAAACTTCTCAAAGATGATTTTTTTGCCAGCGACCAGCAGGCAGTCGCTGTGGCTGACCGTTATCCGCAAGATGTCTTTGCTGAACATACACATGATTTTTGTGAGCTGGTGATTGTCTGGCGCGGTAATGGCCTGCATGTACTCAACGATCGCCCTTATCGCATTACCCGTGGCGATCTCTTTTACATTCATGCTGACGATAAACACTCCTACGCTTCCGTTAACGATCTGGTTTTGCAGAATATTATTTATTGCCCGGAGCGTCTGAAGCTGAATCTTGACTGGCAGGGGGCGATTCCGGGATTTAACGCCAGCGCAGGGCAACCACACTGGCGCTTAGGTAGCATGGGGATGGCGCAGGCGCGGCAGGTTATCGGTCAGCTTGAGCATGAAAGTAGTCAGCATGTGCCGTTTGCTAACGAAATGGCTGAGTTGCTGTTCGGGCAGTTGGTGATGTTGCTGAATCGCCATCGTTACACCAGTGATTCGTTGCCGCCAACATCCAGCGAAACGTTGCTGGATAAGCTGATTACCCGGCTGGCGGCTAGCCTGAAAAGTCCCTTTGCGCTGGATAAATTTTGTGATGAGGCATCGTGCAGTGAGCGCGTTTTGCGTCAGCAATTTCGCCAGCAGACTGGAATGACCATCAATCAATATCTGCGACAGGTCAGAGTGTGTCATGCGCAATATCTTCTCCAGCATAGCCGCCTGTTAATCAGTGATATTTCGACCGAATGTGGCTTTGAAGATAGTAACTATTTTTCGGTGGTGTTTACCCGGGAAACCGGGATGACGCCCAGCCAGTGGCGTCATCTCAATTCGCAGAAAGATTAAATGCATTTGGTAACGAATCAGACAATTGACGGCTTGACGGAGTAGCATAGGGTTTGCAGAATCCCTGCTTCGTCCATTTGACAGGCAGGTACCCCCCCATGTCAGCCGTTAAGTGTTCCTGTGTCACTCAAAATTGCTTTGAGAGGCTCTAAGGGCTTCTCAGTGCGTTACATCCCTGGCTTGTTGTCCACAACCGTTAAACCTTAAAAGCTTTAAAAGCCTTATATATTCTTTTTTTTCTTATAAAACTTAAAACCTTAGAGGCTATTTAAGTTGCTGATTTATATTAATTTTATTGTTCAAACATGAGAGCTTAGTACGTGAAACATGAGAGCTTAGTACGTTAGCCATGAGAGCTTAGTACGTTAGCCATGAGGGTTTAGTTCGTTAAACATGAGAGCTTAGTACGTTAAACATGAGAGCTTAGTACGTGAAACATGAGAGCTTAGTACGTACTATCAACAGGTTGAACTGCTGATCTTCAGATCCTCTACGCCGGACGCATCGTGGCCGGGGTTCGAAATCGATGAGCTCGCACGAACCCAGTTGACATAAGCCTGTTCGGTTCGTAAACTGTAATGCAAGTAGCGTATGCGCTCACGCAACTGGTCCAGAACCTTGACCGAACGCAGCGGTGGTAACGGCGCAGTGGCGGTTTTCATGGCTTGTTATGACTGTTTTTTTGTACAGTCTATGCCTCGGGCATCCAAGCAGCAAGCGCGTTACGCCGTGGGTCGATGTTTGATGTTATGGAGCAGCAACGATGTTACGCAGCAGGGCAGTCGCCCTAAAACAAAGTTAGGCAGCCGTTGTGCTGGTGCTTTCTGATAGTTGTTGTGGGGTAGGCAGTCAGAGCTCGATTTGCTTGTCGCCATAATAGATTCACAAGAAGGATTCGACATGGGTCAAAGTAGCGATGAAGCCAACGCTCCCGTTGCAGGGCAGTTTGCGCTTCCCCTGAGTGCCACCTTTGGCTTAGGGGATCGCGTACGCAAGAAATCTGGTGCCGCTTGGCAGGGTCAAGTCGTCGGTTGGTATTGCACAAAACTCACTCCTGAAGGCTATGCGGTCGAGTCCGAATCCCACCCAGGCTCAGTGCAAATTTATCCTGTGGCTGCACTTGAACGTGTGGCCTAAGCGAGCTCTTAATTAATTTAAATCTAGACTAGTGCGGCCGCACTTGTGTATAAGAGTCAGGTTCCATACCTTCGGGCTCGTGCCGCGGATATCGGCGACGGTCAGCAGGTACAGCGCGGTGAGGTAACGCTCGTTGCCGACGACTTCGGCGAAGCGCTTGACGACCTCAGGGTCGCTCGTGTCCTGCTTTTGCGCGACCTGGCTCATCGTCAGGTGATGCTGGACGAGCCACACGATCAGCGCCGCATCGTCGCCGGCGATGCCGTGCTCGCGGCAGAAGCGCCGTGCGTCGGCCATCCCGAGCGTCGAGTGGTCGCCGCCGCGACCCTTCGCGATGTCGTGGAACAGCGCGGCGACATACAGCACCCACGGGCGCTCGAAGTTGCCGATCAACTGGCTGCAGAACGGATATTCGTGCGCGTGCTCGGCCACCGCGAAGCGGCGGATGTTGCGCAACACCATCAGGATGTGCTGGTCGACCGTGTACACGTGGTACAGGTCGTGCTGCATCTGGCCGACGATGCGGCGGAAGTTCAGCAGGTAGCGTCCGAGCACGCTCGTCTGGTTCATCAACCGGAACGCGTGCGTGATCCCTTCGGGTTGCTGAAGGATCCGCATGAACGTGTCGCGGTTCTGCGGATCGCGGCGCCACGTGTTGTTCATGATCTCGCGCGAGTTGTACAGCGCGCGCAGCGTGCGGGCGGACAGGCCCTTCACGCCGCGGGTCGTCTCGTACAACAGGAATGCTTCGAGGATCGCGTCGGGGTGGCGTTCGAACACGCCGTCGTCGACGATCTCGAGCATGCCCTGCTTCTCGACGAAGCGGTCGGGCGACAGCACGCGCGTGATGCCGCTCGTCGCGGGGAACAGTTGCGCCTCGATGTTCTGGATCAGGATCGTGGCGAGCTGCGTGACGGCTTTCGCGGCCCAGTAATAGCGGCGCATCAGCTGTTCGCTCGCGCGCTTGGCCTGCGTCGGCTGGTAGCCGAAGCTCTCGGCGGCCTGCGTCTGCAGGTCGAACACGAGCATGTCCTGGCGGCGGCCCGCGATCACGTGCAGCCGCGCGCGCAGCGTTTTCAGGAAACCTTCGTTGCGGCGCAGCTCGCGCGCTTCACGATCGGTGATGAGGCCGCGCGTGTCGAGTTCGCGCCAACTGCTGCCGAAACCGGCCGCGCGCGCGATCCACAGGATTGTCTGCAGGTCGCGCAGCCCGCCGGGGCTTTCCTTCACGTTCGGTTCGAGGCTGTACGGCGTGTCCTGGCACTTCGCGTGGCGCTGGCGCATCTCGAGCACCTTCGCGGTGAAGAACGCGCGGGCGTCGAGCGCCTCGCGGTAGCGCACCGTGAAGCGCTCGAACAGCGCGGTGCTGCCGACGATTCGGCGTGCTTCCAGCAGCGAGGTCTGCACCGTGACGTCCTGCGACGCCTCCTCGATGCACTGCGCGACCGTGCGCACGCTGCTGCCGATCTCGAGGCCGAGATCCCACGCCATGCCGATGAAGCGCTCGATGCGCCCGTCGAGGGCCGGATCGTGCGCATCGGGCAGCAGCACGAGGATGTCGACGTCGGAATAGGGCGCGAGCTCGCCGCGCCCGTAGCCGCCGACGGCGACGAGCGCGAGCGTCGCGGGCAGGCCGCAGTCGTCCCACACGCGCTTCAGCGCTTCGTCGGTGAGTTTCGACAGCGCGTGCATCAGCGACGCGACGTTCGCCGCGCGGCGAAAGCGCTCGAGCATCTCCGTCTTGGCGGCCTTGAATTCGGCGCGCCGCGACAGCGCTTCGGGCGGGGGGGCAGCGTGAGCGCTCATGGGCGGCCGTTCAGGTGCAAGGTGGGGCGGGCTGGCGCGACGGCGCTCAGACGGCGGCGGCCGGTTGTGCGAACACGGGGCGCGCCGGCGTGCCGGCCGACACGGTCAGCACCTCGTAGCCGGTTTCGGTGACGAGCACCGTGTGCTCCCACTGCGCCGACAGGCTGCGGTCGCGCGTCTTGACCGTCCACTGGTCGGGCATCGTGCGAATGTCGCGCTTGCCGGCGTTGATCATCGGCTCGATCGTGAAGATCATCCCGGCCTTCAGTTCGATGCCGGTGCCCGGGCGGCCATAGTGAACGACCTGCGGATCTTCGTGGAACACCGTGCCGATGCCGTGGCCGCAGTATTCGCGCACGACGCTGTAGCCCTGCGCTTCCGCGTGCTTCTGGATCGCGTAGCCGATGTCGCCGAGGTGCGCGCCCGGCTTGACCTGGTCGATGCCGAGCCACATGCATTCGTAGGTGGTCTGCACGAGGCGCTTCGCGAGGATCGAACCCTCGCCGACGATGAACATGCGGCTCGTGTCGCCGAAGTAGCCGTTCTTGATCACGGTGATGTCGATGTTCAGCGCATCGCCGTTCTTGATCACCTTCTCGCCCGGAATGCCGTGGCAGATCACGTCGTTGACCGAAATGCAGGTGGCTTTCGGGTACGGCGGATAGCCGGGCGGCTGGTAGTTCAGCGGCGCCGGGATCGTGCCCTGTTCGTTGAGCATGAACTCGTGACAGAGGCGGTCGAGTTCGGCGGTCGTGACGCCCGCGACGACGTGCGGCGTGATGAAGTCGAGCACTTCGCTCGCGAGACGGCAGGCGACGCGCATCTCGGCGATATCGTGTTCGTTTTTGAGCGTAATAGCCATCGAGGTATGCCTGGAATGCGGTGAATTGACGGATTATCGCACCTTCTGGCAGGCGTCGCAGCCCCTGCCGGCGGTGCGGATGCGGGTTTTCGCGGATTGTCCGGCCGGTTGCCGCGCGGCAAGCGAAAGTGGTGAGCGACTTGAGAGCGGACAAATCGGCGTGCTATACTCTTTGGCTAAGTCGATATCCAATTGCCGAGCTTGCCCCATGTTGGGGCGGGATCGCGGATGTAAGGCTTGCGGCACGGGCGTTTGCACGTGTCGAATCGCAAGCCGGCGCAACCAGGGTGCCGGCCGCGCGAAATTCGCGCCCTTCGGGGTGGGATCGCGCGGCGGTACGGCGGCCGGCTTAAGACCCAACCCTCGTGGAGAATTTACATGGCAGTTACGATGCGCCAAATGCTGGAAGCGGGTGTCCACTTCGGTCACCAGACGCGCTTCTGGAACCCGAAGATGGCTCCGTTCATTTTCGGTCACCGCAACAAGATTCACATCATCAACCTCGAAAAGACGCTGCCGATGTTCACGGACGCACAGAAGTACGTGCGCCAGCTGGCAGCGAACCGCGGCACGATCCTGTTCGTCGGCACGAAGCGTCAATCGCGTGACACGATCGCCCAGGAAGCGCAGCGCGCAGGCATGCCGTTCGTCAACGCACGCTGGCTCGGCGGCATGATGACCAACTTCAAGACGCTGAAGGTGTCGATCAAGCGCCTGAAGGACATGGAAGCTGCAGTCGAGGCAGGCGAGCTCGAAAAGATGAGCAAGAAGGAAGCGCTGCTGTTCGAACGCGAAATCGCCAAGCTGCAAAAGTCGATCGGCGGCGTGAAGGACATGGGCGGCATTCCGGACGCGATCTTCGTCGTCGACGTCGGTTACCACAAGATTGCCGTCACCGAAGCGAACAAGCTGGGCGTGCCGGTCATCGCCGTGGTCGATACGAACCACTCGCCGGAAGGTGTGGATTACGTGATCCCGGGTAACGACGACTCGAGCAAGGCAGTCGCGCTGTACGCTGAAGGCGTGGCCGACGCGATCCTCGAAGGCCGTGCGAACGCGGTCAACGAAGTGGTCCAGGCCGCACGCGGCGACGACGAGTACGTCGAGGAAAACGCGTAACTGGCCCCGAGCCGGCGCAAAAAGGGGGCTCTCAACAGGCCCCCTTTTTTTAAGCTTGTGCGCCGGACCTGATTGCGCCGAATGGGTGCGGGTCCGGAAACGAATCTCGGCCGTTCGCGTCCAAGCGGGCGGCGTTGTGAATACAGACTCAAGGAGCGAATGATGGCGGCAATTACCGCAAGCATGGTGGCAGAACTGCGCGCAAAGACCGACGCACCGATGATGGAGTGCAAGAAGGCGCTGACGGAAGCCGACGGCGACCTGGCCAAGGCTGAAGAGCTGCTGCGCGTCAAGCTCGGCAACAAGGCGAGCAAGGCGGCATCGCGCGTGACGGCAGAAGGCGTCGTCGCATCGTTCGTCGGCGGCAACGCAGGCTCGCTGGTCGAACTGAACTGCGAAACCGACTTCGTCGCGAAGAACGACGACTTCCTCGCATTCTCGAAGACGGTTGCAGAGCTCGTCGCGACGCAAAACCCGGCCGACGTGGCTGCGCTGTCGGCGCTGCCGCTGGAAGGCTCGACGGTCGACGCAGTGCGCCTCGCACTGGTCGGCAAGATCGGCGAGAACGTCTCGATCCGCCGTTTCGTCCGTTTCGAAACCGCGAACAAGATCGCAACGTACCTGCACGGCGCGCGTATCGGCGTGATCGTCGAGTACACGGGCGCGGACGAGCAGGTCGGCAAGGACGTCGCGATGCACATCGCGGCCATGAAGCCGGTCGCGCTGTCGTCGGCAGACGTCCCGGCGGAGCTGATCGACACGGAACGCCGCGTGGCCGAGCAGAAGGCTGCGGAATCGGGCAAGCCGGCTGAAATCGTCGCGAAGATGGTCGACGGTAGCGTCCAGAAGTACCTGAAGGAAGTGTCGCTGCTGAACCAGACGTTCGTGAAGAACGACAAGCAGACGATCGAGCAGATGCTGAAGGCAGCGGGTGCCGCAGTGCAGAAGTTCGCACTGTTCGTCGTCGGCGAAGGCATCGAGAAGCGTCAGGACGACTTCGCCGCCGAAGTGGCCGCGCAAGTCGCAGCAGCAAAGCAGCAGTAAGCCGTAAGCAGTCAGGCAGTATCCGCGGCGGGCGTCCGCTCCGCCGCGGTCGGCGCCGCCGCCGGCCGGCCGGGAAACCCGGTCCGACCGTCGGCGCTTGCCCGAATCAGTATTTCGCCCCTACAGTTCGTGGTTGTCATCCTCTCGTCGCTCGGAAGCCCCTATGTCCAATGCCTATAAACGCGTCCTCCTCAAACTCTCCGGCGAAGCGCTGATGGGCGACGATGCCTTCGGCATCAATCGCGCGACGATCGAACGGATGGTGGCCGATATTGCCGAAGTCGTGCGTCTCGGTACGCAGCTCGCGGTCGTGATCGGTGGCGGTAATATTTTCCGCGGTGTCGCGGGTGGCGCGGCCGGCATGGATCGCGCGACGGCGGACTACATGGGGATGCTCGCGACGATGATGAACGCGCTGGCGCTGCAGGACGCGATGCGCCACGCCGGCATCGAGGCGCGTGTGCAGTCCGCGCTGCGGATGGACCAGGTCGTCGAGCCGTACATCCGGCCCCGCGCGATCCGCCAGCTCGAGGAAGGCCGCGTCGTGATCTTCGCGGCCGGTACGGGCAACCCGTTCTTCACGACGGACACGGCCGCCGCGCTGCGCGGTTCGGAGGTGGGCGCCGAGGTCGTATTGAAGGCGACCAAGGTCGATGGCGTATATTCTGCCGATCCGAAGAAGGATCCGTCGGCCACGCGTTACACGACGATCACTTTCGACGAGGCGATCAGCCGCAACCTGCAGGTGATGGACGCGACGGCCTTTGCGCTGTGCCGCGACCAGAAGCTGCCGATTCGCGTGTTTTCGATCAACAAGCCGGGCGCGCTCAAGCGCATCGTGCTGGGCGAGGACGAAGGTACGCTCGTCCACGTGTAAACTCCCGCGGATGCGGGTCATCGGCCGCGGCGCACCCGATGCGCCGGGCAGGGCCCGTGTTCTTTGAAGGTTAGAAGGTTCGGAGGTTGAAATGAGTGTCGCTGATACCAAGAAGGGCGTCGAGCAAAAGATGCAGCGCTCGATCGAAGCGTTCAAGAACGATCTGGCAAAGATCCGTACGGGCCGTGCACACACCGGTCTGCTCGATCACGTGCAGGTCGACTACTACGGCTCGATGGTGCCGATCTCGCAGGTCGCCAACCTGACGCTCGTCGATGCGCGCACGATCGGCGTGCAGCCGTGGGAAAAGAACATGGTCGCGAAGGTCGAGAAGGCCATTCGCGAAGCCGACCTGGGCCTGAACCCGGCCACCGCCGGCGACCTGATCCGCGT
The DNA here is from genome assembly GCF_029633825.1 of Burkholderia contaminans. Taxonomy (NCBI): domain Bacteria; kingdom Pseudomonadati; phylum Pseudomonadota; class Betaproteobacteria; order Burkholderiales; family Burkholderiaceae; genus Burkholderia; species Burkholderia contaminans. The sequence goes on along the minus strand of NZ_CP090640.1, from coordinate 3,513,821 downwards.
GCCGATGCCCGCGCTGACGGAAGAGCGCCGCCGCGAGCTGACCAAGGTCGTCAAGAGCGAAGGCGAAACGGCCAAGGTCGCGATCCGCAACCTGCGCCGCGACGCGAACGAAGCGCTCAAGAAGCTCGTGAAGGACAAGGAAATCTCGGAAGACGACGAGCGTCGTGCAAGCGACGACGTGCAGAAGCTGACCGACAAGCACGTTGCCGAAATCGACAAGCTCGTGCAGAGCAAGGAAGCCGAGATCATGACGGTCTGACGACCGTCCTCGCGCGCCGCCTTCTTCCCGCATTACTGTCTCAACGGCCATGACCTATACCAGCTCTACCGTTCGCGTGCCTGACGTCGGCGTCGTGCCGCGTCACATCGCGATCATCATGGACGGCAACGGCCGTTGGGCGACCGAACGCCGCTTGCCGCGCGTCGCGGGGCACACCCGCGGCGTCGATGCCGTGCGGGCGGTGGTCGAAGGCTGCGCGCGCGCCGGCGTCGAATACCTGACGCTGTTCGCGTTCAGTTCGGAGAACTGGCGCCGTCCGAACGACGAAGTGTCGTTCCTGATGCGCCTCTTCATCACCGCGCTCGAGCGCGAGGTCGGCAAGCTTCACGCGAACGGGATCCGCCTGCGTGTCGTCGGCGATCTCGACCGCTTCGAGCCGCGCATCCGCGAACTGATTCGCCGCGCCGAAACCAAGACGGCGCGCAATACCCGTCTCACGCTCACCATCGCGGCCAACTACGGCGGCCGGTGGGACATCCTGCAGGCGACGAAGAAGCTCGTCGAGCAGGCCGTGCGCGAGGGTCGCGAGGTCGAAGTGACCGAGGACGCGTTCGCGCCGCACCTGGCGATGGCCTATGCGCCGGAGCCCGATCTCTTCATCCGTACCGGTGGCGAGCAGCGCGTCAGCAACTTCCTGCTGTGGCAGCTCGCGTACGCCGAATTCTATTTCACCGACAAATACTGGCCGGATTTCGACGGCGCGGCACTGGCCGACGCCATGGCGTCGTATACGGAGCGCGAACGCCGTTTCGGCCGCACGAGCGCACAGCTCGAACCGCAATCGCAGAACGCCGACTCCCTTTCATGCTGAAAACCCGTGTGATCACGGCGATCGTGATGCTGGCGGTGCTGCTGCCGGTGACGCTGTTCGCGCCGCTCACCGCGTTCGGCGCGCTGATCGGCGTCGTGCTCGTGTTTGCCGCGTGGGAATGGGCGCGCCTGCTCAAGCTCGGCGGCGCCGGCCCGGTCGTCTATGCGGTCGTCGCGGCGCTGGCGCTGGCGGCAACGGCGCCGCTCGGCGTCAGTGCGGCTTCGTCCCGTCCCCTTTTCATGGCGGCCGGCGTGTTCTGGCTGCTGGTCGGCCCGTTCACGCTGCGGCGCAAGCCGGTGCTCGCGGGCGGCGTATGGCGGCCGTTCCTGCTGGCGGCCGGGCTCGTGGTCTTTGCGGCCTGCTGGCATGCGCTCGTCGCGGCGCGCGCGCAGGGCGTGCCGTTCGTGCTGTCGCTGCTTCTGGTCGTCTGGCTTGCCGATATCGGCGCATACTTCGCGGGCAAGGCCTTCGGAAAGCGTAAACTGGCCATCACGATCAGCCCCGGCAAGAGCTGGGAAGGCGCGATCGGTGGCTGGCTCGCCGTGATGGTCGTCGCCGGTGTCGCGATGGCCGCGCATGCGTTCGAGCCGACCCTGCTTTCCGCGTTCGCCGTGCGCTACGGGATGCCCGGCGCATGGGCCGCACTGACGCTGCTGGTCGCATACAGCGTGATCGGCGACCTGTTCGAGTCGTTGCTGAAGCGGCAGGCGGGCGTGAAGGATTCGAGCGGACTGCTGCCGGGCCATGGCGGCGTGCTCGACCGTGTCGACGCGCTGCTGCCGGTGCTGCCGCTCGCGATGCTGCTGCTTGGTTAAACCACTAATTCTGTTATGCAAAATCGCCTGACATTGCTCGGTTCCACGGGCTCGATCGGAGACAGCACGCTCGACGTGGTCGCGCGTCATCCCGAGCGCTTCTCGGTCTATGCGCTGACCGCACACCGCAACGGCGACAAGCTCGTCGAGCAATGCCTGCGCTTCGCGCCCGAGGTGGCGGTGGTCGGCGATGCCGAGACGGCCGCGCACGTCGACGCGAAACTGCGCGCGGCGGGCAGCAAGACGACCGTGCTGTACGGGCCGCAGGCGCTCGTCGACGTGTCGAAGAGCGATGGCTGCGACACGGTGGTCGCGGCGATCGTCGGAGCGGCCGGCATGGCGCCGAGCCTCGCGGCCGCGCGCGCCGGCAAGCGCATCCTGCTCGCGAACAAGGAGGCGCTGGTGATGTCGGGCGCGATTTTCATGGACGCCGTGCGCGACCATGGCGCGATCCTGCTGCCGGTCGACAGCGAACACAACGCGATCTTCCAGTGCATGCCGCGCGACGCGGCCGAGCACGGCGGGATCTCGAAGATCATCCTGACCGCATCGGGCGGCCCGTTCCGCACGCGCGAACCGGCCACGCTCGTCGACGTGACGCCGGACGAAGCGTGCAAGCACCCGAACTGGGTGATGGGCCGCAAGATTTCGGTCGATTCCGCGACGATGATGAACAAGGGCCTCGAGGTGATCGAGGCGCACTGGATCTTCGGGCTGCCGGGCGAGCGCATCGACGTGCTGATCCACCCGCAGAGCGTGATCCATTCGCTCGTGTCGTATCGCGACGGCTCGGTGCTCGCCCAGCTCGGCAACCCCGACATGCGCACGCCGATCGCGCACGCGCTCGCGTTCCCCGAGCGTGTCGATGCGGGTGTCGAGCAGCTCGATCTCGCGCAGATCGCCCAGCTGTCGTTCGAGAAGCCCGACTACGCGCGCTTCCCGTGCCTCGCGCTCGCGCTGAAGGCGCTTGACGAAGGCGGCATCGCGAGCGCCGCATTGAACGCGGCGAACGAAGTCGCGGTCGAAGCGTTTCTCGAGCGCCGCATCGGCTTCATGGCGATTGCGGCGACGGTCGACGCCGTGCTCAACACGCTGCCGAACCGCACGCCCGACGGGCTCGAGGATGTCCTGGCGGCGGATGCCGAGGCACGCCGCCTCGCCGCCGAAATCATTGCGAAAGCGCCTGCGCCACGCGTGGAGCGTACTGTCTGAATGGGGTGCTCATGAACGTGCTGGTCGAACTGATCGCGTTTGCGGTGGCGATCGGGGTGCTGGTCGTCGTGCATGAGTACGGACACTATCGCGTCGCGCGCTGGTGCGGCGTGAAGGTGCTGCGTTTCTCGATCGGCTTCGGCCAGCCCGTCGCGCGCTGGGTTAGCCGCAGGACGGGCACCGAGTGGACGCTGTCGGCACTGCCGCTCGGCGGCTACGTGAAGATGCTCGACGAGCGTGATCCCGGCCCCGGCATCCCGCCCGAGGAACTCGGCCAGGCCTTCAACCGGCAATCCGTCTACAAGCGCATCGCAATCGTCGCGGCCGGGCCGATTGCCAATTTCCTGTTGGCAATCGTGCTGTTTTCCGTCGTATTCGCCACCGGCGTAACCGAGCCGGCCGCGATCGTCGCACCGCCAGCCACCGGCACGGTGGCGGCGCGCGCGGGCTTCGACGGCAGCGAGAAGGTCGTGTCGATCCGCAACGCGCAGGGCGGCGAGGCCGAGCCGGTGCGGTCCTGGTCGGACCTGCGCTGGAAGCTGCTGGCGGCCGCGTTCGATCACCGCGAGATCGTGCTCGGCGCACGCGACGGCAACACGACGTTCGATTTCCGCGTCGATCTCCGCAATGTTCCTGAAAGTCAGCTCGACGACGATTTCATGGCCCATCTGGGCTTCGAGGCCGGCGGCGGGACGTTGTCGGTCGCGTCCGTCCAGCCCGGCAGCGCGGCGGAGCAGGCGGGCCTGAAGCCCGGCGACAAGCTGGTCGCGCTCGACGGCAAGCCGATCGGCGGCGCGTCGCGCTTCATCGATTTCGTGAAACACCATGCGGGCAAGCCGCTCGACCTGCAGATCGAGCGTGACGGCGCCGCGCGGACGGTGTCGATCGTGCCGCAGGTGCAGCGCGACGACGAATCTGGGCAGGAGGTCGGCCGGATCGGCGCGGCGCTGTCGATGCATGCGCCGTCCGTCGACGTGCGATACGGGCCGATCGAGAGCCTGCAGCTTGGCGCGCACCGGACGTGGGACATCTCCGTGTACTCGCTGAAGATGTTCGGGCGCATGATCACGGGCAACGCGTCGCTGAAGAACCTGTCCGGCCCGGTGACGATCGCGGACTACGCGGGCAAGAGTGCGCGGCTCGGTCCGTCGGCGTTCCTGTCCTTCCTCGCCCTTGTCAGCATTAGCCTTGGCGTCCTGAACTTGTTGCCGATTCCCGTTTTGGACGGGGGGCATCTGTTATATTATGCGGTTGAAGCCGCGACCGGGAAAGCCGTCTCGGAGCGCTGGCAGCTGATTCTGCAAAGAGCCGGGTTGATCTGCATCGTCGCATTGTCGGCGATCGCGCTGTTCAACGATCTGGCTCGGTTAATCCATTTCTGAAGCGTCAGGCGGCGGCCGCTGGGCAGCCGCCTGATTTGATGCAGCTAAATATTGGGGATGCATGTTGTTCAAACCTCATCGCTTTGTACCTAAGACAGTTGCAGCGGCCGCGCTCGCCGCGCACGGCCTCGCGGCCCATGCAGCGGCACCGTTCGTGGTGCAAGACATCAAGATCGAGGGGCTGCAGCGCGTCGAAGCGGGTTCGGTGTTCGCCTACCTGCCGATCAAGCAGGGCGATACCTTCACGGACGACAAGGCATCCGAAGCAATCCGCGCGCTGTACGCGACGGGCTTCTTCAACGACGTACGCATCGCCACGCAGGGCAACGTCGTGATCGTGCAGGTGCAGGAGCGTCCGGCCATCGCGTCGATCGACTTCACCGGCACGAAGGAATTCGACAAGGACAACCTGACGAAGGCGCTGCGCGCAGTCGGCCTCGCCGACGGCCGCTACTACGACAAGGCGCTCGTCGACAAGGCGGAGCAGGAGCTCAAGCGCCAGTACCTCACGCGCGGCTTCTACGCGGCCGAGGTCAAGACGACGATCACGCCGGTCGACGCGAACCGCGTGTCGATCCTGTTCGCGGTGGCCGAAGGCCCGAGCGCGAAGATCCGCCAGATCAACTTCATCGGCAACAAGGCGTTCAGCACCAGCACGCTGCGCGACGAAATGCAGCTGTCGACGCCGAACTGGTTCTCCTGGTACACGAAGAACGACCTGTACTCGAAGGAAAAGCTCACGGGCGACCTCGAGGCGGTGCGCTCGTACTACCTGAACCGCGGCTATCTCGAGTTCAACATCGATTCGACCCAGGTGTCGATCTCGCCCGACAAGAAGGACATGTACCTGACGGTCACGCTGCACGAAGGCGAGCCGTACACGGTGTCGGGCATCAAGCTGTCGGGCAACCTGCTCGATCGCGAAGCCGAACTCAACAAGCTGATCAAGATCAAGCCGGGCGACCGCTTCTCGGCCGAAAAGCTGCAACAGACCACCAAGTCGATCGTCGACAAGCTCGGTGAGTACGGCTACGCATTCGCGACCGTCAACGCGCAGCCGGACATCGACCAGGCGAACCACAAGGTGAACCTGAACCTCGTCGTCGATCCGAGCCGCCGCGTGTACGTGCGCCGCATCAACGTCGTCGGCAACACGCGCACGCGCGACGAAGTGGTGCGCCGCGAAATGCGTCAGCTCGAAAGCTCGTGGTTCGATTCGAACCGCCTCGCGCTGTCGAAGGATCGCGTGAACCGTCTCGGCTACTTCACCAACGTCGACGTGACGACGGTGCCGGTCGAAGGCACGAACGACCAGGTCGACGTGAACGTGAAGGTCGACGAAAAGCCCACCGGCGCGATTACGCTGGGCGCGGGCTTCTCGTCGACGGACAAGGTCGTGCTGTCGGCCGGCGTGTCGCAGGACAACGTGTTCGGTTCGGGTACCAGCCTGTCGGTGAACGTCAACACCGCGAAGAGCTACCGTACGCTGACCGTCACGCAGGTCGACCCGTACTTCACGGTCGACGGCATCAAGCGGATCACGGACGTCTACTACCGCACGTACCAGCCGCTCTACTATTCGACGAGCTCGAGCTTCCGGATCATCAGCGCGGGCGGCAACCTGAAGTTCGGCATCCCGTTCTCGGAAGTCGACACCGTCTACTTCGGCGCGGGCTTCGAGCAGAACCGTCTCGACGTCGATTCGAACACGCCGCAGAGCTACCAGGATTACGTGAACCAGTTCGGCCGCGTGTCGAACACGGTGCCGCTGACGGTCGCGTGGTCGCGCGACGCGCGTGACAGCGCGCTGATTCCGAGCCGCGGCTACTTCACGCAGGCGAACATGGAGTACGGCGTGCCGGTCGGCAAGATCCAGTACTACAAGGCCGACCTGCAGGCCCAGTACTACTATTCGTTCTCGCGCGGCTTCATCCTGGGCCTGAACCTGCAAGGCGGCTACGGTAACGGTATCGGCAACCCGTACCCGATCTTCAAGAACTACTACGCGGGCGGTATCGGCTCCGTGCGTGGCTACGAGCCGAGCTCGCTGGGCCCGCGCGACACGAAGACGAACGACCCGATCGGCGGTTCGAAGATGGTCGTCGGCAACATCGAACTGACGTTCCCGCTGCCGGGCACGGGCTACGACCGCACGCTGCGCGTGTTCACGTTCCTCGACGGCGGTAACGTATGGGGCAACGCGCCGGGCGGTACGAGTACGGGCGCCAACGGCCTGCGTTACGGCTATGGTGTGGGTCTCGCGTGGATCTCGCCGATCGGCCCGCTGAAGCTGAGCCTCGGCTTCCCGCTGCAGAAGCACGAAGGCGACCAGTACCAGAAATTCCAGTTCCAGATCGGAACGGCGTTCTGATCGAACGCATGACAACAGCAACGAGAGGGTAATTTTGCTAACCGGTAAGTTTTCGAAACGAGTGATGTGCGCGCTGACCGTTGCGCTGGCCTTGGGCGCGGCAACGGCGCACGCACAGGACGTCGCCCGCATCGCGGCGGTCAATTCGGATCGGATCCTGCGCGAGTCGGTGCCCGCGAAGGCGGCGCAGACGAAGCTCGAAGCCGAGTTTGCGAAGCGCGACAAGGATCTGCAGGATCTGGCGGCGCGCCTGAAGTCGATGTCCGATTCGCTGGACAAGAACGGCGCGTCGCTGTCGGCGGCCGACCGCGCGCAGAAGCAGCGTGATCTCGCCCAGCTCGATACCGACTTCCAGCGCAAGCAGCGCGAGTTCCGCGAAGACCTGAACCAGCGACGCAACGAGGAGCTGGCGGCCGTGCTCGAGCGGGCGAACAAGGTCATCAAGCAGATCGCCGAGCAGCAGAATTACGACCTGATCGTGCAGGAAGCCGTGTACGTCAGCCCGCGCATCGACATCACCGACAAGGTGCTCAAGGCGCTCGCGTCCGGCTCGGCGAACTGAACGGAGCAGACGACGAATGGCATTGACGCTTGAGGCACTCGTAAAGCGGTTCGGCGGCGAGATCGCCGGCGACGCACAGTGCACGGTCGGCGGCCTCGCGCCGCTCGACCAGGCAGGCCCGCAGCAACTCGCGTTCCTCGCGAACCCGAAGTACCTGTCGCAGGTCGAGACGACCCGCGCCGGCGCGGTGCTGATCGCGCCGAAGGATCTGGAAAAGCTGGGCGCGGCCGCAAGCGGCCGCAACTTCATCGTGACGCCGAATCCGTACGCGTACTTCGCGCGCGTCGCGCAGATGTTCATCGATCTCGCCACGCCGCCGCGCGCGGCCGGCGTGCATCCGAGCGCGACGATCGATCCGGCCGCGCAGGTCGCCGCGAGCGCGGTGATCGGCCCGCACGTGACGGTCGAGGCCGGCGCGGTGATCGAAGACGGCGTGCAGCTCGACGCGAACGTGTTCATCGGCCGCGGCACGACGATCGGCGCGGGCTCGCACCTGTACCCGAACGCGTCGGTGTACCACGGCTGCAAGGTCGGCCCGCGCGCGATCATTCATGCGGGCGCCGTGATCGGCTCCGACGGCTTCGGCTTCGCGCCGGATTTCGTCGGCGACGGCGACGCGCGCACCGGCAGCTGGGTCAAGATCCCGCAGGTCGGCGGTGTCACGATCGGCCCGGACGTCGAGATCGGCGCGAACACGACGATCGACCGCGGCGCGATGGCGGATACCGTCATCGACGAATGCGTGAAGATCGACAACCAGGTGCAGATCGGCCACAACTGCCGGATCGGCGCCTACACGGTGATCGCCGGCAGCGCCGGGATCGCGGGCAGCACGACGATCGGCCGCCACTGCATGATCGGCGGCGCGGCCGGGATCGCCGGCCACGTGACGCTCGGCGACTATGTCATCATCACCGCGAAATCGGGCGTATCGAAGTCGCTGCCGAAGGCCGGCATTTATACCAGCGCGTTCCCGGCCGTCGACCACGGCGAGTGGAACAAGAGCGCCGCGCTCGTGCGCAACCTCGACAAGCTGCGCGAGCGCATCAAGGCGCTCGAAGCCGCGCTCGCCGCCCAGGGCGGCACGGACGCCTGAGCGCATCATGCGAGACCTCGAACCGGGTACGGCCAGCGCAACCGGCCCGGTTTGCCAGACTGGGCCGCACGACGGCCCGCTTCAGCCTTTGCATCACCACCGCGCAGCCTCTGCGTGAGACGAACCATCATGAGCACTGAAAAAATCAATCTCGACATCCACAAGATCCTCACGCTGCTGCCGCATCGCTACCCGATTCTGCTCGTCGATCGCGTGCTCGAACTCGAACCGCACAAGGGCATCAAAGCGCTGAAGAACGTGTCGATCAACGAGCCGTACTTCCAGGGGCATTTCCCGAAGCGGCCGGTGATGCCGGGCGTGCTGATCCTCGAGGCGCTCGCGCAGGCTGCGGCGCTGCTGACCTTCTCGGAAGAGCAGCCGAAGGATCCGGAGAACACGCTGTACTACTTCGTCGGGATCGACGGCGCGCGCTTCAAGCGTCCGGTCGAGCCGGGCGACCAACTGATTCTGAACGTGACGTTCGAACGCTACATCCGCGGTATCTGGAAGTTCAAGGCGGTGGCGGAAGTGGACGGCAAGGTGGCGGCGGAAGCCGAACTGATGTGCACGGTCAAGACGACCGACGTGGCGCCCTGAGCGACGCGGCACGGACAGGCAACGCAACGCGACACATCACATCGAGAGGCAACGGCGCATGACCAGGATTCATCCCACCGCGATTGTCGAACCGGGCGCGCAGATCGACGAATCGGTCGAGATCGGCCCGTACGCGATCGTCGGTCCGCACGTCACGATCGGCGCGCGTACGACGATCGGCTCGCACAGCGTGATCGAAGGCCATACGACGCTCGGCGAGGACAACCGCATCGGCCATTACGCGTCGGTCGGTGGTCGTCCGCAGGACATGAAGTACAAGGACGAGCCGACGAAGCTCGTGATCGGCAGCCGCAACACGATCCGCGAATTCACGACGATCCACACGGGCACCGTGCAGGACGGCGGCGTGACGACGCTCGGTGACGACAACTGGATCATGGCCTATGTGCACATCGGTCACGACTGCACGGTCGGCAGCCACGTGATCCTGTCGAGCAACGCGCAGATGGCAGGCCACGTCGAGATCGGCGACTGGGCGATCGTCGGCGGGATGTCGGGCGTCCACCAGTTCGTGCGCATCGGCGCGCACTCGATGCTGGGCGGCGCATCGGCGCTCGTGCAGGACATTCCGCCGTTCGTGATCGCGGCAGGCAACAAGGCCGAACCGCACGGGATCAACGTCGAAGGGCTGCGCCGGCGCGGTTTCTCGCCCGACGCGATCTCCGCGCTGCGCAGCGCGTACCGCCTGCTGTACAAGAACGGCCTGTCGCTCGAGGAAGCGAAAGTGCAGTTGCGTGAGCTGGCGGCGGCGGGCGGCGACGGCGACGCACCCGTGAAGGCGCTCGTCGAGTTCATCGACGCGTCGCAACGCGGCATCATCCGCTAAGCGATGCCGCTTCCGACCACTCAGCTCCGGCTCGCGATGGTGGCCGGCGAACCGTCGGGCGACCTGCTCGGCGCGTCGCTGCTCGGCGGGCTGCGCGAGCGGCTGCCGGAATCGGCCCAGTACTACGGGATCGGCGGCCCGCGAATGATCGCACACGGCTTCGACTCGCACTGGCAGATGGACAAGCTGACCGTGCGCGGCTATGTCGAGGCGTTGGGCCAGATTCCCGAGATCCTGCGGATTCGCGGCGAGCTGAAGCGCCAGTTGCTCGCCGAGCGGCCGGACGCGTTCATCGGCGTCGATGCGCCCGATTTCAACTTCAACGTCGAACAGGCGGCGCGCGACGCGGGCATCCCGTCGATCCACTTCGTGTGCCCGTCGATCTGGGCATGGCGCGGCGGCCGGATCAAGAAGATCGCGAAGTCCGTCGATCACATGCTGTGCCTGTTTCCGTTCGAACCGGCGATTCTCGACAAGGCAGGCGTTGCGTCGACCTACGTCGGCCATCCGCTCGCCGACGAGATTCCGCTCGAGCCCGACACGCACGGCGCGCGCATCGCGCTCGGATTGCCGGCCGACGGCCCGGTGATCGCCGTGTTGCCGGGCAGCCGGCGCTCGGAAATCGCACTGATCGGCCCGACGTTCTTCGCGGCAATGGCGCTGATGCAGCAGCGCGAGCCCGGCGTACGGTTCGTGATGCCGGCGGCCACGCCCGCGCTGCGCGCGCTGCTGCAACCGCTCGTCGATGCCCATCCGCAGCTCGCGCTGACGATCACCGACGGCCGCTCGCAGGTTGCGATGACGGCTGCCGACGCGATCCTCGTGAAGAGCGGCACGGTCACGCTGGAAGCCGCGCTGCTGAAGAAGCCGATGGTGATCTCATACAAGGTGCCCTGGCTGACCGGGCAGATCATGCGGCGGCAGGGTTACCTGCCGTACGTCGGCTTGCCGAACATCCTGGCGGGGCGCTTCGTCGTGCCCGAGCTGCTGCAGCATTTCGCGACGCCCGAGGCGCTTGCCGATGCGACGCTCACGCAGCTGCGCGACGACGCGAACCGTCGCACGCTGACCGAAGTCTTTACCGAAATGCATCTTTCGCTGCGGCAGAACACGGCTGCGAAGGCGGCCGAAGCGGTCGTGCGCGTGCTCGAACAACGCAAGGGGCGCGCATGACCGCAGTACGTGCACCACGCCGCCGTGCGTCGAGCGACGTGCAGGGCGGTTTCGATTTCAGCCGTCCCGACGAGATCGTCTGCGGCGTCGACGAAGCGGGCCGCGGCCCGCTCGCGGGGCCGGTGGTGGCCGCCGCGGTGATTCTCGATCCGGCGCAGCCGATCGACGGGCTCGACGATTCGAAGGCGCTGTCCGCGAAGAAGCGCGATGCGCTGTACGAGCTGATCGTCGCGCGCTCGCTGTCGTATTGCGTTGCATCGGCGAGCGTCGACGAGATCGACACGCTGAACATCCTGCACGCGACGATGCTCGCGATGAAGCGCGCGGTCGAGGGCCTGTCGATCCTGCCGACGCTTGCGCAGATCGACGGCAACCGTTGCCCGACGCTGACGGTGCGTGCCGAGGCGATCGTCAGTGGCGATGCGCTCGTGCCGAGCATCTCGGCCGCGTCGATTCTCGCGAAGGTCTCCCGTGACCGCATGCTCGTCGACCTGCACGAGCGTTTCCCCGTGTACGGCTTCAACGTGCATGCGGGCTACGGCACCGTGAAACACCTTGCCGCCCTGCGCGAGCACGGCCCGTGCGAAGCCCATCGGCGGTCGTTCGCGCCGGTTCGTGCGGCACTCGACCTGATTCGATGAAAAGCATTACTTCCCGCGACAACCCGCTGTACAAGCGCCTGAAGGCGCTCGCGGGTTCGACGTCCCATCAGCGCCGCGGCGGCCAGGCGCTGCTCGAAGGATTCCATCTCGCGAGCGCGTACCTCGACACGGGCGCGACGCCCGAGCTGTGCGTCACGACCGAAGGCGCGCTCGGCCACGCCGAGGCCCAGGCGATCGTCGCGCGCATCGATTCACAACGGATCGTCACGCTGCCCGATGCGTTGTTCGGGCAGTTGTCGAACGTGGTCAACGGCGTCGGCTTCCTGCTGCTCGTCGACCGGCCGGCACAGCCGCTGCCCGAGCGCGTGACGCAGTCGTCGGTCGTGCTCGACGGCGTGCAGGACGCCGGCAACGTCGGCTCGATCCTGCGCAGTGCGGCGGCCGCCGGCGTGCGCCACGTGTTCTGTGCGCCGGGTACCGCGTACGCATGGTCGTCGAAGGTGCTGCGCTCGGGCATGGGCGCGCATTTCCTGCTGTCGATCCACGAAGATGTCGAAGCCGGTGCGCTCGCCGCGCGTCTCGACGTGCCGGTCGCGCTGACCGATTCGCACGGCGCGCAGGCGGTCTACGACTGTGACCTGTCGGGGCCCGTTGCATGGGTGTTCGGCAACGAGGGTGCCGGGGTATCGGCGTTCTGGCGTGACGCGGCCACGCATCGCGTGACGATCCCGCAGCCGGGCGGGATGGAGTCGCTGAACGTCGCGGCCGCGGCCGCGGTCTGCCTGTTCGAGCAGGTGCGCCAGCAGCGGCGTGGGTGACGCCGCCCCCGTGCTTGGTTCGCACCATTGAAAAAGGCCGCGTTCGACGCGGCCTTGTTGTATCCGGCGGCGGCCAGGCGGCCGCGAGCGCACCAGCGCTCAGGCTCAATACGACTGCCGGTCGAGGCGGATTTCCTGCAGGATCGTCGTCGCGATTTCCTCGATCGACTTGTGCGTCGACGACAGCCACTTGATCCCCTCGCGGCGCATCATCGCTTCGGCTTCGTTGATCTCGTAGCGGCAGTTCTCGGGCGCCGCGTACTTGCTGCCCGGCCGGCGCTCGTTGCGGATCTCGGACAGGCGCTGCGGGTCGATCGACAGCCCGAACAGCTTCTCGCTGTACGGCGACAGCGCCGACGGCAGCTTGCCGCGCTCGAAATCCTCCGGAATCAGCGGATAGTTTGCCGCCTTCACGCCGTACTGCATCGCGAGATACAGGCTCGTCGGCGTCTTGCCGCTGCGCGACACGCCGACGAGGATCACGTCGGCTTCCGACAGGTTGCGGTTCGACTGGCCGTCATCGTGTGCGAGCGAGAAGTTGATCGCCTCGATCCGGGTCTTGTATTCCTCGGTGTCCGCGTTCTGGTGGCCGCGGCCCATCGCGTGGCTCGACTTGAGCTCCAGTTCCTGCTCGAGCGGTTCGACGAAGCGCTGGAACATGTCGAGCACGAGCGCGTTCGAGCGCTTGACGATGTCGTTCGACTCGCTGTCGACGAGCGTCGTGAACACGATCGCGCGGCGGCCGTCGTGCACGGCGGCCTCGTTGATCTTCTCGACGGTCGCATAGGCCTTGTCGAGCGAATCGACGAACGGCACGCGCACGAGGCGGAATTTCTGGTCGAACTGGGAGAGGATCGAATGCGCGAAGGTTTCGGCAGTGATCCCGGTGCCGTCGGAGACGATGAATACGGTAGGCAGCATGAATCTGGGCGTCGAGCGTGAAGGGCGGTTGCGCGGGCGGCTGGAGGTTCGCCTCCAGACGCAGTGACAAGGTCGCGCCACATCCGGCAGCCGGCACGGTAGAATAGCGGCAACCTGTTGGATAAGCAATTGCGGGGGCAGGGCGCGAACGGCGCCCCGGGGTTCTCCGCTCGATTCCAAAATTCCCGGCAAGTTTGGCGATTTGTCTGAAAATATCGCCCTTCTGCCGGGATTTTTGCAAATCGGGTCGGAAGATAATCCGCCGCTGCGATTGTTTCTCCAACAGGTTGCGCAAGACGCGCCGCGCCTTTTTGCAAGCGCCCGCGTCCAAGCCCACTTGCGCAATCGAGCATTTTTTTCACACTTAGGGGCTTGTATGACTAACGCAGCAAACGTCGCAAAGGACCAGGCGTATGTAATTCCGTTCGAGCAGTTGCGGATGACCGATGTGGAGATCGTCGGCGGCAAGAATGCGTCGCTGGGCGAAATGATCAGCCAGCTTTCCGAAGCAGGCGTTCGCGTACCCACCGGTTTCGCCACGACCGCGCTCGCGTTCCGCGATTTCCTCAAGCACAACGACCTTACCGACCGCATCGCCAAGCGTCTCGAGTCGCTCGACATCGACGACGTGAAGGCGCTCGCCGAAGCCGGCGCCGAAATCCGCAAGTGGATCGTCGATGCGCCGCTGCAGGCACGTCTCGAGCAGGAAATCCGTGAGCAGTTCGACATCCTGAAGAACAGCTCGCCGGGCGAGCTGTCGTTCGCCGTGCGTTCGTCCGCTACCGCGGAAGACCTGCCCGACGCATCGTTCGCCGGCCAGCAGGAGTCGTACCTGAACGTCGTCGGTATCGAGGACGTGCTCGACCGCATGAAGCACGTGTTCGCGTCGCTGTACAACGACCGCGCGATCTCGTATCGCGTGCACAAGGGCTTCACGCACGCGGAAGTCGCCCTGTCGGCCGGCGTGCAGCGCATGGTCCGCTCGGACGTCGGCGCGGCCGGCGTGATGTTCACGATCGACACCGAATCGGGCTTCAAGGACGCCGTGTTCATCACGTCGAGCTACGGCCTGGGCGAAACCGTCGTGCAGGGCGCAGTGAACCCGGACGAGTTCTACGTGTTCAAGACGACGCTCGCCCAGGACAAGTACCCGATCATCCGCCGCTCGATCGGCTCGAAGCTGATCAAGATGGAATTCACGCAGCCGGGCGAGCCGGGCCGCGTGAAGACGGTCGACGTGCCGCACGAGCAGCGCAACCGCTACTCGATCACCGACGAGGACGTGATCGAGCTGGCGAAGTACGCGGTCATCATCGAGAAGCACTACCAGCGTCCGATGGACATCGAGTGGGGCAAGGACGGCCGCGACGGCAAGATCTTCATCCTGCAGGCACGCCCGGAAACCGTGAAGAGCCAGGCGAGCGGCAAGGCCGAGCAGCGCTTCAAGCTGAAGGGCCAGTCGCAGGTGCTGGCAACGGGCCGTGCGATCGGCCAGAAGATCGGTGCGGGCCCCGTGCGCGTGATCCAGGATCCGTCGGAAATGGAACGCGTGCAGCCGGGCGACGTGCTGGTGGCCGACATGACCGACCCGAACTGGGAGCCGGTGATGAAGCGTGCAGCCGCGATCGTCACGAACCGTGGCGGCCGGACCTGCCACGCGGCGATTATCGCGCGTGAACTCGGCGTGCCGGCAGTCGTCGGCTGCGGCGACGCGACCGACATCCTGAAGGACGGCGCGCTCGTCACCGTGTCGTGCGCGGAAGGCGACGAAGGCAAGATCTACGACGGCCTGCTCGAGACGGAAGTCACGGAAGTGCAGCGCGGCGAACTGCCGGAAATCCCGGTCAAGATCATGATGAACGTCGGCAACCCGCAGCTCGCGTTCGACTTCTCGCAACTGCCGAACGGCGGCGTGGGTCTCGCGCGTCTCGAGTTCATCATCAACAACAACATCGGCGTTCACCCGAAGGCGATCCTCGAGTACCCGAACATCGACCAGGATCTGAAGAAGGCCGTCGAGAGCGTCGCGCGCGGTCACGCATCGCCGCGTCAGTTCTACGTCGACAAGCTGACGGAAGGTGTCGCGACGATCGCGGCGGCGTTCTATCCGAAGCCCGTGATCGTGCGTCTGTCCGACTTCAAGTCGAACGAGTACAAGAAGCTGATCGGCGGTTCGCGTTACGAGCCGGACGAGGAAAACCCGATGCTGGGCTTCCGCGGCGCGTCGCGTTACATCGCTGAAGACTTCGCGCAGGCGTTCGAGATGGAGTGCCGTGCACTGAAGCGCGTGCGCGACGAGATGGGCCTGACCAACGTCGAGATCATGGTGCCGTTCGTGCGGACCGTGAAGCAGGCGGAGCGTGTCGTCGGCCTGCTCGAGAAGTTCGGCCTGAAGCGCGGCGAAAACGGCCTGCGCCTCGTGATGATGTGCGAAGTCCCGACCAACGCGATCCTCGCCGAAGATTTCCTGCAGTTCTTCGACGGTTTCTCGATCGGCTCGAACGACCTCACGCAGCTCACGCTCGGCCTCGACCGCGATTCGGGCATGGAATTGCTGGCTGTCGACTTCGACGAACGCGACCCGGCCGTCAAGTTCCTGCTGAAGCGCGCGATCGATACCTGCCGCAAGATGGGCAAGTACGTCGGCATCTGCGGCCAGGGCCCGTCCGATCATCCGGACTTCGCGCAATGGCTGACGGACGAAGGCATCGTGTCGATCTCGCTGAACCCCGACACGATCATCGATACGTGGCAGGCGCTCGCCAACCGGAAGTAACGGTCGGTAACTTGCCATCGACGAAGGAGCGGCGCTGCTGCTCCTTCAGTGAAGGCAAATTGCAAGGTTCATGCTATAAACACCCCGGTAGATACCGGGGTGTTTTTGTTTGTCGGTACGAACCGGGCTGCCCCAGGCGTGCCGGCCGCTCTCTCGGGCGCCACGAACAAATCGATCCGGAACAGCGCTTCAGCGCGTATTCTGGTTCCATGCCACGCAAGTGAACGTGGGAGATGTTTTTCTGGAGACCGCAATGATGTCGGGGCATCTGTTCTGGTGGGTCGCGGTGGGCGTGCTGGTCGTGGCCGAGTTGCTGACGGGCACGTTCTACCTGCTGATGATCGCGCTCGGCTTTCTCGCGGGCGGGCTGCTGCAGCTGGCCGGTTTCGCGCCGCACGTGCAGTTCGGTGCGGCGGGGTGGTCGCGATCGTCGCGATGATCGTGTTGCGGCGTTCGGGGCTCGGCCGCAAGCAGAAGCGCGACACGTCGACGAATCCCGACGTCAATCTCGATATCGGCGCGACCGTTACGGTCGACGCGTGGCGTGACGGCCGCGCGCGCGTGCAGTACCGCGGCGCCGACTGGGACGTCGAGCTCGAGAACGGCGAGCGCGACGATGCGCACGTGTACCAGGTAAGTGCCGTGCGCGGCAATTGTCTCGTGGTCGTGGCGAAACCCGCGGGCTGATCGCCCGCCGATACAACAAGGAGGGAATATTTCATGGATTCGCTGATCATCTGGGTGGTCCTGCTCGTCATCGCGATCGTGATCGTGTCGAAGACGGTGAAGATCGTGCCGCAGCAGCATGCGTGGGTGCTCGAGCGCTTCGGGCGCTATCACGCGACGCTGTCGCCCGGTCTCAATATCGTGCTGCCGTTCGTCGATCGCATCGCCTACCGGCACGTGTTGAAGGAAATCCCGCTCGACGTGCCGAGCCAGGTCTGTATCACGCGCGACAACACGCAGCTGCAGGTCGACGGCGTGCTGTACTTCCAGGTGACCGATCCGATGAAGGCGTCGTACGGGTCGAGCAACTTCGTGCTCGCGATCACGCAGCTCGCGCAAACGACGTTGCGCTCGGTGGTCGGCAAGCTCGAACTCGACAAGACGTTCGAGGAGCGCGACTTCATCAACCACAACATCGTGTCGGCACTCGATCAGGCCGCGGCGAACTGGGGCGTGAAGGTTCTGCGCTACGAGATCAAGGACCTGACGCCGCCGAAGGAAATCCTGCACGCGATGCAGGCGCAGATCACCGCGGAGCGCGAAAAGCGTGCGCTGATTGCCGCTTCCGAAGGCCGCAAGCAGGAGCAGATCAATCTCGCGTCGGGTGCGCGCGAAGCAGCGATCCAGAAATCCGAAGGCGAGCGGCAGGCCGCGATCAACCAGGCGCAGGGCGAGGCCGCCGCGATTCTGGCGGTGGCTGAAGCGAACGCGCAAGCGATCCAGAAGATTGCGAACGCGATGCAATCGCAGGGCGGGATGGACGCGGTGAACCTGAAGGTCGCCGAGCAGTATGTCAGCGCGTTCTCGAATCTCGCGAAGCAGGGCAACACGCTGATCGTGCCGGCGAATCTGTCGGATCTCGGCACGGCGATCTCGTCGGCGCTGACGATCGTCAAGAGCGCGGGGGCCGCCTCGGGCGGGAAGGCGTGAGTCCGGGTTTGCGCGGTTCGCTTGCGGCCGCCGTGTGCGCTCCGTGTGCGCTCCGTGTGCGGCGAATCGTCGCGCAGCCGGGGTGTGGATGACGCTCGTGCGGCTCCATAGCCGGACCCTTGCTTCGGCCGAAACGGGCGGCGTGGCGCGCCGCGTGTCGCCCTTGTAGCCGGCACGCCCGATTCCCCGAGCCCAAAGCAACACGGCCCGCTTCGAGCGGGCCGTGTCGTTTGTGATGCGTATCGCGCAGGTCAGGTGCCGGCGCGCATGATGCGTGCCTTTTCGCGTTCCCAGTCGCGCTTCTTCTCGGTTTCGCGCTTGTCGTGCAGCTTCTTGCCCTTCGCGAGCGCGATGTCGCACTTCACGCGGCCGCCCTTGTAGTGGAAGTTCAGCGGCACGAGCGTGTAGCCGCGCTGCTCGACCTTGCCGATCAGTTTCTTGATTTCCTCGCGGTGCAGCAGCAGCTTGCGCGTGCGAACCGGGTCGGGCGTGATGTGGGTCGAAGCCTCGGGCAGCGGGCTGATATGGGTACCGATCAGGAAGATCTCGGCGTGCTTGATCACGACGTAACCTTCCCTGATCTGGCCGCGCCCGGCGCGCAGCGCCTTGACTTCCCAGCCCTCCAGCACGAGCCCCGCCTCGTAGCGTTCCTCGATGTGATAATCGAAGTGCGCTTTCCTGTTGTCGATGATGCTCATGAAAGGATCGGGCCAACTCGTTTAAAATCACGATTTTAGCAAAGCGGGGCGGGAATCGCCCGGCTTGCGTTCTCACTTTGAGCGATGCCGCGCGATTTATGGCAGATGTCCAGAAAACCGTATTGATCCGTCATTCGGCGGAACAGATGTTCGACCTTGTCACCGACGTGGCCGACTACCCCAATTTCCTGCCCTGGTGCGGCGGCGTCGAGGTTCGCCGTCAGGACGAGAGCGGGATGGAAGCGCGCATCGACATCAACTTCAAGGGCATCAAGCAGCATTTCGCGACGCGCAACACGCAGCAGCGCCCGACGCGGATCGACATGGAGTTCACCGACGGCCCGTTCAGGAAGTTCACGGGCTCGTGGCGCTTCACGGCACTGCGCGCCGATGCCTGCAAGATCGAATTCGCGCTGCACTACGAGTTCTCGAGCATCCTGCTCGAGAAGATCATCGGGCCCGTGTTCAGCCACATCGCCAACACGTTCGTCGATTCGTTCGTGAAGCGTGCCGACCAGCGCTACGGGAAGGGGTGACGCGATGCTGTCGATCGAAGTCTGCTACGCGCTGCCGGATCGCCAGACGCTGATTCCTCTGTCGCTGCCCGAAGGGGCGACCGTTCGTTCGGCGATCGATGCGAGCGGCGTGCTCGCGCTGCACCCGGAAATCGATCTCGCGAACGCGAAGACGGGCGTGTACGGCAAGCTTGCGCCGCTCGACGCGCCGCTCGCCGACCACGACCGCGTCGAGATCTACCGTCCGTTGATCGTCGATCCGAAGCTCGCGCGCCAGCGGCGCGTCGACAAGTCGCGCCGCGACGGCTCCATCGAGGGCCGCAAGTGGATGCACAAGGACGCGCGCTGACGCGCCGTTCCGCGGCTTTCGTCCCGATTCGTTCGATCGAACGCCGCGGCGCTCAGTGGGCCGCAGCGTTCGCGTTCGCCGGCGTGCGTCCCGACGTATCGCCGCCGGCGGGCGTGTCGCCGTGCTGCCGCACCGATCCGTAGACACCCGCGAGCAGCAGCACCAGCGCGGCGATCTCGAGTGCATGCGGCATCCGCTGGTCGTACACGAACGCGTAAAGCATCGCGAACACGGTTTCGAACACGATCAGCTGGCCCGACAGCGTGAGCGGCAGCCGCTTCGACGCGGCATTCCACAGCCCGTTGCCGAGCCACGATGCGCCGATCGCGAGTACGAGGTTCAGCAGCCAGAACAGCTGCCAGCGCGATGCAGGCACCGCCGCCTGCACGGAGCCGGCCGGCAGTGCGACGATCGCGATCCAGACGAGCCCGCCGATCAGGCCCGTCACGACACCCCACAGCACCGACCACTCGTTGCCGCCGAAATGATGATGGCGTTGCAGATAGCGTGCGTTCGCGACCGCATACCAGGTCCAGCTCGCGAGCGCGCCGGCCGCGCAGGCGATGCCGGCGAGCTTCTGGCCGAGCGTCGTCGCATGTGCGGCCTCGGACGTGAACAGGTCGACGTTGATGCAGACGATGCCCGCGATCACCAGCGCGAGCGGGGCCGCGAGCCGCCGCAACGGCACGGCGCCGTGGTCGCCGAGGCCCGCGAGCGTGACCGTGACGGGCAGCACGCCGACGATCAGCGAACTGGGCGCGATGCCGATCAGGTGCACGGCGCCGGACAGCAGCATGTAGTACGCGACGTTGCCGACGACGGCGAGCCTGACCAGCGCGACGAGATCCTCACGGGTCAGCCGCGCGAGCAGCGAGCGGGCGGCCGGCAGCGCGGCCGCCAACGACACGAGGCCGTACATCGCGTAGCGGCCGGCGCTCAGCAGCAGCGGCGAGAAGTCGGTCAGCAGCCGCGGAACGAGAAACACCATGCCCCACAGGGCACCTGCCAGGACACCATAGACCACACCGCGTTGCATCGACCGCTCCGAACACATGACTGACGAGCGCGCATCTTAGCGACGCGGCCGCGACGTCGTCTTGTTCATTCCTGCACTCGGCGCAGGGCGGCGCGCAGGCGCGCTGCGCCCGGGAGCGATCACCGCAGGCTGCGGATCATTCGTCGGCCGAATCGGGCGACGCGCCCGCGTTGTTGCCCGACACCCCGGCCCGCGCGGGCCGGCGCACGGCGCGCAACGTGCCGCTGTTGCCGCCGCCGCAGTAGAAGCGGTCGTGGCCGTCGGATTCGAGCCCCGATACGCCGACGCCTGCTGGCATGTCGATCTGCTCGAGCACCTGGCCGGTGCGCGGATCGATGTGCCGCAGGTCGGCCTGGTCGGCTTCCCAGGTGCCGTGCCACAGCTCGCCGTCGACCCACGTCACGCCGGTGACGAAGCGGTTCGATTCGATCGTGCGCAGCACGGCGCCCGTTTGCGGATCCACCTGATGAATCTTGCGTTCGCGGTACTGGCCGACCCACAGCGCGCCTTCGGCCCAAGCCAGCCCGGAATCGCCGCCGTTGCCGGGGGCGGGGATCGTCGCGAGTACGCGGCCCGATTCGGGATCGATCTTCTCGATGCGGTCCTCGACGATCTGGTACAGGTGGCGGCCGTCGAACGCCGTGCCCGCATGCGCGGCGACGTCGAGCGAGCGGACGGTCGTGCCGCGTTCCGGGTCGAGCGCATTCAGCTTGTCGCCGGACGCGTACCACACGTACTGCCCGTCGTACGTGACGCCGTGTACGCCGTCGACGCCCGGAAACGGGCCGTATTCGCGAAGGATGTCTGCACGGGAGCGCTTCATGTTCGTCACCTCGTCGTTCGTTGAGGTCATCCTAATCGCCCGGCAGCGGGGCAGGGAGTAACAAGGTCGTCGCGAAACCGGGCAGCGGCGGCGTCATCCAGCGGCGCGCGCGGCCGCGCCCCAGCGCCTGGACTTTGCCCGCTTCAGCGAGTGCGTCGAGCGCGCGCTGTACGGTGCGCTGGCTCGCGCCGAGGGCCAGCGCCAGCGCGGAGCTCGACCACGCTTCGCCATCGGCGAGGAGCGCGAGCACGGCTGCGTGGCGATCGTCGACCGGGCGCGCCAGCACGACGGTCTCACGCATGCCGAGTGGTTCGAGCGCAAAGCCGCGTGGCGTGGCGACGACGTTCGCGAGCGGGCGCAGCACCGCGCGCAGCCGGCCGATCTCGACGCGCAGGCGTGCGCGATGCGATTCGTCCGCGTGTTTCGCGCGGAACGCGACGGCGACGAGCGCGTTGCGTGACACGTCCACCGGCCATGCCTCGCCCAGCGCGCGGGCGAGCACGAACAGCACGGGCCGCCGCGCAAGCGACACGGTCGTGCGCGCGTCGCGCACCGCGTGGCGGCACGCATCGACGACGAGTGCATTCGACGCGAACAGTGTTTCGACTTCGTCGAGCGACACGAGCCGTGATGTACCGCGCGCGATGAGGCGCGCGGCCGGTGCGTCGAGCACGCGTGCGGCGGTGTCGACCTCGGCCGTCAGCGCGGCGATGCCGGCGTCGAGGGCCGCTGCGCGTGCTCGGGCGAGCGCAGCGCGGGCCGCGTGCGTGCGGATGCGGCGCATCGCGATGCCGGCCGCGATCAGCTCATGGGCAGCGCGCGATGCGGCCGGCAGCGGCGCGGGATCGAGATTCGCGAGCATCCGTTCGGCATCGTCGAGCCGGCCGATCAGCAGCAGCCGGCGTACGCCGAGATAGCGCGCATGCGCGGCATTGGCGCGGTCGCCGTGCGCGTCGAGCGTCGCGCACGCGGCATCGAGCGCGCGCGTCGGCCAGCGCAGGTCGCGCGACGCGAGCGCAATCTCCGCTTCCGCGACGACGCAGCGCGCACGCGCCACGGCCTCCTTCGCGCCGAACGCACGGGCGGCACCGCGCACGAGTGCGCGAGCACGTTCGAAATCGCCGAGCTGCGCCATCGCGATCCCGCGCAGCGCGAGCGCCGGCGCATCGTCGCGCAGCGCGATACGGTTCAGCGCGCCGAGCGCGTCACCGGCCGCGAGCGCGCGCGCGGCCGCCGTGATCAGCGAATCCATCCGAATCCCGACACACTTGTCACTCCCTCCGGTCCGATGCCCGCCACTAATCTAGCACCACGCACACGGCGCCGGATGCCGTGCCCGGATACCCAACGGAAGGAGGAACCCGCCATGACGGCCCATCTCACCGGAACGCGCGACGAATGGCTGGCCGAGCGGCGCGCGCTGCTCGACGCGGAAAAGGCGCTGACGCGGCAAAGCGACGAACTCGCGCGGCGGCGCCAGGCACTGCCCTGGGTGCGCGTCGACAAGACCTACCGGTTCGACACCGAAGACGGGCAGGCAACGCTCGACGACCTGTTTCGCGGCCGTTCGCAACTGCTCGTCTATCACTTCATGTTCGGCCCCGACTACAAGGCCGGCTGCCCGTCGTGCTCGTCGATCGCCGACGGTTTCGACGGGTTTGCCGTGCACCTGGCGAACCACGACGTGACGCTGGCCGCCGTGTCGCGTGCGCCGCTCGCGAAGCTGCTCGCGTACCGGCAGCGGATGGGGTGGCGCTTTCCGTGGGCATCGTCGGTCGGCAGCGATTTCAACTTCGACTTCAACGTATCGTTCACCGAAACGCAGCAGCGCGCGGGCGACGTCGAGTACAACTACGCGCGTGCCGGTCACGCGATGGACATGGATCCGCCGCCGGCACCCGTCGTGCAGTTCGCGGCGACGTGCGGCACCGACGCGCTCACGTATTCGCTCGACCGGCCGGGGATGAGCGCGTTCGTGCGCGAGGACGGCGCGGTTTATCACACGTACTCCACCTATGCGCGCGGCCTCGACGGGCTCTGGGGGATGTACCAGTGGCTCGATCGCTCGCCGCGCGGGCGCAACGAGACCGGCCCGTGGTGGCGCCGTCATGACGAATACGCACGCGGCTGAGCGCGCCGGCGACGGGTGGGGGCGGGCGATGACTCGGCCTGCGGCCGGCGCTGCGGGCCCTGACGCGCGGGCCTTCGCGGTGGCGCTCGCGGCCGTGTTCGCCGTTGCCGTTGTTGCGACCGTGGCGCAGCACGCGTCGATGGCCGCGATGGGCGGCGCACCGATGTCCGGCGGCTGGATGATGTCGGCGGCCCGGCAGCGGCCGTGCGGATGGGGCGCCGGCCGCACGTTCGCGGCGTTTGCCGGCATGTGGGGCGCGATGACGGTGACGATGATGCTGCCCGTGCTGGCGCCGGTGCTGTGGCGGTTCCGGCAGCGCGTTGGCTCGCCGCCGGCGGCGCGTTCGGTCGGGCTCGTCGTCGTCGCGGGCGCCGGGTATTTCGCCGTGTGGATGGCAGTCGGAGCGCTCGTGTTTCCGGCCGGCGCCGCGCTGACGAGCGCCGCCGCGCGGCTGCCGGCGCTCGCTCGCGCAATGCCGTTCGTGGCCGGCACGGTCGTACTGGCTGCCGGCGTCCTGCAATTCTCCAGATGGAAGGCGCGCCGGCTGACGTGCTGCCGGCGCGCGGCGACCTGCGTGCATCCGCCGCACGCGCAGGCCGGTGCGGCATGGCGGCACGGCGTGCGAGCCGCCATTCGATGCGGGGCGTGTTGCGGGAACCTGATGGCGGTCGCGCTGGCGGCCGGCATGATGGATCTGCGCGTGATGGCGGTCGTGACGGTTGCGATCGCCGCCGAGCGCCTCGTGCCGGCCGGCGGGCGGGTTGCGCGGATCGTCGGCTGCGTCGCGGTCGGCGGCGGCGTGGTGATGATCGTCCGCGCGGCCGGGCTGCCGTGAGGCGGCGCGGTAGGCCCGTTCGGCCCGTTGCCGGGCCGCGCTTCACCGTCGCCGCTACCGCCGCGTGGCCCGTCCGCAACAGGCGGAAGGGCCGTTTCGCGGCCGGCTGCGCGAATGGCTCGATGCGGCGGTGAAACGAAAGGCGATCGAAAACGAACCGAACGGCGATCCGAACGATTCGGCCCCCGAACGGCCGAAACCGGCTAAGCCGTTGTTCGTGTTGTGAAAATTCACGGCGCTTCGCGTATAATTCGCTTTTGCGCCCATAGGATTTGCCATGCGTCTGATCCAAAAAGCACTCACTTTCGATGACGTGCTCCTCGTTCCCGCCTTCTCCGACGTTCTCCCGCGCGACACCAGCCTCAAGACCAAGCTGACCCGCAACATCTCCCTGAACATGCCGCTCGTGTCCGCCGCGATGGACACGGTCACCGAAGGTCGCCTTGCGATCGCGATGGCACAGCAGGGTGGCGTCGGTATCGTCCACAAGAACCTCACGCCGGCCGAGCAGGCCCGCGAGGTCGCGAAGGTCAAGCGTTTCGAATCGGGCGTCGTCCGTGATCCGATCACGGTGCCGCCGCAAATGAAGGTGCGCGACGTGATCGCGCTGTCGCGCCAGCATGGCATCTCGGGCTTCCCGGTCGTCGAAGGCCCGCAGCTCGTCGGCATCGTCACGAACCGCGACCTGCGTTTCGAAACCCGCCTCGATGAACCGGTCAAGTCGATCATGACGCCGCGCGAGCGCCTCGTCACGGTCAAGGAAGGCACGCCGCTCGCCGAAGCGAAGGCGCTGATGCACAGCCACCGCCTCGAGCGCGTGCTGGTCGTCAACGACGCGTTCGAACTGCGCGGCCTGATGACCGTCAAGGACATCACGAAGCAGACCGAGCACCCGGACGCGTGCAAGGACGAACACGGCAAGCTGCGCGCAGGCGCGGCGGTCGGCGTCGGTCCCGACAACGAAGAGCGTGTCGAGCTGCTGGTGCAGGCCGGCGTCGACGTGATCGTCGTCGATACCGCGCACGGCCACAGCAAGGGCGTGCTCGAGCGCGTGCGCTGGGTCAAGCAGAACTTCCCGCACGTCGAAGTGATCGGCGGCAACATCGCGACGGCCGCCGCCGCGAAGGCGCTCGTCGAATACGGCGCGGATGCGGTCAAGGTCGGTATCGGCCCGGGCTCGATCTGCACGACGCGGATCGTCGCCGGTGTCGGCGTGCCGCAGATCAGCGCGATCGCGAACGTCGCGGAAGCGCTGAAGGGCACAGGCGTGCCGTGCATCGCCGACGGCGGCGTGCGCTTCTCGGGCGACGTGTCGAAGGCCCTCGCGGCCGGCGCGAACGCGGTGATGATGGGCAGCATGTTCGCGGGCACCGAAGAGGCGCCGGGCGACGTGTTCCTGTACCAGGGCCGCCAGTACAAGTCGTATCGCGGCATGGGTTCCGTCGGTGCGATGAAGGACGGCGCGGCAGACCGCTACTTCCAGGACAACTCGGCGAACATCGACAAGCTCGTGCCGGAAGGCATCGAAGGCCGTGTCGCGTACAAGGGCTCGGTCAACGCGATCCTGTTCCAGCTGGTCGGCGGCGTGCGCGCGAGCATGGGCTACTGCGGCTGCAAGACGATCGACGAGTTGCACGACAAGGCCGAATTCGTCCAGATCACCGCGGCGGGCATGCGCGAGTCGCACGTGCACGACGTGCAGATCACGAAGGAAGCGCCGAACTATCACGTGGACTGATCGCCGATGAAACCGCTGCTGCGAGCCGTGCTGGTCATCGATGCCGTACTGCTGCTGGCGTTCGGCGTGCTGTTCGTGCTGACGCCCTGGCAGTCGCTCTTCAACGCGCTGCAGCTTGCGAACGTCCAGCCGGCGATGCTCGGCCAGGCGTTCGGCATCGCGTTGCTCGGGCTCGCGTGGCTCGCGTTTCATGCAGCGTTCAACGGGGATCTCACGGCGCCGGTCGCGCGTTCGGTCGGCCATGTGTATTGGCTGACCGGCGCGCTGACGATCGTCTGGTCGATCGGCACCGGCAGCGGTCCCGCGCTCGCGGCCGCCGGCCGCGTGCTGTCGGCCGTGGCCGGCGTCGCGCTGATCGTGCTCGGCCTCGGCGGCGTGCGACTCGCATCGGCGGTGCGCCGGCGCGAAAAGTGCAGGCGCTCGAGGCGCGGGAGCAGGCGCTCGAGGCGCGCGCGCCTGCGCAGCGTCCGGCCGAGCCGGCGATGGCGCCCGCGTCGTCGGCCGCCCCGCAACGTGTCGAACCCGTCGTCAGCCGTCCCGCGGCATCTGCCGCACCGTCACCGGCTTCATCCGGCTCCAGTCAATCGTCAGGCGGCGTCGCACTCGACGAGCGCCCGCCGATGCAGGATTGACCGGCCATGCGTCGAGCGTGCTGCCTTCCGCCCGACGCCGCTGTCCATGCTATTGACGCAGCGCATGATGAAAATGATGCGCTGCTTTTCTTATTCTCTTCATCCCGTCCGCAGCCATGCACGACAAAATCCTGATTCTCGACTTCGGTTCGCAAGTCACCCAACTGATTGCGCGACGCGTGCGCGAAGCGCACGTCTACTGCGAAATCCATCCGAACGATGTGTCCGACGACTTCGTCCGCGAGTTCGCGCCGAAGGCGGTGATCCTGTCGGGCAGCCACGCGAGCACGTACGAAGACCATCAGCTGCGCGCGCCGCAGGCCGTGTGGGATCTCGGCGTGCCGGTGCTCGGCATTTGCTACGGCATGCAGACGATGGCCGTGCAGCTCGGCGGCAAGGTCGAGTGGAGCGACCACCGCGAATTCGGTTACGCGGAAATGCGCGCCCACGGCCATACGCGCCTGCTCGACGGCATCGAGGACTTCAAGACGGACGAAGGCCACGGGATGCTGAAGGTCTGGATGAGCCACGGCGACAAGGTTGCCGAGCTGCCGCCGGGCTTCGCGCTGATGGCGTCGACGCCGAGCTGCCCGATCGCCGGCATGGCCGACGAGGCGCGCGGCTACTACGCGGTGCAGTTCCATCCGGAAGTCACGCACACGGTGAAGGGCCGCCAGATCATCGAGCGCTTCGTGCTGCAGATCGCCGGCGCGAAGCCCGACTGGATCATGAAGAACCACATCGAGGAAGCCGTCGCGAAGATCCGCGAGCAGGTCGGTGACGAGGAAGTGATTCTCGGCCTGTCGGGTGGTGTCGATTCGAGCGTCGCGGCTGCGCTGATCCATCGCGCGATCGGCGACCAGCTCACCTGTGTGTTCGTCGACCACGGCCTGCTGCGCCTGAACGAAGGCAAGATGGTGCTCGACATGTTCGAGGGCCGCCTGCATGCGAAGGTCGTGCACGTCGACGCGTCCGACCAGTTCCTCGGCCACCTGGCCGGCGTGACCGATCCGGAAGCGAAGCGCAAGATCATCGGCCGCGAATTCGTCGAGGTATTCCAGGCCGAGGCGAAGAAGCTGTCGAAGGCGAAGTGGCTCGCGCAGGGCACGATCTATCCGGACGTGGTGGAATCGGGCGGTACGAAGACGAAGAAGGCGACGACGATCAAGAGCCACCACAACGTCGGCGGCCTGCCGGAAACGCTCGGTCTCAAGCTGCTCGAACCGCTGCGCGACCTGTTCAAGGACGAAGTGCGCGAGCTGGGCGTCGCGCTCGGTCTGCCGCCGGAGATGGTGTACCGCCATCCGTTCCCGGGCCCGGGCCTCGGCGTGCGGATTCTCGGCGAAGTGAAGCGCGAGTTCGCGGACCTGCTGCGCCGCGCGGACGCGATCTTCATCGAGGAGCTGCGCAACACGACCGCGACCGCGCAGGATGCGGCCGCCGGCCTGTGCGGCGAAGCCGATGTCGGCAAGAGCTGGTACGACCTGACGAGCCAGGCGTTCGCGGTGTTCCTGCCGGTGAAGTCGGTGGGCGTGATGGGCGATGGCCGCACGTACGACTACGTGACGTCGCTGCGCGCCGTGCAGACGACCGATTTCATGACCGCACACTGGGCGCACCTGCCGTACGCGCTGCTCGGCCGCGCGTCGAACCGGATCATCAACGAGGTGCGCGGGATCAACCGTGTGGTGTACGACATCTCGGGCAAGCCGCCGGCGACGATCGAGTGGGAGTGAATTGACGTCCTTCGGGGACTATCGCCAGTTATCGAAAAATCGCTGTAAGTCGTTGATTCATAAGAATTTACGTCTCGGCGGCTATCGGTGGCTATCGCCGGCCAGCAAAATGGGTTGACGGTAGAGCTGACGGTAAGAACCGGAGGTCGGATTAAGACCCTCCCGTTTACTATTGAGACCAAATCGGTCTTTGACGGTAAAAGGCTCCCCTGGAAAGCTTGTTTCATGCGGCTTTCCGGGCATCAGCAGGTCTCCTGACCCCTGACGGTAAAAGCCGTCACGAAACAGGAGGAAAACCTCGATGCTTACCGACACAGCACTGCGCAATCTGAAGCCTAAGTCGTTGACTTATAAGGCTTCTGACCGGGATGGGATGTACGTGACGGTATCGACCGCCGGTACCGTCACCTTCCGCTACGATTACCGTCTCAACGGGCGCCGTGAGACCCTGACCATCGGCCGCTATGGACCCGGTGGCATTTCGCTGGGGCTGGCCCGCGAAAAGCTGCTCGACGCCAAGAAGGCCGTCGCTGCCGGCCGTTCCCCTGCACTGGAAAAGCAGCGCGAGAAGCGCCGGCTGACCGCGGCCAAGAACTTCGGCGACGTCGCCCTCAAGTGGCTAGCGGAGGCCCGGATGGCCGAGAGCACGCGTGCGATGCGCAAGCATGTCGTCGACCGCGACATCCTGCCGGTGTTCCAGAACCGGCTGCTCAACGAAATCACCGCTGATGACCTGCGGGCCTTGTGCAACAAGGTGAAGGCGCGCGGGGCGCCTGCCACGGCAGTGCATGTCCGCGACATCGTGAAGCAGGTCTATGCCTTCGCCATCCTGCATGGTGAGAAGGTGGACAACCCGGCAAATGACGTGGCGGCCGCCTCGATCGCGACCTTTGTGCCTAAAGACCGGGCGCTGTCGCCAGTCGAGATTCGGCTGGCGTTCCATCAGTTGGAGTCCATCGCGACCTACCCGACGATCCGCTTGGCCCTTCGCATGGTTCTGCTGACCCTGGTGCGCAAGAGCGAATTGATTGAGGCCACCTGGAGCGAGATCGACTTCGAGAACGCTACCTGGACGATTCCGAAGCAGCGCATGAAGGGGCGTAACCCCCACGTGGTCTACCTATCGCGGCAGGCCCTGGACATCCTGGTGGCGCTGCACACCTGCGCGGCTGGCTCGAAGTTCGTGCTGCCCTCGCGCTACGAGCCGACTCGTTGCATGTCGCATGCGACCCTGAACCGGGTGACCCAACTCATCGTGGAGCGTGCCAAGGCGGCCGGACTGCCGCTGGAGCCTTTTACTGTGCATGACCTGCGCCGCACCGGCTCGACGCTGCTCAACGAAGTGGGCTTCAACGGCGACTGGATCGAGAAGTGCCTGGCGCACGAGGAAGGGCGCTCCTCGCGCTCGGTTTACAACAAGGCCGAATACGCAGAGCAGCGACGCCACATGCTGCAGGAGTGGGCAGACATGGTCGATGCCTGGATAGACGGGCGAACCCATGTGCCGAAGCTGCTGCCGGAGAACGTATCGGTCCCGGTGCTCAGTGCGGCGTTGTGAAGGAGGCACGTGATGACCCCATCGAGACTCTCTGTCGGCGGCCAGCACAAGGTTTGCACACATGGCGAAAGGATCACTTTGGGTGATCTTTTTCAGTTCGTATCAAACTGGTCGGCCTTGGCGAGGGTTTGTAAATCTGTTATTTTGAGCACCATGGATGCTCAAAATTCAGGAAAGCTGAACCGCTTGCTGGCCGAACTGGGCGATACGCGCTTGGTGTCCAGCCGCTGGCTACGGGCGCACGGCTACTCCAACAGCCTTGTGGCGCGCTACGTGGGCAGCTGCTGGCTGGTGTCGCCGGCGCGTGGCGTCTACATGCGTAGGGGTGGGCGGCTGCAATGGGATGGAGTGGTCCGCAGCCTGCAGGTCGGGGAGGGTATACCGCTGCACGTCGGGGGACGCTTCGCACTCGGCATGCAGGGTCACGAGCACTACCTGCGCCTGGGCGATGCCGGGACGATCACGCTGTATGGGCCACAGCAGCCGCCGGGCTGGGTGGGCAAGCTTTCACTGGAGCAGCGCTTCGAGTACCAGGGCAAGGGTCCGCTCGATCTCCCGGCCGTGCCCGTTACTGCGGAAGTCTCAGAGAAGGCGTTGTCGGGAGCGGGCCTTGCTTGGCATTCAGCGGCGCCTGGGACCGATGCGGTGGTTTGCTCGACGCCCGAGCGGGCCATGCTGGAACTTTGCGACAGCGTATCGGATGCGGCAGGGGTCTACGGGGTCGATGCGCTGATGCAGGCCATGACCACCCTGCGGCCGCAGCGTGTCGGCCTGCTGCTGCGGCAATGCCGCAGCATCAAGGCCAAGCGGCTGTTCCTGGCCCTGGCCGAGCGCCATCGGCATGCGTGGCTGTCGCACGTGCCCCTAGAGGGCGTTGATCTGGGCCGTGGCAAGCGCGCGTTGGTGCCCGGCGGACGCCTGCATCCGACCTACCAGATCACCTTGCCGGGAGACCTCGATGAGCACCTGGCTTGACCACTGGGACCGGCGCTACACGGACCGCGTGCGGCTGCTGGTCGAGATCCTGCCGGTGTTGGCCTCGGAGCCGGGCTTTGCACTCAAGGGCGGCACGGCCATCAACCTGTTCGAGCACGATCTGCCGCGCCTGTCGGTGGACATCGATCTGGCCTGGTTGCCGGTGCACGACTATGCCGAAGATGCGAAGCTGATCGCCGAAGCGTTGGGGCGACTGGCCGATGCGCTGCGCGCCCGGCCTCTGCAATTGCAGGTGCAGACGTCGGCGGGCGAGGGCGGGGTGGTCACCCGGTTGGTGGCCAGCCGGGGCCGTGCGCGTGTGCAGATCGAAACGACACCGGTGATGCGCGGCACGGTGCATCCGGTGCGAACCATGATCGTGCGGCCACGGGTGGAAGATGCGTTCGGCTTCGCTGAGGTGCAGATACTGGACTTCGCCGACCTCTATGCCGGCAAGCTGGCGGCGGCGTTATCGCGGCAGCACCCGCGCGATCTCTTCGACGTGGGCCTGCTGCTGAAGGATGAACGCGCGGATGCCGATCTCTGGCGAACCTTTCTCGTGTACCTAACGTGCAGTCCCAAGCCGGCCTGGGAAATGCTGGCGCCGCGCGAGCTGGCGGATTTCGAGGCCACTTTCGATGCCCACTTCAAGGGGATGACGTCCGAGCCTATCGGGGTAGGGGCCTTGCTGGAGAGCCGCGAGCGCCTGTTGGCGCGTGTGGCATCGTGGCTGGACGAGCCGTCCTGCGCCTTCCTGCGGTCCGTGGAGAGCGAGCAGCCAGATTTCGGCTTGATCGGGTTCGAGCATGCAGCAGAGCTGCCGGGTGTGCGGCGCAAGCTGCATAACCTGGGGCAGCGCACGGCCGCGAAGCGGGCGACAGATCGCCAACAGCTTGAAGAGACGCTGGCGCGAGTCGTCGGTGCCAGGTGAGCAGAGAGGCCGACGGCCGAAGCTGTCGGCACGGCGTGTCCATTGGGATTCCAAGAAGCGTGAGCGCGTCCATCCTCGCCATCGAGATGATCGCTCAATCTGCTGCTGAGGCCTTGGTCGAGGCGCTCACCGCAGGGTGCTATGCTCGCGCCTTAAGGTACGCAGTCAGCTTCGCATCGGTAGCGTAAACGTAGCACCCTTTCATTCCTCGCGTCATCAGCGTGCGGTAGGTGTTTTTGATGATCATGTCGGCCTGCCGAGCCGCCTCAGACGGCTGCTCTTTCGACATCTTCACGAACCCCTTCATGGTTTTGTCGTGCCGGTCACGGGCTCTGGGGGAGGACTTCAGGATCTCTCCGTCCATCACCAGGTCGGGGCCGATGATCACACCCACGTAGTCCACTTCTAGTCCTTGGCAGGTGTGGATGCAGCCCACCTGCTGGACTGAGTCGGGCGCCACGATCCAGAGGCTCCCATCCTGGTCAAGGTTCCATTGGCGCTCGTAGTCACCAATGACCACGTCCATCTGTTTCGGGTTCTTCTTGCTGTTCCAAGGCCAGCAGTAGCCGGCGACCACCCGCGCGCGGTTGTTGCCGTTTTTCGCCTCGATTGCCGCATGCAGCGCCGCCGGATTATCGAACACCTGAAAGTCAAACGGGATGTCGTCGAGGCTGTTGTTGGCCGTAGGGCGGATCTGCAGAACGTCGTCTACCCATGCAAGATAGCCGTCGGAACCCGCGCAGCGGAACTGCGAGGTCAGCGAGTACTCTTCAACCTCTGCTCCGCGGGCAGCTGCAAATTCACGGATGACTGCCTTGGACCCCACGTCCTTGAGCGTCACGCGCTGATCTTCGTCAATGAAGAAGATGCTGCACTTGGCAGAGTTGATCAGTTCTTTGACTTGGTGAGTGCCCAGATTTCCATAGAAGCCGCTCTTCTCAGTCAGGCGGTGGGCCTCATCGACCACGAGAACATCGAACGCATCTGTCTCCGTCTCAGTGAAGGAGCCGGATCCCCCGAACAGATTGACGAGATGCGCGTTCTTCGGCGTCTGGATGAGCTTGTCGCTGTAGACCGCACGAGGGGCAGCGTTCTTCGAGATGTACTTGACGGTCAGGCCTTCACGCAATGCCGCCAGCAGGTTGACTGCGACCACTGATTTTCCCGTTCCTGGCCCACCCTCGATGATCACGACACGAGGTTTTTTAGAGGCGTTGGCCTGACGACACGCCGCTTTGGCAGCCTCGAAGATTTCCTTCTGATCGTCGATCAGTGCGAATTCCTCGTTGCCCTTGAGCAGCTTGCCGACGACGTCCGCTAAGGCCTTGGAGGGGCGCAGACGACCGCTTTCCAGGTCGAACAGCACCTGACGACCGCGTCCATGGCGGATGTGCTGCTTGATGAACTCGCGGAGCCGCTTGCGGTCCTCGTCGCCCTTCAGGAACAACGGAGCGCGCTCGATGTAGGGTTGGTAGTGGGGCGCATCGATGACGCCATCAGCTGCATAGTTGTGCAGGTAGGCGCAGGGGCGCAACTGAAGTCCGCCGTCATAGAC
Organism: Burkholderia contaminans; assembly: GCF_029633825.1. Taxonomy (NCBI): domain Bacteria; kingdom Pseudomonadati; phylum Pseudomonadota; class Betaproteobacteria; order Burkholderiales; family Burkholderiaceae; genus Burkholderia; species Burkholderia contaminans. Next base: position 3,480,390 of record NZ_CP090640.1, on the reverse strand, counting down.
TGCCTCGTTGAAGCCCTCCAGGAACGCCGTGTATGACCACGCCTGATAGCTGGGATGGACACGCACCTGGTCTGCTCGGCCGCCGCCGGGCAATAGCACGATCGCATCCCGATCCGTTGCACCGACCGATGACCACTGCTTCAACTCGACGACGATCAGACGCCGCGAGCCATCGTCAGCATGTCCCGCGAGGATCACGTCGATGCGTTTGGCCGATTGGGGGAGGATGAACTCAATGGCGACCCCCACGTCATCGGCAATGTCCGGGTCACTTAGAACTCGGGCGACGTACCCCAGTGATTCACGCCAGGACCTCACTTCTGCCTGGGCGACCTTGCGGCTCGTCGCTGCTCGGTACTTGGCATGGATGACGTCCTCAATGTCGCGGTCGTTGTAGTCGAGCAGGAACTCCTTCTTGTCGGCTTGGTAGACGATCATGGCTTAGGCAGCTGGTCGTACTTGGTGCTGACGCCCCGGGAGGCCTCGATGGGGTATTTGGCGGCGTTGGATGCGAGCTTGCTGGCAACGGCCGCATTGAGGTCAACGCCGAGGACATCCGCGAGCCGAATCAGGTACAGAGCGACATCTGCGAGTTCATCACGCACGGCGTTGGCCGTCTTCGGGGAGGACGCCGCAGCGTGCGAGTCTGCTTCCGTCATCCACTGAAAGATTTCGGTGAGCTCGCCGACTTCGCCCGAGAGGGCCATGACCAAGTTCTTGGGGGAGTGAAACTGGTGCCAGTCTCGCTGTTCGGCAAACTGCCTGAGCGCCTGTGCCGCTCCGTCAATGTCAATCAGAATCTTTTCCACGTCTTGCGCCTTTCAAGACAGATTGTTAGCTAAGCTGCCCATGGCGGTCGAGCATCCGCATTAAGACGCCGTTCGCATGCCTGAAATTCTCTCGCTGGTCGCGAAGCTCGTAAGCCCATTTCGAACCGTGGAAGAGGTTGTTGCGCAGCCGCCAGACGATCATCAGAAGGGTCAACATCCGGTCGCGGGGAGCGTCGTTCGTGCTCTCGATAACCGCATGGACGAGAGCTGGGTGATCTGTGGGGCGAAGATTGAGATGAGGGAAGTGACAGGTCAATGCGCCATCGGCGAAGTAACGGTTCCGAAAGTAGGCCAGCTCTGCGTCGTATAGATGAGCTTCGAGCGTGCCGTTCGCCGCCCAAGCATCGACTTGCTCCCGAATCCCATCAGCACGGGCGAAATTGCCCATGATCTGTGCCTCGAAAAGACTCCAGAGAAAGGCGAAGTCAAATATTGCGCGGCGATCGGGTTCAGGAAGATCCACAAAGCCGGGCGCGCGCGCCTCGAGCCATTGCTCACTTGCACTCTGTTCTTTCTCATTCATCGCTCAGGAGTCCAGTTCTTCGTTGCGTCTTGATCAACTGGTTTGTGCCAAACGAGCCCGGCTTGCTGTACGCCAGGCGAAGCGCGTAAACCTGCGCTCTGCGTCCAATTCACTTAGGCAAATGTCCTGTGCGGTCGCATCAACGACGACGCTGAACCGCGGTGGGTTGGAATGGGGAAAATGCATTAGATCGCCGACCTTAATGCCTTCTCGGTCTAGGTAGGCCGTGGCAGGGGCCGTGGCGACTTCCAGACCCGTCATGATGTGATGCGTGAGCCAGCTTTCGCCATTGGCGCTTTCGTCAGCCGTTGGCGTATTGGTCATTCGCACGCTGGAAGCAAGTTGCGCTGTGTCCTCGTCATCGACGGCGATTGCCGGGAGCAGGTCGTAGAGATATGCGTAGGTCGCAACCAAATCGTCCTTTGTTGCTTTCGGCGCCATGGGCTCGATGCGTTTCATGAGGCTGTGACCGATGTCCCAGGCGAGCCAGGCAAGCAGTGCCCGCACTTGACCGAGTTCCACGACCTCGTCCTCTCCGTCGTGGGCGCGGATATCGCGCGCGATGCCCTGCGCACGCCCGAAAATGATGACCATCGACTGCGACAAGAGATCCTGACGGGTCTCCGAGTCGATGAACCCTCCCATGCGGCGCCATTGGGGCTGGTGCCGAAGGCGCCGGAACTCCCTTACCAGTGACAGCACGGCAACGAGCTGGACCACGCCGGTTCGTGCCTTGGCCGCACGCACGTCAGGCTTGGTCTCACTTTGGGCCGCTTTGAGCTGCTTGATCATGCGACGAACTACTTGTTTGAGCCGCTTTCTCACTGCTTCGACGGCCTGCAGGGTCAGCGCAGGGGGAGGTTCTTGGCTGGCCTCCTCGTTTTCAGTGCCGACAAGCTCCTCTTCCGAGAACGCCGGCGTCTCGGGGTTAGATGCGGCCGATCTTGGCAGTCCCTGGCCCAAGCGGTAGAGAAGGGCATCAAGCACATCCAGTAGGCTTCCCGCTTGGAGAAGGCGCTTCCTCTTGCTCTTCTTCGCGCGGGAACTATCGTCGATATGAACGGCGAGCGATGCCGGGCGTGCCGAGGCGATCGGGGTTTGTTCTCCCGCGCCAGACCGCACAGCGCTCGGCGGTGGCGACACCACCTGTTCCGGGTCGTCGAAGATGGCCCTTTCGATTTGCTGGATGAGCGATTCGATGTTGGCACCGCTGAAGTCCAAGCCGGCCAACGCATCCTGAAGCGCGGCTCTGTGCGAGCGCACCACTCCACGGCCCAGAGCCGAATCGTGGTGGATGATTACGCGAAGGAGCTTGCTACCGCGGCCACTCAGCTCCAGCCAGCGCACTTCAGACGCCCTCTCACCCAGCTCAACGATCACGTCCCCATCCTCTGAACGTCCAAGACTCACAAGTGCGGTGTGGGAACCATCCTGCAGGTGCATGACGAAATCCGCGAATCCCGCAGAGTCCGACGCGGGGATCGGGACTGCAGAAGTACCCGCAGCAAGAACGGCGATCCGCATCGGAGCGCTCGGTGCTTCAGCGTCGTTCTCGTCATCCTGATGTGTGATCGGAATCGAGCGCAGGTCGGCGTCATCCATTGCGCGGGCTGCAAAGCCCTGAGCAAGATCGCTGGCGAAGCTGGAGGTTGCCACTTCAACGTTTGGCCGAACAAGCATGGCCTCGAAGTTGGCGCGCGTGCCTCCAAGCCACGCTGGCCGGCTCGGGTTCGCGCTGCCTGCAACAAGCATGTGCGAGTCGCCGAAGTCGAGAAGGAGCGCCTTCGCGTGAAGGTAGTGCTCTGCCTTCTCCATCCAGAGCTTTCGCGAATCGACGAACTGCGAACGAATCCCCTTGGGGCGGCCACCGAGCTTGACGGTCTTGGGGTCGATGATCACCTTGATCGAGGCGCCGGGCCAACGGGCCTCCAGCGCTTTAAGGAAGGCGTGCTGGGTATCGAAGAACGCCCCCATGACCACCACGCGCCTGGGTGCAGCTGGGATCGCGTGGTCGAGTTGTTCGAGCAACGATGGCCCGCTGGTGGACTGTCCTAGCAGGCGGATGTCGGAGAGCTTCGATTGAGCGCCATCGGCCTCCGGAACGAGTTCGCCGATCCTATGCGCGGCCTCTAGTACGGACGGCGCCAGTGTCCCCTCTTGAGTTCGAAGCCACTCGCTCACCAGGCTCCAGACATGGCTCAGCACCAGCCTGTGAGCAGGGTCGCTGTCAGGACGCACGTCGATGCGCGTCGTTACCTCCCGGTTGAAACCGAAACCGGACAGCGTGAGGTTGTGGCTGCCGATGAATAGAACGCAGCGCTTCTTGCTAGCAAGTAGGCAAATTTTTGGGTGAAAGGCTCCAGGCACGGCCATAGGGATGAGCGCATACGCCGAACCGGCCAGGCGCGGCCTCAAGGATGGCGTGGCCCACGAACGCGCGCATTGGACGGCGTCCATGAGCACCACGTTGTGCCGCGAATCGGCCGCCTGCAGGCGCCTCAGTACGACCTCCTCATAAAACGGGAGCGTGGCATTGAAGGTCGTCACCAGAGACGCCTCGAATTTCGCACCTTTGAGGGCGGCCAGCAGCGAGATGTCGTCGTTGGCCTCACGCATGGGCGGCTTCGAAGAGCTGGATGCCAATCGCGGTAGCCCGCAGATCTCCGCTGCCATCAGGCTCACGGGCCAGGGCGCCGACATCCCACAGCATCTTGATCGCTTGCCGGATGCGTGGATTGGTCTTGGCGGGCACGGGCACGTCACCGTGAGCCTCGATTCCTCGCTCAGTGGGGTGGATTCGGAAGGTGGCGGTCGAGCTCTGTCGCAGCTTGCGCAGTGCGACTCGCAGATGGGTCTCCAGGATCCAGCCGACCAGGTCCGCGACGACGGCTGAAAGCGCCATGTCATTCCATTTCACGCAGCGCTCCCGAAACGATCTCAGGTTGATCGGGGAGTCCTGGAGCTGCGTCGGGTCCATGGCCAGATGGCCATAGGCGGGGGCACCCTGGTTCTCCCGCATCCGAAGAAGCGCGAGCACATTCACGACGGACGCCAGAAAGGCAGGCTCCCGGTCCAGTTGCTGGCGCTCCCTTGAAACGCGGGCAGCAGCCCAGGCCAGTTCGTGCCCATCGGCCATGAAGTCGCCGAGCGCCGGTGCGCCGGCTTCCAGAGAACTGCACAGCGCGCCAAAGGTCTTCGCCTTCAGCTTGTCCAGTGCCTTGACAAGTTCGGGGCGGCTCGCCATAGACTGGCTGAACTCTTCTATGGAGGTCGGCGGAGCTGGTTGTGTCGCCAGCGCGGTGAGCGAGATGGCGAAGGCCTTCTGCATCGCAACGGACATCAGGTCATTCCGAACGTAGTAGGCCCAGGCCGACCGAGTGTGGGCCAAGGGGGCTGGCGGGCGCCATGCCGTGCCGTCGGCGAGGCTTTCCGTGTAGACAGCTGCGCGGAAGGTCGGTTCGTCGATAGCTGAGAGTTCTGCCGCCTGCAAGGCGCCGGCCAGGTGCAGCAAGAGCGCCAGGCTCTTACGTCGCTGGACCCCTTCGGCCTCGAACTCTGACTTCCGGTCGAAGAGGATGTCGAGCAAGGCATCGCGTTCGCCTTGCCGGTTGGGCAGGCAACAGGGGCAGAAGTCTTGGAGCGCATCCAGCGTCTGCGCCGAAACGATATCGGCGTCCACGGCTTGCCAGAAGGACCGGCCGTCGACGCCCATGTCGAACGCCCGTGCGATCGGCTCGCCGCGCTCATGCGTGTAGCTCAGCCATGGCCTTTCGACTACGGCCAAGATGTCGAGCTGCGTCAGTGTTCCCGCATAGTACTGGCCGAGGCCGCCAAGCTTGTTGGCAAAGTAGCGCTCGCCGGATTCCTCTCGGGTCGCGTAGGTCGAGAGGCGGACAGACTTTCCTTCGCCGATCAACCTGACTGCATCGTTGAGCGTGTCTCGCCCGACCATCGCGGGCCCGTGGCGTGCTGCGTCGTCACCCATGACTTGCGCATGACGCTCGGCAATCATCGTGAATAGGCAATCGGCCTTTCGGTAGGCCTCCAGGAATGCGTTGAAGTTCTCGCGGTGGCTGTCACGCTCCGCGTAGGATCGGATCAGCCATGGATAAAAACTGTAGTACCGGGCTCTGTCGGTGACGTTTGTTATGCCGGGGAGCAGTTGCGAGTAGATCAGGATGCAGGGGCCTTGCGTACCAATGTGGTCTAGACCACCTATGGTGTGCGGAGGCAATACCCAGCTGGTTTTGATTGCCATGGATTCTCGGTTCAAATTCAACACTGATGGTCTAAAGAGAAGTCGCCTTCGCTACTGGCGACCAAGCGCCTGCAACTCGTCAACAGCCGACGTCGCGCTTGGATCTAGCCGGACTTCCGCAAGCGGCGTTTCCCAGTGATCCGCCTGTAGGCCTGGCCAGTACTCCTCGGGCGTCTGAGACCGCGTTCGCACCATGACCGCGACTACGGATGCAACCCCTCGTTGGAGATGCGTCGAATCTATGCTTGCGGCCAGCCGGCCAACGATTTGTCCAGAGGTCGAATGGACGAATCGTCCTTTCACCTCGACTACATCTCCGGTTTGCAAATCGGCGATCGCGCGATGAATTGGATGCGCCAACGACGTGCGTCCAGCAAATCCAATGTCCATGCTAGTTGGGCCTAGCATGATGTACCGACGCTCAATTTCTGGTCGGTACTGCGGTCGGATGCGAGGCAACTGATCCTGTACACCGTCTGTGGTCCCAAGGTCAACGAGGTAGGGGTTGCGTCCGCCCTCCGCGCGCATCAAGCTCAACGACTGACGGGCACGTGTCATCGCCACATAGAGGAGCCGCCGTTCATCTTCTTCGCCCCAACGCCAGTCGGCGCAGTCCATCACGATGACGTGGTCGAACTCCAAGCCCTTCGCAGCATGTGCGGTCATCAGCTTGATGGCATTGTCGCGACCATCCCGTCGCATTTCACTCGCAGCTTCATAGAACAGGTCCAGCGCTTCGGCGGCAGGAACGATGTCAGCCTGGAGCGTGGAAGCGACGTCATCCAAGATGTCTAGAAGATCCAGCAGCGCAGCGTTTCTGGGCTGAGTGCACTGCAGATAGGTCAGGGATCTGCGAAGGGCGCTGAGGCGCACCATACGCGACTGACGCCGCCGCAGTGCTTGCGCCAATGCCCAGCCTTCGCGGGTCCGCATCAGCGCGATCTGTCCTTTGGCTGCCTCTGGACCGGTGACTTCGCAGGGCAGTCCTTCGACATCGCAGATAGCCCTCATCTTTTCCAAGGGAGCGTGCGAGCGGCAAAGAACAGCGATCTCTGAAAGCCTGACCATTGGATCGATGCGTCGGATGCGCTCGATCTCTGCGTGGATCAGTTGGGCCTGAAGGTTAGGGGAAGCTGGGCTGGTGATCAACCGTACGGCGCCGCGGCCTTCCTTGTCGAGCGCTGCCCAGTGGCCGCCCGGCAGATCATCCTTGCGTCTCGCGTCGATCCGGATCGGGTGATCGACCTTCATGCGGTCGGCACCGCGCTGGATCACGTGGTTGGCGGCCGAGATGATGTTCTGGGTGGAACGGAAGTTCTCCACCAGGTAGGTGAGGTCGGCCTCATAGTCGACCCTGAAGCGCCGAATGAACTCGATGTTCGCGCCTTTGAAGGAGTAGATGTTCTGGTCATCGTCTCCCACGGCCATGATGCTCAGCTTGGTGTCGGCGTCCGCTCGCCGGCGACCAGCGAGGGCGCTGACCAGGGCGTACTGCTGCGCGTCGATGTCCTGGTACTCGTCAACGAAGATGTATTCGTAGCCCTGCAGCAGGCGATCGCGTACCTCGTCTGCGTCGATAAGTGCCGAACTCTTGCCTTCGAGCAAGTCGATGGCGTCTTGCAGCATCTTCTTGAAGTCGACATTGCTGGCGGCGCGTTCAGCGCCCGCCAAACTGGTCCCGGTCAAGCGCAGCGCCATGGCGTGGTAAGTCATGACCAACACGCCCCGTGCGTCGTCCCCGGCGAGCGTCAGAAGTCGGCGGCGCAGTTGGATGGCCGCGCTTCGGTTGTAGGCCAGCGCGATGATGCGTCCCGGATTCACGCGCTGCACCCGCAGCAAGTAGGCGATGCGGTGCACGATGACCCGTGTCTTTCCGGAGCCCGGCCCCGCCAAAACCAGATGGTTTCCCGTCCGCGGCTGTGTGACCAGGGCCTGCTGCACGGGGTGCTGCAGGTCATCAACAATGCGCTGGTAGGACTCGTCGGTGGTTTTGCGTTCCAGCAGGTCTGAGCGTCCGCGGAAGAATTCCTTGATGAACTGCTTATGGGGTAGTGTGAAGTACGCTTTGACCAGGGCGAGCGCTTTCGCCGGATCTTCCTCGCCCAGCTTGGCATACTCGTGCATGACGTGCGTCTGCAACGTCCGTTCCTTGTAGAACTCTTCTAGGGGCGCGAACGAGGCTTGGTTGAAGCGCCTGGACGTGTCCTCTTCCATCTGGATGGTCATTGCAGATCGGAAGACGGATCGACCTTTGTCCAGCTCAAGTACACGGGTCTGGTGGAGGTAGAGCAGCGCATTTTCCAGCGCCACGTCGGGCTCGCGCAGCTGGGTCTTAAGAAAGATGTCGTCGGAGAGTGCGTCGATCAGTGCCTGGGCCTTGCACTCCACCAGGCATGCGCCCTTGACGCCGTCGGGGACCTCCGTAAGTAGCCGCGTGAGCGTGACCTGGGCGACGGCACGGCGCAGTTCGCAGATTCTTCGAATCTGAGACCAAGGGCGACGCAAGGTCACTCGCAAGGTGTCATCGCCCAGGGACTGCAGCTGGATCATGCTGCGCTTGTCGTTACCGGAGCCGAATCCGTCGGCCATGGATCGCAAGCAGGCTCGGACCTGGGTGGGGTCGAGTTGCCCCTTCTCGTTATCAAGGTTTAGACGGCTGCGCAGTTCCGTGCAAACCGCTCGGAGATTCAGGTGCTGCTGGGTGTCGTCCTGGTCTGCGTCGGGCGCGTTCTCGGCCATGAGCTCGACGAGCTCTTTCTCCATCGCACTCAGATATTCCAGGCGGGATGCGGACGCGCCCCTGACGCCGCGCATCAGGCGCACAGTCAGTCCCAGGTCATTGACCAGGATGCCCAGCTTGGCCAACTGATGCACGATGCGGAAGCATTCCTCAGGCCGTATGCCCGCATCGAGCATGAGCTCGTCGGTGCTCAGTCCCTCAGGGGTGTCGGAGCGGAAAAGGGCGGTTGCGACGGCGAGGAATTTCTGTTGCACGCTGGCGGAGAAATCCGCCTTTTCGATGCGCTCCTTGGCTTCCTGTAGTGAGGTCACCCGAAGACTTGCTGGGAAGACTTTGGTGGCGTTCTCATTGCGTTTCAAGAAGCCATGGCGCTCCAGCCACGATAAGGCGGTGGTGACTTTGGTGGAGGCGTCAGGGGCATCGATTTCGATGCCCGTTCCGACGCTTTGCGCAAGCAGCTCTTTTGCAGAGATGACGATCTCACCTTTGCCCAGCTTCTTGGCTTGGAATCGCAAGGCGCGGAGCAGTCCGATGAAGTCTCGCTGGGACAACTGAGACGTGGAGGAGAGGCGGAATTGGGTCTCCACGTCCTTCGGGTCGAACAACAGGACGCATTTGGCTTCGTTCCCATCGCGCCCAGCTCTGCCGGCCTCTTGAAGGTAGTTCTCCAGCGAGCCGGGGATTTCGGCGTGGATCACCAGCCGGACATTGGGCTTGTCCACCCCCATGCCGAAGGCATTGGTGGCGGCGATCACCTGCAGTTCGCCGTCGAGAAAGCGACGCTGCGTCTCCTTGCGGAGATCGGCGGAAAGACCACCGTGATAACAGGCGCACGCCACGCCTTGTTGCGTGACGATCTGTGCGATGGTCTCCGCGCTCCTGCGTGTGGCGCAGAAGACCACGGCGGCATCTTCGCGCCGTAAGCCATCTCGCAGCAGTTCCACGATGCGCTGTGGCTTCTCGCCTCCCGAGGTGGGTACAACGGCATAGGACAGGTTCGTGCGCTCGTGGCCGCCGAGGAATGTCTTCAGTTCGACCTGAAGGCCTTCCTGAAAGTGGTCGCACAGGTCCTCGATGACGTCCGGCTTGGCCGTGGCGGTGAAGCAGGCGATCGGTGCCTGTCCGGGAAATTGTTCCCGGATGAAGCGCGAGACGTACAGATAGTCCGTGCGAAAGTCGTGGCCCCACTTGGAGAGACAGTGGGCTTCGTCGAAAACCCAGGCCGCGATCTCCCGAACACGGATGGCTTCAACAAAGGTTTTGCTTCGGAACTGCTCGGGTGAGACGAGCACGATGCCGACGTCACCGAGGCGAATGCGGTCCAGCACATCACGCCGTTCCAGTGGGGTCAGCATTCCGTTGACGGTCGCCGCGCACTGGATATCGGCCTTCGTCAGATTGTCCACCTGGTCGCGCATCAGCGACTGCAGCGGCGAGATGACGATGGTCAGCCGGCCTGAGCGGCGGTAGTGGACGAGGGCAGGGAGTTGGTAGCAAATGGATTTGCCGCCGCCGGTTGGCAGGACGGCCAACAGGCTCTCGCGCGTCAGCCCAGCACTGACGATTGCGCGTTGCAGCGATGAGCCGTCGGTGGTCGTCGGCTGTGCCCGGAAGCTTGGCTTGCCGAACAAGGAGGACAGCAGCGCTTCGGGGTTGTGGTTCTCGCGGCAGTAGGGACAGTTGGTCTGACCGCAGTCGATCTCTCGTAGCTCTGCGATCAATTGCCTCACGGCGGGAAGTTCGTGGAACACCCAGTGGGGGAGGATGGAGTTGCCTCCCGCAACGCGGATCCAGCCCAGGGCAAACGCGACCGACCAAGGGTCGTGGCCGTCGAAGGACGTCACGATTTCGGCACCCAGTGCCTGCAGACGGGTGGCGCAGCAACGATCCGCAAACCGGCTGGCAACGATGGGGCCGATCGCCTCGCGAGCGGGTGTGGTCTCCTCGCGCACCTGGGCCAGCAATGTCGCCATGCTTTCGTCGTTGCGCAGCAGGAAGTGCAGCACGGTGAGCCACCAGGGCTCTTGATCGTTCGTCTCCAGTAGGGCTTCGACAGCCTCTTCGAACACGTTGAGTGCGACCCGGGCGTCTTTGGTGGGGTTGTTGCGCTCGTCCGAGAGCAGCTTGTAGCCTTTCACCAGTCGGTGATAGGGGTTGCTAGGGAAGGCGAGGGCGGACAACTCGAGCGTGTCCAGCACGGGCCATTGCAGGCACTCCAACTGCGGCAGCTGGGCGCGCATCAGAGGAATGTCGTGGCGCTTGAGGTTATGGCCCAGCAGTACTTGACCGTCACGGGCAAAGCTGTTGAGGGCGGTCGCTACCGACGCCGCTTTGGCTGGGGAACAGGTGCTGCGGAAGGTGTCCTGTCCGTCGGACCTGACGGCGCCGACGGCGAAGATCTGGTCGTCCTTTTCAGGGTGGGCTTCGACGTCGACGGAAACAATTCGACCCTCGGCGGCGATGCGCCGAGCACGTGCGCGCAAGGAGTCGAGTACAGGCGTTTCCAATGAAGGCCAGGCGAACCGCAGCAAGTGTGACAGGAGGCCGTTGTAACATAAAGTGTTTCATGTGCGCGATTCGGTCATCTTTTACTGTGATCCCATTGCCTCTGCACTGATGTTTGTTCCGCTGAAACGGATGTTTTAAAACCCTGATGGCTGTTGAACTCTCGCGCCTCCAAAGTCCAGCGGCCATTCAGGCCGCATTGGATGAGTTTTCTCGGCTGGGCCGGACGACATTTCTGGCGCGATACGGGTTTGGAAAGTCCCGTGACTTTCTGGTGCGCGATGGAAAAACAGGGCAGCTGTGCGACTCCAAAGCCATCGTCGGGGCCGCGTTCGGTTATCAATTTCCTGACGAGGGGCCGCTCAAGCCGGCTGATTTTTCCGGTGGGGAGGCCACCGTCGTTCCCAAGTTGCAGCGTCTCGGCTTCGATGTCGTGCGTATCGGCGAGGACTGGACCTCGGACGAGGTGCAGGCCACGGTCGCTTCGTACTTCGAGATGCTCCAAATGGAGGCTGCGCAGCAGCGCTACACCAAGACGGAGTTCAATGCGCAGCTTCGCCAGCAGCTGCGCGGGCGCAGCAAAGGTTCGGTTGAGCTGAAGTACCAAAATATCAGCGCCGTTTTGCACGATCTGGAACTGCCTTTCATCCGTGGCTATAAGCCTCGTAGTAACGCTCAACTTCTGTTGCGGCAGGCGGTCCAGCAGTTCGTCCTGGATCGGCCGAGCCTGGTATCCCAGGTTGTGGACGCGATGGAGGAGGTCAAGACGCCTGACCAGCAGGCCTTTCATGCCTCCTTGGTCGAACCGCCTGCCGTCGAAACGGTGGTGCAGCTGGCGAAAGAGGGGTCTAAGGTCAGACTTCCCCGCAAAACGAACTGGGCCCAGCGTGATGAAGCCAACCGAAATCTTGGTCGCGCCGGTGAGCAGTGGGTGATCGGGTTCGAGCAGCGGCGACTCATCGACGCGGGGTATCCGGAGCTTTTCCAGCAGTTGGACTGGGTCTCAGATCGGCTTGGCGACGGGGTCGGCTATGACATCCTCTCGCACGAGCGGCCAGGCGAGCACCGTTTCATTGAGGTCAAGACCACGAACGGTGGCCATGCCTCCTCTTTCATCATCAGTCGCAACGAGCTGGATTTTGCGAACGAGGCAGAAGATGCCTTCCATCTCTATCGTGTGTTCCAGTTCCGCGAGGAGCCGAAGCTCTACATCCTCAAAGGGCGGCTGGCAGACCAGCTTCACCTGGAGCCCATCGACTATCGGGCGTCGTTTCGGCGCTTGATGGGGTGACCTGAAATGACGACCCAGCCTTGTCCATTCTGTTCACTGTCGAAGGAGCGTGTCTTGGGGCAGAACGCCCATGCGCTCTGGATCCGTGATGGCTTTCCCGTGTCGCCGGGGCACAGCCTGATCATTCCTAAACGACACGTTGGATCATTCTTCGAGACCAGCCTGCAGGAGCGCGCAGCGTTGTTGGAGTTGCTAGATCAAGCCCATGCGGCAGCAGGTGCTGAATTTCACCCGGACGGATTCAATGTCGGGATCAACGACGGCGCCGCCGCCGGCCAGACCGTGCCGCACCTTCACATCCATCTCATCCCTCGCTTCGGGGGTGATCAGTCGGACCCGCGGGGCGGTGTGCGATGGGTGATTCCGGCCAAGGCCGACTACTGGAGTTCGCGCGATTGATGGTGAACCCGCCCCCTTCGGCAGAGCAGCAACTGGCGTTCTTGACCAAGCTGCAGCGCCTCTTCGCCGAGGGTGACTTCACGGCGACGTACAAGTTTGCGCTGCTGATCGCGCTTTCGGACCTCGCCGTGGAGTTGGGAGCAGACGATGGGGCTGAACTGCCGTTGATGACTCGGCAGATTGCCGAGCAATTCGTGCAGCAGTATTGGCGGCATGCGGTGCCGTATGGTACGGACCAGATCCACGCGACGCCGGGAGTGCTGGCTCAGAATCTGGGAACGCAGGCGGCCGTGCTCACGGCTATCGAGGAATTTCGATCGACATTGAGTTCGACGACGCTACAGAAAGCGCGGGGTGAAGTTGGCTACGGGCCCCTGCTGTCGAAGGTTGCCGCAGTTGTTTCCGCGCAGCCTCTAACTTACCTACAGAATTTCGGTGGTATGACCGACCCGTTCCTCTATGAGAGGCCAGGTCGAGGCATCGTGGTCCTCAGGCCAGGTGTCGCGTACTGCTTGCGCCGGTTTCATCCCTTGGTCCAGCAATTGGCCCGCAATCACTGGGTCGAGCACATCAAGGCCAATCGTCGGAATCAGGGCATTTTGGGCGACGCAGGGGATTTGGAGGATTTCCTCTTTGGTACCTCTCGGCAGTCACTCGGCATCATCGGTGCTAGCCTGCGGAAGCTGGATGGTTCGCGGTGCTTCTACTGCGGGCAAGGGTTGCAGGAGGCTGATGTTGATCACTTCGTTCCGTTCGCTCTGTATCCGCGCGACCTCGCACACAACTTTGTGTTGGCGCACGTCCAGTGCAATCGGAGCAAGTCCGACTCTTTGGCAAGCAAAGGTCATCTGCAGCGATGGCTGGAGCGGTTGACGACGAAGGCGGGGCAGCTCGGCGAGATTGGGATGGCCGCAGGGGTGGCGACAGACGACAAAACCGCACATCGCGTCGCGGCCTGGGGATATGCCAATGCGCATGCGGCGCAGGGAAGGGCTTGGATCAAGGCCTCGGACTACGAAGTGGTTAGTGCCGACTATTTAGCGCAGTTGACTCCCGGATGATTTCTCTGGCTTGTCTTAATCAAGATTCAGTGGATTCAAGCCGACGCTGCCGCAGGGCTGCATGGTGTGTCTGGGCCGCAGCACAGGGCCTGAACGGATGCCCCAGGTTGCAGCCCCTCAAAAAAAAGGAAAAGAATGTCTCACATTCCGGTGACGGACACGATCGCCCACGCGCTCATGCAGCTCGTGGACGACTCGAACAACAACGGCGTCTACCGAGAGCCTTCACACGCCGACATCGAGTTTCACGTCAACCAGGCGGGCCTTGCGGAGCACGACCCCAAACAGCAGGGGCAGCTGATTGGAAAGGCGAAGCGCGTACGCGCTGTCCTCTACGCGGTTATGGACTCAAGTCCGGCGGCGGCAAGCCGGTTCGCGTCAGGTTTGCTCGCGAAGGTGCGTGCTTGCGGCGGATTCCGAGAGGCGTCTACCAACTTTGTGGGTCGCGAGGCGATTGACAACGCAAAGGCAGCCTTCGATGCGGAAGGCTTTGTTTTGACCGACGACGGCACGCTGTCACCCAAGGTGCTCTCTTCTTTGCGCGGTGTAGCGCTAACCGATGCGTTGGCCGCCTACGCCCGACGCGCGCAGAAAGGCGCCGAGGATGCAGCTCTGATCGCGGGCACCGGAAAGGACTTGATGGAGGCCACGGCCGCCCATGTCCTCGGAACGTTACAGGGAAGATATCCGAGCGGCGCCAACTTCCAGGCGCTGCTCGGCATGGCCTTCATTGCCCTCGACCTCGCCGTCCCAGAAATGCCCGAGCATCCCGGCGAGCCTGCGGTTAAGTCGATGGAGCGGGGGCTCTTCCTCTCGGCTTTGGGTGTCAATCGGGTTCGCAACAAGCAGGGCTCTGGCCACGGCCGGCCGTGGCTGCCGACACTTGCTGATGAGGAAGCGAAAGCCGCGATCGAGGTCGTGGGAACGGTGTCCGCCTACTTGTTGTCGAAGCTCGCCAAACGCGAGCGCCGCAATCCATAGTCCTGACAAACCTGCCCTATGTAAACTGGGCAAGTGGCGGCAATGTCCCACAGACAGTTGAAGGTTGGGACGGCGGGTGCGGCATAGATTATGCGACCTTGCGATCATGGTCAATGTTGGATTTCGAGGGCGAACGCTTCAGGGCGGCGGCGAGCACCCAGAGCTCGCTCACGCCGAGGATTTTCCGGAAGTGCTTCTCGGCTTCCAGGAACCCCGCTGCTGCCCAGCGCACCGCCATGTCGGCATCGCGATAGCGCTTCACACGCCCCGCGACGCGACGTACCGCGCCGTTGGGGTTCTCGATGAGGTTGGTCGTCGACAGCCCGCGCATGAGCGCCGGCGTCAGGCCCAGCTCGTTGACCGTGAACGTTTCCTCCAGCCCTTCGAGCAGCGCCGCCGAGGCATCCGGGTGCTCGGCCTTGAGCCACGCTGCGTGCGTCTCGAGCTTGGCCATGCCGTCCTTGGCCGGCAGCTTGTAGGCCGCTTTCATGATCGCTGCGGTTTGCGAGATGCATTCTTTGGGCAGGCGATCGAGGACATTGCGCAGCTTGTGCGTTCGACAGCGCTGCACGTGGGCACGCTCGCCGAAGAGTTCGTCGATCGCCGAACGCAGCGCCTTGGAACCGTCGATCACGAACAGATATTCCAGCTCCGTGGACAAGCCGCGATCGATCAACCCGCGCAACAGATCCTTGACGACCTGGGCGTTCTCGCTCGAACCGCTCACGAGCCCCATCAGATGTTTCTTGCCGGCGCTGTCCACGCCGATGGCCGCGATAACGTGCCGCGTGCCGACGATGATGCCGTCCGGGTAGATCGCCGGAAGTCGTGATCGTCGAAGCGCCGGCCCATCAGCTCGGTGAGCGCCCTCTGGCTGGCCTGGATGAACTCGCGCGAGACGCTGCTCTTGGAGATGCCCACCGTGCCGGCCATCTCGGGCAGCACCTTGGCATATTTGCGCGTGGACACGCCCGTGACCATGATGTCGTGCACGCGCTCGGCGAGCCGCGGATTCTGGTTCAACTGCTCGTAGGCGGGGATCGGCACTTCGCCGCCGCCTCGCCGCCGCAGGCGTGGCCGCTCGACGTTCAATTTGCGCTCGTCCATCACGATCTGGCCGCGTTGCGAGCCGTGCCAACGGACTTCGCCGCCTTTGCGGCCAGGGTGCTTCTCGCCGGCGACTTCCGTCGCCGAGATCACCAGCAACTGCTCGACCAGGCCGCGGCCAGCGTCGTACATCAGCTCGTCAATGCTCGCGCGGGTGTTCTGGATCAGATCGAGTATTGGCAGCAGGAGCTGACTGTTCTCGGCGAAACAGGCCCGCAGCCGGTCTTCGTTCTGCTTGGCGACGATGTTCAACGGCGCGCTGGCCTTCGGGGCCTTCTTCTTGCCAGGCTTCATGTGGCGGTTCTCCTTGGTTCCCTGTTCGGGAGGTTGGTCCTGGAAACCCGATTCTCTCGGATTCCACTGGCGAACCGCCGCCTTCAACCTTCAACTACGCCTGGGACATTGCCCAAGTGGCAGACGACCGAAACAGTGCTCTCGGCGCGACCCGATTCATGTCTTTCTCTGCACTATGACCTTTGAAGAGTTCCACTCCGCGCCTCGGGGGACCTACGGAAACTCCTTGCTGAACTGGAGCAAGCATGCGCCGAGCGATGTGGTTTCCTATGCGGTGAGTTACCGGAACGCAGCACATTGTTTGATCGCCGATTACGAGCGCAGGGGCGTCGGTGATATTGACTATGGTGCTTGTCCGGTCATCTTTCTCTTTCGCCACGCGATCGAGCTCTACCTGAAGGCGATGGTGTATCGCTTGGCCAGGCTCAGTGCCGATGACCAGGAGCTTCGGTGGGTATTGCCAAGGCTGTGGAGAGAGCATTCGCTCATGAAGCTGCTGCGCATGGCACAACCCGTCCTTACCGCCATGAGAGACAGGCTTCCCCTTGCCCTGCGAGTCATTGACGAGGATGAACTGCAGTTCCTGTCCGATCTGGATCGCGTCGACCCTGGCTCGTATTCATTTCGGTATCCCGTGGCATCCACGGGCGGGGCCGCGCTGAAGGGGATACTCATGATGCGTATTTCGGCGAGCGTGATCAGCGATTTCGGTTGAACGTGATCAGTGGTTCCGATTGATGGTGATCGGTCGTTTCGGTCGAAGGTGATCACTTATCACCGGTTTCCGAAACGAGCGATCATCTTGCCGAAGCGGGTGATCACGTTCCCGGAATGAGTGATCAGCGAACCGAAACAGCTGATCACGCGACCGAAACGGGATAGCCGTTCCGGCTCGGCGGTGGTGTTGCGCATGTGATCAACGACGGGCGTTAGCCTTGATCCTTTTTAGGGGACAGGTTGATGCCGGCACATCGGATGAGCATGCGCAAACTGAAGGAAGTACTGCGGCTGAAGTGGGCGTGCGGCCTGTCGCACCGCCAGATCAGCCGCGCGATCGGCATCAGCGTCGGCGCCATCTCGGCATACGCCGCCCGCGCGAGCGCGGCGGGCCTCGACTGGGCTACCGTCGAACCGCTCGCCGACGACGAGCTCGAGATCAGGTTGGACCTGCCGGAGGAAACCGCGGTCCCGACCCGCCGGGTCGAACCGGATTACGCGGCGATGCACCGCGACCTGCGCCGCAAGGGCGTGACGCTGCAACTGCTCTGGGAGGAGTACGTCGAGGCTCACCCAGGCCAACGCACCTATCGCTATACGCAGTTCTGCCAGCGGTACAAGGACTGGGCTGCGGCGCTGAAGCGCTCGATGCGCCAGCAACACCGCGCCGGCGAGAAGCTGTTCGCCGACTTCGCCGGGCAAACTGTGCCGATCCTCGGTCGCGACGGCGGCATCGCGTTCAAGGCTCACGTGTTCGTGGCCGTCCTCGGCGCCTCGAACTACACCTATGCATGTGCGACGCGTTCGGAGGCCATGCCCGACTGGATCGGCAGCCTGATCGACGCGTTGGAATTCTACGGCGGTGTCCCCGAGCTGCTGGTGCCCGACAACCCCAAGGCATTGATCGCCAAGGCGGACCGGTACGAACCGGTGCTGGGCAACACCACGCAGGACTTCGTGAACCACTACGCGACCGCCATGTTGCCGGCGCGGCCGCGCAAGCCGCAGGACAAGGCGAAGGTCGAGGTCGGCGTGCAGATCGTCGAGCGCTGGATCCTCGCACGGCTGCGCAACCACCGCTTCTACAGCCTGGCCGAGCTGAACAAGGCGATCGGCAAGCTGATCACCGACCTGAACCGGCGTCCGTTCAAGAAGCTCGACGGCAACCGCCGCGAATGGTTCGAGCGGCTAGACCGCCCGGCGCTGCGCCCGTTGCCGACACGCCGATACGAGATCGCGACCTTCGTGAAGTGCCGCGTCAACATCGACTACCACGTCGAAGTCGATCACCACTATTACAGCGTCCCGCACAGCCTCGTGCGCCAGGAAGTCTATGCCCGCGTGACGCGCCACGGCGTCGAGATCTTGCACCGCGGCAAGCGCGTTGCCGCCCACGCCCGCAGCCGACTCCGGAACAAGCATACGACGTTGCCTGAGCATATGCCGGCGGCGCACCGCGCCCACATGGAATGGACGCCAGGCCGGTTGTTGAACTGGGGCGCCTCGGTCGGTCCCGGTGCCGAGGCGATCGTCAAACATCTGTTGACCAACCGGCCCCATCCCGAGATGGGGTACCGTGCCTGTCTCGGACTGCTGTCGCTCTCGCGCAAGTACGGCAAGGAACGGCTGGAAGCCGCCTGCCAGCGGGCGCTCGTGATCGGCTCACCGACCCGCCGCTCCGTGCTGTCGATCCTCGAATCCGGCCTGGACCGACAGCCGATGCTCCCGATTCCGCCCGCCGAATGGCATTCGCCCGATCACGAGAACGTGCGCGGGCCCGAGTATTACCACTGACCCAAGGAGGTCGCAATGTTGATGCAGCAAACCTTAACCCAGCTCAAGTCCCTGAAGCTCGACGGCATGGCCCGCGCGTTCGAGGAACAAACGGCGTTGACCGCCAGCACCAGCCTGTCGTTCGAAGAGCGCTTCGGCATGGTCGTCGAGCGCGAGCTCGCCTGGCGCGATACCCGGCGGCTCGAACGGCTGCTGAAGTCTGCGAAACTCAAGAATCCCCAGGCCTGCATTGAGGACATCGAATACCGGCAGAGCCGCGGCATCGACAAGAGCGTCGTCGCCGCACTTGCCGGTTGCGACTGGATCCGTAACGCGCAGAACCTCATCCTGACGGGGCCGACCGGCGCAGGCAAGACGTGGATTGCGTGCGCGTTCGGTCAGCAGGCCTGCCGACAAGGCTTCTCCGTGATGTACGTCCGCGTTGCCCGGCTGTTCGAGGAATTGAAGATCGCTCACGGCGACGGCAGCTTCACGCGGCGGCTCGCGCAGCTCGCCAAGATGGACGTCCTGCTGCTCGACGACTGGGGGCTGCAGGATCTCGATCAGGGTGCCCGAAACGATCTGCTCGAAGTGCTCGACGATCGCGTTGGCACGCGCTCCACGATCATTACCAGCCAACTGCCATTGGAACACTGGCACGCTTGGCTTCAGGACCCGACGCTCGCCGACGCGATCCTCGACCGGCTCGTCCATCAGGCCCACAAGCTGCCGTTGAAGGGCGAGTCGATGCGAAAGACCAACGCCAAGCAGTCCTCCGCATCCTGATCGTGATCACCTTCGCTATAATCCATTGACCGCGCAACACCACCTTCCAAACTGATCACGTTCGCCGAAACGCCTGATCACCATCACCGAAATCCGCACTCATGACGAACATCTTCGTGTTTGGCCAGATGGCGGATCGGACTTTGGACTCGCTCAATGCGATCTGCCGTCATCTCATCATCGAGGTACATGCCCTTGAACCCCAAATCCGCCTCAATCTCGGATCCATGGATTCACGCAAAAGGCCTGACACGTGATGGCATGCCAGACGAGGTCGTGGAGGGAAGATGGTCATCTTACGGGGCGATATTGGCGGAGCCTGACATCAGGGCCCGGGTTTGCGCTGGTTCTTGTTGATCGCGAAGCTTCTTTTCTTGCCTCGATCCAGCTCTCGACCTCTTCTAGGTCCCAGACGACACAGCGGGCGGTGAGCCTGAAGCGTCGCGGAAATTCGCCGCGATGCTCCATCTCGTAGATCGTGGTTTCGGCCAGGGGTACGATCTGGTGCAGTTCGTGGCGGCGGATGGTTCTGCGAAACGGCAAGGGCGGCTTCGTGAGGAACTGGGGTACTTCGTCATAGCCCGTCGCGCCTGGGGCTGGGAGGGGTAAATGTCTGTCCGGGGATTGCGGCAAGGGTGTCGACATGGCAGTGACCGTAGGCGGATGCGTTGTCACTCATGGTGGCTATTGCGGACGCTTGGTACAACCTGCTGGGGCGCAGCCCGGAGTAGGGCGCGACCGATCGCATTCCAATGCGCATATTCGCTTTGGTGACGATACTCGCTGCGCAGTGAATTTTTGCGGAATCCAGACCGCCAGTGTTCCGACGGGGCCGGAGATTACGCTTCCAACAAAACACCTCCAAGCCGCCCGGGTCCGCACGCTTAGGCTCCGGCGACGGCTATTGGTCTTATGACGGCTTGTGCTGCTCTAGCTCGATGAGGTTGGCATGGCTGCAGCCTCGACGATGAACTTGCTGCGCTCGTAGAGTTCGTCGAAGGTCATGATGTCGATGCCTGCGATGCTGTTGCGATACAGCTCGAAGGAGCGCATCTTGTCGGTGTTGACGCCGTGCTCGGAGACGAATTCGCTCAGTGAGCCTGCGACGATGAAGGCGCGCGGCCTGAAATTGAAGACAGACTCCCCGGTCGGATTGCCGTCCTTGTCGTTGGGCTGGATCAACCCGTACAGCCTTTGCATTGCAGCCGCTACGGTACCTTGAACCTGGGCCACTGCACCGGCCAGTTCGGAAGAGGGGGCCCAGCAGCCAGAACGATAGGCCGATGCATCCAGCAGTGGTGTGTTGTGCTTCTTGATTTCCACGAAGCACAGAGCATTGATGATGCCGCGAGTCTTCATCAAGCCATCAGCACGCTTGCCATGGCTCAACAGATCGTGCCCCTGTACCACCTGTTCCAGTTTGCGGTCGTCGAAGCCGGTGACGAAAAAATAGCTCAGGCCGTAGCCAAAGACCCATTGGTTCTTCTCGAAGAACATCTGCCATAAGGCTTCATCGCCGTGTGCGTGCTTGGCCTGCTTCACCTGGTCGAAGTAACCAGCATCCTCCAGCAACCGCTGGAAGATGGCCAACTGCTTCTTGCGGTAGCCTAGCGTGACTACATCCTCCTTTGTCAGCTCTGCCTGAACGACTTCGGCAAATACCTCCTGGTTGTCATGCACGAGGTTCGCAGCTTGCTCTTTGGAAAGTACCAGCCGGCGCAGGTCGGTGTCCGTGATGTTGACCTTCTGCGGGCCATTGAATTCCACCGCCGCGATATCTTGGAAGAAGCGCAGCAATGTGGGGATCTCGTTGCCGATGAACGAGAAGCGCGTGTTGTGCGGGGAGCCTGTGGTGCCGTTGAAGGCTTGCAGTGTCACAACGCGCAGATTCCTGTCGCTCTCCAGGAACTTCGCGATGATTTCCGTTCTGGCCTTCTCTGTGCGACGCAGCACCACCTCCTGCTTGACCTTGGCGTAGTGCAGGCCTTCTGAGTCGATGACCTTGGAGGCAATGCGTAGAGTTCCCTCGGCCGTCGCAACCGCGGGGCTGATGTAGGTTTTGCCGGGAATTTTTTTCCGATGTATCTCCGCCTCGTCGTCCATTGGTGCCCCCTTCCTGTGTCCGTAGTTTAGAGACATGGGCGACGCAGGCGCTCAAGAACGTGGTGGCACCGCCGGATGTGCTCGGTTGTCCGGTCGTGGCCGGGCTGTCGTTCGTGGAGCGCGGGCTGCCCTGATCCGCGTGTGTCCAGTTGTCCTGGGAGTCTCGGGAGAGGATGCGGCTTCAGCCGCCGCGTGGCCGATGGCGTAGTCGAGCAGATCGACGACCTGCTGAGGCCGCTCACGCCGTCCATGGGCATGGAAGGCCACGAGGTAGAAACACGCGGCCAGGATCAACGGCATCCACAGATACATGTTGCTGTCGTTCTTCAGCAGTGTCGATGCAGCCATGGCAGAAGCCGTCAATGCTGGGAATAGGCCAAGCTTGCGCAGATCACCGGTGAGCAATCCGACCCTGCCGTCGAAGACATTCCAGCGGTAGCGGTACTGTAGTAGCGCGTACTCCAGCGTGGGCTTGTCGTAGCTCTGCAATTGGGTCAGGAAGTTCGCATCGGCCTGGATGTCGAGCTTGATACGGGCAAGCAGTCCGGGAAAGCGTTGCTTGCGATGGCGCCATAGTACATGACCCGCATTGAAGGCGCTGGTCAGCAGATAGGCCAGGGCGCACAGGAGCACTGCCCCGTAGAGCGGCCAGATACTCGTGGCGAGTGCTTTCGAGGGCCACGCGCGCTGCACCCATGCAGCGATCACCAGGAGCGCCGTGGCGCCCAAGTAGCCGTAGAGCGCTGCACTCTCCAGGCGGCGCATTCGTGCAGGAGGCTGAAACGCGCCGTCTTCGCGTTGGACAAGCGTCATCTCTTCCAGCAGCGAGAACAGCGGAGCCAGGGACTCGATTTTGAGCATCGTTCTATTGGGGTGAGGGTGACGGGCTCGGCAGGAGCGCCGCTCTCGCATGGGCGACATAGGCAAGCGGCCGGTTTGCTACGGCGGCTCGACTGCCATGAATGCTCGCGATGGCTTGGTAGGCTGCACCTGAAAGGGCTAGTGCCGCGCCCGTATAGGCCACCGGATTCCCCGGGTCCGTCGAATGCAGGGAGAGTCCTGCCCCAAACAGCGGCGTGAGCGCTCCCAGCACGATTTTGCCGAAACTCGGTCGCATGGCCGCTTCGATCTCGGTGATCTGCTGCTGGCAGTCTTGAAGAAAGGCTTCGTTGGCCTCGATGCGGTCTTCTGGGTCCGGAAGCATCGCCACGCGCGTGCAATGGGCCTCGACCTTTGCGCGCAGCGGCGGAAGCAGATAACCATGGCGCTGCTTGAACAGCAATAGTTGGTCGATATCCACTGGCTCAGCGGGCGTTGGCAACAGGGATCGGAGCACCACCTCCCGAGCCTTGTGCTTGTGCAAGACTTGACCGGCAATCTGGCGCGCGCGCGGGCGCAGCAGCGAAGCGAAGACCATCTTGTCTGTCACGGGAGCAGCATTGACTTCGGGTATCGCTCCCAGACACATCGCCAAATAGGACATGAACTGATTGGCGACCGCTTCTTCTACCTCATACCAGGCCCAGTGGACTTGTCTGGCGAGCCCCACTTCAACCAAGAAGTCGGGTATGCGACCGAGCTTTTCTGCATGAATGAGTACGGTTTGGGCGGAGGGAGTATCTCTCTTTGCAGAGGGATGTTTCTTCAAGTGGCGGTGTTCCACCAAATCGATAAAGCAGTCGTCAAACCTGGGTATGTCGCGCACGAATGGGCCGGGGCTCAGTGGCTCCACTAGGCCTTCGCCAAGCAGTCTTCGCATGCGATCGCTCATCTGGTCGGGGCGATGCATATGGTCGAGGGGAACAATGGAGGACAGTCTGTCCCAATAGAGAAGCGCTCTGGTTGTCCACGCATCGCGCGGCAACTCTATATAGGGGAAATACAGCGCGTTGCTTCTCATATTGATGCCTCTCCTGCGTATCCTCAAAGGGGATAGCGTAATGCCTCGGAGATAAACGTTTCTCTTTAGTCATTTCACTTTGCTGCTATGAACCGCGCCGAACTCGTTGAAATCCTCGCGTCCAAGAACGACCTGTCCAAGACGGCCGCCAATGCCGTGCTCGACACCCTGATCGAAACCATCCAGACCGCCGTGAAGAAGGGCGATGCGGTGCAACTGGTCGGCTTCGGCACCTTCAAGTCCGCCAAACGCGCCGCGCGTGCCGGCAAGAACCCCGCCACGGGCGCCGCCATCAAGATCCCCGCATCCACGGTGCCCAAGTTCGTGGCCGGTGCGAAGTTCAAGGCCGTGGTCGATCACAAGGCCGCCAAGCGCAAGGCTGAGAAGGCTGGCAAGTAAATAGCGAGCCTCGCTGCAAACCGCCCGTGAGCATTGGCTTCGGGCGGTTTTTTGTTGGGGCCTGCTACGCTCCAGACCACCCATAGATTGGACTGAAACGATGACCGCTTTCTCTGACGCATTCCGGGCCGAAGTCCTGCGCATGGCGCGCAAGGAAATCAAGGGCGAACTGGGTAACCTGCGCAAAACCGTCACGGCGTAGCGCTCCGAGATCGCGGCGCTCAAACGAGATGTGAAGGAACTGGTGTCGCAGGTGAAGGGGCTGTCCAAGGCCGCAGCCCGTCAGGCCGCTCCAGGCAAGGCGCCGGCTCAGGACGCCGAGGTTCCGGCACGCCGTGGGCGCCGATTCCAGTTCAAGGCCAAAGTGCTGGCAGCCAGGCGAGAGCAACTGGGTCTCTCGCAGCAGGCCATGGCGGTGCTGCTGGAGGCCTCGACGCTTTCCGTAGCCCGATGGGAGAACGGGAAGGCGATGCCGCGGGCGGCACAGATTGAGAAGATTCGGGCCGTGCTCAAGATGGGCAAGCGGGAGGCGCGCGCCAAACTGCAGAGCTGACAACTTGAGGGATTGAGCGCTCCTCTTGGCGCCCCAGTCATTGGGCGGGGTGCCTTGCCCTGGACGATGGCGTTCAATCGTCCGGATGGAAAAGCCGGCGGGCCCGAACCTCTCCCTGGTCGACGGCTACCCTCAGCGCAGCTTGTTCCTCGGGTGAGGCGATCTCTTGTACCTTGGGTTTGCCGGGACGGATGTAGACCTTGGTCTTCGACCAGTTCTCCCAGTCATAGATGAAGATGCCCTCCAGGTAGCGTGCGATCTCGGCGTCGTAGAAGAGCAGGCTGGCGTCGCGGTTCAGCACGGTGCCGTCGTAGGACCAGTTGTGACTCCCGAGCAGCACGCGGGCCGAGTCGACGATGATGCCCTTGGTGTGCGTGCGATTGCGCCAGCGCACGCGGCCCATGTCGATGCCATGGGTCTTCATGAACTCGATGTGGCGCGCCTCCACGCCGTTCTCGGCGCGCAGGATGATGCGCACGTCCAAGCCCTCCTGTTGCTTGCGGGCGATGGCTTCCAGCAGCGGGATGTAGGTCTGTTCGGCCCGCGGGTCCAGCGATTCGTTGATGTACTGGTTCTGCAGGTAGATTCGCGACTTCGCGCCCTCGATCAGCGGGAGCACCACCTGAATGTAGTTGTCGGGCGTGAGCACGGGCTGCACATCCACTTCGCGGTCGATCTCCAGTGGGTCGAAGGTCCTGATCTCGGCAGCCGTCTCGCGCGGATCGGGCTCCAGCGGCGGCAGGATTTCGTAGGCTTGCTCAGCACCCTTGGGCACGAAGCCGCTCGATTGCTCGAAGTCGTACTGGAGGTAGGACTCGAAGATGCCGGCGAGCGTCGGGTTGTTGATCACGACGTGCCACTCGCGGTTGTAGTTCGTGAGGAGTGCCTTGGCGCTGGCATCGTCCGCGGGCGGCGCATCGGGCGGCTGGTTGGAACTCTGCCAATTGCCGCTTGAGAGCCAGAACGCGCGGGAGTCGCGGACGGCCACCTTGATGTGGTAGGCCGAGGCCCAGAGCGAACCAGTCTGACCGACGTTGGCCCATTGCATCTCGAAGTTGTTGCCTAGTGCACCTTTGAGGGTTCTCACGGTCTCTGCGTCGTCCGTGTCTCCGGCCTTGGTGCCCGTCCCCACCGAGGAGCCGTACTGAATCACCAACTCCAGCGTGGCGCTCTTTGCTTCGAGCCGCGTCGCAATCGCGTCAACGATATGCGGCGCACCGAAGTCATACATGCCCACCGTGAGCTTCGTGTTCGTCTGCTGCAGGAAGGCGTCGAGCACGGGCCAGCCTTGCTCGGGACTAACGTGTACCAAGACCTTCATGCGCTCCTTCACGCGGGGCAGCGAGAGATTCGGCGGCTTCTGGTAGACGGGGGTTGCCGTGCGCTCCGTGAACACGGCGCCACCGTCCAGGCGACTCAGTTCGTAGAGTTCCTCGGCGCTGGCCTGGCGCACATCCACAGGGAAGCCCTCGAAGGTTGTCGGCAGCTTGGGTATGCCTTGTTCGCCCAGCGTGGCGGTGGTCTTCTTCTCCTCGACGATTGCGACGATCGCGGCCTGATCGGTGATCCAGCCGTCGGTGAACTGCCATCCGGCACGGATGCGGAGCAGGCCTGGGATCGTCCGGAATGCGTCGCGCGCACGGCCGACGGCGCGCATTAGCTCAGGCGATGTCTCCGGTGTCACGGGGGCGGGCGGTGAGGGCAGGGCGGGGGGCACGGCCGATATGGCAGCGCCGCCTGACGGGACGGCTTGGCCGGACAGCCCGCCGAGGCGCACGCTCACGGACAGCGGAATGGTCCAGGTCGCCACGTCGCCCTCGATCGCGGGCTGGCGCGCGGCGCTCGCAACGTCACCGGCCACTTGCCGTGACGGACCTGCCGCTTCCAGTTGGGGGATGGCGCGCGACAGGTCGAATGCCTGGGCAAGCTGAGCCTGCTCTTCGCTGGTTCTGGCGAGCCCCTTGGCGCGCTCGACGAGAACCGACACGCGCACGCCCTCGTTGGCCTTCCAATGCACGCGGGCTTCGCCCTGGTCGCTGGTCCATGGCTGGCCATCGCGGTTGAGAATGCGGCCCTGCGCGTCGCGCTCCGGGACACCCGAGTGGTGCAGCGCGACCATCTCGAACTGGTCGTTGAAGACCGGTGCGCCCGAAGATCCCGGCGCGGTGTCGGCCGCATACTGTAGGTAGTTCGTGAGCACGTCCACGATGCGGTTCTCGCGCAGCGCGAACATCTTGGGCCCGCCGTTGGGGTGCTGGATCACGTTCACGAACTCGCCGTTGATGGCCTTGCCTTCCTGCGGGTTGAGGCAGATATAGCCCAGGTCGGCACCAGGCTGTCCGCGAGTGTCCGCCGGCGAAACCGCCACGAAGGTGAAATCCAACGCCTCGTCGGTGATGAAGAGCTTTTGCGGCACGAGGCGGAAGACGCGCTCCTCGGACGGCAAGGTCGTGTTCGTCTCGAAGCCGAAGGTCACTTCGCTTTGGACCGCATCTGCGGCCCGCTCGAGCACATGGTGGTTCGTCAGAAGAATGCCGGGGCCGACGAGCATGCCCGTGCCGTAGCCGAGCAGGGCGCCGCTTGCGCCACGCACGGTGATGCGGCCCACGCAGCGGGAGGCCGCGAGCGCCAGCTGAAGGAACTGGGGTGTGACGAGGTCGTCGCGGCCGATGACCCGTTCCTGCGCTAGTTGCGCGACCAGGGTTTCGGTGTCTGCGTGATCTGGAGAGGGCGCGAGTTCCCTGAGCATGGTTGCAGGAGCAACCATGGCACCTTCGGTGGTGCGCACGTGGGCGAGGCGCTTGGCCACCCGCTCGGGATCGTCTGCGGCCCAGATGTTGCCTTTGTTGGCTTCTTTCAGGCGCTTTTCGCGGATGCCGACGCGCTCTTCGTAGCGCGCTTCGGTCGCAGATGCCAGAACCATGACTCGATCAGAGATGTTCACGATCGCCTCCTCTTTCCTGCGAATTCATTATCGGAGGGCTTGTGACAGTGGTATTGCTTACCCCCTGATTTCGCTCGCCTTTGAATCGAGGAACGGCAGCCAACAAGTGGATTTCATCTTGAATCTGGGGCCGAAACGTTCGTCCAAGCTTGTATAGAGGTTCGGTGTCGGCCCGAATCCTGCTTGCTGAACCGGCCACGCTCGCTGCCAATGTGCTAACACGCCTCAGCCGCCGGACCATCCCGCACAATAATCAAATCAACGATTCGAGTCATTGAGATCAATCGACAACAACATCTTGGCTATCAGACGAGGAGCATTGATGGGTAAGAAGACTTCCCAGAGTGAGCACGCAGTCATGCAGCACGCTTCAGATATTGACTATGACGTTCCGCTGAAAGCCGACTCTGCCCTTCAGCGGGACAAGTTGTCGCGCAAAGGATATGCAGGGATTGCTGCGGCGGCCCTGCGTAAGGTGCCTTCGTCTGCGGGCTTGGTTGTCTCCATTGAAGGAGCCTGGGGAAGTGGGAAAACTTCCGCGCTGGCAATGATCGAGGCACTGCTGTTAGAGGACGAGGAATTGGCTTCACCGTTGATCGTCCACTTCAATCCGTGGCTTGTCGGCGACAAGGATGCGTTGCTACGCCATTTCCTCTCCAGAATCGCCAGCGCTGTCAGATTGAATGATCACAGCCGTGATGGCAAGAAGGTTGCGAAGGAGATCAAGGCCTACGCCAAAGTTTTCGACTTGGTCAAACTGATCCCGGGTGCGGAACCCTGGGCTTCCATGATCAAGTCTGTCGTCGAGGCAGCTGGCGAGGCAACTGGCGCTGTCTCCGAGTACAAAACCCCAGATATCGAGGCTTACAAGCTGCGAGTGGAGGAGGCGCTTCGGAAATTCGATCGCCCGATCATCGTCTTCATCGATGACATAGACCGACTGTTCCCGCTGGAAGTGTTCGAGATGGTCCGAATCATCAAAGCTGTGGGCGGATTGCCTCGTCTAGGCTACGTGGTCGCATGGGATTCGGTGTATGTCAGCGGCGCCCTTGAGAGGTTGGGCGTTCCTCAGGCCGCGAGCTATCTGGACAAGATCGTCCAAGTGAGAATGCCGCTTCCGAGTCTTTCATTGGTTGCGCGAAGAAAGCTGATCGAGGACGCTCTGGACGGACTCGATCCGGAAGCACTGCGCCAGCGCTTTCGCAATCAAGACGATCGACTGGGATCCCTGTACCACTCGGGCTTGCGTGATCTCCTGGAGCAGCCACGGGACGTTGCCCGTGTATTCAACGCAGTGCGGATGATGGAGCCATTGCTGCGAGACGAGATCGTCTTTGCTGACATTCTTGGACTGGCGGCTCTCTCTGTAAAGGCCCCGGCCGTGTTCGACCTGCTCCGGAAAAAGCCCCGTCTCTTCGTGGGCGCGTTGCCTGATGACGTCACTATCTTGAAGAAGCCAGAAGAGGTGATCAAAGAGGGGGCGGAAGAGCGGCAGATGGCCTTTGAAATCTCAGGGGCGGCGAGCGCCGCAAAAAGGGTGGTGCATCTTCTCTTCCCCGGAGTAGCCAGTGCTGATGACAGCTTCTCGCTCGGGAAGGGCACTTATGTAGAGGGCAACATTTCTCATCCTGCAAAGTTGGCCATCGCGCTGCAGCTCAGCGTGACGGACGGAGATGTCAGCATCAAAGCTGCCCGGCAGTATCTTCAGGACCCTGCTCAGCGGGAGTCGGT
This sequence comes from Burkholderia contaminans, assembly GCF_029633825.1. Taxonomy (NCBI): domain Bacteria; kingdom Pseudomonadati; phylum Pseudomonadota; class Betaproteobacteria; order Burkholderiales; family Burkholderiaceae; genus Burkholderia; species Burkholderia contaminans. The sequence goes on along the minus strand of NZ_CP090640.1, from coordinate 3,451,495 downwards.
GGTGGCAGGGCTTGCAAGCGAGAACTGTGATGAGTTTATCGATCTGCTTGGAGAGGTTGGCGAATCGCTGCGGGGAGAAGGGATCACTGATCTCGATGAGCTCTGTGTGTCAATTGCGAGGTTGGTGGAGAAGCCGTTGTTCGTAGACCGCGCCACGTCAAACAGACGTGCACTCCGACTTCGGATTGAAGACATGGCGTTGCGTGCCGTGAGTCTGCTGGCTGGGGCGACGGATAAGGAGCGTATTCCGGCAATCTCGAAATTGATTGCTACGGATTCGGTAGCGCTCTCATGCGCTGCAGAGGTCGTGACTCGGAGCTATGTAGCGGGCCGAGATCGATACTCCGATGGCATTGAACTGCTAGCGAAAGACAGAGGCAAAGTCCTTCGGACCTTTTCTGAGAACGTCCTGGAAGCGGCAAGACTTGAGAAGCTGTTGAAGATGAATCACGCAGGATTCATCTTGTGGACGATGGCAAGGGTCGCTCCCCAAGAGTGTCCCGCGCTCTTCGGTGTTCTCAGAGCATCGGATTCCACCTTGGACCAGTTTGCTCTGTACTACCTTGGGGGAGGTTGGGACTCGTCGAAGGGGAACTCATACAGCCTGCCTCGGGACGTATCCTTGCACGAGGTGTATTGTCCTCTGGCTGACTTCAAGTCTCATGCGACTGCGCGGCTCCAGGATGCAAGTCTCCAATATCCCGAACGTGCTGCTTGGCGTTCTGTCGTTGAAGGTACCCGCTTGTATGGGATCGACGGTACTGAAGCCAGACACTAGTTGCCTTATGGCTAGGGAGGCAGTCAAGCCGAGGAGGAATCACTTAAATGATTGGATCGAGAACACGTCATTCGCTTGCGCAGTTCCTAGAAATACAGGAGCCTGCCGTCTCCATCGTGATGCTCAGCAAGTACGGGGTTCAGCACCTCTCGCTCTCGCGGGGGCACTTGTTGTTCGAACTGCTCAACATCGTGCGAGATCTGGACGATCGCACGTTGATGTTGGTCCTTGCCGAAATAGTGGCCACGCAGGGTGACCTGCAAATCAGAGTGAGCCCGAAATATCGATTCAAGGAACGCTGGCACGACCTGACACAGTGCATGCTGCTGGATGGTTATGCGGTGCAGAACGCTAAGCTGATACAAATCGACCCGTCGATCGAGGATGCCTCGCCTTTGGAGGACGATTTGGTCGTTGCGTTGCAGAATTCTGGTGTGCCTCGGGCAACCGAGATTGTTGCCAAGATCGCCGATTCGGCCCATGCCTTCCGCACGATGCCGCCCGACTACAACGCTGCGCTTGTGAACGCGCGTGTCGCACTTGAAACGCTCGCCGCGGATGTCGCCGCTGATGTGGCTGCAGCTCTCGTGCCTGCGCCTGGCTATAACCCTGCCAAGTGGGGCGAGGTGCTGACCTTCTTGCGCAACAGTGGAGAAATTACGCAAGAAGAGGAGAGAGGCTTGGCCGGCGTCTTCGGGTTTCTCAGTCCTGGTGCCCACCGTCCGGTCGGGATTCCCGAAGACCAGATGACCAGGCTGGGTCGTTCCTTTGCCTTGAACATGTGCTGGTTCCTGCTCAAGAACCATCTCGGGCAGAAATAGCTTGCCGCGCTCGAGCGCGGGCAACGATTGGTTCCTCGCACTAGAGCGGCTGGACAAGCTGGCCGCCACCGAATTTTTCTATCTCACATCACCTATGGCAAAAACCTGCATCTTCGGCGGCGGCCCGGCTGGCTCGGGCGAACACACATTTCCTGCCGCATTTGGCGGACGGCGAACGAACAAGGGCATTTATTGCACCAAGCACAACAACGAATTTGGTCGGCATGTTGCGGCATTGTTGGAGAGCATGGACATCATCAACGCGAAGCTGGGCGTGATCCCAGATCGCCACGACGAGGTTCGTCCAGCCCCTGCTGCTGCCCAAGACGGCGAACGGTTTCTCGTATCGAAGAGTTCAACCCACATCGCGCCTCCACTCAACCTCGATAAGACGCCTGAACTCGTGGGTAGGGGATCTCAGCAGCGTTTTGCCAATATGGAGCAAGCCCAACAATGGGCGGCGCAGCAGGAGAGGGCCGGATACAAGGTTACGCTCGGCAAACCCAGCGAAGTGAAAACGCAGTTCGTGGCGCGCCCGTTGAGCGCAGTGCGGATGTTCGGTGGTGAATCCTTCATGCGTGGTGTCGTGTACTTGGCTGTGACCTTTCTTGCCCACGCATTTCCTGAACTGGCCCGCTCGCAGTCGCTTGCAGCAGCGCGCGACTTGATCGAGAACGACGGGCCTGTGGGGGACCGCGTTTGGTGGGAGCCACCCGAGGTGGCCGCGCAGCGCTCGAAGAATCCATTCGACATAGGGCATTCAGTGGTGATTGCACCAGACAAGGAAGGACGGCGGGTGGTCGCGCTGATTTCGTTCTATGACGCGCTCCACCTGGGAGTCGACTTGGGTGAACTCACTGGCACGGATAGCCTAGCTGAGCGCTTCACGACGCATATTGATCCGATGGCCCGACGTCCTCCTAATGACATTGTGGAGTCGTGGGAGCCTGGGCTGTTCCTGTCGCTCAGTACGAGGGAGGTGGCCAAGAAATACATCCGTTTGCTTGCTACTGGTCAAGTTCCCAATCCCTTGGGACCAATTTTGAAAGCGGCCGACGAGACAGAGCGAAAAGATGCTGCGATGGCGCTGCTGCCGCAACTGCTGGCTGTGCCGAGTTTGACTGGGTACGAGCGTGACAGACGTCTCGATGAGATTCTGGCGACACAACAGCAGCGCGTTCTCAATTTGATGGTCGAATTCGTGACGGGCTTGCAGCAGGAGAAGAGCTTCCCCGAGCCGGTTCATACGATCTTCGGCGCTTTCATTGCGGTGGACGAGAATGCTCCACGGGGGATCAGTTTCCTCAGTGAAGCCGCACTGGGCTATGCGACTCATTCACTGCGCGCGAGGATTGAGGAGCACCTGGCGAGCGGGACTCTCGACGTTCCAGCCCTAGCTGAACTCCTCGGGGGAGCGGAAGGCTTCAGGATCGTTGCGGGTGCTCTGAACGAACTCTTTCAGCAGACGTTGCCGAGGGAGTTGTCGTAGGAAGTCCGCTCAGTGGAAATCCCGGCTTCCGCTCGCAACGTCCGAGAGCCGCGCTAGTAGGCGGCGTCAAATCTTCCAGCCCGCTCGCCACCAAGTTGCGGATGTCGCCTTCGCGCTGCCAGCAGCCATGCGCCAGCAGCAACTTGAAGTGCAGTAAAACTCATTGCGCAGGTGCTCGGTGACCTTGTTGTGCTGCGTATCGAACCCGTTGTCGGGGTTCACCCCCATGCGGGCGTCTATCTCACCGACGCCTTCGGCCCGGTTCGTAGACCCGTGGAGCGGCCCCCTGAATCTGAGGACACGGTTCCCCTCTTAAACTAAGAGGTAGTCAAATGACCGTGTTTATGACTAACACTAACAACGAGATCGCGGCGGAGGTTGTCGGGCCCGAGCGGCGCCGGCGCTGGTCACTGCAGGAGAAGCTGCAGATGGTCAGGGAAAGTTATGAATCAGGGAAGTCGGTCTCAATGGTCGCCCGGCGTCACGCAGTGAACCCGAACCAGCTGTTCCAATGGCGCAAGTTGCACCAGGAAGGAGCCCTGTCGGCGGTGTCCGCGGGCGAGGCGGTGGTGCCGGCCTCGCAATTGGCCGAAGCGCTGCGGGAGATCAAGGCGCTGCAACGGATTCTGGGCAAGAAGACGCTGGAGAACGAGATCCTGCGAGAAGCGGTGGAGTACGGCCGCTCAAAAAATCTGATTGCGCGCTCACCATTGCTGCCGGGGGACGACCGTTGAAGCGGGTCTGTGAAGTCCTCGGTGTGGCGCGCTCGGGGGCAACGAAGCGACGAGCTCGGCCTTCGGATTGGCGCGATGGCCGGTGTGCCCGCCGCATGGACGATGCGGGCCTGTTGACCGAGTTGCGCGAGGCGGTGGAACACCTGCCCAGCTACGGCTATCGGCGCGCCTGGGGCGTGCTGCGTCGCCAGCGCGAGGCCCGCCAGGCGCCCGCGGTCAACCTCAAGCGCGTGTATCGGGTCATGCGCATGCACGGGCTGCTGCTGGCACATCAGCCAACACCCCCGCGTTCGCGGCGCCGTCATGAAGGTCGGGTGGCCGTCGACACGAGCGATCAACGCTGGTGTTCCGACGGCTTCGAGTTCAGGTGCGACAACGGCGAGCCCGTGCGCACTACCTTCGCGCTGGACTGCTGCGACCGCGAAGCGATGAGCTGGGCGGCCACCACGGGTGCGCAGACGGGCGACATCGTGCGCGACGTGATGCTCGCAGCCGTCGAGCGTCGCTTCGAGCAGGCACTACCATGCGAGACCATCGAGTGGCTGACCGACAACGGCTCGCCCTACATTGCCGAGCGCACCCGCGCCTTCGCGCTGGACCTCGGGCTGCTGCCCTTGACGACGCCGGTGTGCTCGCCGCAGAGCAACGGGATGGCCGAGTCGTTCGTCAAGACCATGAAGCGCGACTACGTCGCCTTCATGCCCAAGCCCGATGCGCGCACGGCCATCCAGAACCTGGCACTCGCCTTCGAGCACTACAACGAGCATCATCCCCATAGCGCACTGAAGTACCGCTCGCCCCGAGAGTTCAGGCGCGCGAAATATTCCTTAAACCAAGGGTGACTTGGTGTCCTCGGATACGGGAAGCACTCCAGGTTCGTAGACCCGGGCCTGCGCGCTGCGCTTGCCAATACCGGGTGTAGTTGGGGGCGGCTGCTGTTCCCTTCATGGTGCCACGGCGTGCTCGCCGTCAAGGGCGGCGCGTGCCTTGCACGCTGGCGGCCTGCGGCCGTCTTGGCCCCTTGACTGCTTGCGCTGCGCCGTGACCCGGATGGGCTGGGCAATGCCGCCCGGCAACCTTTCAGGAGTTCACCACCATGAACAACGCACTCATCACAGACGAGCAGCGTGCGCTGCTGCTGGCCAACGGCCGCGAATCCCTGCAAAACCCCGATTTCGACCCGGCGCCCGTAGTCAGGCTGTTCACGCCGGATGCCGGCGCGACCTGGCTGTTAACCGAGATGGACCCGGACGAGCACGACCATGTGTTCGGCCTGGCCGATTTGGGCCTGGGGATGCCTGAGCTGGGCTGGACCAGTCTTTCCGAGCTGGCTTCGGTGCGCGGGCGGCTGGGCTTGCCTGTCGAGCGCGACCTGTACTTCCATGCCGAAAAGCGCTTGAGCACCTATGCGCGCGATGCGCGGCTGGCGGGGCGCATCGTCGTCTGATCCCGTACAGGGGGCCTCGCGCCCCTTTTTTTGCTTTCAGCGCTGGACGATCACCAGGGCTTCCAGCGCCGCTGGGCTGTTGGTGGCAACGCGCCGAGCAGGGGTGTCCGGGGAAGCGCTTGGGGCGCCACGCTCAGGGGAAAGCGCCGGCGCACCTCGCATTCCAGCTCGTGCGCCAAGCCGCGTGCACCTTTCTCGCCGCGCAGGGCCCGTAGCCGCCATTCACGGGCCTGGGCAACCAGCGCTTCGTCCTGTAGTTCTCGTATGTCCATGACAGGCACGATTTTGCCGATGGCGTGAGCAAGAGCGGTCCAGGAGGATCTTGCTGCAGGGACGCGGGCGTCCCCGGCCACTTGGGAGATGGCCGGTCGCGCTGTCGTGCGCGTAGCGCATCGAGCCACCTGCGGGCTTCCATCGTGCCCTCGCTCCGCTCGGCTGACGCCTCCGGCCCGGCTTCCAGCTTCGGGCCTGCGCGCTTCGCTTGCTGTGCGGTCGGCGTGAAGGGCGGCCGCTGCCTGTCCAGCCATCTTTCCTGACTCCATCACCTTCTCCGCGACTGTAGCCCGCGGCCTGGTGCCATCAAGGCGCGCAGGGCCGTGTCCTCGGCTGCGCCTGCGGGCCGCACCCACCCTGCGCTTGTCTCCTTGACGGCCCCCGTCCGCGCGCTCCCTTTCGTCGCGGGCGATGAACTCAGGAAAGACGGTGGCAACGAGGCCAACCGGGTTCTTCGTGCCGACCGCACCGAACAGCCACAAGGCTGGGCTCCGAATCTAGGAATCCGGTGTGCGGTTTTCTTCAACAGCCTTTTTGTTCAGGAGAAAGACATGCTTGCATCCCGTTTCGCTTCCCATTCCCCCGCGCTGCGCAGCGACACCCCGCTGTCCGATGACCAGATTCGCCGGGTGGCCCCGTCCATCTTCGCGGATGCCCCGCACCAAAGCCGCTCCGAACGGTACGCCTACATCCCCACGGTGGCGGTGCTGACCGAATTGCGCAAGGAAGGGTTTCAGCCCTTCATGGTGACGCAAACCCGCGTGCGCGATGAAGGCAAGCGCGAGCACACCAAACACATGCTGCGCCTGCGCCATGCCAGCCAGATCAATGGCACGGAAGCCAACGAAATCATTCTGCTGAACTCGCACGACGGCACCAGCAGCTACCAGATGCTGGCGGGCCAGTTCCGATTCGTTTGCAGCAATGGCCTTGTGTGTGGCGACACCGTGGCCGATGTGCGCGTGCCCCACAAAGGCGATGTGGCGGGCCAAGTCATCGAAGGCGCTTTCGAGGTGCTGCACGGCTTTGACCGCGTGAAGGAGTCGCGCGACCTGATGCGCAGCATCACCTTGGACGATGGCGAATCGCAAGTGTTCGCCCGCGCCGCGCTGGCCCTCAAGTACGACGACCCGGCCAAGCCCGCGCCCGTCACGGAATCGCAAATCCTGATGCCGCGCCGCTTCGACGACCGCCGCCCCGACCTGTGGAGCGTGTTCAACCGCATGCAGGAGAACCTGACCAAGGGCGGATTGTCTGGCCGCGCCGCCAATGGCCGCAGGCAGCAGACCCGCCCCGTGCAGGGCATCGATTCCGACATTCGCCTGAACCGCGCCCTGTGGCTGCTGGCCGATGGCATGCGCCAGTTGAAAGCCTGACCCCTTCCCGAGTTTTCCCCGCCGGAGGGGCGGTTCCCCTCCATTCCCTTGTTTCACTCGATTGGAGATTCACCATGAACGCCGTTACCTACACCGAAGCCCAAGCCGTCAACACCGCAGCCAGCAGCGTCGCCAACGTGCTGCAAGCCGCCGACCCGAGCAAGCACATGATCCTGGTGCCGCTGTCGCGGCTGGTGCTGCGCCCCACGGGCCGCAACGTGCGCAAGACCGTCCCGCGCATGTCCATCCCCGAACTGGCCGCAAGCATCCAGCGTGTGGGCCTGCTGCAAAACCTGATCGTGATTCCCGCTGCCGATGGCCTGCATTACGAGGTGGTCGCCGGTGGCCGACGCCTCGCGGCCCTCAAGCTGCTGGCGAAAAAGCACCGCATCGCCAAGGATTGGCAGGTGCCTTGCCTGCAAGTGGCCGATGGCACGGCCCGCACAGCCAGCCTCACCGAGAACGTGCAGCGCGAAGCCATGCACCCGGCTGACCAGTTTGAAGCCTTCGCGGCGCTGGTGGCTGAGGGCCGGCCCATCGAAGACATTGCGGCGGATTTCTCTGTCACGCCGCTGGTGGTGCAGCGCCGCTTAAAGCTGGCGAACGTCTCGCCCCGGCTGATGGACGATTACCGCGCCGATGCCGTCACGCTCGATCAGTTGATGGCTCTGGCCATCACCGACGATCACGCTGCGCAGGAGGCCGCGTTCTACGATGCGCCTCAGTGGCAGCGCAGTCCATCCACGCTGCGCGAGCGCCTGACCGAGCGCGAGATTGGGGCCTCGCATGCGCTGGTGCGCTTCGTCGGGCTGGACGCCTACGAAGCCGAAGGCGGTGGCATCCGCCGCGACCTGTTCGCAGAGGGCGATGCGGGCGTGTACGTGTCCGACACCGTGCTGCTGGAAACGCTGGTGCGTGAGAAGCTGACCGGCATTGCCGACACTATCCGCACCGAGGGCTGGGCCTGGGTGGATGCCACCCCCGCCATGACCCATGCCGACCTGCAAGCCTTCCAGCGTGCTCCGAGGGAACGGCGCACGCCGAACAAGCGCGAGGCACAGCGCATCGAGAAGCTGCAAGCCAAGATGCAGGGCATCGGCGAAGCCGTGGATGCCGCGATGGACGCCGACGACGAGGACAAGGCCGAAGCCTTGGAGGAGGAGGGCGAACGCTTGGGCGAGCAGTTGCAGGCGCTGGAAGATGGTTTGCTGGGCTACGGCGCGAACGTCCGCGCCGCCGCCGGCGCCATCGTCACCATCGACCGCAATGGGGAGGCCGTGGTTCATCGCGGGCTGCTGCGCGAGGCCGAGGCCAAGGCGTTGCGCACGCTGGAAAAGCTGCGCCAAGGCTTTGCGGAGGGCGAAGGCACGAACGACGACCACAGCGAGGCGGCGGAAGAAGCCCAGGCCCCCGCCGTCTCCGACCGGCTGGCGCAGCGCCTGAGTGCGCACCGCACCGCCGCGCTGCAAATCGAGGTCGCTCGGCATCCGCAAGCGGCGCTGGCCGCGCTGGTGCATGGCATGGTGCAGAGCGTTTTGCAGGGGCGTTACTACGGGCACGACCTGCCGATGGGGGTTCGCCTCACGGTGCAAAACCGGCTGGAAGGCATGGCCCCGGACTGGCCGGAATCACCCGCCGCCCTGGCGCTGCGCGAGATGCAGCAGGCATGGGGCGACAAGCTGCCCGAGGACAGCGCCGCACTGTTCGCCGCGCTGCTGGCGATGGAACAAGGCGAGCTGGTCCAACTGCTGGCCGTGTGCGTGGCGGGGGCGGTGGACGTGGTAACCCCGCGCGCCACGCCGCACCAGCCCGGCGCGGAACTGGCGCAGGCCGTGGGCCTCGACATGGCCGCATGGTGGAAGCCGAGCGCGGAAGGCTACTTCAAGCACGTTCCGAAGGCCGCGATCCTGCAAGCCGTGGGCGAGTTCGCGCCGGATCACGTCAATCGGCTGGGCAAGCTCAAGAAGGCTGACATTGCCAGCGAAGCCGAGCGGCTGGCCGGTGGCACGGGCTGGGTGCCTGCCATCTTCAAGGCCGAGGGGCCGCAGGAGGCCGCATCGGAGGAAGGCCCGGAAAAAGCCCCCGCCGTGGTGGATGAAGCGGCCGAAGCGTTGGCCGCTTGACCCTCGATACAGACCAGCGCCCCGGCCCCGGCTGGGGCGCTGGCTTGCAGGAGCCAGACCCATGCCTACCACCGACACTACGAGCCGCCCGCGGATGGCGGCGATCTATGCACCGGGCACGGTGCGCGCCCGCCGCTGGCACGGCGCGGGCGATGTGCGCGGCTACCGTCCACCCTCGGGCTGGACGGCCCGCGCCGACCTCACGGACGTTCACCCCATCACGGGCCGCGCCCTGGCGCGGGCCGTGTGGTGGATCATCGAGACGAAGGAATGACGCCAGCACCCGGCCCAGACCGTTCCGACCTGGGCCGGGTGGATTCAAAAATCCGGGCGCGGCGGTGGCCGCGCCCGGGGTTGAACCCCGAAGACCAGCCAGAACGCCGCAGCCTTCGCTACCGCCTCGGTTGCGGCGTTGGCGCGTCGGTCGATGGCGAGGGCCCGATCACACCTTGATCGGGCCAAACATTCCCGTGTAGATCAGCGTTTCCCAAACCTTCTTGATCCCCTGTCCGGTCTCCTGGCTCACAAACAGCGACGACCTGGCGCCGTGAGGGGCGCCCAGGAAATACGAACGCATCGACTCCCAGGTCTCCGCGACCTGTGACCAGGTCCAGCACGGAACTTCTTTCTCCAAGATCAGGGGCACAGCGATAGCCAGAGGGATCATCTTGTCCATCGGCAACAGCTCTTCCCAGTTGCACTTGACCAGGATCGGGGTTGCCTCCGCGTTGTAGAACTGCACATCCAGCTTCTCTGCCGTGATGTACGCGGCGTGGTGGCGAGGCAGGGCCAGCACGGAATCCAGGACCTTCTGGCCATCGCCATAGGGGCAGGTGATGAATCCGTGGGCGAAGTACCGCGTGTGATCGAGGCCCTTGTAGCCGCAGCGATCGCTGGGGGTGGTAACGGGATGGTGGTCATCGTGATTGCGCACCAGCGGGTGCCATGAGGGGTATCGGTCAACTACCGGCCCAAGTTCAGTCACGATGTCTTCTAGCGCCCTTTTGCTCCGGAGGCGCTGCGATTCGTCCGCATCCCGAGGGCGGGGGACAAGGTACTTCTCCACCTCTTCGTATCCTGCTTGTGCTGCTTCATCTGCTCGGAACGCCATGATTCACCTCGTTTTGTTGTGTTGTGCGTAAATTTATTGTTTTACGCATGAAATGTCAATATTGTGCGTAAATTGATTGATTCATGGTGGTTGGCGGTTCGTAGTTCGACGACCATGGGCGTGCCGGCGCAACGCGCCGTCGGGCTCTCGGGCTGCGCCCCGTGCCGACTTCGCTGTCACGGCCATTCGGCTTCCATCCCTCACGCCTTCGCGCCTGCGGCGCTGCGCGCTTCGCTTGCCTCCGGGGGACAGTCCTGCGGACTCTCCCCGCTGCGATGGACGGGGCGCTGGCGAACACGCCGGCGCTTGCTGCGGCAGGTTGTGCAAATGCGTGCTGTCCTCAACGCTGGCGGTTCCTGCCCATCACGTCGCGAAGGACGATTGACGCCAGTTCACGTCATCCCCGCCCGGCATCGCCATGGAGTTTCCACGCCACGCCTCAAGACCGGCGCCGCAAGGTGCGGCGGGGGCGTTCTCGCCTGTCGTCGGGGGGGCCTGGCCCGCGTTAGTGGGCGAGCCGGCGCAGCCTTCGTGCGGGGATGCCGAGCCGGCCCCGTCTCCTTGCGGTGCGGTTCGGCCCAAGGCGTCCTTGTGTTGTTGTGAATCCTGGCGGTGGCGCGGCTGCGCCTCGGGCTTCATGGCTGCAACCGTCCGGCGAAAACAATTTCCCCTCTGCTGCGCAGATTCCTCGCGCGACAAATTCTTTTCGCCTCCCGGCTCTCCACTGCGTTGCGACCGCAAGCGGTGCAGCCCGCCCGTCCCCCGCCGGCCGGATCACAACAAGGACGCGATGGGCGCGAACCTTGTTCCACCAAAAGGAGTTTCATCATGGCCAACATCGGCAGCTTCAACGCAGACAAAGACGGCTTCACCGGCACGCTTCGCACCCTGACGCTTAATGTCAAGGTCAAGCTGGTTCCCAACGACAAGGGCGACAACGAGAAGGCCCCCGACTTCCGCCTGCAGGCCGCCGGTCACGACATCGGCGCGGCGTGGAAGAAGACCAGCGAAGCCGGGCGGGAGTACATCTCCGTGACACTCGACGATCCTTCGTTCCCGGCCACGGTCTACGCCCGCCTGATCGAGGGCGAGAACGGCACGCACGACCTGATCTGGTCACGCAGCAAGCCCCAGGCGGCGTGACCGCCGCCCGCAGCGCCCCGCCACACGGCGGGGCGCTGCGCTGTGGGTTCGCCCCCAACGCGGCGGCAGCAGGTCGTGGCCCATGGCGGGCCGTGTCTTCCTGGTCTTCCTGTCTAGAGGCAGCGTCTGCAGTGGTTGTCTGGGCCTGGCGCGTCGGCGCGGTGCGCCACCGGGCTTTGCGGGCTGCGCCCCGTGCCGTCTTTGCCGTCACGGCCATTCGGCTCCAATCCCTCACGCCTTCGCGCCTGCGGCGCTGCGCGCTTCGCTTGCCCCCGGGGGAAAGCCCTGCGGGCTATCCCCGCCGCGCAGGCTTGGCGCCCCTGGAATACCGCCGAACCGGCTGAGCCGGATCGGCCTTGCCAGCGCATGCGCACACGCTATGGCGTGCCACCCTTTTTCGTCACCGTCTCCAGCTCCTGCCGCACCTGCGCCAGCAGCTGGTCGGCCTGCCGCAGGTCGTCACCGGCATAGGCCAGCGTCAGCAGCGTGAGCGGGTGGACCTCCATGACCTCGCACAGTTCGGCCAGCTTATTCAGCGTCGGGCTTTTCATGTCCCGCTCCAGCGTGCTCATGTAGGTGCGGCTGGACACGTCGGAGAACGCCTCCTGGCTCAATCCACGCGCTTTCCTGATGGTCTTTAGTGCCTCCGACAATGTATGTTTCGCTGCCAACCCTGGATCTCCCCAAAATCCAAGATGACAGTCGATTGCGTCCTATAGGGCTACAATCTATAGTGTTCATTCATGCCGGCTTGCCGCTTTTGTGCTTTTACGGAAATCCGCATCCACGGCTTCGCACAGAAGCGCAAAGCCGCTTGCGTGTTTTTCCTCCAATCCGCCGATACGTTTCTGTGCTTTCACGCTTCGGCGGCTTTGTGCGAATGAGGGGTAACCCGTGGACCGACTCATCACCGAGGACGAGCGCAGGCAACTGCTGGACCACGGCGCGGCTCGTGTCGCTGGCCAGGCCATCGATCCGCAGCCCGTCGTGCGGCTCTTCACCCCGGACGCGCACGCCACCTGGCTGCTGGCTTCGCTCAGCCCAGCCGATGGCGACACGGCCTATGGCTTGATCGACCTGGGGATCGGCATGCCCGAGCTGGGCGAGATCAAGCTGTCCGACCTCGCGTCCATCGTCGGGCCGCGGCAGCAGCCCGTGATGCGGGATCGGTATTTCCGGGCGGCACGCTCCCTGTCGGAGTACACCCGGCTGGCCCAGGAGAACGGTTCCATCGTTGATTGAGCCGTTCGCGCCACGGCCAAGCCGGGCGCATTGAGGCTATTTCGGTCTTGTTCCAGACCTGTCAAGCCTTAGTCGGTACTGTTGCACCAAATCAGTGACACTCTGGCGAAACCAGCCATGACGCAGCGCGCGTCATGGGGCACGGTGGATGGCGCAGGAGGCGGCATTTCCTCGCGCGCCACCGTCGCATTCAGACGATTCGCACAACGGACAGTATTACTTTTCGTCTTGACACGCAAGTTACCAATCTGCCAGTTTATTCACGATTGGATGCTGGTTTGATGTGGTGACGTTTGCGTGTGCCCGTGACGGCTTTCCTGCGATTCCAGGGGAGCTTGCGTCATGGCCGAGCCGCACCACCTAGCGCAGTGGTATCCCACTGCGGCGTATCTCTATGTCCTGTGCCTGGATACCCTTGCCCTGGCCTGGGAGTACCTGCGCCGCCATCCCGACTACCGGCTCGACTGGCTACGCCACCATCGCCGGCGACCAATGCATCCGGTCGCACAAAACGCGGCGCATCGCTGGGGCCTGCGCCTGCTGGAAGACCCGGTCCTGGATGCGCGCGACGCGCATCCGGCCTGGCTGCCTGGCCACGATGCCGTGGTGCAGCTCCATCCCGACGCCGATCCGCCGTCCGATGCGGCGGCCTTCGCGTTCTGGCACATCCCCGGCCACAAGCAACTGCTGCATGACGGCAAAGGGCTGGCGCTGATCGCCCATAGCCCCGGCCATTGCGCGCGCTTCGCGGTGGCGCCCGACCTGGAGGACGGCATGGCGGTCGCCTATGCCCATCGCGGAGGTCGCGGCAGTGCTGCGCCTGCGCGCGACTCGGCATCCATGCATGCAGCAAGGCCCCGGCCACCGCCCGCCGCCTTGCTGGAGTTGCACACACTTCAGGCGCTCGACGCGACCCTGGCGGGCGCGTCCTTGCGCGAGATGGCTGAAGGTCTGTTCGGTGCCGATGCCGTGGCCACCGACTGGCATGCCGATGGCGACCTGCGCGCCCGCGTGCGCCGCCTGGCGCGCCGGGGCGATGCGCTGATGCGCGGCGGCTATCGCCGCCTAGCACAGCCCCCCACTTGAGAAGGGACGTTTTTGAGAGGACGCAAAACGTCCCTGAGCAGCGGAGCTTCGTTTTCTGAGACTGCCTCCATCCGGTTGCGCTGTGTGGCCGGAACTTTGAAAGCTATGGAGGTACCCCCCATGCGTCCTGCTCCTTTGCGGCCTGCCGCCGCTCCCGCAATCGCTTCGACCGCTGCCGCGCAGCCGCAGCGCTATCTCACCAACGACGAAGCCGCCGACTATCTGCGCCTGTCGCCGCGCACGCTGGAGAAACAGCGCGTGCTGGGTGGCGGCCCCAAGTTCCGCAAGTTCGGCCGCCGCGTCATGTACGCCGTGGCCGACCTTGACGCCTGGGCCGCCGAGCGCAGCTTCGACAGCACCTCCGATCCCGAGTACGCCGAGCACCATGCGGCGGACAGCCGTGCGCGCTGATCTCTGGCGCGCGGGTGGCCTTCGCCATGTCCAGCCCTCCAGGGGCAGTCAGGCAAGAACGCGAACAGCTCGACCTGTTCCGCGCCTTGCCGGGCGACATGGCGCCGCGCGACAGCCAGGACCTGATGGCCTTTCCGTTCTTCTCGCTGGCGAAGTCGCGGCGCACGGCGCCGATCGACTTCCAAGCCAGCGGCGTGACGATCCGCGTGGAGGGCACGCAAGAGCACGGCATCGCCACGATCTGGGATGCGGATGTGCTGATCTGGGCGGCCAGCCAGATCGTGGAGGCGCGCGACGCGGGCTTGCGCCCGTCGCGGCTGATGCAGGCCACGCCCTACGAGATCCTGCGCTTCATCGGGCGCGGTACGTCGCTGCGCGACTACCAGCGCCTCAAGGCGGCCCTGGATCGCCTGCAGTCCACCACGGTGGCCACGTCCATCCGCGAGACCACGGGAAGGCGTCTGCACCGCTTCTCGTGGATCAACGAGTGGAAGGAGCTGGCCGACGTCCGCGGCACGCCGCTGGGCATCGAGCTGATCCTGCCGGACTGGTTCTATGGCGGCGTGCTGGATTCGGCACTGGTGCTGACCATCGATGCGGGGTATTTCCGGCTGACGGGCGGCATCGAGCGCTGGCTGTACCGCCTGGTGCGCAAGCACGGCGGGCACCAGCCCGGCGGCTGGCAGTTCGACTTCCGTCACTTGCACCGCAAGTCGGGCAGCACAGCGAAGCCCTACGACTTCGCCTGCGACCTGCGCGCGCTGGTGGCGCGGCAGTCGCTGCCCGGCTACGTCCTGGGCATCGAGCGGATGGACGGGGCCGAACTGCTGACGTTCCGCCCGGTGCGTCCCGTGCCGTAGACGGCACGGGGATAAACGGTGCGAATCCTGTGGACGGGCTCGTGCTATCAGGCGTGCCAGGTCTCGTGCTATCAGGCGTGGGACTATCGTGCTATCAGGCGTGTCCATCGCCCGCCAAGCCAATGCTGGCGCGGGTTTCGGCCTCCCTTAACTTCCCTAACTTAAATGCTCTAACTTTTAGTAGAAGCGCCGCACCTCGGTGGACAACCGCCGCGCGGCCACAGAGGCAGCGGCAACAGCCGGGCTTTCCAACGCGGAGGGCCAGGCCATGATCGTCGCGCTGCTTAACCAGAAAGGCGGCGTGGGCAAGACCACACTCGCCACCCACATCGCCGGCGAACTGGCGATCCGCGGCCAGCATGTCGTGCTGCTGGATGCCGACCCGCAGGGCTCCGCGCTGGACTGGACGCAGCGCAGAAGCCAGCAAGGCTTGCCACGGCTGTTCAGCGCCGTGGGCCTCGCTCGCGAAACGCTGCACCAGGAAGCGCCAGAACTCGCCAGGCGGGCCGACCACGTCATCATCGATGGGCCACCCAGGATCGCAGCGCTGGCGCGCTCCGCGCTGCTGGCGGCCGAGCGCGTGCTGATCCCGGCGCAGCCCAGTCCCTACGACCTGTGGGCCAGCGCCGAGATGGTGGCACTGATCCGAGAGGCGCAGGTGTTCCGGCCTGCGCTGCGCTCGGCCTTCGTCATCAACCGACGCGTCAGCACCACGGTGATCGGGCGCGAAGCACGAGGAGCGCTGGCCGACCAGCCGCTCCCTGCGCTGCGCACGGAAGTGCATCAGCGCATCGTGTTCGCTGACAGCGTGGCCGCTGGCCGGCTCGCACGCGAGGCGGCGCCGGACAGCGCTGCGGCGCGTGAAATCACCGCGCTGGTGGACGAACTGCTGCGGTGGCCGGAATGAGCAACGGCAACACGTCCAGCAGCAAACGCGCAGGCAAGCGCGTCGGCATCGGCGCGCGCCCGCCGGCGAATCCTCACGCCGAGGCGTGGATTCGCCAGGGCAGCGCCGACGACCTCCAGAAAGGCGATGTCTACACGGCTCGCCTCACCCTCGACATTACGCCCGCCATGCGCTCGCGCATCAAGGTCTCCGCCTTCACGCAAGGCGTGACGGTGACCGACCTGCTGCGCAGCCTGCTGGAGCGGGAGTTTCCCGAACGACGCAGGGAGAACACACCATGACCGCATCCGCTTCGCCTGCCTGCGCGCCTGCCGCTGACGCGGCCACGGCTGCGCCACAGCCATCCGTCATCGCGCCTTGCGGCCGGCCCGCTGGCGCGCCGCTGACGCGCGTGGCGCTGGCATACATCGAGGCCCGTTTCAAGCTCTACCTGCGCTTCGGCGAACCCGTGCGCACGCACCAGCTCGACCGCTGGCGGCGCAGCGCGGTGTTCCTGCCGGGCGTACTGTTCTGCCGCATCCGCTGGCAAGCCAATGACTACGGCACCGTGCGCTGGCAGCTCATGGTGATGCAGGCCAGCACGCCGCTGGACGACGCGCAGCGCATCCCTGGCGTGCAGCCGGGGGCGCACCTGCTGCTGCACGCCGAGGGCGAGGGGCAAGTGCGCGCCGTGCTGGAGCGCATCGACGCCATCGAGGCGCTGGGCATCGCGCCCGCCGCCGTCTCGCCCGCGTACTGGCGCACGCTCGCCAACCGGCTCGCCGCGCGCCTGCCGCTGCCCGAATACAGCGCTGAGCGGCACGCCGCCTGGCTGGCTGGGAGCGCGCTGCCATGACTGCCGTTTCCACCATTGGCGCGCCGCGTCCTCGCTCGCACACCCGCTCACGCCTGCGCGCTCGCATCGTTCTCGCAGGCTTCGCCGCCTGCGGCCTCGCTGCGCTGGCCTGGGCGTCCTTCGTGCATCCGCTGCCGCGCCTGACCTACAACCCGTCCGACAGCGTGGCGGTCGGCTGGTATCGGGTCGATCCGCTCGATCCGCGCACCAGCTCGCTGCCACCGTCATTGCACGTTGGCAGCATCGTCCTGACCCGCTTGCCGGCAGACGCCGCCGCGCTCGCTGCGCAGCGCGGCTACCTGCCGACGCGCGTGCCGCTGCTCAAGCGCGTGGGTGCCGTCGCGCCGCAGGAGGTGTGCATCGCGGGCGGCAGCGTCCGCATCGACGGCGTGCCTTCGGCCGCCGTGTTGTCCGCCGACCGGCTGGCCCGTCCGCTGCCGTCCTGGCCGCAGTGCCGTCAGCTTCGGCAGGGCGAGCTGTTCCTGCTCAGCGTGACCAATCCCGCGTCGTTCGACAGCCGGTATTTCGGGCCGATCAGCGCATCCGGCGTGATCGGCATCGCGCATCCGGTCTGGCTGGAGAAACGCCCGTGATGGCCACCGACTCGTTGCAAGTCGCCGTGCATCTTGTCGTGCCATCGGGCGTGTCGTTCCGTTGGCAGACATTGCGGTGCTGGCCATGTCGTCGCGCGTGCAGTGCGGGTGTCAATCCTGCGCATTGGGCACCGCACTTCGCGCTGCCTTCGGCGCAGCCGTCCAACGTGCAGGCGTCTTGCCTCGAACGCGCCGGGCCGAAGGCCCTGACCGCGTTCGCCGGGGCGCTGGCTGCCAGCAGCCCAGCGTCACCGGGCCGCCGCTGCCGGGAGCGCGAGCGGGAGGCAAAGGCGGAAGGCAAGACAAAAGGATGCGGCACCGGGCCACGTCGAAAGCCAGTCTGCACGTGGGGTTGGCGCAGCACGGAGCGGCTTCGCCGCCGTGCCGCTTGGGGCGCGTGGCCCGCACCAATACGGGCATGTCCGCGTGCTCCGCACGACCGGACACGCCGCAGCTTTCAGGGAGAGCGACCATGACCGACCGCCGTGATGACGATTTCCGCGTGCGCCCAAACCCGCCAAAGGCCCCGAAGAACCGGGGCAAGGGCCAGGGGCAGAGCTTTGTTTCCAAGGTGCTCAAGCAAACCGGCAAGGCCAGCAGCGGCAAGTCCACGGTGCGCCCGCGTGGCACCGGCCAGCGCCCCGGCTCACGCCTAGGGCGCGGCCACACGGCCGCGCGCTTCGCGGGCGCAAAGCTCACGCCCATGTCGCGGCGCGTGACGATCAAGACGCTGCTGGTCAACCAGCGCCAGGCCAGCCCGCAGTCGCTCGCCAAGCACCTGCGCTACATCGAGCGCGATGGTGTGGGGCGCGATGGCGAGCCGGGACAAGCCTACGGGCCGCAGACCGACGTGGCTGACCTCGGCGCTTTCAAGGTACGCTGCGCCGATGACCGGCACCATTTCCGCTTCATTCTCTCGCCCGAGGATGGCGCGGAGCTGGAAGACCTGCGTACCTACACGCGGCACCTCATGGGCCGCATGGAGGCCGACCTGGGCACACGGCTGGAATGGGTGGCGGTGGATCACTGGAACACCGACAACCCGCACACGCACATCGTTGTGCGGGGGCGCGATGACACCGGCAAGGACCTCATCATCGCGGGCGACTACATCACAGATGGCTTCCGCCACCGCGCTGCCGAGCTGGCGACCGAATGGCTGGGGCCGCGCACCGAACTGGAGATCCAGCAGACCTTACAGCGCGAGGTGAATCAGGAGCGATGGATGAGCCTGGATCGCACGCTCAAACGCGAAATAGGCGAGGCCGGTGACGATGGCCTGGTGCATGTCGAACGGCTCAACGAACCCCGCTTACAAGACCAGCGCCTGCTGCTGATCGGCCGCCTGCAATGCTTGCAGCGCCTGGGCCTGGCCGACGAGACGAAGCCGGGCACCTGGGCCGTCCATGCCGATGCGGAAAAGACCTTGCGCGCCCTGGGCGAGCGCGGCGACATCATCCGCACCATGCAACGGGCCATGCGCGGCGAGCCGCGCGAACTGGCGGTGTTCGAGCCGGACCAGGATGCAGATGGAAGCGGCCGGACCATCCTCGGGCGCGTAGCCGCGAAAGGGCTGGCAGACGAGCTGCACGACCGGGGCTATCTGGTCATCGACGGGGTGGACGGCAAGGCGCACTACGTCGCGCTCAATGCCCGCGACGAGTTGGTGAACTACCCCACGGGCTCCGTGGTGGAGGTGAAGGGCTCGACCGACGCGCGCGCCGCCGACCGCAACATCGCTGCGCTGGCGAGCAATGGCCTGTACCGCACCGATCATCACTTGGCCGTGGCGCAGGGGCAGGCCGTACCGGGTCGCGACCCGCAGGAGGTCTTGGCGGCCCACGTTCGACGGCTGGAAGCCCTGCGCCGGGCGGGCATCGTGGAGCGCGTGGCCGAGGGGCTATGGAAGGTGCCCGGCGACCTGCCCGAGCAGGGCCGCCGCTACGACGCTCAGCGCCTGGGCGGCGTGGCCGTGGAGTTGAAATCGCACCTGTCCATCGAGCGGCAGGCCCGCGTGATCGGGGCCACTTGGCTCGACCAGCAGTTGATTGGCGGCGGCTCGGGCCTGGGCGACCTGGGCTTTGGTGCGGAGGTCAAGCAGCAGATGCAGCAGCGCGCCGACTTCCTCGCCGAACAG
Organism: Burkholderia contaminans; assembly: GCF_029633825.1. Taxonomy (NCBI): domain Bacteria; kingdom Pseudomonadati; phylum Pseudomonadota; class Betaproteobacteria; order Burkholderiales; family Burkholderiaceae; genus Burkholderia; species Burkholderia contaminans. Next base: position 3,432,129 of record NZ_CP090640.1, on the reverse strand, counting down.
GGGCTGGCCGAGCGGCGCGGGCAGCGCGTGATTCTGGCGCGCAAGCTGCTGGGCACGCTGCGCAACCGAGAGCTGGCGCAGGCCGTGAAGGACATTGCCGCTGAAACCGGTCTGGAGCATCGGCCGGTGGCCGATGGGCAGCGCGTGGCCGGCATCTACCGGCGCAGCGTCATGCTCTCCAGTGGGCGCTACGCGATGCTCGATGACGGCATCGGCTTCTCGCTGGTGCCCTGGCGGCCAGTGATCGAGCAGCGGCTGGGGCGGCGGCTTGCTGCAATCGTGCGCGGCGGTAGCGTGTCGTGGGAAGTTGGGCAGCAGCGAAGCCCCTCTGTTGGTTAGGTCGCTTCGGATTACCAAGTCGGAGGTCTTGACAATTTTGACGAGTCCCGCCCTAGCACTATCGTATTAAAACAGGTAAAAAATTCCATTTTTTGTCTAATTGACGCTTGCCGCTCTCAGCTCAAAAAATAAGCACTCCACACATATAACAAAATTGAAAGGAGACATATATGTGGCGAGTTATTTTTGATATTAATGGGAGCTTCAATAATATATTTTCTTTGGAAAATTTAGGCGAAAAGCAATTAACAACAAAAGTTCTGAAAACAGAGCAAGAACGGCCAGTTGCGGCTCTTATGGCAATCGAAGATTGCAGGCTTAATGGTCTCGGCCATTGCAACGCTTGAGACGATGTAACAGCAATTTCGCATGCAACAAAGGAGACGCAATGAGCTATTCGAATTACATTCTTCCTGACGAGCAACGGGTTGGCCGATGGTCGCTCAATATGGCTTGGTGGGCGCTTTTCTCGGCGATGTTCTGGCTTTACATAGCGGTCGCTTGCGCCAATCTCGTCGGTACGGCCGACACGATAATCGGCATGATGCTGTCGATCGTGGTCTATGGCGGCATCAACGCGGTGCTGGCAAAGTTCGGTGCACGTACCGGCTTGACCGTGGAACTCTTCTCAAGATCGCTGTTCGGCATTCTGGGGTCGGCGCTCGCGACGCTGATCTTCGCGGCGACGGCGATCTATTACATCGTCTTCGAAGGTTCGATTATCGCCGTTGCATTTCAGTCGTATTTCGGCGGCGACATCAAGCACTGGTATGTCGCGGTCGCTATCTACATCCTCCCTCTTGTGATGGGCGGTGTGCACAAATGGCTGGACCGGCTCAACGGCTTCCTGCTGCCGATCTATTTCTTCGGCCTGATCGCCGCCGTCGTGATTACTGCGGGGACACACCCCGACGCCGCCATCGCATGGCCGACCGCTCCGGCCGAGAGCGCCCCCCTTCCCGGCTGGCTGACGACGTTCCTGATCTACATGGGCGTGTGGATCATGATGATGTACACGTTCGACTACGCCCGTCTCAGCAAGCAGAAAGACGAGCGCTTCCACGCCAGTGTCACATTCGGCTGGTTCTTTTACATCTTCACTTTTGGCTTCAACGGCCTCATCGGTATCTACCTCGCTTCCGTATGGAACGTCGCTGGCACCGAGACCGGGGTGGTCAAGGCTCTCATCGAGTCGCTCGGCGTCGTCGGATTGATCGTCATCGTTGTCTCGCAGACTCGGATCAACTCGGCGAGTTACTATCTGAGTTCGACGAACCTCGACGCCTTCTTCACCCGTATCTTCCGGCTTGCATTGCCACGCTGGGTTTGGGTCATCGTGACCGGGGCGATCGCTTACATGGTGATGCTCACCGATGTCCTGACCTGGATACTCAAAGCGCTCGCCTGGCAGGGTGTGTTCGTCACGGCGTGGGTCGCCATTGCAATGGTGTACGTCCTGTCCAACCGCCACGAAACGGGTGTTCTCCCCGAGGTACGCCGGGAAAGGCTCTCCCCTGTCGCTCCCGGCGCTGCAGTGTGGCTGGGTGCGTCGATCATCGGCATCTGGTTCACGGAGCAATCCGCGTTTCCCGTGCTCGCCCGGCTTGCGCCGATCATCACCTTCGTGCTTGCTGGCGTCGGGTTCTGGCTCACGTCGCGCGTGGCTCCGCCACGCATGCTCAGCACGTCCGAAAATGTGCATGTCGATGAGCAGCAGATGGCATGAAGCGTGACGCGAGCCCGAAAGAAGAACGGGGGCGAACGCGACCAGAGGGGCGGCTCACATTGTCGTTGCCCGTGGCTGTCGCGATCACAGTTGTGGTTGCGCTGCCGTTCGGACTCTGGCTCGGCCCATGGACCATCCCGTTGTTTCCGGCATTCATCGTGTGGACCGAGTACTTCGTGCTGGGGTCCAGTCCACAAGCGCTTAAGACGATCGCCCCCGCGTACATTGCAGGGGTGATTGCCGGCACCGCTGCTCTCATCCTGTCCCTCCTTCTCGACGGCTGGCTAGACGGGGCGAGCTTGATTGCCGCCGGCGACGTGGCGTGGATCGCGGGACTGTTCCTCGCGTTCATCCCGTTGATCTGGGTGATGCGGTTCTTGCCGTTCACTCAGGGGCAAGGAGGACTGCCGTACTTCAACGGAATAACCATGGGCATGGCGACCTACTTCGTGGGTGGGTACGAAGAATACGGGCGCCTTTCAATGCCGGATCACGCTCAGCCGCTCGTGCCCCTGATCACTATGCTCCCTGCGGTCTTCGCCGGGGTTCTGGGGATGTTCCTGGGCTGGTTCAACATCGCGATCATGACTCCCCTCGGCCGAGGTGGATCAGACGGGCCTGCCAAGCTCTGAGTCGAGAGGGCCGGGTGCTCCGCCGAGCCGCGGGTATGTTCGGGCGGGGCTCTGCCGCCGACCCTACGCCATACGGGCAAGCCATAACTCGGGCACATGCTTCGTGCGGCGCACACTCTGGCCGGTGAGCTTCTCCATCCTCGGCACGCGCTGACGCGCATGGTGAGCCAGACTAGGTGTAGTTGAGCCATGTCGCGAACCAGGACCGTTGATGCTCGTGCGTAGACGGTCGGGCTACTGCGGCACGATGCGAGACCTGTGTGGGGCTGCTCGCACGGTCTTCGTGTCCGAGCCGCTTCGCTATGGTCTATAAGGCTGAGAACCTGCTGAATGGCGTAGGAGGAATAGACGTAGGTGCATAGCAGGAAGCGGCTGCGCTCTGGCACTGGCGTCGTAACCGAAAACGCCACGAACCGGAATGCCCGGGCCGCCCCAGTGACGCCCGCTGGGGCGCTGCGGGTCGACATTATCTTCGTCATCAAGGCGCTCTTTGAATCTAGAACACACGAGAGGTGTCCCGCACGATGCCTATGGTGAGGATGAAGGCGATCAGGCGAAAGTCGGCATGGTGCAAACAGCGTTCCATGGCTAGTCGCTGGGGGATTGCTTGCGGACAGGTGATCGCCAAGCCGGCCGCCCATCGGGCCGATTGGTCCGGCACTCGGCGCGCGTGCATGAGCGCCACTGCCTCGCGCGAGCGGTCTGAAAGACGAACGCCAAGTCCATAACGGTAGAAAGCGATCGGTGATCGAGCTAGCGGCTGGGGCCGCAGATCGTCGCGACGGCGCGCGGGTGTGGGTGTCATGGGAGATGGGACGGCAGCCTGGCCGCAAGTCTAAATGCGTTAGTTTTCCAAGACATAACGGCTGCAGAAAATTTTCATAGCACGATAGTAGAAACGAAAGAACTAAATTTCTAGCTTAGCTTCATGGACGAGCGCAATTTTTGAACACAAAATCAATACTTCACACATATAACTTAAATTGAAAGGAGACATATATGTGGCGAGTTGGCGTGGATGTTGGAGGTACTTTCACCGATTTGTTTGCTTGGGAAGAAACGACCGGTAAACAAGTCACGGCGAAGGTGTTGACAACCAAACAGGATCGCTCAATCGCGGTTCTTCAGGCGATTGAAAAAGCTGGAATCGATATTGCGGATATTTCATATCTTATGCATGGCACGACCACCGCGACCAATGCATTGATCGAGCGCAATTACCCCGATGCGGCATTCATCACGACAGAGGGTTTTCGCGACACCATAGAAATCGGAAGGCAGCACAGAAAACACCTTTACGACCCTTATCAGACCAAGCCCAAGCCGATTATCAAGCGCCGTTTTCGCTACACGGTTCCCGAACGCACCAATGTGCAGGGCGAAACCGAGCGGAACCTGGATAATGCCGCAGCTCATGAGGTCGCGAAGCGGATTAAGGCCGCCGGCATTCAGTCGGTGGGTATCGGATTCATCAATTCCTATGTCAGCGGGAAGCATGAAGAGCAGATGCGTGACATTCTTCTGGAGCATTGTCCCGATATTCACGTGGTTCTCTCTGCAGAAACGCGCCCGGTATTTCGCGAGCATGGCCGCTTTATGACGACGGCAGTGCGCGCGGCCTGCATGCCCGTGATGGTCAAGTACATGGACGACCTCGAAGCGCGGCTCACGCTGCACCGGTTCGCCGGACAGTTGTTGATCCTTAAGAGCAGCGGCGGCGTGATGTCGGCCGACGTGGCGCGCCTGCATCCGGAAGACATGCTGGAGTCTGGCCCCGCGGGCGGCGTAGCCTACGCGGGCTACCTGACCCAGCAAAGCGGGTTCGAGCGCATCCTGCACACCGACGTGGGCGGTACCAGCTTCGACGTGTCCATCGTCGAGAACGGCCGGGGCCTGATCACCCGTGACCATGAGTTGGAATGGGAGGTGCCCATCGTTGTGCCGATGCTCGACATCCATAGCGTGGGTGCCGGCGGCGGTTCGATCGGCTGGGTGGATCAGGGCGGTTCGCTTCGCGTGGGCCCTCACAGCGCGGGTGCCGAACCCGGGCCCGTGTGCTATGGCCGCGGCGGCACCCAGCCGACCATCACCGATGCCAACCTCCTGCTCGGACGCCTAGACCCGACGCTCAGCGGCAAGATGACGCTGGACATTGCGGCCGCGGAAAAAGCAATGGCGGATCTGGCCCAGAGAATCGGCCTTTCCACGTTGGCGACAGCCGAAGGCATGATCCGTATCGGATGCGAATACATGGCCCAGGCCGTGAAGAAGATCCTCGTTTCCCGCGGTCGCGATCCCCGAGACTTCGTTTTCGCAAGCTTCGGCGGTGCTGGCGCCCTGCATGCCTGCATCGTCGCCAGGTCGATGAACATCCCCAAGGTCATCGTGCCACCACATGCGGGCGTGGCCTCCGCATTCGGTGCGACGGTGATGGATCTGCGCCAAGATCTGGAGCACTTCTATTACACCCCGGTGAAGAGCGCCGATCTGGACAGAATCAACGGCATCCTGTCCGAGCTTGAGACCAAGGCCAAGGCCGCGCTGAAAGCCCAAGGCTTCGACAACGAAAACGAAATCGAATTGATCCGTACCGCGCAGATGCGTTACGTGGGGCAGTCCTACGAGGTGGACACCCCCATCCCCAATGGCGTACTAACGGCAGACAGCCTGCCCGGCATCGAACAGGAGTTCCACGCCTGCCACCTGAAGGAGTTCGGTGTCAGTTCGGAAGACTTCGCACCGGCATTCGTTTCCTTCGGCGTCGCGGCCATTGGTCATATGGAGGATCCGCCACCCGTGGAAATCTCCCACGTCGCGGGCGGCGACATCCTCAAGGGCGAGCGCGACGTGTATTTCGAGGGCGCCTGGACCCTGTGCCAAGTCTACAGCGGCGAGGCGCTGGGCACCCAGCACCGCATCGAAGGCCCGGCCATCGTCGAATACGAGCATGCCTGCACCGTCCTGCCCCCCAAGACGCGCGCACACGTGAACGCGATGGGCGCCCTGGTCATCGACATCGAATACTGAAAAAGGAGACACGAAATGACCCATCAAGCCATCGACAACGTGGTTGCCGACGACATCGATCCCATCACGTTCGAAGTCATGCGCAGCATCTTTGAGTTCGCCAGTGACCGCATGGCCTCCGTGCTGCAGCGGTCCTCCTTCTCGCCCATCCTGGCGGACATGCTGGACTTTTCTAACGCCATCTACGACGCCGACCTGCAACTGCTGAGCCAGGCGGCCAACTGCCCGGTGCACTTGGCCGCCATGAAATTCAGCGCCGAAGAAGCCGTCAAGGGCATCGGCAAAGACAACGTCCATGAAGGCGACGTGCTGGTCGTCAACGATCCCTACCGTGGCGGCACCCACATCAACGACATTTCGTTCATCAAGCCCATCTATTACAAGAAGGAGCTGATCGGCTACGGCGTGAGTCGCGGGCACTGGATGGACCTGGGCGGCGGCGGCGCTGGCGGTCAGGCGTTCAGCACCCACATCGCCGCAGAAGGTCTGCGCCTGCCCCCGCTGAAGATCTTCACGGACGGCAGGATCAACGAGGATCTGCTGGCCATCATGCTGAACAACAGCCGCACGCCCCACTTCATCAAAGGCGACTTGCAGGCCCACCTAGGCGCACTGCGCGGAGCGGAGCAGGAACTACAGCGCGCCTGCGACCGCTACGGCGTCGATACGGTGAAAAAGGCCATGAAGAAGATTCAGGCCTATACCGAGAAGATGATCCGGGAGAGCATCGGCAAGATCCCCAACGGCGTCTACGAGGCGGAAGACTATGCCGATACCGACGGCGTGAGCCATGAGCGGGTCAAGATCAAGGTCAAGCTGGAAATCCGGGACACCTCGATCAAGGTAGACTTCACCGGCACCGACCCGATCTGCCAGGGCGCGATCAATTCCCCGCGCGCCAACACGATCTCGGCGGCGCTGTACTCGCTGCAGTTCTTCCTGGCGCCGGACGCACCGCAGAACCAGGGCATGTTCAACCCCATCGAAGTGGTGCTGCCCGAGGGCTGCTGGCTCAACGCCCAATGGCCCGCCCCGACCATCGGCTGCACGACGCTGACCTCGTCCAAGATCACCAGTGCCATCTGGCAGGCGCTCGCCAAGGCCATCCCCGAGAAGATCACGGGCTCGACCTGCGCGGAGTGCAACTGGTTTGTCGCCAGTTGTACCTCGCCGGACGGCAAGACCGACGTGTTCTCGGACCTGCCCGCCGGCGGCTGGGGCGGCACGCCCTACGCAGACGGCATGAGCGTCACCATGGACCCGCTGGGTAACTGCATGAACATGCCTGCGGAAACGGCGGAGCTGTTCTTCCCCATTGCCTACGAGGCCTTCGAGATGCGTCAGGACTCGGCCGGTCCGGGTCAACACCGTGGCGGCCTCGGTGCGGTCTTCAAGGTTCGCTTCCTGGGCGGCGGTGAACTGGGCATGGAAACTGCGCGCACGCTCGAAGGCAGCCCCGGCGCAGCTGGCGGTTTGCCCAGCGCCGTGCAGCGCTCCAGCCACATCCGTGCTGACGGCTCCGTCCAGGTGATCGGCGGCATCGATGCCGAGGGTGCCTGGAGTAACCCGCTGCTGTCAGGGCACAAGTTCCGTGCCGGCGAGGTGTTCATGTTCGAAAGCACTGGCGGCGGCGGCTGGGGCAACCCCAAGCGGCGTACCGTCGAGGAAGTGCTCGATGACGTCCTCGACGAGTACATCAGTATCGAGGCGGCAGAGAAGCACTACGGCGTCGTCATCGATCCGCAGACCTTGCAGGTCAGCGCGGCTGCTACCCAGGCCCTCAGAGGCTGATGGCTGGCGTGCGCGCCACTTGAACACACCCAGAAGGCCGCTGAGCACACCGGCCCTGGGCCGGTGTTTTTCATTCCACGGGTGCCCCATTCACCCCAAGGCCATAGGAGCTATGATGAAGTTGAATCCCACGCCTCCGTTGAAACGGAGTTATTGGCAGGAATCGATAGATGCCAGCGCACCAACTCCGGCGCTGCGTGGCATGGAAAAGGCAGATATCGCCATCATCGGCGGCGGCTTCGTCGGTCTTTGGACTGCGCTGACCCTCAAGCAGCACGAGCCGGACTGCGACGTGGTCATCCTGGAGCAGGACGTCTGCGGAGGAGGCGCCTCGGGCCGCAATGGCGGATTCGCCATGTCCTGGTGGCCGAAGATCGGAACGCTCCAGTCCCTTTGCAGCACAGAGCAGGCGCTCTTCCTGGGCCGCAGTGCCGAACAGGCAATCCATGAACTGGGTGAGTTCTGCCGTGAGCACGCCATTGATGCGCATTTCGTACAGAAGGGCTGGCTGTGGACCGCGACGACGCCAGCCCACGTGGATTCCTGGAACGGTACCTTGCAGGCCTGCGCCCGCCTGGGCGTGCAGCCTTTCGATCGCCTCTCGCCCAAGGAGGTACGGCGCAGGACGGGCTCCCCCATCCACCTGGCCGGGGTCTTCGAGGCGTCCAACGCCACCGTGCAGCCGGCCGCGCTCGTGCAGGGCTTGCGCCGGGTGGCTCTGGCATCCGGGGTGCGGATTCACGAGCGCTCGGGCGTGACCCGCATTCAGCCCGGCATGCCCGCAGTACTGCACACCGAGGGAGGGCAGCTCCAGGCAGAAAAGGTCGTGCTGGCCACCAATGCATGGTCGGCCGCCATTCCGGAACTGGCACGGCTGATCACCCCAGTTAACAGTTCCATTGCCGTGACATACCCCCTGGGCGAGGAATTTGAAAAAATCGGCTGGGCAGGTGGTGAATCCATCACCGATTCGCAATTGATGGTGGATTACTACCGCACCACCCGCGATGGGCGGATCGCGTTCGGAAAAGGCACGGGAGCCATTTCCTACCGGTCGGAAATCAAGAGCATATTCAGTGACGACGCACAAAGCATTGCCATGACGTGCGCCGATCTTTTTCATACCTACCCGTCCTTGAGAAACGATAGGATCAGCCACGGCTGGGCAGGCCCCATCGACCGGACTTACGACAGCCTGCCGGTTTTTGGAAACCTGAAAGGGCACGCCAACATTCTCTATGGCATTGGCTGGAGTGGCAATGGCGTGAGCCCCAGCCGCTTGGGCGGCCGCATTCTGGCCAGCATGGCACTGGGCCGCAAGGATGAATGGACCCAGTGCGGACTGGTGGGACGCCTATGCAAGCCATTCCCACCGGAACCTTTCCGGTATGTCGGCGGCAGCATGGTTCGTAACGCCGTGATTCGCAAGGAGCAGGCGGAAATGCGTGGTGAGCGCCCCGGAACCATCGATCGCCTATTGGCCAGCCTGGCCCCGTCTGGCCTTGAAGACAAATCCTGAGGATATTGAAGATGAACCCCATCGTGATCCGCGTAGAAAATGATGCCGCTTTCGGGCCAACGGCCCCTGTGGGTGCCCCTTGCGGCGAACCCGTTGCCCAGACACGCACCGCAGGCCACCGATCCGTCACGCCGCAGGGTACGAGCGCCGGCGTCTGGGAATGCTCGCCAGGGCGTTTCCGCCGCCAGGTGCCTCAGGCCGAATACAGCTACTTCATCAGTGGAGAAGGCAGCTTCACGCCTGATGGCGGCGCGCCAGTGGAGTTTCGCGCGGGCGACACCATTTACTTTGCCGCCGATAGCCAAGGGGAATGGCATGTCCGCCAGACCGTGCGCAAGGCCTACCTCATCATTGCCTGAGTCTGCCTGCCGCCGGTTTCAGCCTCCTGGGGGGATGGCTGAGAATCCATAGACACGTCGATTCCAAGCCTCCGGTCACAAGGGTGCCTCCATGCCACTAAGAATTGCCGACATCACCCAGATGCCAGAATTGCGCACCCGCTTCTTTGCAGGAAGCCAGGGCGGAGACAGAACAGTGCGCTGGGCGCATGTCTGTGAGTTGCCCGACCCCACCGAATGGCTGGGTGAAGGCGATCTGCTGATGACCACGGGAATGGGTATTCCCGCTGCACCGCAAGCGCAGGCCTCATATATCGAGAGGCTTTCCCAAGCAGGGCTGGCCGGCGTGATGATCGGAGAGAACATGCAAGCGCCGGGGGATCTCTCCACGTTGCAAAGTACGGCCGACCAGTTGAACTTCCCGGTATTGATGACTCAGTACGGCGTGCCGTTTGCCAGTGTCACCAGGGCCGTCATAGACGCGGGGCGCAAAGAGGAGTTCGACCGCCGCAACGCCATCAATAGGCTGTTCGTGAGTGCCCGCATGGCCATCGAAGGCCTAAGCCTGGAGCAACTGCTGCAGCGCTTGGAAGAGGACATACACGCCGATCTGATGTTGCTCGATCCGCAGGAGAAAACGCAGTTCTGGTTTCCCAGGAACATCGACATTCCCCAGAATCTACGCGACGCCATCAAGCGCCAGCCCATGGATTTCTCGGAAACACAGCCCGTGGTCCGGCGCTACATGCTTGACGATGGCGATGTCTTTGCCGTTTCCATACCGTCCCGCAAGGGTGGCGTCCTGCTCATACGCCATGGAGAGAGCCATTTACTCGAATACAGCCTGCTGCACCACCTGGTTGCGGTGCTGGGCATATCCATTGAGCGCCTCCGCATGGAAACAGAGCGCTCTCTGCGGATAGGGTCAGAACTGCTCGATGATCTGCTGAGCCTCCGGCTCTCACCCTATGAGATGGGAAGGCAACTCGAACAGTTCAAACTCAAGATCGAATCGGCCTGCATTGCTGTGGCGCATCCCAGTTCGCAGAAACTCTCGGAATGGAGCCTCCAGTTCTGGCGGCTTAATCTGCCCGTGGTGCTGCGCCCCCAGGGCGATGAATTGATCTTTATGGCGCATACCAGGGATATTCCCTTGGTGCAGACCATTCTGGGCACAGGGGTGGGGTTCAGCAATGAAATTGGCAACTATGAGAGGCTGTCGGAAGCCTTGCGAGAGGCACGCTTGGCCTTGGTCCATACCAGGGAGCATCCCGTCATCTCTTATGCGGAGATCGTCGACAAGGTGCCGTGGCTGCCAGACAACTTGGAAGAAGCCGCACAAACCTTCCGGCGTATCCTGGGACCGTTGGCTGATCATGACGAGAGACAGGGAACACCGCTGCTCCATTCCCTGCGCGTGTTCCTCGAACAGAACCGATCGTGGCTGGTGGCAGCAAAGCAATTGCACATCCACAAGACCACGCTGATCTACCGCATACGCAAGATCGAATCCCTCACGGGTCGCTCGCTTGACCATACGGAAGACGTCGCCATTCTGTGGCTTGCACTTCGGGCCGGAGAAATAGCGGGGGCTTCTTCCTCGCAGAAACGCAGGCCGCAAAAGGCCAGCGATCCAACTCATCCCTCCATGAAAGAACTTAAGTGATTGATTCCCATCTGTTCAAGCAGCATGCCTACATAAACGGCGAATGGCTGTCCGCCCTCGGTGGCGACACGCAATCCATTTTCAATCCGGCCACTGGGCAACTGATCGGCACGGTGCCGATGATGGGACGTCAGGAGGCCAGGCGAGCCATAGCTGCCGCCAACCAGGCCCTGCCTGCCTGGCGTTCCCTGCCGGCCAAGGAGCGTTCGGCCAGGCTGCGGGCGTGGTTCGAACTCATGCTGGAGCACCGGGAGGAACTGGCGTGTCTGATGACCATTGAGCAAGGCAAGCCGGTTGCCGAGGCTCGCAATGAGATCCTGTACGCGGCATCCTTCGTCGAATGGTTTGCCGAGGAGGGAAAACGGGTGTATGGAGACGTGATCCCCAGCCCCCAGGCCGACAAGCGCTTGCTGGTGATCAAGCAGCCGATCGGCGTCACCGCAGCCATCACGCCCTGGAATTTTCCTTCGGCCATGATCACCCGCAAGGCGGCGCCGGCGTTGGCCGCAGGCTGCACCATGGTGCTCAAGCCGGCGCCGCAAACGCCTTTTTCCGCCCTAGCGTTGGCAGCACTGGCGCAGCAAGCAGACATCCCTGCCGGCGTATTCAATGTCGTGACCGGCTCGGCGGAAGAGATCGGAGGCGAATTTACCAGCAACCCGACTGTGCGGAAGTTGACATTTACGGGTTCTACCCAAATTGGCCGCTTGCTAATGGCTCAATGTGCCAACGATGTAAAGAAGATGTCCTTGGAACTGGGTGGCAACGCGCCCTTCATCGTCTTTGAGGATGCTGATTTGGACAAGGCGGCCGAAGGTGCACTGATCGCGAAATACCGCAACAATGGTCAAACTTGCGTATGCACTAATCGAATTTATGTTCATGATAGTGTTTACGATGATTTTGTTCTCAGATTAAAGAGTGCTGTTGATGGGCTTAAAGTTGGCAATGGTTTGGAGAGTGGTATAACCATTGGCCCATTAATTAATGACGCTGCAGTCGAGAAAGTGAAATCCCATATCTCTGATGCATTGAGTAAGGGAGCGAAAATTTTGACTGGCGGTAAGCCTCATTCTCTTGGAGGATATTTTTTTGAGCCCACTATACTGACAGATGTTACCCAAGATGCCTTGGTTGCTAAAGAAGAAACATTTGGACCGCTAGCTCCCATCTTCCGGTTTCATGATGAAAGCGAAGCTGTTGGATTTGCAAATGATACAGAATATGGGTTGGCGGCATATTTCTATACAAAGAATTTAAGCCGAGCTTTCCGTGTTGCTGAAGCGCTGGAATATGGAATGGTTGGAATAAACTCCGGGGCAATTTCTAACGAGGTAGCGCCATTCGGGGGCATTAAATCCTCTGGATTGGGGCGCGAAGGATCAAAATATGGAATAGAAGAATATTTGGAAATTAAATATATTAATATTGAATTGTAGGTTGCTTTCTTCAGCGGGTAAAAAGGAAATGTGACAAGTGGATCTTCGACATCTACGCTGTTTCTTGGCAGTGGCCGAAGAACTCCACTTCGCTCGCGCCGCCGAGCGGCTGCATATCGACCAGTCACCGCTATCGCGCACCATCAAGGAGTTAGAGGAAGAACTCGGTGCTTGTCTGTTTGTGCGTACCACCCGCAGCACGCAATTAACTCGCGCAGGACGGGTGTTCCTAGAGCATGTTTCGCGCATCTTTTCCGCGCTGGACCAAGCCCGCGATAGCGTCAGATCAGCAGCCAACGGTTTTCATGGGCAGTTGCGTATCGCACTGTCCGACGGCATCACGCCGTCGCGCTTGCCAGCTCTGCTGGCTCGCTGCCGCGAGGAAGATCCTGAGATAGAGATTCGGCTGTTCGAGGTGTCACTAGTCCAGCAACTCAAGGGCTTGCATGACGACCTGTATGACGTCGGCTTCTCAATGGCCGAAGAGGTGGGTGACGGCATAGTGGTCAGGCGTGCGTGGGAAGACGAGCTGGTGGTGGCGGTTCCCGCGCGCCATCCCGTGCTGGCCCACAAGCAAGTTCCGCTGGAGGAAGTGCTGCGCTATCCGTTGGCGCTGTGCGATCCGGCGATATGCGAAGGCCATGCGCGGCAAGTTGATCGCGTTCTGCACCGATACGAGCAAAGTCCACTTATCGCGCAGCGCGTAGCCTCCTATGAGGTGATGATGACCCTCGTCTCCGCCGGGCTAGCACTCGGGTTGGTAGGTGCTACGCACATTGCATCCGGCCGTGGGCCAGGCGTCGTGGCCCGGCGCTTGGCGGGCAAGCCGCAGATGCTGACCACCTACCTGTTGCACCGTGACTTGGAGCCTTCTCCCATGCTGGCCCGGTTTATCGAACGGGTCGCAGTTCTCGATTCCGGTGACGGCGATAACGTCGTTGATGGCTCGTAAATTTCCGCCTGGAAAGGGTGGTCTTCATGAACAGGATCGCTGTGCCCCTCATCGCCATGACTTTGACGGCCTGCGGCCAGTCCAAACTCACCGACACCGTGGACGAACTGATAGCGAATCCCGCGCGCCTCAAGGAGGTCCAGCGCCTGTGCAAGGAAGACCGCGCGAAGGCCGGCGAAGAACTCTGCCGCCGCGCCGCCGAGGCCGTCAACCTGCGTTTCTTCGGTGATCGGCCGGAGCAGAAATCCCCGTAGTCCTCTTCGCCGTCGCTGCGCCGCGACGAATCTTGCTGTTACCACCTTACGCTGCAACGCGCTCGCGCTTGCGGCTTTTTTATTGTCTTCGCCACAGCAAGAAATCTGGCTCATTCGGCCTCAATCCCCGCCACAAAGGTCTTTGACCGGCACCTTCCACGGCACTGATCCTGATGCCTGCGGCACATCGCCGTGCCGTGATGGGAGGTCAGTCAATGCAAGGGACGAACGTGCTGTTCGGCCAGATCGCTGTCGTGTTCGGCATCGTGATCGCTGGCGTGTGGGGCGCCACACAATGGACCGCTGCCGCCTTGGGCTACCAACTGCGCCTGGGCTCGCCCTGGTTCGATTTTCTGAACACGCCGGTCTATTACCCCTGGCGGCTGTTCGAGTGGTGGTTTTTCTTCGACGCCTATGCGCCGCGCGTCTTCGACATCGGCGGTGCGATCGCGGGCGGCAGTGGCCTAGTGGCCGTGATGGTTGCCATCGGCATGTCGATCTGGCGCTCGCGACAGTCGAAGCTGGTCACGACTTACGGCTCGGCCCGCTGGGCAAACGCTGAGGACGTCCGCAAGGCTGGCCTCGACAAAGCTGCCGGCGTTTTCCTCGGTCTGCATCAACGCCAGTACCTGCGCCACGAAGGGCCGGAGCACATCCTGACGTTCGCACCGACGCGTTCGGGCAAGGGCGTGGGGCTGGTGGTTCCCACCTTGCTCTCCTGGCCGGCGTCGGCCGTCATCCACGACATCAAGGGCGAGAACTGGTCCATCACCGCCGGCTGGCGTTCGCGCTTCTCTCACTGCCTGCTTTTCAACCCCACCGATGCCAAGTCCGCAGCCTATAACCCGCTGCTGGAAGTCCGACGGGGCGCGCATGAAGTCCGCGACGTGCAGAACATCGCGGACATCCTGGTTGATCCCGAAGGCGCGCTTGAGCGGCGCAACCATTGGGAGAAGACTTCCCATGCTCTGCTGGTCGGCGCCATCCTGCACGTGCTGTATGCGGGCGAGGACAAGACGCTGCGCGGCGTCGCCAATTTCCTCAGCGACCCCGCGTGCCCCTTCGAGCTGACGCTGCACCGGATGATGACGACGAAGCATCTGGGCGATGCCGCGCATCCCGTCGTCGCCTCGGCGGCGCGCGAAGTGCTCAACAAGAGCGACAACGAGCGCTCCGGTGTTCTCTCCACCGCCATGTCATTCCTCGGCCTGTACCGCGATCCCACCGTGGCCGAAGTCACATCGCGCTGCGACTGGCGCATCGCCGACCTGATCGCAGCAGAGCACCCGGTATCGCTGTACCTGGTGGTACCGCCGTCGGACATCAGCCGCACCAAACCGCTGATCCGCTTGATCCTCAACCAGATCGGGCGGCGCCTGACTGAATCGCTGGATGGTTCGGATGGGATCGCGCGCCGACACAAGCTGTTGTTGATGCTCGACGAGTTTCCGGCGCTGGGCCGGCTCGACTTCTTCGAAACGGCCTTGGCCTTCATGGCGGGCTACGGCATCCGCAGCTTCCTGATTGCGCAGTCGCTCAACCAGATCGACAAGGCCTACGGCCAGAACCATTCGATCCTAGACAACTGCCATGTGCGAGTGACCTTTGCCACCAATGACGAGCGCACCGCCAAGCGCATTTCTGAAACCCTTGGCACCGCGACCGAACTGCGTGCACAGCGCAACTACGCCGGCCATCGGCTGGCTCCGTGGCTGGGCCACCTGATGGTGTCACGCCAGGAAACGGCGCGCCCGCTGCTGACGCCCGGTGAGGTGATGCAGCTCCCGCCCGATGAAGCCGTGGTGATGGTGTCCAGCATGGCGCCGATCAAGGGCAGGAAGCTGCGCTACTACACGGACAGCAATTTCAAGCGGCGCGTTCTGCCGCCGCCTGTGCTAGCGAATGGCCGCTATTCCGACGCGCCTCCGGCACGCGCTGATGACTGGAGCGGCCTGGTGATTCCGGCCGTTCCGGTGGCACCGGCCATCGAAGCCGTCGATGGCATCGGTAGCGCCGACGACGGTGGCCCGCGCCGCCAGCCCGAACTGTCTGAAGCCGTTGAGTATGACCCCGAGCTGGCTGCACCCGCTGCAGACCTCGCGCTGCTCGATGACGACGAAGTGCCGCTTCCACTTCCCCGCCAGTTCGATCCGGCCCTGCAGCGCACGGCTCGGCTGGCATCCCTCGACCCTGACGACGGAATCGATCTATGAGCCAGCACCGCCTCAATCTCTTCATCCAGCCCGAGCACGCCAGGCGTCTTGATGAACTGGCCGCTAAGAAGGGCGTCTCCAAGTCGTCCATCGTCGCTGCCGCATTAGCGTCCTGGCTATCGCCCGATGCGGCCGACCAGCGCGAGGCGGCGATTGCCAAGCGGCTCGACCGGCTGGCGCGCCAGTTCGAGCGGTTGGACCGCGATCAGAACATTGAGATCGAGACGCTGGCGCTGTTCATCCGCTACTTCCTGACCGTCAGCACGCCGGTGCCCGAAGCGCATCAGGACGCGGCCCGCGCCCAGGGCAAGGCGCGTTTCGAGCAGTTTGTCGAACAACTCGGCCGCCACCTGCTGCGTGGGCGCAGCCTGGTGCGCGACGTGGTGGAGGAACTGCAGCCCGATGGTGCGCGAATGGATGACGCGGCGGCAGTCGCCGAAGCACAGGAGCGATCCCGATGAGTGGCGTTCCCCCATCGCCCATGGCCACGTCGCTGGACCGCCGCATTCGCATGCTGCGCACGGCCATGGGGCCGGTCATCGCCGCAGCGCTGGATGACCCGGACGTGGTGGAAATCATGCTTAACCCCGACCGTACCCTCTGGATTGACCGGCTGTCATCGGGCCGCGCGCCGCTGGGCGTGGAGCTGTCCGAAGCGGATGGTGAACGCATCATCCGGTTGGTGGCGGCCCACGTCGGCGCGGAGGTGCATCGCGGCCAGCCGCTGCTGACGGCAGAGCTGCCAGAAACCGGCGAGCGCTTCGAGGGCATCCTGCCACCCGCTGCACCTGCACCGGCCTTTGCACTGCGCAAGCGTGCCGTGGGCGTGATTCCACTGGCTCGCTATGTCACCGACGGAATGATGACCGCCGACCAGGCGGAGTTTCTGGTGGAGGTCGTGCGTGAGCGGCAGAACATCCTTATCGCCGGCGGCACCAGCACCGGCAAGACGACGCTCGCCAATGCGCTGCTCGCAGAGATCGCTGCCACGGGCGACCGCGTGCTTGTGCTCGAAGACACCGTAGAGCTGCAATGTGCGGCCCGTGACCATGTGCCGTTGCGCACGCGCCAGGGCGTGGTGTCCATGCAGGAGCTGGTGCGTTCCTCCATGCGCCTGCGCCCGGACCGTGTCGTCGTGGGCGAGGTGCGCGGCGGTGAGGCGCTGGATCTCATCAAGGTCTGGGGCACGGGCCACCCTGGTGGCATCGCCACCATCCATGCGGGCTCCGCGCTGGGTGCGCTGCTGCGTCTGGAGCAATTGATTCTCGAAGTGGCGGTCCATCCACCCCGCGCGCTGATCGCCGAGGCCGTCAATGTCGTGATCCACATCGCCGGGCGAGGGCGCAAGCGCCGCATCGACAGCATCGCCCGCGTGATCGGCTTCGATGCCTCCAGCTACCAGCTCGACGATGCCCTGCCGCCACCACTTTCCTCCGTTTCCGTCCCTTCCTCAACCCAACCTGGAGAACTTCCATGACACACGCTACTACTTGCCGTTTTTCCGCAAATCCGCTTTCCAAATTTTCGGGGCATGGTTTGGCGCGCCCTGCCATGCAGGGGCTGATGCTGGCCGCGCTGTTGCTGCTTCTAGCCGGCACCGCGCAGGCTGCGGGCTCCAGCATGCCCTGGGAAGGGCCGCTGCAAGCCATCCTGGAATCCATCCAGGGGCCTGTGGCCAAGATCATCGCGGTGATCATCATCATCTCGACCGGCCTGGCGCTCGCGTTTGGCGACATGTCGGGCGGGTTTCGCAAGCTGATCCAGATCGTCTTCGGCCTGTCCATCGCTTTCGCGGCGTCCTCGTTCTTCCTGTCGTTCTTCAGCTTCTCGGGCGGGGCGGTCGTATGAGCCCGCGCGAGAGCATCGCGGCAGGCTTCGAGGTGCCGCTGCACCGCTCGCTGGCCGAGCCTATCCTGCTCGGCGGCGCGCCACGCACCGTGGCCATCGCCACGGGCACGCTGGCCGCTGCCGTGGGGCTGGGCCTGCAGCTGTGGATTCCGGGTGCCGTGCTGTGGATCGCCGGCCATGCGCTGGCGGTCTGGGGTGCTCGCGTCGATCCGCAGTTCATGCAGGTCTTTGCGCGGCACATCAAGTACAAGCCGCTGCTGGACGTGTGAGGGGATGCCATGCTGAACCTTGCCGAATACCGCCGGCGGCCCGCGCTGCTGGCCGACTGGCTGCCCTGGGCCGGCTTGGTGGCTCCGGGCGTTGTCTTGAACAAGGACGGTTCGTTCCAGCGCTCTGCACGGTTTCGGGGGCCGGATCTGGACAGCGCCACGCAGGGCGAGTTGATCGCCACGTCGGCGCGCCTGAACAACGCGCTGCGCCGGCTGGGTTCGGGCTGGGCCCTATTCATCGAGGCCGAGCGGCGGCCGGCCGCGCACTATCCGCATTCCGACTTTCCGGAGCCGCTGTCCTGGCTGGTGGATGAGGAGCGCCGGGCTGCCTTTGAGGGATCGGGGCAGCACTTCGAGAGCGGCTATCACCTGACCTTCGTCTACCTTCCGCCGGAAGAGTCCCATGCGCGAGCAGCCAACATGCTCTATGAGAACACGCCGACGCAGGGCGTGGACTGGCGCGAACGCCTGGCCGCCTTCATCGCGGAAACCGACCGCATCTTCGACCTGCTCGACGGCGCGATGCCCGAGATGGCCTGGCTCGATGACAGCCGAACGTTGACGTATCTGCACGCGACCGTGTCCACGCGGCGCTATGCGTTGTCGGTGCCCGAGGTTCCATTCCACCTCGATGCGCTGTTGGCCGATTGCGCCCTGGTGGGCGGCCTGGCGCCCATGCTGGGCGACCAGCACATCCGCGTGGCGACGATTCGGGGCTTTCCCACCGCGACTTGGCCGGGGATTCTGGACGACCTCAACCGGTTGGGCTTTGCCTACCGCTGGAGCACGCGCTTCCTGTGCATGGACAAGGCCGAGGCTGAGAAGGAGCTGCGCCGCCTGCGCCGCCAATGGTTCGCCAAACGCAAGAACATCGTGGCGCTGCTGCGCGAGACCATCTTCCAGCAGGAATCTCCGCTGGTCGATACCGATGCGAGCAACAAGTCGGCGGACGCCGATGCGGCCCTGCAGGAACTGGGCGGAGACCAGGTCGCTTTCGGCTACGTCACCACGACGCTGACGGTACTCGACGCCGATCCGGCCGTGGCCGATGAGAAGCTGCGGATGGTCGAGCGTGTGGTCCAGGGGCGGGGATTCGTCACCATTCCTGAAACGCTCAACTCGGTGGAGGCGTGGCTGTCGTCGGTGCCGGGCAATGCCTATGCCAATGTGCGCCAGCCCATTGTCTCGACGCTGAACCTGGCGCACCTGATGCCGGTGTCGGCGGTATGGGCCGGTCCGGAGAAGAACGCGCATCTCGGCGGGCCACCGCTGATCGTCACGCGCACCGAGGGCGCCACGCCGTTCCGGCTTGTGACACACATCGGGGACGTGGGGCACACGCTGGTGGCCGGCCCCACGGGCATGGGCAAGTCGGTCCTGCTCGCCACGCTGGCTTTGCAGTTCCGGCGCTATCCCGGCTCGCGTGTCTTTGCCTTCGACATGGGGCGTTCGATGCGGGCCACGGTGTTGGGCCTCGGCGGCGAGTTCTACGATCTGGGGGCAGACTGCGTATTTCGGGGAAGTTGAACGCCCGTTTCGGTGAAGTCGAACAGGCCAGGAGGGAGGTGCTGCGTTGTGCTTAGATTGTACTGCAGGTGTTCGAGATCAGGCTACTTTTTGATCAGGTGCGTTCTTCTTGCGCATCGAGTCGCCCTTCAATGCAAGCTTGTGAGCCTGATGGACGAGGCGGTCGAGGATTGCGTCGGCGAGAGTCGGGTCTTGCAGCCAGGCGTGCCAGTGTTCAAGGGGCAATTGCGATGTGATGATCGTGGATCGCGTGCCGACGCGATCGTCGAGCACTTCGAGCAAGTCGTTGCGCGCGCCCTGGTCGACGTCCTGCAGTCCCCAGTCGTCGAGCAACAGGACGTCCATCTTGGCGAGCTGCGCGAGCCGACGTGTGAAGCTGCCGTCGCCATGGGCGATCTTCAATTCCTCGAACAGCCGGGCGACGCGCACGTACAGCACGGAGAATCCCTGTCGGCAGGCCTGCTGGCCGAAGGCGCAGGCGACCCATGTTTTTCCGGCGCCAGTCGGCCCTGTCAGGATGAGGTTCTGTGCATTGCGGATCCAGTCACAGCCGGCGAGCGTAGCGACGATACCCTTGTCGAGCCCACGGCTCTGCCGGTACTCGATGTCCTCAACGCAGGCCTGGGGATTCTTGAGCTTCGCAGACTTGAGCAATCGCTCGAGCCGCCGGGTATCGCGCCAGGCGATCTCACGATCCACGACCATGCCGAAGCGTTCCTCGAACGACAGGCTCGTGCTGGCCGTCAGCGCCGCCTGTTCCTCGAACGCGCGAGCCATGCCGTCCAGCTTGAGGGCCTTGAGCTGGGAGAGGGTTTGCTGCATCAACATCGCGACCTCCTTGGGTCAGTGGTAATACTTGGGCCCTCGCACGTTCTCGTGCAGGGGCGACTGCCATTCGGTGGCCCCGCTTTGTGGCAGTGGATGCTTGTCGGCGCCGGTTTGCAGGATGGTGCGCACGGACCGCTGGGTCGGCGCGCCAATCACGAGTGCGCGCTGACACGCCGCTTCCAGCCGCTCCTTGCCGTACTTGCGCGACAGCGACAGCAGACCCAGGCAGGCCCGGTATCCCATTTCCGGGTGCGGACGGTTCGTCAGCAAATGCCTGACGATCGCCTCAGCGCTGACGCCGATCGATGTACCCCAGTGCAGCAGCCGGCTCGGGGTCCATTCCATGTGGGCGCGGTAAGCCGCAGGCATATGCTCGGCCACGGTGGTGTACTTCCCTTGAGCCGACTGCGAGCGTGGGCGGCAACGCGCTTGCCGCCGTGCAGGACTTCTACACCGTAACGCGTCACGCGCGCGTGGACTTCCTGACGCACAAGACTGTGCGGTGCGCTGTAGTAGTGACCGTCTACCTCAATGTGCGCGTCAATGTTGACGCGGCACTTCTGGAAGGTGGCGATTTCGTAGCGACGCGTCGGCAACGGGCGCAGCGCCGGTTTGTCGAGCCGCTCGAACCACTCGCGTCGAGTGCCATCGAGCTTCTTGAACGGCCGCGTATTCAGGTCATTGATCAACCCGGCGATCGCCTTGTTCAGTTCGGCCAGACTGTAGAACCGGTAATTCCGGAGGCGGGCGAGAATCCATCGTTCGACGATCTGTACGCCGACCTCAACTTTCGCCTTATCCTTCGGCTTGCGCGGGCGCGCGGGCAGCATCGCGGTACCGTAATGGTTCACGAAGTCCTGCGTGGTCAGGCCGAGCGTGGGTTCGTAGCGGTCGGCGTTCGAGATCAGTGCCCTCGGGTTGTCGGGCACAAGCAGAGCGGGCACGCCGCCGCAGAACTCCATCGCGTCAATGAGGCCACCGATCCAGTCGGGTGTCGCTTCCGATCGCGTAGCGCACGCATACGTGTAATTCGATGCGCCGAGCACGGCGACGAAGATGTGCGCCTTGAACGCAATGCCGCCGGTGCGATCGAGAATCGGCACCGTTTGCCCGGCGTAGTCGGCGAACAACTCTCGCCGGCGTAATGTTGCTGGGGCATCGAGCGCTTCAACGTCTGGGCCCAGTCCTTGTATCGCTGACAGAACTGCGTGTAGCGCAAGGTCTTCTGGCCGGGGTTCGCGCCGACGTACTCCTCCCACAGCAGTTGCAAGGTTACGCCTTTGCGGCGCAACTCCCGATGAATCCAGGCGCAGTCAGGCTCCATGCGCTTGCCTGCGGCCGTCGTCGGAACGGCGCCGTTGACGAGCAACTGCTCCAGCTCTGCCTCGGACAGCGGCTCGATCTTCGCCCAGTCCGAGCCGGCCGAGGCGGCAAGCTGCAAATATTGGGTAATGGTACCGAGCCCGACGCCGAGCGCGCCGCTCACTTGCCGGTGAGACAGATTACAGGTCCATTTCAGGCGAAGCACATCTTTTATTTTGCGCATGGTCGTCCGGTGAGCCGGCATAGTCGGTTTCTCCCAAAAGGAGCAACCTTAACCGCCGGCCGATTGAGCCATCCGCAGTACCGCCAACCGAAACCGCGCCTTTCGTTTCGGCACGCCGAACACACATTTCGGCGCAGTGAACAGCCGTTTCGGCGGGCTGAACACCGATTTCGGGAAGATGAACACGCGTTTCGGAACGCCGAACACCAATTTCGGAATACCCCGAAACTGTTCGACTTCAAGCGAAACGGCTGTTCACCTTCCTCCGGAAACCCTGTTCGACTTCAACCGAAATCCGTGTTCGGCTTCGCCGAAATACGCAGGCAGACGGAGAGATCGCTTTCCAGCCGCTGGCGCGCATCGACCGCGAAGGCTACAGGACCTGGGCTGCCGAATGGGTGGAAGGTCGGCTGCTGCATGAAGGCATGGCGGTCGGGCCCGAAGAGCGGGCCGCCATCTGGTCGGCCTTGCTCAGCCTCGCTGGCGCACCGTTGGAGCAGCGCACGCTGACGGGTCTGTCGGTGCTGCTGCAGTCCAATGCGCTGCGCCAGGCCTTGGCGCCCTATGTGCTCGGGGGTGCGCACGGCAAGCTGCTCGATGCGGACCAGGACCGGCTGGGCGATGCCGATGTGCAGTGCTTCGAGATGGAAGAGCTGATGCATAGCAAGGCCGCGGTGCTGGCCGTGCTGGGCTATCTGTTCGCACGTTTCGATGAGCGCTTCGACGGTGCGCCCACACTGCTGATCCTGGATGAAGCCTGGCTGTTCCTCGACGATCCGGTGTTCGCCGCGCGCATCCGTCAATGGCTCAAGACGCTGCGCAAGAAGAACGTCTCGGTGATCTTCGCTACGCAAAGCCTGGCGGACATCAAGGATTCGAGCATCGCGCCCGCCATCATCGAAAGCTGCCCCAGTCGGATTTTCCTGCCCAACCCGCAGGCTACGGAGCCACAGATCCGCACGATCTACGAGGGCTTTGGGCTGAACACCCGCCAGATCGAGATCGTCGCGACCGCCGAGCCCAAGCGGGACTACTACTACCAGTCGCGCCTGGGCAATCGCCTGTTCGACCTCGACCTGGGGCCCGCCACGCTGGCCTTTGTGGGCGCTTCCACGCCGCAGGACCAGAACGCCATCGACACGGTGCTGGCTTCTGCTGCTTCCACCGCTCCATCGTCTTCGCCCTTCGCGGACGCATGGCTGCGCCATCGCGGCCTGCACTGGGCCTCGGAGCTGCTGGCGTCAGCGCCAGCGGCAGCTTCCCATCCTGTCCACCCTTAGGAGAACTGCCATGTCACTTCGTACCGTTTTGACCACCAGGCTCGCTGCGGTAGTCGCCGCCGGTGTTCTGGCCTTCGCCGCTGCACAGCCGGCCTTGGCGCAGCGCATTGTGTTCGATCCCTCCAATTACGTGCAGAACACGTTGACGGCCATCCGCACGCTGGAGCAGATCAACAACCAGATCAAACAGCTGCAGAACGACGCGCGCAATCTGGCCAGCCTTCCGTTCAATGCGGTGGGCCGGCTGCGTGCCAACCTGGCGACCACCCAGCGGCTGATAGCGCAGGCCAAAGGGCTGGCGTACGAGCTGGCCACCATGGACCGGGATTTCGCGCGCCTGTACCCCGAGCAGTACGCGGCGACCGTCAGCGGCGACCAGATGTACCGCGATGCGCAGGAACGCTGGAAGAACACCCTGCAGGGCCTGCAGACAACCTTGCGCATGCAGGCACAGGCATCGCAGAACCTGGGCGAGGACGAAGGCGTGCTGGCCGATCTGGTGAGCCAGAGCCAGTCGGCAGTGGGTGCCCTGCAGGCCATGCAGGCCACGAACCAGCTGCTGGCCCTGCAGGCCAAGCAGTCCATCCAGGTGCAGCGGCTGCAGATCACGCAGGACCGGGCCGCGTCGCTGGAGCTGGCCCGCCAGACGGCGGCCGCCGAGCGCGGGCGGGAGGTGACGCGCAGGTTCATGGGCACGGGCACTCCGTATTCGCCGCAGTCCACAGGCTTTTACGGCAACTGACCGGACCAGGCCATGAACGACGTGACGGTCATCGACCGCTTTCTCAATACCTTTTCGCGCTACATCGACTCGGGGTTCGGGCTGTTGCAGGGGGAGGTGGCCTTTCTGACGGCCACGCTGATCGTCATTGACATGACGCTGGCGGGGCTGTTCTGGGCGATGGGGCATGCCAGCGGCCAGGGTGAGGATGTGCTCGCCAAGCTGCTGCGCAAGGTGCTGTACGTGGGGGCCTTCGCCTACATCATCGGCAACTTCAATATGCTCGCGGGGATCGTCTTCCGGTCTTTCGCGGGGCTGGGGCTCACGGCCAGCGGCTCCTCCCTGAGCATGGGCGACTTCCTGCAGCCGGGACGGCTCGCGAAGGCGGGCATCGATGCGGGGACGCCAATCCTCAAGCAGATCAACGACCTGGCCGGTTTCCCCGAGGTATTCGTCAATCTAGCGCCCATCGTGGTGCTGTTTATCGCCTGGTTCATCGTCGTCTTGAGCTTCTTCGTGCTGGCAGTGCAGCTTTTCGTGACGCTGATCGAGTTCAAGCTGACGACGCTCGCGGGCTTTGTGCTGGTGCCGTTCGCACTGTGGAACAAGACGGCATTCCTTGCGGAGAAGGTGCTGGGCAATGTGGTGTCCTCGGGCATCAAGGTGCTGGTGCTGGCGGTGATCGTGGGCATCGGCTCGGGGCTGTTCGCCGAGTTCAGGGTGCATCCCAGTGAGCCGTCCCTCGACCATGCGTTGGTCATCATGCTGGCGTCACTGAGCTTGCTGGCACTCGGGATCTTCGGGCCTGGAATAGCGACTGGGCTGGTCTCTGGCGGCCCGCAGCTTGGTGCGGGGGCCATGGCCGGAGCGGCGGTGGGAGCTGCTGGCGCAGCCGTGGCTGTAGGCGCCGCCGCAGCAGGTGTTGGCGGTGCGGTGGCTGCCGGGGCGCGCATGGCGCCGGGTGCCGCCAAGCTGGCAGGCAGCGGCGCGCGGGCGCCAAGGCGGCCTTCGACGAAGGCGCTGCGGCTGCGGGCGGTGGCGTCCGGGGTGCTGCGGTCGGCGTGGGCAACGTCGCCAAGGCCGGCGCACAAGCGGCCGGGCAGAAGGTGGTGGATGGGGCGCGTTCGCTCAAGGAGCGCGCGACAGCCGCGTTCCGGCCTGAGGACGCTGCCCCGGCATCCACCAGCGCTGCCGCTGAAAGCAGTGCCTCGGCCGCAGCTACCGAACAGCCGGCATGGGCCAGGCGCCTGCACCGCCGGCAGCAGCTCACCCATGCCGCCACGACCGCCGCCCACTCGTTGCGCGGTGGGGATGGTGGCGGCTCAAGCAGTGGGCCCAGCCTGCGCGATTCCGATTCCTGACCCTCAAGGAGAACCCTCATGCGATTCAAACGACCGCAGGTGCGCTATGGCGATACGCCGCAGCCTGCGACCCCTTACCAATCTGCCGCACAGGTCTGGGACGAGCGCATTGGCTCGGCCCGCGTGCAGGCGAAGAACTGGCGGCTGATGGCTTTTGGTTGCCTGTCGCTGGCATTGCTGATGGCCGGTGGCTTGGTCTGGCGCTCCGCGCAGTCCATCGTAACCCCCTATGTGATTGAGGTGGACGAGGCCGGGCAGGTGCGCGCGGTGGGCGAAGCGGCCACGCCGTACCGGCCGAGCGATGCGCAGGTGGCATATCACCTGGGCAGGTTTATCGGTCTGGTGCGCTCGCTGTCCATCGATCCCATCGTGGTGCGGCAGAGCTGGCTCGACGCCTACGACTACGCCACCGACAAGGGCGCGGTCGTACTCAATGACTACGCACGGGTGAACGATCCGTTCACCCGCATCGGCAAGGAGTCGGTGTCGGTGCAGATCACCAGCGTGGTCCGGGCGAGCGATGCCTCGTTCAACGTGCGCTGGACGGAGACACGCTTCGTCAATGGCGCGCTGGACCGCACCGAACGCTGGAACGCCGTGGTGTCCACGGTGCTGCAAGCCCCGCGCACCGAGCAGCGGCTGCGCAAGAACCCATTGGGTATCTATGTCAACGGCCTGTCGTGGAGTCGGGAACTGGATGCCAACGAAGGAGCCAAATGATGAATCCCTTGAAACTGTTTTCTCGCATAGGTGCATTCGTGCTGGTGGTTGTGGCCCTGTCGGCCTGTGCTACACAAGGCAAGCCGCCACCGACCATCGCACTGGATGAGGTTGTGCAGGCCAGCCCATTGCCTGAGCCGCCCAAGCCGGTCGAAGTGGTGGAGGTGCCAAAGGTGCTGCCGATGCCCGCGCAGATGAAACCGCTGGCGGACGGCGAAGCCAAGACACTGCCCGAGTCCCCCGATGAAAAACAACGGGTCGCCCGCGCCAACGCCGAGGCGCGTGTCGCGCCCACGCGCGAGGGCTATGTCAACGCGATCCAGGTCTGGCCTTTCACCGATGGTGCGCTGTACCAGGTCTATGCGGCCGTGGGGCGCGTGACGGTGATCTCGCTGCAGATGGGCGAGGAACTGGTGACGGTGGCCGCAGGTGACACGGTGCGCTGGATCGTGGGCGACACCTCCAGCGGCGCGGGTGAAGCGCTGCGCGTCAACGTGCTGGTCAAGCCGATCCGCTCGGGGCTCAAGACCAACCTGGTCATCACCACCAACCGGCGGACCTACCTGGTCGAGCTGACCTCGACTGAGAAGGCCTGGATGGCCTCGGTGTCCTGGGAGTATCCGAAGGACAAGATGCTGGCCCTGCAGCGCCAGGCACAGGCAGCGAGCGCTGCGGCGCCCGTGGAGTCAGGTCTGACGCTGGAGAAGCTTCGGTTTCGCTACGCGGTCAGCGGTAGCAATCCGCCGTGGAAGCCGCTGCGGGCCTTCGATGACGGCGAGAAGGTGTACATCCAGTTCCCGCAGGGCATTGCGCAGGGTGAGCTGCCTCCGCTGTTCGTGATCGGGGCGCAGGGGGATGGGCAACTGGTGAACTACCGGTTTCGCGCACCGTACTACATCGTGGACCGGTTGTTCGGCGCTGCGGAACTGCGCCTGGGCGGGGACAAGGGTGAGGTGGTGCGGATCGAGCGCACGGATGGCAAGCGAGGAGGCTGAGCATGGGCCAGGACGACACACCCGATCTCGCCACGCCGCAACCCGGCAAGGTGGCGCCTGAAGCCGTGGCGCTGCGCGCCCAGCCCCGCCCGGTGACACGCCTGAATCGGCGCACGCTGGCCATGCTTACCGGCGGCCTGTCGGTCGCCGTGCTCGGCGCCATGATCTGGTCGCTGCAACCCCATCGGCGCGGCGGCGGCGAGCAGACCGAACTGTTCAACGTGGACCGCGTGTCGAAGTCGGAGGGCCTGGACCAGCTTCCATCCGACTACTCGAAACTGCAGAAGGTGCCTGTGCTGGGGCCGCCGCTGCCGGGCGATCTGGGGCCGGCCATCGTGAAGTCGCAGCAGCCGGTGTACGGGCCACCGGGACATGATCCCGAGGATGCGCTGCGCAAGGAGGCGGAGGCGGCAGCGGCTTCGTCGGTGTTCTTCCGCTCGGTCAGTCAGCGTGCCGCTGCTGTGCCGGCGGGGCAGGGTGCCGCGGCATCCGGTGCCTTGGCAGCCGGCCTGGCGGGCTTTGACCCGCTCGCGGCGGGGCCCGCATCGACGGCGGCCCAGCCCTCCGATCCGACGGCTGTGCAGAACCGGCAAGACCAGAAAGAGGGATTCCAGAAAGCCGGAACTACAGAATCCCGCAATTCCGGCAATCTGCAAATGCCGGTATCTCCCTACCAGGTCATGGCAGGGACGGTGATCGCCGCGGCGCTGGTGACGGGCATCAAGTCCGACCTGCCGGGCGATGTGATCGCCACGGTGACGGAGCCGGTCTATGACACTGCCACGGGCAAATTCCTGCTGATCCCGCAGGGCTCGCGCATCCTGGGCAAGTACAACAGCCAGGTGAGCTACGGGCAGAGCCGGGTGCAGATGGTGTGGAACCGGGTCATCCTGCCGGACACATCGTCGTTGTCGCTGGACAACCTCGTGGGCACCGACCCGGCGGGCTATGCGGGGCTGGAGGACGGCGTGGACCGGCACTGGGGGCGCATCCTGGCGGGCGCGGCGCTCACCACGCTACTGGGCGTGGGGGCCGAACTGGCCGCGCCCGAGAACCGGCAGGATGGAAACCGCGTCGTCATTGCTGGGCGCGATAGTGTGCAGGACAGCGTGAACCAGATCGGGCAGGAGATGACCCGGCGCAACATGAACATCCAGCCGACGCTCACGGCTCGGCCGGGGCTGCCGGTGCGGGTCATCGTGAACCGGGATCTGGTGCTGCGGCCTTATCAGCCGATGTTTTTCCAGCGCGGGGCTATGCGATGAGCACAACCAGAGAGCTGCGGCTAGGCCCTCTGCCTAGGGCTGAGAGCATTAAGCTGACTTTCACCTGCCCGGCCAACATAAAGGCGGATCTCGATCGGTATGCCGCGTTGCACGCTCAGACCTACGGCGAGGCGGTCGATGCGGCGACGCTGATCCCGCACATGCTTGAGGCTTTCATGGCTGGGGATCGAGGGTTCAGGCGAGTGAGCGTCAAGCGAAAAACTCTCATTGCCTCTGTCGAGCCGCCGTCCGGTACGGGTGATGCAAAGGAATAGCGCCCCGCGCTGAAGCCAAACGGCTCGTCACAAGCCGCGAGTAGTTGCTGATATGCGGATGGTTCTACGCTTGCGTGCTAGCACTAGTCTGGTACACTGTCTGTGCATCAAGGTAGAACTATCCGCAAATGAGCCACCCACTAGGCACCATCGCCAAAGTCCACGCAGCCGCCGTTTTGCGCGACCAGGCCCCGAAGGAGGGGCCTGACGGTAACGTGCGCGCACTGGCCATCCGAGATCTGGTGGCTGGCAAACCCTTGCGCTGGCACGAGTTGCCACGCCTGCATGTGCCAGAGCGGTATCTCTCGTACTGCCTTCAGCGCGGCGACGTCGTGATCCCGTCGAGGGGTGACTACTACAGGGCCTGGCTCTTCGATGGTGCCGACGATCCGGTCTTCCCCGTGGGCCAGCTCAACGTGATCCGCCCGAGCCCCCAACTGGACGCGCGCTACCTGGTCTGGCATCTGAACGAGCCGTCGACCCAGAAGCGGATTTCTTTGCTGTTGACGGGCACCACGATCAAGGCGCTGACCAAAGCTGCGCTTCTTTCGCTGGAAGTCGAAGTTCCGCCCATGCCGAAACAGCGCCAGATTGCTGAACTCGATCAGACCAAACAGGAGATTGTGGGCATTCGACATCGTTTGAACGAGATCGACCGGATCGAGGTCGCCCACATGACGCGACAAGCACTGCGCAGGGGGGCCGCACATGTTTGACCCCGCGCGACAAGATTCCATTCGGTCTGCAGTTCTCCAGGCCTGCGACGCGTTCCGCGGAATCTGCGGGCCGATGGAGTACAGAGACCTCGTGCTGGCAATGCTGCTGGTAAGGTTCCTATCTGATTTTGCGTCGGCCCACGGCAACCAGGCTGCCGTAGTCTCTACCGATGCCTCCTATTGGGTGCCGGACGAGTCCCGCTTCGACCGCCTCGTCGCTGCCCGCAACAGCGCTGACCTGGGGAAACGCATCGATGCGGCCCTTGCTGCCATCGAACAGGCCAATGCTGGCCTGCGCGGCGTCTTCCAGGGCATCAGCTTCAACTCGACCGTGCTCGGCAACGCAGAGCAAAAGGAGCGTGTGCTTGGGCGGCTGCTGGATGCGGTCAGTGCTAGCGCTCTGAATCTCAGCGAGGACGGCGGCTTGGCGAATGAAGCCGTTGCCTTCGCGTGTGATTCGCTGATCAGACATACCTCGGAGCAGGGTGGAAGATGGGGCGGTGAGTTCTACACCCCGCCCGAGCTGTCTCAGCTGCTGGCGCGCCTGATGGAACCCGCGAGTGGCGAGGCCGTCAGTGATCCCTGTTGTGGAACAGGTTCTCTGCTGATCGCCTGCAGTCAGTTCGCCAGGGCGAGGTCAGGGCAGGGCGGGTGCGACCTCTTTGGCCAGGAGAAGAACGGATCCACCTGGGCGCTGGCCAAGATGAACATGGTTCTTCATGGTGAGATCCGTCATCAGCTCGAGTGGGGAGACACCCTGCGTGACCCCAAGCTGCTCGACGCCTCTGGCGGGCTGAGGCAGTTCGATGTTGCTGTTTCCAGCCCACCGTTTTCGCTGCGCGACTGGGGGCACGAAATGGCGGAGAGAGACGTCCATCAGCGCTACCGACGCGGCGTCCCCCCGCGAACGGCCGGTGACTACGCGTTCATAAGCCACATGGTTGAGACGCTCGCGCCTGAGACGGGCCGCATGGCAGCGGTCGTGACCTTGGGGGTGCTCTTTCGCACTGGGGCAGAACGGCAGATCCGCGAGCAACTCGTCCGCGAGAACCTGATCGATGCGGTGATCGCCTTGCCTACCAAGATGTTCGCCCATGCGGCTATCCCGGTCGCGATTCTCGTGCTGCGCAAGCGGAAGGCCGACGACGGCGTGATCTTCATCGACGCCAGCGACACCTACCAGCATGGCAAGACGCAGAACGTGCTGCGCGAGTCCGATCTGAGCATGATCGAGGACATCTACCGCCGGCGGCAAGACGTTGAACGGTATGCACGCCTCGTGGACCCAAGCGAGATCGCGGCGAACGACTTCAACCTCAGCGTGGCTCGGTATGTGGCTACCGCAGCAGATGAGGAAGCGGTTGACCTCGACGCCTTGCGAGCCGAGCGCGTTCAACTCAAGTCCGAGCTGGCGCGGCTGGAAGCCAAGCTGTCAGCGTTGCTGGAGGAGGCCGGTCATGCGTAGCACAAAGGAAAACGGCCGCTTACGCGGCCGCCTCCTCTTTTGCGTCTTGGAGTCCAGCGTCCGTCCGAAGAGGGTGCTACTGAACCATGTTGCCCAAGCGCTTACCAGGGGAGTATAACACGCATGCTGAAACTGATTACAGGCAACCCTGCTGGGAATCTGGCACACGTCCAGGCACTTTCGCATGCGCGACTGAGCAGCTACCGAAGCTTCTTCGGCGCGACGGATGACGGTGAGGCGCTGGGACTCTACCAGTGGAACGACGACCTGAGCGCCGTACTTTTTCGCACGATCTCGCTGGTGGAGGTGGTGCTTCGGAACCAATTTCATCATGCCATGAGCCTGCGCTATGGCGCAGTAGGTGGCCAGGGCTCCAAGGACTGGTACGCGCACGTTGCGCTGAGCAGCCTGTCGAAGGCCAAGATCATGGACGTCACGCACTACAAGCAGGGCAAGCAGTTGCTGCCGCGCGTACCTGCCCCCTCACCCGATGACGTGGTGTCCGGCCTGACATTCGGGTTCTGGCCGCGCCTTCTCGACCTCACGGTCGATGTTCACCGACAACCCGTGGCATGGGGCCCCATCCTCGTTGACGTTCTCCCCGGGCATCGGCAGCGACAGGCAGGCTACTGGGCCAAGCTGAAACATAGAGACGCCCTCTTTGCCAGGCTCGACCTGTGCAATGAGCTGCGAAATCGCATCGCTCACCACGAGCCCATCTGGAAGCTGGGACCACTGATGGCTGAGAGCCGTTCCCGTCACGGGTCGCCGGTGGTGGTGATCCAGGCGCCTGCGCCCACAACGCCTGCGGATGCGCTGAACCGTTTGCGTACGCTGTACGACCGTGTTATTGAACTGCTGGGCTGGCTGTCCCCCGCGGTGGCGGCTAAGCACAGTGCCAGCGATATGCATCTGCGCTGCCTGAACCTGCTGCAGATCAATACTCTGCGCGATTATCGGCGCGCGTTGCCTCCAGCCGAGATCGACCTCGCGACAGTACCCAACCTGAGGTCCCTGCGAAAGGCGCTCAGGTACGCTGCTCGCCGCAGGCAGCCAGTGCTTATTAAGGACGGCCAACGGTTGATCGGCAATCTGTCCTGCACCACACCGTGAAGAAGCCCGCTGTGCGGAATCGTATTCGCCGAAAGCTTCGCACATGACTCCGCCAACTGCGCTCAAACGGCGCAGGACGGGTCGGCTTGTCTCGCCACGTTCACTGGCATCGGGCAGCGATTGGTCATCTAGAAATTCGATTCGTACCTCTTGTGAATGCGCCGTACTGTACGTTCTTCAAGCTGCGTCCGTTGCCAGTAACTACGGTTGCGATGCCTCGGCTGCAGCGTCGATATGCTCGCAGTTTCGCATCTCACCCCCTAGGTTGCTGCTATTTTCCGCATTGGCAGTGACGCTCAGGCTGCGCGCGGCCAGTTCTCGGGGACGAGCTTCGATCCATCACGCCAGCGCTCCCGCAGCGCGGCTTGGAACCGGGCGTCGTCGCTGAAGTCCGGATGGTCGGTGATGAGCACCTGGAATTTGCCTTCCAGGCGCTCGACAACATCAAAGATCAGTCCGAAGAGCCGCTTGACGGCTCGGCGATCAGTGTCGATCTTCTCCTGCGTCACGCCGTCGCCCGGCGCCGTGTCGGGCGAGAAATGCGCCTGAGACAGCTGGTCAAGCAGAAGGAAGGCCGGCACAGGACGGCCGCGGCTTGCAAACCAAGTGTGCAGAGCCAGGTGCGCCACGATGTGGTAGCCCACATGATTCTCGCCGCTGCCGATCTCGCGCATGGGCACAGGCCGATCGGGCGTGTCGGCTACGACAGTGAGGTTGCGTGGGTCCAGGCGCAGGGGCGACTCTGAATACTCGAGGTCGATCCGTCTCGCATAGTCGGACAGATAGCGGTTTACGTTGGACAAGCAGGAATCGAGTTTGGCCTGAATGGTGTCGGTACTGACCGCTTCGTTGAGTTCGCCTTCCTGTACGCGCAGTTCCGTGAGTCGTGCCTGCTGCTCACTGATGTCCGGCATCTGAGGGATGTTCTCCATGTACAGGCTGATGCGCCCCAGCACCATCGCGCGCCGCGCCTCGGTGTCGCTTGCCAGTTGCAGGCGCTGGCTGCCGCGCTTGACAGCGGTGAGCAGCGCGCGGTTATCGTCGAGCCGGCGGCGCACGTCGGCCAGTTGAGTCTCTACCTGCTGGATCGCGGTCGCGATGCGCGGCGTTGCAGCGTCCATCGCGCCGCTGCGCTCACCGATGTAGTCCTGGGCTGCGCGCAGATCGCTGATCGAGGGGACTTGCGATGCCTCGGGAAGATCCTGCATGCATAGCGGGCAGGCGTGACCGGGCGCGTCGTGCTCGAAGACAGTTACCGCCTGCAGTCGTGCAGTGTGCTCACGGGCCTCGCCGGCATAGCCCCTGGAGCTGCCTTCGAAGCTGCGGGCGCGTTCCAGCGTGGATAGCAGCGAACGCTGCTCGCGCACAAGCCCGCTGCGCACGTCGGAAAGGCGCCGAAATTCGACGTCCTCGCCAGCTTCAGCTGCGGCGGTTGGGATCGGGGTGTTCTGGATCGCGCGTAGCGCCTCGATTTTTTCCTGCCAGGCAGCATCGTCGTCGAGCGTGCTCAGGCCGACCGCTTTCGCCTCGGCCAGCAAGGTGTCGGCGCGGCTGAGGCCTTCGCCGCGGATTGCAGCGGCCTCCGCCAGCCTGCGCTCGATCTGCCTAAGCTCGGTACGCACGCGCTTGAGTTCCTGCTGTTGAGCGACGTAGTCGTCGGTCACGGCGCCGAGGAAGTAGGGCAGGGTGTCCTTGATCGCCTGGGCCACGAACCGGTCGTTGGAACCGTGGAACAGGTACTTGCGCTGCGCGATCTCGGGCTGCGCCTGGAAGCAGAAGGTGAGGGCGTGGCTGATGGAGGCGGCCAAGGGCTCGCGCGTCTGGCCCGGAGGCGGCTCGTGCAGGTAGTCGCCCATTCCTACCCAAGACGCCAGCATCGCGCGCAGGCCCTCGCGGTTGGTTGTCGCGCGCAAGGCCTCGGCCTCAGGGATCGTGACCTTGTCGTTGGCTTCGACATAGATCGCCTCATTGGATTTGCCATCACCCTTTGGCAACTGGCGCGCCACGAAGGCCTGCCCGCGGCCGGTCTCCAGCAGCAGGCCGAACCAGGCGACGTTGCGCCGCACCTTGCCCTCGGGCACGTCGATCTCTTTGGCGCCCATCGCGTACTCGATGATGCCCACCAAGGACGATTTGCCGGTGCGCGGGTCGCCCGAGATGATGTTGACGCGGCCCGGGGCGAAGGGCACCACGCGGTGCCGCCCATCGTGGCTGTAGATGACGACGGCGCGAATCTGAATCATGGTTGCACTCCCAACAGCGCCAGCACCGTCGGCGGCGCGCCCGCTTTGCACAGCCAGCGGCCGACCAGTGTCGCCTGGCGCATGCAGTCCCTCACCTCCACACTCGACGTGCGCAGATAGGCGTTAATTTTCTTCAGGGCGACGTCGCTGGCCTCAAGCCTTTGCCCCTCCAGCGACAGTAGCCCGTGCTGCACCCCAAACAAGAGGGCCTCGCGTACCGTCGCGCGCAGCACGCCCACACCTTTGGCGACGGCCGATCGCTCCAGCGGGTGGTCATGAACCCAGGTGGCGAGTGAGGTAGTGGTCGAGCGAGGCAGCTGCTCGCGCGTCTGACCGCGCAAGATCAGACTCGCGCCGACGAACGCCATTGCAAAGGGCAAGCCGCCTCCTTCGCTGCCAAGCGCTGTGGCCTCGGTCCGGTAGCCGCGCGTGAGGTGCCACACTACGATAGCGCAGAAGGCGGGGTTGAGCAGATTGCGCTGCTCGATGCTGCGTTCTTGCCAGGCGTTCATGCTGCGCTGCCTTTGCTGGACGCGTCGAAGACGGCTTGCAGTCGCGCCTGGAAGTCGGGATGCCAGCCTAGGCGCAAGTCCTCGGCCAGCATATGCAACGAGCCCCGGCAGACCCAGGGCACGTTGACGCCCGAACGGATCGGCACGTGCGCATCCTCTGCCCACTTCAAGATCGCGCGGCCCGCACGGGCCATGGCGTCTTCGGAGGCGCCTTCGCCGAGCTCGTCGCACGCCTGGGCGAACTGCAGCTCCCACTCGGTGTGCAGCCGCTGGTCGTATTTCTGCAGGTCGGCATCGAATAGCAGGTCGTCGCGGGTCCAGGCCGAGCGCTGGCGAAAGGCCTGCAGGTAGCTGACGATTGCATTGCGGATGCGCAACTGGCTGCCGCCCACCAACTCCACCTGTTTGTAGAAGGGGCGATCGGCGAACTCCGGCAACTGGTCGAGGGCCACCATCAACGTGTCCAGCTCTCCGTCGATCGGTAGCGAGTCGGGTTTCAGCGACTCCTGGATCTCCACGATCTGGGCGTCGATTTCCGCGCGCGGGATGCCCCCGGACGGGTGAACCAACTCGTGCACTACGCGGCGGAACCACCAGCCTTCGAGCATCTGGATTGACAACACCTGATGATGCAATGACACATGGTAGAGCTCCACCTTCAGTTGCTCGGTGATGGCGACTGCGTCGGGCTGGGACGGCACTACATAGACGCGCGCCAGCAACTCTTCCCGGGCGGCCTCGTCCAAGGTGAGGTAAGCCTTGAAGGCGTCCTTGAGCTCGCTATTGCTGGAGGTGGTAGCTGCGTGTTTGAGCCGCTTGGCCGCTTCCGCCACGTCGCGCCCGTCACCCTCGATGCCCAACGTAGAGCAGGCGCTGCCGAAGGGCGCTGCGGCCGTGGCGATCAGGAAGCGGGCCGTCTCGGCTGGAATCTCGCCGCTCTCCAGTCCCGCGAGCCAAATCCGCATGGTCTTCCAGAGCTCGGGGCTCAGGTCGGTCAGGTTGGCCATCGCATTGAGCGAGTGTTTGGTCTGCAGCACGGCGTCGGGTTCGCCGCCGACCTCGAAGCTCACGTCGTCCAGAGTCTCGATGCTGACGGTGAAGTCACCGGCGGGGCTGCGTCGCAGCGCCCACAACAGCGCGACGCGGACCTGGTAGAGGTAACCTACCATCGGGCCAGCGGCGCCGAACGTGGAGAGGCTGGTGGGACTCATGGGTTGGGACCTCCTGGATTAGGCGACCGCAAGGATTTGCACGTCGGCGGACGCCAGCAGCGTGTAGAGCGGAGCGATGCTCCGGCGCGTGTTGCGACTGGGGGAATGCGTGAAGAAGACCCGCTGCTTGGCGCGTGTGAACGCCGCGAAGAAACCGACGGTCGCCTTGCGGTGTTCTGGGCGTAGCTCCGCCAGGCCAAGTCGCCCAGGTCGACGAAGATCACGGTGTGACGCTCCAGCGCCTTGCTCTTGTGCAAGGTCATGAGGGGCACCTCTTTCGTTCCTTCGTCGGCTTCCAGCGCTGGGGCCAAAGCGATTTCCTCGAAGGCAGGTTTCGCCTCACTTTTGGCTGTGGAGGACCATGCACCCACACCGCGCTTACCAGCCCTCACGCTGGTAGTGGTGGGCTTCGGGGTAGTAGTCGTGATGGACATGGTCCCGGTAGAGCCGGTAGCAGCCGTAGCCCCAGAGAAGGAGCGCAACGGCGTGGAAGCCTATCTCCATCCACTGGTAGGCTATCGGTGGCTGAGGTTGGCTCGGCAGAATGCTGAAAACTTTGGCGATGAAATTCGCAATAGCAAACGGCACGGCAGTCGCTGCCAAATAGAGCGTCCCGCGCCATTTGCCGAATTTGTAGGCCATCCGGCCGGTGTCCAACAGATAAAGCATTGCATTCTCCGTTACTGATACTTACGTGCATGGTAGCGACTATTCGGCCCACTAACGGGCATGAGCGCATGGACGAAACGCAAAGCGGCGGCTGCGCTTGATTGCTTGCTGAGGGAAGGGGTCGCGTCTGGACGGCGTGCGCTACTGGGTGGCGAACTGCGTGCTTTGCCACTGGCCGCATCGGCGGTTTAGCTCCAGGCAATAGATGGCTCGTGCGAAGCGGCGCCCTGCACGCTGCCTTCAGACGCAGTCTCCAACCTTCGCCGTAGTCGGCATAGTGCTGGTAACGTCGATGATGAGGTCGGCGTTGCAGCGTACTCTGGAAGGTCGTGGCGGACGCTATCTAAGTACTCCGACATACGCTGGTCTTTGACCCAGTTTTCGAGCCGTTTTCTTGGGGTAAGTTTTGGGTAACCACATCGCCAAACCATGCCAATCCACGCCCAAAGCATGCTCCAGCGCGTTCCGGCGTAGATGCTCTAAGTGGCCGTCATCAAAGAGAATTTCTTCCGCTAAGTGTTAAAGCACTTCTGTCTATCTACACAATGCTGCTATGGGCTCAATCGAAATCTCGCCGCAGGGGATGTCCATCATTGAGGACTGCCATGTCCGATCCATTGTTGACTCTCTCGAAGAGGATGAGGCTTCGGAGGACTGGTATCCGGCCAATAACATGTCGATCAAGCTCTGGCAGTGCTTGGAAGCCCTGAGAGACATTGATGTCGCTCTGGAAAGCGCTCTCGGCCAGAAGAACTCGACAAAGCGAAAGCGCCAACTCAAGCAGTTCTCAGTTCAACTTCATTCCTTCGCCACGGCCGTGGTTAGACTATGTGATCAAGTTGTTGGCGATCAGGACGCGCGCAGATGGCTTGAGCCGGGGACAACCAAGCAAGTCTCGATCATTAAGTCCGAGTTTCTGGAACTGGTGCCAATCGACCACAAGGGCGACCTGTCGGTGCTGAGAAATCGCATGGGCGGACACATTGACCGAGACCTGGCGCCATGGAATGCGCGCGAGATACTGTCCCGCAAGGCAATCTCGGGCTTTGGCCGGTGGCTCCACGTCTGCTTGCATGCGATGCTGGATCTGCTGAAGCTTGATGTCTACTCATGGAGCGTGCACTCAGGGGAGGGCAACTTTCGCCTCATGGCAAAGGAACCGTTTCTGCTGACTTTCAAGATAGGCAAAGACGAGAAGGAGCTTGTTGCGATTCACATTGCGCGGTCTCCGCGCAGCGTCATTGCCGATATCGCCGCATCTGTCGTGACCAACTCGCAGTGGATGTTCGAGCCTGGCGAGGCCAGGATCGGGTCATTGCGGGGAGATCGCGGAGCGCAATGGAATACGTTCACAGGCTGCAGCGCACTTTGGGCAGCTAAGAACTCGTTCGGCTGATTGTGCGGGCATACCATTGGGCGTCCTACTACGAAGTAAGGATGAGCATGACACCGTGTGAAACTCCGTAGCGAGCCCGCCGGAGTATGATTGAAAGCGGTTGACAATGAAGTCAAAAGAGTCGCTTCCCCGCAAATCGCTCCATCTCTCGCACCAGCAAAAGATATGCGCTTCTGACGGTAAAAGCGACGGTAATGCCCATGTCGATCACAGCCAAGTCCTTTAACCATGCGGGTTTGGGCAGCCTGTTGATGATGGAGTGGGAGTGAATTGACGGCCTTCGAGGACTATCGCCAGCTATCGAAAAACTGCCGTGACGTGTTGACCTTCAGGTCGATACGTCACGGAATCTATCGATGGCTATCGCCGGCCAGCAAAACAAGTTGGCCGTCGATCTGACGGTAAAAATCGAGGCCGGATCAAGACATTCCCGTTCACTATTCAGACTTTTACCGTCTTCGACGGTAAAAGTCTTCTCCGGGAAGCTTGTTTTACGCGGCTTTCCGGGCATCCACCGGTCTCCCGATCCCTGACGGCAAAACCGCCAAAAATTGGACACGGTGAACGGTTCGGAATATGCGAAACGGACCGTGTTCAAGCGGCTGCACTGCCGCGAAGCGAGACGGCGTCATACCAGCGTCGCAGGGCGTGGAATTCTTCCGGAATCGACAAGTCGATCGCCTTCGCGGCGAAATCCACCGTGACGAGCAGCGTGATGTCCGCTACCGAGAAGTTCTCGCCAGCGGCGAAGGGCGACTCGGCCAGCCGCGCGTTCATGTCCGCGAACAGATTCTTCACGCGCCGCGTGCTGCGCTCGACCAGTGCAGGGATCTGCTCGTAGTCGTGCGGTCCCGCGATCGCCCGGCCTTTCAGGCCGGGCGCCTTGTTCCGAATCGCTTCCATCACTGACGCAAAGCCTTCCTGCTCGATGCGGCGATCCCACATCGAGACCACGGCCTGCTCCGCGGGCGTCGTGCCGAAGAGCGACGGCGTCGGGTACACATCATCGAGGTAGCGGCTGATGACGGGCACTTCGCCGATGGTCGTCCCGTCGTCCAGCACCAGCGTGGGCACGACGCGGCGAGGATTGATGGCGCGGTAGGCGTCGCCGTGTTGTTCGCCCGTGCCCAGGTCGACGGGGACCAGGGTGGGAGTGAGACCCTTCTCGGCGAGCAGGATGCGCACGCGGCGCGAATTGGGCGACGAGGTGGAGTGATAGAGCTTCATTTGAATTTCCTTGAGAGATTGAATGGGCGGGGGCTCAGAGCTTGGAGCCGCCATCCACGCGCAACGTGTCACCGGTGATCCAGCGCGACTGGTCCGAGGCCAGGAACGCGACGACGCTGGCGATGTCGTCGGGTTGGGCCAGGCGTTGCAACGCCTGCATGCCGAGGGTTGCCTCGCGGCCGGCGTCCGTCTTGGTGAAGCTCGACATCTCGGTCTCCACCACGCCCGGCGCCACTGCGTTGACGCGGATGCCACGCGGGCCGAGCGCCGCGGCCCAGTGCTTCACCAGCGTATCGACCGCCCCCTTGGTGGCCGAGTAGGCAGAGAGCGTGCCGACCGAGGCGCGTGCCGCCAGCGAGGACAGCAGGACGATGCTGCTTCCTTTGCACAGAGCGGGCAGTAGTTGCTGCACGAGGAAAAAAGGTGCACGCACGTTGACGGCGAAGAGCGCGTCGAAGTCCTCGACCGTCGTCTCCTCGATCGACGCGGCCCTGGCGATGCCGGCATTGGCCACCAGAACATCCAGCCGTCCGCCGATGATGGTGCGAACACGCTCGGCGAGCTTGTGGGGACCGTCCGGCGAACGCAGGTCGGTTGCGATCGTCTCGGCTTTGCCGCCGGCGCGGCGGATCTCGTCGACCACAGCCGTCGCGTCCGTTTCGCCGCTGCCGTAGTGAACCAGGACCTGCGCGCCGGCCGCGGCCAGTGTCAACGCGGTGGCCCGGCCGATGCCGCGCGAAGCACCGGTGACGAGCGCGGTCTTGCCTGTGAGTGAGTTCATGACGTCCATCTCCAAAGAGGTTGCGAGGTCGCTCAAGCGCTGGCCGTGCCGGCCGGGCCTTCGTTCAGGAACTGAATGGCGTGCGCGACGAAGCGCTCCGGGTACTGATAGATCGAGCCGTGGCCGGCGTCCGGATAGATCACCAGCTGGGCGTTCGGCAGGTGCTGCTGCAGCGTGACGGAGTGCGCCGTCGGGATGATCGCGTCGTTGCTGCCCTGGACGATCAGCGTGGGCTGCCGGATCGACTTCAGGTAGGCCAGCGCATTCTCGTCCGGCGCGATCCACTTGCCGATGGCGACGCCTTGGGCGGCGACGGTTTGCGCGCTCGCTTCCGGGTCGCGATCCTGGCGGCGCCACTTGCGTTGAAGGAAGTCGATGCCGGCTTTCTGGCTCGCGTCGGACGGAGCGAAGTGCACCGACAGCCAGAGGTGTTCAGGCGGCTCGTAGCGGCCCGCGAAGATCTCGGCCGAGCGGCTGGCCGTCATGTCGTTGCCGCGATGGCCGGTGCCGACGAGGATGAGCTTGCGCACGAGATCTCCGCCTTGAAGTGCGATCTCCTGCGCGACAAAGCCGCCAATCGAGATGCCCAGCACATCGACCTGGTGGAGGCCGAGCGCGCGGATGAAGGCGATTGCGTTGGCACCCATTTCCGGGAAGCTGGCAGGCGTCTCGCCGGACGAGCTGGACACGCCGGCGTTGTTGAACAGGATCACTTCGCGCGTCTCTGCCAGGCCGTCGGTCACGGCCGGGTCCCAATAGTCCATCGTTCCGGTGTAGTGCTGGTTGAAAACGATTGGCACGCCGCTTGACTTACCGAACCGGCGATAGGCGAAGCGGATGCCATTGGCCTCGACGTACCGGGTCGGGGCGGTGTGATGGGTGAAGGCGTTCATGGTCGTATTCCGGATGAGGCTGACGGATTCTTGAGCGGGCAAGACGCTGCCCGGCTCCGGTGCAAAGCCGGGCGTTGCCCGGGCGACAGGGAGGGCCGCGCCGGCTCGGCGCGGCTCGGATCAGCCGGCGGTCTTGCCGCCGTCGACGGTGACGATCTGGCCGGTTACGAACGCTGCAGCGTCCGAAGCCAGGAAGCGCACGGCCGCTGCAATCTCGGCCGGCTTGCCGACGCGGCCCAGCGGCACGCCCGAAGCGAGCGCGGCCTTGTTCTCCGGCGTGCCGGTGAAGCGGTCCAGCATGCCGGTGTCGGTCGGGCCGGGAGCCACGGCGTTGACGCGAACGCCCGCGGCCGCCACTTCCAGCGCTGCGGACTTGGTCATGCCCTCGACGGCATGCTTGCTGCCGGCGTACACCGACGCGTAGGCCGCACCTTCATGCCCGTAAGTCGAGGAGATGTTGATGATGCTGCCGCTGCCCTGGGCAGTCATCACGCGCAGTTCGTGCTTCATGCTCAGCAGCGTGCCGAGCACGTTGGTGTCGAAGGTGGCGGCGTAGCTGTCGGCGGTCTGGTTCACGATCAGGCCGGGCTGGCCTTCGGTGCCGGCGTTGTTGACGGCCACGTCCAGGCGGCCGAAGTGCGCCACGGTCTGGTCCACCAGATCCTGGACCTCCTGGTCGTGCCGGACATCGGCCTGGATGAAGTGGGCCTCGGTGCCCAGCTGACGGAGTTCGGATTCGAGCGCCTTGCCTTCCGCCGGCCGGCGGCCGGAGATGACGAGACGGGCGCCGCTGCCTGCAAACGCCAGGGCGGTGGCGCGACCGATGCCGGTCAGCGCGCCGGTGACGAGAATGACGGGGTTGGAGGTCATGATATGCTCCTTGAGGTATGACGGTTGACGTATGGGCGATGGGTTGCCGGGGTTCGGAAGCTGCTTTTCCCGGCGCCATGGTTGAGAATTTAGGGGCTTCCACTCGCAAACAAAAAGACTTTGTAAGCGGGTGGGGATGCTTGAAAAGCATGGGAGAAAGCATGGAGCTGAGACATCTGCGCTACTTCATCGCCGTGGCGGAGACGGGCAGCCTGACGGTGGCTGCCGAGCGTCGGCTGCATACCTCCCAACCTTCGCTGAGCCGGCAGATCCGCGACCTGGAAGATCAGGTCGGCGTGGATCTGCTGAGCCGCAGCACGCGCGGCGTCGAACTGACGCCGGCGGGGAAAGCCTTCATCGATCACGCGCGGCTGGCCCTGAGCCAGGTTGATGCGGCGATCGAGGCCGCGCGCCGGGCGGCGCAGCCGAGCAAGCAGCGTTTTGCACTGGGATTCCTGACCGGGCAGGAGATGACCTGGCTGCCGAAGGCGCTGAACCTGCTACGCGACGAGCTGCCGAACATCGATGTGACGGTCTCCAGCGATTACTCACCGGACCTGGCGGATGCATTGGCGCGTGGCCGGCTGGATCTGGCCTTCCTGCGCGCCGAGCCGGGCTTCGATCTGGACTACACGACGGTTGGGCAAGAGCCGCTGGTCGTGCTGATGCCGAGCGATCACGCGTTGGCGTCGCAAGAGCGCATCCGCCCGCAGCAACTCGTGGGACAGCCTTTCGTGGCCATGGCCAACAAGGCACGCGTGCTGCGTTCTGTGGTGGACACGTACCTGCAGCGCGAAGGTGTGACGCTTACGCCCACCCAGGGCGTGGACAACCCGGCGATGGTGATGTCGCTCGTGGCGTCGACGCGCGGGCTGACGTTGATTCCCGACTACGTCGAGAACCTGCTGCCGTGGTCCGTGGTGAGCCGCCCGCTGGCGGGAGATGCGCCGACAATCGACCTCGTTGTCGGTCACAGCCGCTCCAACGCCTCGCCAATCCTCAAGCTCTTCCTGTCCCGGTTGGGCGAACTGGTGCCAGCGGCCGCCAAACAAGCAATGCAGCCCGGGAATGTCATAAGGACGGGCGCCTGACATGTTCGGCGCAGAACCGGTGGTACACGCGTCAGATTCTTCGGGATGCAGTGCCGAGCCCAAACTCCGCCACTGGTTGGAGAAATCGGTTGGGCGCACAACCTGCTCATCATGCTGCGCTGCAAGTGCGCGCAGGTGCGTCAGGGCGACGTGAGCCGGTTCATCTGCATCATCATGTGCAAGGAGGGCCCTTGCATGACACGATCGTGGGCGGCCACAAAATGGCTGTCCTGCCGTTGCCTTGTATTCGGAATCGACCGGAAGAGTGTTGCGACAAGAAAACGGCTTGGCAGATTGCCAAGCCGTTTTTCATCAGTGGATTGCGCGAGTCGGAAGCATCGCGACCCGGATGCTCACGCGTGTGCGCCCACGAGCGAACGCAGGTAAGTCGGCACTTTCGCCTTCGCCGTGGCCTGTACACGCGCCATGAGTGCGTGATCGATGCGATTCAGTCCGTAAGTCCGCGCAATGTCGTGCTGCAGCCGACACCACAGGTGCCCGGCCATCTCGGCATCGACCATCGCCCGGTGCGCACGGCCCGATTTCGGCAGCCGCAGCATATCGACCAGGCTCGACAGGCGGTGACTCGTGGCATCCGGGTAGATGCGTCTCGCCACGAGCATCGTGCAAGCAAACGC
Source organism: Burkholderia contaminans (assembly GCF_029633825.1). Taxonomy (NCBI): domain Bacteria; kingdom Pseudomonadati; phylum Pseudomonadota; class Betaproteobacteria; order Burkholderiales; family Burkholderiaceae; genus Burkholderia; species Burkholderia contaminans. The sequence goes on along the minus strand of NZ_CP090640.1, from coordinate 3,388,773 downwards.
ATGCTCGGCCGACTCGCCAAGCAGCCCGAGTTCCGACTGCCAGAACCGTTTGTCGAAACCGGCGTTGTGGGCCACGACCGCATGCTTGCCGACGAACGCCGCGGCTTCCTTCATGACCTTCGACGCCGGCGGCGCCGCTGCGATCATCTCGTTCGTGATGCCGGTCAGCGCGACGACATCGGACGGAATGCGTCTGCCTGCATTCATCAGGCTCTGGAAACGGTCGACGATTTCACCGTCCCGTAGCAGGATGACGGCGATTTCGGTCGCACGGTCGCCCATATTCGGCGAAAGTCCGGTTGTTTCGAAGTCCAGTACCGCAACGGTTTGCATGGTCGAATCCTGTGGCTTCACGCGGTGTCGTTAGAGTGGCCGAGAGGTTAGCATCTCCAGGCCCGCGACAGGCTCGTTCAGCCCGGGAAACGCTCATCCGTGCGGGGCGTGCCGAACCGATCGATGACCCGACCGCCCGGAGCGCACGACGTGAAGGGCGGCGTGCTATCCCGCGCGGGCCACGATCATGCGTGCTGCGGCGAGGACGACGGTTTCGTGCGATAGCGCAGGTGAATCAACGGATAGGCGCGCCCCTGCCCATCGAGCGCCGATCGCCCGGTGCGCTCGAAGCCGAGCCGTTCATAGAATCCTGCCGCCGCTTCGTTCTGCTCGTTGACGTCGGTCGACAGGTCGGGGTGACGCTTGAGCGCATCTTCCACGAGCAGGCGCCCGACACCCGCGCCATGGTGAGCGGGATCGACGAACAGCGCTTCCATATGACTGCCGTCGAGCAGCATGAAGCCGATCGCGCGGTCGGAATCGTCGACGGCGAGATCGAGCGGCGCACCGGGCAGGAACGCGACGACTTCGGATTCGATCGCACGTCGGTCGTCGTCGCTGAGGAACGGGTGCGTGGCGTCGACCGCGTTGCGCCAGATATCCAGCACGCGTGCGCCGTCGGCCGGGGTGGATTTGCGAATTCTGATCATGGGTTGGCCCGTCTTTGATTTGTAATTGGCAGTTCGTCGGCGGGTAGCCGGCACCGTCATGGCCCCGATCGGGCCGCTCGCAAAGGCTGCGAGAAAGACGGCGGTGTTTCAGGTTTTCAAGTATTGGCCGGACGCTGCGCGTGACCAGGGACCGCAGCATGCTCGATCGCGCGTCGCGCGACATCACGAACCCCCGCGCTCATCGGCAAGTCATCGCGGTCGAGTTCGGCGAGATCGAACCAGCGCGCATCGAGCGCATCGTCGCCGGCGGCAGGCGTGCCGCGCAACCATCGGCACAGCACCGCGACCATGACGAAATGCTGACGCACGTCGCCGCCAGCATCGTAATCGAACGCATCCAGCGCGGTAAAGGCGTCGAGCGCCTCGACGTCCATGGTCGTCTCTTCGGCGATCTCGCGCACTACCGCGCTCGCAATCGATTCCCCCACTTCGATCTTGCCGCCGGGAAAGCCCCAGCATCCCGCATCGGGCGGATTGGCGCGACGTACCAGCAGTACGTCGCGCTCCCGCAGCACGATGCCGATCACGGCGGGAACCGGGCGGACGGAAGCGGGGATGCGGGTCGGGGAGCGAGATGAGTCGGACATGTGGTGCTGCGCGCGGGTGCGTTCGGGTGGGTGGGGCGGCCGGCGACGTTTCATTGTGCGTGGTCGGTGCGCTGCTCGATCGCGCGGATCACCGCGACCATGTCGTCAGCGCCATGTCCGGCTCGCTCGGTCTCGCCGTACAGCGCATGGCAGATGTCGAGCAGGGGCGACGCGATGCCGATGCCGCGCGCGGATTCGGCAACGAGGCGGGCATTCTTCAGCACGTCGGTGATCGCGGCCTGCACCGAGAAATCCGCCGCGACGAGTTTGCCGAGCTTCACGCGTGACACGTCGCTCGCCATCGGGCCTGCGTTCAGCACGTCGGCGAAGCGGGCGAGATCGATGCCGTGGCGTTGCGCGAAATGCGTGGCTTCGGTCAGGCCGGTGACCATCGTGATCAGGAACAGGTTCACGGCGAGCTTCATCGTCAGCGCCGACGGTACGTCGCCGCACACGAAGCTGTCGCGGCACAGTGGCTTCACGAGCGAACGGACGGCGTCGACGTCGTCCGGCGCGCCGGCGAGCATCACGACGAGTTGACCGGCTTCGGCCGGCTTGCGCGACCCCGACACGGGTGCTTCAACGTAACGGCCCGACGCGGCGGCGATTTCGTCGGCCAGCGCGCGCGAGTATTCGGGCGGATGCGTGTCCATGTTGACGATCGTATGTCCGGCGACGCGGCGGCTGAAATCGGTCGTGCCGCGTCCGAGGACGGCATCGGTCGCCGCGTCGTTCGCGAGCATCAGGATGACGGTGCGGCAGGCCGCGAACACGTCGTCTGCATGGTCGGCCACGCGCGCGCCGGCGTCGCGCAGCGCATTGTCGCTGCCGTGCGACCGGCTCCACACGATGAGCGGCGTACCGGCCCGTGCAAGATTGAGCGCCATCGGCGTGCCCATCACGCCAAGGCCGATGAATCCGACTGCGGTCTGCATGTTCTGGCTCCCACGGTGGGTGGAGACGATCGTGGGCGTCAGTATCGCAGCGTTTCCGCACGCCTGCCATGTGGTCCGCACGCCTGCGGGCGCCACGTCATGGTTGCGCCGTCATCTCCGCCAGATACGGCCACGGATAGATGCCGCGCGCATGACCGTCGCCGAATACCGCGCGGATGCCGTAGCCGGCTGCCTCGACGTCGTTCAGCATCACATCGGGTCGTACATCGACACGACCGCCGTCGCGCCGGATCCTTCGGCATTCCGCACACGGGCAATCAATGCGCAGCTGCGCATAGCCGATGCGTTGCGTGTGACCGTCCGGCCAGCGAAGCGTCAATGTGCGCGCAGGGTGATCGAGCGCGATTTCGGTCGGGGCGATCATGGCGACGACGCGTCGATTTGCCGGATCGCGATCCGCACGGCCTTGCGTACTTCCGGATCGTGGTCCTCCAGCGCGCGGGTCAGCGCGGGCAACGTCGCGCGGTCGCGCAATTCGCCGAGCGCAAGCGCGGCTTCCTTGCGCAGGTTGCTGATCGCATGCGAGAGCAGCGCGGCGACGGCCGGCGCCGCGGCCGCATCGCGCAGTTGCCCGAGCGCACGTGCGGCACGCAGGCGCACTTGCCAGTAGTCGTCGTCGAGCGCGGCGACGAGCGGTTCGCGTGCGGTCGCAACGCGCAGCTTGCCGAGCGTCGTGGCCGCTTCCTCGCGCACCTGCCATTCGTGGTCGCGTAGTGCGACGAACAGTGCGTGGATGGTGGACGCATCGTCGGGCGCCGCGAAACCGATCGCGCCGACCGCGATACGTCGCACGTCCGCTGCGGTATCGGTCGTCGCGATGCCCGCGAGCGGCGGCAGCGCACGTGGATCCTTGAGCCAGCCGAGCACCGCCACGGCTTCGGCGCGCACCGCGGCGTGTTCCGCGTCGAGCGCGTGCAGCGCGGGCGCGAATGCGCCGGGGTCGCGCAACTCGCGCAATCCGCGCAGCACGGCTCGGCGCACGAACGGCTCGGGCCGGGCTGCCCATCGACACAGCACGGCGCCCGATGCCGAGTTCTTCAGTTCGGACAGGCTTTGCGCCGCGGCGGCGCGCACGTCGTCGTCCGGATCGAGCAACGCACCGCACAGTGCGTCGACGACGTCGGGCTGTTCCCACGCACCGAGCACGCGGGCGGCTTCGGCGCGCACGTCGGGCGACGGATCGGCGCGCAGCGCGGCGATGAAAGCGGGCACGAACCCGGGGTCCTCGAGATCGGCGAGTTCGAACAGTGCGACGCGGCGCACGGCGGCATCGGGCGACGCGAGGCGGGCGGCGAGTGCGGCTTCGTCGGAAGCGTGCGCGCGGGCCGGCGTGGCAGCGAAGGAGGAGTCGGTCATGGGCGACGGGAGGGAGCGTTGGGGGACAGGGTCAGCGCAGCAGGTAAGGGATGTCGACCTTGACCGCGCCGGTCGGGCAGTCGCGTTCGCATGGCATGCAGTACCAGCATTCGTCGAACTGCATATAGGCCTTGCCCTTGGTCACGTCGATCGCGAGCAGGTCGAGCGGGCACACGTCGACGCAGACGGTGCAGCCCTTGTCGGCGATGCACAGGTTCTCGTCGATCGTCACGGGTGCGCTGCTGCGCTGGAAGATGTCGTGCGGGGTATGGGGCATGGCTGGTTCCTCAAAGGGCGGCCGCGAGCGCGGCCGGTTCGCGGATGCGCAGATTCGTGTAGGCGCCGCGCTCGTCGTCGGCAAGCGGCACGACATACGGTTCGACCGGCCGCTTCTCGCTGCGCATCGCGCCCGCGGCGTCCTTGTGCAGCCAGGTGTGGCAAAACCATTCGGCGTCGTTGCGATGCGGGAGGTCGACGCGGTGGTGGTACAGCCCCCAGCGGCTTTCGGTGCGGTACAGCGACGCGCGCGCTGCCATTTCCGCGCAGTCACGGATCGCGCGCACTTCGGCGGCGCGCATCAGTTCGTGCGGGTGGTTCGCCTTGATCTCTTCGATATCCTCATTAATGGCGTCAAAGCGCTGCAGCCCGATTTCCATCTTGCGCGTCACCTTCGGCGGTTGCAGATAGTCGTTCACCATGCGGCGCAGCTTGTATTCGACCTGGGCCGGCGCCAGGCCGCGCTCGCGCAGCAGCGGCGCAAGCACGCGCGTGCGTTCGGCGGCGACCTGTTCGTCGTCCACCGGCGCATGCTCGCGGCCGGCCACGTAGTCGGCCGCGTTCTGCCCGGCAAACCAGCCGTACGTGAATGCGCCGAGCATGTAGTTGTGCGGGACAGCCGCCATGTCGCCGGCCGCGTAGAGCCCGGGCACGGTCGTCTCCGCGCGGGCGTTCACGTACACGCCGGATGCGCTGTGGCCGCTGCAGAAGCCGATCTCGGAGATGTGCATCTCGACCATCTGGCTGCGGTAATCGGTGCCGCGCCCGGCATGGAAACGGCCGCGGCTCGGCCGCTCGTTCGTATGCAGGATCTGCTCGATGGTCTGGATCGTTTCTTCCGCGAGGTGGTCGAGCTTCAGGAACACGGGGCCGTTGCCGCTTTGCAGTTCCTGGTAGAACTCCCACATCATCTGGCCGCTCCAGTAGTCGCATTCGATGAAGCGTTCGCCCTTGCCGTTCGCGGTGAAACCGCCGAGCGGGCCGGTGACGTACGCGCACGCGGGGCCGTTGTAGTCCTTGATCAGCGGATTGATCTGGAAGCATTCGAGATTCGCGAGCGCGGCACCGGCGTGATACGCCATCGCATAGCCGTCGCCCGCGTTGGTCGGATTCTCGTAGGTGCCCATCAGGTAGCCCGAGGCCGGCAGGCCGAGGCGGCCGGCCGCGCCGCAGCAGAGAATCACGGCCTTCGCGCGGATCACGTGGAACTCGGCGGTGCGGCAGTCGAAGCCGAGCACGCCGCTCGCGCGACCCTGCGCGTCGGTCAGCACGCGCGTCGCCACGATCCGGTTCGTGATCGCGATGCGCGCGCGCTTCAGCTGCCGGTACAGCACCTTCTTGATGTCGTGTCCTTCCGGCATCGGCAGCACGTACGAGCCCATGTGATGGACCTTCTTCACCGCGTAGTCGCCGGTGCCGTCCTTCTCGAACTTCACGCCCCAGCGGTCGAGCTGCTCGATCGTCGCGAAGCTGTGCGTCGCATATGCGTACACGGCCTCCTGGTCGACGATCCCGTCGTTGGCGATCGTGATCTCGCGCGTGTACTGCTCGGGCGTCGCATGCCCGGGGATCACCGCGTTGTTCAGGCCGTCCATCCCCATCGAGATCGCGCCGCTGCGCTTCACGTTGGCCTTTTCGAGCAGCAGCACGCGCAGGGACGGGTCGCGCTCCTTCGCCTTGATCGCTGCCATCGGGCCGGCAGTGCCGCCGCCGACCACGACGATGTCGTATTCGAGCACGTGGGTGGTCATCGCTGTTTCCTTGCAGGTTTGCGCGGCTTCTGCCGGTCGATGCGCAGCCGGTACTGGAAGGCGTCGCCGCGGAAGTAGAGGGTTTCGTAGTCGATCGGTGCGCCCGACGCGTCATGCGTGAGGCGCTCGATGCGCAGCACGGGGCTGCTTTCCTCGACGTGCAGGGCATCGACGATCTCGTCGTCGGCGAGGATCGCGTCGATCGACACGTCGGCATGGCCGAGCGGGATGCCGCAGTCGTTTTCCAGGACCAGGAAAATGTCGCGGGTCGCGAGGTCGGCGCCCGCGAGACGCTTGCCGATGGCTTCGGGCACCCACGTCTGTTCGAGCGACACGGGCTCGCGATTCAGCAGCCGCACACGATGAATCTCGACGAGCGCCGCGCCTTCGGGCACGTTCAGCTTCGTGGCGAGATGGCGGTTGGCCTTGACGGTGCGGAGGCTGCGCACCTGGTTGACGATCTCGTAGCCCATCGACGACATCGCCTCGGCGAAGCCCTGCAGCGAGGTCACGTTCTGGAACGCCTTCGGCTTCGACACGAAGGTGCCCTTGCCGTGCAGCTTGAACAGCAGTCCTTCCTTCTGCAGATCGCCGAGCGCCTGGCGCACCGTGATGCGACTGACGTCGAACATCGCGCAGAGTTCGTGCTCGGACGGCATCCGGCTGTGCGGCGCATAGGTGCCGTCGAGAATGCGCGCACGCAGCGTGTCCTTGATCTGCACGTAGAGCGGGGCCGCCGACAGCGGCACGACGTTGGGGGAGGTCATCGGTCAACTTGTTATGACAAGATTGCCCGAGTGTAGTCAGCCGGATCGCGCGGTCCAACCAACTATTTCTGATTTCGACTTTCCCGATTCCGGAAAGGCGCGGGGCAGGGGCGGACCGAACGGTCGATCCGGCGTGCGGTGACGGCCCGGTCCGCCCGTTGCGGGCGGAGCCGATCGGCGGACAATGAAAGTTCGACGTTGCGTGTGCCGCGCATGTCGATTTCCCGATGCGTCGCCCGTCGTATCCATGTCGACTGGGCATTGCGCGAAGCAGGTGGCGCCCGGTTCCCGAGGATCGTCATCACGACAAGGAGGTACCCCATGCCGGACTCCCGATACCGCTGGGTCATCGTCGCCGCGGGCGGCCTGATGGGCTGCATCGCGATCGGCGCGATGTTTTCGCTGCCGGTGTTCCTGCGCGCGATCGCGCGCGACACGGGCTGGTCGATGACCGGCATTTCCGGCGCGATGACGCTCGGCTTCATCGCGATGGCCTTCGCGAGCATGGCGTGGGGCAGCTTGTCGGACCGCATCGGCACGCGCCCGGTCGTCATGACGGGCGCCGTCCTGTTGTCGGCAAGCCTGGCGCTGGCGAGCCGCGCGCCGTCGCTGCTCGCGTTCCAGCTCACCTTCGGTCTCGCCGTCGGCGGCGCGACGGCTGCGATATTCGCGCCGATGATGGCGTGCGTGACGGGCTGGTTCGACACGCACCGCAGCCTCGCGGTGTCGCTCGTGTCGGCCGGCATGGGGATGGCGCCGATGACGATGGCCCCGCTGGCCGCGTGGCTCGTGTCGGTGCGCGACTGGCGCACGTCGATGCTGCTGGTTGCGGCGCTGGCGGCCGTCGTGATGGTTCCGGTGTCGCTGCTGGTGCGCCGGGCGCCCGCGCTCGACGGCGCGCAGGCGGCTCCCGCGGTGTCGGCGCCTGCCGGCGACCCCGCGGCGATGTCGGTCGCGGATGCGCTGCGCTCGCCGCAGTTCGTCGTGCTGCTGCTGACCAACTTCTTCTGCTGCGCGACGCACTCGGGCCCGATCTTCCATACGGTCAGCTACGCGGTGACGTGCGGGATCCCGCTGATCGTCGCGGTGTCGATCTACAGCGTCGAAGGGCTTGCCGGCATGGGCGGCCGGATCGCGTTCGGGATCCTGGGCGACCGCCTCGGCGCGAAGCGCATGCTGGTGGCCGGGCTGCTCGCGCAGGCGCTGGGTGCGCTCGGGTATTACTTCGTGCGCACGCTCGACGGGTTCTACGCGGTCGCCGTCGTGTTCGGCTTCATCTACGCGGGCGTGATGCCGCTGTATTCGGTGCTCGCGCGCGAGAACTTCCCGCTGCGGATGATGGGCACCGTGATCGGCGGCTGCGCGATGGCCGGCAGCCTCGGGATGGCCGCGGGCCCCGTCGCCGGTGGCCTGATCGTCGATACGTTCGGCAGCTACGGCTGGCTGTATCTCGGCTCGTTTGCGATCGGTCTCGGCGCGTTCCTGATCGCGATGATGTTCCGCCCGTTCGCGAACGCGCGGCGGGAAGCGGCGGCTGCCTGAAACAGGAAAACTGGAAACAGGGCCGTGTCCGTTTTTCCGGGGCGGCGCGGTTCGGTGGGCGTCGTCCCAAACAAAAGCGGAGCCCGATACGGGTCGCATTTGCCGGTGTCCGGATGGCCCGCAGCCCGCTGCAGCGCAGCAGAGCGGCAAATGAGACGGATCGGCGCGCATGCCCCACGATTCGGCCCCTAAAAAACACAATATCGAGCATATATTCGAAGGGCCTGTCATACCGGCGTCACCCTGCTAGAATTCGGCCTGCCGCATTGTTCCGATTGACTGATGAGATTGCTTGACGCCCTGGTCGAACAACGTATTGCCGCCGCCGCCGCGCGGGGAGAGTTCGACGATTTGCCGGGTACCGGCGCGCCGCAGGCGCTGGATGACGACCTGCTCGTACCCGAGGAGGTGCGGGTGGCCAACCGTATCCTGAAGAATGCGGGCTTCGTGCCGCCGGCCGTCGAGCAATTGCGCGCGCTGCGCAACCTGCATGACGAAGTGCAGGCGGTCAGCGACCGCGCCGCGCGATGCCGTCTGCAGGCGAAGATCCTTGCACTCGACATGGCGCTCGAATCGCTGCGCGGCGGCCCGATGGTGATGCCGCGCGATTACTGCCGGCGCATCGCGGAGCGCCTGTGCGAGCGCGGGCTCGACGAAGCGTCCGCTGAAGCGGGGCCGATGTGACGTCCGACGCGCTGCACGACGCAGACCGGTCGGCAACCGCCCCGGCGGCCGAACCTGCCGCCGATTCCCCCGTTCCCGAAGCTGCGCCTGCATCGGCGCGCGACCTGCATTTCATGCGCCTCGCCCAGGCTGCCGCCGAAGAGGCGCGCGCGGCCGGCGAAGTGCCGGTTGGCGCGGTGCTCGTGCGTGGCGACGAAGTGATCGCACGCGGTTTCAACCATCCGATCGGCGGGCATGACCCGTCGGCCCATGCGGAAATGGCCGCGCTGCGCATGGCCGCGCAGCATCTGCAGAATTACCGGATGCCCGGCTGCGAGCTGTACGTGACGCTCGAGCCGTGCCTGATGTGCGCGGGCGCGATCATGCATGCGCGCATCGCGCGGGTCGTCTACGGTGCCGCCGATCCGAAGACGGGCGCGTGCGGCAGCGTGATCGACGCATTCGCGAATCCGCAACTGAACCACCATACCGAAGTGACCGGCGGCGTGCTCGCCGACGAGTGCGGCGCCGCGTTGAAGTCGTTTTTTGCCGACCGCCGTCGCGCGCTGCGCGAAGCACGGCTTGCCCGTGACGCCGAGTCCGGCGCGTCATAGGCGCGCCCGCCGCACCCGCCGCTCGACGCGAGCCGGGCGTGCACGGTTCCGTGAACCGGAGACGGTTCGGACCCTCTAAGCAGGTTTGACGACCCGACACCTTTCTTCGCCATGTCCTTCCAGCCCGCCGCGTCCTACACCATCCGCCTGCTTGCGCCATCCGGCTATCCGCATGACCCGGACGCGATCAATCGCGCGCTCGAGCGCCTCAGCACCGCGCAGCATCGCATCGAGAACATCGAAGCGACGCAGCGGCGCTTCCAGCGGTTCGGCGGTACCGACGGCGAGCGGGCAGGCGACCTGAATCGTCTTGCCGATCCCGAGCGGCCGCTGCCGGACATCGCGCTCGCGGTGCGCGGCGGCTACGGCGCGGCGCGCATCCTGCACGGGCTCGACTATCGCGGGCTCGAGCGCCGGCTGCGCGACCAGCCGGTCGCGCTCGTCGGCCACAGCGACTTCACGGCGCTCCAGCTCGCGCTGTACGCGAAGGCGCGCATCAAGACGTTCGGCGGCCCGATGCTGTCCGCCGACTTCGGCGCGGAAACGCCGAGCGACTTCACGATGCAGCATTTCTGGCAGACGCTGACGCAGCCGAGCACGACGATCATCGCCGAAGCGCCGCAGGTGCAGAGCGTGAACGTGACGGGCACGCTGTGGGGCGGCAACCTCGCGATCCTCACGTCGCTCGTCGGCACGCCGTACATGCCCGACATCGAAGGCGGCATCCTGTTTATCGAGGACGTCAACGAGCAGCCGTTCCGGATCGAACGGATGATCTATCAGTTGCACCTGTCGGGGCTGCTCGCGCGCCAGCAGGCGCTCGTGCTCGGCCAGTTCACCGGTGCACGACCATTCGAGTACGACAACGGCTACGACATGCAGGCGATGATCGACCAGGTGCGCGCGGTGATCGGGATTCCGGTCGTGACGGGCCTCCAGTTCGGTCACGTGCCCGACCTGCTCACGCTGCCGTTCGGCGCGCAGGCGCAACTGGTCGCGAATGCGCATGGGTTCCGGCTCACGCTGTCGGACTATCCGCACCTCGGTTGAGGCGGGCGCAGTCGGTCGAAAGGCGGGGTTCCCGCCTTTTTCTTTATGTAAATGTGCAACTAACGGTCAGGTATTTTTCGTCGACATCAGCAAGGTCGTGGCCTGATCTTGCACCAGTTTTGTCAACAAAATGACCGGAAGCTACACGACGAGAAGCGCGTCAGTTGTACGTCCCAGCCTTGTCGTGCATGGATTTGACGCATCGTGCACCGAACGAGGTCGCATCGATGCACGCCGATTGTGCGCAATGTCGGAAAAGAATTGTTGACAATATTTATGTCCACCCTAGGATGAGGATCATCACACGATGCCGATCATGAACGAGCCCGAATCCCACCCGTCCGGTGCAGCCAGTCCCGAAGCGATCGCCGAGCGGATCCGCACGGCGATCCTCGAGCATCGGCTCGCGCCGGGCGCGAAGCTGACGGAGGCGCAGCTCTGCGAGGTGTTCGGCGTGAAGCGCGGCGCGATCCGCCAGGCGCTCGCGCAGCTCGCGACCGACAAGCTGGTCGATCTCGAGCCGAACCGCGGCGCGTTCGTCGCGAGCCCGACGCTGCAGGACGTGCACGAGGTGTTCGAGATGCGCCGGATCATCGAGCTCGCCGTGGTCGAGCGGCTCGCGACCGGGCCCGGCGCGAAGCGGCTGAAGGGCGTCGCCTCGCTGATCGAGAAGGAACGCAAGGCGTTCCAGCGGCAGGACTTCGCGGCCTGGATCCGCCTGTCGGGCGAATTCCATACGGCGCTCGCCACGCTGATGGGCAATGCGACGCTCAGCGAGTGCCTCGAAGGGCTCGTCGCACGCTCGACGCTGATGTCGGCGCTGTACGAATCGCACGGGCGCAGCCCGTGCTCGTGCGACGACCACGACGAGATCCTCGGTGCGCTGGAGGCCGGCGATCCGAAGCGGGCGGTGACGCTGATGGCGCACCACCTGCAGCATGTCGAACTGAAGATGCTGGACCGGCCCGCACAAGGGCAGGTCGATTTGCGCGAAGTGTTCGGCGGCGCCTGAGCGGCGACGCGAACCCGGCCACGCGCCACAAGAACGAGCGAAATGCAGGCCCGCGGCGTTTGCCGCGGGCCGCTGGTCCGACTCCGGGCGTCGATCCGGAGCGATATCGATGACGGTGGAGCGGCCTTCCGGCCGCGTCAAGGAGAAGTCATGGCTCAGTTCAGTGTGGCGCACGATAGCGCCTATCCGGCGGAAGAAGGCGGCGAGGGCGGCGACCCGACACTGCCGAATGGTTACAGCGAACGTCTGTACAACGAAGATTTGGCACCCCTGAAAAATCAGACATGGGGTTCGTACAACATCTTCGCGTTCTGGATGTCCGACGTGCACAGCGTCGGCGGTTACGTGTTCGCGGGCAGCCTGTTCGCACTCGGGCTGACGAGCTGGCAGGTGCTGATTGCACTGATCGTCGGCATCGGCCTCGTGAACGCGCTGTGCAACCTGATCGCGCGGCCGAGCCAGCAGATCGGCGTGCCGTACCCGGTCGCATGTCGCGCGACGTTCGGCGTACTCGGTGCGAACGTGCCGGCCGTGATCCGCGGGCTGATCGCGATCGCGTGGTACGGCATCCAGACCTATCTCGCGTCGAGCGCGCTCGTGATCGTCGTGCTGAAATTCTTTCCGCAATGGCTGCCTTACGCGGACGTGCATCGCTACGGCTTCCTCGGGCTGTCGGCGGTCGGCTGGGCCGGCTTCATGCTGCTGTGGGTGCTCCAGGCGTTCGTGTTCTGGAACGGGATGGAGACGATCAAGAAGTTCATCGACTTCGCGGGGCCGGCCGTCTACGTCGTGATGTTCATCCTCGCCGGCTACATGGTGTGGCGAGCGGGCTGGCGCAACATCGGCATCAACCTCGGCGGCGTGAAGTACCACGGCGCGGAAGTGATTCCGGTGATGATCACGGCCGTGTCGCTGGTCGTGTCGTACTTCTCCGGGCCGATGCTGAACTTCGGCGATTTCTCGCGCTACTGCCGCTCGTTCGGCGACGTGAAGCGCGGCAATTTCTGGGGGCTGCCCGTCAACTTCCTCGCGTTCTCGCTCGTCACGGTGATCACCACCGCCGCGACGCTGCCGGTGTTCGGCGAACTGATCACCGATCCGGTCGCGACGGTCGGCCGCATCGACCATCCGACCGCGGTGATCCTCGGCGCGCTCACGTTCACGATCGCGACGATCGGCATCAACATCGTCGCGAACTTCGTGTCGCCCGCGTTCGACTTCTCGAACGTCGCGCCGCGCCTGATCAGCTGGCGCGCGGGTGGGATGCTCGCGGCCGTCGCGTCGATCTTCATCACGCCGTGGAACCTGTTCAACAACCCGGCGGTGATCCACTACACGCTCGACGTGCTCGGCGCGTTCATCGGCCCGCTGTACGGCGTGCTGATCGCCGACTTCTACCTCGTCAAGCGCGGCCGGCTCGTGCGCGACGACCTGTACACGATGTCGGAAAGCGGCACGTACTGGTACACGGGCGGCGTGAACCGCCGCGCGCTGGCCGCGCTGCTGCCGGCCGCGGTGATCGCGGTCCTCTGCGTGATGGTGCCGGGCTGGCAGGCCCTCGCGAATTTCTCGTGGTTCATCGGAGCGGGGCTCGGCTTCGTGTTCTACCGGCTGCTCACGAGCGCGAAGGCGTAAGGAGCGTGCGATGAGGATCCGACTGATCAATCCGAATACGACCCAGCGGATGACCGACGCGATGGGCCGCTGCGCGCGCGAGGTCGCGGCTGCCGGCACGGAGATCGTGGCCGTGAGCCCGCCCATGGGGCCGCCGTCGATCGAAGGCTATTACGACGAGGCGCTCGCGACGCCGGGGCTGCTCGCCGAGGTCGCGCGGGGCGAGCGCGACGGTTGCGATGCGTACGTGATCGCGTGCTTCGGCGATCCGGGCCTGTACGCGGCGCGCGAGCTCGCACGCGGGCCGGTGATCGGCATTGCCGAGGCCGCGATGCATGCGGCGAGCGTGCTCGCGCCGGGCTTCTCTGTCGTCACGACACTCGCGCGCACCTGCGGGATGGCATGGCATCTCGCCGAACGCTACGGGATGAAACGGTTCTGCCGCAACGTGCGCGCGACCGACGTCGCGGTGCTCGAGCTCGACCGGCCGGGCTCGGCCGCGCGCCGGATCATCGTCGACGAATGCCGGCGCGCGCTCGACGAGGACGGCGCCGACGCGATCGTGCTCGGCTGCGCGGGGATGGCCGAGTTCGCGCACGAGATCGAGCAGCAGATCGGCGCGCCGGTGGTCGAGGGCGTCACGGCGGCCGTCAAGTGGGCCGAGGCGCTCGTCGCGCTGCGCCTCGCGACCGCGAAGCGTGGCGACTACGCGCGCCCGCTGCCGAAGCGCTACGACGGCGCGTTCGCCCGCTTCAGCCCGCCGGACAGGGATGAGGCGGAAGCGCTCCCGAATTTGCCGCAACCGCACATACACACCGTCTGACACGCACTATCTGCGCCGCTGTATGGGCGCGTATGGGCGTTTTCGCTACACTGGGCCGTCATCGCATCGGCTTGCGCAGCCGGCCTCCGGCGCCTGCGCAGTCGATGCGAACCCATTATTTCAGCGAGCTTTCGCCGCACTTCGAACCATGTCACTCGATCCCAACTATCCGCGCGACCTGATCGGCTACGGCCGCCATCCCGTTCAGGCGAACTGGCCGGGGCGCGCCCGCGTTGCCGTGCAATTCGTGCTGAACTACGAGGAGGGCGGCGAGAACTGCGTGCTGCACGGCGATCCGGGCTCCGAGCAGTTCCTGTCGGAAATCGTCGGCGCGGCCGCGTATCCCGACCGCCACATGAGCATGGAGTCGATCTACGAATACGGTTCGCGGGCCGGCGTGTGGCGCATCCTGCGCGAATTCGAGAAGCGCGGGATGCCGCTGACGGTGTTCGGCGTCGGCATGGCGATCGAACGCCACCCGGAGCTTGCGCGCGCCTTCGTCGAGCTGGGCCATGAAATCGCGTGCCACGGCTGGCGCTGGATCCACTACCAGAGCATGACGCCCGAGCTTGAAGCCGAGCACATGCGCCTCGGGATGGAAGCGATCGAGCGCGTGACGGGCGAGCGTCCGCTCGGCTGGTACACCGGCCGCGACAGCCCCAATACGCACCGCCTGGTCGCGGAATACGGCGGCTTCCTGTACGACTCCGACAACTACGGCGACGACCTGCCGTTCTGGATGGATGTCGAGGTGTCGGGCGGCGGCACGTCGCCGCAGCTGATCGTGCCGTACACGCTCGACACGAACGACATGCGCTTCGCGACGCCGCAGGGCTTCAACACGGGCGATCACTTCTTCGACTACCTGCGCGACGCATTCGACGTGCTGTACGCGGAGGGCGACGAGGCGCCGAAGATGCTGTCTATCGGCATGCACTGCCGGTTGCTCGGCCGGCCGGGCCGGTTCCGCGGGCTGCAGCGTTTCCTCGATCACATCGAGAAGCACGATCGCGTATGGGTGACGCGCCGTGTCGATATCGCGCGTCACTGGCGTGAACATCATCCGTATCAGCCCAATCATCGAAACGAAGGGAAAGCATGAAGGCGATGCGCTACACGTTGGAACAACTGAACACGATGGCGCCGAGTGCATTTGTCGCGGCATTGTCGGGGATTTTCGAACATTCGCCGTGGGTGGCCGAAGTCGCCGCGGGCGAGCGGCCGTTCGCGAGCATCGACGCGCTCCACAAGACGATGTCGGGCGCGGTGGAAACGGCCGGCGAAGTGCGCCAGCTCGCGCTCATCAACGCTCACCCGGAACTGGCCGGCAAGGCCGCCGTGCGCGGCGAGCTGACCGCCGAGTCGACGCGCGAGCAGAGCGGCGCGGGCCTCGACCAGTGCACGCAGGAAGAGTTCGACAAGCTGCTGACGCTGAACCGCACGTATCGCGAGAAGTTCGGTTTCCCGTTCATCCTCGCGGTGCGCGGCTATGACCGGCACGGCATCATCGCGAACTTCGAGTCGCGCGTGAATCACTCGCGCACCGAGGAGCTGCGGGCGAGCCTCGACCAGATCTACCGGATCGCGCGTTTCCGCCTCGACGACCTGATCGACGCCTGACATCGCAATACGGCCTGCTGCATCGCAGCGGCCTGATCGCCTCACTGAAACAAGGAAACATCATGGCTGTTCCGCTTCTCGATCCCAACGCTCCCGACTTCACGCGGCGCTACGTGAACCTGGCCGACCCGCGTCTCGGTGCGCAGGCGCTCGAAGCCAGCGACGATTTCTTCGCGCCGAAGGACCGGATGCTGAACCCCGAGCCGGCCGTCTTCATCCCCGGCAAGTACGACGACCACGGCAAGTGGATGGACGGCTGGGAAACGCGCCGCAAGCGCACGACGGGCTACGACTGGTGCATCGTCAAGCTCGCGCGCCCGGGCGTGATCAAGGGCTTCGACATCGACACGAGCCATTTCACCGGCAATTTCCCGCCGGCCGCGTCGATCGAGGCCGCGTTCGTGGCCGACGGCGCGCCGACGCATGCGACCGAGTGGGTCGAGATCGTGCCCTCGACGACACTGCAGGGCAACAGCCATCACTACGTCGAAGCGAGCGATGCGCGAGCGTTTACCCACCTGCGCGTGAACATCTACCCGGATGGCGGCATCGCACGCCTGCGCGTGTACGGCCAGCCGCAGCTCGACTGGGCCGGCGCGAGCGCGACCGAGCAGTTCGACCTCGCGGCGATGGAAAACGGCGGTTATGTGGTGGCCGCGAACAACCAGCACTTCGGCGTCGCGTCGAACCTGCTGCTGCCGGGCCGCGGTGTGAACATGGGCGACGGCTGGGAAACCCGCCGCCGCCGCGAACCGGGCAACGACTGGGCGATCATCGCGCTCGCGCAGCCGGGCGTGATCCGCAAGATCGAAGTCGATACCGCGTTCTTCAAGGGCAACTACCCGGACCGCTGTTCGATCCAGGCCGCGTACGTGTCGGGCGGCACGGACAGCTCGCTGATCACGCAGTCGATGTTCTGGCCGGTGCTGCTCGGCGAACAGAAGCTGCAGATGGACAAGCAGCACTACTTCGAACAGGATATCGCGTCGCTCGGCCCCGTCACGCACGTGCGGCTGAACATCATTCCGGACGGCGGCGTGTCGCGCCTGCGCCTGTGGGGGACGCTCGACAAATGAAGACGCTTGCCATCGAACCGCTGACCAAGGAAGCGTTCGCGCCGTTCGGCGACGTGATCGAAACGGAAGGGGCGAAGCAGATTCCGATCAACCTCGGCACCACGATCCGCTTTCACGATCTCGCGAAAGTCGACGTGACCGATGAAGACGGCCGCACGCTCGTCAACCTGTTCCGCGGCCAGCCGCGCACGCTGCCGTTTGAAGTGAAGATGCTCGAGCGGCACCCGCTCGGCAGCCAGGCGTTCGTGCCGCTGAACGACCAGCCGTATCTCGTCGTCGTGGCGCCCGCGGGCGATCTCGATCCGGCGAAGATCCGCGCGTTCGTGACGAGCGGCTGGCAGGGCGTCAACTATGCGAAGGGCGTGTGGCATCACCCGCTGATCGCGCTCGGCGGCGTCAGTGATTTCGTCGTCGTCGATCGCGGCGGCGATGGCCTGAACCTGAACGAGCAGGACCTGCAGGAATCGTTGTGGCTCACCGACGAGGCGCTGCACGCGCTGACGGCCTGAGTCGCCGGCGTTTCTGCCGGCGTCTGACGAAACCCGCGCATCATGCGCGGTTTTTTTTTGTGCGGCCGGTTCGGCGCGATTCAGGTCGCCGCGTTTTTGCGCGTGTCGTGCGAGCTGCCGGCGCCGCGACGCCGGTTCGCAATCGGTGCATGCTGCGCCATCAGCTCGGCGACCCAGTCGATGAAGACGCGCAGCTTCGCGCTGACGTGCCGGTTCGGCGGGAACGCGATGTACATCGGCATCGGTTCGAGCTGCCATTGCTCGAACAGCGGCACCAGTTCGCCGCGGGCGCGATGCGCGCCCGCCATGTAGTCCGGCAGCCACAGAATGCCCAGTCCGGCGAGGCCGGCCTCGAGGTACGCATTGCCGTCGTCGACCGCGAGCACGTAGCGTCCGCGCACGTGGACCTGCTCGCCGTCGCGTTCCATCGCAAACGGCAATGCCTTGCCGATGCGCGCCCACAGAAAGCCGACGACCCGGTGATGCGTATCCTCCAGCTCGTCCGGATGCGTCGGCGTGCCGGCGCGTGCGAGATAGGACGGTGACGCATACACGCCGAGCCGCAGGTCGCCGACGCGCCGCGCGACCAGTGAGCGATCGGTCGGCTCGCCGCCACGCACGACGCAGTCGACGTTCTCGCCGATCACGTCCACCACGCGGTCGCTCACGCCCATGTCGAGCTGGATGTCCGGATAACGCGCATGGAACGCGGGCAGCGCGGGGATCAGGATCAGGCGGGCGAACGGGGTCGGCACGTCCACGCGCAGCCGCCCCCGGGGCGACGCGGACGCGGCGGACAGGCTCGTTTCGGCGTCGTCCATGTCTGCCAGCAGCCGCACGACGCGGTCGTAGTACGCGGCGCCGTCCGCCGTGACGACAACCTTGCGCGTCGTGCGATTGAACAGCTTCACGCGCAGCCGCGCTTCGAGCTGCTGCACGAGTTGCGTGACGGTGGTGCGGCTCATGTGCAGCGTCTCGGCTGCCTTCGTGAAGCTGCCGGCTTCCACCACGCGGGCGAATGCCTGCATTGCGTCGAATCGATCCATCGGGTCAGGGCTCCGCGTCGGTCGGAATTGTTTGGTGCGTGCAAACAGTGTTGGACAGGGTTGCCGGTTTATTCGCCGTGCAATGGTCCCTAAAGTGCCTTCATCGTTAATGCAGGGGCGGTTTCGCCCCGCAAACCGAAGGAGGTAGGGGATGGTAAAGCGTAGCGTGGTTTTCCCGCCCGGTCGCCAGGCACTGTACGATCGCAACCGCTATTCGCCGGCGTTGCGCTCGAACGGCTTCCTGTTCGTGTCCGGGCAGGTCGGCAGCCGAGAGGACGGCTCGCCGGAGCCGGAGCTGGGCGCGCAGGTCCGCCGTGCGTTCGACAACCTGAATGCCGTGCTGCGTGCGGCCGGCTGCACGTTCGACGACGTCGTCGACGTGACCGTGTTCCTCGTCGACCCCGAGGCGACGTTCGAGCGGATCTGGGAGATCGTCCCTGACTACTGGGGCGCCGCGCCGCATCCGACGCTGACCGCCGTCGGCGTGACGTGGCTGTACGGCTTCCAGTTCGAGATCAAGGCGATCGCGCGGCTGCCGGAGACGGTCGACGCGTGAGCAGCGCGCGGTTCGCGGCGGCGCGCGTCACGGCGCGGCCGGCGGCTCCTGTTCGTATGCGCGATGCAGCAGCGCGACGAACGATGTCGAATCGGGCAACGTCGCCGTGCCAAAGCGGCGCACGGCGATCCCGGGCGTCCATGAATTCATCACGACGGCGCCGGCCATCGACGGCAGGTCGGCCGGTGCCAGTTCGCGATCGTGCTGCGCGACGCCCATGCGCGCCAGTTGCCGGCGCAGGATGCTCATCGTGACGCCGCCGAGCATGCCGGCCACCGGCCACACGACCGCGTCGCCGGTCCAGAACGCCAGATTCCAGATCGAGCCCTCGCTGATGCGCCCGTGGCGATCGACGAAGGCCGCATCGTCGAAACCCTGCGCGATGGCGCGGCGCAGGAAGTGCGTCTTGGCGACTTCACCGACGTGCTTGATGTCCGGCAGTACGCGCTCGTGTTCGAATAGCGCGAGATCGAGCGGGCCCGCCGGTCCCGACGATGGCGCGGCGGTGCGGACCAGCACGTCGAGCGTTTCGTCGTCGCGCGGCGCGACGAATTCGCCCGTCGTCGCATGCACGGTCGCCGTCAGCGACAGCGCCGGCGGCGCACGATCGAGCGCGGCGCGCAGGAGCGTGCGAATCCGGTCGTCGGGCAGTGCCTGGCCGAAGAGCGTGCTCGACGCATCGCGCAGCCGCGCGAGATGCAGGTCGAGGCCGCGCACGTGGCCGTCGCGCACCTGCATCGCGGTGAAATGCGCATGGCCCGCGAACGCGAGCGCGGCGAGCGCGTCCGGGGTGGCGGCGACGCCGTTGAGCTGAGCGACGGACGGGAACGGGGCAACGGTCATTGGCGTATCTCCGGGTTTGGCCGCGAGCGCGGGGCTCACGGCATCTTCAAGAAAGCCTATTGTTTGCCGATTGATGGCGTGTTGAAAAACGAGTAGTTTTGGAAGGGTCATCAAATCCGGTTTGAAGATCGATGGAACGCATGTGGCCCGGTACGCGCGCGCTGAGGACGTTCGATGCGGCGGCGCGGCACCTGAATTTCTCGCGGGCGGCCGACGAGGTCGGGCTGACGCCGGCGGCCGTCAGTCACCAGATCAAGGGAATCGAAGCGCAGCTCGACATGGCGCTGTTCGTCCGCACGAGCCGCAGCATCCGGCTGACGCCGGCCGGTGTCGTGCTGGCCGCTGCGGCCGCCGAGGCGCTGGCGGGGCTGCAGCGCGCGACTGCCCGGGCACGGCGCGTCGCGCGGGAGCAGACGGAATTGCGCGTATCGGTCGGCGCGCGCTTCGCGACGCACTGGCTGCTGCCGCGGATGCCGCGTTTCAGGGCCGAGCATCCTGCGTTCGAGCTGTCGTTCGATATCACCGACCGGTTGCGCGATTTCGATGACGACGACATCGATGTCGCGATCCGCTTCGGCACCGGGCGTGATCGCGATGCGTGCGCGCAGCGCCTGTTCGATACGTCGGTCGTTGCGATCTGCAGTCCGGCGCTGCTGTCGGCCGGGCCGCCATTGCGCAAGCCGCGCGACCTGCTGCGCCACACGCTTTGCCACGTCGACTGCGAAGTCGACGGCGTGACCTGGCCGCGCTGGGCGGCCTGGATGGCCGCGGCCGGTGTCGACGGCTTCGACGACAGCCGGTGCGTATCGTTTCCGGATTCGAGCCACGTCGTGCAGGCTGTGACGGACGGCACCGCGATCGGTCTGGCGGAGCCGCGCATGATCGCGCGCGATCTCGCGGAGGGGCGCGTCGTGCAGCTGTTCGACGTGAACGTCGAGGTGGCGCCCGGCCTTGCGTATCACGTCGTGTATCCGGAGCGCACGCAGGACGATCCGCGCATCGTCGCCTTGCGCGACTGGCTTGCAGATGAAGTCGCGACGATGTGCGTTTAATGGTGGCGGCGGCGCGTGCTATCGTGCCCGCATCGCCACTGCTCGACGCCGTTTTCCACGCGTGTTCCTTCGATGAGCCAACCTGAAAGCAACCTCGCGATCCTGCTGAGCACGATGCAGCCCGAACTGCTTCCGGGCGCGTTCGCATTCGTGTTGCTGCCGACCGATGCAGACGTATCGTTATCCGAAGTAATTGCAACGTTCCGCGAGGCGGAAGGGCTGACCGTCGTGGTCGAAGAGGAGACGGCAGCGCGTCACGGCTGGCCCGTGCTGTTCCGTGCGGCCTGGATCACGCTGACCGTGCATTCGGACCTCGCGGCGGTGGGCCTCACGGCAGCATTCGCACGGGCGCTCGGCGCGGCCGGCATCAGTTGCAACGTGATGGCCGCCGCATACCACGATCACATCTTCGTGCCGTTCGACGATGGCCCGCGTGCGCTCGATGCGCTCGTCGCGCTCCAGCGCGATGCGATGCGCGGCTGACGCGCGAAGCGCATTCGGAACATGCAAAAAAACGGGCCCGTCATCGGGCCCGCGAACGGAGAGGATTGCGCCGGAGAACGACCCCGGCGCACGACGGCTTACTTGTTCGCGCCACCTTCGAACCAGGCGGCGAGCTTCGTGCGCTCGTCGTCGGTCATGTGCGTGACGTTGCCGATCGGCATTGCCT
Organism: Burkholderia contaminans; assembly: GCF_029633825.1. Classification (NCBI taxonomy): domain Bacteria; kingdom Pseudomonadati; phylum Pseudomonadota; class Betaproteobacteria; order Burkholderiales; family Burkholderiaceae; genus Burkholderia; species Burkholderia contaminans. The sequence continues at coordinate 3,367,386 of NZ_CP090640.1, read as the reverse complement.
TCAGGCGCACGGCCTGTTCGTAGATACGCTGCGCGTTCTTCGACACTTCGTCCGGCGTGTCGAACATCACCCCTGCGGGCGCGCTGCCCATCAGCGTCGGCTTCGCCGAGTGGCACTCGACGCAGCGCTGCTGCAGGATCGGCATGATGTCGTTGATCACGACCTTCGGCGCGTTCGCGGCCTGCGCTTCCGGCGCGACCGGCTTCGGCGTCGTCCAGACCAGTGCGCCTGCCAGCAGCGCGACGCCGCCGATCGGCAGGTACCACAGCTGCTTGCCGCGGTGGCGCATCACGAAGAACTGGCGGATCAGCGCGCCGGCCAGCATGATCAGCACGAGCACGACCCAGTTGAACTTGTTCGTGTAGGTCATCGCGTAGTGGTTCGACAGCATCGCGAATACGACCGGCAGCGTGAAGTACGTGTTGTGCACCGAGCGCTGCTTGCCGCGCTTGCCGTAGATCGGGTTCGGCTCTTCGCCCTTGAGCATCTTGTCGACCATCTTGCGCTGGCCGGGGATGATCACGAAGAACACGTTCGCCGACATGATCGTCGCGAGCATCGCGCCGACGATCAGGTAGGCGGCACGACCCGCGAAGATGTGGCACGCGAGGTACGCGGCGGCGACCACGTAGATGCCGACGCAGATGCCGAGCACGCGGTCGTTGGTGCCGAGGATGCGGCACAGCGAGTCATAGACGATCCAGCCGGCCGCGAGGAAGCCGAGTGCGGACGCGACGGCGACCACCGGGCCCATGTCGAGCACGCTCTTGTCGATCAGGTAGGTGTTCGGCGCGAGCAGGTACAGCACGAAGAACAGCGAGAAGCCCGACAGCCAGGTCGTGTACGACGGCCACTTCGACCAGTGCAGGTCATCGGGCATTTCCGGCGGCGCGACCGTGTACTTCTGCATGTTGTAGAAGCCGCCACCGTGGACGTGCCACAGTTCGCCGAACACACCGCGCTTGCGCTGGTTCGGGTCGGTCGGCGGTTTCAGGCTGTTGTCGAGCGCGACGAAATAGAACGACTCGCCGATCCACGCAATGGCGACGATGACGTGCAGCCATCGCAGCGCGAGGTTCAGCCAGTCGGTGATGAAGCCTTCCATGAAACTCCTCCAGACTCAAATCGTTTGTTTGATGCGGGCGCTGATTCGAATGTCAGCTGCCGCGATAGGTGCTGTACGACCACGGCGACACGAGCAGCGGCACGTGGTAGTGCGAGCCGGTGTCGGCGATGCCGAAGCGGAGCACGACGCGATCGACGAAACGGGGTTCGGGCACCTTCACGCCGAGCGACGCGAAGTAGTCGCCGGCATGGAACACGAGTTCGTATTCGCCGGCGGCGAGCGCGGCGCCTTCGAGCAGGGGTTCGTCGCAGCGGCCGTCGCTATTGGTCAGCACGGTCTTGATCGCGCGGCGCGATTCGCCGTCCAGCGCGTAGAGGTCCACCTTGATTGCAGCGCCGGGACGGCCGTGCGCCGTATCGAGTACGTGGGTAGTGAGCTTTCCCATTCGTTGTGTCCTTGTGTGAATGCGAGGTTCGGCGGCGACTCGATCCATGACTGTGCGGCGGATCGAGGCTCCACGTCACGTGGCTACATACCCGTCGGCGAGATTGAAGCGAGCGCCGTGCAGGCATTGTAAAAAGGTTCCCTGCGCAAATACGGGCGCGATATCAAAGATAATGCGCCGCGCATGAGCGGCTGTCGACGGCCCGCCGGATACGGCTCCCGGCGGGCGTTTCGGGCCTCCGGCGGGGCGTTGCGCGGCGTACCATATCGAAACCGTGAAGCGCGGTATTCCGGATCGCGCATTGTGTGCGGCGCGCGCTTGGGCGATCCTCCCGCCGTGCGCGTTGGCCTGTGGCCCGCGCGTACCCCGAAGACGGCGAGCACGCCGGGTAACCGGGCCAGGGCGTTCGAACGGACGCGGGCACCGGAGCGTGCCGCGATTCAGCGTTCGAACGGCTGTGTGACCGTCCCCAGGATCCACCCCTGGGGGCAGACCGACGCGGAGAACGCATGAACCTCGAGCAGCACGCTGGCGCACGCGCGCCGAACACCTCCTCATCCCGCCCGAAAACCCTGCTGGTCAAGCACGCCGACGTGCTCGTGACCATGGACGACACGCGGCGCGAGCTGCGCGACGCGGGGCTCTACATCGAAGACAACCGGATCGTCGCGGTCGGCCCGTCCGCCGAGTTGCCCGAGACGGCCGACGAAGTGCTCGACCTGCGCGGCCACCTCGTGATCCCGGGGCTCGTGAACACGCACCACCACATGTACCAGAGCCTGACGCGCGCGGTGCCGGCCGCACAGAACGCCGAGCTGTTCGGCTGGCTCACGAACCTCTACAAGATCTGGGCGCACCTGACGCCCGAGATGATCGAGGTGTCGACGCTCACCGCGATGGCCGAGCTGCTGCAGTCGGGCTGCACGACGTCGAGCGATCATCTGTACATCTACCCGAACGGCAGCCGCCTCGACGACAGCATCGGCGCCGCACAGCGGATCGGCATGCGCTTTCACGCGAGCCGCGGCGCGATGAGCGTCGGTCAGCGCGACGGCGGGTTGCCGCCCGATTCCGTCGTCGAGCGCGAGCCCGACATCCTGCGCGACACGCAGCGCCTGATCGAGACCTATCACGATGAAGGGCGTTACGCGATGCTGCGCGTGGTGGTTGCGCCGTGTTCGCCGTTCTCGGTGAGCCGCGACCTGATGCGCGACGCGGCCGTGCTCGCGCGCGAATACGGCGTATCGCTGCACACGCACCTCGCGGAGAACGTCAACGACATTGCATACAGCCGCGAGAAGTTCGGGATGACGCCCGCCGAATATGCGGAGGATCTCGGCTGGGTCGGCCACGACGTATGGCATGCGCACTGCGTGCAGCTCGACGATGCGGGCATCGGCCTGTTCGCGCGCACGGGCACGGGCGTCGCGCACTGTCCGTGCTCGAACATGCGGCTCGCGTCCGGCATCGCGCCGGTGAAGAAGATGCGTCTCGCGGGCGTGCCGGTCGGCCTCGGCGTCGACGGCTCAGCATCGAACGACGGCGCGCAGATGGTGGCCGAGGTACGCCAGGCGCTGCTGCTGCAGCGGGTCGGTTTCGGGCCCGACGCAATGACCGCGCGCGAAGCGCTCGAGATCGCGACGCTCGGCGGCGCGAAGGTGCTGAACCGCGACGACATCGGCGCGCTGAAGCCCGGCATGGCCGCGGACTTCGCCGCATTCGACCTGCGCCAGCCGCTGTTCGCGGGCGCGCTGCACGATCCGGTCGCGGCGCTCGTGTTCTGCGCGCCGTCGCAGACGGCGTACACGGTGGTGAACGGGAAGGTGGTGGTGCGGGAAGGGCGGCTCGCGACGCTCGACCTGCCGCCCGTGATCGAGCGTCACAACGCGCTCGCGCACGCCCTCGTGGAAGCTGCGCGCTGACGCGTCGGCGGGGAGGTCGCGCAGCACGTTGCGGATCGGGTGCGCGGCTTATGCCTCGATCAGCGTGCGGGTGGCTTCGGCGACGAGGCTGCGCAGCCAGCGTACTTCGTCGGAGTAGTGGCAGCGCTCGTGCCACAGCTGGTAGTACTGCATCGGCGGGAAGTCGAGCGGCGCCGGCACGACCGACAGCGGCAGGAACTTCGCGTAGTGATCGGCGAACAGCCGCGTGGTCGTGAAGATCAGGTCCGACTTCACGAGCACGTAAGGCGCGAGATTGAAGTACGGCAGCGTGACGACCACGTGGCGCTTGAGCCGTTCGCGCGCGAGATGCACGTCGATCGCGCCGCGCTGGCCGACCGAGTAGGGCGTCGGCGCGAGATGCGGCGCGTTCAGGTACTGGTCGAGCGTCAGCCCGCCGCGCTTCGCGAACGGGTGCGTGTTGCTCATCAGGCAGACGATTTCGTCGACGAACAGGTTCGACAGGTGCAGCTGCTCGGGCGGTTCGGGCCAGTTGCCGACGACGATGTCGAGCTTGCCGTCTTCCAGCGCGAGCTCATAGTCGAACGCGGGGCCGAGCGAATGGAATTCGAGCGTCGCGTTCGGCGCGGCCTGGCGGAAGCGCTCGACCACGGTCGGCACGAACAGCACGTTCAGGTAGTCGGGGCAGCCGATCCGGTAGCAGCGGATCGACGTGGCCGGGTCGAAGTTGTGCTGCTGGAACTTGATGCGCTCGATTTCACGCAACGCGTTCTGCACGGGCTCGAGCAGGCGCAGCCCGTATTCGGTCGGCACCATGCCGGATTTGCCGCGCACCAGCAGCGGATCGCCGGTGATGTCGCGCAGGCGCCGCAGCGCGGCGCTGATCGCCGGTTGCGACTGGTTCAGTTTGACGGCCGCGCGCGTGACGCTGCGCTCCATCAACAAGGTGTGCAAGACGCGCAAGAGGTACGTGTCGATCGCCTCGCGTTGCTGACTCATGTTATCTCCGGTTTATATGGCTGGGCTGATCGAGGGATGGGGTGGGTATATTGTTTTTAATATGAACGAAAATCAGCGTCAAGAGATGGATACCCGCGGCTACCCGCCGGCGGGGGCTCGACCAGGGGGCCGGACGAGGTGAAATACGGGACGCGTTGCGCCGCGCGGGTCCGTATTGCACGGATCCGGATCGCGACGCGGCGGGTGAGGCGACGGGTGCGTCAGTCGTCGATACGCATGCCGACCTTCAGCGTGACCTGCCAGTGCACGACCTGGTCGCCTTCGATGTGGCCGCGCGTTTCGGTCACCTGGAACCAGTGCAGGTTATGTAGCGTCTTGCCGGCTTTCGAGATCGCGTTGCGGATGGCGTCGTCGCTCGATTTCTGCGACGAACCGGTCAACTCGATCATCTTGTACACGTGGTCGCTCATGGTGCGCTCCCTGGGATGTCGGTATGGATGGCCGGCGCAAGCCGTGGTCCCGAAGCGGCGCCGCGCGTGCCCGGCTTCTTGAGTGATAGGTATGATGGGCGGCAAGTGCAACCCATATCGGAGACGAGGAGCATCGTGGAAGTCGGATTTTGCGGACCGGGATTGATGGGCGCGCCGATGATTCGGCATTTGCTGGCGGCCGGGCATCGCGTGAGCGTATGGAATCGTTCGCGCGAGAAGGCCGAGGCGCTCGTGAAGGACGGCGCGCAGGTAGTCGGTACGCCGCGCGAACTGGCCGAGCGCGTCGAGACGGTATTCGTGTGCGTGCTCGACGGGCGCGCGGTGGGCGATGTCGTGTTCGGCGAGCACGGGCTGCTTTCGGGTGATGCGGGCGCGCGCCGCGTGCAGCGCATCGTCGATCATTCGAGCATTCCGCCCGCCGCCACGCGCGACTACGCGGCGCGTGCGGCCGCGCTCGGGGTCGGCTGGGTCGATGCGCCGGTGTCGGGCGGCGTGCCCGGCGCGCAGGCCGGCACGCTCGCGGTGATGGCCGGCGGCCGCGCGGCCGATCTCGACGCGGTGCGAGCGCTGATCGATACGTACGCGTCGCGCATCACGCACATGGGCGACGCGGGTGCGGGCCAGACGGCAAAGTTGTGCAACCAGGCGATCGTGACCGCGACGGTCACCGCGATCGCCGAGGCGGTCGGCCTGGCGCAGGCAAGCGGCATCGACGCCGCGCGACTCGCCGAAGCACTGGCCGGCGGCTGGGCCGATTCGGTGCTGCTGCAGACGTTCGTGCCGCGCATGACGTCGGGCGGTCATCCCCCGATCGGCGCGCTGAGTACGTTCCAGAAGGATGTCGATGCGATCGCCGACGCGGCGCGCGACACGGGCGCCGTGATGCCCGTGTCGGCCACCGTGCAGCAAGTGTTGCGGCTCGGCGCCGCGCAGGGGCTCGCCGGCGCCGATTTCGCCGCGTTCATCGACATCGTGCGGCCGGGCAACGGCCGCCAGCAGGCGTCGTGACGGACAAGCGGGGCGTGTGAATGGCAGATGGGCCGCGCGGAGGCGGCCCATCGAATGGCGGGGCGATCAGCCGAGGGAGCGTGGTGTCGTGTCGCCGGCGTTCTGGCGGCCGAGCCCGCCGCGCAGGCTCGCTTTCGTGCCTGCACCAAACTCGGGCAGGATGCGCGCACGCGCACGGCTGGCGAACACGAGGAAGCCGAAGCCGTTTGCTTCATACCAGTATCCACCGTTCTCGAGGCCGTCCAGCGGCTGCTCGAGCGCGTTGGCGATCGACTCGATGCAGCGCTTGCGCAGTTCGGCGATGGCGGGATAAGGCGGCTGGGCACCGCGCACGCTGCACAGGAGCACGTCGAGACCGGGCAGCACATGTGCGTACAGGACGGGCTCGTCCTGCGCACGGGCGCGGGCAATCTTGGTGTCGAGCTGGGCAAACGGTTTCGAGTGGCGCAATACCGCGAGGAATGACTCCTGGCCATCCTGCTGGGCACGCCGACGTTTTTTCGGGAAGGACATAAACACTCGCCTCAAAAACAATTGCAAGAAATGCGGCACTTTCATGCGACCCACTCCCGGCTATGTACGCCGCATGTCGATCCTTTATAGCACACGAAAATGCTGCCTTCGTGCAGTACGACGATCAATGTCTCCCGTCGACCTGCTCGCCATGATCGACACAGCCAGCGTCTTGGCGCCCGTACTGTCGTTTAGTCTCCATCATAGACCTGCTTTCCCCGCGCGTGCATTCGCCCGTCACAAAAAAGTGAGATAGGCCGCATGCGGCGGTGCATCGCGCACGCAATAAAAAGGCCCGCACGGGGCGGGCCTGGCTGGCGGGGCGCCTGGCGATCAGCGCTGCTTCAGCGAATCGCGGATCTCGCGCAGCAGCACCGTGTCTTCCGGCGTCGCGGCCGGCGCGGCATCTTCCGGCTTGCGCAGCTTGTTGATGAATTTCACCATCAGGAAAATGATGAACGCGAGGATGACGAAATTGATTGCCACCGTGATGAACGAGCCGTAGCCGAACGCGGCGACACCCGCGGCCTGCAGGTCCTTGAACGAATCGGGATTACCCTTGAACGTCGGGGGAATGGTGCCGAGCAGAACGAACTTGTTCGAGAAATCAAGGCCGCCGGTCAGCACGCCGATGACCGGCATGATGAGGTCTTTCACGACCGAGTCGACGATCTTCGAGAACGCGCCGCCGATGATCACGCCGACGGCGAGATCCATGACGTTGCCCTTGACGGCGAACTCCTTGAATTCCTTGATGATGCTCATGAGCGGCTTTCTCCTGTTTGGGGCGAGAGGAGGCGTGCCGCGACGCGCAGGGATGCAGAGCGTCGAATGAGGGTCGGTGGCACGCCGATGGCCGCATGATAGCGAACGCTCCCCATTGCCGGTAGTCCATCTTGAAATGATTGACAAATCCGCGCGTCGGCGCGGCCGGCCATGCAGGGGAGCGCGGCGTGCGTGGCAGCGCGTCGCGGGTGCGTCGACGCGCTGCGTGGTGTCAGGTGTTGTCGTCGGTCCAGCCGTCGTCGTTGCTGCCGAGATCCATGCCGCCGCCGCCACCGTTGCCGTCGCTCCAGTTCGAACTGTCGCCGCGGCCGAAGTCGAAGCCCGGGTCGTTGTCCTGCCGGCGGCGCTCGCCGTCGACGATCACGTCGCGTTCGACCACACGCTCGCGGCCGCCCGACATCGCCTCGCCGAGCAACACACCGGTCAGCAACCCGCCCATGCCGCCGCCGAAACCCCCGCCGCCTTGCTGGATCACCACCGGCGGTTGCTGTTGCGGGTAGGGCTGCTGCGGGTACGGCTGGCCTTGCGCGCCCGTCATGCGGTCGGCTTCCTGCGCATACACGGAGCCGCTGCCGTTCGCCGGCGCCGCGGGTTGCGCGGCCGGATCGGGACGGCCTTCGATGCGTGCCTTCACGCTCGCATGACGCTGTTCGAGTTCGTCGACGCGATACGGCGGCACCGGATTCTTGCCGTTCGACAGCGATTCGACGAGCGTGCGCGCATCGGTCTCGATCGCTTCGAGTTCGCCCGTGAGTGCCGCGGCGCCGGGCGCCGTCGACAGCTTCGCGTCGAGTTTCAGCGGGCGGATGTCGTTCAACACGTCGGTGGCGCGCTTGAGCTGCGTGCGGCGTTCGTCATCGGCGCGGCTGTCGTCGGCCGTGCGTGCGCGCCGCAGCGTCCAGCGCAGCACCAGCGCGATCACCGCGGCGATCAGCCCGAAGCCGATCCACATGCCGGTCGACGGGCCGTGTTTTTCGGCCGGCGCGACGGCGGGCGCGAGCGACGATTGCAGCGTGCCGGCCTGCGTGGCCGACGGCACGTTGCCGCTCACGCGCGCCGCGTCGGCACGGATGCGCGACTCGGTCTGCGCGAAGCGCGAAGCATCGGTGAACTTGAGTTGCGGATCGAGCGATTTTGCGCGCTGCAACTGCGCGAGTGCGTCGGACGCGCGGCCTTCGCGGTCCAGCACCTGTGCGTACAGGTAGCGCGCATGCGCGTTGTTCGGATGGGCGTCGATGACTTGCGACAGCTGCGTGTCGGCTTGCTGCCAGTTGCGTTGCGCGATCGACTGCTCGACCTGCTGCAGCGACGGGACCGCAAACGCGGCGGACGACAGCAACATCAGCGAGAGGCCGAGTGCGGCGAGAGATTTCTTCATGGTCGAACCGGGCGCAGGCGCCCGTCTCCTGACGATCGGTTCGCGCCGCGCCCGGGGCGGGCGGCGGCGCGGTGGCCCGCAGATATCGTTACTGCGCGGGCGTGTCGAGCTGCTTCTTCAGCGCGGCGAGGCGATCCTCGACCGACGGGCCCTTGTTCAGCGCGGCGAGCTTGTCGTCGAGCGCCTTGCCGCTCGACGTGTCGGCCGAATTCAGGCGCGCGTCCGAGCGTGCGTTCTGCAGCGCGACCTTGTCCTCGAGCTTCTGGAAGTCCTCGGACAGGTTCTTGCCGCCGATGCCGCCCAGCGCGCTGGCCGCGACGTCCTTCGCCTGCGCGATCTCCTGCTTGGCCTGCAGGATGTTCGAGCGGGCATTCAGGTCGTTGCGGCGCTGACGCATGTCGGCGATCTGCCCCTTCAGCTTGTCGACCGACGGCTCGAGCGTCGTCAATTCGGCTGCGAGCGCGTCGCGCTCGGCTTCCGCGTTCGACTGCGCGCCGAGCGCCTCGCGGGCGAGTGCTTCATCGCCGGCCTGCAGCGCGCGCTTCGCGCCTTCCTCGTACTTCTTCACCTTGTCGTCGGCCGCATCGCGTTTGCTGCGCTGGGTCGCGACCTGTGCCTCGATCTCGATCAGCGAATTCTCGGCACGGCCGATGCTGTCGTCGAGCTCCCGCACGATCTGCCGTGCGTCGCGCGACGGATCCTGTACCGAATCGGCCGCATCGTTCAGCAGGCCTTTGATCGTGCGCGAAACAGAGTCGAAAAGCGACATGAAATCCTCCGTGGTTGATAGGCGCCGCGTGAGAGCGGCAGTGCCCGTTGCGAGCCGGTTCCGACCCGCATGAGCCGGCGGATATTACACCACCGGTTCACTTAAATACGGCTTAAACGCGCGAGTTCAAGCGGCTGGCGCATCAGGATGTCGAACCTTTCGCGATTGAAAGAAAATCCGCCGTGCGCGCGATATTGCGTGTCCATGATAGGCAGAGGATGACGACAATACGTTCCTCAAATCACGGCATTGCGGGAATTTTTACAAAAAATCGCGAAGGCATCCGGTCGATTTCATTAAAATGCGCTGTCACGTCGCGGGAACGGATCGCCGCGCGGCGGGGTCTGTCGACGTGACAGCCGCATCACGCTGTATCCGCTCTGATTCATTCGCCTGCATTTCCGCATGCGTCCGAGGGTGCCACGACCGCCCGCCATTCCGACATGCCAATTATCAAACGACCGCCTTCTTCTTCCGACAGGAACGAACCCCACTACACGCTGCGCCGTTCGCCGTCCGGAGCCTATTACCCCGATGACGACGATCGCGACGACGGCCGCCGCACCCAGCGCAGCAGCGGCGGAGGGCGCGGTCGCTCGTTCGGCTCGCGCGTCATGCTGTGGTTCGCCGGCCTCATCGCGACGCTGGCGATCGTCGGCGCGCTGATCGTCGGCTACGCGCTGGTCGTGATGGCGCCGCAGCTGCCGTCGCTCGATGCGCTGACCAACTACCAGCCGAAGGTGCCGCTGCGCGTGTTCACGGCCGATCACGTGCTGATCGGCGAGTTCGGCGAGGAGCGCCGCAGCCTCGTGCGCTTCCAGGACATTCCGGACGTGATGAAGAAGGCGGTGCTCGCGATCGAGGACTACCGCTTCTACGAACACGGCGGCGTCGACTTCGTCGGCATCCTGCGCGCCGGTGTCGCCGACCTGATGCACGGCGGCGCGCGCCAGGGCGCGAGCACGATCACGATGCAGGTCGCGCGCAACTTCTTCCTGTCGAGCGAGAAGACCTACACGCGCAAGATTTACGAAATGCTGCTCGCGTACAAGATCGAGAAGGCCCTGACGAAGGACCAGATCCTCGAGCTGTACATGAACCAGATCTATCTCGGCCAGCGCTCGTACGGCTTCGCGGCCGCCGCGCGCGTGTATTTCGGCAAGGACCTGAAGGACATCACGCTGGCCGAAGCCGCGATGCTCGCGGGGCTGCCGAAAGCGCCGTCCGCGTATAACCCGGTCGTCAATCCGAAGCGCGCGAAGGTGCGCCAGGAGTACATCCTGAAGCGCATGCTCGAGGTCGGCTACATCACGCAGCCGCAGTACGACGCGGCCGTGAAGGAAGAGATCCACGTGCGCACGCCGGGCAACCAGTACGCGGTGCACGGCGAGTACGTCGCCGAGATGGTGCGGCAGATGATGTACCAGCAGTACAAGGACGAAACCTATACGCGCGGGCTGACCGTCACGACGACGATCAACTCGTCCGACCAGGAAGCCGCCTACCAGGCCGTGCGCCGCGGCATTCTCGACTACGAGCGCCGCCACGGCTATCGCGGGCCGGAAGCGTCGATCAAGCTGCCCGCGGCCGGCGACGACCGCGACGAGGCGATCGACGACGCGCTCGCCGATCACCCGGACAACGGCGATCTGCAGTCGGCGGTCGTGCTGTCGGCATCGCCGAACGCGGTCGAGGTGCAGTTCGTCGGCGGCGCGACCACGACGATCGGCCCGGCCGGGCTGCGCTTCGTGGCGGGCGCGCTCAGCCCCCGCGCGAACGACACGCTGCGCATCAAGCCGGGCTCCGTCGTGCGCGTGCTGAAGGACGGCAAGACGGGCTGGCAGGTCGTGCAGCTGCCGCAGGTCGAAGGCGCGCTCGTCGCGATCGCGCCGCTGGACGGCGCGATCCGTTCGCTCGTCGGCGGCTTCGACTTCAACAAGAGCAAGTTCAACCACGTGACGCAGGCCTGGCGGCAGCCGGGCTCGTCGTTCAAGCCGTTCATCTACTCGGCGTCGCTCGACAAGGGCATGGGGCCGGCGACGATGATCAACGATGCGCCGCTGTACTTCCCGCCGAGCGTCCCGGGCGGCACCGCATGGGAGCCGAAGGACGACGACCAGCCGGACGGCCCGATGACGATGCGCACCGGCCTGCAGCGTTCGAAGAACCTCGTGTCGATCCGGATCCTCGCATCGATCGGTACGCAGTATGCGCAGCAGTACGTGACGCAGCGCTTCGGTTTCGATCCCGCGAAGACGCCGCCTTACCTGCCGATGGCGCTCGGCGCGGGCCTCGTGACGCCGCTGCAGCTGGCAACCGGCTATGCGGTGTTCGCGAACGGTGGCTACAAGGTCGATCCGTACCTGATCGCCGAAGTCGACGACGCACGCGGCCAGGCGCTGCAGAAGTCGCAGCCGGTGCTGGCGGGCAGCACGGCGCCGCGCACGATCGAAGGCCGCAACGCGTACGTGATGAACAGCCTGCTGCATTCGGTCGCGACGGCCGGCACGGGCGCGGGCACCAACGTACTGGGCCGCAGCGACTTGCAGGGCAAGACGGGTACGACGAACGACGCGAAGGACGGCTGGTTCGCCGGCTACCAGCAGTCGCTCGTCGCGGTCGCGTGGATGGGTTTCGACCAGCCGAAGAGCCTCGGCAGCCGCGAATTCGGCGCGCAGCTCGCATTGCCGATCTGGGTGAACTACATGCGCACCGCGCTGAACGGTGTACCCGAGCAGCAGATGCCGATGCCGGATGGCCTGACCTCGATCGACGGCGAGCTGTACTACGCCGATCGCACGCCGGGCAACGGCTTCGTCTCGAACGTCGACATCAACCCGGCCGAGAACGCGATCAGCGCGAACGACGCACTCGGCTCGGCCGGTGCGGCGGGGCTTGCGCCGCCGCCTGTCACGCCGCAGGAGAAGCAGCAGATCATGGACATGTTCGAGAACAAGTAAGCGGCACGCTGCTGTTCCGGCATGCGACGGGCGCCTTCGGGCGCCCGTTTTTTTTGCGCGATTTCTTTTGCGCGAATGGCCGGCAGGCGGAGAAGGGGAAATCAGAACGATGCGCAGGCGGGCACGACGGTCATGCCGACCGATTGCTGGTGGAATCGCTGCATGTACGCTTGCCGGATCGCGGCGAGCCGCGCACGTGTATCGGGCGTGTCGTCCGCGATGATACGGATCACGAAGCTGTCTTCGCGCGTGATCCCGCCGCTTGTCTGGTCGCGCCACTGGCCGTGTGTGTCCCAGTAGGTGAGGCCATCGGGGAACCGTGGGGTGACCGTATCGGCGAGGAATGCCGCGCGCTCCGCATCGGTGACGGGGCCGCGCCCCGTGATGTCGCGCCCGAACAGCAGGTCGGCCTGCAGCATGCGGTTTTCGCCCGGCTGCGTGCAGGCCGGCGATGTGCCGACGACGGGCGACGGCGGTGCCGCGCAACCGGCGAGCAGTGCGATCGCCATGACACATGCGGCCAGCGACCGCATCTGCCCATTTCGTGACGATCGACCTCCACGTGCGCAAAACGCTGCGCGCTCAACCACTTGCGTGCTTGTCCGGCGGGTTATCAACAGGGCTGTCAACATAATCTGGGGATAACCCTAGGTTCGTCCACGCGTGCCCGACGTGGGGTCAGTGCTGCAGTTTCGCGTGCGCGAGATGCATGCCGAGCGTGGCGGGGTCGGTATTGGTGCCCGATAGCAGCACGCCGACGCGCTTGCCCTGCAGCGTTTCGCGCAGCGGGCCGAGCAGGGCGGCCAGCGCAGCCGCGCACGCCGGTTCGACCGACAGTTTCAGTTGCGAGAACAGGAACAGCATCGCGGCCCGCAGCGCGTCGTCGGACACGGTGACGATGCGGTCGACGTGGCGTCGGCACAGCTGGTAGCTGTATTCCTCGGTATGCGGCGCCATCAGCGAATCGGCGATCGTCTGCATCGCGCCCATCTTGATCGTGTGATTCGCCGCGAAGCTGCGGCTCATCGCGTCGGCGCCTTCCGGCTCGACACCGTACACGTGCACGCGCGGATTCGCGAGCCGCAGCGCGGTCGCCATGCCGGCCGCGAGCCCGCCGCCGCCGATCGGCACGATCACCGCGTCGAGGTCCGGAGTCTGCGTCGCCCATTCGTAGCCGAGCGTCGCGGTGCCGAGAATCGTGTGATAGCCGTTGAACGGATGGATGAAGAAGCGGCCTTCCTCGGCCTCGATCCGCCGGACCAGGTCGAATGCCTGCGACGCGCTGCCGGCCAGCACGACTTCCGCGCGGTACTGCTTGCACTGCGCGATGCGCGACGGGCTTGCGGTGTGGAACATCACGACCTTGGCGCTGCTGCCGAGCCGCATCGCCGCATACGCGACGGCCGCCGCGTGATTGCCGGCCGACACGCAGGTGACGCCGGCGTTCTTGCGGGCTTCGTCGAGCGCGAGCAGGTGCGTGAACGCGCCCCGCGCCTTGAAGCTGCCGCTCACCTGCAGCAGCTCGAACTTGAAGTTGACGTGCGTGCCTTCGAGGGAAGGCAGGTCGGCGCGCTCGAACACGGGCGTGCGCGCGACCCACGGCGACAGCGCGAAATGCTGCGCGGCGATTTCGTCGAGCGTCGGAATCGGCTCGCCGTCGATCGTCGTATGGGCGGTGCCCTGTTGTTCAGTCGACATGACGTGGCGGGTGGCGAAGTGGGCCGGCCCGCACACGCGGGCCGGCGTGGCGGGGGGCAGTCAGTGCGCGTCGACCGACATGCTGCGGATGAACTTGTGCAGGAACTGCTCGCAGCCGGCGAGCTGCGCAAGCTCGACATATTCGTTCGGCTTGTGCGCCTGCTCGATGTTGCCGGGCCCGCACACGACGCTCGGGATGCCCGCACGTTGGAACAAACCGGCCTCGGTGCCATAGGCGACCTTGCGCTTGTCCTGGTCGGCCGTCAGCGCGCGCACGAGCTGCGTGATCGCGGCCTGTTCGGTGGCGTCGAGGCCGGGCGCCGCGGCGATCTTCGAGAATTCGATCGCGGCATTCGGATGCTCGCGAAGCATCTGCGGCAGCAGCGTGTCCCGTGCATACGCTTCGATGCGCGTGAAGATCTGCTCGGGATCGAGCGTCGGCAGGTTGCGGAACTCGAAGTCGAAGCGGCACTCGGCCGGCACCGTGTTGATCGCGTTGCCGCCCTGGATCGTGCTCGTCTGCGCGGTCGTGAACGGCACGTCGTACAGTTCGTCGAACGGGCCTTCGGCGCGAAAGCGCTCGGCGATGTCGCGGATGTGGCAAATGAGGCGCGCCGCGTACTCGATCGCGTTCAGCCCCTTCGGCGTCAGCGACGAATGCGCCGCGTGGCCGCGCACGCAGCAGCGGTACGCATTGATCCCCTTGTGCGCGATGATCGGCCGCATGCTGGTCGGCTCGCCGACGATGCAGCCGGACGGTTGCACGCCGCGCTTGACGAGATCCGCAATCATCAGCGGCGCGCCTGCGCAGCCGATTTCCTCGTCGTAGGACAGCGCGAAATGAATCGGCTTCGCGAGCTTCGTCGCCTGCATCTCGGGCAGCAGCGCGAGCGCCGCGCCGATGAAGCCCTTCATGTCGCAGGTGCCGCGGCCGTACAGGCGGCCGTCGCGGATTTCCGGCGCGAACGGGTTGCTGTCCCATTGCTGGCCGTCGACCGGCACGACGTCGGTATGCCCGGACAGCACGATGCCGCCGTTCGTCGAGCCGTCGTGCGCGGGCACGGTCGCGAACAGGTTCGCCCAGCCGTCGCGCGGATCGTGCGTGATCGTCGATGCGATGCCCTTCGCGGCGAGCGCGTCGCGCACCGTTTCGATCAGGCCGAGGTTCGGCACACGGCTCGTCGTGTCGATCGACACCAGTTGCTTGATCCAGGGCAGGCTGACGAGCGACGCGTCGCCTTGGGTTGCGGCGGACGGCGCTGTCGCGTCGAGAGTGGACATGGCAAAACTCCGTCTGATGAATGGGAAAATCATACTCAAAAACGCGTCGGCCCGCCCGCATCGGGCGCAGTGCGGTGCAGCAACGCCGCACCCGTCAGTATCGCGTCAGCGCACCGCGGCAGTCGCTCCCTGCTTGGGTCCGAGCGCGCGCAGGGTTTCCTTGATCGTCGACACGCGGATCGCGAGATCGGGCGAGCGCGTCTCGATGCGCAGCTTGTCCTGGCCCGCGAGCTTGATGTGCCGATGCTTCTGCACCATCTCGATGATCCGCATCGGATCGATCGGCGGATTCGGCTCGAACTGCAGCCCGATCGCCACCTCGCTCGCATCGATCTTCACGATGCCGAGCGGCTTCGCGGCGATCCGCAGCCGGTGCGTCTCGACGAGCGCGTGCGCCTGCGGCGGCAGCTTGCCGAAGCGGTCGATCAGCTCTTCCTGGATACCGTCGATCGCGTCGCCGTGCTCGCAGTTCGCGAGCCGCTTGTACAGCGACAGCCGCTCCTGCACGTCCGCGCAGTAGTCGGCCGGCAGGATCGCCGGCGCGTGCAGGTTGATTTCCGTCGTCGCGGCGAGCGGGGCGGTGAGGTCGGGCTCCTTGCCGTTCTTCAGCGCCTTCACCGCGTCGTTCAGCATGTCCGTATAGAGCTGGAAGCCGATCTCGTGGATCTCGCCCGACTGCTTGTCGCCCAGCACTTCGCCGGTGCCGCGGATCTCGAGGTCGTGCATCGCAAGATAGAAGCCGGAGCCCAGTTCCTCCATCTGCTGGATCGCTTCCAGCCGGCGCTGCGCCTGCTTGGTCAGCGCCTGCGGATCGTGGACCAGCAGGTACGCATAGGCCTGGTGATGCGAGCGGCCGACGCGGCCGCGCAGCTGGTGGAGCTGCGCGAGGCCGAACTTGTCCGCGCGGTGCATGATGATCGTGTTCGCGCTCGGCACGTCGATGCCGGTCTCGATGATGGTCGTACACAGCAGCACGTTCGCGCGCTGCGCGACGAAATCGCGCATCACGCGTTCGAGCTCGCGTTCGTGCATCTGGCCGTGCGCGATCACGATGCGGGCTTCCGGTACGAGCGCCTCGAGCATCGCCTTGCGGTTCTCGATCGTCTCGACCTCGTTGTGCAGGAAGTACACCTGGCCGCCGCGCTTCAGCTCGCGCAGCATCGCCTCGCGGATCACGCTTTCTTCCTCGCGGCGCACGAAGGTCTTGATCGCGAGCCGCTTCTGCGGCGCGGTTGCAATGACCGAGAAATCGCGCAGCCCTTCGAGCGCCATCCCGAGCGTGCGCGGGATCGGCGTGGCGGTGAGCGTCAGCACGTCGACTTCCGCACGCAGCGCCTTCAGCGCTTCCTTCTGGCGCACGCCGAAACGGTGTTCCTCGTCGATGATCACGAGGCCGAGGCGCTTGAACTGCACGTCCGACGACAGCAGCTTGTGCGTGCCGATCACGATGTCGACGCTGCCTTCGTTGATCTGCGCGATCGCCGCGTTGACTTCCTTCGTGGTCTTGAAGCGCGACAGCTCGACGATCCGCACCGGCCAGTCGGCGAAGCGGTCGGCGAAGGTCTGCGTGTGCTGCTCGGCGAGCAGCGTGGTCGGCGACAGCAGCGCGACCTGCTTGCCGCCCAGCACCGCGATGAACGCGGCGCGCAGCGCGACCTCGGTCTTGCCGAAGCCGACGTCGCCGCACACGAGGCGGTCCATCGGCTTGCCGCTCGTCATGTCGCCGATCACGGCCGCGATGGCGGCCGCCTGGTCGGGCGTTTCCTCGAAGCCGAAGCTTTCCGCGAACTTCACGTAGTCGCGCGGATCGAGCGAGAACGCGTGGCCTTCGCGGGCCGCGCGGCGCGCGTACAGGTTCAGCAGCTCGGCGGCCGTATCGCGGATCTGCTGCGCGGCCTTGCGCTTCGCGCGCTCCCACTGGCCGGAGCCGAGCGCGTGCAGCGGCGCGCTGTCGGGATCGGCGCCGCTGTAGCGCGAGATCACGTGCAATTGCGCGACCGGCACGTAGAGCTTGCTGTCGCCCGAGTATTCGAGATGCAGGAATTCCGTCTCGCCTTCGCCGAGATCCATCGACACGAGGCCCATGTAGCGGCCGATGCCGTGCTGCGCGTGGACGACCGGGTCGCCCACCTTCAGCTCCGACAGGTCGCGCACCATCGCGTCGACGTTGCTCGCCTGTTCCTGCCGGCGGCGGCCCGCGCGGCGGCCGAGCGCGCCGTACAGTTCGGTCTCGGTGACGATCGCGTAGCCTTCGCCCGGCACCGCGAAGCCGTTCGAGAGCGGCGCGACGCCGAGCGCGAAGCGTGCGTCGCTCTCGAGCCAGCCGGCGAAGTGGTCGTTCGATGTGGGGCGCAGATGGTGTTCGGCGAGCAGTTGGAGGATCGTCTCGCGGCGGCCGGCCGATTCGACGGTCAGCAGCACGCGCTTGCCCGACGATTCGACGAAGGTGCGCAGCGCGGCGAGCGGATCGTCGGCATGGCGATCGACCGTGAGTTCGGGCAGGCCCGTTGCCCAGCCGCCGGCCGGCTGCGCCGGGAGCACGACGCGCGCGAACGGCTTCGCGAATGCGAAGAAATCCTCGTCGGACAGGAACAGGCGCTGCGGTTCGAGGATCGGCCGCTCGCGATCGTGCGCGAGGAACGCATGGCGCTGCTTCGTATCGGCCGTGAAGCGGCGGATCGACGCTTCGAGATCGCCGGTGAACACGAGGTGCGCATCCTGCGGCAGGTAGTGGAACAGCGTGGCGGTTTCGTCGAAGAACAGCGGCAGGTAGTACTCGATGCCGGCCGACGGCACGCCGTTGCCGATGTCCTTGTAGATCGGCGCGCGGCTCGGGTCGCCTTCGAAGGTTTCGCGCCAGCGGCTGCGGAAGGCCGTGCGCGCGGCTTCGTCGAACGGGAACTCGCGGCCGGGCAAAAGACGCACGTCGCGCACCGGGTAGAGGCTGCGCTGCGTGTCCGGGTCGAACGCGCGGATCGAGTCGACCTGGTCGTCGAACAGGTCGATCCGGTACGGCAGCGGCGAGCCCATCGGGTACAGGTCGATCAGCGATCCGCGCACGCAGTATTCGCCGGGCCGCACGACCTGGCTTACGTGCTCGTAGCCGGCCAGCGTGAGCTGCGCCTTCAGCTTCGCCTCGTCGAGCCGCTCGCCCTGCGCGAATGCGAACGTGTACGCGGCCATGAAAGACGCAGGCGGCATCCGGTACAGCGCGGTGGTCGCGGGTACGAGCAGGATGTCGCAGCGGCCCTCGCCGAGGTCGTGCAGCGTCGCGAGACGTTCGGACACGAGGTCCTGGTGCGGCGAGAACGTGTCGTACGGCAGCGTTTCCCAGTCCGGCAGCAGGCGCACGCGCGCGTCGGGTGAAAAGTAGCGGATTTCCTGCGAGAGCCGCTGCGCGTCGACCGCGTTCGCGCAGATCACCGCAAGGAGCGGCACGTCCTGGCGGTTGTCGGCGAGATAACGGGCGATGGCGAGCGCGTCGGCGGAACCATGCGCGCCGTCGAAGGCGAAGCGCTGGCCGGGCTTGACGCGGGCAACGGGCGAGGCGGACGGGGTGGAAGCGTTATCTGGCATAGGGACGACAGGGGTGGCGTGCACGGGCGCATCGCGGTGCGCCGGTCGAGACGAAAGACCTATTATAAAATCCGCTTCTCGATTTCATCTTACCGGCGTTTCCCTTCGTGACTCCCCGACTTTTCGCCCTGATTCCCTGCGCCGGCACCGGCAGCCGTTCCGGCTCGGCCGTGCCGAAGCAATACCGCACGCTGGCCGGCCGCGCGCTGCTGCACTACACGCTTGCCGCGTTCGACGCGTGCAGCGAATTCGCGCAGACGCTCGTCGTCCTCGCGCCCGACGATTCCCATTTCGACGCGCGCCGCTTCGCGGGCCTGCGCTTCGCGGTGCGCCGCTGCGGCGGCGGTTCGCGCCAGGCGTCGGTGCTGAACGGGCTGCTCGAACTGGCCGAATTCGGCGCGACCGACCACGACTGGGTGCTGGTGCACGACGCCGCCCGCCCGGGCATCACGCCGGAACTGATCCGTACGCTCGTCGCAACGCTGAAGGACGATCCGGTCGGCGGCATCGTCGCGCTGCCGGTGGCCGATACGCTCAAGCGCGTGCCGGCCGGCGGCGACGCGATCGCGCGCACCGAGTCGCGCGACGCGCTGTGGCAGGCGCAGACGCCGCAGATGTTCCGCATCGGCATGCTGCGCGAGGCGATCCTGCGCGCGCAGCGCGAAGGGCACGACCTGACCGACGAAGCGAGCGCGATCGAATGGGCCGGCCATACGCCGCGCGTCGTGCAGGGCAGCCTGCGCAATTTCAAGGTCACGTACCCGGAAGATTTCGCGCTTGCGGAAGCGATCCTCGCGCGTTCCACGAACGCTTCCTGACATTCACCCCCTCACAATCGGAATACGCATGGATTTCAGAATCGGACAAGGCTACGACGTGCACCAGCTCGTCGAGGGGCGCGCCCTCATCATCGGCGGTGTGACGATTCCGTACGAACGCGGCCTGCTCGGCCACTCGGATGCGGACGTGCTGTTGCACGCGATCACCGATGCGCTGTTCGGCGCGGCGGCGCTCGGCGACATCGGCCGCCATTTCTCCGACACGGACGCGGCGTTCAAGGGGGCCGACAGCCGCGTGCTGCTGCGCGAGTGCGCCGCACGCATCAAGGCGGCCGGTTTCACGATCCAGAACGTCGACAGCACCGTGATCGCCCAGGCGCCGAAGCTGGCGCCGCATATCGACGGGATGCGCGCGAACATCGCGGCCGATCTCGGGCTGCCGCTCGATCGCGTGAACGTGAAGGCGAAGACCAACGAGAAGCTCGGCTATCTCGGCCGCGGCGAAGGGATCGAGGCGCAGGCCGCCGCACTGCTGGTGAAGCAGGGCGGCTGACGCGAGGCTGCGGCGGCGCGCGGTTCGCCCGCCGCGCCGCGCTGCTGAAATGAAAAATGCCACGCGGATGCGTGGCATTTTCGTTTGGAGCGACTGCCGGGCCGGCGCGGTTGCCGGCCGGGCGGTGCAACCGCTTATTCGCCTTCCGCGGCGATCACTTGCGCGGCGGCGTTGATCACCGACGCGATGCGGCCGACGTCGCGCAGCTGCGTAACGGTCATCCCTTGCTCGTTCTTCAGCAGCGCATAGTGCGACTTCACGCAGAAGTGGCACTTGCCGACGATCGACGCGGCGAGCGCGTACATCTCGAACTTGCGCTTGTCGACGCCACCGTGCGTCGCATACGCGCCCATCCGCAGCTCGGCGCGTTGCGTCTTCAGGTCTGCATCGTCGGCCATCTCGACATACGGATACCAGGTGTTGTTCATCCCCATCAGCGCGGCTGCCGTCAGCACGGCGTTCGTCTCTTCGGGCGACAGGACGCCGGCTTCGCGGATCGTCTTGATGAGCACCGTGCTCTTCGCCGCGATGGCCGCCGCCAGCGCGACGCCGACCGCGTCGGTGCCTTCGAGCGACGAGCGCGAGATCGTGCCGTCGAGGTTCAGGCGAATGTCCTTCGCGTAGTCGGGGATACGTGCCTTAATCGAGTCGATGAATTCCATTGATATCTCCTATGGGTTGGCCGTTAAAAAAGCCCGCAGGCAGGACGTGCGCCGCGGGCTTCGTGCATCGATGCGCTTACAGCGTTGCGCCGCCGACTGCACGGTTGCACGGGCACAGTTCGTCCGTTTGCAGGCCGTCCAGAATCCGCAGGACTTCTTCCGGGCTGCGGCCGACGTTCAGGTTGTTCACCGAAACGTGCTGGATCGTGTTGTCCGGATCGACGATGAACGTTGCACGCAGGGCCACGCCGGCTTCCTTGTCGCGCACGCCGAGCTGGTCGATCAGCTCGCCCTTGACGTCGCCGAACGAGTAGTGGTTCAGCTTGTCGAGGTCCTTATGTTCACGGCGCCATGCGAGCTTGACGAATTCGTTGTCCGAGCTGCCGCCCAGCAGGATGGCATCGCGCTCTTCGAACTGCTTCGTGAGCTTCGCGAATTCGACGATTTCCGTCGGGCACACGAACGTGAAATCCTTCGGATAGAAGTAGATGATCTTCCACTTGCCCGGGAACGACGCTTCGGTGACGGTCTCGAATGCCGACTGGCCGTTTTCCTCGTGATTGTTGAAGCCCGGCTTCGCGGCTACGACGGTGAAAGCTTCGAGTTTATCGCCCACGGTTTTCATGCGGATACTCCTGTATGAGTTGGGAAGAAGACTGAGTCAAGCTACCTCGGTGCTGCAACGATGGTGTGACAGCATGGGCAAAACTATAACACTATTAGTTAGGCGATTCAATAGATTTTGACTAACGATCCTCATAGCTTTTTTCAACCGGATCGATAGTGTGCAGCGCAAGAAGCGTGCGCGAGCGCGTCACGCAGTCGCACGCGCCTTGCCGGCGCCGGGGAATTCGAGCGTGACTTCGAGGCCCGCTTCCGGGTTGCGGTTGCGCAGGCGCAGCGCGCCGCGATAGCGGCCGACCAGGCGCAGCACGATCGCCATCCCGAGGCCCGTGCCGTCCGCCTTGGTGCGGGCGGTGTCGACGCGGTAGAACGGCCGCATCACGAGCGGCAGTTGATCCTCGGGGATGCCGGGGCCTTCGTCGCTCACCGACAGCTCGACGCGCGCGTGCGACACGCGTGTCTCGAGCGTGATGCGCGACACGCCGTCCTGCTTGCTCTGGCCGTACTTGCGCGCGTTCTCGACGAGGTTGCCGATCACGCGGCGCATGTCGGTCTCGTCGGCTTCGATCACCGCGCTCGGCGCGAGCCGTGTGCGGATCTCGACGCCATCCTCGCCCGACACGCGGGCGGCGACTTCCTGCGCGATCGACGATAGATCGACGGGCTCCGGTTTGCGTTGCGACGGGCGCGCGTAGTCGATGAAGGCCGCGATGATGCGGTCCATCTGCTCGATGTCGTCGACCATCGCGTCCTTGGTCGCCTGGTCGGACGGGCTCATCTCGGTTTCGAGCCGCAGCCGCGCGAGCGGCGTGCGCAGGTCATGCGAGATGCCCGCGAGCATCAGCGCGCGGTCGGCCTCGAGCTGTTCGAGGTCGCGCACCATCTGGTTGAAGCTGCGGTTGGTCTCGGCCGCGACGCCCATCCCGCGCTCGGGCAGCAGCTCGGGTGTCTGGCCCGAGCCGATCTGCCGCGCGGCAAGCGCGAGCCGCGAGAACGGCCGGTTCACCAGGCTGGTGATGAACGCTGAGCCGAACAGCGACAACGCGAGCGCGAACAGCCCCCAGCCGGCCCACTGCAGGCCCGTGACGCTGTCGAGCTGGTCGCGGTCGAGCGCGACCCAGTAATCGTCGTCGTCGATCTTGAAGCTGATCCACACGCCGGGAATGTCGTTGACCGACTGGGCGATCACGGTATCGTCGCCGAGGCGGCTGCGGATGTCGTGTTCGATCAGGCGGTTCAGCGATTCGTCGGGCTGCAGCTTGAACTTGTCGGTTTTCTCGCGCGGGTAAACGCGCACGCCCTCGTTGCTCTCGAGATCCTGCAGCAGCGCGCGCCGCAAATCGGGATCGGAATAGAGCAGGGCGGTGCGCGTGAGCTTCACGATCGCGACGAGCTGGAGAGCCACGCGCTGTGCACGCGGCTCGCGCTCGATCACGCGAAAGCTCTGGAACCACGCGGCGAGACTGACCGAGATCAGCAGCGCGATCAGCAGGAAGGTGCGCCAGAACAGCCCGCCGAACGCGAGCTGCAGGAGGCGCCGGTCGATACGCATGGGACGGGCCGTGGGCGGGCGAAACCGGAAAGGAAAAAGATCAGGCGGCGCCGTCCGGGATGAACACGTAGCCGAGGCCCCAGACGGTCTGGATGAAACGCGGGCTGCCCGGATCGGGTTCGATCAGCTTGCGCAGCCGCGAGATCTGCACGTCGAGGCTGCGGTCGAACACTTCGTATTCACGGCCGCGTGCGAGCTCCATCAGCTTTTCGCGCGACAGCGGCTGGCGCGGATGACGCGCGAACACCTTCAGCACCGAGAATTCGCCGGTGGTGAGCGGAATTTCCTGGCCGGATTTCGTCAGCGTGCGCGTGGCGAGGTTCAGCGAGAACTCGCCGAACTCGAACACCTCGGTGGTTTCCGACGGCGCACCCGGCAGTTCGGCCGGCGCCTGGCGGCGCAGCACCGCATGAATGCGCGCCACGAGTTCGCGCGGGTTGAACGGCTTCGGCAGGTAATCGTCGGCGCCCATCTCGAGGCCGACGATGCGATCCACATCCTCGCCCTTCGCGGTGAGCATGATGATCGGCGTGCGGTCGTTGCTGCCGCGCAGGCGGCGGCAGATCGACAGGCCGTCTTCGCCCGGGAGCATCAGGTCGAGCACGAGCAGGTCGAAACGCTCGCGTACCCAGAGCTTGTTCATTGCGGTCGCGTTTTCCGCGACGTAGACATTGAAACCCTGCTCGCCGAGATAGCGGCGCAGCAGGTCGCGCAGGCGCGGGTCGTCGTCGACGACGAGAATCTTGGAGGGGTTTTTCGTTTCCATGATCGGCATCTTATCGCGAATGGGAATTGGCGCACGGCCGCGTATTTTCGTGCGTTACAGTCGGTTACAAAATTTACCCGTAGTGTCGCGCCGAGTAAAGGCAGGCTATAGAGATTCCTTTACTCGAAGCCGAAATTCGGTAGATACTCCCCTGCACTCCATCATTCATCTTTGCACACCCGAATTCCGCAGGGTTTTTCAAGTACCAGAGGTAACCGGTTGCCGCGTGACGAAGGGAACAAATCGACCAAAGAAGCGAGGACGGTCATGCGATCTGCCCGGATTGCACTGATGCTGACGATCGCGCTTGCCGGTCCGTATGCGTCGAACTTCGCGTATGCGCAGCGCCCCGAGCAGGGCGCATCGTCGCGCAAGCTGCCGCGCGGCAAAGCGCCGCAGTCGGATCGTACCGCCGAGACGACGGTCCGTTCCGCCGTGCCTCCCGATCTCGAACAGCGCCGCCGCGACGGGCACATGACGCCCGAGGAACGCCACCTTTTGCGCCAGCACATCGAGGACGCCGTTCGCGAGCTGTACAAGCGCTGACACGCCGTCTTTCTCCCTGCGCGGAATTCACCGCGCGGAAAAGTTTCGTAGCAATTTTTCCGTCAACTTTCGCCTGCCGATTGCCGTTGTACCGGCATCCGCACCGCCGGTGCGCTCCGGGAGTCCATGACGATGAAAGCGAACGCTGCCGCACCGGCGCCGTCGCCCGCCATGCAGTCGCCGCTCGACGCCGACGATGCATTGTTTTTCCTGAGTCGTACCGGATTTTCTCCCGCGCCCGCCGATGTCGCGCGCGTCGTCGGCATGACGCGCGCGCAGGTCGTGGCCGACACGCTCGGCAACGTTCGCCGCGACCCCATCACGACCTGGCCCGACTGGATCGCCGAGTTGCCGCCGACGCGCGCGCAGCGCCAGGCGCTGACGCCCGACATGCGGCGCGACGAGCAGCGCGAGCGCAACGTCCGGTACGATGCGCTACGCGCGGCGTGGGTCAACGAGATGATCGTCACGCCGTCGCCGCTCACCGAGCGCATGACGCTGTTCTGGCACGGGCACTTCACGTCGGGTCAGGACAAGGTGCCTTATCCGCAGACGATGGCGGCGCAGAACGCGCTGTTTCGCCGCGAGGCGCTCGGCAACTTCGGCGTGTTGCTGCATGCGGTCGCGAAGGATCCGGCGATGCTGCAGTACCTCGATGGCGCGAGCAATCGCAAGGGGCGCCCGAACGAGAATTTCGCGCGCGAGGTGATGGAACTGTTCACGCTCGGCGAAGGGCATTACACGCAATACGACGTGACCGAGGCCGCGCGTGCGATGACGGGCTGGACAGTCGATCCCGATACTTATCGCTTCGAGGTTCGGCCGGATTTGCACGACGCCGGCGACAAGACGATCCTCGGCGAAACGGGGCCGTTCGATGGCGACGGCTTTCTCGACATCCTGCTGAAGCGGCCCGGTACCGCGCGTTTCATCGCCGCCAAGCTGTGGCGCGAGTTCGTGTCGGATACCCCCGATCCTGGCGCGCTCGATGCGGTGGCCGACCGGTTTCGCTCGAGCGGCTACGACATTCGGGCGGCGCTCGCCGCGTTGTGGTCGACCGACGCCTTCTGGGATCCTCGCAATCGCGGCGTGCTCGTCAAGTCGCCGGCGGAATTCGTCGTCGGGTCGGTGCGGCTGTTCGACGTGTCGTACGGCGATCCGCAGATGCTCGCGAACACCGTGCGCACGCTCGGGCAGAACCTGTTCTATCCGCCGAACGTGAAGGGCTGGCCGGGCGGCGCGCTGTGGATCAACAGCACCACGCTGCTCGCGCGCAAGCAGTTCGTCGAGCAGCTGTTCCGCGCGACGGAGACGGCCGGCATGCACCCGCCGGCGCATGCGATGGTGCCGCCGCCGAATGCGCCGAATGGCCGCGCACATGCGATGCCGGTGGTCGATACGGCATCCAACGCCGGCATGCACGGCACGCCTGCCAAGCCCGCGCGCGCCGGCCTGCGATTCGACCTCGAACGCTGGCTTTCGCAATATCGCGCGCGGCCGCAGGCGATTGCCGGTTTGTCGACCGAGCTTCAGCTGCAGCATGCGGTGCTGCAAATGTCGCCGGTCGCTGCGATCGACACGGATTCGACCGGCAGCGCGTATCTCGAGGCGCTGCTGATGGATCCGGCCTATCAACTGAAATGATTCGAACGACGATGAAGCGGGGAGCCGGTGCGGCAAAGACGCCGGGCGGTGAACCAAAGGATGCGCGATGAACCGACGTGATTTTCTGACGCTGACGGGCGCGGCGGCCGCGGCCGGCGTGTCGATGTGGCAGGCGCCTGCGATGGCCGCTTCCGTGACACAGGCGGGGCGCCAAGCGGCGGCCGGGTACGCGAACGTGCTGATCCTCGTCGAGCTGAAGGGCGGCAACGACGGCCTCAACACGGTAGTGCCGTATGCGGACCCGCTCTATTACCAGTTCCGCCGCAGCATCGGCATCAAGCGCGAGCAGGTGCTGCAACTCGACGCGCACACGGGGCTGCATCCATCGCTTGCGTCGCTGATGCCGCTGTGGCGCGACGGGCAGGTCGCGGTCGTGCAGGGTGTCGGCTACCCGCAGCCGAACCTGTCGCATTTCCGCTCGATCGAGATCTGGGATACCGCGTCGCGCTCGGATCAATATCTGCACGAAGGCTGGCTGACGCGCACGTTCGCGCAGGCGCCCGTGCCGCCCGGTTTCGCGGCCGACGGCGTCGTGCTCGGCAGCGCCGAGATGGGGCCGCTCTCGAACGGTGCGCGAGCGATCGCGCTCGTCAATCCCGCGCAGTTCATTCGTGCGGCCCGGCTTGCCGAGCCGTCGTCACTGCGCGAACAGAACCCCGCGCTCGCACACATCATCGACGTCGAGAACGACATCGTGAAGGCGGCCGACCGGCTGCGTCCGCGCGGCGGGATGCGTGAATTCAGGACCGCCTTTCCGGCCGGCGCGTTCGGCACGTCGGTCAAGACCGCGATGCAGGTGCTGGCCGCGTGCGAAGCGTCCGGGCCTGGTGCGCAGGATGGTGTCGCGGTGCTGCGCCTGACGCTCAACGGCTTCGATACGCACCAGAACCAGCCGGGGCAGCAGGCTGCGCTGCTCAAGCAGTTCGCGGAAGGGATGAGCGCGATGCGCGGCGCGTTGATCGAACTCGGGCGCTGGAACCAGACGCTCGTGATGACCTATGCGGAATTCGGGCGGCGCGTGCGCGAGAACCAGAGCAACGGCACCGATCACGGCACGGCCGCGCCGCATTTCGTGATGGGCGGCCGCGTGGCCGGCGGGCTGTACGGTGCGCCGCCGGCGCTCGGGCGGCTCGACGGCAACGGCAACCTGCCGGTCGCGGTCGATTTCCGCCAGCTCTACGCGACCGTGCTCGGGCCGTGGTGGGGGCTCGATGCAACGCGCGTGCTGCAGCAGCGCTTCGATACGCTGCCGTTGCTGAAGGCGTGAGGCGTGGAGATCAGCGGCGGCGCGCGGCGCGCCACGCGATCCACAGCTTGCGGATCGGTGTCAGCGCGATGCGCTGATGCAGCACCTGGTAGCCGTCGCGCTCGATTTCGTCGAGCAGCGAGCCGGCCAGTGCGATCTGCGCGCGCAGCGTGCGCTGGGCGCGGCGTTCGGATGCCGGGATCGCCGCTTCGGCGGCCACGAGTGCTTCGCGCGCGCGGGTCGTTTGGAATTGCAGCAATTCGGTGAAGGCCGGGCTGTAGCGGCGGTTCAGCAGATCGGCCGCGGTCACGTTGTAACGCTGCAGTTCGTCGATCGGCAGGTAGATGCGGCCGTGGCGCGCATCGTTGCCGAGGTCCTGCACGAACTGCGCGAGCATCAGTGCGCGGCCGGCGTCCGCGGCCCACGGTTGCGGTTCCGCCGGGTTTGGCGAACTTGCGCGTGCGACCAGCGACGCGAAGGTGCCGCCGGCCTGCGCGATATAACGCTGCAGGTTCGCGAAATCGAGGTAGCGCGCCTGTTCGAGATCCATCCCGTAACCGTTGACGAGCGTACGCAATGCGTCGGCCTCGGCGGCGATCGCCGGATGATGCTGCGCAAGCGCCTTCGTGACCGGGTGCGACGGCTGACCGTCGGCCAGCGCCGCGAGTTCCTTGTGCCACCACGCGAGCTTCGTGTGTCCGACGGTCGGGTCGCTGGTTTCCTTGACGGTTTCCTCGAGTTCGCGGCGCAGCGCGAATAGCGCAGTCAGACGCGGCTGCGTGGCGAGCGGCGCCTGACGCAGCGCGTAGTAGACGCTGGAGCCCGCAGGGGCGGCCTTTTGCTGACAGTAGTCGTCGAAGTTCACGGGCGGAATCGTGTGGGGGCGGGTTCGGGGACGCGCGGCGGCGCGGTGCCGAAACGTCGAGCGCGGCATTCTAGCACCGCTGCACGACGGGTGCCGGCGGGGCGAGACAAGCCCGCACGGATCGGGTAGAATCTCGCGCTCGCCTGATCGGGCGTGCCGGTTACAAGCCGGCGCGATGTCCCGGGCGCGTGGTCACGCATCTTTCGTGCCGCGTGGTCAGGCGACAGAAATGCGCGTGAGTGGCGAAATTGGTAGACGCACCAGGTTTAGGTCCTGACGCCCGCAAGGGTGTGCCGGTTCGAGTCCGGCCTCACGCACCAGAAGTCGAATGCGCCTCAGTCCGGGGCCGTTCACCCAAAAGCGCTGTCGGTCGATTGACCGCAGCGCTTTTTTGTTGATGCCGGTGTTTTTCCCGGTACGAGAGCCGGGGCAAGCGGTGGGCGAATATTCGTGCCGCGTGTAATATTGTGTTCGCTTCCCCTATAAGAAACACAATTACGCCGAGGGCCATCGATGAAAAACACCGTCCGCGTTCCGCTTTTCGTACTGGCGCTGATACTCGCTGCGCCGGCATTTGCCACGACGCCCGCCGACAACATAGCGTGGAGCGCCAAGCCGGTGCAGCGGTTCGTCATGCCCCCGGAGTGTTACGCCTACTCGAAGCGGCAGATTTCGAGCGATGAGTCGTTGACGACGGAACGTGTGCTGATAGCGGCCGCCAGGTTCCTGACCGGCACTGGGCCCACCCTCGTTATCGGCGGGACCCGGGGCACAGTCCCCGATCCGTGTACGTCCTCGGGCCTGTGACCGGCCCGCAAGCGAACTGCGGGAATTCCCGCTTCATCTGAAACAAGTCCGGCACCCAGCGCCGCGCGTCGCCCGACCCGCGGCGCTTCATCATTCCAGGCGCGCTTATTCCCAGAAGCTCCGGATCGCGACCGCCACGATCACCGGCACCGAGAACACCAGCGGGATCGCGAAATACTGCGCTTCGCGATCGACGACCCAGCTATAGATCACCCACGCCGCGCCGATCGCGAACGTGATGAGGCCGACCGTCACGGCGGCGATGTTCAGGACCAGCTTCGAAGGCTGGCGGCGCGCCTTGGCATCGTCATTGTTATCGCGCGGGGACGATTTCATCGGAAGAGTGCGGCTTCGGGCCGAAACGGGGATAAAGGCACAGGAAACCCCATCCGCCCCGATCGCGCAAGAGGGCCGGCGCCGGCCGGCCCTCGTCGCGTCCGCCGGCGCGCTTTACAGCCCGAACGACGTAGCCAGTTCGTCGAGCAATTCCCGCTGGAACGCGACGAACCGTTCGCCCGGCTGCTGCGCGATCGCGAGGTCGAGCATCGGATCGGCGACGTCGGTGCGAACCCCCGCCAGCGCCTCGACGATCGCGAGCCCGCAGAACGGCACGTACGCCTCCGAATAGCCGCCTTCGTGCACGATCACGAGCCGCCCGCCGCAATGGCGTTGGGCGGCTTCCTTCACCGCCCGTGTCATGAACCGGTAGCTGTCGGTATGCAGCTGCATGCGCGCGAGCGGATCGACCGCGCTCGCGTCGAGGCCGCTCGCGATCACGACGAGCTCGGGCCGGAATCGCTCCAGCGCCGGCAGCACGATTCGCTCGAACGCGTAGCGATACGCATCGTCGCCGCTACCCGCGAGCAGCGGCACGTTCAGGTTCGCACCGACACCTGCGCCTTCGCCGCGGTCGTCGGCGCCGCTGTAGCCGGGCGGGAAGCAGCGGTCCTGATGCAGCGAGATCGTCAGCGTGTCCGGATCGTCGTAGTAGATCGACTGCGTGCCGTTGCCATGATGCACGTCCCAGTCGATCACCGCGACGCGCTCGATGCCGTGTTTCGCGCGGGCGGCCTCGATCGCGATCGGGATGTTCGCCAGCAGGCAGAAGCCCATCGGGCGATCGCGCAGGCAATGATGGCCGGGTGGGCGCGACAGCGAGAATGCGTTTGCCGCACGCTCGCCGAGGACCGTGTCGACGGCCGCGATCGCGAGTCCGGCGGACAGCGCGGCGATCTCGTAGCTGCCCTTGCCGAACGGTGCGAGGTCGCCGAGGTCGCCGCCATTCGCATCGCTGAGTGCGCGGAACGCGTCGAGATAGTGCGCGGGGTGAATGCGCAGCAGGTCGGCGGTCGTGGCCGGCTCGGCACCGCGCAGGTCGAGCTGCGCGGCCAGGCCCGAGGCCTGCACGAGCGACAGGAAGCGCCGCTTCGAATCGGGCGATTCCGCGTAGCCCGCGCTCGACGGCGGCTGGACCCAGCCGCCGACCGGGAAGAACAGCGCGTGCGTGCCGCCGGTATGCCAGAAAGTGCGTTCGTCGGTGAAGAAGGCAGTGCGATTCATGGATGTGCGTGACCTGTCACGGTTGGGTGGAAATGGAAGGGTGCGTCCGGCGGTCGATGTGGCGCAGTGCGGCGAACGACACGATCGCGACGGCCGTCGCGGCCGAGAACAGCGCGCGCATCGTGCCGCCGGCGTCGAGCATCAGCCCGGCGAGCAGCGGGCCGGCCGCGAGGCCCGCGCCGATCACGAAATTGAGCGTGGCCACGAGGCGCCCCGACGTGTCGATCTGCGCGACGGTCGCGAGGATGAACGGCAGTACGAACGTCCACGCGAACTTGAATGCGAAGATCGCCGCGCTGTAGCCGCCGGCATGCCGCATCACGGCGAGCGCGACGAGCGAGGCCGCGAGCAGCGCGTAACCGGCCGCGAGCATCGCGCGCCGGGCAAGCCGGCCGCCCGCGCAGGACGCGAGCGCCGCGCCGGCGATGCCCATCACGCTCGCGATCGCGAGTACATTGCCGGTCGACTGCGGATCGAGTCCGGCTTCGGTCGCGGCGCGGCTTGCGAACGTCCACACGCTGCCGATCGCGAGATAGAACGTCAGCACCGCGCCGATCGCGAGCACGACGAAGCTTTGAGGTGTCTGCGCCGCAGCGTCGCGCGCGGGTGTTGCTCGCGCGCCCAGTGAGGACGGAAAGCCGCGCGACAGTGGCGCCGCGAGCAGCGCGAGTGCGGCGAGCGCGACATACAACGCGCGCAATCCGAACGCCGCGAACACGTGCGGCAGCACGAACAGGCCGATCGCGCCCGCGATTAACTGGCCGACGACCCACAGGCCGTACACGCGGTCGCTGTTCTCGCTCGTCGCGGCGCTCGTCATGCAGAGCACCATCAGCGAGCCGCCGCCGAGCGCGGTAACGGCGCGCAGCGCAAGCAGCGCGACGAAGCCCGGCATCCACAGCGCGGTCAGCAGGTTGCCCGCGCCGAACAGCGCGATGGCGAATGCGGCGACGCGGCGCGCGTCGACCCGCCCGAGCCACAGGTACGACGGCACGGTCGCCAGGCTGAACGCGCCGAGTTCGACGAAGAAGTAAGTGCCGATCTGCGACGCGGACAACCCGAGCTGCGTCGCGAGCTGGCCCGCGACGGCAGGCGCCACGAGCAGCAGCAGCGGCGTGATGGCCGCGAACACGACAAGCGCGACGAGCGTCGAGCGCGCGAAGGTCGATGCGCGGCCGGCGGGCGGGAGTGCGGCATCCGGGGACAGGGTTTTCATGGCGGAATCTCGTTGGGGAAATCAGAACAGGTGGTACATGCCGACCATCGCGCCGAACTGCGATGCACCCGCGAGCGGCGTCGGGTCGTATTCGTAGACGGTTTGCGAACTCTGGCCGCTGTTGCGCGCGTAGCCGAGGTTCACGTACGTGACGGTGCGTTTCGACAGCGCGTACGTGGTGCTCGCGATGAACAGCGTCGGGTGGCCGATCGCCGGCGTGCGCGAGTCGGTGTGATAGACACCCGCGTTCAGGCCGATCTCGCTCGACATCTGGTAGCGCGCACCACCCCAGACGATCGTGCGCGCCGCGTCGAGGTCGCCGGTCAGGCGTTCGACGCCCGCATGGACGGTGAGCGGCAGTGTGGCGAACGCATAGCGCGCGGCGAGCGTGCCGAGTTCGCGGCGGCGCGACGACGTGTCGTCGGCCGCGGAAACATCGCCGTGCGCCTGATGCAGCACCGCGCTGACCGACAGGCCGTTGCTCGTGTACTGGCCGGCGAGTTCGAGCACGCGTCCGGCGCGCGTATTGCCGGCGACGCCGGACGTCGCGGCAAGCGCCTCCACGTCGAAGCCGGCGAACGTCGGCGACTGGTACTTGACCGAGTGGTCGATGAAGTTCGCGTTCATCGGCAGGATGACGCCCTGGCCACTGTACGACGCGTACCAGAGCGGGTCGTAGAACAGCGTCTTGTCGAACAGCACGCTGAACTGCCGGCCGAGCGTGACGGTGCCGACGGGCCCCGCGATGCCGACGTACGCGCCGCGGAAGAATGCATAGCCGGGCACGGTCGCGGTGCCGTCGTTGAGGTTGAGGCCCTGTTCGAGCTTGAACAGCGCACGCCAGCCGCCGCCGAGATCCTCGTGGCCCTTCAGCCCGATCTGCGAAGGCAGGATGCCGTAGTTCTGCAGCTGCACGGCCGAGTGGCGTCCGTCGGCATGCGTCAGGTATTGCACGCCGGCGTCGAGCGCGCCGTACAGCGTGAGACTCGACTGCGCGTGCGCGGCAGCGCCGCACGCGGCAAATGTCGCGACGGCCGCGGCCGTGCGGATGAAGCGGGGTTGCGTCACGTGGGGTTCTCCATACCGTCCTGCATCGGTTTGTCGTTGGTGTTGTCGCGACGCAGTGTCCGCAGCGGGAAAACCTTCGAACAGTCGTACAGATGAACGGTGTGGAAAACCCGTGGTGCACGACATGCACACGGCGCGCTGCCGTGCCGCGGCGTGCTGCGGAGCAGCAACCTGCCGTGCACCGTTCAAATGGATGGGGCTGGCGCCCGTTCCGGCACCGTGGCCCGTCAAAAAAACCGCTCGCTATAATCGGCCGGTGTCGTCGCGCACATCAGCAGCCCGATCGGGCAGGGGAGCGGAAGGTGAGGATCACGACGGAAATCGGGCAGGATCTCGATGCGCTGCGCGACGTGCCGGCCGCCATCGTGCTCGACGATTTCGCCTGGCCGCCTCTGCCGTCCCGGCGCGCCGATTTCGACGGCGTCACGCGCGGTGACGCGTCGCAGCGCGAACTCGGGCTGATGCTGCTCGACCTGTACGCGGTTGCCGCCCGGTCCGGCATCGGCGAATTCGAATACCGCTTCTTTTCGCTGCTGCAGGCGCTCGTTCCGTTCGACGCCGCATGGACGGGCGTCGCGACCCACGTGCCGACGGGCCCGGTGATGCACAACAGCTTCCTGTACCGGTTGCCGCATGCGTTCTTCAGCGACTGGAAGCGCGTGCGCGATTGCGACCCGCTCGCGCACCGCACGCTGCGCGGCGCGCACGGCCACGCGGTGCGGTTGTCGGTCGTCGAACCGGGTCTCGATGCCCGGTTTCGCGACTGGTGCGTGAAGTACGGGCTCGCGCAACTGATGTGCGTGTGCACGCTCGATCGCCGGTTCGGCCTGACGACGTTCATGTCGATCTACCGCCAGGGCCTGAACCGCCCGTTCAGCGACGACGATGCGCGCCGCTTCGAGGAAGTGATTCCGCATCTCGCGGCGGCGCTGACGATCAATCGCGCCGCGCAACTCACGCGCGAACGCGGTGATACGGTCGCGCCGGCGGCGCGTGCGCTGTGCGACAACTTCGGCGTGCTTCACCATGCCGATCACGGTTTCGACGACGTGCTGCGTACCGAGTGGCCGGCATGGGCCGGCGCCCGCGTGCCGGAGCCGCTCGTCGCGCACTTGCGGCGACAGCCGGGCCAGCCGTTCGTCGGCGATGCGCTGCGAATCCAGTGCGTGCCGGTTGCGGGGCTGTTCCAGATCGAGGCGCGGCCGCGCTCGCTGCTCGACCGCCTGAGCCCGCGCGAGCTCGCGGCGATCCGCTATTACGGCGCAGGGCGCTCGCACAAGGAAGTCGCGCAACAGATGGCGATTTCGCCTACGACCGTGCGCCACTACCTGCGCTGCGCGTACCGCAAGCTCGGCATGCACGACAAGAGCCAGATCGCCGGCGTGCTCGGCGCGACGGGCGGTGCGGCCGACGACGAGCCGGTGGAAGCCGGTGGCGAGCCGCGCTGAATTGCACGATGCGCACGTTGCATGCGATCGCGTGAATGGTTGTGCCTGCAACCATTGAACGTTATGCTCGTCAGCTTCCAGGAGACGGAATTCCATCATGAACGACACGAATTCAGGGGCGGTGCGCGCGGCGGTGGTCGGGGTCGGCGCGATCGGCGGGTTGCTCGCGACCGCGCTGTCGCGGGCCGGCATGACCGTGAGCGCGTATGCGCGCGGCGCGACGCTCGACGCGTTGAATGCGCACGGCGTGCGAGTGATCGACGAGGCCGGCGAGACATCGTCGGTGCCGGTGCGAGCGAGTGACGATGCGGCCGCGCTCGGCGTGCAGGACTACGTGGTGATCGCGCTGAAGGCGCAGGCGTTGCCGGCGCTGGCCGCGGGCATCGCGCCGCTGGTCGGGCCGGACACCGTGATCGTCGCTGCAATGAACGGGCTGCCGTGGTGGTTCACGCACGGGCTCCGAGGCGCGCTCGACGGCGTGCCGCTCGATGCGGTCGATCCGGCCGGCGCGGTGTCGGCGGCGTTGCCGCCCGCACAGGCGATCGGTTGCGTCGTGCACCTGTCGTCGAGTACCGACGCGCCGGGCGTCGTACGCCGCGGGCGCGGCAACCGGTTGATCGTCGGTGCGCCCGATCCGCGGCTCGACGTTGCCACGGCGCGATTCGCCGCGGCGCTTGCGGCGGGCGGTTTCGACGTCGAGTCGACGCCCGCGATCCGGACCGAGATCTGGACGAAGCTATGGGGCAACATGAACATGAATCCGCTGAGCGCGCTGACGGGGTCGACGGCCGAGCAGTTGCTCGACGATCCGTTCACGCAGGATCTCGCATTGCGGATGATGGAGGAGGCGGCCGCGATCGGCGCGAAGCTGGGTCTGTCGACGGGGATGAGCGGGCCCGAGCGGATCGCGGTCACGCGCAAGCTCGGCGCGTTCAAGACGTCGATGCTGCAGGATTTCGAAGCGGGGCGTGCCCTCGAGATCGGGCCGATCCTCGGCGTGTTCCCTGAACTCGGTCGCAAGCTCGGCGTGCCGACCCCGTATTGCGACGCGGTGCTCGGGTTGTTGCGCCAGCGCGCGGCGAACAGCGGCCTGTAGCGCGCTCGGGGCCGCTGCATGCGCGACGCCGGCGACGCTACGCGTTGCGCTTCGCTTGCAACGCGTAGCGCGACATCACGCAAAGCGGGCCGCCCGCGTCGCTGTTCAGGCGACCGGGGCGGCCCGTCGAATTCATCTGATTAATGCTGCGGGCGCCGTGCCCGTAGCGGGGCTCAGTCGTCCCGCTCGGTCGCGTGCGCGACGACCTTGTCGAGCAGTCGTTCGAACGTCTGGCGTTCGCTGTCGGACAAGCACGCGAGCAAGCCGTCGTTCCACTTGCGCACGATCGGCATGATCTTGCGATGCAGCGCGCGGCCGTCGGCGGTCAGCGCGATCAGCACGATCCGGCCATCCTCCTCGCTCGCGCTCCGCTCGAGCAGCCCCTGGCGCAGCAGCGCCTCGGCTGCCCGGCTCGCCTGGCTCTTGTCGAGATTGGTGTGGCGCGCGAGATCCATGATCGAGAACGGGCCGAAGGCGCCGACGGCGGCGATCACGCGCGCCTCGGGCAGCGAGATGTCGAGCTTGTGCCGGTACACCTCGCCGATCCCGCGGTCGGATCGCTTCGTGAGCGCGTGGAGGCGATAGGTCAGAAACTGATCGAGCCCGGCTTGACGGCCTTTCATGTCGAATCCTGAAGAAAAAGGGCGGGCCCGATTGTTCCTGTATCGCGCGCTCGGGTCAACGGTCAGTGTGCGCCGTACTTCAGGCGTGTCAATTGCTCCGCTTCGTTCGCGAGCAGATTGGCCGCGTCGCGGATCGCGACGTCGAGCGTGATCGGCCCGGGAGCCGGCGAGAAGCAGCCGGAAAAATGTTCGGACAGACGCGGCAGCGCGGCCGGGTCGACCGCGCCCGACAGCAGCGATGCGGGCACGCCGGCGGCCTGCGCGTGGCGGCACGCGATGAACGGTGCCTTGCCGTGCAGCGTCTGCACATCGGAGCGGCCTTCGCCGGTGATCAGCCAGTCGGCGCCGGCAAGCGCCGCGTCGAGGCCGACCTGCCGCGCGACCACTTCGGCGCCCGCTTCGAACTGCGCGCCGAGCATGTGCAGCGCGAAACCGAGGCCGCCCGCGGCGCCGGCGCCCGGCAGGTCGCGGCTGCGACGGTCGAGCGCAGCTTCGAGCAGGTCGGCGAAGCGGGCGAGGGCGGCGTCGAGGGTCGCAATCTGCCCGGGCGTCACGCCCTTCTGCGGGCCGAACACGGCGGTCGCGCCGTGCGCGCCCGTCAGCGGGTTGTCGACGTCGGACATGCCGATGAATTCCGTTTCCTTCAGCCGCGGGTCGAGCCCCGACGCGTCGATGCGCGCGATCTCGGCGAGCCGCGACGGAACGGGTTCGACCGGCTGGCCGGCCGCGTCGAAGCACTGCAGGCCGAGGCCCGCGAGCAGCCCGGCGCCCGCATCGTTGGTGCTGCTGCCGCCGAGCGCGACGAAGAAGCGGCGCACGCCTTCGTCGAGCAGCGTACGGATCGCCTCGCCCATCCCGCGCGTACTGCGTGCGTCGACCGGCACGCTCATGCCGACCGGATCCGTAATGCCGACGATCTCTGCCGTCTCGACGATCGCGGTGCGCGCGTCGATCACGCCGACCGCCGCATCGCGCGCCGCGAGCGACGCGCCGGCCACCCGCAACGCACGCCGCGTGCCGCCGCCTGCCAGCATCGCGTCGAGCGTGCCTTCGCCGCCGTCGGCCATCGGGCAGCAGCGCACGACCGCGTCGGGCCGCGCGCGGCGGATGCCGGTGGCGATCGCGTCCGCGACCTGCTCGGCGGAAAGCGAGCCTTTGAACGAATCGGGCGCGATGACGACGACAGGCGCGGACGGGTGTTGCGGCATGGTGTCTCCGGAAGGCGTGATTAGTGTGAAGAATATCGGGGCTGCGGCGGCGGCTACCCCTCAATCGGAGCTTACAGGATGGCGGGGCCGGGGAGGATACGGCGTTCGGCATAGCGGCGATCCGCTTGCATTGCCGTGCAAAGGGCTGTTGACGCGGCGCGGACGCATGTGTGTCGCGCCGATCTGGCGGTGTGATGAAAATTGTTTGCTAGAATAGTCGATTCTTCCGGCCAAAGCCGTGCTCCGAGCCGCTTGCGCTAGCCATCCGGCGCGTGCAGGGATGGCGTGGCGCTCCGGCGCGGCGAGTGGATGTGACACACATCACGCCGCAGGCAGGCACGGCAAGGAAAACCCGATTCGCTCGAATAATTTTAGGACGATTGAAGCCATGGCTAACGTTGTTGAGAACCTCGGCAAGCTTGAACGCCGCGTGACGATTTCCCTGCCGAAAGACACCGTGCAGAAGGAAATCGACGCCCGTATCCAGAAACTCGCGAAGACCGTGCGCATGCCGGGTTTCCGCCCGGGCAAGGTGCCGGTGAAGATGGTCGCGCAACAGTACGCGGGTCAGGTCGAAGCGGAAGTGCTGAGCGACAAGATCGGCCAGGAATTCTTCACGATCAGCCGCGCGGAAAACCTGCGCGTCGCTGGCCAGCCGAGCTTCGAGCCGAAGCAGGAGCAGGCTGAAGGTGCATACGCGTTCGACGCGACGTTCGAGGTCTACCCGGAAGTCAAGATCGGCGATCTGGCGACGGCTGAGGTCGAGCGCTCGACGACGTCGATCGGCGACGCCGAAATCGACCGCACGCTGGACATCCTGCGCAAGCAGCGCGTGCACTTCCACGCACGTGGCGAAGCCGGCGAGCACGGCGACGGCGGTGCGGACACCGCAGCGAAGAACGGCGACCGCGTGACGGTCGACTTCGTCGGCAAGATCGACGACGTCGCGTTCCAGGGCGGCACGGCTGAAGACTTCCCGTTCGTGCTCGGCGAAGGCCGCATGCTGCCGGAATTCGAAACCGCTGCGCTGGGCCTGAAGGTCGGCGAATCGCGCACGTTCGATCTGGCGTTCCCGGAGGACTACCACGGCAAGGACGTCGCGGGCAAGACGGCGCAGTTCACGGTCACGATGAAGAAGATCGAATGGCCGCACCTGCCGGAAATCGACGCTGAATTCGCGAAGTCGCTCGGCATCGAAGACGGCGACCTCACGAAGATGCGTGCCGAGATCAAGGAAAACCTCGAGCGCGAAGCGAAGCGTCGCACGCAGTCGATCGTCAAGAACCAGGTGATGGACGCGCTGCTGAAGATCTCCGAACTCGACGTGCCGAAGGCGCTGATCGAGCAGGATCAGCAACGCCTCGTCGAAATGGCTCGCCAGGATCTGGCGCAGCGTGGCGTGCCGAACGCGAAGGACGCACCGATCCCGGCCGAGATGTTCACCGAGCAGGCAGAACGCCGCGTGAAGCTGGGCCTCGTGCTGGCCGAGCTCGTGAAGGCGAACGGCCTCGAAGCGAAGCCGGAACAGATCCGCGCGGAAGTCGACGAGTTCGCAAAGAGCTACGAAGACCCGAAGGAAGTGGTCCGCTGGTATTATTCGAACCAGCAGCGCCTCGCCGAGATGGAAGCGTTCGTCGTTGAAAGCAACGTCGTCGATTTCGTGCTGGGCAAGGCGAAGGTGACGGACAAGGAAGTGAGCTTCGAAGCACTCGCGAGCGCATCGGCGCAAGCGTAAGTGTTGCTCTAGCGGCGTGCCGGCTGTCGGAGCGACGGCCCGCACGCCGTTTTTACGTCAAGCGCACGGTTGCCATTAATATGGCGATTGAGCGGGCGGCTTCCTTCCGTTCAATTTTCCATTCGAACAAGGTTCATTGAATGATCACTCGCGCTGAATTGCTGGACATGCTTGCTTCGAACGCGCCGCAGGGTTTCGAGGCGCAAGCGCTGGGGCTGGTGCCGATCGTCGTCGAAACGAGCGGCCGCGGCGAGCGTTCGTACGATATCTACTCGCGTCTCCTGAAGGAGCGCCTGGTGTTCATGGTCGGCGAAGTGAACGACCAGACCGCCAACCTCGTGGTTGCGCAGCTGCTGTTCCTCGAGAGCGAGAATCCCGACAAGGACATCAGCCTGTACATCAACAGCCCGGGCGGGTCGGTGTCGGCCGGCATGGCGATCTACGACACGATGCAGTTCATCAAGCCGGACGTGTCGACGCTGTGCATGGGCCTCGCGGCCAGCATGGGCGCGTTCCTGCTCGCGTCGGGTGCGAAGGGCAAGCGTTTCGCGCTGCCGAACTCGCGCGTGATGATTCACCAGCCGCTCGGCGGCGCACGCGGCCAGGCATCCGACATCGAGATCCAGGCACGCGAAATCCTCTACCTGAAGGAGCGGCTGAACCAGTTGCTCGCGCAGCACACGGGCCAGGACGTCGAACGCATCGCGCGCGACACCGACCGTGATAACTTCATGTCGAGCGAGGACGCGAAGGCATACGGGCTGATCGATCAGGTGCTGTTGAAGCGTCCGTGAGCTTAAGTAGGGTGCCGCCCCGATTCGTGCGGCGCCCCTGCAACGTCCCGTACGCCCTGAGCATCTGCGGCAAGCGCATCCAGCCGGCTCCGGTCGCGCCCTAGGCGCGGCAGTCGGGGCATTCGGCGTATCATGTCATCTACCTGTCCGGAGGCTCTACATTCATGGCGGACAAAAAAGGTTCGAACAGCGAGAAGCTGTTGTATTGCTCGTTTTGCGGAAAGAGCCAGCATGAGGTGAAAAAACTCATCGCGGGTCCGTCGGTGTTCATCTGCGATGAATGCATCGACCTCTGCAACGAAATCATTCGCGACGAGGCGGCTGCCGCCGGCGTCGAGGCCAGCCTGTCCCGGTCGGATCTCCCGAGCCCGCAGGAAATCCGCGACATCCTCGATCAGTACGTGATCGGCCAGGAGCGCGCGAAGAAGATCCTCGCGGTGGCCGTGTACAACCACTACAAGCGCCTGAAGCATCTCGACAAGAAGGACGACGTCGAACTGTCGAAGAGCAACATCCTGCTGATCGGCCCGACGGGCTCCGGCAAGACGCTGCTCGCGCAGACGCTCGCGCGGTTGCTCAACGTGCCGTTCGTGATCGCCGATGCGACGACGCTGACCGAAGCCGGCTACGTCGGCGAGGACGTCGAGAACATCATTCAGAAGCTGTTGCAGAACTGCAACTACGAGGTCGACAAGGCCCAGCGCGGGATCGTCTACATCGACGAAATCGACAAGATCAGCCGCAAGTCGGACAACCCGTCGATCACGCGCGACGTGTCGGGCGAGGGCGTCCAGCAGGCGCTGCTGAAGCTCGTCGAGGGCACGATGGCGTCGGTGCCGCCGCAGGGTGGCCGCAAGCACCCGAACCAGGATTTCATCCAGGTCGATACGACCAACATCCTGTTCATCTGCGGCGGTGCATTCGACGGTCTCGAAAAGGTGATCACCGACCGTACCGAGAAAACCGGCATCGGCTTCGGCGCGACGGTCAAGAGCAAGCAGGAACGCGACGCGGGCGAAGTGCTGCGCGAAACGGAACCGGAAGACCTGATCAAATTCGGTCTGATCCCCGAATTGATCGGCCGCCTGCCGGTGGTCGCGACGCTCGGCAAGCTCGATGAAGCCGCGCTGATGAAGATCCTGGTCGAGCCGAAGAACGCGCTCGTCAAGCAATATCACAAGCTGTTCGCGATGGAGCGCGTCGAGCTGGAAATCCGGCCGGGCGCACTGCAGGCAGTCGCCCGCAAGGCGATCCGCCGCAAGACCGGCGCGCGCGGTTTGCGTTCGATCATCGAACAGGCGTTGCTCGACGTGATGTACGAGCTGCCGACGATGAAAGGGGTCAGCAAGGTCATCATCGACGAGAACGTCATCGATGGCGACGGCAAGCCTTTGCTGATCTACGAGGACACGCCGAAGGTGGCGGGTTCGAACTGACCGGCTTGCCGACGATGTTCTGCGAAAAAGGCCGTTCATGAGACCGTGGGCGGCTTTTTTTCGTTTATCTTGTGGGTAACTCTGACTCGACACGCGGTGGTTACTTTCTTACCGAATATTTCCCGCACTTGAAGGCTTGCAATTCGTTGTGGCGGCCTCAATTACCGAACAATTGATTCCACTCATGGGGAAATGAAATGTCAGGCACCCAACTTCTCCCGCCGGAACGCATCACGCTCCCGCTGCTGCCGCTGCGGGATGTCGTCGTTTTCCCGCACATGGTGATTCCGCTCTTCGTGGGCCGGCCGAAATCGATCAAGGCCCTCGAAGCAGCGATGGAAGGCGGCAAGCACATCATGCTCGTCGCCCAGAAGACCGCGGCCAAGGACGAACCGACCGAAAAGGACATGTACGAGGTCGGTTGTATCGCCAACATCCTGCAGATGCTGAAGCTGCCGGACGGCACCGTGAAGGTGCTCGTCGAGGGCCTGCAGCGCGCGAAGGCGTTGTCGATCGAAGAGCAGGAAACGCAATTCTCCTGCGACGTGATGCCGCTCGAGCCCGATCACGCCGACAGCGCTGAAACGGAAGCGCTGCGCCGCGCGATCGTGTCGCAGTTCGACCAGTACGTGAAGCTGAACAAGAAGATCCCGCCGGAGATCCTCACATCGCTGTCGGGTATCGACGAAGCAGGCCGCCTCGCCGACATGATCGCCGAGCGCCTGCCGCTGAAGCTCGACCAGAAGCAGCACATCCTCGAGATGTTCCCGGTCATCGAGCGCCTCGAGCACCTGCTCGCGCAGCTCGAAGCCGAGATCGACAACCTGCAGGTCGAAAAGCGCATCCGCGGGCGCGTGAAGCGCCAGATGGAAAAGAGCCAGCGCGAGTACTACCTGAACGAACAGGTCAAGGCGATCCAGAAGGAACTGGGCGAAGGCGAGGAAGGTGCGGATCTCGAGGAACTCGAGAAGCGCATCAACGCCGCGCGCATGCCGAAGGAAGCCAAGAAGAAGGCTGACGCCGAGCTGAAGAAGCTGAAGCTGATGTCGCCGATGTCGGCGGAAGCGACCGTCGTGCGCAACTACATCGACACGCTGATCGGCCTGCCGTGGCGCAAGAAGAGCAAGGTCAACAACGACCTGTCGAACGCCGAGCAGGTGCTCGACGAGGATCACTTCGGCCTCGAGAAGGTGAAGGAACGCATCCTCGAGTATCTCGCGGTGCAACAGCGCGTCGACAAGGTGAAGGCGCCGATCCTGTGCCTCGTCGGGCCCCCGGGCGTCGGCAAGACCTCGCTCGGCCAGTCGATCGCCCGCGCGACGAACCGCAAGTTCGTCCGGATGGCGCTCGGCGGCGTGCGTGACGAAGCCGAGATCCGTGGCCACCGTCGTACGTACATCGGTTCGATGCCGGGCAAGATCCTGCAGAGCCTCACGAAGGTCGGCGTGCGCAATCCGCTCTTCCTGCTCGACGAAGTCGACAAGATGGGCATGGATTTCCGCGGCGATCCGTCGTCGGCGCTGCTCGAAGTGCTCGATCCGGAACAGAACCACACGTTCGCCGACCACTACATCGAAGTCGACTTCGACCTGTCGGACGTGATGTTCGTCGCGACGTCGAACTCGCTGAACATCCCGCCGCCGCTGCTCGACCGGATGGAAGTGATCCGCCTGTCGGGTTACACGGAAGACGAGAAGGTCAGCATCGCCCAGCGTTACCTGCTGCCGAAGCAGAAGAAGAACAACGGGCTGAAGGAAGGCGAGATCGAGGTCACCGAGCAGGCGATCCGCGACATCATCCGCTACTACACGCGCGAAGCCGGTGTGCGTTCGCTCGAGCGGGAAGTGTCGAAGATCTGCCGCAAGGTCGTGAAGATGCTGCTGCTGAAGAAGGCATCGGGCGCGATCAAGGTCGACGGCGAAAACCTCGATACGTTCCTCGGCGTACGCAAGTACGACTTCGGCCTCGCGGCGAAGGAAAACCAGGTCGGTCAGGTGACGGGCCTCGCGTGGACGGAAGTCGGTGGCGATCTGCTGACGATCGAAGCCGCGGTGATGCCTGGCAAGGGCAACGTGATCCGTACGGGTTCGCTCGGCGACGTGATGAAGGAGTCGGTCGAGGCGGCACGTTCGGTCGTGCGCTCGCGCTCGCGTCGTCTCGGCATCAAGGACGAAGCGTTCGAGAAGCAGGACATCCACATTCACGTGCCGGAAGGCGCGACGCCGAAGGACGGTCCGTCCGCCGGCGGTGCGATGACGACCGCGCTGGTGTCGGTGCTGACGGGTATCCCCGTGCGTGCCGATGTCGCGATGACGGGCGAAATCACGCTGCGTGGTGAAGTCCTGCCGATCGGTGGTCTGAAGGAGAAGCTGCTCGCCGCGCATCGCGGTG
This sequence comes from Burkholderia contaminans, assembly GCF_029633825.1. Classification (NCBI taxonomy): domain Bacteria; kingdom Pseudomonadati; phylum Pseudomonadota; class Betaproteobacteria; order Burkholderiales; family Burkholderiaceae; genus Burkholderia; species Burkholderia contaminans. The sequence continues at coordinate 3,323,914 of NZ_CP090640.1, read as the reverse complement.
GCATCAAGCTCGTGCTGATCCCCGAAGAGAACGTGAAGGATCTCGCCGAGATTCCGGACAACGTGAAGAACGCGATCGAGATCGTGCCGGTCCGCTGGATCGACAAGGTGCTGGAACTCGCGCTCGAGCGTTCGCCGACCCCGCTGCCGCCGGAAGAAGAGGCGAAGGCGGCGGCACCGGTCGCCGATGCGGCGAAGGACGCCGGCTCGACGGAATTCGTCAAGCACTGAGCATCCGGACACCGTCGTTCCTGACGGTTGTTCACGAAACCCGCGGCATAGCCGCGGGTTTTTTTTATGCGTCGCCGAATCGTGTGCGTGAACGTTTAAAAAATTCGCGTCAGGGCTTTGCAAAATGATCGGGGATGAATTAAACTTGCGGGCTCGCTGGTTGTTGATGCCGAAACGCAGATCGCAGCCAGAACGAATCGGAAACGGGTGCTTAGCTCAGCTGGTAGAGCGGCGCCCTTACAAGGCGTAGGTCGGGGGTTCGAACCCCTCAGCACCCACCAGTTTCCTGATTCAGCCAGACCAAGGAGCGGTAGTTCAGTCGGTTAGAATACCGGCCTGTCACGCCGGGGGTCGCGGGTTCGAGTCCCGTCCGCTCCGCCAGAAAATGAAGAAGCCCGCCTCGCGCGGGCTTTTTCATTTGCGTTTTCGGTTGCGCCCGCTGGCGGGCGCGTGACTGCGGAGTGGAGGAAGCTGCCTGCGCAGCTTCCGGCGGGACTCGAAGGGATGCGCGTGCACGCGCATCCGCGGCCTGCAGGATGTAGGCGAGTCCCGTCCGCTCCGCCAGAAAATGAAGAAGCCCGCCTCGTGCGGGCTTTTTCATTTGCGTTTCCGGTTGCGCCCGCCAGCGGGCGCGTGACTGCGGAGTGAAGGAAGCTTGCGCGGCTTCCGGCGGGACTCGAAGGGATGCGCGTGCACGCGCATCCGCGGCCCGCAGGATGCAGGCGAGTCCCGTCCCGCTCCGCCAAACAAACGAAAGTGCCCGCCTTGTGCGGACATTTTCGTTTTATGCGCCTGTTTGCTCCGCCGTACTTGCCCGCAGTGCGTCTGCTTTTCTCCCGTCCCACCCCGTATGTTGTAATATCGGACGTTTTGTCCAATTTTCCCGTCACGCATGCTCGATTTCTTCCGTAATCACCAGCGCCTGATGATGGCGCTCCTGCTCCTGATCGTGTTGCCGGGGCTGGGTTTCGTCGGGATCCAAGGCTTCCGCGGTTTCTTCGACGATAGCGCGAACGTCGCGGCAGTCAACGGGCACAAGATCACGCGGGTCGAATTCGACGGCGCGTTCCGCCAGCAGATCGACCAGGCGCGTCAGGCGCTCGGCGGGCAGTTCGACATCAAGATGTTCGATACGCCCGAGCACCGCAAGCAGGTGCTCGATGGCCTGATCCAGCAACGCGTGCTGGCCGACGAGACCCAACGTCTGCATCTGACCGCATCCGACAACGCCGTGCGCGACGCGCTGATGAGCACGCCGTTGGTCGCAGCGGCGAAGAAACCCGACGGCACGATTGACGTCGAACGTTATGCGCAATTGCTGTCATTCCAAGGGATGACGCCGGAGCAATTCCAAGAACGGGTGCGCTACAGCCTCGCGCTGGATCAGATCCCCGCCAGCATCGTGTCGACTGCATTCACGCCGAAGAGCCTCGCGCAACGCCTGTCCGAACTCGCCGCGCAGCAGCGCGAAGTGCAGGCGCTCGTGCTGAAGACGAGCGACTTCGCCGCGAAGGTCCAGCCAACCGACGCGCAGCTCGCCGCGTACTATGACGCGCACAAGCAGAGCTTCGCGACGCCGGAGACCGCGACGATCCAGTACCTCGTCTATTCGCCGGCCGCAGCCGCCGCGAGCGCGCAGCCGACCGATGCGGACATCAAGAAGTTCTACGACGACAACCCGACGCACTTCCGCACCGAGGCACAGGTGCGCGTGAGCCACATCTTCATCGCCGCGCCGGGCAGCGCAAGCGCGGCCGACAAGGCTGCAGCGAAGACGAAGGCCGAGCAGCTGCTGGCCGACGTGAAGGCGCACCCGGACCAGTTCGCGCAGATCGCGCAGAAGAGCTCGCAGGACGCACCGTCGGCGGCGAAGGGCGGCGACCTCGGCTTCATCGCGCGTGGCTCGACGGCGGGCGGCAAGGCGTTCGACGATGCCGCGTTCGCGCTCAAGCAGGGCGACGTGAGCGGTGTCGTGCAGTCGGATCTGGGCTTCCACATCCTGAAGGCAACGGAAGTGAAGCCGGCGGCCGTCAAGCCGTTCGCCGACGTGAAGGACCAGATCGCAGTCGAGCTCAAGCAGCAGTACGCATCGAAGGCGTTCACGGACAACGCGGAAGGCTTCACGTCCACCGTCTACGAAAAGGCGAAGACGCTGCAGCCGGCCGCGGACAAGTACAAGCTGACGATCCAGACGGCCACCGTCACGCCGACGCCGAATCCGCAGCTGCCGCCGACGAGCCCGTTGAACAATCCGAAGTTCCTGGCCGCCGTATTCGCGAACGACGCAGTGAAGAACCAGAACAACACGCAGGCGATCGACGTCGGCAACAACACGCTGATCTCGGCGCGCGTAACGGACTACAAGCCGGCTGCCGTGCCCGCGCTCGACGCGATCAAGGACGTCGTGCGCCAGAAGGTCGTTGCCGAGCAGGCTGCGGAACTCGCGAAGAAGGCGGGCGCAACGAAGCTCGCCGAACTGCAGAAGTCGAAGTCGGTCGACGGGTTCGGGGCTGCGCAGAAAGTCTCGCGCACGCAGTCGCAGGGCCTGACGCCGGCTGCGCTGAGCGCCGTCTACAAGGTCGACGCGAAGACGCTGCCGGCATATGTCGGTGTCGATCTCGGCGCGGACGGCTACGCGATCTACCGCGTGAACGCGGTGATCCCGGGCTCGGCGGTCGATCCGCAGCAACTGGCCGCCGCACAGCAGCAGATGTCGCAGACCGATGCGCAGAGCGAAGGCGAAGCGTATCTCGCCGCGCTGCGTGATCGCTCGAAGGTGAAGCTGTACGGCTCGACGGCCAGCCAGTCGCAGGACGGCGACAACTGAGCGTCGTTTCGCGCGCAACAAAAAGCCCCGCTTGATGCGGGGCTTTTTGTTTTCCGGCGGGGCGGCAGCGTCAGCCGCGCGGCTTGCCGAGCAGCGGTTTCAGCGCCGGCCAGACGTTGTCGAGCAGAATGCCTTGTGCCTGCTGTGCAGGGTGCATCTGGTCGGCCTGGAACAACTCCGGCTTGTTCTCGATGCCGGCCAGCAGGAACGGCACGAGCGGCACGCCGAGATCCTTCGACAGCCGCGTATAGACGGCGTGGAACTTCTGCGTGTAGTCGGGGCCGTAATTGGGTGGCACATACATGCCGACCAGCACGACTTTCGCCCGCGCCTGTCGCGCACCGGCGATGATGTCGCGCAGGTTCTGTTCTGTCGTTGCGAGCGGCACGCCGCGCAACGCATCGTTCGACCCGAGCTCGACGACGACGATCGCCGGCTTGAGCCGCTGCAGCACCGCGGGCAGTCGCGCTCGGCCGCCGCTCGTGGTGTCGCCGCTGACGCTGGCGTTCGCGACGCTATAATCGATTCGCTCGGTCGTGAGCCGTTGCCGCAGCAATGCTACCCAGCCGGTGTCACGCGGCAGCCCGTATTCGGCCGACAGGCTGTCGCCGAGCACGACGATCACGGGCTGGCCCGATGTCGCTGCCGGCGTCGTTGCGGCGCGTGCCGGCACGGTAGCCGCGAGCAGGGTGCCCAGCAGCGCGGCGAATGCCGCGCGTCTTTTCCAGCGAAATGTCGTGTCCATGTTCAAGATTACCGATCCGATCATCGAAGTCCATGACGTATGCAAGCGGGTCGCCGATGCAACGGGCGAGCTGACGATCCTCGACGGCATCACGCTCGCCGTGCAGCCGGGCAGCAGCCTCGCGATCGTCGGCGCGTCGGGGTCGGGCAAATCGACGCTGCTCGGCCTGCTTGCCGGGTTGGACAGCGCGACGAGCGGCACGGTTCGCCTGCTCGGTCGTGCGCTCGACCAGCTCGACGAGGATGCGCGCGCGGCACTGCGCAACGGCGCAGTCGGCTTCGTGTTCCAGTCGTTCCAGTTGATGCCGCACCTCACGGCGCTCGAGAACGTGATGCTGCCGCTCGAGCTGCAGGGCGGCATCAGCGCGCGTGAAGCAGCTGATCGTGCCCGGGCGCTGCTCGTGCAGGTCGGTCTCGGCGAGCGCACCGCGCATTATCCGAAGCTGTTGTCCGGGGGCGAGCAGCAGCGTGTCGCGCTTGCGCGCGCATTCGTCACGCGCCCGGCGATCCTGTTTGCCGACGAGCCGACCGGTAGCCTCGATGCAGCCACGGGCCATGCGGTCATCGACCTGATGTTCGAACTGAACCGCACACATGGCGCCACGCTCGTGCTTGTCACGCACGATGTCGAACTTGCACGCCGCTGTGCGACGACCGTGACGATCGACGCCGGACGCATCGTCGAGCCGCACACGGAGCGGCGCGGCACCTGAATCGAGCGGCCGGTCGCGCAAGCAGGGCTGCGCGGCCGGCCTCTGCATGACGCCGATACCTCAGCGCATCAGCGCTTCAGCGCCGCACGGGCGCGCTCGATCAGCGCGGTGGTCGACGAGTCGTGCTTCGCCGGATCGACAGACTCGGCCGTCAGGTCGGCTTCCACCACCTTCCCGAGAATCTTGCCGAGCTCGACGCCCCACTGGTCGAACGGATTGATGTCCCACACCGTTGCCTGCACGAGCACTTTGTGTTCGTACAGCGCGATCAGCGCGCCAAGCGTGCGCGGCGTCAGCGCATCGACGAGCAGCGTCGTCGTCGGGCGGTTGCCGGGGAACGTCAGATGCGGCGCGAGCGCCTCCTTGCCCGGCCCCGCGACCTTGCGCGCTTCATCGAGCGTGCGGCCGAGCATCAGCGCCTCGCTCTGCGCAAAGCAGTTCGCCAGCAGCTTCGGATGATGGCTCGCGAGCGGATGCTCGGGTGTCAGCACCGCGATGAAGTCGATCGGCACGATCGTCGGGCCCTGGTGCAGCATCTGGAAGAACGCGTGCTGGCCGTTGGTGCCCGGCTCGCCCCACGTGACCGCGGAGGTCGGGTAGTCGACGAAGGTGCCGTCCAGGCGCGCGGATTTGCCGTTGCTCTCCATTTCGAGCTGCTGCAGGTATGACGGCAGGTAGTGCAGCGCTTCCGAATACGGTGCGACGAGATAGCTCTGCGAACCGAAGAAATTCCGGTACCAGATACCGATCAGGCCGAGCAGCACGGGCAGGTTGCGCTCGAGCGGCGCTTCGCGGAAATGACGGTCCATGTCGTTCGCGCCGGCCAGCAGCTCGTCGAACTGCTCGGGGCCGATCGCGATCATGATCGACAGGCCGACTGCCGACCACAGCGAATAGCGGCCGCCGACCCAGTCCCACATTTCGAACACGTTGTCCGCGGCGATGCCGAACTTCACGACTTCGGCCGGGTTCGCCGACACGCCGACGAAGTGCTTCGCGAGCGCTTCCTCGGGGCAGCCGCGTGCGATGAACCAGTCGCGCAGCGAGCGCGCGTTCGTCATCGTCTCGAGCGTCGTGAAGGTTTTCGACACGATGATCGCGAGCGTTTCTTCCGGGTCGACCTGTTCGAGCACGCGTGCGAGATCGGCGCCGTCGACGTTCGACACGAAGTGCGTGGTGATGTCGGGCGTCGCGACGTAGTGCAAAGCATGTACGACCATCTTCGGCCCGAGATCGGAGCCGCCGATGCCGATGTTGATCACATGGCGGATGCGCTTGCCGGTGTAGCCCGTCCACGTGCCGCTGCGCACGGCGCGCGCGAAGGTCGCCATCTTCGCGCGCTCGGCGCTGATCTGCGCGTGGAACGGCGCTCGCGGATCGGTCGCGCGCAGCGCGGTGTGCAGCGCGGCGCGGCCTTCTGTCGGGTTGACGATCTCACCCGCGAACATCGCGTCGCGGCGCGCTTCGACGCCCGCGTCGCGCGCGAGCTGCACGAGCAGGCGCAGCGTCTCGTCATTGATGCGGTTCTTCGAGAAATCGGCCGCGAGGCCGCCGCCCGCGAGCGTGAAGCGTTCGGCACGCGTCGGCGCGTGGTCGTTTTCCGGCGCGAACCAGTCGCGCAGGCGAGCATGGCGGATTTGCTCGAAGTGGGATTGAAGGGCAGTCCAGGCGGGGAGCGAATTCAGCGTCATGGCGGTTCGAGTGAAGCGTGAATCGGGAGGAATGCCGCGCCGGCTCATCGGGATCGGAAGGCCGGCGGACGAGAGGGCCCGCCGTGCGGCGGGGCAGTCAGTATAGCGGCCTTATGTGTCGGCGCGCGGCGACGCGTAAAAAAGGCGATTGATCAACGTGCGCACCATCGGCGCGAGTTCGCCGGCCGTGAGTCCGGCCGGGCCGGTGCCGTGCGCGGTCAGCGTGTCGGCCGCGAGGCCGTGCAGGTAGACGCCCGCGAGCGCCGCTTCGTACGGCGCGACGCGCTGCGCGAGCAACGCGCCGATCAGTCCGCCGAGCACGTCGCCGGTGCCGCCCGTGGCGAGCGCCGCATTGCCGGTCGGATTGATCGTCACGCGGCCGTCCGGCGCCGCAATCACCGTGCCCGAGCCTTTCAGCACGACGTTCGCTACATAACGCGCCGCGAGCGCCTGCGCGGCGGCGACACGGTCGTGCTGGATCGTCGCCGTGTCGCTGCCGAGCAACCGGGCGGCTTCGAGCGGGTGCGGCGTCAGCACGCACGGATTGCCGCGCGTACCGCGCGTAGCGACGGCGGCCGCGAGATCGGCATGTGCCGCGACGAGGTTCAGCGCATCGGCATCGAGCAGCGTTGCGGCATCGTGTGCGAGCACGTCGCGCACGAGCGTCGCCGCGGCCTCGCGCGTACCCAGCCCGCAGCCGGCCGCGATGGCGGTCATCGCGCCGAGATCGAGGCCGTCAGCCGGATGCAGCATCAGTTCGGGAAACGGCGGGTCGTACGGCGGCGCGCCGGCGCCGAGGAAGCCGACGTGCACCTTGCCGGCACCGGCGAACAGCGCGGCGCGGGCGGCCGGGATCGGCGCACCGCACATGCCCGTGTCGCCGCCGAGTACCGCGAGACTGCCGAACGTGCCCTTGTGGGACGCGAATGCGCGCGGGGGCAGGGCGGCGGCGAACCGCGCGGGCGCGTTCAGCACGATGGCCGGCGCGGCGGGCGGCGCGACGTCGAGCGATGCGACGTCGATCTCGCCGGCGAGATCACGACCCTCGCCGGTGTAGAGGCCCGGCTTCGCGGCGATGAAGGTGAGCGTATGGGTGGCGGCGACAGCGGCACCCGCGCCGACGATCCGGCCCGTATCGCTGTCGAGCCCGCTCGGGATATCGAGTGCGAGCACCTGGCCGCCGCTGCGCGCATGCGCGGCGATGCGCCGGGCCTGCTCGGCGAATGCGCCGTCGAGTGCGCGGCCGAGACCGATGCCGAACAGCCCGTCGACGACCCATGCAAAGCCGTCCAGCGAAGCAGGCGGTGCGGCGGACAGCGGTACGCCGGCTGCGCGCGCGAGGCCGAGCGCCCATTGCGCGTCGTCCGGTTTCACCGGCACCGGCATCCACGCTTGCGTGGCGACGCCAAGCTGCTGGAGGTGGGCGGCGGCAACCAGCGCGTCGCCGCCGTTGTTGCCCGGGCCGACCGCGAACCACACGGGGCGGTCGTCGCCGGCCATGCGCTCGGACAGCCAGTGCGCGGCGGCGGCGCCGGCGCGACCCATCAGCGTATGCGGCGGCAGCACTGCCGCGGCGTCGGTTTCGGCCGTGCGCAGGTCGGCGACGCGCAGCAGCGCGATCGGATCGGAATCGGGAAGCGGGCGGGTATTGACGGTCATCGCGGGGTCGTGGCGGCTGGCTAGGAGGCCGCCGGGGACGGGCCCGCGGCGGTCAGGTCGTGAAGCGCCCGGCGCGCAGCGCGGCGAGCGTGTCGGCGGGCCAGTGCTGCACGTCGCCGCCCAGATAGTCGGTCACCACTTTAGCAGACCCGCATGCGAGCCCCCAGCCGGCCGGGCCGTGTCCGAAATTGACGAACACGCGCGAATGCGGGGTCGGACCGACGACCGGCAGGCCGTCCGGTGACAGCAACTGCGTGCCTTGCCACGACAACGCAGCGGAGATCCGCGCGGCGCCGGGCACCCAGTCGTGGACGGCCTGGCCCAGCAAGGCGAGCGCGGCCTCGGACAGCGGCTCCGCGAGCGGCTTCGCGGTGTCGGGCAGGCTCTGCAGCACGGCGCCGCCGCCGACGCGCAGCCGCTGGTGGGTGCGCGTGATCGAGATCCGCTTGATCGAATCGATGACGTTCAGGTGCGGCGCGTGTTCTTCATAGGCGACCGGCGCGGTGAGCGTATGGACGCGCACCGGGTGCAGCGGCAGGCGCCAGCCGAGCCGGTCGAGCAGTGGCAGGCTGCCGGCGCCGGCGGCGACCACGATCGCATCGGCGGAAATCACGTCGACCTCGCGTGCGTTCGACGCGCGCCGGTCGCCGGGCGGGACGAGCTCGACCGCGGCACGGCCGGTGTCGGCGCGGATCGCGGCGACTTCCGCGCCGAAGCGGAACTGCACGCCATGCTCGTCGAGCGTCTGCTTGACCAGTTTCGCGAACAGCGGGCAATTGCCGGTGCGTTCGGTCTCGAGCAGCACGCCGCCGGCGAAGCCGGGTTCGGCCGGCACCGACGGCTCGAGCGCAGCGCATTCGTCGGCGGAGAGCAGGCGGTACGGCTGGTCGAGCGTGCGCAGCAGGTCGAGTGCGGGCTGCATCGCCTCCCAGTCGCGCGGATCGCGCACCACGTGCAGGATGCCGGGCTTCTGTTCGAATTCGAGTTCGAGGCGCGTCTCGATGTCGGCGAGCGTGTCGCGCGACGCATCGATCAGCGGGCGCAGCCGCGCGTACTGGGCGGCGAACGCGTCGGGTTCGCGCAATGTGCCGAGCTGCTTGACGAAGCGGCGCACGCCGCCGTTGAAGCCCGGCTTGTAGACGATGCCGCTGTCGCGCGGCTGGCGCTGGCGCATGAAGGTCGGGCCGAACCAGACGTCGAGCGGGCTCGGCAGCAGCGCGCCGCCGTCGCCGTAGGTCGCACCCTGTGCGACGGTGGCGTGACGTTCGACCACGCACACGCGATGGCCGGCCGCGCGCAACTGGTAGGCGGTGGCGACGCCGCTGATTCCGCCGCCTATGACGATGACATCCATGGATTGCTTCGATGACGGGCGGCGCGCGTGCGCCGCCCGGTGAGAATTCGCTGAGGGCCCCGGCCCGGTGAACCCGGAATGATAGCGCCAAAATCACGGGAACCGGCGCCGGGCGAGCACGGACCGTGCAGCCGCGCCACGGCCGCCGGCTGCCGCGCCCGCGCGGGCTGCCCGGCGGGCGTGACGGACGCGGCGCGCCCCGTGGCACCGTCGCGGTGCACGCGGGCTACCGATTGGCCGGTCTGGGGCGACCGACTTCCGGGTATAATTACGGCCTTCCTTTCGCCCCACGTCGCCACCTCGCGCGACTCATCGACGTCAGTCCAGCCCATGGCTCACTTCTCGTGTTTTCCCGGCGCTTCGGCCCTCTCCGATTTCCGTCAAACCCGTCTGCTCGACACGCTCAGGCAAATCGACGCCAACATCGTCGCGGTGCGCGGGCAGTTCCTGCACTTCGTCAATGCGGCCGAGCCGCTGTCGGCCGACGACAGCGCGCGCATCGACGCGCTGATGCACTACGGCGCGCCGTTCGAGCCGGCGGCCGAGAAGGGCACGGCCGAGACCTTCGTCGTGCTGCCGCGCTTCGGCACGGTCTCGCCGTGGGCGAGCAAGGCGACCGACATCGCGCAGCATTGCGGCCTCACACAGGTGCGCCGCATCGAGCGCGGCGTCGAATTCACGGTCACGCTGAAGTCGGGCCTGCTCGGCGGCAAGAAGGCGCTGTCGGACGACGCGCGCGCAGCCGTCGCGGCCGCGCTGCATGACCGGATGACCGAAAGCGTGGTCGCGGCGCGCGACGACGCGAAGCACCTGTTCGACGAACTGCCGGCCAAGCCGCTCGCGACCGTCGACGTGCTGGGCGTCGGCCGCAGCGCGCTGGAACGCGCGAACGTCGAGCTGGGCCTCGCGCTCGCCGACGACGAGATCGACTACCTGGTCGACGCGTTCCGCAAGCTCGAGCGCAACCCGACCGATGTCGAACTGATGATGTTCGCGCAGGCGAACAGCGAGCACTGCCGCCACAAGATCTTCAACGCGCAGTGGACGATCGACGGCGAAGCGCAGGACATGTCGCTGTTCGCGATGATCCGCAACACCGAGAAGCTGAACCCGCAAGGCACGATCGTCGCGTATTCGGACAACTCGTCGATCATGGTCGGTGCCGAAGCCGAACGCTGGTTCCCGCGCAACGCAGGCGCGGCCGGCGAGCCGGGTGAACGTTATGGCCGCCACACCGAGCTCACGCACACGCTGATGAAGGTCGAGACGCACAACCACCCGACGGCGATCTCGCCGTTCCCGGGAGCGGCGACCGGCGCGGGCGGCGAGATCCGCGACGAAGGCGCGACCGGCCGCGGTGCGCGCCCGAAGGCGGGCCTCACGGGCTTCACCGTATCGAACCTCGATCTGCCCGATGCCCGCCAGCCGTGGGAAAACGATCGCGACGCGGCGCAGCCGGTTGCCGAGCGCAACCCGAACGAAGCGCACGGCCCGTACGGCCGCCCGGACCGCATCGCGTCGCCGCTGCAGATCATGATCGACGGCCCGCTCGGCGGCGCCGCGTTCAACAACGAATTCGGCCGTCCGAACCTCGGCGGCTATTTCCGCGTGTACGAGCAGAACGTCGGCGGGAAGGTGCACGGCTATCACAAGCCGATCATGATCGCGGGCGGCCTCGGCAACATCGCGGATCAGCATACGCACAAGCACGACGTGCCGGCCGGCTCGCTGCTGATCCAGATCGGCGGCCCGGGCATGCGGATCGGGATGGGCGGCGGCGCCGCGAGCTCGATGGCGACCGGCGCGAACACGGCCGAACTCGATTTCGACTCGGTGCAGCGCGGCAACCCGGAAATCGAGCGTCGCGCCCAGGAAGTGATCAACGGCTGCTGGCAGCTCGGCGCGGAGAACCCGATCCTGAGCATCCACGACGTCGGCGCGGGCGGCCTGTCGAACGCGTTCCCCGAGATCGTCGACGGTGCGGGCAAGGGCGCGCGCTTCGAGCTGCGCAAGGTCGCGCTCGAGGAGTCGGGCCTGTCGCCGCGCGAAATCTGGTCGAACGAAGCGCAGGAGCGCTACGTGCTGGCGATCGCGCCGGCCGACCTGCCGCGCTTCGAGGCGATCTGCGCCCGTGAGCGCTGCCCGTTCGCGGTGGTCGGTGTCGCGACCGACGAACGCCAGTTGAAGCTCGTCGACGACGAAGCGACGGGCGCCGATGAATACCCGGTCGACATGCCGATGGAAGTGCTGCTCGGCAAGCCGCCGCGCATGCATCGCGACGTCACGCGCGTGACGACCGAGCGCGCGCCGGTCGACGTGACGGGCATCGCATTGTCGGCGGTTGCCGTCGACGTGCTGAAGCACCCGACGGTCGGCAGCAAGTCGTTCCTGATCACGATCGGCGACCGCTCGGTCGGCGGCACGTCGGTGCGCGACCAGATGGTCGGCCCGTGGCAGGTGCCGGTGGCCGACTGCGCAATCACCGCGCTCGACTACGCGGGCTTCAAGGGCGAGGCGATGACGATGGCCGAGCGCACGCCGCTCGCCGTGATCAATGCGCCGGCATCGGGCCGCATGGCGGTCGGCGAGGCGATCACGAACATCGTGAGCGCGCCGATCGCGGCGCTCGACAAGCTGAAGCTGTCGGCGAACTGGATGGCGGCATGCGGCACGGCCGGCGAGGACGCCGCGCTGTTCGACACGGTCAAGGCGATCGGCATGGAGCTGTGCCCGGCGCTCGGGATCGGCATCCCGGTCGGCAAGGATTCGCTGTCGATGAAGACGAAGTGGGATGAGCAGGGCGTTGCGAAGGAAGTGGTGTCGCCGGTGTCGCTGATCATCTCCGCGTTCGCACCGGTCGAGGACGTGCGCCGTCACCTGACGCCGCAACTGCGCCGCATCGCCGACGCGGGCGACAGCGTGCTGATCGCGATCGATCTCGGCCGCGGCAAGAACCGGATGGGCGGCAGCATCTTCGCGCAGGTTACGCAGCAGGTCGGCGACACGACGCCGGACGTCGACGATGCGGAAGACCTGAAGCGCTTCTTCAACGCGATCCAGTCGCTGAATGCGCAAGGCAAGCTGCTGGCGTACCACGACCGCTCGGACGGCGGCCTGTGGGCGACGGTGTGCGAAATGGCGTTCGCGGGCCACGCGGGCGTGTCGCTGAACGTCGACATGCTGACGCTCGACCCGAATCACGAATCCGACTACGGCGACGCAAAGGACTGGGCGAAGCAGACGAGCGGCCGCCGCGAGGATCGCACGCTGCGCGCGCTGTTCTCCGAGGAACTCGGCGCCGTCGTGCAGGTGCGTGCGACCGATCGCGACGCGGTGCTCGGCGCGCTGCGCGAGTTCGGCCTGTCGGCGTGCTCGCACGTGATCGGGTCGGTCAACGATCGCGACGTGATCGAGGTGTACCGCGACGCGAAGAAGATCTTCGACGCACCGCGCACCGAACTCCATCGCGCATGGAGCGAAGTGAGCTGGCGCATCGCGCGCCTGCGCGATAACCCGGCCTGCGCGGATGCCGAATACGACGCGCTGCTCGACGCGGCCGATCCGGGCATCTCGCCGGTGCTGAGCTTCGATCCGGCCGATGACATCGCCGCGCCGTTCATCGCGACGGGCGCACGGCCGCGCGTCGCGATCCTGCGCGAGCAGGGCGTGAACTCGCATCTGGAAACGGCCTACGCGTTCGATCGCGCGGGCTTCGATGCGCACGACGTGCACATGAGCGACCTGCTGGCCGGCCGTGCCACGCTCGCCGATTTCGCGGGCGCGGTCGCATGCGGCGGCTTCTCGTACGGCGACGTGCTGGGCGCGGGCGAAGGCTGGGCGAAGACGGTCCGCTTCAACGCGAACCTTGCCGACATGTTCTCGGCCTTCTTCGCACGTCCCGACACGTTCGCGCTCGGCATCTGCAACGGCTGCCAGATGATGTCGAGCCTCGCGTCGATGATCCCGGGCGCGGAAGCGTGGCCGAAGTTCACGCGCAACAAGTCCGAGCAGTTCGAGGCGCGCTTCTCGTTCGTCGAAGTGCAGAAGTCGCCGTCGATCTTCTTCGCGGGGATGGAAGGTTCGCGGATTCCGGTCGCGGTCGCGCACGGCGAAGGCTATGCGGACTTCTCGCAGCAGGGCGACATCGATCGCGTCGCAGTCGCGATGCGTTACGTCGATCACCGCGGCGAAGCGACCGAGCGTTATCCGTTCAACCCGAACGGCTCGCCGGCCGGCATCACGTCGGTCACGACGGCCGACGGCCGCTTCTCGGTGCTGATGCCGCACATGGAGCGCGTGCATCGCACGGTCGCGATGAGCTGGCACCCGGAAAGCTGGGGTGAAGCGAGCCCGTGGATGCGCGTGTTCCGCAACGCGCGCCGCTGGATCGGCTGATCGGGATGATGTTCGACCCGAACGCGCCGGTCGAGGTCGTCACGCTGCGTGATGCGCGTGCAAGCGAGGCCGACGCGATCGGCCGCGTGATCGTCGCCGCGTTTGCGGGCGAGCCGGAAGGTGGGCAGTTCGAACGGCGAATCGTCGATACGCTGCGGGCGGACGGTGCGTTGAGCGTCTCGCTCGTCGCGGAGCGCGACGGCCGCCTGATCGGGCACGTTGCGTTCTCGCCGGTGTCGATCGGTGGCGAACCGTCCGGCAGCCAGGGCTGGTACGGGCTGGCGCCGCTCGCGGTGCTGCCCGACTGCCAGCGGCAGAGCATCGGTGCGGGTTTGGTGCGCACGGGGCTCGACGCATTGCGCCGGCTTGGCGCGCGCGGTTGCGTGCTGCTCGGCGAACCCGCGTACTACACGCGGTTCGGCTTTGCGCCATCCGGCGACATCGTGTTCCCGGGCGTACCGCCCGAGTATTTCCTCGCGCTGTCGCTCGACGATTCGGCGCCGCGGCCGTCGGGTGACGTTCGCTATCACGACGTGTTCTATCCCGCGTAGCCTGCCGCGCTTGCGGTGCGCGCTTGCGGTGCGCGCGAATCGTGCACGGGAAAGGGCCGCTCTTCTGAGCGGCCTTTTCTTTTGCCGGGCGAGCTGACGCACATCGTGATGCGCCAACAGCCCGCGCGGGCAATAAAAATGCCGCTCCGAAGAGCGGCATTTTGGATGCATCGGCGACGAGCGCCTGCGTTACTGGATCTTTGCCTGCTGGCGCAGACCTTCCTCGAACGCCTGCAGCTTCTGCTGCACAAGCTGCTGCGCGATCTGCTGCTTCACCTGATCGAACGGCGGCGGGGCGATGTCGCGGACGTCGTCGACACGGATGATGTGCCAGCCGAATTGCGTCTTCACCGGCGTGTCGGTCATCTGGCCTTTCTGCAGCTTTTGCGCGGCCGCCGCGAATTCCGGCACGTACGCCTTCGGGTCGGACCAGTCGAGATCGCCGCCGTTCTTGCCCGAACCCGGATCCTTCGAGAACTGCTTCGCGAGATCCTCGAACTTCGCGCCGGCCTTGATCTTCGCGATCAGGTCCTTCGCCTGCTGCTCGTCGCTGACGAGGATGTGGTGCAGGTGGTATTCACGATTGCCGCCCGCGCCCTTCACGAGGTCGTCGTAGCGCGCCTTCACTTCGGCGTCGGTCGGCTGGTTCTTCTTCAGGAAGCTCTCGATCATCGAACGCAGCACGACGGTCTGCTGCGCGACGGCGACCTGCGCCTTCACGTCCGGACGGTTCGGGATGCCTTCGCGGATCGCTTCCTGCATCAGGATTTCGCGGTTCACGAGTTCCTGGCGGACGGCCTGCTGCAGCTGCGGGCTGTCGGTCTGGCCTTGCTGGACGAGCTGAGCAACCATCGCGTCGGCGCGCGACTTCGGAATCGGCGTGCCGTTGACGACGGCGATGTTCTGGGCAAATGCCGGTGCCGCTGCAAAAGCAGCCGCCGCGACCCACAGGCGGGGGGATTTCAGGATCATCGGGAATTCCTAATGAGACTAGATTGAAGATTCGTTGAATTCTTCGGGCGTGTAAGCCACGATCGCGAGCGCGTGAATGCCGCGCTGCATCGCATCAGCGAGCGCATCATACACCAGCCGGTGCCGCGCGACGCGCGGCTTGCCCGCGAATGCGGCCGCTACGATCGTGACCGTGAAGTGGCCGCCGGCGGACGCGCCGGCGTGGCCCGCATGCTGCGCGCTGTCGTCGCGCACGGTGAGCGACAGCGGGGCGAGCGCCGCGGTGAGGCGCGCTTCGATCAGCGCGATGCGTTCGCCGGGCGACGCGTGGAGAAAGGCGTCCGTCATGTCACTCGTCCTTCAGGTATTTCGTGAGCCACAGGCTCTGCAGGATGATGAATACGACCATCGCGCCCGTCGTGCCGAACAGCTTGAAGTTCACCCATTGCGATTCGGTGAAGTTGTGCACCACGTACAGGTTCGCGACACCGAGCACCGCGAAGAACAGCGCCCAGGCGACGTTCAGCTTGTCCCACACGGGGTGCGGCAGCGTGAGCTGCTTGCCCATCATCTTCTCGATCAGGTTGTTGCCGAACGCATAGCGCGCGGCGAGCAGCCCGATCGCAAACAGCCAGTACAGCACAGTCGGTTTCCATTGAATGAATTTCTCGTCATGCAGGACGAGGGTGGCGCCACCGAAAACGACGATCACGCCGAGGCTGACCCACAGCATCGTGTCGACCTTCCGGTGCCGGAAGGCAACCCAGGCGACCTGGGCCAGCGTCGCGACGATCGCGACGGCGGTGGCGGTAAAGATGCCCCAGACCTTGAAGGCGGCAAAAAACAGGATGATCGGAAACAGATCGAACAGGAATTTCATGGCGCTCGCAGCTGCGTGAAAGGCCGCTTGCGCGGCCTTTCACCGTTGTAGGGACCCGCCAGGCACCGCCGGAGCGGATCGGGGCGGTGGCGCGAGGGGCGCCCCGCGGATCCGCCCGGCGCCGCTCATTCGTTTTCGGGTCGGGACTCGAAGTTTAACGCAGCCGAATTGATGCAGTACCGCAAACCGGTCTTGTCGCGCGGGCCGTCCTCGAAGACGTGGCCGAGATGCGCGCCGCAGTGGTTGCAGCGCACCTCGACGCGCACCATCCCGTGCGAGTAGTCGACCTTTTCGTCGATCACCTCGCCATTGAGCGGCTTGAAGTAGCTGGGCCAGCCGCAGCCCGAGTGGAACTTGGCGCCGGACTCGAACAGCGGCGTGCTGCAGACGACGCATTTGTAGATGCCGTCGTCTTCGGTGTCGGTGTATTCGCCGGTGAATGCGCGCTCGGTGGCCGCATGCTGCGTGACTTCGTACTGCATCGGCGTGAGCCGGCGGCGCAGCTCGGCGTCGTCCTTCTCGTACGGGAAGATCTTGTCGTCGGAATCGTGGGACATGTGGGGTTCTCCTGATCGATGGGGCGATACTCGCGGGTTGCGGCTCAGGACGAGCAGCTCACTTCGAGCGACCCGGCCCAGTCGGGCGGCAACGCCGCGTACGCTTCATGCTCCGGTTGTTCGTCGAACGGGCGGCGCAGGATCTGCGCGAGCCGCTCGATTTCCGAAAAATCCTTTTCCTTCGCGCGCCGGATCGCGACTTCGGCCAGATGGTTGCGAAGCACGTATTTGGGGTTCGCGCGGTTCATTGCAACCGCGCGAGCCGCGTCGTCGCGCGTTTCCTCGGACAGTCGCGCGCGGTAGAGGTTCGCCCATGCGTCGAATGCTTCACGGTCGATGAAGAGGTCGCGCGCGGGTGCGTCGCGGCTCGCGTCGTGCTTCGAGATCTGCGCGAGCCGGCGGAACGTCAGCGTGAAATCCGCGTGGCTCGCATGCATCGTCTCGAGCAGCTTGTTGGCGAGTTCGGCATCGTGCTCGCGTTCGAGCTCCAGGCCGAGCTTCGCGCGCATCGCACGTTCGAGCGCGGGGCCGAAGCGTTCCGGGAACTTCGCGAGCACGGCCTGCGCGTCCTCCACTGCACGCTCGGCGCGCGCATCGTCGTCGGCGATGCCGTGCTGCAGGCCGATCAGCGGCAGCAGCGCCTGCGCGAGGCAATAGCAGTTCCAGTGCGCGATGCGCGGCTGCATCCGGTATGCGTAGCGGCCGCTCGTATCCGAGTGGTTGCAGATGTGGTTCGCGTCGAACGCATCGACGAAGCCGAACGGGCCGTAGTCGATCGTCACGCCGAGGATCGACATGTTGTCGGTGTTCATCACGCCGTGGCAGAAGCCGACGGCCTGCCACTGCGCGACGAGATCGGCCGTGCGCAGCGTCGCGGCCTTGAGCAGCGCGAGGTACGGATCGTCGGCGTGGCGGCAATCCGGATAGAAGCGGTCGATCACGTGATCGGCGAGCTGGCGCAGCAGGTCGGGGCGATCGTTCGAGAAGAAGTGCTCGAAGTGGCCGAAGCGCACGAAGCTCTCCGACACGCGCGTGACGACCGCCGACGTCTCGATCTCCTCGCGCACCACCGGCTGGTCGGAGCCGATCACCGTCAGTGCGCGCGTGGTCGGGATGCCGAGGTGATGCATCGCTTCCGAGCACAGGAATTCGCGGATCGACGAGCGCAGCACCGCGCGGCCGTCACCCATGCGCGAGTATGGCGTGCGGCCGCTGCCTTTCAGCTGCAGCTCGTAGCGGCGGCCGTCCGTGCCGGTGCGCTCGCCGATCGTCAGCGCGCGGCCGTCGCCGAGCTGGCCGGCCCACACGCCGAACTGATGGCCGGAATACACCGACGCATACGGCATCGCGTTCGCGGGCCAGTCGCGCGTCGGGTTGCCGGCGAACAGCTCGGCGAAGCCGGGCTGCGCGGCGATCGACGGTGGCAGATCGAGCAGTTGCGCGACTTCGCCGGAAAGGCCGACGACGTACGGCGCGGCAAGCGGCGCGGCCGGCAGCCGCGTATGAAACGCGTCGCCGAGCGTGATGAACGCGCCGGCGGCGGGCGCGCCGAGCGTGGCGGCGAGGTCGGGGAGGGTGTCAGCCGGATCGGCTGCGCTTCGGGAAAACGACATGTTGAGCGCCTCTGGGTAAGCCGATATTGTAAGGCGGCGCCGCGCCGCCCGCATGGTGGCCCGCGCACCGTGCGCCAGGCCCGTCCGGGGCCGCTGACGGGCGCGCCGCAGAGGCACCGATTCGCATCCTCACGGAGAACAGGACGATGGGTAAGCCGTTGCTGGGCCAGATGATGGACATGCCGTTGCTGGTGTCCTCGCTGATTTCTCACGCCGCGCGCCACGCCGGCGATACGGAGATCGTGTCGAAGCGCGTGGAAGGCGACCTGCATCGCTACACGTACCGCGATTGCGAACGCCGCGCGAAGCAGCTGGCGCAGGCGCTCACCCGGCTCGGCGTCGAAACCGGCGATCGCGTCGGCACGCTGGCGTGGAACGGCTACCGGCATCTGGAAGCGTATTACGGGATCGGCGGGATGGGGGCCGTGTGCCACACGATCAATCCGCGCCTCTTTCCCGAGCAGATCGCGTACATCGTCAATCACGCGGAAGACCGCTACGTCTTCTTCGACATCAATTTTGCGCCGCTCGTCGAGGCCATCGCGCCGCAATGCCCGCACGTGAAGGGCTGGGTCGCGATGACGGACGCCGCGCACCTACCGTCCGGCACGACGCCGTTCCTCTGCTACGAAACGCTCGTCGAAGCGGAGGACGGCCGTTACGACTGGCCGCGCCTCGACGAGCAGCAGGCGTCGGGGCTCTGCTACACGTCGGGCACGACCGGCAACCCGAAGGGCGTGCTGTATTCGAACCGCTCGACCGTGCTGCACGCGTACGGCGCAGCGCTCCCCGACGCGATGAACCTGTCCGCGATGGACGCCGTGCTGCCCGTCGTGCCGATGTTCCACGTCAACGCATGGGGGCTGCCGTACGCGGTGCCGCTCACGGGCGGCAAGCTCGTGCTGCCCGGCAAGGATCTCGACGGGAAATCGCTGTACCAGCTGATGGAGGCCGAGCGCGTGACGTTCTCCGCGGGCGTGCCGACCGTGTGGCTCGGCCTGCTCAACTACATGCGCGAGGCCGGCGTGCGCTTCTCGACGCTGAACCGCACGGTGATCGGCGGCTCCGCGTGCCCGCCCGCGATGCTGCGCACCTTCGAGGACGAATACGGCGTGCGCGTGATTCACGCATGGGGGATGACCGAGCTGTCGCCGCTCGGCACGCTCGCGAAGCTCAACTGGGCGCAGTCGCAGCGGCCGCTCGACGCGCAGCGCAAGCTGCTCGAGAAGCAGGGGCGTGTGATCTGCGGCGTCGACATGCGCATCGTCGGCGAGGACGGCCACGAGCTGCCGTGGGACGGCGTCGCATTCGGCGAATTGCAGGTGCGTGGCCCGTGGGTGATCGATCACTACTTCCGCGGCGATACGTCGCCGCTGTCGTCGGACGGCTGGTTCCCGACCGGCGACGTCGCGACGATCGACCCCGACGGCTTCCTGCAGATCACCGACCGGAGCAAGGACGTGATCAAGTCGGGCGGCGAGTGGATCAGCTCGATCGACATCGAGAACGTCGCGATTGCGCACCCGGGCGTGGCCGAGGCCGCCTGCATCGCCTGTGCGCACCCGAAATGGACCGAGCGCCCGCTGCTCGTCGTGGTGCCGCGCGAAGGGGCGAACCTGAGCCGCGACGCGCTGCTCGCGTTCTACGAAGGCAAGGTCGCGAAATGGTGGATTCCCGACGACGTCGTATTCGTCGAATCGCTGCCGCACACCGCGACCGGCAAGCTGCAGAAGCTGAAGCTGCGCGAGACGTTCCGCGACTACGTGTTGCCGACGGCGGTCTGCGAGCCGTAACGCAGGCCCGGGCCGGAAGCGGCGCGTGACGCGGTCCCCCGATCCGTCCCCGGATGGGCGACCGGCATCGGGAACGAAATTCAAATTGAACGACCGTGCTTTTTCGTTGTATGCTGCCTCCGTTCATCAGGACATGCGGCTGTTCGACCGCGCACAATGAAGCGCAGCCACCCCGGCGCGCGATGCATGGAGGCAGGCAGATGGCAGTGGATTACTCGACTCGCGACGGCGTGGCCGTCCTTACGCTCAACAATCCGCCCGTCAACGGGCTCGGCCTGTCGACCCGTCAGGGCGTCATGGACGCGCTCGATCGCGCCGCGCAGGACCCGTCGGTGACAGCCATCGTGCTGACCGGCGCGGGACGCGCATTCTCGGGCGGCGCCGACATCACCGAATTCAATACGCCGAAGGCGCTGCAGGAGCCCACGCTGCACACCGTGATCCGCGCGGTGGAGGCGAGCGCGAAGCCCGTCGTCGCGGCGCTGCACAGCGTCGTGATGGGCGGCGGCCTCGAGCTTGCGCTCGGCGCGCACTACCGCGTCGCGGCACCGGGCGCGCAGGTCGCGCTGCCCGAAGTGAAGCTCGGCCTGCTGCCGGGCGCGGGCGGCACGCAGCGCCTGCCGCGTGCGGTGGGGCTCGAAACCGCGTTGAACATGATCGTGTCGGGCGCGCCTGTGCCGTCGGAGCAGCTTGCGAAGAGCGGGCTGTTCGACGAAATGGCCGACGGAGACCTGCTCGACGCGGCCGTCGCGTTCGCGGGCAAGGTCGGCGCGCAGAAGGGGCCGCATCCGCGCGTGCGCGATCGCAAGATCGTTCACCCGAACGCCGCGGGCTTCATCCAGTTCGCGCGCAATTCCGCGAAGGCCGCCGCGCCGAATTTCCCCGCACCGCACAAGTGCATCGACGCGATCGAGGCCGGCGTGCTGCACGGCTTCGACAAGGGCAGCGTGGCCGAGCGCGAGGGTTTCGTCGCGCTGATGATGACGCCGGAAAGCCGTGCGCTGCGGCATGCGTTCTTCGGCGAGCGCGCGGCGAGCAAGATTCCCGACGTGCCGGCCGATACGCCGCTGCGCGAGATCCGCCGCGTCGGCGTGATCGGCGCGGGCACGATGGGTGGCGGGATCGCGATGAACTTCGTCAACGCAGGCCTGCCCGTCACGCTGCTCGAGACGAAACAGGAGGCGCTCGAGCGCGGCGTCGCGACGATCCGCAAGAACTACGACGCGCAGGTGAAGAAGGGCAAGCTCACGCAGGAGAAGCTCGACGCGCGCATGGCGCTGATCACGCCGACGCTGTCCTACGACGACCTGAAGGACGCCGACCTGATCGTCGAGGCCGTGTTCGAGGAACTCGGCGTGAAGGAGCAGGTGTTCACGAAGCTCGACGAAGTCGCGAAGGCGGAGGCGATCCTCGCGTCGAACACGTCGACGCTCGACGTCGACAAGATCGCTGCATTCACGAAGCGTCCGCAGGACGTCGTCGGCATGCACTTCTTCAGCCCGGCGAACGTGATGAAGCTGCTCGAGGTCGTGCGCGGCGCGCAGACCGCGAAGGACGTGCTTGCCACCGTGATGGCCGTCGCGAAGAAGATCCGCAAGACGGCGGTCGTGTCGGGCGTGTGCGACGGCTTCATCGGCAACCGGATGATCGAGCAGTACATCCGTCAGGCGCTGTTCATGCTCGAGGAAGGCGCGCTGCCCGCGCAGGTCGATCGTGCGATCGAGAAGTTCGGTTTCGCGATGGGCCCGTTCCGGATGAGCGACCTTGCCGGCAACGACATCGGCTGGGCGATCCGCAAGCGCCGTTACATCGAGCAGCCCGATCTACAGTACTCGAAGATCGCCGACCGCCTGTGCGAGCAGGGCCGCTTCGGCCAGAAGACGGGCGCCGGCTGGTACGACTACGTGCCGGGCGAGCGCAAGGCCAGGCCGTCGTCGCTCGTCGACGAGATGGTCGTCGCGTATTCGAAGGAGCGCGGTGTCGAGCGTCGCAAGATCGGCGACGACGAGATCGTCGAGCGGCTCGTGTTCGCACTCGTCAATGAAGGCGCGAAGATCCTCGAGGAGAAGATCGCGTCGAAGGCGTCCGACATCGACATGGTCTACCTGACCGGCTATGGCTTCCCGCTGTGGCGCGGCGGCCCGATGCTGTACGCGGACGTGGTCGGCCTCTACAACGTCGAGCGCGCGATTCGCCGCTACGCGGCCGCACCGAACGGCGACGCATGGCAGCTCGCACCGTCGATCGCGGAACTCGCGAAGGCCGGCCGCGGGTTCAACGGCTGACGCGCCGGATCGCGGCGCGACGCATACCCGGAGAAACGCAATGAAACGCACCGACGACGTACTGCTCGTGATCGACGTGCAATACGACTTCATGCCGGGCGGCGCGCTCGCGGTGCCTGACGGCGACGCGGTCGTGCCGGTGATCAACGCGCTCGCGCAACGCTTCGACCAGGTCGTGCTGACGCAGGACTGGCACCCGCGCGAGCACGTGTCGTTCGCGGCGAACCATCCGGGCCGCGAACCGTTTTCCACGCTTTCGCTGCCGTACGGTGAGCAGGTGCTGTGGCCCGTGCACTGCGTGCAGGACACCGATGGCGCGGCGCTGCATCGCGATCTCGACATCCCGCATGCGCGGCTCGTGATCCGCAAGGGCGGCGACGCGCAGGTCGACAGCTATTCCGCGTTCGTCGAAGCCGACCGCACGACGCGCACCGGGCTTGCGGGCTATCTGCGCGAGCTCGGTGCGAAGCGCGTGTGGTGCTGCGGGCTCGCGACCGACTATTGCGTCGCGTGGTCGGCGCTCGATGCGCGCGCGGCCGGTTTCGAAGCCGCGGTGATCAACGATGCGTGCCGCGCGATCGACCTGAACGGGTCGCTCGCCCACGCGTGGCAACAGATGCAGGCAGCGGGCGTCGCGCATGTGACGTCCGCGGGCGCGCGCCCGGCGGCGTAGCGCAATTTCCCATCCGATTCAGGACATGAAGCAGGACCGAAGGAGACTCGCATGACCGAAGCCGTAATCGTATCGACCGCCCGCACGCCGCTGGCGAAATCCTGGCGCGGTGCTTTCAACATGACGCACGGCGCGACGCTCGGCGGCCACGCGGTCGCGGCCGCTGTCGAACGCGCGAAGCTCGACCCCGCACGCGTCGAGGACGTGATCATGGGTTGCGCGAACCCCGAGGGCGCGACCGGCGCGAACATCGCGCGGCAGATCGCACTGCGCGCGGGGCTGCCCGTGACGGTGCCGGGGATGACCGTGAACCGTTTCTGCTCGTCCGGGCTGCAGACCATCGCACTGGCCGCGCAGCGGATCATCGCGGGCGAAGGCGAAGTGTATGTGGCGGGCGGCGTCGAATCGATCTCGTGCGTGCAGAACGAGATGAACCACCACATGATCCAGGAAGGCTGGCTCGTCCAGCACAAGCCCGAGATCTACTGGAACATGCTGCAGACGGCCGAGAACGTCGCGAAGCGCTACGGCATCTCGAAGGAGCGGCAGGACGAGTACGGCGTGCAGTCGCAACTGCGCGCCGCGGCTGCGCAGGAAGCCGGGCGCTTCCTCGACGAGATCGTGCCGATCACCGTGCTCGCGGGCGTTGCCGACAAGGCGACGGGCCGCCTGTTCACGAAGGAAGTGACGGTCTCGGCCGACGAAGGGATTCGCCCCGACACGACGCTCGAAGGCGTGTCGAAGATTCGCTCGGCCGTGCCGGGCGGCGTGATCACCGCCGGCAACGCGAGCCAGTTCTCGGACGGCGCGTCGGCCTGCGTCGTGATGAGCGCCGACGCCGCGCGGCGCGAAGGGCTGCAACCGCTCGGCGTGTTCCGCGGTTTCGCGGTGGCCGGTTGCGAGCCGGACGAGATGGGCATCGGCCCCGTGTTCGCGGTGCCGAAGCTGCTGAAGCAGGCGGGGCTGAAGGTCGACGATATCGGCCTGTGGGAACTGAACGAAGCATTCGCGGTGCAGGTGCTGTACTGCCGCGACACGCTCGGGATTCCTGAGGATCGTCTTAACGTGAACGGCGGCGCGATCGCGGTCGGCCATCCGTACGGTGTGTCGGGCGCACGCCTGACGGGCCATGCGCTGATCGAAGGCAAGCGGCGCGGCGTGAAGTACGTGGTCGTCACGATGTGCATCGGCGGCGGGCAGGGTGCAGCCGGCCTGTTCGAAATCCTCTGATCTTTGATGTGGAGCGGCCGCGGTTTCGCTTCGGCGAGACAGGCGGCCGCGACGCGAATCGGTGCGAATGATCCGCCATTCGAAACAATCGGGAAGCAATAGGCATGCGCCCGGCAATGCCGTTTCCCCTTACTTGTCAAACGAATTGCCCCACCTATACTTGCTCTGACATTTGCCTTTCGGCACGATGGGCAGGATCGTGCGTCGTGTGATCCGTGCCGCGAAGGTTCGAACCCACGCAGCAGACCGACCGGGGACCGAATGAGTACGACCTATGCAGCCGGGGAACCGCCGCGCGTCGTCAGCGCGGCCGCAAGGCTCTACGCGAAATGCCTGCTGGTCGGATTCGCGTTGCTGCCCGCCTATCTGATTGCGTATCTGTGGTTCTTCAGCGACCCGCACGTCGTGTTCGAGAACCACGCGTTCCATGAAATCGCGATCGCCGCCGCCACCCTCGAAGGCGCGTTCGTCACCTACGTGACGTGGGTCTGCTACCGGTCGTCCGGCGAGCCGCTGCTGCGCTGGCTGACACTCGGCTTTCTCGGCTTCGCGATGATCTATGCGCTGCACGGTGCATTCACCGGGATGGCGCATCACAACATCTGGCTGTTCCTGCTGTACGGGCCCGCGTCGCGGCTCGTGATGTCGATCCTGCTGCTCACGGGCCTGCTGTCGTATTCGCGGCCGCCCGATCGCGTCGAGAAGCGCACGAGCGTGCGCACGTGGCTGCCGTGGATCGTCTTCTTCGTGATCGTCAACGTGGTCGTGGCGTACATCGCGTATTCGCCGGTCGCGGGCGCGCCGGGCACGCGGCTGTCGATGGAAGGCGGCGCGCTCGTATTCTCGCTGCTGAACGTCGCCGTGCTGCTCGCGCGGCGGATCCGCTCGCCGCTGATGATGATCTACGGCGTGTCGATCATGGCGTTTGCACTGTCGTCGCTCGCGTTCATTCTCGGCAAGCCGTGGAATCACATGTGGTGGCTCGCGCACGCGATCTTCGCCGGCGGCTTCTTCCTGCTCAGCTACGGCGTCGTGCAGGCGCTGCAGACGACGCGCTCGTTCTCGGCGATCTACCGCCAGGAAGACCTGATGAGCCGGCTGTCGGAATCGATGGCGCGCACCGAGAGCGCGTTGCAGGAGCTGCGGCGCACGAACCAGAAGCTCGAATACATGGCCGCTACCGACCCGATGACGGGCGCGTCGAACCGCCGGCAATTCATCGCGCAGGTCGAGCGCGAGATGGTGCGGGCCGAGCGCGACGGCACGCCGTTCTGCCTGCTCGCGCTCGATCTCGACAATTTCAAGAACATCAACGATGCGTACGGGCATCAGATCGGCGATGAGGTGCTGCGCGGTGTCGTGCGCCAGTGCCTCGACGCGATCCGGCCGGCCGGCGGGCTCGCGCGGGTCGGCGGCGAGGAATTCATGGCGCTGCTGCCGGAGATGCCGCTCGAAGGCGCACGGATGACCGCCGAGCGCGTGCGCTCGTCGATCGCGAGCTCGCCGTTCGGGCTCGATTTCAAGCGCGTGCAGGTGACGGTCAGCGTCGGCGTTGCGCAATACGGGGCCGACGGCAGCACGGTCGATGCGTTGCTGCGCGTGGTCGACGAACGGTTGTACCAGGCGAAGCGGGAAGGGCGGAACCGGGTCGTGGCGCGGTGACACGGGTTGGCGCGGCACGCGGGCGCCGGTGAACGGATGCGGAACGTTCGGCAACCCGGGCGTAAAGAGGCCGTGTCCGGCGCCTCGATCTCCAACGAAGCCCCGGAGGCGGTAACGCCACCGGGGCTTTTGCATGGCCGGTCGGCATGCGGCTGGCGACGCGCTACCGCGCTGCCAGCGCCGCCGCGCGCTGTTTCGGCTGAGCACCATCCTGCATCTGCTGCGACGCCTGCCACCAGTACTTGCCCGCGCGCTGCTGCGGATCGCGGATCGCGAGATACGTCGTACTCCAGAGCTGCGCAGCGTTCGCCTCGGTGGCGTCGGCGCTACGCGTACCGAATGCATCGGTCTGGTACTTGCCGTTCACGTACGACCACGTCCACATCTCGGACGTGCGCATGTCGCGTCCGTTCGAGATCACCTGCCAGATCGTCTGCCGCACCTGCGCGAGCAGCGTGCGTGTCGCAGCCGACAAGTCCTGGCGCGCGAGCTGGCGATCGAGCCCGGCCACCCACATCGCCTGCTGCCACGACCAGATCACCGTGCCGTGATACGCGGAACTGGTGAATTTCGGCCACAGCGCCTGGCTTGCATACGCGGGATTCGCGATCAGCATCCCGGCATCGGTCACGAGCCCGGTCGGGAACGGCCGCGTGACGTCGGTGACGATCCGCTGTAGCTCGTCATCCGGCGGCGTGCCGAACAGCAGCGCGAAGCCGCCATCCGAATTCATCACCGGAATAGGATTGCCCTGCTGATCGAGCGACAGCGAGTAGAACGCCAGTGGCGCGCCCGGTGCGGCGCCGGCCGGCACGCCCGCGGACGGCGCATAGGCCGACACGTCGGTGGCCGCCTGCGCGGCCGGTACGCTGACCTGGAACAGCGGCGGTGCCTGCGTTTCCCACGTGGCCGCCTGATTTGCCGTATTGGCGAGCGTCGCGCGCTGTCCGGCATCCAGGTACGGATCGAGCAGGCCGCGCGCGAGGAATGCGTTCGCCGCGCGCAACGCGGCCGGCACGAGCACCGCGTTGACGTCATACGGATAGACGCCGCCGCCGAGCCCGTCGGTACTGTCGCGCCAATTGCCGACGATTTCGCCGGGCCGCAGGTGGATCAGGTTCGCGACTGTCGGCTGCTGCGCGAACGGCTGCGCGGTTGTCGCGACGTGCAGCAGGTTGACGACCAGGCGGCTGCCATTGGTCTGTCCGTCGCTGCCGCGCTGCGCGAGATACGCGGCCGCGCGGGCCTGGCCGCGCGTATCGTCGATCAGCCACGCGGCCGCGATCGGCGCGAGCAGGTAGTCGCTGTCGATCATCTTGTAGTCGTAAGTCGGTGTCGAATCGTTCGGCCGCCCGTTCTTCTGGTTGTCGACGAGGGCGAATTCGCCGATCCCTTCCTCGTGCGCGACCTTGCCGTCGGTAGACAGCCGGCTCAGCACCGACGACAGGCCGGCCTCGATCGCCGCAGGTTCGAGCACGGGCATCAGCATGCGTACCGAGATCAGCGTGTCGCGGCCGAAGTAGGTGTCGTACTGCCACGAGCCGGCCAGCAGCTTGTCGTGGAAGCTCAGGAATTCGAGCACGTTCTGGCTCACCGGGTCGGGGTTCACCGACGGCGCGAGCAGGTCGGCGTGCGTGATCGGCGACAACGGCGTCTCGCCCGACAGCGCATCGACATGCAGCCGCAACGTGTGCGAGCCCGCCGGTGCGCTCAGGACGAGCTTGCCGCCCGCTGCCGGCGCGATGCTGCCGCCGTCGCGCAGCGTGATGCGCAGTGAATAGCCGGGCGCGCCGTCGATCCGGTCGCGTTGCCACAGTGCCGCGCTGCCCTGGACCGTCGGCGCGGTGAGGATCTGCTGCGGAATCGTTGCACCGCCGTTGAAGTCACGCAGGAAGCGCACGTTGCTGAGCACGCCCTGTCGGATCGTCAGCGTGTTGGTGTCCACCGACACGTCGGCGCCGATGCCGTACAGCGGGCGACCGTGCGTGTCGGGTGCCGATAGCGCGGACGGCGGCGTGTCGAGGCTCCAGTTCACCGGTTGCGCGGTATCGTCGAACCACAGCCCGGTGCCGCTGTTGCCGGCGGGGAAGACCACGAGCAGGCGCGGCTTCGTCGACGAGCGCACGAGCAGGTGTGCGGCGACGTTGTCCTGCCGGTAGAACGCGTTGATCTGGCCGCCGGTGTCCATGCGGAACGACAGCGCGACGTTGTTCGACGGCGGGTTGCTCGATTTGACGTCGTCGTCATTGCAGGCCGCGAGCAGGCCGGCGCAGATGAATCCGAGACACAGCGACTTCGCAAGGCGATGCATGTTGATGTCCCTCCTGATGACTGGCGATTTTTATGAGAATTATCGAATGAGCGGGTGCTCGATCTGCTTCGTCCGGTATTGCGGAATTCCTGGGAAATTCGGAATTAATCCGGGCGTACTTCCGGGGCGAATTGAATGAGAAATAACCGGTTGTCGGTTAATGCCGGAATTGAAAAAACGGAGGCGCTGCCCCGGCCGGGCATGCAAGACTTCTCTGTTGGCGTTCCAGTATCGCGCCGACATGGGTGTGTGCGCGGTATGAAAATCGAAACGTAAGCTGTCGTTGGGGATTCTAAAGTTCGGATAAAGTCGAAGTCAATAATGATTTTGTGGTTTTCGAATAATGTTCTGGAATGAGGTCGCAATTATTGCTTGTTGGGTCGGTAAAATATGCGAATTCGCCAGGGAATGGAGATGAGCTGATTATTGAATTTGGTGAAAATAGATTGGCAATCGTTGTCGGTATTGGTGATTGATTCTGAACCGGGATTGAATCGTGGCGGTTTGCCTGTCGCCGTGTCGCGGGCGGCGGATTCGACAATACGAAGCAGTGAGCAACCGGCGTTCCTGCGATTGGACCGTGGGGGATTCCATGAACCGGCTCCATGCGATCACGTCAGCGGCGCCGGCAAGTTTGGTAGGCTTGGGGACCGCTTCCGTTTACCGAATTCACGCACTCGGTCATTGACGCGATTCGATATCGGTCTTGTGCGGGACTGACGATCTTGCGACAAAGCGACTTTTCATCGACGGTCGATGGTGGTTGACGTCGCTTTCACTCCGGAGAATGCGCCGTGCTGCACGTGTCCGACGATTCAGTGGTCGTATTGGTTGATTTTCAGGCGCGGCTGATGCCGGTGATCCACGAAGGGGCATCGGTCGTCACGCAGGCTGTCCGACTTGCCCGCATTGCGCAGATCCTCGGGGTGCCGGTGATGGGTACCGAGCAGAGCCCCGTCCAGCTGGGCCGGAACGTACCGGAGATCAAGGATCTGTGCTCCGACACCGTCGTCAAGGACCATTTCGACGCGTGCGCGGAGGGCCTGGTCGATGCATTGCCGGCGGGGCGCAACAGTGTCATCGTCGCCGGATGCGAGGCGCACGTGTGCGTGTTGCAAACGGCGTTCGGGCTATTGCGCAGCGGCCGCAAAGTCACAGTGGTCAGCGATGCCGTGGGGTCGCGCAGGATGACTGACCGGGACGCGGGGATCGCCCGGCTCGGGGTGGCGGGGGTGCAAATCGCGACGGTCGAGATGATCGGGTTCGAATGGCTGGGCTCCAGCCGGCATCCGCGTTTTCGCGATGTGCTGCGCCTGATCAAATGAGTCGCGGCGCCCGTGCGCTGACGGAAACAGCGTTCCGGGAGCCGAATGCGTGAATCTCGGCATGTCGGCGCTTTGGCGCCGGCGAGTTTGGCAGGCTGGCTGGGCGGGATCGTCGCGCTGGCAGGCGACACGGAGAAAAATCGGGCATCGCGTGCGGGCGCCCGGTGGCGGTCCACCGACAGCGTGACGACAGTCCTCGTTGAACTGTCGTGCCGGCTCGAAACCTCACCGTCGCGGGGGAGGCGAGGCTTCTCTGCCGGCGACGGCGTTCAGGCTGCTGCCGCCTGATGAACCGAGTCGCGTTGCTCGCCACCCAGGATATCGATCAGGCTGGCCAACATCCGCTCCAATTCACCGGTCATCAGCGTGACATCCGAGTCGAAGCGTTCGTCGTCGTTCTGCGCGGTCGGATCCGCCGCCTCCTTGATCACGTCGAGCGGCGTCACGCGCTTGATCGTCAGCGATGGCGTCAGCACGAAGGAGATCCGGTTATCCCAGGTCATCGCAAGGCGCATGCATTGTTTGCCGGCCTCGATGTGCCGGCGCATGTCGTTCGCTTCCAGCGCGTGGCCGACGTATCGCACCGTGGCGCCGCCTTCACCGCTCGAGCGCAGCTCGGCGTCCTGGTCCACGGTGAATCCGCCCGGCGCCTCGCCGGACAACAGCCAATCCGTCATCGCGGCGACCGGCGAACGCACTACCTGCACACCAGCGAGCGGCAACTGATCGATCGATTTGACGAGCAGGCCGCGAACGTCGTCGGCAAGCGCCTGTGAAGCCGCATCGATGACGAGCCAGCCGTTCACCGTATCGATCCATACGCGGGTATCGCGCTGAATGGTGAACGCGCGCGGGAGCAGTTCGTCGGTTACCTGCTCCTTGAGTTCGCGCATCTGCTTTCGCCCCACCTTGAAACCCTGCTGCTCCTCCATTTCAAGCGCGCGGGCCTTGGTCACCTGAGTGACGACCGACGCCGGGAGCAGCTTCTTCTCGGCACGAAACGTCAGCAACATCTGCCGGTTGATCGAATACACGAGTGCGCCGTCGTCACGCGGCGACGCCCATCCGCAGCGCTGCATCTCGACGCTGGTGCCCGGCTGGAACGCGTGGGGCGCCAGCCATTTTTCCATCTGATCGGGGGTAACGGCCCAAGGTGCCGGAAGACGATGAAGCTGAAGGTTCTTGAACCACATAGGAGTACGGGCAAAGCGCACCATTCTATATGACGGTGATGCTTTCGGTGCGATTCGGTTGCCCGACGTGACGGTCCAATCCGAACGTACGTAGCGCGTTTCGTCGCCGCCTGGCCGCACAACAGGATCGCAAGCGACGCTGCGAAAGAACGTGATCAAGCGCTGGCTGATGCCGCAGCTGCCGACGGGGCTGCTGACGGGCTGCGCGAGCAGGGCGTCGCGCTCGTCGTCACTCGGAACCGGACCGCTGCCCGGAATGAAAATTTCAGAGATTTGCAAGCAACCGCAACTGATGCTTGGTCTCGGCCCCCATTACCAGGGCATAGAATCGCGCCTCGCGACGCTCAGGTACTGAAAGATCCTGCGCGTCGGAAAACTTGTTCCATTCGACACCGTCGATGCCCTCCAGTTTGCCGTGGGACCGTGCAAAGGCAAGCAACAACCGACTAGCTTCGCGTCGGATAACGATGCGATCCACATTCAATACATAGGGTCGCCATCCGTTCAGAAGAACAACGTAGTGAGGTACGGAACTTTGGTCGACTGTCATCGCCGGCGTTGCCATTCATCGAGATCTCGTTAGCCAATCAGATTCCTTCCAGCGTAGCAATCCGCAGAGGGTTTCCACGTGGAAGAATGGTTTCCTCAGCCAGGTTCGTCGCGTTCGAGCGATCGAGGCCGTTCGTCAACCATACCGTGAAGTTAGCCATTCTTCTGCCCATTTTGTTGCGTACGCAACTGCATCCTCACGATTGTAGAAAGCAGCCAGATCGCTACTATCATGTACTTCCTGTTCCGCGCCGTCCATCAGTGTTGTGGTGATCCGCGCGTGCGCGACATACTGAACATCGGCTCTGCGCGGTGTCGAATCGATTCGGAATCGCGTCGAATTGAAGCGCATTTTTCCTCCATGTATCGTGTTTCGGCCATCGAGTCGGCTGCTGACGATTTCTTCAGATCAGCTTGCTGCTGTCGTTCGAGTGCTGGCCCCGTGAGAGGAATCAGATCCGCTCCCGAAGATACTGGGTGCACTTCAGTCGCAGGCCCAACCGATTCGCGAGCGCATATCGCGGGTGTGCTGTCGCATCATCCGCGATACCAGGACGCTGTTCGGAAGGCGCGGAGCTATCCACGGCGTGGACGGACTTCGCTATTTGAAGGGCGGCATGACCTATCCAGACTCGATCGCGCCACTCGCATTTCGCTCGATGGACGACCAGCCATGCCTGCAGCGATTCGACGAGCTGAGGGGGTGACAGCCACTGACGAGTTTTCCTCTGGGTGACGAGCTGCAGCCCAACAAGGAAACAGAGCAAATCAACATACCGGGTCGCGACGCGCATGGTTGGTCTTCTGGTTTTCAATGTTTGTGACCGCGTCGGCGTGAGCATCATCCTTGGATGCTGAGCGCCTTCTCCAATGCCGCAATCAATTTGAATGCGTCGTCCCGACCGATCAGAAAGCCTCGGCTGGTGTACTCACACCCGAATGCATAGAAGCTCGGCAACAGGGTCACCATGTCTTTCTGCCGATTGAAATCGACTTCGCATTTGGTCAGCGGAAAAAACGGAGGCGCCTCGGACGGCATGTTGTACACGATGCTCTCCTAGTACATTTTCCGGGGCGGCAACATGCGCTTCGCACGCAAGTGTTGCCTGGCAACGGCGCTGGCTTTTTTCCGCTTGCGTTCCGTCGTCGGCTTTTCATAGGAGGTGCGACTGCGCAACTCGCGGATCAGCCCCGTTTTCTCGATGTCACGCCGGAAGCGCCGCAGCGCGACATCGATCGGTTCGTTGAGCTTAAGAGTGATTGTGGTCATGTAGATCCTGTATCGAAAGATTCAAACGGAAAGTCAGCCGAGCCGTGTCATGACGGCGCTTGCAATCTCGTCGGATTCGAATTCCGAATATCCGGCTCCGATCGATAGTGCACGTATGGCAGTGAACATTTGCAGCTCATGTGGACGGCACATTGCCGAATCGGCGATTCTGACGGGTACGACGGTGTCGATCCAGGTGACCTCGCGCCGTCTGATCAAGCCGAGCAGTTCGTCGATGATCATTTTGACCTCCAACAGACCGGGAAATTGTGTTGCGCTGACGAGTCGCCTCAGCGCGCGCTGGAAAAGAACCCCTGTTTGCCGCGGTTATCGTCGATGATGTTCTCGGCATAGCGCACCGAGGCACGACGGGCGTCGCCGGCGTTGTCAAATGGGGATGTGTCGCGCAATCTGAAAGTCTGGCTCTGTGTCAGCGTATCGGTGGTCCCGCGAAGGCAAATCTTGACTGCCGCGTCGAACCCGGCGTCGTAGTTATGCGGGCTGCCATTCGGCGCCAGCGCGTGAGGATAAATCAGTGGATAAATCTCGAATCCACGGTAGACGTGCATGCTCATGACAAACTCCTGGCGTTCGGCCACGACGAGTCGCATGGGCAAACGCATCCAGCCGGTATCCACGTTGCGGAGCGGGCTGGTTGATGAAAGGGACTGCGTTGCAGCGCGGAAGAGGGCGATGCAGCAAGAGGGCGGATGGAGGGGCGAAAGGTCAGGGGACTATTGGTCGCCCTGATGAGCCCATCATACGCGCATCGTTTGTTGCCCGTCCGATTTATTTCGGCTTTGCGCTGAGCTGGCCCCTTCAACAGGGCCAATGGGCTTCTGGCAAATTCCCTTTAAACCCCGCTCCTGGAAAGAGTTCAGACCAGCCGTTTCTTCAGCCGGGCATGCTCCACCTCGAGCTCCTCGAGCCGGCGGGCTTCCGAGACTTTCATGCCGCCGAACTTCGTACGTCAGGTGTAGAACGACGCATCACTGAACCCGTGCCTCATGCACAGTTCCTTGACCGGCATGCCGGCCTCGGCTTCCTTCAGAAACCCGATGATTCGCTGTTCCGTAAAGCGCTTCACATCGCCAGAGCGTGGAGCCGGACGGCTTCACGAACAGATACAGTCCATTGGCGTCGGTAAGTTTGGTAGGCTTGTCGCCTGCCTTCGCTTGTCGGATCTTGATGCCGGTAAGTGGCACGGTGAAAATGGCGGTATCGTCTCTGGCTTGTCGAACTGCTACCCCTTTTCATCCCCCATTTTTTTCTCGGCTGGACACGATTTCCGGCGACGCAGGCGAACGGTAGAAGGGCGTGAAACGCCCGACTGGCAAGGGGCTGCGGCAAGTTGCCGACCCATCACGAACTGGAGCGAACGAAGTGATCAGACACATTGTCATGTGGAAGTTGAAAGAATCGGCCGAAGGCGCGACGCGCGCGCAGAACGCGCTGAAGCTGAAGGAGAAGCTCGAAGGCTGCCGCGACCTCGTGCCGGGCACGCTGCAGATCGACGTCGGCGTGGCGACGCCTGGCCTCGATGCGACCGCCGACATCGTGCTCGTGTCCGATTTCGCGGACAAAGCCGCACTCGATGCGTACCAGGTGCATCCGGTTCACCAGGAAGTGAAGAAATTCGTCGTCGCGGTGGCCGAATCGCGCGAGTGCGTCGACTACCTCGTCGACAGCGCACGATGAGCGACGCGGCAACCCCGACGGACGGCCCGTCGATCGAAAGCCCGTTCGTCGACATGCTCGGCGTGCAGCTCGTGTCCGCGAGGGACGGCGCAAGCGAGATTGTGCTGCCGCTCGAAGAGCGGCACATGAACACGTGGAGCATCGCGCACGGCGGCGTGACGATGACGCTCGCGGATATCGCGCTCGCGATGGCCGCACGCAGCCTGACCGACGACGGTATCGGCGTCGTCACGGTCGAAATGAAGGTGAACTTCATGCAGCCGGGGCGCGGCGAGCTGCGCGCGTACGGGCGTGTGATGCATCGCTCGACCACGATGGCCTACTGCGAAGGCGAAGTGCGCGACAGCGACGGCAATTTCGTCGCGAAGGCGCTCGGCACGTTCAAGTACATGCGGCGGCTCGCGGTGGGCCGCGACATCAAGCGCCAACGTTCGCGCACGGCGCCGGACGCCCAGCCCGGCCCGAGCGACGCGTAAGCGCCCGGACGCACGGCGGTCCCGCCTCTTCACAGGCGGGGCCGTTTTGTCTGGCGGCGTGCATCGCACACCGCGGAATGTCGCAACACACGGCGCATCACGCTCGCCTGACGCGCGCGTGGCATCATGCACGCTTGTCCGTTCACGGCGCCCGCCAGGCGCCGTCCTCACCGATGCCGCTGAATCCGAAGATCGCCCAGGTGCTCGACATGGTCGAGCGCGCGAAACGTCCGTCCTATCACCACCAGACGCCGCAGCAGGCGCGCGCCGCGTACGAGAAGAGCGCGCCGATTCTCGACGTCGCACCGGCGCCGATGCATTCGGTCGAGGAATGCGTCGTGCCGACGCGCGACGGCCGCACGATCGGCGCGAGGCTGTACCTGCCGGTCGCGCCGAGCCTGGCGGAGCCGCTGCCCGCGCTCGTGTACTACCACGGCGGTGGTTTCACGGTCGGCAGCGTCGATACGCACGACGCGCTGTGCCGGATGTTCGCGCACGATGCGCAATGTGCGGTGCTGTCGGTCGGCTACCGGCTCGCGCCCGAACACAGGTTTCCGACCGCGGTGCACGACGCCGACGACGCATTGCAATGGCTGCATCGCGAAGCGGCTGCGTTCGGCATCGATGCCGAACGATTGGCCGTCGGCGGCGACAGCGCGGGCGGCACGCTCGCGACCGTCTGCGCGGTGCTCGCACGCGACGCAGGCATTCGCCTTGCGCTGCAGATGCTGATCTACCCGGGCGTGACGGGTTTCCAGGACACGGAATCGCACGCAAGGCTCGCGAACGGCTACTTGCTGACGCAGGACACGATCCAGTGGTTTTTCATGCAATACATACGCGATCGGGCGGACCGTGACGACTGGCGTTTCGCACCGCTCGACGGCACGCGTGATGCGCCGTCGTTCGCGGGCGTCGCGCCGGCATGGATCGCGACGGCCGAATACGATCCGCTGAGCGACGAAGGCGCTGCGTATGCGGAAAAGTTGCGTGCGGCGGGCAACGCGGTCACGCTCGTCTGCTATCCGGGGATGATCCACGAATTCTTCAAGATGGGCGGCTACGTGCCCGAGGTGCGGGCCGCGCATGCCGACGCGGTGGCGGCGCTGAAGGCCGCATTCGACGACGTTTGACGGTGGTTGTTTGGCGGCGTACGCGCCGCATGGGAGCTGCGATGACGAACGGCGTGGTGGAAACGGGCGACTGGACGGTACTCGGCGGCGATGCCGCGCGGATTCGCGATGCGGTGTTCGTGCGCGAGCAGCAGATACCGCCGGAATGGGAGCTCGATGACGACGATCCGCTGTCGCTCCATGCGGTGGCGTACCGCGTCGATGCGGCGACCGGCGCGCGCCGCGCGGTCGCGACGGGGCGGCTGCTGCCGTCCGGCACGATCGGGCGCGTCGCGGTACTGGCCGACGCGCGCGGGCAGGGCGTCGGGTCAGCCGTGCTGAACGCGCTGCTGGATGCGGCGCGGCGCCGCGGCGAAATCGTCGTGCGGCTCTACGCGCAGGATTCGGCCGTGTCGTTCTACCTGCGGCACGGCTTCGCGGCGGTCGGTGAACCGTTCGTCGAAGCCGGCGTGCCGCACGTCGAGATGGCACGCGCGCCGTAGCGCGGCGCGTGCTCAGCGCGGCGGCGTCGCGTCGAGGTCGAACGTGAGCGCGCGCTCGAACGTGCCGGGCCGGACGGTGCGGTGCGAGCCGTCGTCGTCGCAGCGTTCTTTGATCTCGACCGTCAGCCGCACGCCTTCCTTCATCGTGACGCGCAGCGCGGTCGTGCCGCGCGTGCCGTATTCGGGTGTCTCGATGAACGCGGCCGACAGCGCACGCTCGCGCTCGATCGGAATACCGGTGTGCGGCAGTGCGTCGTCGTCCGCGACATGCGGGTCGCGCATCAGCGCGATCAGCTCGTCGAGCGACGGGGTCGGATTGTCGGTGAGCAGCGTGCCGAGTTCCGCGCGCTTGCGCACCACTTTCGGCCAGGGCGTATCGAGCCGCGCATTCGACAGCGCATGCACGCCGGGCGCGATCGCGACAGGCGCGGCGACACTGCTTTCACCTTCGGGTGCGCGATTGCAGAACCACGCGAGCTCACGCCGTCGCCAGTCGCCGACGAGCAGGTTGAAGCCGTTGTAGACGGCCGCATGCTCCGCGAGCCGCCCGAGGTAGTCGAGCGGCGCGATGGACGGGCCGCCGAGGAAGTCGGACACGAGCTTGCCGCGGGTCGGCGCACCCGCGCGGATGTCGAACGGTGCGCGGTAGTTCGTCAGCGCGGCGAAACGGCCGTCGCGCGATACGCCGAGCCACGTGCCGCCCGCTTCGAGATCGCGGCCGGCCAGCACGCCCGGTACATCTTCCCACCATGAGAGCGGCGCGCTGGTCCGACGAAAGAACTCGTCGCGGTTGGCGGTGAGGGTAAAGACGGGACCGGCGGCGGCATCAGGCTGCCAGTCGAAGGCAATCAGACACATCGGGCGAATCTCTCGCAGGAAACATCGGGCGCCGGCTGCGACTCGCGAGCCGGCGCGCGAACGGGTTGTCAGTGCATTACGCTTCCGTCGGCCAGGCGTACGGCAGCGTATCGAACGCGAGCACCGGGCCGTCGGCCGAACCGAGGTGCACCGTGCCGCTGTCGAGCGCGGCGAGCTTGATCTCGACGAGCGCGTCGACACCGCCGGAGGGCGCGGCCGCCGCGTTGACGATCATCCCGCACGGCTGGCCGGGATCGTCGCTGTGGAACAGCTCGACGCCCGCATGCACGGTATCGGTCTCGCCGGCGACGTGCGCGAGCGCCGTGCGGCGCTTGATCGTGCCGCGGTACTGGCTGCGCGCGACGATTTCCTGGCCCGGGTAGCATCCCTTGCGAAAGTTAACGGCGCCGATCACGTCGAAGTTGACCATCTGCGGCACGAACTGTTCGACGGCAGGCAGCGTGATGCGCGGTTCGCCCGCGCGGATGTCGAGCCAGTCCCATACGGCCGGCGACACGACCGGCAGCGACCCGCCGAGCGCGGCGATGCGCGCGTCGACTTCCGCGCGCGGGCCGATCCACAGATAGCGCTTGCGGCCGGCTGCATCGGGCACGCGGATCAGCGTGCCGGCGGGGCCGTCGACCTTCACGTGCACGCCGTCCGGCAGCGCATCGAAGATGCCCGACAGCGCGTCGCGCACGTCGCCCGCGAAACCGACCACCGCGAGCGCGTCGCTCGCATCCGTCAGCTTCGCTTTGGCACGCAGCACGAACATCGACAGCCGCTTCTGCACGGCGGGCTGCACGTCCTTCGACACCAGCAGGCGCACGCCGTGGCCGGCGCGCCACGTGAGGAACGAGCCGAGGAGGCGCCCCTTCGGCGAGCAATAGCCGGACAGCCGCGCACTCGCGGCGTCGAGATGTTCGATGTCGTTGGTGAGCTGGCTGTGCAGGAACGTCGCGGCATCGTCGCCGGCCACGTCGATCACGCCGAACTGCGGCAACGGCATGCAGGCGCCCGGCGCGTCGAAATCGGCGGCGGACGGACGGGGGAAAACGGGGAGCGAGGCGGGTGCGGCCTGGACTGCCGGTGAAGCGAACGGTGTGCTCATGGAATGAGGGAACAGTCAACCCTGACTTTGACGGAGGCGAGCAAGTATTATATGGGTCTTACCTGAGTCACGTTTCCATGTCCCTACTGAAGAAATGCGCCGCGACGATCGTGGCGCTGGCCGTCGTTGTGGCCGCTGCCGGCGCGGGCGGCGGGTATTACTGGGCAACCCGGCCGCTGTTGCTGGGTTCGGCATCGCTCGACGTCACGATCAAGCCGCGCAGCAGCGTGAAGAGCGTCGCGCTGCAGTTGAAGCGCGGCGGCGTGCCGGTCGAGCCGCTCGGCTTCGTCGCGATGACGCGCGTGCTCGGGCTGTCGAGCCGGCTCAAGTCCGGCAACTACGAATTCAAGACCGGCATCACGCCTTACGAGGTGCTGCAGAAAATCGCGCGCGGCGACGTGAACGAGTACGTCGCGACGGTCATCGAAGGCTGGACCTTCAAGCGGATGCGCGCGGAACTCGACTCGAACCCCGATCTTGCGCACTCGACGGCCAGCATGAGCGACGCCGAGCTGCTGCGCGCGATCGGCGCGCCGGACAGCGCGGTGCAGCGCGGCAGCGGCGAGGGGCTGTTCTTCCCCGACACCTATCTGTTCGACAAGGGCACGAGCGACCTGAACATCTACCGGCGCGCGTACCATCTGATGCAGACGCGTCTCGACGAGGCCTGGGCTGCGCGCGTGCCGGGCCTGCCGTACAAGACGCCTTACGAAGCGCTGACGATCGCGTCGATCGTCGAAAAGGAAACGGGCCATGCGGCCGACCGTGCGTTCGTCGCGGCCGTGTTCGCGAA
The DNA here is from genome assembly GCF_029633825.1 of Burkholderia contaminans. Lineage (NCBI taxonomy): Bacteria > Pseudomonadati > Pseudomonadota > Betaproteobacteria > Burkholderiales > Burkholderiaceae > Burkholderia > Burkholderia contaminans. The sequence goes on along the minus strand of NZ_CP090640.1, from coordinate 3,284,907 downwards.
CCGGCTGCGCATCGGCATGCCGCTGCAGACCGATCCGTCGGTGATCTACGGGCTCGGCGATGCGTACGACGGCCGCCTGCGCAAGCGCGACCTGCAGGCCGACACTCCTTACAATACCTACACCCGACGCGGGCTGCCCCCGACGCCGATCGCGCTGCCGGGCGTGGCCGCGCTGCAGGCGGCGATCAACCCGGCACCGACGAGCGCGCTCTATTTCGTCGCGAAAGGAGATGGCACGAGCGTGTTCTCGGACACGCTCGGCGACCACAACAAGGCCGTGGACAAGTACATACGAGGTCAATAATGGCGAGCGGTAAATTCATCACGTTCGAAGGCATCGACGGGGCGGGGAAGACTACCCACCTGCAATGGTTCTGCGAACGCCTCCAGGGCAAGCTGGCCGCGGCCGGCCGGCAAGTCGTCGTCACCCGCGAGCCGGGCGGCACGCAGCTCGGCGAGAAACTGCGCGAGATCCTGCTGAACCAGCCGATGGACCTCGAGACGGAGGCGCTGCTGATGTTCGCCGCGCGCCGCGAGCATCTCGCGCTCGTGATCGAGCCGGCGCTCGCGCGCGGCGACTGGGTCGTCTCCGATCGCTTCACCGATGCGACGTTCGCATACCAGGGCGGCGGCCGCGGGCTGCCGCGCGACAAGCTCGAGACGCTCGAGCGCTGGGTGCAGGGCGGTTTCCAGCCCGACCTGACGGTGCTGTTCGACGTCGCGCCGCAGGTGGCGAGCGAGCGCCGCGGCGCCGCGCGCATGCCCGACAAGTTCGAGAGCGAATCCGACGCGTTCTTCTCGCGCACGCGCAGCGAATACCTGCGGCGCGCGGAAGAGGCGCCGCACCGCTTCGCGATCGTCGATGCGACGCAGACGATTCCCGAGATCCGCCAGCAGCTCGAACGCGTGCTCGCCGCGCTGTAATTCGCAAGGAACGCACCCCATGATCTACCCGTGGCAGACCGACGACTGGAACCGCCTGCAGCAACTGCGTGCGCAATGGCCGCACGCGCTGCTGCTGCACGGCCAGGCCGGGATCGGCAAGCTGCAGTTCGCGCAGCATCTCGCGCAGGGCTTCCTGTGCGAATCGCCGCAGCCGAACGGCGAGCCGTGCGGCGCCTGCGCGGCCTGCACCTGGTTCTCGCAGGGCAACCATCCGGATTACCGGATCGTGCTGCCCGAGGCGCTGGCGGGCGAGGCGCCGGGCGCCGCGGACGACACGAAGGCGGCCGACGCGGACGAAGGCGGCAAGAAGGCGCGGGCGCCGAGCAAGGAAATCAAGATCGAGCAGGTGCGCGCGCTGCTCGACTTCTGCGGAGTCGGTTCGCATCGCGGCGGCGCGCGCGTCGTCGTGCTGTATCCGGCCGAGGCGCTCAACGTCGCGGCGTCGAACGCGTTGCTGAAAACGCTGGAGGAACCGCCTTCCGGCGTTGTATTCCTGCTCGTGTCGGCGCGCATCGACCGCCTGCTGCCGACCATCATCAGCCGCTGCCGGCAGTGGCCGATGACGGTGCCGGCGCCCGATGCGGCCGCGGCCTGGCTTGCCGCGCAGGGCGTCGAGCATGCGCCGGCGCTGCTCGCCGAGGCCGGCGGTGCGCCGCTCGCCGCGCTGGCGCTCGCGAGCGACGAGAACCGCCCGCTGCGCGACTACACGCTCGGGCAGCTCGCGGCCGGTGCGGCCTGCGACCCGTTCGCGTGCGGCGAGACGCTGCAGAAGCTGCCGGTGCCGCTGGTGCTCGGCTGGCTGCAGCGCTGGCTGTACGACCTGCTGGCCCAGCGGATGGCGGGCGCGCCGCGCTACTTCCCGATGCACGCGTCGGCGCTCGCGCGCTGCGCGGAAGCGGTCGATGCGAATGCGTTCGCCCGCTTCATGAAAGCCGTGACGCGGCAGCGGACGGTCGAGAACCATCCGCTCAACGCGCGGCTCGTATTCGAGGAATTGTTTCTCGGATACAGGGAAATGTTCGCGTGACCCGGCATTGTTTCCTGCAGGTTGCGAAATGATGACGGCCCCGCACCGTGACGCGACCGTGGCCGGCCGGCCCGCGAACGCCGCCCGTTGCCGCATGCCGGCGCGCGCATGCGCGCTCGCCTTACGTATTCAGGAAAAATGATGTTCGTCGATTCTCACTGCCATATCAATTTCAAGGGCCTGGCCGACCGCCTGCCGGCCGTTCTCGAGAACATGCGCGAGCACGACGTCACGCACGCGCTGTGCGTGTCGGTCGATTTCGAGACGCTGCCCGAGGTCCTCGCGATCGCGGACGCGTACGACAACGTCTATGCGTCGGTCGGCGTGCATCCCGATCACGAGGACATGCACGAGCCGACGCTCGCGGAGCTCGTCGAGCTGGCCGCGCACCCGAAGGTCGTCGCGATCGGCGAAACGGGCCTCGACTACTACCGTCTCGAAGGCCGGTCGATCGACGACATGGAATGGCAGCGCGAACGCTTTCGCACGCATATCCGCGCGGCGACCGCGACGATGAAGCCGCTGATCATCCACACGCGCTCGTCGTCGGAAGACACGCTGCGGATCATGGCCGAGGAGCGCGCGGACGTGCCGGGCGGCGTGATGCACTGCTTCACCGAGCCGTGGCCGGTGGCCGAGCAGGCGCTCGCGCAGAACTTCCATATCTCGCTGTCGGGCATCGTCACGTTCAAGAGCGCGACCGACGTGCAGGACGTCGCGCGGCGCGTGCCGCTCGACCGGCTGCTGATCGAGACCGACTCGCCGTACCTCGCGCCGGTGCCGTATCGCGGCAAGCCGAATGAACCTGCGTACGTCAGCCATGTCGGACGCTTTATCGCATCCGAGCGCGGGATTGCCGTCGAGGCGCTCGCCGATGCGACGACACAGAACTTTTTCCGGCTGTTCAAGATCGCCCGCTAACGACGTGCGCGCAGCCGACAACCCAGGGAAGGAGCCCACAACAATGACGAAGCCGACCAACCATCTGCCGAAACGCGCACTCGTTGCCGCCGCGCTCGTCGCGAGCGGCCTGTTCGCGGCAGCCGGCGCACATGCCGAATCGCTCGATGCGATCGTCAAGGCCGTCAAGTTCGACGACATCGCCGACATCGGCAAGCAGCTCAAGAGCGGCAAGCTCGACCCGAACACGATCGCGCCGAACGGCGACCCGCTGATCGTGATCGCCGCGCGCGAGAAGTCCGACAAGGTCGCGGCGGCGCTTGCCACGACGCCGAACGTCGATCTCGAGAAGGAAGACAAGGCCGGCGAAACCGCGCTGATGCTCGCGTCGCTGAACGGCGATGTCGGCCTCGCGAAGCTGCTGATCGACAAGGGCGCGGAAGTCAGCAAGAAGGGCTGGGCGCCGCTGCACTACGCGGCCACCAACGGCCAGGACGCGGTCGTGAAGCTGCTGCTCGACCACGACGCGTACATCGATACCGCATCGCCGAACGGCACGACGCCGCTGATGATGGCCGCACGCGGCAACCATCCGTCGACGGTCACGCTGCTGCTCGACCAGGGTGCCGATCCGCAGGTGAAGAACCAGCTCGGCATCACCGCGCTCGAATTCGCGAAGCACTACAACGCGCCGGACGCGATCGAGATCCTGAGCAAGCGGACGACCCGCATCGGGGCATCGACGCCGGCAGATGCGCAAAAGAGTGCAAAATGACGGTTTTCGGTGCGGCAGACGGTGCCCGCCCGGCCGGATTCCGGCCGGAGCAGGGCGTCCCGGCGCCGCGCCGGCCAGGGCAGCAGGCGGTCTCGGGCCGCATTGACATAAGGAACACCATGTTGCGCGCAATGTTTTGTGCCGCGGCGTTTGCCGTGCCGTTGTCGGCGGCGGCTTTCACGGGCGCTGATCTCGACCGGCTGTGCGCGAAGACGGACGTCAAGTCGCGGGCGTCGTGCGCGGCCTACATCGAAGGCGCCGCCGACGGCGTCTACAACACCATCGATGCGATCGGCGGCACGACGGGGCCGCGGGTCGGCCAGTATTTCTGCCTGCCGCCCGACATCCGGGCGCAGCAGATGACCGACGCGGTGCGCAAGTACATCGCGGAAAATCCGAAGCTGGCCGACTACAACGCGAGCACCGCGGTGTCGCTCGGTCTCGGCAAGGCGTTTCCCTGCAGGAGCGGCAACTGACCTGACGCCGTGTCCGGGCCCGCGCGCGGCCCGGGCGTCGCCGACGCATCCAGGACGAGGCGTGCGCGCCTCATAACCCACGGGCGCCGATGATTTCAATCGAGGAACTGCAGCGCATCACCGATGCGCCGCTGCATTCATGGCTCGGCACGCTCGCCGTGTCCGTCATCGTCTTGCTGGTCGTCACGGTCGTGCACCGTCTCGGCGCACGCATCGTCAAGCGCATCGCGCAGCCGTATCCGTTGATGAGCGCGATCCTGCGCTACATCGACAGGCCGTCGCTCGTCGTGCTCGCGCTGCTGGCGCTCGAATTCCTGTGGGTCCAGGCCGACGACGGTATGTCGTTCGTGCGCGGCATGCGCACGGCGGCGGCGGTCGGCTCCATCGTTTCGCTCACGTGGCTGCTGGTGCGGCTCGCCGCCGGCGTCGGCGACGCCATCATCCAGGCGCATCCGATCGATACAGCCGACAACCTGCAGGCCCGGCGCATCCATACGCAGGCCAAGGTGCTCGTGCGGACCGTGATGGTGCTGATCGTCATCATCGGCACCGGCGCCGCGCTGATGACGTTCCCGAACGTGCGCCAGGTCGGCGCGAGCCTGCTGGCGTCGGCCGGTGTCGCGGGCCTGGTCGCCGGTATTGCCGCGCGGCCGGTGCTCGGCAACCTGATCGCCGGGCTGCAGATTGCACTCACGCAGCCGATCCGGCTCGACGACGTGGTCGTGATCCAGGGCGAGTGGGGGCGCATCGAGGAAATCACCGGGTCGTTCGTGTCGGTCCGGCTGTGGGACCAGCGGCGCCTCGTCGTGCCGCTGCAGTGGATCATCGAGAACCCGTTCACGAACTGGACGCGCAGCAGTTCGGAAATCATCGGCACGGTCTACCTGTCGGTCGATTACCGCACGCCGCTCGCGCCGCTGCGCGAGGAGCTCGCGCGGCTCGTCCACGCGGCGCCGGAGTGGGACGGCCGCGTGCAGGTGCTGCAGGTGACCGACGCGACGGAACGCACGATGCAGTTGCGTGCGCTCGTGAGCGCGGCCGACTCGTCGTCGTGCTGGGACCTGCGCTGTCGCGTCCGCGAAGGGCTGATCGCCTACCTGCAGGACCGCTATCCGCAATGCCTGCCGCGCAGCCGGATGGAACTGTATCCGCATGATGCCGCGCCGGACGCGCCGAATCCCGAGCGGCCGCACGCGCGGCAGCCTGCCGCCAGCACCGCGGCCAATACCGCGGCCGATCCGCAGGCCGCCGAAGGCCGCTGAAAGCGGCCCGCATACCGTCACCCTCGTCATGACCGCGCTGAAAACGCTTGCCATCGCCAATTACCGCTCGCTGCGCGAGCTGATCGTGCCGCTCGCGGCGCTCAACGTCGTCACCGGGCCGAACGGCAGCGGCAAGTCGAGCGTGTACCGCGCACTGCGGCTGCTCGCCGACACCGCGCAGGGGCGCGTGATCCCGTCGCTCGCCCGCGAAGGCGGGTTGCCGTCGACGCTGTGGGCCGGCCCCGAGCGCTTCTCGCGGGCGATGCTGGACGGCGATATGCCGGTGACCGGCACGGTGCGCAAGGGGCCCGTGAGCCTGAAACTCGGCTTCGCCTGCGACGATTTCGGCTATTCGATCGATCTCGGTCTGCCGGTGAAGAACGACGCGACGCAGTTCTCGCTCGACCCGGTAGTCAAGCGCGAGTGCATCTGGGGCGGCGCGCTGCTGCGCCCGTCGACGCTGCTCGTCGACCGGCAGGGCGCGCAGATCCGTGCGCGCACCGCATCGGGAGACTGGCAGACGATTCCGCAGCCGGTGGCCAGCTTCGACAGCATGATGACCGAGTTCGCCGATCCGACCGGCGCACCCGAGATGATCGCGGTGCGCGAACGGATCCGCTCGTGGCGCTTCTACGACCACTTCCGGACCGATGCGCAGGCGCCCGCACGGCAGTCGCACATCGGCACCCATACGCCGGTGCTCGCGGACGACGGCGCCGACCTGGCCGCCGCACTGCAGACGATCCGCGAGATCGGCAACGGCGCGGCACTCGATGCGGCGATCGACGACGCGTTTCCCGGCGCGTCGGTCGTGATCGACAATCCGGGCGGCCGCGGCCGCTTCGACGTGCTGATGCGCCAGCCGGGGCTGCTGCGGCCGCTCGCGGCGGCCGAGCTGTCGGATGGCACGCTGCGCTACCTGCTGCTCGCGGCCGCGCTGCTGACGCCGCGGCCGCCCGCACTGATGGTGCTGAACGAACCGGAGACGAGCCTGCATCCCGACCTGCTGCCGGCGCTCGGCCGCCTGATCGCGCAGGCGGCACAGCGTTCGCAGGTGCTCGTCGTGTCGCATGCGGCACGGCTCATCGCGACGCTCGAGCGCGAAGCCGGCTGCGAATCGCTGGTGCTCGACAAGCAGCTCGGCGCGACGGGGCTCGTCGATGCCGACACGCGTGACCTGCCGGCATGGAAGTGGCCGTCGCGCTGACGGGCAGGGCGGCGGCACGCGTTCGGGCGCGCTCGTCGCATCGGGGGCCGGATCGGCCCGACAGGCGGAATGTATCCTGCCTGTAACAACACCCATAAAATGAAAGACGGGCGGTTCTGCGCAGCGGGATCGCGAATAATGAAGAGATATCCGGCTGGCGCCGTGCCGGCCAGCGCTGCATGGGGGCGAGCGGGGGCGAAAGCCCAAAGGCCCGCCGGCCGTGCGGCAACGGACAGGACACAGGAGACGTGGACCATGAGAATTGCCCAGATCGCGCCGCTGACCGAATCCGTGCCGCCGAAACTGTACGGCGGCACGGAGCGCGTCGTGTCCTACATCACCGAGGCGCTCGTCGAACTCGGCCATGATGTGACGTTGTTCGCGAGCGGCGATTCGACGACGCGGGCGAAGCTCGAGCCGGTCTGGCCGCGCGCGCTGCGGCTCGATTCGTCGATCCGCGACCGGGTCGCGCCGCACATGCTGCTGATGGAGACGGTCGCGCGCCGCGCGAAGGACTTCGACGTGCTCCATTTCCACATGGACTACTACTCGTTCTCGGTCTTCAACCGGCAGGAAACGCCGTACGTGACGACGCTGCACGGCCGGCTCGACCTGCCCGAGCAGCAGCCGGTGTTCGACACGTTCAACACGGCGCCGGTGATCTCGATTTCGAACTCGCAGCGCCAGCCGCTGCCGCAGGCGAAATGGCTGACGACGGTTTACCACGGGCTGCCCGACACGCTGTACATGCCGCAGCCCGTCGAGCCGCGCTATCTCGCGTTCCTCGGCCGCATTTCGCCGGAGAAGCGTGTCGACACGGCGATCCGCATCGCCCGCCAGTGCGGGCTGCCGATCAGGATCGCCGCGAAGATCGACGCGGCCGACCAGGAGTACTTCGAGCGCGAGATCAAGCCGCTCTTCGCGTTGCCGCACGTCGAATTCATCGGCGAGATCGCGGATCACCAGAAGGCCGAGTTCCTGTCGGGCGCGCATGCGCTGCTGTTCCCGATCGACTGGCCGGAGCCGTTCGGCCTGGTGATGATCGAGGCGATGTCGTGCGGCACGCCGGTGATCGCGTTCAATCGAGGCGCGGTGCCGGAAGTGGTGGACGAGGGCGTGTCGGGTTTCATCGTCGAGGACGAAATCAGCGCGGTGGCCGCCGTGAACCGGCTGCACCTGCTGCCGCGTGCGCGCGTGCGGCAGCGCTTCGAGGAACGCTTCACGTCGCGCCGCATGGCGCAGCAGTATGTCGACGTCTACCAGTCGGTGATCCGTGCGCAGAAGCGCTCGCGCTTCAAGGTGATCGACTCGACGACCTGACGCGCGAGACGCAGGACGCGCGCGGATGGAAAAACGGCGATGCCCGCAAGGACATCGCCGTTTGTGCATGGCCCGCGCGCGGTGCGCACGGGCGGTGCGCGAGCGTCAGATCTTCAGCTTCGTGACCTTCGTGCCGTTGATCGACACGTCGCCCATCAGGCCCGCGTTCGTCAGCACGACGACCTGGACCGGCGCGGTGGCCGTGGTCGTGTCGACCGCGCCGTTCGCGCCCATCTTCACGAGCGCGACCGACGCGCCGGCGCCGGCTGCCCAGCCGTCCGAGCCGCGGAATTCGTCGAGCGCTTCCTGCGTCATGAACAGGAACACGATCGCCTTCGACTGCGCACCGGCCTGCAGGCCGACCGACAGCGACGACGTGTTGTAGTAGCCGACCGTGCTGCCGCCGACGCGCAGTGCGCCGTTGCCGGACTGGCCGCCGACGATGAAGCCTGCCTGGATGACGTCCGGGAAGACGAGCACGCCGCGCGACTTCGCGACGAGTTCGCGCGAACCCTTGACCGTGGAGTACATGCGCGACAGCGTTGCGTCGACGCTCGAGTCGATTGCCTGGCGCTTCGACGCATTCGTTGCGGCGTTGTCCGGTTTGTCAGGGGTGGTGGTGCAACCGGTGAGCGCGAGGCTACCGACGATGAGCGCAGCGGCGGCTTTCAGCACAAGATTCCGTTTTTGCATCGTTCTTCTCCATCGGATGATGTTCGGAGTGAGTCTCGCTCAGGGAGCGGATCACGTCGGCAGTTATATCACAGCGGATTACAGCCTCTTTTCGTTGCGACGTGAAAAAGCGTCAAATCGGCCGGGGATGTCGCGGCGCGCCAACGGACGAACCGGCACCCGCGCGCCGACGTCGTATCGGCATGCGGGAAACACGGTGGTCGATCGGATGGCTGCGCCTGCCGCGCACATCAGTGCGTGACGGGCGGAACAGGCGGCTTGATCGGGGGGCGGCGCAGCGCGCGGCGGATCAGCGCGATCACGACGCCGCAGGCGAACAGGAACGCGGCCGGCACGACCCAGTAGCCGACGAACGCGTGCCACAGGTAGCTCGCCAGCGTGCTGCGGCGCACCACGTATTCGTCGCGGGCCGCCTGCTGGCGCGGCGCATTGGCGGCGAGCACGTCGGCCGGGCAACCGGCCGCGCGCGCCTCGTCAGGATCCCCGTGGCACTTCGCGGCGGCACCGGCGGCCTGCTGCGCATCGGTGAGCTGCCAGGTGGTCAGCGCGAGCTGCAGGTCCGCCTTGTTGTACGCCATTTCCTCGCGGATCTCGCGCACGGCGACGATCGCAACGGGCACGGCCCAGAACACGATCACGATCAGCCAGCGGCGGAACCAGCGGTGTTGTCTCCATGCCATCCATGCCTCCGTTTGACGCGTGTGCGCGTCTGTCTCGAGGGCGGCCCGATGGCGCTTCTTGTACTTGGATGGGCCGCGTTGCAGCCATCATAGAAGAAAACGCGGCGAATTGCCGCACCATGTGGCGGCGCCGGCACGGCGGGCCGGGAAAGCAGGGCGGGAGGCGTCACAAAAGCGCGGATGAAGCGCGGGGGCGGCGCGCGTTGATGCGCGTGCAACGAAAACAAAAATGCCGCGCCCGCCGGAGCGGTGCGCGGCATTCGATACGGGAGCGCCGGAACTCAGGCGGCCGGCGCGTTGCTCAGGCAGCTCTTCATGAACGCCTTGCGGTCGTCGCCTTTCTTGCCGGTGGCCTGCGTGTTGCACGCCTTCATCTTTTCCTGCTGCGACATGGCCTTCGCGGGCTTCGCCGACAGGCAGTCCTTCATGAACGCCTTGCGTTCATCGCCCGTCTTGCCGGCTGCCTGGGTGTTGCAGGCCTTCATCTTGTCCTGCTGGCTGTTCGCCGCGAATGCGGGGGAAGCCAGCATGCCGCCGAGAAGCACTGCGGCTACGAGCGATTGGATTTTCATTTCGACACTCCCATGGGGTGAATTGCGTGTTATCGACGCCGTCACGAAGCACCGTGCAGTGACGATAGGGTCGCATCGCACGGCGCGCTCCGATTATGGCAAATCCATGTGAAAACACCAAAACGGCACTTTCTATAACGTTGCGGACGCCACGGCCGTTGACGGCACGTGTTGCCGGACGATCGGGACAAACCATGATGCGCGGCGGCCAGCCTCGGTCGCCGCGCCGGAACCCGGCCGCAAGCCTTTACAATCGCGGCCATGAATACTTCGAATTCCGCATCCCCCTCGTCCGCGGCGGCCCTGCCGCGCATCGCCGTGCTCGCCACCGGCGGCACGATCGCCGGTGCCGCGCCCGACGCGGCCAGCACGGCCGGCTACCAGGCCGGCGCGCTCGGCGTCAATTTCCTGGTCGACGCGGTGCCGGCGCTCGCGTCCGTCGCGCGCATCGACGCCGAGCAGATCGCCAGCATCGACAGCAAGGATCTCGCGCTGCCGCTGTGGAATACGCTCGCCGCGCGGATCGACGCGCTGATGGCCGACCCGGCGGTCGACGGCATCGTGATCACCCACGGCACCGATACGCTCGAGGAAACCGCGTATGCGCTGCACCTGGTCGTCAACGGCGACAAGCCTGTCGTGCTGACGGCCGCGATGCGGCCGGCGACCGCGCTGTCGTCCGATGGTCCGCTGAACCTGCTGAACGCGGTGACGGTCGCCGCGCACCCGTCCGCACGCGGGCAGGGCGTGCTGGTCGCATTCAACAACCGGATCCACGGCGCGCGCGACGTCGTGAAGACGAGCACCTATGCGGTCGATGCGTTCCAGTCGCCGGAGCTCGGTGCGCTCGGCTGGGTGCAGGACGGCCGGGTCGAATTCGCCCGCCGCGTCACGCGTTCGCGCGACACGCAACTGGCGATCGCCGCCGCGTGGCCGCCCGTCGAAGTCGTCGCGAGCTACGCGGGCGTGACGCGGACGGCCGTCGATGCGCTCGTCGCGGCCGGCGTGCGCGGTCTCGTCGTCGCGGGCACGGGCAACGGCTCGATCCATGCGACGCTGCAGGCGGCGCTGGCCGATGCGGTGAGTGCGGGAGTCGTGGTGGTTCGCGCGTCGCGCGTCGGGTCAGGGCACGTGATGCGCAACGGCGCGGCGAGCGACGATGCGCTCGGCTTCGTGAGCGCAGGGTCGCTGAACCCGTTCAAGGCGCGCGTGCTGCTGATGCTCGCGCTCGCGAACGGCATTCACGGCAGCGACGCACTGCAACGCGCGTTCGATACGCTGTGAACGGCTGACCGCTGCGCGCGGCGTGGGCCGCGCGCGTCACCATGAAAAAAGGCAGGCCGATGGCCTGCCTTCTTGCGTCCGTCAGTCCTGCAACAATGCTCAGGACTGCGGCGGAATCACGAGCTTCTGGCCCGGGTAGATCCGGTCCGGGCTCGACAGCATTGGCTTGTTCGCCTCGAAGATCACCGGGTACTTGTTCGCATCGCCGTAGACTTCCTTGGCGATCGCCGACAGCGTGTCGCCCGGCTTCACGTCGTGGTACTGCACTTCCGGATCGTCCGGCTGCAGATCGTCGTCGTTGACGCCCGCGACGCCTTGCACGTTGCCGGCCGCGACCTTGACCTTGGCCTTCGTGTCGAGGTCGGCGACGCTGCCCGACAGCGTCACGGTGCGCGACGCGCCGTCGAACGCCACGGTCAGGTTCGACGTGTCGAGACCTTGCGTGTTGATGTAGTTCTTGATGGCATCGGCCGCGGTCTGGTTTGCGGCATTCGGATCTTCCGCGGCTTGCGCATCGGCATGACCCAGCAGTTTTTCACCCGCCTCTTTGATAAACGAAAGAAGACCCATCGTTGCACTCCTTAGGTGGTTGAAAAGAAAACGCGCCGTGAAGTGGCGAAAAAAACACCGCGCTGGGCGCGGTCACCGGAGGTGAACGCAAGCGCGGCGGTTTTCTCGAAAGGCGTGGCGAAAGTGTAGGCGTTCATGACGACGATTGCATGAAAAATCGCACGCTCGAACGTAAAGAAATGTAATACGCGAAATCCGACAGGCGGACACCCGACGACGACGTCTGACCGACCAAGGCTTCCCCGGCGTCGCCGGGTGCCGCTGCGGACCCCACCACGCCGCTCTCAGCCCAGAGCGGCGTTTTTCGCCCCGTCCCGCATGCCGTTCGGCAGTGCAGGGCGGGGCGCCCCACCGTGATGCGCGAGCGTGTCGCGCATCGATGCGACCGGCCGTGCCGGTCACGTGTGTCTGTCGCGCGCGTCCGCCATCGCAGCGGAAACGCGCATCGTTGCAGCCGTGTTACGCGGCCGGCGTCTGGCCGATCTCGAAGTTCGACATGATCTCGAGCGCACGCACGAGTGCCGAGTGATCCCATGCCTTGCCGCCGTGCGATGCACACACGCTGAACAGCTGCTGCGCGCTGGCCGTGTGCGGCAGCGCGAGGCCGAGCTTGCGTGCGCCGTCGAGCGCGAGGTTCAGGTCCTTCTGGTGCAGCTCGATGCGGAAGCCCGGATCGAACGTGCGCTTCGTCATCCGCGCGCCGTGCACTTCGAGGATGCGCGAGGCGGCGAAGCCGCCCATCAGCGCCTGGCGCACACGCTCCGGATCGGCACCCGAACGTGCGGCGAACAGCAGCGCTTCGCCGACCGCCTCGATGTTCAGCGCGACGATGATCTGGTTCGCGACCTTGCAGGTCTGGCCCGCGCCGTTGTCGCCGACGAGCGTGATGTTCTTGCCCATCTTCTCGAACAGCGGCTTCGCGCGCTCGAACGCCGCCTCCGGGCCGCCGACCATGATCGTCAGCGTCGCTTCGCGTGCGCCGACTTCGCCGCCGGACACCGGCGCGTCGAGGTAGTCGCAGCCGAGCGCGTTGATCTGCTTCGCGAATTCCTGCGTGTCGAGCGGCGAGATCGAGCTCATGTCGATCACGAGCTTGCCGGCCGTCAGGCCCTTCGCGACGCCGTCGTCGGCGAACAGCACGTTACGCACGTCCGGCGTATCCGGCACCATCGAGATGATGATGTCTGCGTTCCGCGCGACTTCGGTCGAGTTCACGACGACCTTCGCGCTCGTGCGCAGGTCCTCGGGAATCGGGAACGCGCCGTTCACGACGAGCTGGTGGTCGCCCTTGAGCAGGTTGCGCGCCATGTGCGCGCCCATGATGCCGAGGCCGATGAAACCGATGGTTGCCATGTGAAAGTCTCCTATAGGGCTGAAAACGGGAAGGGCGCGACTCAGGCGGCGCGACGCGCCGAGCCGGGTGCGCAGCCGGCGACGCCTTGCAGCCAGCCGAGGCCTTCCGTCGTGGTGGTGCGGGGCTTGTACTCGCAGCCGACGTAGCCGGCATAGCCGAGCCGGTCGAGCAGCGCGAACAGGAACGCGTAGTTGATCTCGCCCGTGCCCGGCTCGTTGCGGCCCGGGTTGTCCGCGAGCTGGACGTGGCCGATCGACGCGAGGTTGCGTTCGATCGTCGCGGCCAGTTCGCCTTCCATGCGCTGCATGTGATAGATGTCGTACTGCAGGAACAGGTTGTCCGAGCCGACCGCGCGGATCACGTCGAGCCCTTCGGACGAGCGGTTCAGCGCGAAGCCCGGGATGTCGAAGCTGTTGCACGGCTCGACGAGCAGGCGGATGCCTTCGCGCTTCAACGCATCGGCGGCAAAGCGCAGGTTGTCGACGATCGTGACGAACGTCTTGTCGCGCGCCGTGCTGGCCGACGGGATGCCGACGAGGCAGTTCAGCTGCGGTACCTTCAGCGCCTTCGCGTACTCGATCGCACGGCCGACGCCTTCCTGGAATTCGCCGACGCGGTCGGGCAGGCACGCGATGCCGCGCTCGCCCTGGTCCCAGTTGCCGGCCGGCAGGTTGTGCAGCACGAGGCGCAGGCGATGCGTCTCGAGCCGCTCGGCGAGTTCCTCTTTCGCGTACGGGTACGGGAACAGGAACTCGACGGCGTCGAAGCCCGCATCGGCGGCCGCCTTGAAGCGGTCGAGGAACGGCACTTCGTTGAACAGCATGGTCAGGTTTGCAGCAAACTTCGGCATGAGCTAAGCCTCTTCGGTCGGTCAGTCAAAAATGTCGTGCGGTTCAGTCGAGCATCGAGATCGCGGTCGGTGCGTGCTCGGCCTTTTCGGCGAGATCCTCGAATTCGTTGATCGCGTCGATTTCGGTGCCCATCGAGATGTTCGTCACACGCTCGAGGATCACTTCCACGACCACCGGCACGCTGAACTCTTCCGCGAGCGTCTGCGCCTGACGCAGCGCCGGCTCGATCTCTTCCGGCTTGAACACGCGCAGCGCCTTGCAGCCGAGGCCTTCCGCGACGGCCACGTGGTCGACGCCGTAGCCGTTCAGTTCCGGCGCATTCACGTTGTCGAACGCGAGCTGCACGCAGTAGTCCATGTCGAACGCACGCTGCGCCTGGCGGATCAGCCCGAGGTACGAGTTGTTCACGACGACGTGCACGTACGGCAGCTTGAATTGCGCGCCGGCCGCCAGTTCCTCGATCATGAACTGGAAGTCGTAGTCGCCGGACAGCGCGACGATCGGGCGGCCCGGGTCTGCTGCACGCACGCCGAGCGCGGCGGGGATCGTCCAGCCGAGCGGGCCGGCCTGACCGCAGTTGATCCAGTTGCGTGCCTTGAACACGTGCAGGAACTGCGCGGCGGCGATCTGCGACAGGCCGATCGTGCTGACGTAGCAGGTATCGCGGCCGAACACCTTGTTCATCTCTTCGTACACGCGCTGCGGCTTGACCGGCACGTTGTCGAAGTGCGTCTTGCGCTGCAGCGTGCGCTTGCGCTCCTGGCATTCCGACACCCACGCGCTGCGATCCTTCAGCTTGCCGGCGGCCTTCCATTCCTGTGCAACGGCGACGAACAGCTCCAGCGCGGCCTTCGCGTCCGACACGATGCCGAGATCCGGGCCGAACACGCGGCCGATCTGCGTCGGTTCGATGTCGACGTGCACGAACTTGCGGCCCTTCGTATAGACCTCGACGCTGCCCGTGTGGCGGTTCGCCCAGCGGTTGCCGATGCCGAGCACGAAGTCGGACGCGAGCATCGTCGCGTTGCCGTAGCGGTGCGACGTCTGCAGGCCGACCATGCCGGCCATCAGCGGATGGTCGTCGGCAATCGCGCCCCACGACATCAGCGTCGGGATCACCGGCACGCCGATCGTTTCGGCGAACTGGACGAGCAGGTCTTCCGCCGCCGCGTTGAGCACGCCGCCGCCCGACACGATCAGCGGCTTGTCCGCGTCGTTGAGCATCGCGAGCGCCTTCTCGATCTGCGCGCGGGTGGCCGCGGGCTTGTAGACCGGCAGCGGTTCGTACGTGTCGATGTCGAATTCGATTTCGGCGAGCTGCACGTCGATCGGCAGGTCGACCAGCACCGGGCCCGGACGGCCCGAGCGCATCAGGTGGAATGCCTGCTGGAACACGCGCGGCACGAGCGCCGGCTCGCGCACGGTGACGGCCCACTTCGTGACGGGCTTCGCGATCGACTCGATGTCGACGGCCTGGAAGTCTTCCTTGTACAGGCGGGCACGCGGTGCCTGGCCCGTGATCGCGAGGATCGGAATCGAGTCGGCCGAGGCGGAGTAGAGGCCCGTGATCATGTCGGTGCCGGCGGGGCCCGACGTGCCAATGCACACGCCGATGTTGCCCGGGGCCGCACGCGTGAAGCCTTCGGCCATGTGCGACGCGCCTTCGACGTGGCGTGCCAGTACGTGGCTGATGCCACCGGACTTGCGCATGGCCGAGTAGAACGGGTTGATCGCTGCGCCCGGCACGCCGAATGCGGTCTGGATGCCTTCTTTCTCGAGCACGAGCACAGCTGCGTCGACGGCTCTCATCTTGGCCATGAATGTCTCCTTGAATGGGGTGGATCTTGCAAATGGGTCTGTTGGGGACACTTTAGGGATGCAGGAAAGGTTTGATAAGATCAGCCGCAGTCGCTTTTTTCGAAACTAAAAGTATGGAATGACGGCCTGGCGGGCTTTCCGCTGGCGCCGGAACGGAGACGGAGGCGGGAGATGGATCGCTTCAAGCAGATCGAGACGTTCGTGCGGGTGGCCGATGCCGGCAGCCTGGCGGCGGCGGCGCTCGAGGAGGGCGTGTCGCCGGTGGTGCTGGGGCGACGCATCGACGCGCTCGAAAAGCGTCTCGGCGTGAAGCTGATGTACCGTTCGACGCGGCGGCTGGTGGTCAGCGAGGAGGGCGCGGCGTTCCTCGAGCGCTGCCGCGGCCTCCTGTCCGAATGGGACCAGGCCGAGAACGAACTGGCCGCCGGGCGGCGCGCGGTCAGCGGGCACCTGATCGTGTCCGCGCCGGCCGCATTCGGGCGCAAGCATGTCGCGCCGCATGCGCCCGGCTTTCTGGCCGACAAGCCCGAGATGCAGTTGTCGTTCAACCTGACCGATCGCGTCGTCGATCTCGTACGCGAAGGCTACGACCTGTCGATCCGGATCGGCGGGGCCGTCGATCCGAACTTCGTCGCGGTGAAGCTCGCGTCGAACCGGCGCGTGGTGTGCGGCACGCCCGGATATTTCCGCCAGCATGGCCGGCCGAAGTCGCTCGACGACCTGCTCAAGCACAACTGCCTGGCGTTCAACCTGCAGGGCGGGCAGAACCGCGGCTGGTATTTCCAGCGCCACGGCAAGATCGCGACGATGCGTGTCGCAGGCAATCTCGACTGCAACGACGGCGAACTGCTGCACCGCTGGGTGGCGGAAGGTCTCGGGCTCGGCTGGCGCTCGACGTGGGAAATCGCCGCCCAGCTCGAGACGGGCGAGCTTGAAACCGTGCTCGACGAATATGCGTTGCCCGACTACGACATCCTCGCGGTCTACCCGCAGCAGCGCTACGTGCCGGCGCGCGTGCGCTACTTCATCGACTACCTGCGCGCCGCTTATGCGAGCCCGGGCTACTGGAGCACCACGCCGTAACCGGCACGGACGGCCTGGCCACCGGGCCGTTTGACGATTTATTTGCGCTTCAGCCGCGCGGCGCGGGAATAAACTCGACGCAACGACGGTAAGGTCATCAAGCGTGCACGTTGCCGGTCTGTCCGGGCACCGTGTCCGGAACGGGCGCGGCTTCGGCCGCCGGGACCAGGGAGGCCATGTGGGGCAAGCCGGACAGGCGGTCGAAGAGCGGTCGGCAGACGACGCGGTTGCGCGTGGCGAGCGGTTTCGTGCGCTCGTGCTGCCGCATCTCGACGCCGCATACAATCTCGCGCGCTGGCTGAGCGGCAACGCCGGCGATGCGGACGACGTCGTCCAGGACGCGTGCATGCGCGCACTGCGCTTCGTCGATTCGTGTCGCGGCGACAACGCGCGGCCGTGGCTGCTGACGATCGTGCGCCATACCTGGTACACGGAATGGCGACGCCGCACGCATGCGCACGAGGTCGCGCTGCCCGACACGCTCGACGACACCGACGTGCCCGACGACTGGCAACCGGCGACCGACGATCCGCTCGCGCACCTGCTGCGCGGCGAGAACGTGCGGCTCGTGAACGAAGCGCTCGCGAAGCTGCCGCCCGAATACCGCGAGGTGCTCGTGCTGCGCGAGATGGAGGACCTGAGCTACCGCGAGATTGCGGCGATCGCGGACGTGCCGGTCGGCACGGTGATGTCGCGGCTCGCACGGGGCCGGCGCAAGCTCGCCGCGCTGCTGGGCGGCCCGCCGGCACCGGCGACCGAAGGCAGGCCGGGCCGTACGCCGGCTGGCGGAACCGCATCGGAGGCTATCGATGGACTGTAACGAAGCGCGAGCGTTGCTGGACGCGGACGTCGACCGCGAGCTGTCGGCGCCCGATGCGTTGCGGGTCCAGCAGCATGTCGAAGGGTGCGAAGCGTGCCGCCGCGAACGCGCGCGGATCGTCACGCTGGTGCAGGCCGTGCGCCAGGCTGACTATCACCGTGCGCCGGATGCGTTGCGGGCCAGCATTCTCGCGAGCCTGCCGGCAGCGGCCGATGCACCCGTGCGCGAGCAGGCGCGGGCGGAGCCGCAGCACGAACGGCGCTCAAAGCCGCAGCCGCGTCCGCGTGGCCGCCGCTGGTTTTCGTGGCTGACGGACCGTGGCGGGGCGGCACGCCCGGTGTCGGCCGGCATGGGGCCGCGCGTTGCCGCGCTGCCCGGCCTCGGCTGGGGTGTCGCGCTGCTGGTGGCGCTTGCCGCGGCGGGCGGGATGGCGTTGTCCGCCCGCCACGCCGACACCGACCGCACGGTCGACGAACTCGTGTCGAGCCACGTGCGGGCCGACCTGTCGGCGCGCGACATCGACGTGATCTCGACCGACCGGCATACGGTCAAGCCGTGGTTCAACGGCCGGATCGACTATGCGCCGCCGGTCGAGGATCTCGCGGCGGACGGCTTCGCGCTGGTCGGCGGCCGGCTCGACTACGTCGGGCGTCGCCGCGTCGCGGTGCTCGTCTACCGTTACCGGCAGCACGTGATCGACGTCTACGTGCGGCCGGCCGGGGAGGGGCCGGGGGCGCCGTACTCGACCGTGTCGCAGGGCTACGCGCTCGACCGGTGGGACGCGGCCGGGATGACGTGGTGGGCCGTGACCGACGCCGAGCCGTCGGCGCTCGCGGCATTCAGGACCGCGCTCGATGCGCGGCTCGGGGTCACGCGCACCGAGTGACGGCACGGCTGCGGGCTGCGGGCCCGCCGCGCGCTTTTGTTCCGACCCTGACCGGGAAAAGAGAGTCGAAGGGCGGCCCGCTTGCCGGGCGCGCCCTTCAAGTCGTTGAAAACATGGCCGAATCCGCGTGCGAATCGTCGATTGGTCTTGCATGTGCCCCGTATCCGGGTTAGAATCTTCGGCTTCTCACTTGCCACACCGGTTCAGACGCCCGGGTGGCTTTAATCCACAAGGAGTGTGTAATGCGTCATTACGAAATCGTATTCATCGTGCACCCCGATCAGAGCGAGCAAGTGCCCGCGATGATCGAGCGTTACAAGACCACGATCACGTCGCACGGCGGTCAGATCCACCGCGTCGAAGACTGGGGCCGTCGCCAACTGGCCTACATGATCGAGAAACTCGCGAAGGCTCACTACGTCTGCATGAACATCGAGTGCGACCAGACGACGCTCGACGAACTCGAACACGCGTTCAAGTTCAACGACGCCGTGCTGCGCCACCTCATCGTCAAGATGAAGAAGGCCGAAACCGGCCCGTCGCCGATGATGAAGGAAGTTCAGCGCGAAGAAGCCAAGAAGGCGGCTGCAGCTCAGCCGACCGAAGCGCAGGCTTAAGTTCGTCACTCATTAAGCCATCAAGGAGCGCGTCACTCACGTGAACAGGTTGCAATTGACGGCAAGCGTCGTCGAACGCGCACCGGTGCGATATACGCCGGCAGGTGTTCCGATCGCAAGCGCCACATTGCATCACCGCACGGAAGTCGTCGAAGCAGGCATTCCCCGTCAGGTCGAAATGACGATCGAGGCGGTGGCGGCCGGTGAGGCGAGCGGCAGGCTGGAGAGTCGTGAAATGGGCGTCGAAACGCTGTTCACGGGCTTCCTGGCAAAAAAGAGCCGCAACGCGAGAACCTTGGTGTTTCACATCACAGCATTGCAGGACATTGGAAAGGACTGAAATCATGCCCCGCCCGACTGGTAAGAAATTCGACAAGCGTCGTCAGCAACAAAACCCGCTCTTCAAGCGCAAGAAGTTCTGCCGTTTCACGGCCGCAGGCGTCGAGCAGATCGACTACAAGGACACGGAAACGCTGAAGGACTTCATCGGCGAAAACGGCAAGATCACGCCGGCTCGTCTGACGGGTACGAAGGCGCACTATCAGCGTCAGCTGGATACGGCCATCAAGCGTGCGCGTTTCCTCGCGCTGCTGCCGTACACCGATCAGCACAAGGCGTAATCAGGCGACGCAAAAAGGAGAATTCGAATGCAAATCATTCTGTTGGAAAAAGTCGCCAATCTGGGTAACCTCGGCGACATCGTCAAGGTCAAGGACGGTTACGCTCGCAACTTCCTGATCCCGAACCGCAAGGCTCGCCGCGCAACGAAGGAAGCGATCGCCGAATTCGAAGTTCGCCGCGCTGAACTCGAAAAGATCGCCGCTGAAAAGCTGGCAGCATCGCAGGCAGTCGGCGAGAAGCTGAACGGCCAGTCGTTCGAAATCACGCAGAAGTCGGGCGTTGACGGCCGTCTGTTCGGCTCGGTCACGAACGGCGACGTCGCGGAACTGCTGAAGAAGGCAGGTTTCGAAGTCGAGAAGCTGCAAGTTCGCATGCCGGAAGGCCCGCTGAAAATGATCGGCGAGCACAGCGTCCAGGTCGCGCTGCATACGGACGTCGTCGTCGACGTCACGATCAACGTGATCGGCGACCACGCGTAAGCGTACGCAAGCTTTCCGGGCGGCTTCCGCCGTCCGGACAAGGGCAGGCGCCCGGGCAACCGGGGCCTGCCTTTTTTATTGCGCGCTCGCCGGCAAGCGGTGGTAGCGCTGCCGCCATCTATTCGCGATAATCCCAACCCATGAACGCGCCGCAAGATCCTCAAATCGAATCGCTGAAAGTCCCGCCGCATTCGGTCGAAGCCGAGCAGTCGGTGCTCGGCGGCCTGTTGCTCGACAACGCGGCCTGGGACCGGATTGCCGACTTCCTGTCGCAAGGCGATTTCTACCGCTACGACCACCGGATCATCTACGAGCACATCGGCCGCCTGATCGCGTCGACGCGCCCGGCCGACGTCGTGACCGTGTACGAAGCGCTGACCACGTCCGGCAAGGCCGACGACGTCGGCGGGCTTGCCTACCTGAACGCGCTCGCACAGAACACGCCGAGCGCGGCGAACATCCGCCGTTATGCGGAAATCGTGCGCGACCGCGCGGTGCTGCGCCGGCTCGTGTCGGTCGCCGACGAGATCTCGGCCGATGCGTTCAACCCGCAGGGCAAGGAAGTCCGCCAGCTGCTCGACGAGGCCGAGTCGAAGGTGTTCTCGATCGCCGAAGAGGGCGCGCGCGGCAACCAGGGCTTCCTCGAGATCGGCCCGCTGCTCACGCAGGTCGTCGAGCGCATCGATACGCTGTACCACACGGCGAACCCGAGCGACGTCACGGGCACGCCGACGGGCTTCGTCGACCTCGACCGGATGACGTCGGGAATGCACGGCGGCGAACTGATCATCGTTGCGGGAAGACCGTCGATGGGCAAGACCGCATTCTCGATGAACATCGGCGAATACGTCGCGGTCGAGTACGGGCTGCCGGTCGCGGTGTTCTCGATGGAAATGCCGGGCACCCAGCTCGTGATGCGGATGCTCGGCTCGATCGGCCGGCTCGACCAGCACCGGATGCGCACGGGCCGCCTGACGGACGAGGATTGGCCGAAACTGACGCACGCCGTGCAGAAGATGAGCGAGGCGCAGCTCTTCATCGACGAGACGGGCGGCCTGAACCCGATGGAATTGCGCTCGCGCGCGCGGCGTCTGGCGCGGCAGTGCGGCAAGCTCGGCCTGATCATCGTCGACTACCTGCAGCTGATGTCGGGTTCGTCGCAGGGCGAGAACCGCGCGACCGAAATCTCGGAAATCTCGCGATCGCTGAAGAGCCTCGCGAAGGAGCTCGACGTGCCGGTGATCGCGCTGTCGCAGCTGAACCGCGGCCTCGAACAGCGTCCGAACAAGCGCCCGGTGATGTCGGACTTGCGCGAATCGGGCGCAATCGAACAGGACGCGGACGTGATCCTGTTCATCTACCGTGACGAAGTCTACAACCCGGACAGCCCCGACAAGGGCACGGCCGAAATCATCATCGGCAAGCAGCGTAACGGTCCGATCGGCCCCGTTCGGCTCACGTTCCTGGGGCAATACACGAAGTTCGACAACTTTGCGGGGGCGCAGACGTTCTACGGCGAGTAACGCCGGTTTGTAAAGCCCTAAATCGCCAAACGTTGTATCCAATCCCGGCGCGCGCATGTGCGCGCGTCGCGTCGCGACCGAAAACGGTACAATGTCGCCCGTTTTCGTGACAGTAGTTTGACAATCTCTCAGGAATCCCATGTTCGGTCGATTCATGCCCACCGAGGGCAAGTTCTTTGAACTCTTCAACGCGCACGCGAAGCACATCGTTTCCGGTGGCCGCGAACTCGAACTGCTGATCGACAATCTCGCCGACGCCGAGATTCACAAGCAAAACGTGCAGACTGCCGAGAAGGCCGCCGACAAGCTCACGCACGAGGCGATCGATCTGCTGCACAAGACGTTCATCACGCCGCTCGATCGCGACGAGATCCACAAGCTGATCACGACGATGGACGACATCCTCGACCTGATGGAAGACGTCGCGACGGCCGTGTCGCTGTACGACGTCCGTGCCGTCACGTCCGAAGCGAGCCAGCTCGCGCACATCGTCACGCAGTCGGCCCAGCACGTGCAGCAGGCAGTGGCCATGCTTTCCGACATGAAGCAGTCGGCGCAGATCCTCAAGCAGTGCGAGGAGATCGACCGCTGGGAGTCGGAGGCCGATCGCGTGCTGCGTGCGGCCATGTCGAAGCTGTTCCGCGAGGAAGACGACGTGAAGACGCTCATCAAGCTGAAGGCGATCTACGAGCTGCTCGAAGAGATCACCGACAAGTGCGAGGACGTCGCGAACATCATCGAAGGCATCGTGCTGGAAAACGCCTGAGCGGACCACGATGCATTCGATACAACTCGCCCTATGGATGGTCGCGGCGCTGGTGCTCGTCGCGCTCGTATTCGACTTCATGAACGGCTTTCACGACGCGGCGAACTCGATCGCCACCGTCGTGTCGACCGGGGTGCTGAAGCCCCAGCAGGCCGTCGTGTTCGCGGCCGCGTTCAACGTGATCGCGTACTTCATCTTCCACCTGAAAGTCGCGCAGACCGTCGGTAAAGGCACGATCGACCCCGAGATCGTCGACCACTACGTCATATTCGGCGCGCTGGTCGGTGCGATCGGCTGGAACGTGATCACGTGGTACTACGGGATTCCGTCGAGCTCGTCGCACGCGCTGATCGGCGGCCTGGTCGGTGCAGCGCTCGCCAAGTCGGGCTGGAGCTCGCTGAACATCGACGGGCTGCTGAAGACCATCGCGTTCATTTTCATCTCGCCGCTGCTCGGCTTCATCCTCGGCTCGCTGTTCATGCTCGGCGTGTCGTGGCTGTATTTCCGCACCGCGCCCAGCAAGGTCGACCGGCGCTTCCGGCGGCTGCAGCTGCTGTCGGCCGGGCTGTACAGCCTCGGGCACGGCGGCAACGACGCGCAGAAGACGATCGGCATCATCTGGATGCTGCTGATCGCGTCGGGCTATGCGTCGGCAACCGCCGATGCGCCGCCGGCGTGGGTGATCGGCGCGTGCTATCTGTCGATGGGCCTCGGCACGCTGTTCGGCGGCTGGCGCATCGTGCGCACGATGGGCCAGAAGATCACGAAGCTCAAGCCGGTCGGCGGTTTCTGTGCGGAAACCGGTGGCGCGATGACGCTGTTCCTCGCATCGTTCCTCGGCATTCCGGTGTCGACCACGCATACGATCACCGGCGCGATCGTCGGTGTCGGTGCAACGCAGAAGCTGTCGGCCGTGCGCTGGGGTGTGGCCGGCAACATCGTGTGGGCATGGGTGCTGACGCTGCCCGCGGCCGCGCTGTTCGCGGCCGGCGGATGGTGGCTCGGCCACCAGATCTTCTGATTGCCGACGTCGTAGCCGGATCGACATCCGATGCGCCGCAAGCCGAGAGGCTGCGGCGCATTTTCTTTTGGAGCGGAGAAGTTTTCGACGGAAAGGGCGGGGGCGGCGGCAGATACCGCCAACGTCATTTATTGTCGAGCTTCGGGCAACCGGTCAGTAGCTTTCGTTCGCAAACCGCGCGATCGGATCGTCTGTCGTACTAGTGCGCGGGCGGACAGGCGCGGATTGCGTCGACGCGCGCAATACCTGCACAGGTGCGGGCTCGATACTGCGCGGAGACGCCGACGCGGCGGCAGGTGGCGGTTCGGCATCGAACGCGGCGGCCTGGGCGGCCGTGAGCGCCGTCGTCGGAATCTGCGTGCCGGACTCCACCGGGGCGGCAGGCGCTGCATTGGCCGTCATCGCGGTCATGCTGTCATTCGTTGACGTTGCCTGTTGCTGCGCGGCCTGCATACGCGGTGGCGGCGGTTCGTACGGATCGGCGGCCGGGGCAGCAGCTGCGGCTGCGGCGGTCGTCACGACCGGCGCGGCAGCGATGACGGGCGAGGGCGCAGGCGCCTGCGTCGCTCTCGCTTGCGACGACGCATAGGCAGGCGGCCGCGGCGCAGCGGCAGTTGCGACCACCGTGGCCGGTACGGCCGCCGGCGCGCTGCGCGGCTCGTCGCGCTTCGCCTCGTAGGTCGGCGCGTCGAACGGCGTAGGCGCCCCGCGCGGCGGCGCGACGCGGCGAATACCGTCGAAACGCTTGGCCCAGTACGGGTTCGTCAGGTAATCGAGCCGCACGGTGCCGCCCGTCGACGGTGCGTTGACGAAGCGCAGCTTGCCGACGTAGATGCCGACGTGCGAATGCGCGCGGCCGGTCGTATTGAAGAAGATCAGGTCTCCCGGCGCGATCTGGTCCGGGTCGATCGATACGCCGCGGCTGCTCATGTCGGCGGTCGTGCGCGGCAGGTTCACGTCGGCCGCGCGGCCAATCACGTAGCGCACGAGCCCGCTGCAGTCGAAGCCGCTCGTCGGTGTGTTGCCGCCCCAGCGATACGGGACGCCGACGAGGCTCATCGCCTGGATCGAGATTTCTTCCTGGCCGACGCTGTGATCGACGAATTTCGGGAAATTGGCAGGAGCGGGAAACGCGCGCGGTGTCGTGATCCTCATGCCCGAATCGGAGCGCGATGCCGACTGCGGCGGCACGCTGGAGCAGGCCGCAAGCAGGGAAACGACAGCAACGGGAACCCAGATTCGAAGCATGGCAAGGCGGGCAAGCGCGGCGCGCTCGCGAATCGTATGACAACAGACAGACCCGATGGTAGACGCTCCGGCGGGGCTTAAGCAACCATTCTTGAGAATTTACTTGAAGTTTCGCGCGTAAACGGCGTTGTTGCGTGACGAAGCGTTACTTGCGTTTTCGACCCCAAATAAAAACGGCGCTCCGTTTCCGGAGCGCCGCGAGGCGTCGACAGTCGGCCGATCGGCCGGCTGGCCGCGTTACAGGATGTCCGACGCGTAGTCGGCGAGCCGCGAGCGTTCGCCGCGCGCGAGCGTCACGTGGCCGCTGTGCCCCCAGCCCTTGAAGCGGTCGACGACGTACGTGAGGCCCGAGCTGCCCTCGGTCAGGTAAGGCGTGTCGATCTGCGCGATGTTGCCGAGGCACACGATCTTCGTGCCCGGGCCCGCGCGCGTGACGAGCGTCTTCATCTGCTTCGGCGTCAGGTTCTGCGCCTCGTCGATGATCAGGTACTTGTCGACGAACGTGCGGCCGCGCATGAAGTTCATGCTCTTCACCTTCAGGCGCGAACGGATCAGTTCCTGCGTCGCGGCACGGCCCCATTCGCCAGCCGCGTCGTCGGTCTTCTGCAGCACTTCGAGGTTGTCGTCGAATGCGCCCATCCACGGCTGCATCTTCTCTTCCTCGGTGCCCGGCAGGAAACCGATGTCCTCGCCGACGGGCACGGTCGCGCGCGTCACGATGATCTCGTTGTAGCGCTTGTCGTCGAGCACCTGCGCGAGGCCGGCCGCGAGCGCGACGAGCGTCTTGCCGGTGCCGGCCTGGCCGAGCAGCGTGACGAAGTCGATCTCGGGGTTCATCAGCAGGTTCAGCGCGAAGTTCTGCTCGCGATTGCGCGCGGTGATGCCCCACACGTTGTTCTTGTGGTGGCTGTAGTCGCGCAGCGTCTGCAGCAGCGCGGTCTTGCCGTTCAGCTCGCGGACGATCGCATGGAACGTCGGCTCGCCGTTCTGCGGCTCGAGATAGACGAACTCGTTGACGAGCATCGACGCGACGAGCGGGCCCGTCACGCGGTAGTACGTGGTGCCCGTCTTCGTGTCCTGCCAGCTCTCCATGCCCTTCGCATGCTTGGTCCAGAAGTCCTGCGGCAGTTCGCGCACGCCGTTGTACAGGAGATCGGAATCCTCGAGTACCTGGTCGTTGAAGTAGTCTTCCGCGGGCAGGCCGAGCGCGTGCGCCTTGATCCGCATGTTGATGTCTTTCGACACCAGCACGACCTGACGGTCGGGCCGGTCGCGCTGCAGCGCGCGCACGACGCCGAGGATCTGGTTGTCGGCCTTGCCTTCGGGCAAGCCTTCGACGGGCGCGATATCCGTGAGCTTGGTCTGGAAGTACAGGCGGCCGAGCGCCTCGCGGCTGCCGAGGCGCGACAGCGGAATGCCGGCCGTGATCGCGCCGGCATCGGCGACGAGCGCGTCGAGCGTGCGGCTGACCTGGCGTGCGTTGCGCGCGACTTCGGACATCCCCTTCTTGTGGTTGTCGAGTTCCTCGAGCGTCATCATCGGCAGATAGACGTCGTGTTCCTCGAAGCGGAAGAGGCTGCTCGGGTCGTGCATCAGCACGTTGGTGTCGAGCACGAACAGCTTCTGCTGTTCGGCTTCGGCGGGCTTGCGGCTGCGCGACTTCGTCGCGGCGCCGGTATCGCGCGCGGGGGCGGCGGCCGGTCTGTCGGCAGCCGGTTTGTCGTTGCGCGCGACGATCGGCGCCGCGGGTTCGGCGGCCGCCGGCATCGGCTGCAGCAGGGCAGCCGTCTGTTTCGGCTTGCGGCCACGTGCGGGTGTGCTTGCGGCATCTTGCGTCGAAGACGCGACGGCGCGCAGCGGCGCGGCCGTGTTCGCGGCTTCGGTCATCGGTTGGGCCACGCTCGCCGGACCAAAGTCACCGGCTGTGGATGCGTCCCCTTCGGCGGATTTCTTCGCGGCTTTCGCGGGCCGCGCTTTCGCCTTGTATTCGTCGGGCGGCAGCAGGCTGCCGAGCTTGCTGGGGGGAGTAGGCAAAGGCATGGTGTCCCTCGGGAGGAATCGTGTCGCATGGGGTGCGCCGCTGATCGCATCCTGCGTGACGTAGACGCATGCAGTTTGCGCGCGGTGGCGCACAGGAAGTTCGTCTAGCCGGTTCGCCTAAGTGTCGATCAGCTCCTTGACGCGGTGAGGGCCGGACCGAGGCCCGGCGCGCAATCCATAAAAAAAGCCGCTGCCTCGTCGATAGAGGCATGCGGCTCGGCTGATACGGTCGTAATGCGCGTCAGGTGCCGGCAAGCATCGCAACGAGCACCGGCGCAGCTACGAGAAATATGGGGCGAACTGGCATTCATTGCGGCCCAATATAACGCGCCTCAAAGCGCTTGTACAGCACTTAGCACGTCGTCCACATGACCCGGTACCTTGATGCCGCGCCATGCCTGGCGAAGCACGCCGTCGGCGTCGATCAGGAACGTGGAGCGCTCGATTCCGCGCACTTCCTTGCCATACATTTTCTTCATCTTGATGACATCGAACAGCGCGCACAGCGCTTCGTCGGCATCGGAAATCAGCGGGAACGGCAGTTCGAGCTTCGCCTTGAAATTGTCATGCGAGCGCAGGCTGTCGCGCGACACGCCGATGACTTCCGCGCCGGCTTTCTTGAACTTCGGATAGAGATCGCGGAACTGCAGCCCTTCGGTCGTGCAGCCCGGCGTGTTGTCCTTCGGATAGAAGTACAGCACGAGTTTCCTGCCCTTCAGGTCGGACAGCGAAATGTCGCCGCCCGTGGCCGGTGCGGTGAAATCGGGAACTTGACGGTCAACTTCGACGGACACGTGTTTCTCCTGTTGTTATGGAAAGGCGCCGCTGCGGCGGCGCGGTTCGGCGGGGCGTCGCGGCAGTGCGCCGCAAGGGCGCAGCGGGCGACGCCGGCGCGCGCGAACTCAGTCGGGCTGAACGATCAGTTCGCCGGAGCGGCCGGGAATTTCGCCCCACGTGACAGGGTACGATGGCAGCGAGTCGCGGTCCAGCGCTGCGTGGTAGTCGCCCATCGTCGCGAACGTGTGGCCTTGCGCGCGCCAGCCGGCGAGCAGTTGCTCGAACACGGGCGCGAGCTTCTGGCCTTCCAGTTCCGCATGCAGCGTGAACACCTGGTCGTGCGGATTGGTTTCGGTGAACTTGAGGATGTGCGCGGCGACGTTGTGCGTGTCGACGCCGTCGATGCCGAGCACTTCGTCGAGCGTCGGCAGCGTGGTGGGCATCTGCACGTGCGACAGCGTGCGGCCATTGACGACGGGCAGGTACGGCGAATGGCCGCGGCCATCGGATGCGTAGCGCATCCCCCATGCGTCGATCTGCTCGAACGCGGAATCGTTCATCTGCCAGCCGGCCGCGCCGTGCGTGACGGGCGGCGCGCCGAAGATCTCGATGAAGCGCGCGTGGCTCTTCTGCATTTCACGCGCGGTCCAGTCGCGATCGCGCACGCGGACGTTGTCCTGCCAGTACACGTGATCCCACGTGTGGATCCCGCATTCGAAGCCGGCCTCGTGAATCGTGCGCATGTCGGCGATCGCGCGGCGGCCGATGTCGGGGCCCGGCAGCAGCACGCCGTACATCAGCTGCTTCACGCCGTAATGCTCGACCACCGACGTGCGCGACACCTTCTTCAGGAAGCCGGGGCGGAACACGCGCCGCAGCGCCCAGCCCGTGTGATCGGGCCCGAGGCTGAAGAGGAAGGTCGCGCGCGCACTGAAGCGGTCGAAGATGCGCGCGAGATTCGGCACGCCTTCGCGCGTGCCGCGCAGCGTGTCGACGTCGATCTTGAGGACGATGCGAGCCAAGCGAACGTCCCGGTCAGCCTTGCTGTTCGACGAGCGCGCGCGCGTCGGCGACGTGGCCGCGATACGCTTCGAAGATGTTGCGCAGCGCGTCGTCGAACGTCGCTTGCGGCGCCCAGCCGAGTTCCTGCATCGTGTTGTCGATCTTCGGCACGCGGTTCTGCACGTCCTGGTAGCCGTTGCCGTAGTAGGCGCCGGACGTCGTCTCGACGAGCTTCACCTGCTTGGCCGAATCGGCGTACTCGGGGAATTCCGCCGCCAGTTCGAGCATCTTGTGCGCGAGTTCGCGAACCGAGAAATTGTTCTTCGGATTCCCGATGTTGTAGATCTTGCCCGACGCGACGCCGTCCTTGTTCTCGATGATCTTCATCAGCGCGCTGATGCCGTCGCCGATGTCGGTGAACGCGCGCTTCTGCGAGCCGCCGTCGACGAGGCTGATGTTCTCGCCGCGCACGATGTGGCCGAGGAACTGCGTGACCACGCGCGAGCTGCCTTCCTTCGGCGTGTAGATCGAGTCGAGGCCCGGGCCGATCCAGTTGAACGGACGGAACAGCGTGAAGTTCAGGCCTTCCATCCCGTAGCCCCAGATCACGCGGTCCATCAGCTGCTTCGAGCATGCGTAGATCCAGCGCGGCTTGTTGATCGGGCCGTAGGTGAGGGCCGATGCGTCCGGGTCGAACTGCTCGTCCGAGCACATGCCGTAGACCTCGGAGGTCGACGGGAACACGAGGTGCTTGCCGTACTTGACGGCCGAACGCACGATCGGCAGGTTCGCCTCGAAGTCGAGTTCGAACACGCGCAGCGGCTGCTGGACGTAGGTGGCGGGCGTCGCGATCGCGACGAGCGGCAGGATCACGTCGCACTTCTTCACGTGATACTCGACCCACTCCTTGTTGATCGTGATGTCGCCTTCGAAGAAATGCATCCGCTCGTGGTTGACGAGGTCGCCCAGCCGATCGGTCTGCATGTCCATGCCGAACACTTCCCAATCGGTGGTTTCAAGAATGCGCTTCGACAGGTGATGGCCGATGAAGCCGTTCACACCCAGGATCAGGACTTTTTTTGCTTTCATGAATGACGGGAAGAATGAATGAACTGCGCGAATTCCGCGGGCGTCACGACGGTTTCGCTGCCGTCCCGCTGCTGCCACAGCTCGAGAATGGATAGGGCGCGGCTGTCGCCGCAGACGCCGAATAGCGCATTATCGCTTACGTGCAGGCCGGGCGGCAAATCTGCCGCGGCGGCCGCTGCCGCGCTGCCGGGCGCCGCGAGGCGCGCGCGCGCGATCACGAAACGCGTGCCGTCGACGTCCGTGAACGCGCCCGGATACGGGGGCGCGACCGCGCGCACCAGGTTGTAGACCTGCGCGGCCGGCTTCGACCAGTCGATGCGACCGTCCTCGGGCTTGCGCCCGCCGTAGTAGCTGCCGGTGGCGAGATCGTTCGGCAGGTGCGGCGCCTCGCCGGCGAGTAGCGCGGGCAGCACGCGCCAGAGCGTCTGCTCGGCGGCTACCGTGACCTTGTCGAACACCTGCGTGGCGGTGTCGTCCGGCAGGATCGGCACCGCGGTCTGGCCGATGATCGCGCCGGCGTCGGGTTTCGCTGCCATCTCGTGCAGCGTCGCGCCGGTTTCGCTTTCGCCGTTCAGTACCGCCCAGTTGGTCGGTACCCGACCCCGGTATTTCGGCAGCAGCGACCCGTGCATGTTGTACGCGCCCTTCGGCGCGATCGCGAGCAGGTCCACCGGCAGCATGTGCCGGTAGTAGAACGAGAAGATGAAGTCCGGCTGCGCGTCGGAAACCGCGCGGCGCAGCGCCGGATCGGCGGGATCGGCCGGCGTGACGACCGGAATGCCGTGCTCGGCCGCGACGGACGCGACGCTGCCGAACCAGATGTTCTCGTTCGGGTTGTCCTCGTGCGTGACGACGAGCGCGACGTCGACGCCGCGCGCGAGCAGCACCTGCAGGCAGCGCACGCCGACGTTGTGATATGCGAAGACGACTGCGCGCGGCTTCATTGCGTGGCACCCGTGCGGTTTGCGCCGGCCGGCACTGCCGGCACGCCGTCGTGCTGCTCGAGCACGGCCTGGATCAGGTAGCGCGGCCGTGCACGCACCTGCTGGTAGATGCGGCCGACGTATTCGCCGAGCAGGCCGAGCGCGAAGATGATCACGCCGAGCAGGAAGAACGTGATGGCAAACAGCGTGAACACGCCTTGCACTTCCGCGCCGACGATGAAGCGTCGCACGAGCAGCAGCACGAACAACGCGGCTGAGCCGAGCGACAGGATCACGCCGATGAACGACAGCCACTGCAGCGGCACGACCGAGAAGCCCGTCACGAGGTCGAAGTTCAGCCGGATCAGGCTGTACAGCGAGTACTTCGACTCGCCGGCGAAGCGCTCCTCGTGCGCGACCTCGATTTCGGTCGGTTTCTGCGCGAACGTGTACGCGAGGGCGGGGATGAACGTGTTGACTTCGCCGCACACGTTGATCGTGTCGATGATGCGGCGGCTGTACGCGCGCAGCATGCAGCCCTGGTCGGTCATCTTGATGCGCGTGATGCGCTCGCGCAGACGGTTCATCATCTGCGACGCCTTGCGCCGCCACAGACTGTCCTGGCGCTGCTTGCGGATCGAGCCGACGTAGTCGTAGCCCTCACGCATCTTCGCGATCAGCTTGCCGATTTCCTCGGGCGGGTTCTGCAGGTCGGCGTCGAGCGTGATGACGATCTCGCCGCGCGACTGCGCGAAGCCGGCGAGGATCGCCATATGCTGGCCGTAGTTGCCGTTGAGCAGCACGACGCGCGTCGTGTCGGGACGTACGTGGAACTGATCGGCGAGCATCGCGGCCGAGCGATCGCGGCTGCCGTCGTTGATCAGGATCACTTCGTACGACGTGCCGAGTGCGTCGAGTGCCGGGTACAGCCGCGCGAACAGCGCAGCCAGGCCATCTTCCTCGTTGTACACGGGGATGATGATCGATACTTCCGGGTTCGCGGCGCCCGGATGCCCGGCGCGTGCTTCAAGGTGACTCATGTACGCTTATTTTCCGTATTGTTCGCAAATCTGGTTGATGGCGTCGACCACGCGACGCACGTCGCCTTCCGTCATCTGCGTGAAGAGCGGCAGCGTGACGGTCGACGCGCCGTACCGTTCGGCGTGGGGGAACATGCCCTCCTTGAAGCCGCGTGCACGGTACAGCGTGAAAAGATGGATCGCCGGGTAGTGGATGCCCGTGCCGATGCCGCGTTCCTTCATCTGCGCCATGAACTCGGCGCGCGTGATCGTCAGGCGCTCGAGCGGCAGCGTGATCAGGAACATGTGCCAGTTGCCGTTCTCGAATTCGGCGATCGGCAGGCCGACGCCGAGCTTCACGGCTGCACTGCCGTCGAATTCGGCGAAGTATGCACGCGCCAGCGCGCGGCGCTGCGCGGTGAAGCGTTCGATGTGCGGCAACTGGCCGAGGCCGACGCGCGCGGCGACGTCGGTCAGGTTGTACTTGCCGCCGAGCACGTCGCAGTCCATCCCGTCGAAGCCCGTGCGCGTGATGCCCTGCAGCCGGTACTTCTGCGCGAGCGTCGCTTCTTCCTCGTTGTTCAGCACGAGTGCGCCGCCTTCGATCGTCGTCAGGTTCTTGTTCGCGTGGAAGCTGAACGACACGATGTCGCCGATCGCGCCGATGCGCTTGCCGTTCCACGTCGAGCCGAACGCCTGCGCCGCATCCTCGATCACGCGCAGCTTGTGTGCGCGTGCGATCGCGTACAGGCGGTCCATGTCGACTGGCAAGCCGGACAGGAACACGGGAATGATCGCCTTCGTGCGCGGCGTGATCGCCTGCTCGAGCTTGTCGAGGTCGATATTGCGCGTGACGGGATCGATGTCGGCGAACACGGGCGTCGCGCCTGTCTCGAGGATCACGTTGCTGGTCGAGACCCACGACGCCGGCGTCGTGATCACTTCGTCGCCGGCGCCGACGCCCGCGATGCGCAGGCCGATCTCGAGCGTGCAGGTGCCCGAATTGAACGCGCGGACCGGGCGGCCGCCGCAGTACTCGGACAGCGCCGCTTCGAATTTCTGGCACTGCGGGCCGGTGGTGATCCAGCCCGAGCGCAGTACGTCGACGACGCCCTGGATGGTTTCCTCATCGATCTCGGGGCGGGTGAACGGCAGAAACGGAGCGGTAGTCTGGCTCATGTACGCTTTGGCCTGTAATGGCGTGTAATAAAAGGGTCGGGCGATCCGTCCGAAACCGGCATTAAACACCGGTTGGCCGATTCGCACCGTGATTTTTTGTAGGCGGACGCTTAATGTGCACGGCGGGGCGTGCTCAGCTGCGCGCGAGCACGAGCACGCCGATCAGGATGATGCCGATGCCGACGAGCCGCTGGACCGACAGCACTTCGCCGAACAGGTACCAGGCGGCGAACGCGTTGACGACGTAGCCGAGCGACAGCATCGGGTACGCGATCGACACGTCGACCCGCGACAGCCCGACGATCCAGACCACGACGCTCAGCACGTAGCAGCCGAGGCCGCCGATGATCGGCAATTGGGTTGCGATCTTCAGGCCGACCGGGATGATGTTCGCACGGCTGAATTCGAAGTGTCCAACGGCGTTGACGCCGGCTTTCAGCAGAAGTTGCGCACAGGCGTTGAGCATCACGCCGGTGATGATGCAGACGAACGAAACGGGATTCATGCAGCGGGCGTCCTTACGATTGCGGTTTCTCGACGATCACGCGGCGGTTGTCGCGTGCAATCACGCGCATCGGCACGCCTTGCTTGACCAGGGCGTCGTATTGTCCGGGCGGCATGATCGCGAGCGCATGGGTTTCCTGCTTCCAGCGCGTGATCCACTCGTCGACGGTCGGAATCCACTTGTTCGGCTCCATCGAGATCCCGAACGCGAGCTCGTCCTGGCGCTGGACCATGATCGTCGTGTGGCCCATATAGAACGGGAACGTGTGATCGAGCATCTCGATCGAGTAGAACGGCGTGTCGGCCGGCAGTTTCGCCAGCTCGGCGCGCACGGCCGGCGCGAGGAGCGCGCCCGAGCTGTAGCGGCCGAATTCGTCGTGGCCGGTGCCGCCGATCGTGCCGAAGGCGAGCCAGGCGGCGCCGAATGCGGCGAGCGCGGCAGCCACGCCCGTGCGGCGGTTCAGCCAGGCGGCCGCGAGCGTCAGCACGGCTGCGACCGCGAGGCCCGCGTACAGCCACATCTGGAACGCGCGGTACAGCGCGTTCGGCGTGCGGGCATCGCCCTGGTACGCAAGGAAGATGACCCCGAACGCCGCGACGACGAGGAACACGAGATAGCCGAGCAGGTGGCGGCGGAACCGGTCGGCGCTCATCAGCGGCAGGTACGCGCCGATGATCAGCGCGAGCGCCGGCGCGACCGGCAGCACGTACGAGATCAGCTTCGAATGCGACGCGCTGAAGAACAGGAAGATGAATGCGCTCCAGATCAGCAGCACGAGCATCGGCGAGAAGCCGTTCGGCTGGCGCGGCATCCGCAGCGCATGGCGAATGCTCTGCCACGCGACCGACAGCCACGGCAGGAAGCCGACCAGCAGCACGGGCACGAAGTAGTAGAGCGGGCCCGGGCGGTTCTGTTCCGGGGTCAGGTACCGGCGGAACTGCTGGACGATGAAGAAGAAGTTGAAGAACTCGGGGTTGCGCTGCTGGACGAGCACGAACCACGGGGTGACGATCGCGAAGAAGATCACGAGGCCGCTCACCAGGTACAGGCGCTTCCACAGCGCCCAGTCGCGCGCGATCAGCGTGTAGAGCACGAGCACGGCGCCGGGCAGGATCAGGCCGACGAGGCCCTTCGACAGCACCGCGAACGCCATCGCGGCCCAGCATGCCCACATCCAGCCCCGTGCGGCGGCCGGGCGCAGCCCGGGCCGCTGCGCGAGCAGCAGCGAGCACAGCGACAGCGCCATCCAGAATGCGAGCCCCATGTCGAGCGCGTTGAAGTGGCCCATCAGGTTCCAGTACGGCGCGCTGGCGAGCACGACGGCTGCGAGGAAGCCCGACAGCGGGTTGAACAGGCGCGCGCCGGTGTAGCCGACCAGCAGGATGCCCGCGAAGCTCGCGACGGCCGTGTAGAGGCGCGCCTGCCATTCGCCGATGCCGAACCACGCGAACGTGAGCGCGTTCAGCCAGGTCTGCAGCGGCGGCTTCTCGAAATACTTGTAGCCGTTGTAGCGCGGCGTGATCCAGTCGCCGGTGACGAACATCTCGCGCGCCATTTCCGCGTAGCGGCCTTCGTCGCTCGGGATCAGGTGGCGCAGCCCGAGCGGCGCGAACCAGACGATCGCGAGTGCGACGACGAGGAGGACGAGCGTGATGCGATTGAGCGGTAGCCTCGACGGCGTATCGTTCATGGATTTTCAGCCTGTTGGTTGTTGTGACGGGCCGCCGGCGGGTTGCGCCGGGGGCGGGCGGCCCGGCCGGGCCGATCCGGGGATCGACCCGCTGCGCCGGCCCGAGTTTTACCGCATCGGGGATTAACGTTCAATTAAGAGCGCGGCGGCGACTTTGCGGCCCTCGGCCATCAGGATGTTGTAGGTGCGGCAGGCGGCCTGGAAATCCATCGTCTCGACGCCGATCCGCTTCGCCGTGAGCGCCGCGACGAGCCGCGGGTGCGGGAAGCGCAGCCGCGCGCCGCTGCCGAAGATCACGAGTTCGGGTGTCGGGTCGAGCAGCATCGCGAAATGCTCCGGCGCGAGCGCGTCGAACGACGACACGGGCCATGCCTGGACCGGCGCGCCGGGCAGCACGATGACGCTCGTTTCATGGCGTTCGAGATTGACGTCGACATAATCGGGGCCGTAGCCGGTGACGGTGTTGAGCGCGCCGCTCGTATCCTGGTGCAGTTTCAAATCGGTATTCCGCGGTTCCGTAGGGGAATGTATCGCAGGGCCACACGGGCCCGGATGGCCGGTTTCGCTTGCCCGAGCACGCGGGACGCCTGAAGGCGCGGGCCCGGCGCGGCCATGGTGCATTGCGAAAGTCAGCCAAAATCCGCTAAATTATAACTTTTTGGTCGCCCCCGGGCGCCAATTGCGTCGCGCGTCGCCACAAGCCGCGCCCGACCGCCCGCTTTTTCCCAGTCTAGACAGCGCGCACAGACCGGCCGCTCTCCAGTTTTGATCCCGTCCCCCGGCCGCAAGGCCAACCCAGGAACCGTGTCGTCGTGAAACCGATTCAGAAGTCGAACAAGCTGCTCAACGTCTGCTACGACATCCGTGGCCCGGTGCTCGAGCACGCGAAGCGCCTCGAGGAAGAAGGCCACCGCATCATCAAGCTGAACATCGGCAACCTCGCGCCGTTCGGTTTCGACGCGCCGGACGAGATCATCCAGGACATGATCCGCAACCTGCCGACATCGTCCGGCTATTCGGATTCGAAAGGCGTGTTCTCGGCGCGCAAGGCCGTGATGCACTACACGCAGGAAAAGGGCGTCGTGGGCGTCGGGCTCGACGACATCTACATCGGCAACGGCGCGTCCGAGCTGATCGTGATGGCGACCCAGGCGCTCCTGAACGACGGCGACGAAGTGCTGCTGCCCGCGCCCGACTACCCGCTGTGGACGGCGGCGGTCAGCCTGTCGGGCGGCACGCCGGTGCATTACATCTGTGACGAACAGAACGCGTGGATGCCCGATCTCGACGACATCCGCCGCAAGATCACGCCGAACACGAAGGCGATCGTCGTGATCAACCCGAACAACCCGACGGGTGCGCTTTATTCGGACGAATTGCTGCTCGAGCTGCTCGAGATCGCGCGCCAGCACGGGCTGATCGTGTTCGCCGACGAGGTGTACGACAAGATCGTCTACGACGGCCTCGAGCACACGGCGCTGGGTTCGCTGTCGGAGGACGTGATCACCGTCACGTTCAACAGCCTGTCGAAGAGCTATCGCTCGTGCGGCTACCGCGCGGGCTGGATGGCCGTGTCGGGCCTCGGCGGCGACAACC
Organism: Burkholderia contaminans; assembly: GCF_029633825.1. Lineage (NCBI taxonomy): Bacteria > Pseudomonadati > Pseudomonadota > Betaproteobacteria > Burkholderiales > Burkholderiaceae > Burkholderia > Burkholderia contaminans. Next base: position 3,248,289 of record NZ_CP090640.1, on the reverse strand, counting down.
GCCGGCACGCGAAGGATTATCTCGAAGGGCTCGGCATCCTGTCGTCGATGCGCCTGTGCGCGAACGTGCCCGGGCAGTTCGCGATCCAGACGGCGCTCGGCGGCTACCAGAGCATCAACGAGCTGATCGTGCCGAGCGGGCGCCTGTACAAGCAGCGCGAACTCGCGTACGACATGCTCACGTCGATCCCGGGCGTGACCTGCGTGAAGCCGCAGGCCGCGCTGTACATGTTCCCGCGCCTCGACCCGAAGCTTTATCCGATCCAGAACGACCAGCAGTTCATTCTCGACCTGTTGCTCGAGGAACGCGTGCTGCTCGTTCAGGGCACGGGCTTCAACTGGGTCGCGCCGGACCACTTCCGCGTGGTCTTCCTGCCGAACCTCGACGACCTGACCGATTCGATCAACCGGATCGCACGCTTCCTCGACGGCTACCGCAAGCGCCATTCGGCCTGAGCGGCACGGCCACACGGCACTCACTCATTCTTACTCATTCGATCACACGCAGCATGGAACCGATCAAAGTTGGCCTGTTGGGCTTCGGCACGGTGGGCAGCGGCACCTTCACGGTGCTGGGCCGCAACCAGGAAGAAATCAAGCGACGCGCGGGGCGCGGCATTGAGGTGACGCGCATTGCGGTGCGCAACCCGGCCAAGGCGCTGGCAGCGCTCGGCGGCGACGCCGGCGCCGCGCAGATCACCGACGATTTCAATGCAGTCGTCGATGATCCGTCGATCGCGATCATCGCCGAGATGATCGGCGGCACGGGCATCGCGCGCGAGCTCGTGCTGCGCGCGATCGCGAACGGCAAGCACGTCGTGACAGCCAACAAGGCGCTGCTCGCGGTGCACGGCACCGAGATCTTCGAGGCCGCGCGCGCGAAGGGCGTGATGGTCGCGTTCGAGGCGGCCGTCGCCGGCGGCATCCCGATCATCAAGGCGCTGCGCGAAGGCCTGACCGCGAACCGCATCCAGTACATCGCGGGCATCATCAACGGCACGACCAACTACATCCTGTCGGAAATGCGCGATCGCGGGCTCGACTTCGCGACCGCGCTGAAGGCCGCGCAGGAGCTCGGCTACGCGGAAGCCGATCCGACCTTCGACATCGAAGGCGTCGACGCCGCGCACAAGGCGACGATCATGAGCGCGATCGCGTTCGGCGTGCCGGTGCAGTTCGAGCGTGCGTACGTCGAAGGCATCAGCAAGCTCGACGCGACCGACATCCGCTACGCGGAAGAACTCGGCTACCGGATCAAGCTGCTCGGCATCACGCGCCGCGCCGAAAACGGCATCGAGCTGCGCGTGCACCCGACGCTGATCCCGGAAAAGCGCCTGCTCGCGAACGTCGAAGGCGCGATGAACGCGGTCGTCGTGCATGGCGACGCGGTCGGCACGACGCTGTACTACGGCAAGGGCGCGGGCGCGGAGCCGACCGCATCGGCCGTGGTCGCGGATCTCGTCGACGTCACGCGCCTGCACACGGCTGACCCGGAGCATCGCGTGCCGCATCTCGCGTTCCAGCCGGACAGCCTGTCGAACACGCCGATCCTGCCGATCGAGGAAGTGACGAGCGGCTACTACCTGCGCCTGCGCGTTGCCGACCAGACCGGCGTGCTCGCCGCGATCACGCGCATCCTCGCCGAATCGGGCATCTCGATCGACGCGCTGCTGCAGAAGGAGTCGGAGCAGGTCGACGGTGCGAACGGCGAAACCGACATCATCCTGATCACGCACGAAACGGTCGAGAAGAACGTCAATGCGGCGATCGCGCAAATCGAGAGCCTCGCGACGGTCGTGTCGAAGGTGACGAAGCTGCGCATGGAAGCGCTGAACTGAGCTGAGGACGACATGAACTACATCTCCACGCGCGGCGCCGGCATCGGCGAGCGCCACACGTTCTCCGACATCCTGCTCGGCGGTCTCGCGAAGGACGGCGGGCTCTACCTGCCGGCGGAATATCCGAAGGTGTCCACCGATGAGCTCGCGCGCTGGCGCGCGCTGCCGTACGCGGATCTCGCGTTCGAGATCCTGTCGAAGTTCTGCGACGACGTGCCGGCCGACGACCTGCGCGCGCTCACGCGCCGCACGTACACGGCCGACGTATACCGCAACACGCGCCATGGCGAGAACGCGTCCGATATCACGCCGCTGAAGACGCTCGGCACCGAGAACGGCGCGCCGATCTCGCTGCTCGAACTGTCGAACGGCCCGACGCTCGCGTTCAAGGACATGGCGATGCAGCTGCTCGGCAACCTGTTCGAGTACACGCTTGCGAAGCATGGGCAGACGCTGAACATTCTCGGCGCGACGTCCGGCGACACGGGCAGCGCGGCTGAATACGCGATGCGCGGCAAGGCCGGCGTGCGCGTGTTCATGCTGTCGCCGCACAAGAAGATGAGCGCGTTCCAGACGGCGCAGATGTTCAGCCTGCAGGATCCGAACATCTTCAACCTCGCGGTCGAAGGCGTGTTCGACGACTGCCAGGACATCGTGAAGGCCGTGTCGAACGATCACGCGTTCAAGGCGCAGCAGAAGATCGGCACGGTCAACTCGATCAACTGGGCACGCGTCGTCGCGCAGGTCGTGTACTACTTCAAGGGTTACTTCGCGGCCACTCGGTCGAATGACGAGCGCGTGTCGTTCACGGTGCCGTCGGGCAACTTCGGCAATGTCTGCGCAGGCCACATCGCGCGGATGATGGGGTTGCCGATCGCGAAGCTCGTGGTCGCGACCAACGAGAACGACGTGCTCGACGAGTTCTTCCGCACGGGCGCGTATCGCGTGCGCAGCGCGGAGAACACCTATCACACGAGCAGCCCGAGCATGGACATCTCGAAGGCATCGAACTTCGAGCGCTTCGTGTTCGACCTGCTCGGCCGCGATCCGGCGCGCGTGATGCAGCTGTTCCGCGACGTCGAGGAGAAGGGCGGTTTCGATCTCGCGGCGAGCGGCGATTTCGCGCGCGTCGCCGAGTTCGGCTTCGTGTCGGGCCGCAGCAGCCACACGGACCGCATCGCGACGATCCGCGACGTGTTCTCGCGCTACGACACGATGATCGATACGCACACGGCCGACGGCGTGAAGGTCGCGCGAGAGCATCTCGACGCGGGCGTGCCGATGGTCGTGCTCGAGACGGCGCAGCCGATCAAGTTCGGCGAGACGATTCGCGAAGCACTCGATCGCGAAGCCGAGCGTCCGGCCGCATTCGACGGGCTCGAGGCGCTGCCGCAGCGTTTCGAGGTCGTGAAGGCCGATGCGCAGCAGGTGAAGGACTTCATCGCCGCCCATACGGGCGCATGACGCATGGCCGGGCCGCGGGCCCGGCTGCGCAGGACGGCCGGAACGCCGATTCGTCGAACGGATCGGGGTTCCGGCCGTTTCGTTTGGCAGCGGCCAAGCGGCGGTCGTCGCAACTCGTACGAAACAAGTGTCAGACCGGCGCGTTCGCGCCGATCACAGTTTCCGCATGTCCGCCATATCGCGCGCCCGCGCGACGGCGTCGCTACAATGACGTATTGAATCCAACGATCCCCGATTCCATCGATGTCGAACCCGAATCCCGCGGCGCCGCGCGCGCCGATGCTGTCGACCGCCGAGGCGCTCGCCGCGCTGCTCGATGCCGCGAAGCCGTTGGCCGGCGCCGAAACCGTCGCCACGCTCGACGCGCTCGGCCGTGTGCTGGCGGCCGACGTGAGCTCGCCGCTCGACGTGCCGCCGATGCATACGAGCGCGATGGACGGCTATGCGGTGCGCGTCGCCGACCTGCTGCATGGCGAGCGGCGCTTGCCGGTGTCGCAGCGCATTCCGGCCGGTCATCCGGCCGCGCCGCTCACTGCCGGCACGGCCGCGCGGATCTTCACCGGCGCGACGGTGCCCCCCGGTGCCGACGCCGTCGTGATGCAGGAACAGACGTCGGCGGACGGCGATGCGGTCGAGATCCTGCACACGCCGAAGGCCGGTGAATGGATCACCGCGCAGGGCGCGGATATCCGGCAGGGCTCGGTGATCCTGCCGGCCGGCACGCGGCTCACGCCGCAGGCGCTCGGCCTGGCCGCGTCTGTCGGCTGCGCGCAACTGGCGGTTGCGCGGCGAATTCGCGTCGCGGTCTTCTTCACCGGCGATGAACTGACGATGCCCGGCGAACCGCTGAAGCCCGGCGCGATCTACAACTCGAACCGGTTCACGCTGCGCGGGCTGCTGGAGCGGCTCGGCTGCCACGTGACCGACTACGGGATCGTGCCCGATTCGCTCGCGGCGACCCGCGACACGCTGCGCGCGGCCGCCCGCGATCACGACGTGATCCTGACGAGCGGCGGCGTGTCGGTCGGTGACGAGGACCACGTGAAGCCGGCCGTCGAGGCCGAAGGGCGGCTCGCGCTTTGGCAGATCGCGATGAAGCCCGGCAAGCCGCTTGCGTACGGCGCGGTGCGCCGCGGCGACGATCGCCCCGACGCGCACTTCATCGGGCTACCCGGCAACCCGGTGTCGAGCTTCGTCACGTTCCTGCTGTTCGTGCGGCCGTTCCTGCTGCGCCTGTCCGGCGTGCGCGACGTCGCGCCGCGCGCGCTGTCGCTGCGCGCCGACTTTTCGCAAAACAAGGGCGACCGGCGCAACGAATTCCTGCGTGCGCGCGTCAACGCGGCCGGCGGCCTCGATCTGTTCCCGAACCAGAGCTCGGCGGTGCTGACGTCGACGGTGTGGGGCGACGGCCTCATCGACAACCCGCCGCAGCACGCGATCAGCGCCGGCGAGACCGTGCGTTTCATTCCGTTTTCCGAACTGCTGTCGTAACGCGACGGCTCCCCGAACCATGAAGATTCAACTGAAATTTTTTGCAAGCGTACGCGAGGCCCTGGGTGTCGCCGACGAGCAGGCCGACGTGCCGGACAGCGTCACGACCGTGGGCGACGTGCGCGCGTGGCTGCGCGTGCGCGGCGGCGCGTGGGCCGAGACGCTCGCCGACGGGCGCGCACTGCGCATGGCGTGCAACCACGAGATGACCGACCCCGACACGCGGCTCACCGAAGGCTGCGAAGTCGCGTTCTTTCCGCCGGTCACGGGCGGTTGAGGCGCTGGCGATGGCAACGGTACGAATCCAGACCGAAGACTTCGACCTGAACGTCGAGGTCGCGGCATTGCGCGCACGCAACCCGAAGATCGGCGCGCTCGCGTGCTTCGTCGGCACGGTGCGCGACTTGAACGAAGGTGATTCGGTTGCCGCGATGGCGCTCGAGCACTATCCGGGGATGACCGAGAAGGCGCTCGAGAAGATTGCCGCCGAGGCCGGCCGGCGCTGGCCGGGCATCGACGTCGCGATCGTGCATCGCGTCGGCACGCTCCTGCCGCTCGACCAGATCGTGATGGTCGCAACGGTCGCGTCGCACCGCGGCGATGCGTTCGCGTCGTGCGAGTTCGTGATGGACTACCTGAAAACCGAAGCGCCGTTCTGGAAGAAGGAAACCACGCCGGACGGCGAGCGCTGGGTCGATGCGCGCAGCACCGACGATGCCGCGCTCGCGCGCTGGGGGATCGAATCGGGCAATACGCGGCGCTGAGCGCGGCGTCCGGGTAGCATGTGGCGCGATGCCGCATGCGCACAAGCGTCGCGCGCGCCGGCTACCCGTTATGCGTCCGGATCGCTGCTGCGCCCGATGATCTTCGTCGGAAACGGCTCGCCGCGAGCGCGCGACGGCAACGCGTGCGGATCGTCGCCTGCATCGCGACGGCGCGGCGCGATCGCGTCGAGCAGCGCCTGCTGCTCGGGCGGAATCCGATAGTCCCAGCCGAACCGGCTCAACTGGAGGCTCTGCGCGATCCGCAGCGCCGGCTCCATGAAGCGGATCGCCGCAGGCGGCGCGTAGCGCGCCTCGACGGTCTTCAGGAACAGCGACAGCCAGCGGCTGAAATGGGCCGGCTCGATCCCGTCGAGCGGCTGGTGCGCCTGCTGCACGTTGCCGCGATAGCCCTTGGTGCCGAGCACGAGGCTGGACCAGAACGTGACCATCTTCGGCAGATGGTCGTCCCAGCGGCCGGCCAGCTTTGCGTCGAACACCGGCCCGAGCAGCGGATCGGCGCGCACGCGGTCGTAGAACGCGTAGACGAGATCGCGGATGTTCTCTTCGGTCGGCTCGGTGTCGCGAGGGCGGGCCGGTGCGGTATCGGGCGAGGCGGGCAGGACGGTCATGGCAAAAGGGCCGGCAGAAATAGGCAACGACAGGGGCGGCGCGGGCATCGAGTAGGACGCCGATCGAATTTTGACGCAAAATAGCGTCCAATACCCCTGAAAAACCTGTAAATGTCACGCATCTTATTGCGCGCGCGCCATCGCGGCAAGCCGGGGCCACGGAGCAGGGCCGTCGACCGGGCTCGCGCGCATCCCGATCGGCCCGGCTCGCGTAATCGGGGCACGATTGATCTTTTCCGTATTCGCCCATGAGACTCACCGACTACACCGACTATTCGCTGCGCGTAATGCTGTACCTTGCCGTGCGCGGCGAGGGGCTCGCTACGATCCAGGAGATCTCGGACGCCTACGGCATCTCGAAGAACCATCTGATGAAAGTCGTGCAGCAGCTCGGCGAGCTGGGGTGGGTCGACACCGTCCGCGGCCGCAACGGCGGGCTGCGGCTGTTCCCGGAATCGCTGCAACTGACCGTCGGCCAGGTCGTGCGTGCGACCGAGAGCGATTTCGCGCTGGTTGGCTGCTTCTCGGCCGAGGGCGAATCGCGCGGCTGCGTGATCGAGCCGCACTGCCGGCTGAAGGGCGTGCTGGCGGCCGCGCGCGATGCATTTTTCGCCGAACTCGATCGTCACACGCTCGGTGAACTGGTCGAACCCGCTTCGCCGCTCGCCGCGTTGCTCGGTATCCACCCGGTCGTGCGCGTGCGCGCCGAGCCTTCGCCGGAAGACGCACCTGCGTCCGTCGAGCCGCCGTCGACGGCCGGCTGATACGCGCTTGCCGCGCTTCTCGATCCGGCCGTGGCCCGTCCCGGGGCCGCCTCGAGGATATCCATCGATTTTTGCGCTGAATCAACCCGAATTTCGCTTGAAAGCCGCATAACCATCCTCATCTTGGTGTTAATCGAAAATTGGAGGTCTCGACTAAATGAGAATCGACAAGCTCACCACCAAGTTCCAGGAAGCACTCGCGGACGCGCAAAGCCTCGCGGCAGGCCGCGACAATCAATACATCGAACCCGTTCACGTCCTCGCGGCGCTGGTCGCGCAGCAGGACGGTTCCGCGCGCTCGCTGATGTCGCGCGCGGGCGTTCACATTCAGGCGCTGCAAGGCGCGCTGAACGAGGCCATTTCGCGCCTGCCGCAAGTGACGGGCACGGGCGGCGACATCCAGATCGGCCGTGAACTGGCCGGGCTGCTGAACCAGGCCGACAAGGAAGCGCAGAAGCTCAACGACACGTTCATCGCGAGCGAGATGTTCCTGCTCGCCGTGTCCGACGACAAGGGCGACGCCGGCAAGCTCGCACGCCAGCACGGCCTCACGCGCAAGGCGCTCGAAGCCGCGATCGCCGCGGTGCGCGGCGGCTCGCAGGTGCACAGCCAGGACGCGGAAAGCCAGCGCGAGGCGCTGAAGAAATACACGGTCGACCTGACCGAGCGGGCCCGCGCGGGCAAGCTCGATCCGGTGATCGGCCGCGACGACGAAATCCGCCGTTCGATCCAGATCCTGCAGCGCCGCACCAAGAACAACCCGGTGCTGATCGGCGAGCCGGGCGTCGGCAAGACCGCGATCGTCGAAGGGCTCGCCCAGCGGATCGTCAACGGCGAAGTGCCCGAGACGCTGAAGGGCAAGCGCGTGCTGTCGCTCGACATGGCCGCACTGCTCGCGGGCGCGAAATATCGCGGCGAATTCGAGGAGCGCCTGAAGGCGGTGCTCAACGACATCGCGAAGGACGAAGGCCAGACGATCGTCTTCATCGACGAAATCCACACGATGGTCGGCGCGGGCAAGGCCGAAGGCGCGATGGATGCGGGCAACATGCTGAAGCCGGCGCTGTCGCGCGGCGAGTTGCACTGCATCGGCGCGACCACGCTCGACGAATACCGCAAGTACATCGAGAAGGATGCCGCGCTCGAGCGCCGCTTCCAGAAGGTGCTCGTCGACGAGCCGAGCGTCGAGGCGACGATCGCGATCCTGCGCGGGCTGCAGGAGAAGTACGAACTGCACCACGGCGTCGACATCACCGACCCGGCGATCGTCGCCGCGGCCGAGCTGTCGCATCGCTACATCACCGACCGCTTCCTGCCGGACAAGGCCATCGACCTGATTGACGAAGCCGCTTCGAAGATCAAGATGGAAATCGATTCGAAGCCCGAAGAGATGGACAAGCTCGACCGTCGTCTGATCCAGTTGAAGATCGAGCGCGAAGCCGTGAAGAAAGAGCAGGACGAAGCGTCGCAGAAGCGCCTGCAGCTGATCGAGGAAGAGATCGAGCGTCTCGGCCGCGAATATGCGGACCTCGAGGAAATCTGGACCGCAGAGAAGGCCGCGGTGCAGGGCAGCGCGCAGCTGAAGGAAGAGATCGAGAAGGTGCGTGCGGACATCGCGCGGCTGCAGCGTGACGGCAAGCTGGAGAAGGTTGCCGAGCTGCAGTACGGCAAGCTGCCGCAGCTCGAGGCGCAACTGAAGCAGGTCACGCAGGCCGAAGAGCAGGAGCAGCACAACCCGACGCGTCCGCGCCTGCTGCGCACGCAGGTCGGCGCCGAGGAAATCGCGGAAGTCGTATCGCGTTCGACCGGTATTCCGGTGTCGCGGATGATGCAGGGCGAACGCGAGAAGCTGCTGCACATCGAGGAAAAGCTGCATGAGCGCGTGGTCGGCCAGCACGAGGCGATCAGCGCGGTGGCCGATGCGATCCGCCGTTCGCGCGCGGGTCTCGCCGATCCGAACCGTCCGTACGGCTCGTTCCTGTTCCTCGGTCCGACCGGTGTCGGCAAGACCGAGCTGTGCAAGGCGCTGGCGTCGTTCCTGTTCGACTCGGAAGAGCACCTGATCCGTATCGACATGAGCGAGTTCATGGAGAAGCACAGCGTCGCGCGGCTGATCGGCGCGCCGCCGGGCTATGTCGGCTACGAGGAAGGCGGTTACCTGACGGAAGCCGTGCGCCGCAAGCCGTACAGCGTGATCCTGCTCGACGAGATCGAGAAGGCGCATCCGGACGTGTTCAACGTGCTGCTGCAGGTGCTCGACGATGGCCGCATGACGGACGGGCAGGGTCGCACGGTCGACTTCAAGAACACGGTGATCGTGATGACGTCGAACCTCGGCTCGCAGGTGATCCAGGCGATGACGGGTTCGCCGCAGGAAGAGATCAAGGACGCCGTGTGGCTCGAGGTGAAGCAGCATTTCCGCCCCGAGTTCCTGAACCGGATCGACGACGTCGTCGTGTTCCATGCGCTCGACCGCAGCAACATCGAGTCGATCGCGAAGATCCAGCTCGCACGCCTGCACGACCGGCTCGCGAAGCTCGACATGGCGCTCGACGTGTCGGAAGCGGCGCTCGAACAGATCGGCAAGGTCGGCTACGATCCGCTGTTCGGTGCGCGTCCGCTGAAGCGCGCGATCCAGCAGGAGATCGAGAATCCGGTCGCGAAGCTCATCCTCGCGGGCCGTTTCGGTCCGAAGGACGTGATTCCGGTCGACGTCCAGGACGGCACGTTCGTGTTCGACCGCGTCGTTCACTGATCGCAGGCCTGCGGCCGCCGCCCGGTTTGCGCCGGGCGCGCAAAAACAAACACCCCGCCTCGGCGGGGTGTTTGCTTATGGAGCGTCGCAACGACGCAGCGCGTCAGCCCTGCTTGTTGCCGCCGAACATGCCGGCGATCTGCGACAACGAGCCGAGCACGTTCGACGGGTCGACCTGTGCCTGGCCATCGGCCGGCACCGCGCCGTCCGGCGTCGCGTGGTTGACGACGTGCGGCAGCACTTGCGCGAGGACGGTCGAGGCCGTCGACGGATCGACACCGAACTTGCTCGCAAGCGCACCGATCGCATCCGAGCCCAGCACGTTCTGCAGGGTGTCCGGCGAGATCGGCTGGTTCTGGCCGGTGCCGACCCACGAGCCGATGATGTCGCCGGCGCCGCCGGCCTTGAACTTCTCGATCAGGCCATTCAGGCCGCCCGGCTGGTTGTTGATGAATTCGAGCGCGGTCGTGATCAGCGCGCTTTGCGAGTTGCCGCCGGCCTGGCCGCCGAGCAGACCGCCAACGATGTCGAGGAGACCCATGGTTCTTCACCTTTACCGATAATAAGGGCGCCACGTCGTGGGCGCCCGTTGAACGAATGCCGCGCGCACGCCGTCGCGCGCGCGGCGCACATCAGGCGCCTGACGCCGCGGCGGCGGAGGCTGCCTTGTCCTTCTTGCTTTTCTTCTTCGAACCCTTCGTCGCTTTTGCCGACGAGGCCGCGGCCGGTGCGCTCGCACCCGCATCGGCGGATGCCGCCGCCGCTGCGGCCGCTTTTTCCTTCTTCGTCGTGCGCTTGGCCTTGGCCGGCTTCGCCGCCGCATCCGGCGCGCTTGCCGCCGGTGCCGGTGCGGTGGCCGTCGTGCCGGCCGTCGCGGTCGTGGACGTCGACGCGGTGCCGGCCGACGTCGTTGCCGAGGTCGTTGCCGAGGTCGTCGCGGCCGGCTTCGACAGCTTCACGCCCTTCGGTGGCGTCGACGAGCCGCCGATCGTCAGGCCGTTTTCCTCGAGATGCCCGACCGATTTCGTGCCGAGGCCCTTGACGCGATTCGCGAGATCGTCCGCGTCCTTGAACGGGCCGTTCTTGGTACGTTCGTCGATGATCGCCTTCGACTTCACGGGCCCGAGACCCTTCACGGATTCGAGCGCGGCCTGGTCAGCCGTGTTGACTTCGACGGCTGCGGCAAGCCCTGCGGCGAGCGACAGCGATAGCGCGACGAACAGCATCAGCAGCTTTTTCAGCATGGCAAAGGCTCCCTGGTTCTGACGGATGAATGGCTGTTGCAACGGACGGCGGGCGACGCCCGGCCGGGCGTCGCCGTTAAGCATAGGACAAATGCGTGCCCTTTTTAAGACAGGCTGACCGAATCTTGCTGAAGGCTTGCGACGCTGTAAAGACCGAAACCTTCGCCGGATGACGGTTTTGACCATTCTTTACGGTGTCGCCGGGGCGTCTCCGGGTGTCGCTGACGATCGCCGCACTGGCTGTTCGACAGGGCTTGACTTAGAGTGAACTCTAACTCCTAACCTTGTTCCTGCCATGTCGAAAACCGTGACCCAACCTTCCTCCGCCTCCGCCGGCCCGCTGACGATCGGCCAGGTCGCCGAAATGACCGGCCTGTCGACGCATACGCTGCGGTACTACGAGCAGGCCGGCCTGCTGCGTGCGATTTCGCGCACGGCGGCCGGACACCGGCTCTATGCACCGGCCGACCTTGACTGGCTGGCCTTCGTGATGCGCCTGAAGGCGACCGGCATGCCGATCGCGCAGATGCAGGCGTTCGCGGCGCTGCGCGCGCAAGGCGAGTCGACCTTCGGTGCGCGGCGTAGCCTGCTGGTCGCGCATCACGACGCAGTGCGCGCGCATATCGCGGAGCTGCAGGCGAGCCTCGATGTGATCAGCGACAAGATCGTGAACTATGAGGCACAGGAGCGGGATATGGCTCGACGGGCAAGACCTTCTCACTCTCTATCGGAACAGGACGGACACAATGGAACGACTCGTTGAAGACCGCTACACGCGCGGCTGGAACAAACTGAAGGAAATCGACGGCGAAGTGGGCGAGCGCGTGATCGCGGCGCTCGCGCCGATCGCACCGGATTTCGGGCGGCTCCTGGTCGAGTTCGGTTTCGGCGACATCTACAGCCGGCCGCAGCTCGACCTGAAAGCGCGCGAGATCGCGACGATCGCGGCGCTGGCCGCGCTCGGCAATGCGCAGCCGCAACTCAAAGTGCATATCGAGGCTGCGTTGAATGTCGGCTGCACGCGCGACGAGATCGTCGAGGTGTTCATGCAGATGGCCGTCTACGCGGGTTTTCCGGCCGCGCTCAACGCGCTGTTCGCCGCGCACGAAGTGTTCACGCGGCGCGATGAGGCGGCCGGCAACGCGGCAGATGCGAACGAAGCAGCCGTACAGCCCGCATGACGAAGCGCGCGCCGGCGCGTCACGCGCGGTGCGGCGCGACGATCCGGTGCTTCGCGATGCGCCGGTACAGCGTCGCGCGCGAGATGCCGAGCGCCTGCGCGGCCGCGTCGGGCCGCCAGCGATGCGCGGTGAGCGCCGCGACGATGCGACTGCGTTCGTCGTCGGGCAGCGTGCCGGGAGACGTGCCGCCAAGCTGCGTGGCGATATCGGCCGGTAGATCTCGCCGCGTCACGCGCGCAGCGTCGCACACCGCGCACGCATAGCGCAGCACGTTGCGCAATTGCCGCACGTTGCCGGGCCACGGATACGCGGCGAGCTGTTCGGCGAGCGTCGCATCGAGCGTCAGCACGTGGCCCGTGGCCTGCGCTTCCTCGGCGAATACGGCGGCGATCACGTCGCGCACGTCGGCACGCTCGCGCAGCGGCGGCAGTTCGAACGTCGCGCCGCTCAGCCGGTAGTACAGATCCTCGCGGAACGTGCCGTCGGCCACCATGCGCGCGAGATCGCGGTGCGTCGCGCAGATCACGTCGAGATCGACGCGTACGGGTGTATCGCTGCCGAGCGGCACGACTTCGCCATCGGCGAGCACGCGCAACAGGCGCGTCTGCAGCGCGAGCGGCATGTCGCCGATTTCATCGAGGAACAGCGTGCCGCCGTCGGCGAGCGCGATCTTGCCGCGCGCGCCGTGCTTGCGTGCGCCGGTGAACGCGCCGGCCGCATAGCCGAACAGTTCGCTCTCGATCAGCGCTTCCGGCAGCGCGCCGCAGTTGACCGCGACGAACGGCCGCGTACGCCGCGCGCCGGCATCGTGGATCGCGCGCGCGAATACTTCCTTCCCCGCACCGGTTTCGCCGAGCACGAGAATCGGCAGCCGCTTGCTTGCGACACGCAGCGCGAGCTCGGCCTGCTGCGCGATATGCGCATCGCTGCTTTGCAGAAACGGCGTCAGCGCGCCGACGTGGCGTTGCGCGCTTCCCGGGCGGCGCGAGGCCGTTCCGGGCTCGCGGCCGGTCCGCCGTAGCGGCGCACGCAGCCGCGCATAGAGCGGCGCGCCGGTCGCGCGCAGCCGCAGCGCGACGATCGCATCGAGCCGCGCGGCATCGCGCAGCGGCATTTCGGTCGCATCGAAGATCTCGTCGATATGGCGCGGTTCGCGCAGTGCCGGCAGTGCGTCGCGCGCCTGCCGGTTTGCCGCGACGATGTTGCCGCATTCGTCGAACGCGATCAGCCACTCGGGTTGCGCTTCGACGTAGTGACGATTCGGATGACCAAACAGGATCCAGTGCTGCGCGGTGCTGTGCACGAAATAGCCGTCCTCGATCAGCGCCGCGCTCTGCCGCACGAGTTGATAGACGAGACGCTGGCTGTCGCGGCCGTCGGGTGAATGAACGGCCGACGCGTCGAGCACGCCGATCAGCTCGCCAGCCGGCGAGAAGATCGGTGCCGCGCTGCAGGTGAGCGTCGTGAAGGCCGCACGAAAGTGATCGGTCTTGTGCACGGTGATCGGCGCGAGATCGGTCAGTACGTTCGCGACGCCACAGGTGCCTTCCTCGCTTTCCGACCAGCACGAGCCGATGTGCAGCCCCGCATGGCGGAAGTCGTTGCGGCGCTCGCGGTCGATCCGGTAGTCGATCGTCACGCCGTGCGCGTCGGTCAGCATCACGCAGTAGTCCGCGACGCGGATCATGTCGTGCAGCCGCGTCAGGCACTGGCCCGACGCGCGCAGGAAGGCCTCCTCCTTGTCGCGTACTTCGCGGAGTTCGGCCGCGGTCAGCACGCGCGGGCCGATCGATGAAGCGGGGTCGAGCCTGTAACGCTCGAGGGACCGCTGCCACGAGGACACGAGGCGCGTGGAGTCGGCCGGCGCGGGCAGGCGTCCGGCGAGCGCGCCCAGCACTCGGTCGGCGTGCTGGGCCTGGGGGACGGCGTAGGGCATGGTCGGCTCCGGTTCCGTACGGCGGGGATGCGATGTTCTTGTAGCACATCCCGTTCGACGGATCACACTGCATCGCAGCACGCGGCGGCCCTGAGACGTTCGTCTCACGGTATCGCTGGCTGTCTCGTGTCGTTGAGACGCGTGCATGGGCGACAGGTGGAGATCGTCCGGCATGACGCGGCGTGCGCGGCGCCGCGACAGGGCGGGGTTTGCAGGCAGGGCGGTGCGCTTGCACCGGCGTCACGGCGGCCGTTTCGTCGTATCGACGCCGTGAGACGAGCGGGCCGAACGGCCGCGCGCTTCGCCCTTCCGGCGACGAATCCGAAACACCGGCATCCCCGCCGCGTCAGCATTCACGAGGGTTTCACGTTCCTCGCAGGCATGGTGGCACGCCGCTTGCAGAGATCACGGGCAAGTCGGCGCGGTTGCGTCGACGACGATCCGCCGCCCGGCGATGGCAGCGGACGAGACAGGCAGGGCCTCGGCACGCCAACGTGCCGCGGCCGGCCAACTGGATGGAGACGAACCCGTGACGATGCCCGTTACCGTCGGCGTGATCGCGAACCCCGCATCGGGGCGCGATATCCGGCGCCTCACGACGCATGCCTCCGTGTTTCCGACGGCGGAGAAGGCGAACATGGTCGTGCGCCTGCTGGCCGGCCTCGGTGCGATGGGCGTCGAGCGCGTGCTGACGCTGCGCGACCGGACGGGCATCGCGACGCTGCTGCTGCGTGCGCTCGACACGCACCGTGCGGTCGCGCCGCACGAGCGCTGGCCCCAGGTCGAATTCGTCGACCTGCCGATCACCGACACCGTCGCCGATACCCAGGCCGGCGCCGCGTACCTGCACCGGATGGAAGTCGCGCTGATCGTCGTGCTCGGTGGCGACGGCACCCATCGCGCGGTTGCCGCGCACTGCGGCGCGACGCCGCTCGTCGCGCTGTCCACCGGCACCAACAACGCATTTCCCGAACATCGTGAAGCCACCGTCGCCGGCGTCGCGGCAGGCCTCGCCGCGACCGGCGCCGTGCCGGCCGAAGTCGCGTTCACGCGCAACAAGCGGCTCGTCGTGCGCTGCGTGGCGGGCGCGCAGCCGGGGCGCGAGGAGATTGCGCTCGTCGACGTGTGCGCCGCGCGGCAGCGCTTCATCGGCGCCCGCGCGATCTCGGGGTCCGACGACATCGATTCGCTCTACCTGACGTTTGCGGAGCCGGACGGGATCGGCCTGTCCGCGCTCGGCGGCGCGTGGGCGCCGCTCGAACGCAGTGCGCCGCACGGGCTCGCGATGCGCTTCGCGGCCGAAGGCGAGACGGCCGGCACGCCGCTCGTCGCGCCGATCGCGCCGGGCCGCGTCGATCGCGTCGTGATGCGCAGTTGCGAGCGGCTCGAGCCGGGTGCGTGGCAGACGATTCCGTTCGAGCACGGCACGCTCGCGTTCGACGGCGAGCGCGAGATCGAGGTCGCGCGCGGCGATCGCTACGAGATCTCGCTCGACTGGCGCGGGCCGCTGACGGTCGACGTCGGCCGCACGCTGCGCTATGCGTCGTCACGCCAGCTGCTGCGCGATGCAGGCGACTGGCGCTATTGACGCCCCGCTTTACCGCGTGACATTTCGGCATCCACAACGATCGACAAGGAGACATCGCCATGACAGCCCCACTCGAAGGACAGGTCGCCATCGTCACGGGCGGCGCGCGCGGCATCGGCCGCGGCATTGCCCTGACGCTTGCCGGCGCGGGCGCCGACATCCTGCTGGCCGACCTGCTCGACGACGCACTCGACGCCACCGCGCGCGAGGTACGCGCGCTCGGCCGCCGGGCGGCGGTTGCGAAGATCGACGTCACGCAGGCCGCGCAGGTCGATGCGATGGTTGCGCAGGCGCTCACCGACCTCGGCCGGCTCGACATCCTCGTGAACTGCGCGGGCGTGATCAGCATTCATCCGGTTGGCGAACTGACCGAGCGCGACTGGGATTTCGTGATGGACGTGAACGCGAAGGGCACGTTCCTCGGCTGCCGCGCGGCGCTCGCGCCGCTGAAGGCGCAGGGCCGCGGCCGGATCATCAACGTCGCGTCGATCGCCGGCAAGGAAGGCTTTCCGAATCTCGCGCACTACAGCGCGTCGAAATTCGCGGTCGTCGGCTTCACGAACGCGCTCGCGAAGGAGGTCGCGCGCGACGGCGTGACTGTCAACGCGATCTGCCCCGGCATCGTGCGGACCTACATGTGGGACCGGCTGTCCGACGAATGGAAGACCGACGGCGAATCGGTCGAGGCGTCGTGGCAGCGGCACCAGTTGACGCTGATTCCGCAGGGCCGCGCGCAGACGCCGGAAGACATGGGCCGGCTCGCGCTGTTCTTCGCGACGATGGACAACGTGACGGGCCAGGCCGTGAACGTCGACGGCGGCTTCACGTTCCACTGACGGCCGCGGGCCGTGAAATCCGTCGCCACGGCCCGGCCGCGGCGGCATTCGCAGTCAGACCTACTCAGGAGACACACATGACCGCTTCGACACAGCTCAGCAGGGACACGCTGCTGGACGCCTACCGGCTGATGCGCACGATCCGCGAATTCGAGGAGCGCCTGCACGTCGAATTCGCGACCGGCGAGATTCCCGGCTTCGTTCACCTGTATGCGGGCGAGGAGGCGTCCGCGGTCGGCACGATACTGCACCTCGGCCTCGACGACTACGTCGCGACCACGCACCGCGGCCACGGCCATTGCATCGCGAAGGGCGTCGACGTGCACGGGATGATGGCCGAGATCTACGGCAAGAAGACGGGCGTCTGCCACGGCAAGGGCGGCTCGATGCACATCGCCGACCTGGCGATGGGGATGCTCGGCGCAAACGGGATCGTCGGCGCGGGCGGCCCGCTCGTCTGCGGTGCGGCGCTCGCGGCGAAGCACAGGAAGACCGGCGGCGTCGGCGTGTGCTTCTTCGGCGACGGCGCATCGAACCAGGGCGTGATCTTCGAATCGATGAACCTCGCGTCGGTGTGGCGGCTGCCCGCGATCTTCGTGGCCGAGAACAACGGCTATGCGGAAGCGACGTCGTCGAGCTGGTCGGTCGCGACCGACAACATCGCCGATCGCGCGAACGGGTTCGGGATGCCGGGCGTGATCGTCGACGGCTTCGACTTCTTCGCGGTGCACGAAGCGCTCGGCGAGGCCGTCGAGCGTGCGCGCAACGGTGGCGGGCCGACGCTCGTCGAGGTGAAGTTCACGCGCTATTTCGGCCACTTCGAAGGCGATGCGCAAACCTATCGCGCACCCGGCGAAGTGCAGAAGCTGCGCGACGAGAAGGACTGCCTGAAGCATTTCGAAACGCGCGTCGTGCGGGCCGAAGCGCTGACGACCGCCGACCTGCGCGCGGTCGATGCCCAGGTGAAGGCGCTGATCGACGATGCGGTCGCGCAGGCCAAGGCCGCGCCGGTACCCGACGCGGCCGACCTGCTGACCGACGTCTACGTGTCGTACCCGTGAGCGCCGCCTGACACTGCGGCCGACACGGCGAACCGAACATTCCAGGAGACAGACATGGCAAGGAAGATCACTTATTCGCAGGCGATCAACGAAGCGCTCGCGCAGGAAATGGCGCGCGACGACAGCGTGATCGTGATGGGCGAGGACAATGCAGGCGGCGCGGGCGCGCCGGGCGAGGACGACGCGTGGGGCGGCGTGCTCGGCGTGACGAAGGGCCTGTTCCACAAGTTTCCGGGCCGCGTGCTCGATACGCCGCTGTCCGAAGGCGGCTACATCGGCGCGGCGGTCGGCGCTGCCGCGTGCGGGATGCGGCCCGTCGCGGAGCTGATGTTCATCGATTTCATGGGCGTGTGCTTCGACCAGATCTTCAACCAGGCCGCCAAGTTCCGCTACATGTTCGGCGGCAAGGCCGTGACGCCGGTCGTGATCCGCGCGATGTACGGTGCAGGCCTTCGCGCGGCCGCGCAGCATTCGCAGATGCTCACGTCGCTGTTCACGCACATTCCGGGGCTGAAGGTCGTGTGCCCGTCGACGCCGTACGACGCGAAGGGGCTGCTGATCCAGGCGATCCGCGACAACGATCCCGTGATCTTCCTCGAACACAAGCTGCTCTATACCCGCGAAGGCGATGTGCCGGAGGAGTCCTATGCGATTCCGTTCGGCGAAGCGAGCGTGATGCGCGACGGCGACGACGCGACGATCGTCACGTACGGCCGGATGGTGCATCTCGCGATGGACGCGGCCGCGAAGCTCGCGAAGGACGGCATCCAGGTCGACGTGATCGACCTGCGCACGACGTCGCCGCTCGACGAGGACACGATCCTCGAAAGCGCGGAGCGCACCGGGCGCGTGGTGGTCGTCGATGAAGCGAACCCGCGCTGCTCGATCGCGACCGACATCGCCGCACTCGTCGCGCAGCGCGCGTTCCATGCATTGAAGGCGCCGATCGAACTCGTGACCGCGCCGCATACGCCCGCGCCGTTCGCGAGCGTGCTGGAAGACCTGTATATCCCGTCCGCCGATGCGATTGCGCAGGCGGTCCTGAAGACGAGGAGCTGACACGATGTCGATTCACATGATCACGATGCCCAAGTGGGGGCTGTCGATGGAGCAGGGGCAGGTCAACGGCTGGCTGAAGTCGCTCGGCGAACGCGTGACGAAGGGCGATGAAGTGCTCGACGTCGAGACCGACAAGATCTCGTCGGGCGTCGAATGCGCGTTCGACGGCACGCTGCGCCGGCAGGTCGCGCAGGAGGGCGAGACGCTGCCGGTCGGTGCGCTGCTCGGCGTCGTCGCCGCCGCTGACGCGAGCGATGCCGACATCGATGCGGCGATCGCCGATTTCCAGCGTGACTTCGTGCCGAGCGCGGCCTCCGACGAAGCCGCGGGCCCGCAGCCGGAAAAGGCGCAGATCGGCGGCCGGACGGTGCGCTTCCTGAAGCTCGGTGAAGGCGCGGGCACGCCCGCCGTGTTGATCCACGGCTTTGGCGGCGATCTCAACAACTGGCTGTTCAATCACGCGGATCTCGCCGCGCACCGGCCGGTGTGGGCGCTCGATTTGCCCGGTCATGGCGAGTCGGGCAAGGCGGTCGAGACGGGCAGCCTCGACGAACTGGCCGACGCGGTGCTCGCGCTGCTCGATGCGAAGGGCATCGACAAAGCTCACCTGATCGGCCATTCGATGGGCGGTGCAGTCGCGATGACGGCGGCCGAGCGCGCGCCGCAACGCATCGCATCGCTGACGCTGATCGCGAGCGCCGGGCTCGGTACCGACATCAACCGCGCTTACATCGACGGCTTCGTTGCGGGCAACAGCCGCAACACACTGAAGCCGCACCTCGGCGCGCTGTTCGCGGACAACGCGCTGGTCACGCGGCAGCTCGTCGAGGATCTGGTCAAGTACAAGCGGCTCGAAGGCGTGCAGGCCGCGCTCGAGAAGATCGCGAATGCCGCGTTCGACGGCGCCGCGCAGCGGCGCGTGTTTCGCGACCGGCTCGCGACGCTTGCGCCGCGCACGCTCGTCATCTGGGGCGAGCGCGACCAGGTGATTCCGGCGCAGCACGCGCAGGGTTTGCCGGAAGGCGTGCGGGCCGAGGTGATCGCCGGCAGCGGGCACATGGTGCAGATGGAGGCGGCCGCCGACGTGAACCGCCTGATCGTCGCGTTTCTCGGAGGCTGACGATGGCCGCCGCGCTCGAACGACCCAGCCTCACGGCGCTCGGCCAGCCGGGCGCGAGAAGCCGTGACAAGCTCGCGCGCATTCCGGTGCGCGTCGAGCCCGCGGCCGGTGTGGCGTTGCCGAAGCCGCCGTGGCTGCGCGCGCGGCCGATGATGAGCGCGGCGGTCGCCGACATGGCGGCCGTGCTGCGCGAGCATCGGCTGCACTCCGTCTGCGAGGAGGCGATGTGCCCGAACATCGGCGAATGCTTCGCGCAGCGCACGGCGACCTTCATGATCATGGGCGGCCTGTGCACGCGGCGCTGCCCGTTCTGCGACGTCGCCCACGGCCGTCCCGAGCCGCTCGACGCCGACGAGCCCGCGCGGCTGGCCGATGCGGCCGCGGCGCTCGGGCTGCGCTACGTCGTGATCACGTCGGTCGACCGCGACGACCTGCGCGACGGCGGCGCCGCGCATTTCGCCGCGTGCATCGCGGCGGTGCGCGCGAGCGTGCCGGGCATCGGCGTCGAAGTGCTGACACCGGACTTCCGCGGCCGCGTGACCCGCGCGCTCGATGCGCTGTCGACGGCCCGGCCCGACGTGTTCAACCACAACATCGAGACGGTGCCGTCGCTGTATCGCGCGGCGCGGCCGGGCGCCGACTATCGCGGCTCGCTCGAACTGCTCGCGCAGGCGAAGCGGGCACGGCCGGGACTGGTGACGAAATCGGGGTTGATGCTCGGGCTCGGCGAGTGCGACGACGAAGTGCGCGACACGCTGCGCGACCTGCGTGCGCATGACGTCGACGTGCTGACGCTCGGCCAGTACCTCGCGCCGTCCGCGCACCATCTGCCGGTGCGGCGCTACGTCAGCCCGGACGCGTTCGCCGCGTGGCGCGACGAGGCGCTGTTGCTCGGTTTCAGGGAAGTCGTCGCCGGCCCGCTCGTGCGGTCGTCGTATCACGCGGCCGACGTGCTGGAGGAGACGTAGCGGGCAGTGCGTCAGGCGGACGTGGAAGCGGCGGCATGCGCATGACTGACGCGGCGCAGGTACAGCACGAGCCCGGCGCCCGCGAGCATCAGGCTGATCGTGTTCGCGAACCAGAAGCCGCGCGCGCCGGTCAGCCACGCGGGCGCGATCCCGCCCACGTCGAAGCCGAGCACGTAGCCGCCGCTGAGCCCGACGCCCCACAGCGCGACCGCATAGATCACGGTCGGCACGACCGCGACCTTGTACGCGCGCAGCACGAACGCCGACGTGACCTGCAGCGCGTCGAAGACGTGGTAGCACGCGACGATCGCGACGAGCGGCATCGCGGCCGCGGCGACGGCCGGGTTCGGCGTATAGCCGCCGATGATCAGCGGGCGCAGCACGAACACGAGCAGGCCGTAGGTCGCGGCGATGCCGCACGCGAAGATCACGCTGTGGCGGCCGAGCAGCCGGGCTTCCTCGGGCCGACCGGCGCCGAGAGCGCGCGCGACCAGCGTCGACGCCGCCACGCCGATCGACAGCGGCGTCATGTACAGCACCGCGCCGATGTTGCCGGCGATCTGGTGGCCGGCGAGCGTCGTCGTGCCGAACTGCGCGATGAACAGCGCCATGCACGTATACGACGTGACCTCGATCAGGTACGACAGGCCCATCGGCACGCCGAGTTTCAGGATCGCCTTCTGGCGTTCCCAGACCGGCCAGCAGAAGCGCGAGAAGATCGCGAGCGGCGCGAACACGTCGAGCTTCGCGAGCAGCGTGTAGCCGATCAGCGCGAGCGCCCAGTTGATCAGCGTGCTCGCGAGCCCGCAGCCGGGGCCGCCGAGGGCCGGCACGCCGAACCCGCCGAAGATGAACCACACGTTCAGCGGAAACTTGAGCAGCAGCGCGCCGATCTGCAGGATCATTGCGAGGCGCGGCTTGCCGGCCGCGTTGGTCAGCGCGTTGTAGATGCGGAAGACGAGGCTGGCGGGCAGCCCGTACGACAGGATGCGCAGGTAGTCGACGGTGCGGTCGTGCAGCGCGGCGGGCGTGTGTGCGACGCGCAGCAGCGGTTCGGGAAAATGCAGCAGGAGAAAGCCGGGCACCGCGAGCAGCAGCGCGAGCCACAGCGCCTGGCGCACTTCCTCGCCGATCTCGGCGTAGCGGCGCGCGCCGTACAGCTGCCCGGTGATCGGCTGCAGCGCCGACAGGATGCCCGTCAGGCCGATATAGATCGAAATGTAGATCGACGAGCCGAGCCCGAGTGCGGCCAGATCGACGGCCGAATAGCGCCCGACCATCGCGGTGTCGATCACGCCGAACGCGATGATCGCAAGCTGGCCGACGAGCACCGGCCATGCGAGACCGACGATCCGGCGGATGTCGCCGAACATCGTCAATCGGCCGGCTGGCGGCGCGGCGGACGCCGCTTGACGGGCGTCTTCGGCCGTTCGATGCGCTCGTACAGGCGGAAGCGCTCGTCACGGTCGGCGGCGCGGCGGCCTTCCCACACGAGACGCCACACGTATTGCGACATCGAGCTCGGCTCGCCGAAGTCCGAGCGGTCCTGGCGCAGGATCACGTCGCAGTCGCCGGAAAAGTCAAAGCGCATGTTGCCGAAATACGCGAAGGTCGCGATCTGCGCGTCGCCGAGCCGCACCGGCGAGATGCACTCGTAGTCGGACGGCAGGTGCACGGCGATCTGCTGCGCGACGTCGCGATAGGTCCGGCCGTAGTTGACGATCGGCAGCCACAGCGTCATCAGCAGCACCCACATCAGCGTGGTGCCCGCACCCGACAGCACGACGCTGCGCCACAGCACTTTCGGCTGCCGCGAGATGCGCCAGCGCACGAGGAAGCACCAGCACACGGTGGCGATCACCGCGCAGATGAACGACAGGATCTTGAAGTGCGGCTCGTAGCCGGGCACGAGGCGGGCGAGGTTGCGCGCGAGCGGATGCGGAAAGCCCGTGAGCGAGGCGAGCCACACGAGCCACACGAAGGTGCCGAGGATCGTGAAGCTCAGCACCGCGAACCAGTCGATCGCGTTGATCGCGCCGCGCTTGAGGGTCGGCAGCGCGAACGTCGCGAGTACCGCGAGCGGCGGCAGCAGCAGCATGTACATGCGGTTCGACTGCTGGCTCTGCAGGATCACGAGCGCGACGAGCGGCACGGCGACCGACAGCGGAATCGCGACGTGCGCACGGCGGCGCATGCCGGCCCAGCTCCACCATGCCCAGATCGCGAGCGGCCATGCGGGCCACGTGAACAGCGGGAGGTTCTTTGCCGCATAGCCGAGCACGGCGGTCGGCGGACCCGAAAAGCGCATCAGGCTGCCGTGGATCCACTGGTTGAAGAACCATGCGGCGTCGTCGGGTGCCGCGACGAACGCGGCCAGCGGCCACAGCGCGAAGATCGCGGCCGCGAGCGGTACGCCGACCAGCGGCAGGCGCAGGTTGCGCATCTCGGGCGTGACGAGCCACAGCACGGCCGTGCCGGCGAGCAGGGCGACGACCAGCACCGGATTGCCGGACAGCGCGACGAGGCCCATCGCGAGGCCCCACCACAGCGCGCCCTGCATCGGCTTGTCGATGCCGCGCACGATCCCGTAGACGAGCATCGCGATCCACGCGAACTCCGCAAGCTGCGGCGTCGTTTCATGCCCGCGCTCCGCGAGGCCGAAGCAGGCGACGAGCACCAGCAGCGCGCCATCGGCGAGCGTGCGGCCGTAGTCGCGCGGCTCGGGCTCGCCGCCGAATGCGTATTTGAACGGCTGGACCTCGGCACGCCGGCCGAGCAGATAGGCCGCGTACCAGACGAATGCGCACGCGACGCAGAACAGGATGCCGGTATCGACGCGCGACGCGTTGCTCGCGTCGACCCACGGGCCGAGGCCGCGGATCGACAGCGCGCCGAGCCAGTAGCCGAGCGGCCCGTCGGTCGTGATGAACTTGCCGACCAGGTTCGGCAGCAGCCAGTCGTGCCAGCCGCCCTTGGCCATCGTCCACATCACGCCAAAGCCCGCCGCGTCCTCGTTCTTCCACGGGTCGCGGCCGAACAGGCCGAACGCGGCGTAGACGAAGCAGAGCGTGAGCAGCAGCCAGCGCGGTAGCGCGCGCGTGGCGGAGGCGGTGAGACGGACGACAGGCTTCATGCAGATGAGCGATTTGTTATGGGCGGGTGGCCGGCGCGGATGCGCGCGGTCGAGCCGGTTTCGAGCATCCGGCATTGTAGACGCGCCCGCTGTTGCGCGTCAGGTCGATGCCCGGGCGCCGGCTGGCGCCTGCCGGGCGAGCAGAGACAAAAAAGGGCAGCCTGGGCTGCCCTTTTGTGCGGTACCGGTGCAATGCAACCACCGGATGCAGTGCGAAGCTTACTTCGCCTTGCCGCTGGCGCGAACGCCGAACTTGTTCTTGAACTTCTCGACACGGCCTGCCGTGTCCATGATCTTTTGCTGACCCGTGTAGAACGAGTGCGATTCCGACGACACTTCGATCTTGGCGAGCGGGTAGGTCTTGCCATCGAGTTCGATGTTTTCGCGCGTCTGGATCGTCGAGCGCGTGATGAACTTGAAGCCGTTCGACATGTCTTGGAAGACGACTTCGCGGTAGTTCGGGTGGATGCCTTCTTTCATGGTCTTTCCTTGGTGAGAGCGGTAGCCAACCCGCCGCTTGTCGTACCGGAACGCGCACATTGCGCAAACCAGACCACGCCAAGCCCGGCGCGAGCCACTTGCCTAAGGTCGAAAAACGGCGATTATGCCAGAAAATCAGATGGTTGACGAATAATTTTCACGGCGCGTCGAGCGCGCCGGTGCCGGCCGGATCCTGCCGGTAGTAGCGCGCGAGCAGCCGGTACAACTCCGGAAATTCGGACTCGAACGCTTTCGGCCGGACGAACAGCGCTTCGCTGCATACCGCGAAGAATTCCGACGGGTGGTCGGCCGCATAGGGATCGATCAGCGAATCCCGCTCGAAGCGCGCCCACGCACGGTCCGGCACTGCGTCGACGCGCGCGCAGAACTGGTCGTACGCGTGTTCGAACACGTCGGCCCAGGCCTGCGCATCGAGGTGCGGCGCGTGCCAACGCCGAAATAGGGGCGGATAGCCATCGGCCGCGCCGTTGACCATGTCGATCTTGTGCGCGAACTCGTGGATCACGACGTTGTATGCGTCGTGGCCGTCCGTCATCTGCGCGTCTTCCCAGGACAGGATCACGGGGCCGCCTTCCCAGGCCTCACCGCTCGCATCCTGCTCCACTTCGTGCACGACGCCGTCCTCGTCCTGCACCGTCTTGCGGATCACGAATTCACCCGGGTACACGACGACGCCGACCCAGCCGTCGTACAGCGACAGGTCGAGATTCAGCACGGGCAGGCAGGCCTGCGCGGCGATCGCGACGATCATCGCGTCGGTCAACTCGAGCCCGTGTGCGGTCGAGAACGATTTCTTCGCGATGAACAGGCTCGTCAGTTCGCGCAGACGGCCGAGCGCGTCGGGCGGCAGTGCCGCGAGAAACGGCAGGCGCTCGACGGTGTCCTGCCACAGCGCGTCGGGAATCGGGTGGCTGCGCAGCGCGTGGTTGCGGCGGCGGTCGTCGAACCAGCGGGTCAGTTTCGAGAGCATGAAGGCGGCTCGCGGAAATCCAAAGCCTGTCTTTTAACTCAATCGATCTCTTTTTGCCATGCCGCAAAGAGGCCGCCGACGAGCGCCACGCCCGCCAGGAAGTAAAAGCCGTCGAGCGACGCGAGGAACGACGCCTGTTGCGCGACCATGCGCGCGATCGACGCGATCGCGAGTCCGTGCGCCTCGTTCAGCGCGTGGCCGGCGGCGGCATAGCTGCGCGTCAGCGCATCGACTGTCTGCTGGAAGAGCGGGTCGAACACGTTCGCGCGCTCGACGAGCCGCGTCTGATGCACGGCCACGCGGTGCTGTTCGACGATGATCACCGACGACGTCGCGAACGAGATCGTCAGTTGCCGGACGATGTTCTTCAGCCGGTAGCCGTGCGTATATTCGTCGATCGCGAAGATCCGGAACGTCAGGTTGGCCACCGGCAGCACGATGAAGAGCAGCAGCAATCCGCGCAGCAGCAGCGGGACGATCAGCGCGGCCTCGCCGACCTGCGGCGTCATCCGCGTCATCCACAGCGCGGCCGTGATGGCGATCGCGAACCCCGGCAAGACGAACCACTTCTTGTGGGTGACGAGTTTCGCGTAACGCAGGTACGCGAACAGCGCGGTGGCCGAAATCAGCGACATCGTGCCCACCAGCCGCCCGGCGTTCTCGACCGGATAGCCGAGCCCGCTTTCGAGAAAGCGCGACGTCAGGTAACTGAAGCCCGTCGACTCGTAGTAATAGAACATGTAGAGCAGCAGCCCGACCTGGAACGTCCGTTCGCGGAACGCGTGCAGGCGCACGAGCGGCGTCGGGTGGTTCCACTGGTGATACGCGAACCACGCAAGCGCGCCGATTCCCGCGATCGTCAGCAGGATCAGCATGGGCGAGCCGCTGTAGAGCTGGTAATGCACCTGCTGCAGCACGATCTGCAGCGCGCCTTGCGCGAGCGCGAACACGACATACGGCCAGAAGTGTCCGGAGCCGCGTTCGTCGTCGGGTGTCCGGCCCGAATCGGGCAGCGTGAGCAGCGCGAGGATCGCGAACGCGATGCCGGCCGGCGCCGAGCACGCGAACAGCGCGCGCCACGTCGAATGTGCGACGAGCAAGCCGCCGACGATCGGCGCGAGCGCGCTGCCGAGCAGGATCATGATCAGGAACGCGCGTGTCGCGGGCGGCCGTTCCTGCGGCTTGAAGCTGATCTGGATCAGGATCCGGCACGCGCCCATCATCGGGCCGATGAAATATCCCTGAAAGCCGCGCGCAAATGCGAGTTCGAGCGACGTGTCGGCGAGCGCGGCCGCGATCGCGCCGAACGAGAACATCAGCATGCAGCCGGCGACGTAGCGGCGATGGCCGAGCCGGTCGACCCACCATTGCTGCTGCAGGATGCCGAGCACGGCCGTGACCGCATAGGCGCTCGACGACCACACGAGCTCGTCGGGCGATGCATTGATGCCGCCTGCGATGTAGCTCGCGAAGAACGAGAAGACCGCGTTGTCGAAATAGTCGATGCCGGTGACGAGCGCAAGCGCCCAGGGGAACAGGTCCGCGCGCAGGTTCGCGCGGCTCCACAGCGGCGAGCGACCGGGCATCGTGTTCATTCGCGCGCCTTGCGTGCGCGCCGCGTGCCGGCTTCGGCCTGCCGCTGCGCGATCAGCGCATCGGCGTTTTCGCCGGCAAGGCGCCGATCGACGTAGTCGATGTCGTGCTGCAGCTCCTTGCGCAGCGCGACGGCTTCCTTCAGTTCGCGCTGGACGGCCGCGATCCGCCGGTCGAGTGTGTCGATCTGCTCGGCGAGGCCGGTGCGGATGTCGCGCAGCGACGCGTCCGAATAGCGGCGCCGGCCGTCGCCCGTTTCTTCCAGCGGGCGTTTCAGCATTTCCGTGATGCCGTGTAGCGAGAAGCCGAGCGCCCGCAGCCGCAGGATACGCGCGAAGCGCTCGAGGTCGGTCTCGTCGTAGAGGCGGTAGCGGCCTTCGCTGCGCGACGGCGTGACGAGCCCGCGCTCTTCGTAATACTTCAGCGTGCGCGGCGTGACGCCGAGCCGTGACGCCGCATCGCTCACGGTCAGCAGCGGGGTGGAGGTGTCGTTCGGCATCGGGAGGGGATCGGGTTTGGGTGATGCCGCGATTATAGATCAACCTGTACGTTCACGTTCAGGTTGATACCGAAAAACGGCCGCCGGGCAGGATGCGCGGGCGGCCGTCTTGTTGGTGCGGGGCGGGGCAATTATCCGCCGCGGCGCATCAGGTCGAAGAACTCGGAGTTGCTCTTCGTCTGGCGGATCTTGTCGAGCAGGAATTCCATCGCTTCGACTTCGTCCATGTCGTGGATGAACTTGCGCAGCACCCAGATCTTTTGAAGGATCTCGGGCTTGATCAGCATTTCTTCGCGACGCGTGCCCGACTTGTTCAGGTTGATCGACGGATACACGCGCTTTTCCGCGAGACGGCGCTCGAGGTGCACTTCCATGTTGCCGGTGCCCTTGAACTCTTCGTAGATGACGTCGTCCATGCGGCTGCCGGTTTCGATCAGTGCGGTGCCGATGATCGTCAGCGAACCGCCTTCCTCGATGTTGCGCGCCGCGCCGAAGAAGCGCTTCGGACGTTGCAGTGCGTTCGCGTCGACACCACCCGTCAGCACCTTGCCCGATGCCGGGATCACGGTGTTGTACGCGCGTGCGAGGCGCGTGATCGAGTCGAGCAGAATCACGACGTCGTGCTTCATTTCGACGAGGCGCTTGGCCTTCTCGATCACCATTTCGGCGACCTGCACGTGGCGCGTGGCCGGTTCGTCGAACGTCGAGGCGATCACTTCGCCGGCGACCGAGCGCTGCATTTCGGTCACTTCTTCAGGGCGCTCGTCGATCAGCAGCACGAACAGGATCACGTCCGGGTGGTTCTGCTTGATCGCGTGTGCGATGTGCTGGAGCATCACGGTCTTGCCCGACTTCGGCGACGCGACGAGCAGGCCGCGCTGGCCCTTGCCGATCGGCGCGATCATGTCGATGATGCGGCCCGTGACGTTTTCCTCGCCGCGCATTTCGCGTTCGAGCGACAGCGGCTTGTTCGGGTGCAGCGGCGTGAGGTTCTCGAACATGATCTTGTGTTTCGAGGCCTCGGGCGGCTGCCCGTTGACTTTGTCGACCTTCACCAGCGCGAAGTAGCGCTCGCCGTCCTTCGGCGTGCGGACTTCACCTTCGATGGTGTCGCCGGTGTGCAGGTTGAAGCGGCGGATCTGCGACGGGCTGATGTAGATGTCGTCGGTGCTCGCGAGGTACGACATTTCCGGCGAGCGCAGGAAGCCGAAGCCGTCCGGTAGCACTTCGAGCGTACCGTCGCCGAAGATCGTCTCACCCGTCTTGGCGCGCTTTTTGAGAATGGCGAACATCAGCTCCTGCTTGCGCAGGCGGTTCGCGTTTTCGATCTCCAGGCCATTGGCCATTTCGATCAGTTCGGAGACGTGCAGAGACTTGAGCTCGGATAAATGCATACGGAGAACCCGCCAGGGAGGAGACGACGAAAGAAATAAAGGGAGGAGGGCGAGCGGAAGCGCTCAGAGACTTAAATGCGTCTTGTAGACGTTTTTTAATTCTAGCATAGGCCGATTCGCGCTTGAGCGAGCGATCGGCGGCTTGTCGACGGACGTGTTGCCGGCTGACAACACGTCCGCGGAACTGCCTGTATTACAGGTGGCTGTCCAGGAATGCGGTGAGCTGCGACTTCGACAGCGCGCCGACCTTCTGCGCGGCGGCCGCGCCGTTCTTGAACAGGATCAGCGTCGGGATGCCGCGCACGCCGAACTTCGCGGGCGTTGCCTGGTTGTCGTCGACGTTGATTTTTGCGATCTGCAGCTTGTCGCCGTAGTCCTTCGCGACTTCGTCGAGGATCGGGGCGATCATTTTGCACGGGCCGCACCATTCGGCCCAGAAATCGACGAGCACGGGCTTGTCGGATTTGACGACGTCCTGTTCGAACGATGCGTCGCTGATGTGTTTGATCTGTTCGCTCATTGGGTCAATACCTCTTACGGTTCGGGGACTGCCTGCTTGCGCGTTGCGGCGAACCGGCTGCCGTTGGCTGCCGGCCGCTGCGGCAGGTCACTCCGCTCTCCGGAAAGGAGGGGTGTAAGCGCTGCATGCCGCGGCTCGCGGGTCGTTCGGGCGTCATATTAGCCTAAATTGCTATCTGCTGCGGGCGGCGATAGTAGCCGCTACGCGAGTAGGGGTACGACGCGACGTTCGACCATCGTGTCCAGCAGGTGGAGGCCGGCTCGCAAATTACAAGGGGTGGACGCGCAGGCCCTTCGCGTCGGGAGGGCTTCGTGAAGCCCGATGTGCGTCGGTTTGTCTGGTCAAATTCGCATTGGTGCGAACAAACGGTCGCATTCATCCGGAAGCGGTGATAGAATATGCCGTGACGGGCCTCCTCGCATGGTGGGGCGGTGAACCTGGTCAGGTCGGGAACGAAGCAGCCACAATCGTTTTCCGCCAGTGCCGAGGGTCGGGCTCGTCACCTTCCTTCTCGCCCCGTTCGCCGGGCGTTTTTTATTTCTGCACCACACTCCGTTTTACCTGCGCGTTGCCTGTCTTCCGCACCGTTTCGCGTGTCGGCGCGACGCAGCGTTACTGATACAATTTCCCGATGACCTATCAAGTTCTCGCACGCAAGTGGCGTCCGAAGGATTTCGCTTCGCTCGTCGGCCAGGAGCACGTCGTCAGGGCGCTTACGCACGCGCTCGACGGCGGGCGTCTCCATCACGCCTATCTGTTTACCGGAACCCGCGGTGTCGGCAAGACGACGCTGTCGCGGATCTTCGCCAAGGCACTCAATTGTGAAATCGGCGTTACGTCGCAGCCGTGCGGCGTGTGCCGTGCCTGTCGCGAGATCGACGAAGGGCGATTCGTCGATTACGTCGAGATGGATGCCGCGAGCAACCGCGGCGTCGACGAAATGGCCGCACTGCTCGAGCGCGCGGTGTACGCGCCCGTCGATGCGCGCTTCAAGGTCTACATGATCGACGAAGTGCACATGCTGACGAATCACGCGTTCAACGCGATGCTGAAGACGCTCGAGGAGCCGCCGCCGCACGTCAAGTTCATCCTCGCGACCACCGATCCGCAGAAAATCCCCGTGACCGTGCTGTCGCGCTGCCTGCAGTTCAACCTGAAGCAGATGCCGGCCGGGCACATCGTGTCGCATCTCGAACGGATCCTCGGCGAAGAGCAGATCACGTTCGAGCTGCAGGCGCTGCGCCTGCTCGCGCGTGCCGCGCAGGGCAGCATGCGCGACGCGCTGTCGCTCACCGACCAGGCGATCGCCTATTCGGCGAACGAGGTGACCGAGTCGGCCGTGTCGGGCATGCTCGGCGCGCTCGACCAGACTTACATGGTGCGTCTGCTCGACGCGCTCGCCGCAGGCAGCGGCTCGGAAATCCTGGCGATTGCCGACGAGATGTCGCTGCGCAGCCTGTCGTTCTCGACCGCGCTTCAGGATCTCGCGAGCCTGCTGCATCGCATCGCGTGGGCGCAGTTCGCGCCGGGCTCGGTGCTCGACGAATGGCCCGAAGCGGGCGACCTGCGCCGCTTCGCCGAGACGCTGAGCCCCGAGCAGGTCCAGTTGTTCTATCAGATCGCGACGGTCGGTCGTGCCGAGCTCGGCCTGGCGCCGGACGAGTACGCCGGTTTCACGATGACGCTGCTGCGGATGCTCGCGTTCGAGCCGGCGGTTGCCGCCGGCAGTGCGCCGGGCGGCCAGCCGTCCGCGCCGCGTGCGGTGCCGGGCCCGCGCGTGGCGGCGGCATCGGCCGCTGCGGCGAAGCCGGTATCGGCTAAACCTGCCGAAGCAGTGCGGCCGCAGGCTATTGCTCCGGCACCGCCCGCGGCACCGGTTGCGCGTGCAGCGCCGGTACAGTCCGGCGACGAAGCAGACCGGCCGGCCGTGACGCCGGCTGCCGTCGATGCAGCCGCGCCGGCCCCGATTGACGCGCCAGTCATCGAAGTGCCGCGGTCGCAGACGGCTGCAGCACCGCAAGCGGAGCCGGCCGGCGACAACCCGGCACCGGTACGCAAGGAACCCGAGCGGCCTGCTGCCCCGCCTGCTGCCGTTACGCAGCGAAGCGACGAGCCGGCTGCGCCGGCCGAACCGATGCCGCGCGCTGCGCCGCCTGAGCCCGCCGCGCGTCCGGCGGCGCGTTCCGGCGGAGCCGCTGCCGCGCTCGACGTGTTGCGCAATGCGGGGATGCGCGTGTCGTCCGACCGCGGGCGCGCAGGCGCCGCCGCCGCGAAAACGGCTGCCCAGCCGGTCGCCGAGAAGCCGGCCGCACCGCGTCCCGCCGCCGTCCAGTGCCGACGCCGCGCGCTGCCGCCCGTGCACCGCAGGCAGCCGATTCGCGCCGGGCTTCGCCGCCGTGGGAGGACATCCCGCCCGACGACTACGTGCCGCTCAGCGCCGACGAAATGTTCGGCGGCCCGCCCGACGATGGCTTCGTGCCGGTATTCGACAGCGGCCCCGACGATGTGCGCGTGGCGCCGAGGCCGGCGGAAACCCGTCCGTCCGCACCGGTCGACACGCGTCCGTTGCCGCCTGCGATCGCACTCGATCCGGTCGGCTTCGACGGCGAATGGCCGGCGCTCGCCGCGCGGCTGCCGCTCAAGGGCGTCGCGTACCAGCTCGCGTTCAACAGTGAACTGACGGCTGTCGATGCGACGACGTTGAAGCTTTCCGTACCGGTGCCGCAATATGCGGACGCCGCGCAGGTCGCGAAGCTGAAGGCCGCGCTGGCCGACGCGCTCGGCAAGCCGGTCGAGGTGGCGGTCGAGGTCGGGCCCGCGCGGCGCACCGCGGCGGCGCTCGACGCGGCCGCGCGCGCGGCACGCCAGCGCGAGGCCGAGCAGGAGATTCACGGCGATCCGTTCGTCCAGCAGCTCGTGCGCGATTTCGGCGCGCGCATCGTAGAAGGTTCGGTGCGCCCGCTCGCCGATGCGGCGCCGGACGGCCCGCCGCCGACACTGCATTGAACTGACCGCCCCGCGACAGGCACAATCACGCCCACACATAGGCCGGCACGCGCCGCGTGCCGGTTTTCACACGATCAAGAAGGAGTATTCCCATGTTGAAAGGCAACCTCGCCGGACTGATGAAGCAAGCGCAGCAAATGCAGGAAAACATGAAGAAGATGCAGGAGCAGCTTGCGCTGATCGAAGTCGAAGGGCAGTCGGGCGCCGGCCTCGTCAAGGTGACGATGACGTGCCGCAACGAAGTGCGTCGCGTGTCGATCGACCCGAGCCTGCTCGCGGACGACAAGGACATGCTCGAGGACCTCGTCGCGGCTGCGTTCAACGATGCCGTGCGCAAGGCCGAAGCGACGTCGCAGGAAAAGATGAGCGGCATGACGTCGGGCCTGCCGCTGCCCCCGGGCTTCAAGCTGCCGTTCTGAGCACCGCGCCCGTGCCACTTTTTGCCCCCGTATGAAACAGCCGTCCGCCCTGTCCGCTCTCGTCGAAGCGTTGCGCGTGCTGCCCGGCGTCGGGCCGAAATCCGCGCAGCGCATGGCGGTCCACCTGATGCAGCACGATCGGGAGGGCGCGGAGCGGCTCGGCCGGTCGCTGCTGTTCGCGACCGAGCACCTGCAGCACTGCGAGAAGTGCAACACGTTCACCGAAGCGCAGATCTGCGAGGTCTGCAGCGACGAAGAGCGTGATCCGACGCTGCTGTGCGTCGTCGAGACGCCTGCCGACCAGATCATGCTCGAGCAGACGATGACTTACCGCGGGCTGTATTTCGTGCTGATGGGTCGGCTGAGCCCGCTCGACGGGATCGGTCCGAAGGAAATCCATTTCGATCGCCTCGTGCGGCGCGCGTCCGACGGTGTCGTCAAGGAAGTCGTGCTCGCGACCAACTTCACGAACGAAGGCGAAGCCACCGCGCACTACCTCGGGCAGACGCTGAAGGCGCGCGGGCTCGCGGTCACGCGCCTCGCGCGCGGCGTGCCGGTGGGCGGTGAGCTCGAATACGTCGACGCGGGCACCATCGCCCGCGCGATGCTCGACCGCCGCACGATGTAAGCCGGGCGCCGCCGGCGGGCGGCGCCGTTCCTCATGCCAGGGAGACACATGAGCACCAGCCAGGGTCCGCTCGCGGGCGTCAAAGTGCTCGAATTCGGAACGCTGATCGCGGGGCCCTTCGCGTCGCGGCTGTTCGCCGAATTCGGCGCGGAAGTGATCAAGATCGAGGATCCGAACGGGGGCGACCCGCTGCGCAAGTGGCGCAAGCTCCATCCGGAGCAGGGCGGCACGTCGCTGTGGTGGTCCGTTCAGGCGCGCAACAAGAAATCGGTCACGCTCAACTTGAAAGCCGACGCCGGCAAGGCGATCGCGCGTCAACTTGCGCGCGAGGCAGACATCGTGATCGAGAATTTCCGCCCGGGCCTGCTCGAAAAGCTCGGGCTCGGCTACGACGTGCTGTCGGCCGACAACCCGGGCCTCGTGATGGTGCGCCTGTCCGGCTACGGGCAGACCGGCCCGTACCGCGACCGGCCCGGCTTCGGCGCGATCGCCGAATCGATGGGCGGGCTGCGTCACATCACCGGCTATCCCGAACTGCCGCCGCCGCGCATCGGCATCTCGATCGGCGATTCGATCGCCGCGCTGCACGGTGTGATCGGCGCGCTGATGGCGCTGCATCACCGCAAGGTCAACGGCGGTGCGGGGCAGGTGGTCGACGTTGCGCTGTATGAAGCCGTCTTCAACATGATGGAAAGCGTGGTGCCCGAATACGGCGTGTACGGGATGGTGCGCGAGCGCACCGGCGCGTCGCTGCCGGGCATCGTGCCGTCGAATACGTATGCGTGCCGCGACGGCAGCATCGTGATCGGCGGCAACAGCGATCCGATCTTCAAGCGGCTGATGAAGGCGATCGAGCGCGACGATCTCGCCGACGATCCCGCGCTCGCGCAAAACGACGGGCGCGTGCCGCGCACGCAGGAGATCGACGACGCGATTGCCGCGTGGCTTGCGCCGCGCACGATCGAAGAAGCGCTCGTCGTGCTCAACGCGGCCGACGTGCCGGCCGGGCGTATCTATAGCGCGGCCGACATGTTCACCGATCCGCAGTTCGTCGCGCGGCAGATGATCCAGCGCTTCAAGCTGGCCGACGGCACCGACATTCCGTTGCCGAACATCACGCCGAAACTGTCCGACACGCCGGGCGAAACACGCTGGCTCGGGCCCGAACTCGGCGAGCACACGGACGAGGTGCTGCGCGGTCTCGGCTACGACGCGCAGGCGATTGCCGCATTGCGCGACGCGGGCGCGATTTGATCCCCCTCGGGCCTGTCGCTTCGCGCCAGGCTCCTGGAGCGGCGCATTCCCCAAGGGGGCTCCGCTGGCGGGGGAAAACCCGGGGCGATGCGGTGTTTTCCCGAGCACGCAGAACGCCGCAGCGCAACGCGGCGGCGCGGCGTGTCCGGGGGGCCGCAACCGTCCATCCGTAGTCGCCGGACTGTCGCTCTCGCGCCATCTTTCCTCGGTTACAATCGCCGGATGCGAATCCTACTCAGCAACGACGACGGCTATCTCGCCCCCGGTCTCGCCGCGCTCAGCGACGCGCTGCAGCCGCTGGCCGAGCTCACGGTGATCGCGCCCGAGCAGAACTGCAGCGGCGCGTCGAATTCCCTCACGTTGTCGCGGCCGCTGTCGGTGCAGCGCGCGGCGAGTACGGGTTTCTTCTACGTGAACGGCACGCCGACCGATTCGGTACACATCGCGTTGACGGGGATGGCCGAAGCCAGCCCGGACCTCGTCGTTTCCGGGATCAACAACGGCCAGAACATGGGCGAAGACACGCTCTATTCGGGGACAGTTGCGGCCGCCACCGAAGGCATCATGTTCGGCGTGCCGGCCATCGCATTCTCGCTGGTCGACAAGGGCTGGGCCCATCTGGCCGACGCCGCGCGCGTCGCCGCGGAGATCGTCGAGCACTATCTCGCGCATCCGCTGCCGGGCCAGCCGCTGCTCAACGTCAATATTCCGAACCTGCCGTACGACGAACTGAAAGGCTGGAAGGTCACGCGCCTCGGCAAGCGTCATCCGTCGCAGCCGGTGATTCGCCAGACCGACCCGCGCGGCGAACCGATCTACTGGATCGGCGCGGCAGGTGAAGCGCTGGACGCCAGCGACGGCACCGATTTTCACGCAGTGGCAAACGGTTTCGTGTCGATCACGCCGCTGCAACTGGACCTCACGCATACGCAGATGCTGCCCGCGACGCGCGAATGGGCGCGCGCCGGAGGGCGGGCTTCATGAGCGGCGAGCGCGCGAAGCGGTTCCCGCTCGCGCTCGAAGATCTCAAGCGAGCGCCACGCAAGTCGGAAGGTCGGGCCGGCGAACGCCATGCGGCGGTCGCGGTATCGAAGGCCGCCGACAAGCCTGCAGCCGTGCTGAAACCGGTTGCGGTGAAGCCTGCCGTGGTGCGGACGGCATTGCCCGGCTCCGCCGCGGCGAAGCCCGCGACCGTTCCGAAGCCGACCGCGCCGAAGCCCGCCATGCCGAAGCCGGCCGCGCCGAGCGTCGCGCCGGCCGGCGCGTTCGCGCTTACGTCGGAACGCGTGCGCGAACGGATGGTCGAACGGCTGCGCGCGAACGGTGTGACCGACGCGCGCGTGCTGGAAGCGATGGCCGCGGTGCCGCGACACATGTTCGTGGATCCGGGGCTCGCGACGCAGGCTTACGAGGATTCGGCGTTGCCGATCGGCCACCAGCAGACCATATCAAAGCCGTCGGTCGTCGCGCGCATGATCGAGCTCGCGATGGCCGGCCGCACGCTCGAGCGCGTCCTCGAGATCGGCACGGGCTGCGGCTATCAGGCCGCCGTGCTGAGCCACGTGGCGCGCGACGTGTATTCGATTGAACGCATCAAGCCGCTCTACGAGCGCGCGAAGCTGAACCTGCGGCCGCTGCGCGTGCCGAACATCCGTCTGCACTACGGCGACGGGCGTGTCGGCCTGCCGTCCGCGGCCCCGTTCGACGCGATCGTGATCGCGGCGGCGGGGCTCGACGTGCCGCAGGCGCTGCTCGAACAGCTCGCGATCGGCGGGCGGCTCGTCGCGCCGGTCGGCGCGCAGAGCGGGCAGCACCAGGTACTCACGCTCGTCGAGCGCGTCGCGCACGCGCAATGGCGAGCGTCACGGCTTGATCGCGTTTTCTTTGTCCCTTTAAAATCCGGAGTAATTTGAAACCGATGAGTATGTTGCGCGCGATGCAAAACAACCGTTCCAGGGAACCGCTCACGCTCGCCCAGCGGGCGATCTGCGTAGCTGCGTTCTCCACGCTTCTGGCCGCCTGTGCGACGCGGCTCGACAACGCGCCCGTCGTCGATCGCTCCGGTTCGCTCGGCACGACCGGCGCCGCGCAGCCCGCGGCGCCGCTCCCGCCGGCGCCGCCGGGTTACTACCGGGTGAAGCCGGGCGATACGCTGTACCGGATCGCACTCGAAAACGGGCAGAACTATCGCGACATCGCCGCGTGGAACAACCTGGCGAACCCGAACCAGATTGAAGTCGATCAGCTGCTGCGCGTTTCGCCGCAGGCCGGTGCCGCCGTTGCGGGCACGCAGGTCGCCGCGCCGATCGCGGGCGCCGCCGTTGCGACCGCGCCGCTCAGCAGCGGTCCGGCAACGCCGGCCGCCGGTACGTCGTCGTCGGTCGCGACGCCGCCTGCCGCCGCAGCCGCATCGAGCGATACGGCAGCCGCGCCGAGCGGCCCCGTGACGTTCGCATGGCCCGCGCGCGGTCCCGTGCTGAACGGTTTCGACGACGCGAAAAACAAGGGCGTCAATATCGGCGGGTCGGCCGGCGAGACCGTGAAGGCGGCGGCCGACGGTCGCGTTGTCTACTCCGGTAATGGTCTGCGCGGCTACGGCAACCTCATTATCATCAAGCACGATGCAACTTACCTCACGGCGTATGCACACAATCGCGCTTTGATGGTAAAAGAGGGGGACGCGGTAACGAAGGGGCAGAAGATCGCCGAGATGGGGAACAGCGATTCCGACCGCGTGATGCTGCATTTCGAGGTTCGCCGGCAGGGTAAACCTGTCGATCCGCTGAAGTATTTGCCGCCTCAATAACCGAGACGACCATGCCGAAATCGAAGCGCCACGAGCCGCAAGCCGAGTCTGAGAAGATCAGTCGTGCCACGCAAGCATCGGTGGGGCGAGCTGGTGCTTCGACGGACGACGAAGACGATGTCGCGGAAAACGAGCGTGACCTCGAGGCACGCGACTCTGACGCGGAAGGCGGCGACGACGAGCGCGAAGGCCGCGCCGAGGCGGCGCCCGACGTCGACGATTTCCGCACGCTGCTGCAGGCCGAGCTCACGGCCGACACGATCCAGCATTACCTGAACCGCATCAGCGTGAAGCCGCTGCTCACCGTCGAGGAGGAGCAGCGCTATTCGCGTCTGGCCAAGGCCGGCGAATTCGAGGCGCGGCAGGTGATGATCGAGCGCAACCTGCGTCTCGTCGTCAGCATCGCGAAGGGGTATCTGAACCGTGGCGTGCCGCTGCTCGACCTGATCGAGGAAGGCAACCTCGGCCTGATGCATGCAATCGAAAAATTCGACCCGACGCGCGGCTTCCGCTTCTCGACCTACGCGACGTGGTGGATCCGGCAGAGCATCGAGCGCGCGATCATGAATCAGGCCCGCACGGTGCGCCTGCCCGTGCATGTGATCCGCGAACTGAACCAGGTGCTGCGCGCGAAGCGTCACCTCGAAAAGAACTCGATGTCGACGGGCGAGGCGGCCGAGCGCCGTGAAGCCAGCATCGACGACATCGCCTATCTCACCGGCAAGACCGCCGAGGAAGTCACCGACATCCTCGCGCTCAACGAGCACACGGCGTCGCTCGATGCGCCCCTCGACCTCGATCCCGCGAGCAGCCTGCTCGACCTGCTGCCGGACGACCAGAGCCAGTCGCCCGACGCGGAGGTGCAGCACCGCGAGCTCGAGACGCTGACGCGCGCGTGGCTGTCGCGGCTGTCCGACAAGCATCGGCATGTGATCGAGCGCCGCTTCGGCCTGAACCACATCGAACCGGCAACGCTTGAGGAGCTGGCCGACGAGATGGGGCTTACACGCGAGCGCGTGCGCCAGATCCAGCAGGAAGCGCTGGTGCGCCTCAAGCGGTTTTTTGCCTCCAACGGTGTGCGCAAGGACGCCGTTCTGTAACTGATGACTCCGATTCTTGTTTTTGACATCGAGACGATTCCCGATGTCGACGGCATTCGCCGTCTGGAAGACCTGCCCGCGACGCTCGACGATGCCGCGGTGGCCGAACATGCGTTCGCGGCCCGTCGCGAGAAGACCGGCGGCGATTTCCTGCCGCACCACCTGCAGCGCATCGCGGCGATTTCGTGCGTGTTTCGCGACAACAACGGGTTTCGCGTGCGCTCGCTCGGCACGCCGCAGGACAACGAAGCGACGCTGATCCAGTCGTTCTACCGCGTGATCGAGAAATACACGCCGCAGCTCGTGTCGTGGAACGGCGGCGGCTTCGATCTGCCGGTGCTCCATTACCGCGCGCTCGTGCACGGCATTCCCGCGAGCCGCTACTGGGACCTCGGCGAGGACGACCGCGATTTCAAGTGGAACAACTACATCTCGCGTTACCACTCGCGGCATACCGACCTGATGGATGTGCTCGCGATGTACCAGGCGCGCGCGAACGCGCCGCTCGACGCGCTCGCGAAGATGTGCGGCTTTCCGGGCAAGCTCGGCATGGACGGCAGCCAGGTTTGGCCGGCGTTCCAGGCCGGGCGGATCGAGGAAATCCGCAACTATTGCGAAACCGACGTCGTCAATACCTACCTGCTGTATTGCCGGTTTCAGTTGATGCGCGGCGGCCTGACGCCGAGCGAGTATGCGGACGAGATCCTGCTCGTGAAGAACTCGCTTGCGCAGGAACCTGCGTCGCACTGGGCCGAATACCTGGCCGGTTTCGACGCGTAGTGCGGGCGAGGTGCGCCGCGGACGGTGGCGCGATCATGCGAGTTCGAGCAGCACCGGCTGGTGATCGGACGCGCGCACGTCGCCGTCGATCTCGCAGCGCGTGACGCGTGGCACCAGCGTTTCGGTCACGAACACGAAGTCGCACGCGAGCGGCCCCTCCGACCATTGCACCGTATCGTAGACCCCCGCCGTCGGCGGTGGCGGCCGGCCGGGGTGTCGTGCGACCCATGCGTCGACGAAGCGCGGCGCCTCATCGATCGGCTCCAGGAATCGGCAATAGGCGTCGCTGCCGAATGCGCTGTTGAAGTCGCCGCAAACGATCGCATCGCACGGCTGGCCGGTTGCACTGAACGGCCCCTCGGCGGTTTCGGCAGGCGCCGGTCGTGCCGCGTGCGCGCAGGCCTCGCGGTGCCGGTCGCGCAATGCGTCGACCTGGGCGAGCCGCTGGCGCGCCGAATAATATTCCAGATGCGTGGTGACCACCCGCAGTGGCCCGAAGGGCGCCTGCAACTCGACGTCGAGCGCGACGCGTGGCATCGACGGCGCGCCGGCGTCGGCCGGCCAAGGCAGCAACTGGCGGAGCACGCGCCTGACCGGCAGCCGGGTTGCGATCGCGTTGCCGAACTGGCGGCGCGGTGCGCCGGTTTCGATGGGCGGCAAGTCGGCGCCGATCGCTTCGGCGATCGTATATCCGGGCAGCAGTGCCGCGAGTTCGGCGAACTGGTCGGCACCGGGCCCGCCGGGCAGTGCACCAAAGCCGCGCGTGACTTCCTGCAGGCACAGCACGTCGAAGTCGCCGAGCGCGCGGATCGCGGCGACGGTGCGTGAAAGATCGACGCCGCCGTCCGCGTCCCGACCCCATTGGATGTTCCAGTCGATCAGCTTCATGGTCGAATCTCCTGTCGGGCGGATCCCGGGCCCGGAGCCGCTTGTGAGTCGGCGCGACGGGCCACGCGCGGCCACGGGTGCGCCCGGGCCGTCTGTCTGGCCGTTTCGGCGCAATGCCGGGCCGGCTATGCTTAAGTATCGACGCTTGGCGCATGCAAAGCGGGCGATGCGGGCCTGCGTCGTCTACAATCTCGCCTTCTTCAACGTTTGTCAGGAAAAGCTGGTGTCCGAAGCCGTCCCCACTTCTGCGCGCAAATCAAGAAATGCGCCCGTCGCGCCCGGAATCGCCCCGGTCCTCGAGATCGAATCGCTCGACATGGAAGCGCGCGGTGTCGGCCGCACGATTACCGAGGACGGCGAGCCGGGCAAGGTCATCTTCGTCGAGGGCGCGCTGCCGGGCGAGCGCGTGACCTATTCGAGCTTCCGCCGCAAGCCGAGCTACGAGCAGGCGACGGTTGTCGACATTCTGCGCCCGAGCGTGATGCGCACGAAGCCGAAATGCGCGTTCTTCGGCACCTGCGGCGGCTGCTCGATGCAGCATCTCGACATGCGTGCCCAGGTGGCGGTCAAGCAGCGCGTGCTCGAAGACAACCTGTGGCACCTGGCGAAGCTGCGCGCGGAAACGATGTTCGCGCCGATCCATGGCCCGTCGTGGGGCTATCGCTACCGCGCACGCCTGACCGTGCGCAACGTCGCGAAGAAGGGCGGCGTGCTGGTCGGATTCCACGAGAAGAAGAGCAGCTACGTCGCCGACATGACGAGCTGCGAAGTGTTGCCGCCGCACGTGTCGGCGATGCTCGTGCCGCTGCGCAGGCTCGTAGAGGGGCTGTCGATTCGCGAT
The DNA here is from genome assembly GCF_029633825.1 of Burkholderia contaminans. Classification (NCBI taxonomy): domain Bacteria; kingdom Pseudomonadati; phylum Pseudomonadota; class Betaproteobacteria; order Burkholderiales; family Burkholderiaceae; genus Burkholderia; species Burkholderia contaminans. Next base: position 3,207,260 of record NZ_CP090640.1, on the reverse strand, counting down.
CGGATGCCGCAGATCGAACTCGCGGTCGGTTCGGAAGTGACGGCGCTCGTGCTGCGTGTGCTGGAGCCGATCAACGCGGACGACGAAGCGCTGCTGCGCGCGTTCGCGGACGAGCACAAGGTGCAGTTCTGGCTGCAGCCCAAAGGCCCTGATACGGTGACGCCGTTCTATCCGCTCGACGTGTCGCTCGATTACACGCTGCCGGAATTCGGCATCCGCATGCCGTTCAAGCCGACCGACTTCACGCAGGTCAACCATCAGATCAACCGCGTGCTGGTGGGCCGCGCGCTGCGCCTGCTCGCCCCGTCGCGCGACGACCGCGTGCTCGACCTGTTCTGCGGGATCGGCAACTTCACGCTGCCGCTCGCACGGCTGTCGCGCGAGGTGATGGGCATCGAAGGCAGCGACACGCTGACGACGCGCGCGCTGGCGAATGCGCGCGAGAACGGTGTCGACGGCCACACGACGTTCGCGTGCCGGAACCTGTTCGAAGTGACGGGCGACGACATCCGGGCGCTCGGCGCGTTCGACAAGTTCCTGATCGACCCGCCGCGCGAAGGCGCGCTCGCGGTGTCGAAGGCGCTGGCCGAGATCGCGCAGAGCGGTGAAGGCCCGCTGCCGAAGCGCATCGTCTACGTGTCGTGCAACCCGTCGACGCTCGCGCGCGATGCGGGCCTGCTCGTGCACGAGGCCGGCTACCGCCTGAAGGGTGCCGGTGTCGTGAACATGTTCCCGAATACGTCGCACGTCGAATCGATCGCGCTGTTCGAGCGCGACTGAGCCCCGGGCGACGGACGTAAAAAAACCGGCCCGCGGGCCGGTTTTTTCGTGATGTGCAGCGAACGTCAGTTGCGGTTGCCGCCGAAGATGCCGAGCAGCGCGAGCAGGTTCGTGAACACGTTGTACAGGTCGAGGTAGATCGCGAGCGTGGCCGAGATGTAGTTCGTCTCGCCGCCGTTCACGACCCGCTGGACGTCGAACAGCATGTAGGCGGAGAAGATCGCGATCGCGAGTACCGACACCGTGAGCATCAGCGCCGGGAGTTGCAGGAAGATGTTCGCGACCGATGCAAGCAGGATCACGATCACGCCCATGAACAGCCACTTGCCGAGCCCCGAGAAATCGCGCTTGCTGACGGTGGCGATCGTCGCCATCGCGGCGAAGATGATGCCGGTGCCGCCGAACGCGAGCATGATCAGCGACGGGCCGTTCGAGAAGCCGAGGATGAAGCTCAGCAGCCGGGACAGCATCAGGCCCATGAAGAACGTGAAGCCGAGCAGCACGAACACGCCGACCGAGCTGTTTTTGGTCCGCTCGATCGCGAACATGAAGCCGAACGCGATCGCGAAGAACGCGAGCAGGCTCATCATCGGGCTCGTGGCCGCGAACAGCGAGAAGCCCGTCGCGACGCCGACCCAGGCGCCCAGCACGGTCGGCACCATCGACAGCGCGAGCAGCCAGTACGTGTTCCGCAGCACGCGGTTGCGAACCTCGGCGGTGCTGACGGAACCGCCGCGGCCGAAATTGTACGGATAGTCGTTCATGGTTTCTCCTAACATTGAACGCATGGGCGTCCGGGGCCGGTTCGGCGCGCGCGGTGTGCGGCGCAGCAAACCGGAGCAGCTATGGCTAAGATACGTTCCGTGCCGGGAGGTTTCAATGGCCGGGCGGCACAAAACATATGGATTCTGAACCTTTCATGCGTGTAAGGGTTCAATCGCAATGATACACGGGATCGTGCTACAATAGCGGATTCATTTGAACCTGTAACTTCTTAATTTTTTGGAGTTTTTATGGCAATCGAGCGCACCCTGTCGATCATCAAGCCGGATGCGGTGGCAAAGAACGTGATCGGTCAGATCTACAGCCGTTTCGAAGGCGCCGGCCTGAAGATCGTCGCATCGCGCATGGCACACCTGTCGCGTGCAGACGCAGAGAAGTTCTACGCGGTTCACGCAGCGCGTCCGTTCTTCAAGGACCTCGTCGATTTCATGATCTCGGGCCCGGTGATGATCCAGGTTCTGGAAGGTGAAGGCGCGATCCTGAAGAACCGCGACCTGATGGGCGCAACGGATCCGAAGAAGGCAGAAAAGGGCACGATCCGCGCCGACTTCGCCGACAGCATCGACGCGAACGCCGTGCACGGCTCGGACGCTGCTGAGACGGCAGCGGTCGAAATCGCGTTCTTCTTCCCGGAAATGAACGTTTACTCGCGCTAAGCCCTGGCTGGCAGCAAGTAGGCAGGATTCAGCGCACGCGGCAAGGCAGCACATCATGACGAGCGAAACTTCCGTCAATCTTCTCGACTTCGATGCCGAGGGTCTTGTCGCGTACTGCGGCAGCCTCGGCGAGAAGCCGTTCCGCGCCAAGCAGTTGCAGCGCTGGATCCACCAGTACAACGCTGGCGACTTCGACGGCATGACCGATCTCGCGAAGTCCTTGAGAGAAAAACTCAAGGGCCGCGCGTTGATCGGCATGCCCGAGATCGCCAGCGATCACGTTTCCGCCGACGGCACGCGCAAGTGGCTGATCGACGTCGGAAACGGCAATGCGGTCGAAACCGTGTTCATCCCGGAAGAGACGCGCGGCACGCTGTGCGTGTCGTCGCAGGCCGGATGTGCGGTCAACTGCCGCTTCTGTTCGACGGGCAAGCAGGGTTTTTCCCGCAACCTGTCGACAGCCGAAATCATCGGCCAGCTCCGGATGGCCGAATTTGCATTGCGAGCGTCCCTGGGTCGCGCGCCCGGTCCGAACGGCAAGGCCGAACGGGTCGTCACCAACGTGGTGATGATGGGCATGGGCGAGCCGTTGCTGAATTACAGCGCGGTCGTGCCGGCGATGCGGCTGATGCTCGACGACAACGCATACGGGCTGTCGCGCCGTCGCGTCACGCTGTCGACGTCTGGCGTGGTGCCGATGATGGACCGCCTCGGCGCCGAGCTGCCGGTCGCGCTGGCCGTGTCGCTGCACGCGCCGAACGATCCGCTGCGCGACGAGCTGGTGCCGCTCAACAAGAAGTATCCGCTGCGCGAGCTGATGGCGGCTTGCCAGCGTTATCTGAAAGTCGCACCGCGCGACTTCATCACTTTCGAATACTGCATGCTGGACGGCGTCAACGACACCGAAGCGCATGCGCGCGAACTGCTGGCCGTCACACGCGACGTGCCGTGCAAGTTCAATCTGATCCCGTTCAATCCGTTTCCGGAATCGGGCCTCATCCGCTCGAAGCCGGAGCAGATCAAGCGCTTTGCACAGGTCCTCATCGATGCGGGTGTCGTCACGACCGTGCGCAAGACGCGCGGCGACGACATCGATGCCGCGTGCGGCCAGCTGGCCGGCGCAGTGAAGGACCGCACGCGCCTCGCGGAACGGACGGGCGCAGCAGGAAAGATCATCGAAGTTCGGGCGATTTGACAGGGATGCCTGGCCGGGGATGCCAGGGCCTTTAAGCGGTACAACACGCGAATAGCGATCGGTCGCGGCGCCTCGGCGTCGCGCATGGTAAGGACAGTTGCGGGTGCCGGCCGGCGTGAACCGGTGGCGGCCGCCAGTGAAGAAGAATCGACGCGAGGACAAGGATGAGTGAGCCGCAGCCGTCTAACGGCGCAGAGACGAATGGCGCGAAGCCGGCACCGGCGGGGTTGGAATCGCTTGCGGCAGTCGGCAGCCGACTGGCGCAGCTTCGGGAAACAAGGGGTTGGACCGTCGACGACGTGTCGGCGCGACTCAAGGTCGCACCGCAGAAGCTTCGGGCACTCGAGGCCGGCGACATCAGCCATTTGCCCGGCGTGACGTTCGCGCTCGGTGTCGTGCGCAGCTACGCGAAGATGCTCGGCGTCGATCCGGAGCCGTTCGCGCAGGCGTTGCGCCGTGAGCGCGGGGTGCCGGAAGTCGATCTGTCGATGCCCGCGTCGTCGGGCACGGATCTGCCGCGCGGCCGCGTGTCGATTCCGCTGGGCGGGTCGTCGCGGCACCACCCGTGGCTTTGGGGCACGGGGATCGTCGTCGTCGCGGTGGTTGCCGTACTGATGTGGCACACTGGCGGCGATTCGTCGAGCCTGCTCGCGCGCTTCAAGAGCGGCGATGCTGAGCATGCGTCGGCCGCGAGCGCGCCGGCGGCATCGTCGTCATCCGTCGAAGAGGCCGCCTCGAGCGGTGCGTCGGCCGTAGTCGCGAATGAGGTTCCGGCCCCGGCCGTTGCGTCTGCAGCCCCGGCGCCGGCAGTTGCGTCGGCTGCTCCGGCGCCTGCGCCCGTGGCGCCGGTCGTGACGGCAGCCGCGTCGCAGCCCGCCGTGGCAGCGGCGACGGCAAGCGCCGCAGTACCGGCCCAGCCGGCGAGCGTCGTGGTTGCGGCCGGCCAGTCGATGATCGAACTGAAGGTCAAGCAGGACAGCTGGTTCAGCGTGCGCGACAAGAGCGGCAAGGAGCTGTTCTCCGGGCTGGTGCACGGCGGCGAGGCGAAGCAGGTCGCCGGCGACGGCCCGTTCAAGGTCACGATCGGCAACAAGGCGGGCCTCGACGCGATCGCGTTCGACGGAAAACCTGTCGATCCGGCAAAATATTCGGCAGCGCGGGGTAATGTGGCGCGGTTCACGTTGCCCTGACGTCAAGCGCCGTGGCGAAGGCCTGTCGTCGATATCGGCAGGCCGTGAGGGCACGGCGCTTTTTCAATTCATGCGCCGCGTTGCGGCGCATTCCGCGTAAATGGATCTATCGATGCAATCCGAAGCTCAATCCCCACGCAGCAGTCAGATTTGTTCAACCGAGCCGGTGTTCGGCGGGCACAAGCCGCGCCGTGTATCGCATGCGGTGGATGTCCGCTGGGGCGGGCAGCTCGTGACGATCGGCGGCGACGCGCCGGTGCGCGTGCAGTCGATGACGAATACCGACACGGCCGACGCGATCGGCACGGCAATCCAGATCAAGGAACTCGCGAACGCGGGCTCCGAACTGGTGCGCATCACGGTCAACACGCCCGAGGCCGCGGCCGCCGTGCCGGCGATCCGCGAGCAGCTCGATCGCATGGGCGTGACCGTGCCGCTCGTCGGCGATTTCCACTACAACGGCCACCTGCTGCTGCGTGACTACCCGGGCTGCGCCGAGTCGCTGTCGAAGTACCGGATCAACCCGGGCAACGTCGGCCAGGGTGCGAAGCGCGATACGCAGTTCGCGCAGATGATCGAGGCCGCGGCCAAGTACGACAAGCCGGTGCGGATCGGCGTGAACTGGGGCAGTCTCGACCAGGACCTGCTCGCGCGCATGATGGACGAGAACGGTGCGCGTGCGCAGCCGTGGGATGCGCAGAGCGTGATGTACGAGGCGCTGATCCAGTCGGCGATCGGCTCGGCCGAGCGTGCGGTCGAACTGGGCCTCGGCCGCGACCGCATCATTCTGTCGTGCAAGGTCAGCGGCGTGCAGGACCTGATCGCCGTGTACCGCGAACTCAGCCGCCGCTGCGGCTTCGCGCTGCACCTTGGGCTGACCGAGGCCGGCATGGGCTCGAAGGGCATCGTCGCGTCGACGGCTGCACTCGGCGTGCTGCTGCAGGAAGGGATCGGCGACACGATCCGCATCTCGCTGACGCCGGAACCGGGCGCGTCGCGCACGGGTGAGGTGATCGTCGGCCAGGAAATCCTGCAGACGATGGGCCTGCGTTCGTTCGCACCGATGGTGATCGCGTGCCCGGGCTGCGGCCGTACGACGAGCACGCTGTTCCAGGAACTCGCGATGCAGATCCAGACCTACCTGCGCGAACAGATGCCGGTCTGGCGCAAGGCGTATCCGGGCGTCGAGAAAATGAACGTCGCGGTGATGGGCTGCATCGTCAACGGCCCGGGCGAATCGAAGCACGCGAACATCGGCATCAGCCTGCCGGGCTCGGGCGAGAACCCGGCCGCGCCTGTCTTCATCGACGGCGAGAAGGTCAAGACGCTGCGCGGCGAGCGGATCGCCGAGGAATTCCAGCAGATCGTCAGCGACTACGTCGAACGCAACTACGGCCGCGCTGAGGCCACGAACTAATTCGTCCACACACACGATGACTGAACAAAAACGCAAGATCGAGAAGCTCACCGGCGTCAAGGGCATGAACGACATCCTTCCGCAGGATGCCGGCCTTTGGGAGTTCTTCGAAGCTACGGTGAAATCGCTGCTGCGCGCATACGGTTACCAGAACATCCGCACGCCGATCGTCGAGCACACGCAGCTCTTCACGCGCGGCATCGGTGAGGTCACCGACATCGTCGAAAAAGAGATGTACAGCTTCACCGACGCGCTGAACGGCGAGAACCTGACGATGCGCCCGGAAAATACCGCGGCCGTCGTGCGCGCGTCGATCGAGCACAACATGCTGTACGACGGCCCGAAGCGCCTGTGGTACATCGGCCCGATGTTCCGTCACGAGCGTCCGCAGCGTGGCCGCTATCGCCAGTTCCACCAGGTCGGCGTCGAGGCGCTCGGCTTCGCGGGCCCTGATGCGGATGCCGAGATCATCATGATGTGCCAGCGCCTGTGGGACGACCTCGGCCTGACCGGCATCAAGCTCGAGATCAACTCGCTCGGCCTTGCCGAAGAGCGTGCCGCGCATCGCGTCGAACTGATCAAGTACCTCGAGCAGTTCGCCGACGTGCTCGACGAGGATGCGAAGCGCCGCCTGTATACGAACCCGCTGCGCGTGCTCGACACGAAGAACCCCGCGCTGCAGGAAATCGCGCAGAACGCGCCGAAGCTGATCGACTTCCTCGGCGACGAGTCGCGCGCGCACTTCGAAGGGCTGCAGCGCCTGCTGCTCGCGAACAACATTCCGTTCAAGATCAACCCGCGTCTCGTGCGTGGTCTGGACTACTACAACCTGACCGTGTTCGAGTGGGTGACCGACAAGCTCGGCGCGCAGGGCACGGTCGCAGCCGGCGGCCGCTACGATCCACTGATCGAGCAGCTCGGCGGCAAGCCGACCGCCGCATGCGGCTGGGCGATGGGCATCGAGCGGATCCTCGAACTGCTGAAGGAAGAGGATCTCGCGCCCGAGCAGGAGGGCGTCGACGTGTACGTCGTGCACCAGGGCGAGACCGCGCGTGAACAGGCGTTCATTGCGGCCGAGCGCCTGCGCGACACGGGCCTCGACGTGATCTTCCACTGCAGTGCCGACGGCGCGCCGGCGAGCTTCAAGTCGCAGATGAAACGGGCCGACGCAAGCGGCGCCGCGTTCGCGGTGATCTTCGGTGAAGAAGAGGTTGCAAACGGCACGGTGGGCGTGAAAGCGCTGCGCGGTGCGGGCGGAGATGGGGAAAAGAACGTTCAGCAGACCGTACCGGTCGAAGGCTTGACCGAATTCCTAATCAATGCGATGGTTGCATCCGCCGAAGACGGCGACGACTGATCGCGCTGGCATCCGCTCGACAAGAAAAGCCTGAACAGGAAGGAATCGCTCGCCGATGAGTTATCACGACGAACAAGAATCGATTGAAAGTGTCAAGGCGTGGTGGGCCCGCTGGGGCAACCTCACCACGTGGATCGTGCTCGCGGCGCTCGTCGTCGCGGCTGGTTTCAACGGCTGGAACTACTGGCAGCGCCGTCAGGCTGCCGAGGCGTCCGGGCTGTACGAACAGGTCCAGAAGGCCGCCGCCGCGAACGACAAGGCGACGATCGCTCGTGCCGCCGCCGACATGGAAGACAAGTTCGGCAGCACGCCCTATGCGCAGATGACTGCACTCTCCGCTGCGAAGACGCTGTACGCAGCCGGCGACTCGGCCGGTGCGAAGGCGCAGTTGCAATGGGCCGTCGATCACGCCAAGGACGACGAGTACAAGCAGATCGCGAAGCTGCGTCTCGCGTCGCTGCTGCTCGACGAGAAAGCGTACGATGCGGGCCTCGCGCTGCTGTCGGGTACGCCGGTCGATGCATTCAAGGGCCTCGTGGCCGATCGCCGCGGCGATCTGCTTGCCGCGCAAGGCAAGACCGACGATGCGCGTGCGGCTTACAAGCTCGCGCTCGACGGCCTGTCGAAGGACGACCAGTCCGCGCGTCAGCTCGTGCAGTTCAAGCTGGACGCGCTTGGCGGCTGAACCCCGGTCCCCTCAACCTCTTAACTCTGCTTCGCTAACCGATGAATTTGCTGAAACGTTACGCTGTGCCCGTTGCCTGCGCGGCGGCTGTCCTCGCACTGGCGGCCTGCTCGTCGTCGAAGGACGCGCGCCGCGTGCCGACGCCGCTCACCGAGTTCAAGCCCGTGATGGACGTGCAACAGGTCTGGAAGGCGAGCGTCGGCAAGGGCGGGCGCTACCTGTTCTCGCCGGTGGCCGTGGGCGACGCCGTCTACGCAGCGGGCGAGAACGGTTCGGTCGAGAAGATCGACGCGAAGACGGGCCAGACGCTCTGGCGCGCGAAGGTCGGCTCCGACCTGTCGGCCGGTGTCGGCAGTGACGGCAACCTGACCGCGGTCGGCGCGCTGAAGGGCGGCGTGTTCGTGCTGGGCCCGGATGGCAAGCAACTGTGGAAGACCAGCGTGCAGGGCGAGATCTTCTCGCCGCCGCTCGTCGGCAACGGCCTCGTGGTCGTCCGCACGATCGACGGCCAGGTGATCGCGTTCAACGCGCAGACGGGCGAACAGAAGTGGAACTACCGCAACCGCGCGGTGCCGCTGAACCTGCGCGTGTCGGCCGGCATGACGTTCGCGGGTGACGCGGCTGTGCTGGCGGGCTTCCCGGGCGGCGGGCTGGTCGCGATCAACCTGCAGACGGGCGAGCCGTTCTGGCAGACCCCGGTGTCGTTCCCGAAGGGTGTGACCGAAGTCGAGCGCATCAACGACGTCAGCGGTCCGCCGACGCTCGTGGGCGCGGAAGCCTGCGCGGTGACGTTCCAGGGTCAGCTTGGCTGCTTCGATGCGAACTCGGGCCGCCCGCTGTGGGAAAAGGCGTTCTCGAGCCGCAGCGGTCTCGCGCAGGACGATTCGGTGGTCGCCGGCGGCGACGACTGGTCGGTCGTGACTGCGTACGACGCTGCGTCGGGCAACCAGCTGTGGCGTAACGACAAGCTCAAGAGCCGTGACGTCGGCGTGCCGTATCTGCTCGGGCACGCGGTCGTGTTGGGCGATTACAAGGGCTTCGTGCACTTCCTGTCCCGCGAAGACGGCAGCTTCATCGCACGGATGAAGACCGACGGCAGTGCGATTACGGCGGCGCCGGTCCTCGCGGGCAACACGCTCGTCGTGCAGACGAAGGACGGCGGCCTGTACGGATTCCGTCCGCGCTGACGCGCAGGAAACATGCGCGGCCGTGGCGCGACGGGCTTGTCCCGCGCGCCGCGGCCGCGCGACTTGAAGGCGGCCGGTGCTCCCGGCCGCTCGGTATTTGAAAGGCAGTTCGAGACGAAAGACGACGGCGCGCAACGCGCGCCAGGCGCGCGCATCCGGCGCGGCGCGAATTCGTGATATTTTCATTCAGCGCAGCCGCCCGCAGCAGCGGGCCTCCCGCTGCTGCGCTTCACCGTAGAAAACACAGATGAAACCGGTCATTGCCCTCGTTGGGCGCCCCAATGTGGGGAAATCCACGCTGTTCAACCGGCTCACGCGCTCGCGCGATGCGCTGGTCGCCGACTTGCCGGGCCTGACGCGCGATCGCCATTACGGCGAAGGGCGCGTCGGCGAGCGGCCGTACCTGGTCGTCGATACCGGCGGCTTCGAGCCCGTCGCGAAGGACGGCATCCTGCACGAGATGGCACGCCAGACGCGGCAGGCCGTCGAGGAAGCCGACGTCGTCGTGTTCATCGTCGACGGCCGTAACGGGCTCGCGCCGCAGGACAAGTCGATCGCCGACTACCTGCGCAAGACCGGCCGGCCGATCTTCCTCGTCGTCAACAAGGCCGAGGGGATGAAGTACACGGCGGTCGCGACGGACTTCTACGAGCTCGGGCTCGGCGATCCGCGTGCGATTTCGGCTGCGCACGGTGACGGCGTCACCGACATGATCAACGAGGCGCTAGACGTCGCGTATGCGGACCGTCCGGAGGAAGAGGACGAGAACGATCCTTCGCGCGGCATCAAGATCGCGATCGTCGGCCGTCCGAACGTCGGCAAGTCGACGCTCGTGAACGCGCTGATCGGCGAGGATCGCGTGATCGCGTTCGACATGCCGGGTACGACGCGCGATTCGATCTATGTCGACTTCGAGCGTAACGGCAAGAAATACACGCTGATCGACACGGCCGGCCTGCGCCGCCGCGGCAAGGTATTCGAAGCGATCGAGAAATTTTCGGTCGTGAAGACGCTGCAGTCGATCTCCGACGCGAACGTCGTCATTCTTCTGCTGGATGCGCAGCAGGACATTTCCGACCAGGACGCGCACATCGCCGGCTTCGTCGTCGAGCAGGGCCGCGCGCTCGTGATCGGCGTCAACAAGTGGGACGGCCTTGACGAGCATGCGCGCGATCGCGCGAAAGCGGATTTGACCCGCAAGCTGAAATTCCTCGACTTCGCGAAATCGCATTTCATTTCGGCCACGAAGAAGACCGGCATCGGTACGCTGATGCGCTCGGTCGACGACGCGTACGCGGCGGCGATGGCGAAGCTGCCGACGCCGAAGCTCACGCGCGCGCTGATCGAGGCGGTCGAGTTCCAGCAGCCGCGCCGTCGCGGCCCGGTGCGTCCGAAGCTGCGCTACGCGCACCAGGGCGGCCAGAATCCGCCGATCATCGTCATCCACGGTAACGCGCTCGACGCCGTGACGGAAACGTACAAGCGTTACCTGGAAAACCGGTTCCGCGAAACTTTCTCACTGACAGGGACTCCATTGCGCATAGAGTTCCGTTCGTCGAACAACCCGTACGCGGACAAGAGCTGAAGACGTCTGTTACACGCGTCACGCAAGGGGTTGGCCGCAAGGCCTACGCCCCGGGCGGGCCAGTTAAAATCGGCTATAGTGTAGCGATTGGCGCCGGATCTCTTTTTCTTCGCCGCCAGTCCAGATCAACCTGCAAAAAAAGATGGAGTACGCCATGAGCAACAAAGGGCAATTGTTACAAGACCCGTTTTTGAACGCACTGCGCAAAGAGCACGTTCCCGTTTCGATCTACCTCGTCAATGGCATCAAGCTTCAAGGGAACATTGAATCGTTCGACCAGTACGTCGTGTTGCTCCGTAATACGGTGACCCAGATGGTGTACAAGCACGCCATCTCGACGGTCGTGCCGGCGCGCCCGGTGAATTTCCACCCGGACGCGGAAGCCTCGTCCTAACCTATCGCAGCGGCCGGCATCCGGTCGCCGCGAGCGACCGATGCCAGCCGCCTTATCTTGACACCTGAAAATTTGATCAACGCAGCGCTCGTCGGCATCGATTTCGGCAAGACCGATTTCGAAGCCAGTCTCGAAGAACTCAGTCTTCTCGCCTCCAGCGCGGGGGCCCGTCCCGCAGTCACCCTCACGGGTCGTCGCTCCAGTCCCGATGCCAAGATGTTCATCGGCAGCGGCAAAGCCGAAGAACTCCGGCTCGCCTGCGACGCGCACAACGTCGAAATCGTCATCTTCAACCACGCGTTGGCGCCCGCCCAGCAACGTAATCTGGAGCAGGCACTTAACAGGCGCGTGGTCGATCGCACCAGTCTCATCCTCGACATCTTTGCACAGCGTGCCCGCAGCCACGAAGGCAAGCTGCAGGTCGAGCTCGCGCAGCTTCAGTACCTGTCGACGCGGCTCATTCGCGCGTGGACCCACCTTGAGCGGCAGAAGGGTGGTATCGGCCTGCGCGGCCCCGGTGAAACCCAGCTCGAAACCGACCGCCGGCTGATCGGCGAACGCATCAAGATGCTGAAGTCGCGGCTCGACCGGTTGCGCCGGCAACACAGCACGCAACGCCGCCAGCGCGCGCGCAGCGGCACGATGTCGGTGTCGCTCGTCGGCTATACGAACGCGGGCAAGTCGACGCTGTTCAACGCGCTGACGAAGGCGCAGGCCTATGCGGCCGACCAGCTGTTCGCCACGCTCGATACGACGTCGCGGCGCGTGTACCTCGGCGACGAGGTCGGCCAGATCGTCGTGTCGGATACGGTCGGGTTCATCCGCGAGTTGCCTCACCAGCTGGTCGCCGCATTCCGCGCGACCCTCGAGGAAACGATCCACGCGGATCTGCTGCTGCACGTGGTCGATGCGTCGAGCGCGGTCAGGCTTGAACAGATCGAGCAGGTCAACGGCGTGCTGCACGAGATCGGCGCGGACACGATCCGTCAGGTGCTGGTGTTCAACAAGATCGACGCCGTGCCTGAGCTGGCGGCCCGCGGCGACGCGGTCGAGCGGGACGAGTATGGTAATATTTCGCGCGTCTTTTTGAGCGCGCGCACCGGTCAGGGTCTTGATACGTTGCGTGCCGCCATCGCCGAAATCGCCTCCGCGGAACACCTTTCCAGCGCGACGTTACCCAACGGCGCGCTCGACGGCGCGCCCGCTGAACCACACGAAGACCACACGATTTCCGAACACGGGCGCTAACCGGTCCCGGCCGGTTCGCCGGCGTCTAATCTGGTGAACAAACTCTGGTGAACGAATACAACGAGCGGAGTACCTGGCGGCGGATGCGCGCCTTGCTGTCGATCAACGATCCCCGCTGGGGACGCGGCGAAGGCAATGGCAAAGACGGATCCCGTCCCCGCCCGAACGAATCGAAGCGGCCGCAAGGCGGCGACGGCGATGGTCCGCCCGATCTCGACGAGATGTGGCGCAACTTCAACCGGCGCCTGAACGGCCTGTTCGGCGGCAAGGGCGGCAACGGCTTCCGTCCTGACAACGGGCGTGCCGCGCGCGTCGGCGTGGGCATCGTGATCGGCGTGCTGGTCGCGGTCTACGCGGGCAGCGGGCTGTTCGTCGTGCAGGAAGGGCAGACGGGCGTCGTGCTGCAGCTCGGCAAGCTGTCGGGCACGGTCGGCCAGGGCGTGCACTGGCGCGCGCCGTATCCGTTCGCGTCGCACGAGATCGTCGATACGTCGCAGGTCCGCTCGATCGAAATCGGCCGCAACAACGTCGTGCGTCTCGCGAACGTGAAGGAAGCGGCGATGCTGACGCGCGACGCCGATATCGTCGACGTGCGCTTCATCGTCCAGTACCGCATCCGTTCCGCGACCGATTACCTGTTCCGCAGTGTCGACCCCGAGCGCAGCGTCTCGCAGGCCGCCCAGGCTGCGGTACGTGCGATCGTCGGCACGCGTAGCGCCGCCGACGTGCTGAACCAGGACCGCGACGCACTGCGCGAGCAGCTCTCCGCCGCGATCCAGCGCGACCTCGATCGCTACCAGTCGGGGCTCGAGGTGACGGCCGTCACGATGCAGAGCGTTGCAGCGCCCGAGCAGACGCAGGCCGCGTACGGTGAAGTCGCGAAGGCGCGCGACGAGCGCGAGGCCGCGAAGCGCGCCGCGCAGACGTATGCAAACGACCTGCTGCCGAAGGCGCAGGGCGATGCGGCGAAGCTCGTCGACGAAGCGAAGGCGTATGCCGATCGCGTGGTCACGCAAGCCGAAGGCGATGCCGACCGCTTCAAGCAGGTCTATGCGCAGTACTCGAAGGCGCCCGCGGTGATCCGCGAGCGGATGTATCTCGAGACGATGCAGGAAATCTATTCGAATTCGACGAAGGTATTCGTCGGCAACAAGGGCGGCAACAGCGTCGTCTATCTGCCGCTCGACAAGCTCGTCGAGCAGGGGCGACAAAACGCCTCGGCGTCCACGGGCGCATCCGCGCCCGATGCGGCGTCGGCACCGGCGGCGGTCGCGCCGGCTGCAGCGGCACCAGCGAGCGCGGCGTCGGGCACCGACGTGCTGCGGTCGCGCGAGGCCTTTCGCAGCCGGTCGCGCGAAGACGATCTGAAGTAACGGGGAGCGCAGAACATGAACCGAATCATTGCGCTCGTCGTCGCAATCGTGATCGTTGCCTTCGCGGCATCGTCGACAGTCCTTACCGTCGATCCGCGCCATGCGGCCGTGCTGTCGGGGCGTGATGGCGCGCAGCCCGAACTCGCGGGCCCCGGTATCCATTTCAAATTGCCGCCGCCGCTGCAGACGGCCACGCTGATCGACACGCGCCTGCAATCGCTCGAATCGTCGGATCAGCTGCAACTGGCAACCGAAGACAAGCACGACTTGCTCGTCGCCTACGCGGTGAAGTACCGGATCAGCGATCCGATGAAGTATTTCACGGCGACGGGCGGTGACCCGTCGGCAGCCGGCGATCGTCTCGCCGGCGCGCTGAAGAGCGCACTCGGTGACGCGTTCGGCAAGCGCGCGCTCGACGACGCGCTCGGCGGCCAGCGTGCGATCGCCGAGGCGGCACGTGACGAAGTGAAGGCGAAGGCGTCCGGTTTCGGCGTCGACGTGATCGACGTCCAGCTGACGCGCGTCGACTTGCCCGCCGCGCAGACCGATGCCGTCTATCAGCGGATGATCGGCGCGCTGCGCGATCAGGCGGCGCAGGTGCGTGCACAAGGCGCGGCTGACGTCGAACAGATCAAGGCGGACGCGGAACGCGAACAGCAGGCCGTGCTTGCGAACGCGTACAAGTCCGCGCAGACGATCAAGGGCGAGGGCGACGCGAAGGCCGCCACGATTGCCGCCGACGCGTTCGGCCGCGATCCGCAGTTCTACCAGTTCTACGCGAGCCTGCAGGCTTACCGGAACACGTTCAAGCGCAACGACATCATCGTCGTCGATCCCGACAGCGAGTTCTTCCGCTTCATGCGCAGCCCGACGGGCGGTGCCGCACCGGCGGCGCCTGCTCCCCGCAAACACTGACCTTGGGGCGCCGCGTCGAGCGGCGCCGTCGCTCGCATGGACCTGGCTGGCTCGTTGTTGCTCGCAGTAGCGCTGATGCTGATCATCGAGGGGGCGTTCCCCTTCGTGTTTCCCGTCGCCTGGCGCGACACGTTTCGTAGAATAGCGGAGCGTCCGCCGCATCATATCCGGATCGGCGGGCTGATCGTGATGGTGCTCGGGCTCATACTGCTGCTGCTCGCTACCTGACCGGGGACCTGATCCGGACGGCGCATCCGCCGTTCGTCCCGCCCGAATTCAGCATTTCCGATTCACATCGCGGCGCGCGTGTCGCGCGCTGTTTCCCGTCGTAGGACCGTACCGATGTCGACCTGGTTACTTCCCGAGAATATCGCCGACGTACTGCCGTCGGAAGCGCGCAAGATCGAAGAACTGCGCCGCAGGCTGCTCGACCGCTTTCGTTCATATGGCTACGAAATGGTGATGCCGCCGCTGCTCGAGTATCTCGAGTCGCTGCTGACGAGCGGTGGCGCCGACCTGCGCCTGCGCACCTTCAAGCTGGTCGATCAGCTGTCGGGTCGCACCCTCGGCCTGCGCGCAGACATCACGCCGCAGGTCGCGCGGATCGACGCGCACTTGTTGAACCGCCAGGGCGTGACGCGCCTCTGCTATGCGGGCCACGTGATGCATACGCGTCCGCGCGGCCTGCACGCGACGCGCGAGCAGATCCAGATCGGCGCCGAAATCTACGGGCATGCAGGCCTGGAGGCCGACCTCGAGATCCAGCAACTGATGCTCGACGCGCTGCATCTCGCGGGCCTGTCGCGCATCCGTCTCGACCTCGGCCACGCGGGCGTGCTCGCGGCGCTGCTGGCGCGTGATGCGCAGGCCGCCGAGCGCGGCGAGTCGCTGTACGACGCGCTGTCGGGCAAGGACGTGCCGCTGCTGAACGAGCTCACCGACGATCTCGGTGCCGATACGCGCGCCGCGCTGCGCGCGCTGCCGCATCTCTATGGCGACGCGAGCGTGCTCACCGAGGCGCGCGCACGCTTGCCGGTCTTGCCCGAAATCACGCGGGCGCTCGACGATCTGGCGCAGCTCGCGGCGCAGGCGAAGGGGGCCGAGGTGGCGATCGATCTCGGCGACCTGCGTGGCTATGCGTATCACAGCGGCGCGATGTTCAGCGCCTACATCGATGGCGTGCCGAACGCGATCGCGCGGGGCGGCCGGTACGACCACGTCGGTCAGGCGTATGGCCGTGCCCGTCCCGCTACGGGCTTCTCGCTCGACCTGCGCGAGCTCGCGCGGATTTCGCCGGTCGAGGCGCGCGGCACCGCGATTCTCGCGCCGTGGGCACAGGACGACGCGCTGAGCGCGGCCGTCGCGGCGCTGCGCGATTCGGGCGAGGTCGTGATCCAGGCGCTGCCGGGTCACGATCATGTGCTCGACGAATTCGCGTGCGACCGGTCACTCGTCGAGCGCAACGGCGCGTGGGTGGTCGAACCCCGATAAACAGGCGTTCGCGGGACCTGCTTCGGCGTGCATATCGTTGAAGCGAAACGGAAAAATTCGGAATCGCCCGCGAACATAGGTAGAATACGTTTTTAACCAGCTAACGAATCAACATGTCTGCCAGCGCAGTGAACGTGACTCCCGGGCGCAATGTCGTCGTCGTGGGAACGCAATGGGGTGATGAAGGCAAGGGCAAGATCGTCGACTGGCTGACGGACCACGCTCAGGGCGTCGTGCGTTTCCAGGGCGGTCACAACGCCGGCCACACCCTCATCATCGGCGGCAAGAAAACGATCTTGCGCCTCATTCCGTCGGGCATCATGCGTGAAGGCGTCGCCTGCTACATCGGCAACGGCGTCGTCCTGTCCCCCGAAGCACTGTTCAAGGAAATCGGCGAGCTGGAAGAAGCCGGCGTGAACGTGCGCGACCGCCTGTTCATTTCCGAAGCCACGACGCTGATCCTGCCGTACCACATCGCGATCGACCAGGCGCGCGAAGCGCGCAAGGGCGCGGGCAAGATCGGCACGACGGGCCGCGGCATCGGCCCCGCGTACGAAGACAAGGTCGGCCGCCGCGCGCTGCGTGTGCAGGACCTGTTCGATGCGAAGACCTTCGCCGACCGTCTGCGCGAAAACCTCGATTTCCACAACTTCGTGCTGACCCAGTACCTGGGCGGCGCGGCTGTCGATTTCCAGGCCACGCTCGACACGATGCTGGGTTATGCCGACCGCCTGAAGCCGATGGTGGCCGACGTGTCGCGCCGCCTGTACGACGCGAACAATGCGGGCCAGAACCTGCTGTTCGAAGGCGCACAAGGTACGCTGCTCGACATCGACCACGGCACCTATCCGTTCGTCACGTCGAGCAACTGCGTCGCAGGTGCGGCGTCGGCTGGCGCGGGCGTGGGTCCGCAGAAGCTCAACTACATCCTCGGCATCACGAAGGCATATTGCACGCGCGTCGGCTCGGGCCCGTTCCCGAGCGAACTGTACGATGCGGACAATCCGCAGCGTCAGGACCAGGTTGGCGTCACGCTCGCGAATGTCGGCAAGGAATTCGGTTCGGTCACCGGCCGTCCGCGCCGCACGGGCTGGCTCGACGCAGCCGCGCTGCGCCGCTCGATCCAGATCAACGGCGTGTCGGGCCTGTGCATGACGAAGCTCGACGTGCTGGACGGCCTCGACGAAGTCAAGCTGTGCGTCGGCTACAAGATCGACGGCAAGGATGTGGACATCCTGCCGCGCGGTGCCGCTGACGTGGCCCGTTGCGAGCCCGTATACGAAACGTTTGCCGGCTGGAAGGAAAGCACGGTCGGCATCAAGACGTGGGAAGCCCTGCCGGCGAACGCGCAGGCTTACCTGACCCGTGTCCAGGAAGTGGCTGGCGTGCCGGTCGACATGGTGTCGACGGGTCCGGACCGCGACGAAACGATCCTGCTCCGCCATCCGTTCAAGGTGTAATTTTCAGATGACGCAGCAAATCACGATGACGGCGGCAGACTTGATGACCGATCCGCGCAACGACGACAAGAACCTGTGGGTAGGCTGGGACGAGTATCACCGTCTCATCGAGTTGCTCGCGCTCCAGGTGCATGCATCGGGCTGGAAGTTCGACCAGATCCTGTGCCTCGCGCGCGGCGGCCTGCGCGTCGGCGATCAACTGTCGCGCATCTACGACGTGCCGCTCGCGATCCTCGCGACGAGTTCGTACCGCGAAGCGGCCGGCACGGAGCAGGGCGACCTCGATATCGCGCAGTACATCACGATGACGCGCGGCAACTTGGCGGGCAACGTGCTGCTGGTCGACGATCTCGTCGATTCGGGCGTCACGCTTGCGCGCGTGCAGGAGCACCTGAAGGAGCGCTACCCGTCGGTGACGGCCGTGCGCTCGGCCGTGCTCTGGTACAAGGGTTGCTCGAAGGTCAAGCCCGACTATCACACGCAGTTTCTGCCGACGAATCCGTGGATTCATCAGCCGTTCGAGGAGTGGGACACGGTTCGCCCGCACAACCTCGAGGCGTGGATCAAGCGCGGCCGCGCACAGCGCGAGGGCTCGGGCGCATAAGCGGCCGGCCAATCGAAGGAAAGCCTTGTACGGCGCCGCTTGCGGCGCCGTTTTTCATTGGGGCGCCGTACGCGCTGGCGCCGCGCGCACCGTGGATCCGGTAGGCAGATGCCGCTGCCCCGGCTATGATTGGCAGCCCTGCCACAGCTCGCGCCGGATTGCATGCGCAGCGTGGATCACGTGGCTACAAGGCAACAGAGCAGGACGGCGTTTCACGGGGGCGCGAGTAGAATAGCGCTCGTTTTGTCCGACCCGGACCCGATTATTACGCTTCATATGAACGACACGATCCACGCGACCGACGCAGCACACGCGCCGCATTCGACGCAACAACATTCGATGCGGGCGCTAGCGATAGCAGCCATCGGCGTCGTGTTCGGCGACATCGGCACCAGCCCGCTGTATTCGCTCAAGGAGGCGTTCAGCCCCGCACACGGCATTCCGCTCACCGAAGCATCGATTCTCGGTGTGATCTCGCTGCTGTTCTGGGCCATCATCCTGGTGGTCGGCATCAAGTACCTGCTGTTCGTGATGCGGGCGGACAACAACGGCGAAGGCGGCGTGCTCGCGCTGATGGCGCTGTCGCTGCGGCCGCTCGACTCGAAGACCCGCGTCGCGGGCGCGCTGATGGCGCTCGGGATCTTCGGCGCGTGCATGTTCTACGGGGACGCGGTGATCACGCCGGCGATCTCGGTGATGTCGGCGGTCGAAGGTCTCGAAATCGCGACGCCGCACCTGTCCCATCTCGTGCTGCCGATCACGATCGTGATCCTGATCGCGCTGTTCTGGATCCAGCGCCACGGCACTGCGCTGGTCGGCAAGCTGTTCGGCCCGATCATGGTGCTGTGGTTCGTCGTGATCGCGGCGCTCGGCGTGTACCACATCGTGCGCGTGCCCGGCATCATGGCGGCCATCAACCCGTATTACGCGGCGTCGTTCATGGCCGATCACCTGCTGCAGGCCTACGTCGTGCTCGGCTCGGTCGTGCTGGTGCTGACCGGTGCCGAAGCGCTCTACGCGGACATGGGCCACTTCGGCGCGAAGCCGATCCGCATCGCCGCCTACGGGCTCGTGATGCCGTCGCTCGTGCTGAACTACTTCGGCCAGGGCGCGCTGCTGATCCAGAATCCGAAGGCGATCGAGAACCCGTTCTTCCTGCTGGCACCCGAATGGGGGCTGTTGCCGCTCGTCGTGCTGTCGACGGTCGCAACCGTGATCGCGTCGCAGGCGGTGATCTCGGGCGCGTATTCGCTGACGTCGCAGGCCATCCAGCTCGGCTACGTGCCGCGCATGAAGGTGCTGCACACGTCGGAACTGGCGATCGGCCAGATCTACGTGCCGGTCGTGAACTGGCTGCTGCTGTTCGTGATCCTCTGCATCGTCGTCGGCTTCAAGAGCTCCGACAACCTCGCGGCTGCGTACGGCATCGCGGTGACGGCGACGATGGTGATCACGACCGTGCTCGCCGCGGTCGTGATGGTGAAGGTGTGGAACTGGAACCGGCTGCTGGTCGGCGCGATCATCGCGGTGTTCCTCGCGGTCGACCTCGGCTTCTTCGGCGCGAACCTGCTGAAGGTCGCTCAGGGCGGCTGGCTGCCGCTCGGCATCGGCGCGCTGCTGTTCTTCCTGCTAATGACCTGGTACAAGGGGCGTCACATCGTCAAGGAGCGCACGGCGGCCGACGGTATCCCGCTCGAGCCGTTCCTGCAGGGGCTGCTCGCGCATCCGCCGCATCGCGTGTCGGGTACCGCGATCTACCTGACCGGCAACGACAAGCTCGTGCCCGTCAGCCTGCTGCACAACCTGAAGCACAACAAGGTGCTGCACGAGCGCACCATTTTCCTCACGTTCGTCACGCGCGACTTTCCTTACGTGCGAGACGACAAGCGCCAGTCCTCGCGTGATGCAGGCGGCGGGTTGTATATCGTCAAGGCCGAGTACGGCTTCAACGAGACGCCGGACGTGAAGGCCGTGCTCGAGGAATTCGGCCGCACGCACGACATGACGTTCGAGCTGATGGATACGTCGTTCTTCCTCGCGCGCGAAACCGTCGTGCCGACGCATCTGCCCGGGATGTCGATCTGGCGCGAGCGCGTGTTCGCATGGATGCACCAGAACGCCGCGAAGCCGACCGACTTCTTCTCGATCCCGGCGAACCGCGTGGTCGAACTCGGGACGAAGATCGAGATCTGATACGAGGTGTGGCGCGCGGGCCGTCCGGCCGCGCGCCACGTTTGCCGAAGTCGTAAAAAAGCCCGCCTTTCGGCGGGCTTTTTTATCTGTCGCGCAGGGGCTTGCGGGTGCTCAGCGCTTCAGCTTCGCGAAGGCCGCGGCCATCGCGCCTGCCGGTTCCGGCTCGCGCGAACGCTGCTGCGGGCGGGCCGCGCCGCGCCCCGCGTTGCCGCGATCCTGGCTGCCGCGCGACGACATGCCGGGTGCCGCCGCATCGTCGTCGAGGCGCATCGTCAGCGCAATGCGCTGGCGCTTCACGTCGACGTCGAGCACCTTCACCTTGACGACCTGGCCGGCCTTCACGACTTCGTGCGGATCCTTGATGAACTTCGTCGACATCGCGGATACGTGGACGAGGCCGTCCTGGTGGACGCCGATGTCCACGAACGCGCCGAACGCGGCGACGTTCGTCACGACGCCCTCGAGCGTCATGCCGGGCACGAGGTCCGACACCTTTTCGACACCTTCACGGAACGTCGCGGTCTTGAATTCGGGGCGCGGATCGCGGCCCGGCTTCTCCAGCTCGGACAGGATGTCGCGTACGGTCGGCAGGCCGAAACGTTCGTCAACAAATTCCGCCGGGGACAGGCCCGACAGCGCTTCGCGGTTGCCGAGCACGTCGTCGATGCGCTTGCTGATCTTCGCGAGTATCCGCTCGACGACCGGATACGCTTCCGGGTGCACCGACGAGCGGTCGAGCGGATTCTCGCCGCCATTGATGCGCAGGAAGCCGGCGGCCTGTTCGAAGGTCTTGTCGCCGAGGCGCGGCACCTTGCGCAGGTGCTCGCGCGACGGGAACGGGCCGTTCGCATCGCGGTAGTCGACGATGTTGCGCGCGAGCGTCGCGTTCAGGCCCGACACGCGGGCGAGCAGCGGGGCCGACGCGGTGTTCGCGTCGACGCCGACCGCGTTCACGCAGTCCTCGACGACCGCGTCGAGCGAGCGGGCGAGTTCGCGCTGGTTCACGTCGTGCTGGTACTGGCCGACACCAATCGCCTTCGGTTCGATCTTCACCAGCTCGGCGAGCGGATCCTGCAGGCGGCGGGCAATCGAGACGGCGCCGCGCAGCGACACGTCGAGCTCCGGGAATTCCTTCGCGGCCAGCTCGGATGCCGAATAGACCGATGCGCCGGCTTCCGACACGACGATCTTCTGCAGGCGCAGCTCCGGGTGTTTCGCGATCAGTTCGCTCGCGAGCTTGTCGGTTTCACGCGACGCGGTGCCGTTGCCGATGCTGATCAGCTCGGCCTGCGTCTGCGCGGCGATGCGTGCGAGTTTCGCGATCGAGCCATCCCAGTCGCGGCGCGGCTCGTGCGGGTAGATCGTGTCGGTCGCGAGCACCTTGCCGGTGCGGTCGACGACTGCAACCTTCACGCCCGTGCGCAGGCCGGGGTCGAGACCGATCACGGCCTTCGGGCCGGCCGGCGCGGCGAGCAGCAGGTCGCTCAGGTTGCGCGCAAACACGCGGATCGCTTCCGTTTCGGCCGTTTCGCGCAATTGCGTGAGCAGCTCGTTCTCGATGTGCGGCTGCACCTTCACGCGCCAGCACCAGCGGCATACGTCGGACAGCCATTTGTCGGCCGGGCGGTTCTGGTTCGCGATGCCGAAATGGCGCGCGATCATCGCCTCGCCGGGATGCGGCACCTGCGCGTCGAGCTCTTCGCCGAGGCCGAGCTTGACCGTCAGCACGCCCGCGTTGCGGCCGCGGAACAGCGCGAGGGCGCGGTGCGACGGCACGGTCTTGATCGTTTCCGCGTAGTCGTAATAGTCGCGGAATTTCTCGCCTTCCTCGTTTTCCTTGCCCTCGACGACGGCCGACGACACGACGCCCTGGTTGTGCAGGTAGTCGCGCAGCTTGCCGAGCAGCTCGGCCGTCTCGCCGAACTGTTCGGACAGGATGTCGCGCGCGCCGTCGAGCGCGGCCTTCACGTCGGCTACACCCTTCTCGGCGTCGACGTACGCGGCTGCCTCGGCCTGCGGGTCGAGCAGCGGGTTCGCGAGGAGGGCCTGGGCGAGCGGCTCGAGGCCGGCTTCGCGGGCGATCTGCGCACGCGTGCGGCGCTTCGGCTTGTACGGCAGATAAAGGTCTTCGAGCACCTGCTTGCTGTCGGCCGCGTCGATCGCGGAGCGCAGTTCGTCGGTCAGCTTGCCCTGTTCGTCGATGCTCGACAGGATCGCCGCGCGGCGATCTTCAAGCTCGCGCAGATACAGGAGGCGTTCCTCGAGCTGGCGCAACTGCGTGTCGTCCAGGTTGCCGGTCACTTCCTTGCGGTACCGGGCAATGAACGGAACGGTCGAGCCTTCGTCGAGGAGTTGCACTGCCGCCGCGACCTGGCGCGGCTGGACGGACAGTTCGGTGGCGATGCGCTGTACGATCTTGAGTGCTACGGTTTCCGTCATGTCGTGGATGATCTGCCTGCTGAAATCGCGGCGGGGGCCGGCAGGCCCGAAGCGGCGGGCTGCGTGGCGGGCCCGTCGGGCCGGATGCCGCGGGTGAGTGAAGCGGGGCATTTTGCCATAAATGGCGGAGCGTCCAGCCGGGGGTGATAGAATTTGACACATGTCCCGCAGCTTTCCTACGACGTTGCCAACTTCCCGAATTTCTCTCGTCGCGCTCGGCGCAGCGCTCGCCGCGGCTTTGTCTGCCGGGCCTTCCGGCGCGTTCGCACAAGCTTCGGATGCAACCGCGCCGGCCGCCGCCGCGGCTGCGCCCGTGACGGCCACGGCCGCACCGGATTTCGACGCCCGTCAAAAAGTGCTCAATCAACGTTCCGCAGAAAACGATTATCGTTATGCAGTGGCCGAGCACGATTGCTACAGCAAGTTCTTCGTCAATCACTGTCTCGGCAAGGCACGTGAACAGATGCGCGACGAGCGGGCGAGCATCCGCCAGGAGCAACTCGCGCTCAACGACGAGCAACGGGCCGTGCGTGCGCAGCAGCGCGACCAGCAGCAGGCGCTGAAGGCGGCGCAGAACGCGGCGGAAGCACCGCAGCGCGCGGCGAACGACGCGGCAAACGCGGCTGCATTCCGCGACAAGCAGGAGCAGAATGCGCTGAAGCAGGCGCAGCGTGGCGCGGAAGGGCCGCAGCGCGCGGCGAACAAGCAGGCATACGACCAGAAGCAGGGCGACTTCCAGCGCAAGCTCGATCAGGCGCACCAGCAGGCCGCGCAGAAGGCGCAGGAGCGGGCGGACAACGCCGCGCGCTACGAGCAGAAGCAGAAGGAAGCCGAGCAGCACAAGGCCGATGTCGAGCAGCGTCAGAAGGAAGCGGCCGAGAAGGCGCAGCAGAAGCAACAGCAGGGGCAGTAACGTGTTGGATTGATCGAGACCAGTCTCGGGCGCGCTGGCACGCCGGTCGGCGCGCTGCTTCGATGAGGAGGCAAGTATGCAAAACCGTCACACGGAACAGCAGCAGGAGTTGCACAACCGTTTGGCTGCATTGCAGGAGCAGCACCAGCAGCTCGCTCGGGAGATCGAGCTGAAGGAAGGGCACTCCGACATCGACGACATCACGCTGCACAGGCTGAAGAAGGAAAAGCTGGCGGCCAAGGACAAAATCATTTTGCTGCAATCGCAGCTGGAACCGGATAAGCGCGCCTGAGCGCGGCCTGGCAAGCGCCGGCGCCGCCCGGGCGCTGGACACAGGAACGCTTGCCTTGAATTCACCGCTTGAAGCCACCCCCGATGCCCGGCGCGACGTGTCGCCTGCCGGGCGCGCTCGTGCGCCCGAAGGCGCCTTTGAGCTGAGCCGCAAGCGCGTCGACGAACTCGACACGATCTTCGGCGAAGGCGGATTGCTGGCGCGCGCGCTGGACGGCTATCGGCCGCGTACGTCGCAGATCGAGATGGCGCGCGCCGTCGCGTCCGCGATGGAAGCGTCCGCACGCCGCATGCCCGAGCCCGAGATCTTCGAAACCCGCAAGCGGCCGGCGCGTCGCCTCGGCGACGGCGACAAGGCAGCCGAAACGGGCGCGGACGCCGCGGCAACCGAAGTCGACAGCGATGCCGGCGACAACACGCTGATCGTCGAGGCCGGCACGGGTACCGGCAAGACCTACGCATACCTCGTGCCCGCGATGCTGTGGGGCGGCAAGGTGATCGTGTCGACCGGCACGAAACACCTGCAGGACCAACTGTTCGCGCGCGACATCCCGACCGTGCGCAACGCGCTCGCGGTGCCGGTGTCGGTCGCGATGCTGAAGGGCCGTGCCAACTACCTGTGCCACTACTACCTGCAACGCACGGCCGACAACGGCCGGTTGCCGTCGCGGCAGGATACGGCCTATCTGCAGGAAATCGTCCGTTTCGCGAAGATCACGAAGAGCGGCGACAAAGCCGAGCTCGCGAGCGTGCCGGAAACGGCGCCCGTGTGGTCGATGGTCACGTCGACACGTGACAACTGCCTCGGCCAGGAATGCCCGCATTACAAGGAATGCTTCGTGATGCAGGCGCGGCGCGAGGCGCAGCAGGCCGACGTCGTCGTCGTCAATCACCACCTGTTCTTCGCGGACATCATGCTGCGCGATACGGGGATGGCCGAGTTGCTGCCGAACGCGAACACGGTCATCTTCGACGAAGCGCACCAGTTGCCCGAAACGGCGACGCTGTTTTTCGGCGAGACGCTGTCGACGACGCAGATCCTCGAGCTCGCCCGCGACACGGTGGCGGAAGGCCTGAGCCACGCACGCGACGCGGTCGAGTGGGTGAAGCTCGGCGGCGATCTCGAGCGCGCGGCGCGCGACTTGCGCCTTGCGTTCGCGAACGACCAGATCGTCCGCATGTCGCTCGCCCAGCTCGGCGACGATCACCCGATGTTCGGCGCGCTCGATGCGCTCGAGGCTGCGCTCGACGCGCTGGCGTCGGCGCTTGCCAGCCAGGCCGAGCGGGCGGAATCGCTCGGCGCGTGCCTGCGGCGCGCACGCGAGCTGCAGGACCTGCTGGCCGGCTGGGTCGCACCCGGCGCGACGGAAGCGGCGGCAAAGGCCGACGCAACAGCGGCCGGCGACAAGGCGGCATCCGACGGCGATCCGAACGAGAAGGTGCGCTGGGTCGAAGTGTTCGCGCATACGGTCCAGCTGCACGAAACGCCGCTGTCGGTCGCGCCGATCTTTGCCAAGCAGCGCGCGGGCGTGCCGCGTGCCTGGGTGTTCACGTCGGCCACGCTGTCGGTGCGCGGCGACTTCACGCACTATGCGGCGCAAATGGGCCTCAGCTCGCGTCGCTCGATGACGCTCGCAAGCCCGTTCGACTACCAGTCGCAAGGGCTGCTGTACGTGCCGCGCAACCTGCCGCAACCGTCTTCGCCGGCGTTTACCGATGCCGTCTTCGACGCCGCGCTGCCGGCGATCGAGGCATCCGGTGGCGGCGTGTTCATGCTGTGCACGACGCTGCGCGCGGTTGACCGGATCGCGTCGAAGCTACGCGACGTGATCGAGTCGCGCGGCTGGAACACGCCGCTGCTCGTGCAGGGTGATGCAAGCCGTACCGAACTCCTCGACCGCTTCCGCGCATATGGCAACGCGATCCTGGTCGGCAGCCAGAGTTTCTGGGAAGGCGTCGACGTGCGCGGCGACGCGCTGTCGCTCGTCGTGATCGACAAGCTGCCGTTCGCGCCGCCGGACGATCCGGTGCTGGCCGCGCGGCTCGACGCGCTGACGAAGAAGGGGCTGAGCCCGTTCGCCGTGCACCAGCTGCCGCAGGCCGTGATCACGCTGAAGCAGGGCGCGGGCCGGCTGATTCGCGCGGAAACGGATCGCGGCGTGCTGATGATCTGCGACACGCGGCTCGTCGACAAACCCTACGGGCGCCGGATCTGGCAGAGCCTGCCGCCGTTCAAGCGGACCCGCGAGATCGCGGTCGTTCAGGACTTCTTCGACGAGCACCGTTCGGCAAAGCGCTCCTGACGGTGCGTGCGGCGAGCGTCGCGCGATTGCACCGGTGCCGCCTGAATGCGGCGCCAACAAAAAACCCGGCTCGATGGCCGGGTTTTTTGTTCGTGCAGCGCGGGCTGTACGGTGCGTTCGTCAGAACTGCCACCACGACTTCTTCGAGCCGGGGCGCGAGTGGCCCGTGACGTACGGACTGTCGGGGAACGTGCCGGCGAGCACGCGCTTCGTGTCCTCGGCGAGTTCCGGCTGGTTCAGCTTGCCGTACGACAGGATCATGATGTGCAGCGCGTCCTCGATCGCCGGGGCGCCCTTGTAGTCCTTGATCGCGAGCTGGGCACGGTTGATGGCCGCGACGTAGGCGCCGCGCCGGTAGTAGTAGTCGGCAGCGTGCACTTCGTGCGATGCGAGCGCGTTGACGATGTAGCGCATCCGCGCGGCGGCGTCGGGCGCGTACTTGCTCTTCGGGAAGCGGTCGACGACGACCTTGAACGCATCGTACGATTCGCGCAGTGCCTGCGGATCGCGCTCGCTCATGTCCTGGCCGGAGAAGCGGCCGAACAGGCCGAGATCGTCGTTGAAGTGGATCATCCCCTTCAGGTAGTACGCGTACGGGATATCCGGATGATCGGGGTGGAGCTGGATGAAGCGATCGACGGCCTGGTCGGCGGCGGCCGCTTCGTTATCCTTCCAGTTGCAGTATGCAACGTTGATCTGCGCCTGCTGCGCGAAATGGCCGAACGGATCGCGACCTTGCAGCGATTCGAAATATTTCGCGCACTTGCCCCAGTCGCCACCGGACAGTGCGTCCTGGGCCTCTGAGTATAATTTGTTGTTCGACCAGGTAGCCGTCTCGTCCTGCTTCTGCGGCAAGCCGTGGCAGCCGGCGATGAGGGCCGCGGCCGCTACCGCCGCAGCCCGGGCGGCGACGGTTCTGGCCGTGCGTTTGGTCGAATTCATCATGCTCGCATGTCCTAGCTTCAAGTCTCGGTGACCCAGTCTAAATGACCCGTTCAAGTTCGCAGAATGCCCAGCCGGGCACACCAAATCGCGAAGATTATAGCCCAAGCGATCGGCCCGCCGACGCTGCCTCGGGGGATTCCCTCGATGACGATCTGACTGGCGACGCAATGCAGCCGCCCGTCGTGCCGTCCGCAGCGGTCGATGAAGCACCGCGCGTCGTCGAAGTGCCGATGTCGCTTGCGGGCGAGCGCCTCGACAAGGCGCTCGCCCAACTGTTCCCCGAATTCTCGCGCAGCCGCCTGCAGAGCTGGATCGAGGCGCAGCGCGTGCTCGTCGACGGCGCGCCGGCGAAGATCCGCCAGCCGGTGCCGCTCGGCGCGAAGATCGAACTCGTGCCCGACCTGCTCCCCGAGCAGCTCGCCTTTACGCCGGAGCCGGTGCCGCTCGACGTGATCTACGAGGACGATGCGCTCGCCGTCATCAACAAGCCGGCCGGCCTCGTCGTGCATCCGGCCGCCGGCAACTGGAGCGGCACGATCCTCAACGGGCTGCTGCATCGCTACGGTGATGCGGCGGCCGGCCTGCCGCGTGCAGGGATCGTCCACCGGCTCGACAAGGAGACGTCGGGCCTGATGGTGGTGGCGCGCACGCTGGCCGCGCAGACGGACCTCGTGCGCCAGTTGCAGGCCCGCACGGTGAAGCGCCGCTATTTCGCGCTCGTGTGGGGCACGATGCCCGAGGAAGGCACGATCGACGCGCCGATCGGCCGCGATCCGCGCGAACGCACGCGCATGGCCGTCGTCACGGGCGCATCGGGCAAGCCCGCGCGCACGCATTTCCGCACGGTTGACACATGCCTGTGGCAACGTCAGCCGGTTTCGGCGATCCAGTGCGATCTCGAGACCGGTCGCACGCACCAGATCCGCGTGCACTGCGCGCACGCCGGGCACCCGCTGCTCGGCGATCCCGTGTACGGGCGCGCGCGCGGCAAGCGCTCGGTCACGCCGCTGCCGGACGGGTTCGCGCGGCAGGCGCTGCACGCATGGCGGCTCGGTCTCGTGCATCCGGTCACGGGCAAGGCGATGCAATGGCGCTGCCCGCTGCCGGACGACATGAACGCACTCGTCGCGGCGCTCGGTTTCGGGCAGGGTGACGAGGAATTCGACGACGACGACGGTGTCTACGATGATGACGATTTCGGCGGCGAGTATCACGATGACGAGCCGTACCTGGACGATGAGGAGGAGTGAGTGCCGATGACGAACCTGGCGCCGTTGACGTGGCAGGACTGCGTGCAGCCCGACTGGCAAGTGTCGCCGCGCGTGCGCGCGCTGATCACGACGCGTGACGGCGGCGTGAGCGAAGGCCCGTACGGGCGCTGGCAGGGCGGCGACGCGCTGCCGGGCGGGATGAATCTCGGCCTGCATACCGGTGACGACCCGGCCCATGTCGCCGGGAATCGCGCGCGCTTGCTGGCGCTGGCAGGCCAGTCGAATGCTGCCTGGCTCGAGCAGGTTCACGGCGCGCAAATCGTCCGAGCGGACGAGGTGATCGCGGCGGCGCCGATGGCGACGGCGCCGGTGCGGGCCGACGCGAGCGTCACCGACCGGGCGGGTGCCGTGTGCGTCGTGATGGTCGCGGATTGCCTGCCCGTGCTGCTGTGCGACACGCAGGGCCGCGCGGTCGGCGCCGCACATGCGGGCTGGCGCGGGCTGGCGGCCGGCATCGTCGAGCAGACCGCGGCGCGTGTCGCGGCACTCGCGGGCGGTGCGACGGACGCGCTTCATGCGTACCTCGGGCCGGCGATTGGCCCGCGGGCGTTCGAGGTGGGCGCTGACGTGCGTGACGCGTTTCTCGACACGGCTCCGCAGTCGGAGCATGATGAAACCCGGCTTGCGTTCGTCGCGATCGATGGCGCGCCGGGCAAGTTTCTCGCCGATCTCTACGCGCTTGCGCGCCTGCGTCTCGCGCGCGCGGGTGTTGCGCACGTGAGCGGCGGGACGGCCTGCACGGTCACCGAGCAGGCACGCTTCTATTCGTACCGGCGCGATCGCGTGACGGGCCGCATGGCAGCAGCGATCTGGCTGGCCGATTGACGGAATGCGCATGCCCGTGGCGTTTATTGCGTCGCAAAATCGGGTTATCTCGATATTCTGGCTGCCACGCCGCGCTGCATTCGCGATTGAATGAAAAATCCCGAAGTCAAGTCGACTCAAATGTTTTATGTTTCGCCGGAACCCTTGTCCCGTCTGTTGTGCGAGGATTATCTCCGTACGGAAATGTTCAGCGGTTTGACATCGCGCTTCACATGGGGAAAACGATAATGATAAAAATACCGCACTGCGGCAGAATCTGGAGACGCCTCTCCAGAGCATGACGGCCCGGCTCGCAGCCGGCATGCCGCGCGCGAGCAGGATTTCACGATAGACGCTCACGAATCACCGGTAAGGCAGGTAATGACAGCATCGAAAAAATCGTCGACGTCCGCTCAGGCGGGCACTTCCCCGGGCAGCATTGGTTTCGATCCGGCCGCCCAGCCGATGCAGCAGATGTTCGAATCGTGGTTGAACGCGTGGCGCGGTTTTGCAGATCCGGCACGCGCCGCGACTGCGTCGGCCACCGTGAATCCGTTCGCGACATTCCAGTTTCCGACATCGTTCCCGTTCCAGATGCCGTCGATGCCCGATTTCGGCGCGATGGCGTCGCCGTTCGCCGGATTGAAGCTGCCGGCTGCCGCGATTCCGCCCGAGCGGCTGCAGGCGCTGCAGGCCGACTATGCGCGCGATTGCATGGCGCTGATGCAGCAGGCCGCCGCGGCGAAGCTGGAGTCCCCCGAACTGAAGGACCGCCGTTTCAGCGGCGACGCGTGGAAGGCGTCGCCGGCGCATGCGTTCGCGGCGGCCTGGTATCTGCTCAACGCGCGCTATCTGCAGGAACTGGCCGACGCGCTTCAGACCGATCCGAAGACGCGCGAGCGCATTCGTTTCACGGTCCAGCAATGGACGGCCGCGGCCGCGCCGAGCAACTTCCTCGCGCTCAATCCCGACGCACAGAAATCGATCCTCGAAACGCAGGGCGAAAGCCTGCGGCAGGGGATGATGAACCTGCTCGGCGACATGCAGCGCGGCAAGATTTCGCAGACCGACGAATCGCAGTTCGTGGTCGGCAAGAACCTCGGGTGTACTGAAGGCGCGGTCGTCTACGAGAACGACCTGATCCAGCTGATCCAGTACACGCCGAAGACGGACAAGGTGTTCGAGCGGCCGCTGTTGATCGTGCCGCCTTGCATCAACAAGTTCTACATCCTCGACCTGCAGCCCGAGAATTCGCTCGTCGCGCATGCGCTGTCGAACGGCCATCAGGTGTTCCTCGTGTCGTGGCGCAACGCGGACGCATCGGTCGCGCACAAGACGTGGGATGACTACATGAACGAAGGCCTGCTCGCGGCGATCGACGCCGTGCAGCAGGTCAGCGGCCGCGAGCAGATCAACACGCTCGGCTTTTGCGTCGGCGGCACGATGCTCGCGACCGCGCTCGCGGTGCTTGCCGCGCGCGGCGAACATCCGGCCGCGTCGATGACGCTGCTTACCGCGATGCTCGACTTCACCGACACCGGCATTCTCGACGTGTTCGTCGACGAGGCGCACGTGCAGATGCGCGAGCAGACCATCGGCGGCAAGAACGGCACGCAGCCGGGGCTGATGCGCGGCGTCGAATTCGCGAACACGTTCTCGTTCCTGCGGCCGAACGACCTCGTGTGGAACTACGTCGTCGACAACTACCTGAAGGGCCGCACGCCGGCGCCGTTCGACCTGCTGTACTGGAACAGCGATTCGACGAGCCTGCCGGGCCCGATGTACGCGTGGTACCTGCGCAATACCTATCTCGAGAACAAGCTGCGCGAGCCGGGCGCGCTGACCGTGTGCGGCGAATCGGTCGACCTGACGCTGATCGACGTGCCGACCTTCATCTACGGTTCGCGCGAGGATCACATCGTGCCGTGGCAGACGGCCTATGCGTCCACGTCGATCCTGTCGGGCCCGCTGAAGTTCGTGCTAGGCGCGTCGGGACACATCGCGGGCGTGATCAATCCGCCGGCGAAGAAGAAGCGCAGCTACTGGGTCAACGACAGCGACCTGCCCGAATCGGCGGACGACTGGTTCGCCGGTGCAATCGAGCATCCAGGAAGCTGGTGGACGACCTGGGTCGAATGGCTCGACCAGTACGGCGGCCGCAAGGTGGAGCCGCCCGCCCAGCCCGGTAACGCGCAGTTCCCGGTGATCGAGCCGGCGCCGGGCCGTTACGTGTTGCAGCGCGATTGACGAAAACCGGACAGCGGCGCAGGCTGTCCGGTGCACCGCAGTTTTTTAACAGGGCCGGTAGCGATGCGCCGTGTCGTGCGGGCCTGGAGGAAAGGGAAATGACGGACGTAGTGATCGTATCGGCCGCGCGGACCGCGGTCGGCAAATTCGGCGGTTCGCTTGCGAAGATTGCGGCGCCCGAACTGGGCGCGACGGTGATCCGCGCGGTGCTGGAGCGTGCGGGCGTGAAGCCCGAGCAGGTCAGCGAAGTGATCATGGGCCAGGTGTTGACGGCCGGTTCCGGGCAGAACCCGGCACGGCAGTCGCTGATCAAGGCCGGGCTGCCGACGGCAGTGCCGGGAATGACGATCAACAAGGTGTGCGGCTCGGGCCTGAAGGCCGTGATGCTGGCGGCGAACGCGATCGTCGCGGGCGATGCGGAGATCGTGATCGCGGGCGGGCAGGAGAACATGAGCGCGTCGCCGCACGTGCTGCCGGGCTCGCGCGACGGGTTCCGGATGGGCGACGCGAAGCTGGTCGACACGATGATCGTCGACGGCCTGTGGGACGTGTACAACCAGTACCACATGGGCATCACGGCGGAGAACGTCGCGAAGGAATACGGGATCACGCGCGAAGAGCAGGACGCGTTTGCGGCGCTGTCGCAGAACAAGGCGGAAGCCGCGCAGAAGGCCGGCCGCTTCGACGATGAAATCGTGCCGGTCGCGATTCCGCAACGCAAGGGCGAGCCGCTGCAGTTCGCCACCGATGAATTCGTGCGTCACGGCGTGACGGCGGAATCGCTGGCCGGGCTGAAGCCGGCGTTCTCCAAGGACGGCTCGGTGACGGCGGCGAACGCGTCGGGGCTGAACGACGGTGCGGCGGCGGTGCTGGTGATGTCGGCGCAGAAGGCGGCGGCACTGGGCCTGACGCCGCTGGCGCGGATCAAGGCGTACGCGAACGCGGGCGTGGATCCGAGCGTGATGGGCATGGGCCCGGTGCCGGCCTCGCGCCGTGCGCTGGAGCGCGCGGGCTGGACGCCGGGCGACCTGGACCTGATGGAGATCAACGAGGCGTTCGCGGCGCAGGCGCTGGCGGTGCACAAGCAGATGGGCTGGGACACGTCGAAGGTGAACGTGAACGGCGGGGCGATCGCGATCGGGCACCCGATCGGCGCGTCGGGCTGCCGGATCCTGGTGACGCTGCTGCACGAGATGGCCAAGCGCGATGCGAAGCGCGGGCTGGCGTCGCTGTGCATCGGCGGCGGGATGGGTGTCGCGCTCGCGGTCGAGCGTCCGTAACCGGCCGTCCGTAACCGGCCATTCGCGACCAGCGAACCGAATCCGTGTGCCGGCCGATTGCAGCTTCGGCCGGCGTCACGTGAAGTCAGAGGGGGCCTCCGGCAGCTCTCGAAACCAAAAAATGGAGTGAGATTTATGTCTCAGCGAATTGCGTACGTAACGGGCGGGATGGGCGGCATCGGCACCAGCATCTGCCAGCGCCTGTCGAAAGACGGCTTCAAGGTGGTCGCGGGTTGCGGCCCGAACTCGCCGCGCCGGGTGAAATGGCTCGAGGAGCAGAAGGCGCTCGGGTACGATTTCATCGCGTCGGAAGGCAACGTCGGCGACTGGGACTCGACCAAGGAAGCGTTCGACAAGGTCAAGGCCGAAGTCGGCGAGATCGACGTGCTGGTCAACAATGCGGGCATCACGCGCGACGTCGTGTTCCGCAAGATGACGCACGAAGACTGGACCGCCGTGATCGACACCAACCTGACGAGCCTGTTCAACGTGACGAAGCAGGTGATCGACGGGATGGTCGAACGCGGCTGGGGCCGGATCATCAACATTTCGTCGGTGAACGGCCAGAAGGGGCAGTTCGGCCAGACCAACTACTCGACCGCGAAGGCCGGTATCCACGGCTTCACGATGTCGCTCGCCCAGGAAGTCGCGACGAAGGGCGTGACGGTCAACACCGTGTCGCCGGGCTACATCGGCACCGACATGGTGAAGGCAATTCGACCGGACGTGCTCGAGAAGATCGTCGCGACGATCCCGGTGCGGCGTCTCGGTGGGCCGGAGGAAATCGGTTCGATCGTCGCGTGGCTCGCGTCGAACGATTCCGGTTTCGCGACGGGCGCAGACTTCTCGCTGAACGGCGGCCTGCACATGGGCTGAGCGTCCGCGCTGCGCGGGCCGGGTGGCCGCGCAGCCGGGCGTTTTCCGAAGGCCCCCGCCTCCCGGATTCGGGCGGCGGGGATTCGTCACTTCCGCTACGCTGCACTCAAAGGCGTTACATGACTACTACAAAGAAGACGGCCGAACGGCTCATCAAGAAGTATCCGAACCGTCGGCTCTACGATACCGAGACAAGCACGTACATTACGCTGACCGACGTGAAGCAACTCGTGCTGGAGCAGGAGGACTTCAAGGTCGTCGATGCGAAATCCAACGAAGACCTGACGCGCAGCATCCTCCTGCAGATCATCCTAGAAGAGGAAAGCGGCGGCGTGCCGATGTTCTCGTCGTCGATGCTGTCGCAGATCATCCGTTTCTACGGACATGCGATGCAGGGCATGATGGGCACGTACCTGGAAAAGAACATCCAGGCGTTCATCGACATCCAGAACAAACTCGCGGATCAGTCGAAGAACCTGTACGAAGGCAATGCGATGAATCCGGAAGTCTGGTCGCAGTTCATGAACATGCAGGCGCCGATGATGCAAGGGATGATGACCAGCTACATCGAGCAGTCGAAGAACATGTTCGTGCAGATGCAGGAGCAGATGCAGAACCAGGCGAAGTCGATGTTCAGCACGTTCCCGTTCAAGCAGCCGGGCGCGTCGGAGCCGGAAAAGAAGTAACGGTTTCGCGGCAGGCCGACCGACGGGCAACCCGTCGACGTCGGTGCCGCGAAGCAACTCGGTGCGGGCCGGCCGATCGTGCGTTCCGGCGCGACGATGTACGGCCGCCGCCTGCCGGCTCCCCTCACCGACGGTCGTTCATGATCGTCGGCACCGAATGCGCGTGCCGGGTTCGGGTGTGCATGATCGTTGTCCAGTCGATCGAGATCCAGTCACCTGCGAAGGAACACCGGGGCGCGCCGTGCCTGACGGTGCGCGTTCGAGCAGGCACGCGTACCATGAGCGGCGCTGCGTGGTGTGGCGTGGAGCTGCCTTCGGCGAAACGCGATACCGGCGCCCGGGCACGACAGGCCGTGATCGGCGATGCTGCCTCGAGGCAGTGCGACCAAGAAAAAACCGACTGAGAGAAAGCATGCGTGGGATTCGAGTGGCATCGGCCGGCCGGCTGGCTGGTTTTGCTTCGATGTTCATGATGGGCATTGGCTTGGCGACACCTGGCTTTGCGATGGATTGCGCGAAAGCCGCGCAGCCGATCGAGAAGCGCATCTGCGCGAGCCCCGCGCTGCGGGCAGCCGACACGCGGATGAATTCGGCGTATACGGGCGCGCTGAAGGCCGCACCGGACACGGCTATCCGCGACATGCTGGTGCGCAGCCAGCGCCGCTGGATCGACGCGCGCAACAAACGTCTCGACGCCGATTACGAAGGTCGTGCGCTCGCCGTCGACGAAGTGCGCAAGGCAATCGATCGGCGCACCGCCGTACTGGCCGATCAATCGAACAAGGGGTTGATCGCGCGTGCGCAGGCCGAGCGCCAGTGGCTCGTGAAATACACGGGTGGCCCGCTCACCGGTTTCGATGCGAACTGCGATTTCATTCCCGACGATGCGACTGGCGCGCACGTTTCCTACGCGTGTTTCGGCGCGGTCCATGTGCAGCATCGCGCGAGGGTCTGCAGCCAGAGTGAGGACTGGGCGACCGGTGCGGTTTATCAGTATCGCTCCGTGAGTGCGGCCGACGGCGGGAAGGTGCGACCGGTGGCGTTCTGCGAAGCGCAGGCGCATGCGAGTGCATGCGACAACGGCGGAAGGCAATCGGCGTGGATGCGTGCCGGGGCGTCCGGTGACGATAACCGTGCTTCAGCGCCGGTAGCCGGGTTGCCGCAACTCGATGCGGAAATGTGGCCCATCGGCGATGGAGACGATGCTTTGTGGTTCGATCGGTGCCTGACGGCTGCGAAGTTTCCGTGAGCGCCGGATTGGATTGGTCTGTTGTATGGGCCCGCGTCAGCGGGCTTTTTTACGTGCTCGTGGTTGGCGGTTCAATACGAGGCGGGCCGGGCGTGGGCGATGGCCGACGTTACCGGCCCGGCTTGTTTCATGCCGGGAATCCTTGCTCGTCGTCGTGCGGCGGCAGATCGAGCACGAGCTTGACCGCGCAGTAGTTTGCCTTGAGCGAAAACACGCGGCCGATCACGAGAAATGTCTGGCGCGAATTCTCGAGCTCGACGAAGTCGCCCGGTTGCGGTACGTGCGCGCCCTGGTCGTAGGAGAAGCTGGTGCTGGTTTGCTCGCCAATGGCTTCGGCTGCGTGTTCGGTGAATTCGATCGTGATGTGGGTGGTCATGCGAGCCCCGTTGGGTAATGGAAGAGAGCGAAGAGAGTGGACGCTGCGATTTTCGCATAGCGACGGGGCGGTTCCGGCGGAATTGTCGGGAAGCGCGGCGTGCGGGTGGATCGCCGTCACTTCGCCGATTTCCAGTCGAAGGCGGACCGCACGGTCTTGGCCGGCACGTTGCGAAGCGCCGGCCAGAGCGGCTTGATCGCCGCCTCATCGTTCGGGAAGTGGCCACGCATCTTGCCGCGCATGGCGTTGACGGCAAGCCGGCAGCCCCTCATCCCGCATCGAACCGACGCGAGCGGCACGCACGTTTCCTATGCGTGTTTCGGCACGGTCCATGTGCAGCATCGTGCGCGCATCAGTAGCCAGAGCGAGGACTGGGCGACCGGCGCGGAATGTCAAAACCGGTCGGTGAGGGCGACTGTCGGCGGGAAGGTGCATCCGTCGCGTTCTGCGAAGCGCAGGCGCACGCACCATCGTGCGATGGCAGCGGCCCGGCCGAAGCCGGGCGGGGCACGGAACGAAGCGAGGCGGCGGTTATTTCGCCGCAAACGTGCCTGCTTC
The DNA here is from genome assembly GCF_029633825.1 of Burkholderia contaminans. Taxonomy (NCBI): domain Bacteria; kingdom Pseudomonadati; phylum Pseudomonadota; class Betaproteobacteria; order Burkholderiales; family Burkholderiaceae; genus Burkholderia; species Burkholderia contaminans. The sequence goes on along the minus strand of NZ_CP090640.1, from coordinate 3,170,509 downwards.
CACCAATGTCATCTTGTCAGGGGCCAGGTACGTGCGGATGACGGTGTTGACCTGCTCGACGGTCAACGCGCGGACGCGCTCGGGATAGGTGTCCAGGTCACTCAGCGGGCGGTCCTGGAGCACCGTCTGGGCGATCATGGCGGCCATCTGCCCGGTGGTTTCCATCGCGACTTGATGGCGGCCGATCATGCCGTCCTTGCGCGCATCCAGTTCCGTTTGGGTAACGCCCTGTTTCCACCAGGCATCCAGAATCCGGCGCGTGCTGGCGACGCCCTTGTCCAGCAGGGGCGGGGCGAAGCTGCTGGTGATGACGAATCCGCCGTCCATCAGGGAGAGCCCGGCCAGGCCGGCGCGGATGCCATAGGTCAGGCCTTCCTTGTCGCGGACCCCTGCCATCAGGCGGCCGGTGAAGCCGTTGCCCAGGATGTTGACAGCCGCGCTGAGGGGCAGGTAGTCGGCATCGTTGGCGCGCAGGTCGATGGCCTGACCCAGCATCACGCTGACGGATTCCTTGTCCCCCATGGCGATGCGCTGCGTGTCGGGACGGCTTGCCTTGCGTGGCGGGCTTTGGCGCACGAGTGCCCGGCCCCCGCTCCAGCCCGCGAAGGCTTCGGTCACCGTGGACTGCAGGCGTCGAGGGTCCGCGCCGCCGACCACGACCAGCGTCATGTGGGCGGGCCCGTAATAGGCTTGATGAAAGGCCTTGACGTCGTCCAGCGTGGCAGCGGCGATCGCTTCGAGCATCCGTTCGCGCGGCACCGGTGCGTTGACGTGGGCATCGGGGTAAATGGCCCGATTCAGCGCCTCGGTGGCCCGAACCGACGGGTTTTCTCCGGCGTTACGGACCGCGGCCTCCAGCCGGCTCTTGGCCTTGGCCAGCTCCTCCGGCTTGAAGGCCGGCAGGCGCAACTGCTCGGCCATCAGGTCGATCAGCGTCGGCAAATCCTTGGTCAGGCTTTGGCCGTGTATGCCGACATAGCCGCCGTCGGTCTGGAACGACAACTGGGCGCCCAGGCTCTCCAGCAGCGCGGAGATCGCCACCTTGTCGCGACGGGTGCTGCCCTCCTGCAGCAACATGCCCGTCAGCAACGGCACGGCGGGATTGGCCGCCTTGCTGGCCGTGTCGGCATCGCCCAGGGGCATCACGCCGGTCACGGACACCATTTCCTGCGGCGACATCGAATAGGTCAACAGCGTGATGCTGCCGGCCTGGGCGCGCACGACGCGGTCGGCGATGCCTGCCTGAGCCGCAACAGGCAGGCATAGCACGGCGAACCACACGAACCACGTCCGCAGATGGTTGAAACGAACATGCTTCATGACGATTTCTCCGGGACGAACCAGCCGGTGGTGCTCTGGTTTTCAATGAGGTACTTGCGGGCTGCGCGCTGCACATCGGCGGGCGTCACCTTTTCCAGTGCTTCAAGCTCGGTGACGTACAGGGTCCAGTCGCCCTGCGAGACCGCGTTGCCCAATCGGGCGGACGTCGAGCGGACGCCGTCGCGCTGGTAGACCTGATCGGCCCGGTAAGGGCCCAGCACCCGCTGGATTTCGTCGCGAGTGACGCCCTCGGTCTTGGTCCGCTCCAGTTCGGTCCAGGCGATTTTCTCGGCCTGCTCGTGTTTCGCGTCGGGCGGCAGGCTGACCGTCACGACGAACGGACCGGGATCGCGCATCGCATGAAAGCCGGCGCCGGCTTGCGTGGCAACCGTGGTGTCGACCAGTGCGCGATACAGCCGGCTGCTCTTGCCCTGGCTCAATACCAGGCCCAGTACGGTCAACGCAGCCGCATCGGGGTCGAGCGCGCGCGGCCCCTTGAAGGCGATGATCAGATTGCCCGTTGCGCCCGCGCGCTTGAGCACCAGCCTTCGCGGCCCCTGCTGCTGCGGCTCTTCGGTCGTGACAGCGGGAATGGCCTTGGGCGCGCGCGGGATGCCGCCGTAATACCGCCTGACCCACCCCAACGCCTGGTCCGGCCGGAAATCGCCGACCAGGATGACGGTGGCGTTGTCCGGCCAGTAGAAGGTGTCGTAGAAACGGCGCAGCGTGTCCACGCTCGCATGCTCGATGTCGCTACGCCAGCCGATGGTGGGATGGTGGTAGGGGTGTGCCTGGTAGGCCGTGGCCATGACCTGCTGGAACAAGGCGGTGAACGGACTGTTCTCGCCTCGCTCGTACTCGTTGCGTACTACCGTCATCTCGCTGGCCAGGTCTTCCGGGCGGAGCAGGAGGTTGCGCATGCGGTCGGCCTCGATCGCGATGTAGCCTTCCAGCGCATCGCGCCCGAGCGTGCCGAAGTAGTTGGTGCGGTCCATCGAAGTGGTGGCGTTGAAGTTCGCGCCCACTCGCTCCATGTAGCTGTTCAGTGAATTGCCGAGCGCCTTGTTGTAGTGCCGGCTGCCCTTGAACATCAGGTGCTCGAGCAGGTGAGTGTCGCCGGTCGTGCCCGCGGCTTCGTTGCGTGAACCCACCCGGTACAACACCTGGAAACTGACCACGGTCGCAGCGGGATCGGGCGCGGCAAGCACGGTAAGGCCGTTGGCATCCAGACGGTATTCGTCGATACCGCCCAGGGAGCGCACGTGGCTAAAGCCCGGTACCTCGACAGGTTGGGCCGTCGCCGTGCCTGCAATCAACGGGCACAGCGAGAGCCAGGTGCATATCAAACGTCGTACTGACATGTAGCGTCCTTTTGTATGGGCAGGATGAACGCGGAAGATCGGGTGCCGGCTCGGCGGTCAGTTGACTGCGATGCGTCGAGCGCGGCGAACGCGAAGTTTTTCATATTCTCCGATGCATGTTGACCGATGGCGCGTTGCGGGGACATCGCAGCCGTGATGCGTTCGTCGACGGCCGTACGTTGCTTGACGGTCGACGCGTAGCGACAGACGGCGCGATCCCCGTTGAACGTGCAGATCACCTGAAAGCGATTGTCGGGCCTGGACTTCTTCAGTGGCGCATCGTCCTTGGGTTTGCCGGCAAACGACGTCGGGAGGAAGCCGATGCGCCAGATTTGACCCCATGCGGCAGTGCAGCCGAGGGGCAGGGAGGCTCGTGCGCAATGCTACTTTGCGCCCCATTATCGTGAAATGAGACGAGTTCGAATGTTTGGGACAGAGCCGGCGCACTCGTCGGCAGGACCCGGCCATGAAATGTCGTGAATGCAGGTGCGCTTTGCCTTCCGCTCGATCGAGAGTCTCACCGGGATCAAAGGAAGCGCGGCGCCGTCGGCGCTTCAAATGCGTCGGTTTCGGACATCGCGTGAGCCGGTCGCGCGGCGATGCACTGTTTCAAAGTGAAAGGGGCGCATCGGGCAGCCGTCGCATGACGGCGCCGCCGGCGCGCCGTGCATCCGATTCGACGGTCGGTGCCGCCGCCGATCGCCTGTTTTGCCTCGCCACCCCTAAATGGCTGTAAACTCACGCTTTTGCTGCCACGCCCCCACATTCCAGATGTCCCAATCCCCCAAAGTAGGGTTCGTATCCCTCGGGTGCCCGAAGGCGCTCGTCGACTCCGAACAGATCATCACGCAATTGCGCGCCGAAGGTTATGAAATCTCCGGCACCTACGACGGTGCCGACCTCGTCGTCGTGAACACCTGCGGCTTCATCGACGAAGCCGTGCAGGAAAGCCTCGACGCGATCGGCGAAGCGTTGACCGAGAACGGCAAGGTGATCGTCACCGGCTGTCTCGGCGCGAAGTCGAGCGCCAGCGGCTCGAACCTGATCGAGGAAGTCCACCCGAAGGTGCTCGCCGTCACCGGCCCGCATGCGGTGGGCGAAGTGATGCAGGCCGTGCATTCGCACCTGCCGAAGCCGCACGATCCGTTCACCGATCTCGTGCCCGCCGCCGGCATCAAGCTCACGCCGCGCCACTACGCATACCTGAAGATTTCCGAAGGCTGCAACCACCGCTGCACGTTCTGCATCATCCCGTCGATGCGCGGCGACCTCGTGTCGCGCCCGGTCGCGGAAGTGATGCTGGAAGCCGAGAACCTGTTCAAGTCGGGCGTGAAGGAACTGCTCGTGATCTCGCAGGACACGAGCGCGTACGGCGTCGACGTGAAATACCGCACGGGCTTCTGGAACGGCAAGCCGATCAAGACGCGCATGACCGACCTGGTCGCCGCGCTCGGCGAACTCGCCGCGCAGTACGGCGCATGGGTGCGCCTGCACTACGTGTATCCGTATCCGAGCGTCGACGAAGTGATTCCGCTGATGGCCGAAGGCCCGTTCAAGGGCCACGTGCTGCCGTACCTCGACGTGCCGTTCCAGCACGCGCACCCGGAAGTGCTGAAGCGCATGAAGCGTCCGGCGAACGCCGAGAAGGTGCTCGAGCGCGTGCAGAAGTGGCGCGAGATCTGCCCGGACCTGACGATCCGCAGTACGTTCATCGCGGGCTTCCCCGGCGAGACGGAAGAGCAGTTCGAAACGCTGCTCGACTTCATCCGCGAGGCGGAACTCGATCGCGTCGGTTGCTTCGCGTATTCGCCGGTCGAAGGCGCGACCGCGAACGAACTCGACGGCGCGCTGCCGGATGAAGTCCGCGAGGCGCGCCGCGCGCGCTTCATGGAAGTCGCCGAGGAAGTGTCGGCGAACCGCATCCAGCGCAAGGTCGGCAAGACCCTCAAGGTGCTGATCGACGAAGTCAGCGACGAAGGCGGCATCGGCCGTACGGCGGCCGATGCGCCGGAGATCGACGGCGTCGTCTATGTCGAGCCGGCGGCGAAGGCATCGAAGCGCTACAAGGTCGGCGATTTCGTGTCCGTGAAGATCACGGGCGCCGACGGCCACGATCTGTGGGGCGAGGTGTAAGCGATGGCCGCCGCATTCCCGGAGATCCTCGCGCTCGGCGAGGCGATGATCGAATTCAACCAGTCGCAGCCGGGCCGGCCTGAATTCCTGCAGGGCTTCGGCGGCGACACGTCGAACTTCTGCATCGCCGCGGCGCGCCAGGGCGCATCGACGGGCTTCGTGTCGGCGATCGGCGACGATCCGTTCGGTCGCCTGCTGGCCGACATGTGGCGCGCGGAAAACGTCGACACGACGTACGTGCGCGTCGACCGCACGGCGCCGACCGGCGTGTACTTCGTCACGCATGGCGCCGACGGTCACCAGTTCGACTACCTGCGTGCGGGCTCGGCTGCGAGCCGCTATGCAACAGGTGATCTGCCGCTCGATGCCCTGGCCGCCGCGAAGGCCGTGCACCTGTCGGGCATCAGCCTCGCGATCAGCACGGCGGCGTGCGATGCCGCATTCGCGGCGACTGACCACGCTCGCCGCCACGGCGCGAAGGTCAGCTTCGACACGAACCTGCGCCTGAAGCTGTGGCCGCTGCCGCGCGCCCGCGCGGTGATGCGTGAGGCGCTGCGCCAGACGGATATCTGCCTGCCGAGCTGGGACGACGTGACGGCACTGACGGGCGCGAACGATCGCGACGCGATCGTCGATGCGATGCTCGAACACGGGCCGCAGGTCGTCGCGCTGAAGCTCGGCAAGGACGGCGCTTACGTGGCGACGCCGAACGAGCGGCGCGTCGTGCCGGGCTTCGCCGTTCAGGCTGTCGATGCGACGGGCGCGGGCGACTGCTTCGGCGGCGCTTTCGTCGCGCGGATCGTCGCGGGCGACGATCCGTTCGCGGCGGCGCGTTATGCGAACGCCGCGGCGGCGCTGTCGACGACGGGCTACGGCGCGGTCGCGCCGATTCCGCACCGCGATGCGGTGGAGCGCCTGATGCAGGGCTGACGCGGCATGCGCACGCCGGCCACGGCAATGCGCTCGTGACGATGTGCATTGGCGGCGGGCAGGGCATCGCCGCGATTTTCGAGCGAATCTGAAGCAAGGAGCAACACAAGGTGGGTCGATATTCGCAATGGCAACGGGCGCTCGTCGTCGCGGGCGCACTGGCGGCGGGCACGGCGCTGCCGGGCGCCGTCGCCGCGCAGGCCGTCGCGCCGGGCGCGCAGCAGGATGAACCGGCAATGGCGCGGCCGCTGAAGCCGAATCCCGAGTTCGCCCGCCTGCCGCGCTACGAAGGCACGCTCGGTGACCGGCCGATCGTCGTGCATCTCGGCCCGAAGACGGACGAGGAAGGCGTGCACGGTGAATACCAGTTCGCCGATACGGGCGAGGTCGTGCTGCTCGCGGGCGATCGCGACGGCGACACGCTGGAAATCGAGGAATCGAACGACGGCACGAACATCACGGGCGTGTGGATCGGCCGCTTCGACGCGACAGGTGCCCTGAAAGCCGACCGGATGAATTCGGACGAGTCGGATCCGCAGCCCGTCGTGCTGCGTCTCGCGCCTGGCAAGCGCGCGGCGCTGCAGGTGCGCGACGGCCGCGTGCAGGAAATCGAGACGGTGGGCGGCATCGTCAATCTGCGCACCGACGACTGAACCCGCGCTGGCTCGGTGCGCGCGGCGCGCATTGTACCGGGCCAATTGCGCCGATTTTGGCTAATCTAGCTGCATATTCCGCAACCGAACGGCCTCGTGCCCGGCTTCCAGTCATGACTGCATCCACTCCCAAGCGCGCACTGCAAACCCGCATCGTTCAACCCGACGACGTGATCCCGGAAGGCTTCCGTTCGTTCGTGCCGCCGGTCGCGCGCGCGTCGACGGTCGTGTTTCCCGATCTCGCGACGATGCGTGCGCTCGTCTGGCACAACGACAACCAATGGCGCTACGGGCTGCACGCCACGCCGACGTCGCTCGCGCTCGCGCAGCGGCTCGCCGAGATCGAGGGCGGCTCGCATGCGCTGCTGCAGCCGTCGGGTCTCGCGGCGATCATGAACGTCTACTTCGGGATCGTGAAAGCCGGCGACGACGTGCTGATTCCGCACAACGTGTATGGGCCGAACGCCGATTTCGGCAACTGGCTCGCGAAGGATTTCGGCATCACCGCGCGCTTCTACGATCCGCTGATCGGCGCCGGCATCGCCGACCTGATCCAGCCGAACACGCGGCTGATCTGGATCGAGGCGCCCGGCTCGGTGACGATGGAAGTGCCGGACGTGCAGGCGATCACGGCGGCCGCGAAGGCGCGCGGCATCGTTACCGCGATCGACAACACCTTTTCGGCCGGGCTCGCGTTCAAGCCGTTCGAACACGGCGTCGACATCTCGGTGCAGGCGCTGACCAAATACCAGTCGGGCGGCAGCGACGTGCTGATGGGCGCGACGATCACCGCGAATGCGGAACTGCACGCGAAGCTGAAGCTCGCGCGGATGCGCTGCGGCGTCGGCGTGTCGGTCGACGATTGCTCGCTCGTGCTGCGCAGCCTGCCGAGCATGCAGGTGCGTTTCGACGCGCACAGCAAGAGCGCGCTTGCGCTCGCGCAATGGCTGAAGGCGCGGCCGGAGATCGCGGCGGTATTGCACCCGCAGATCGCCGATTGCCCGGGGCACGCGTCGTTCATGCGCGACTTCACCGGCGCGGGCGGGTTGTTCTCGGTGGTGTTCGACGAACGCTACAGCGCGGAGCAGGTCGACCGCTTCGTCGAGTCGCTCGAGCTGTTCGCGATCGGCTGGAGCTGGGGCGGCGCGTGCAGCCTCGCGATGCCTTACGACGTCGCGTCGATGCGCCCGGACTGGGCGCATCGCGGCACGCTGGTGCGTTTCTATGTCGGCCTGGAAGATGAAGCCGACCTGCGCGCGGACATCGAGCGCGCGATGCAGGCCGCACTGGGCTGATCGCCAGCCGATCACGGCCTTCGGAAAAACAAAACGCCGGCGCGATGTTGGATCGCGCCGGCGTTTTTCATTTCGGATTCCGCGGGATCAGAACAGCCGCAGCAGCCCGTCGAGGCCGACGTGATCGAACGCGACCGTCGCCGCATCGCGCACGACGGGCTTCGCGTGGTATGCGACCGACAGCCCGGCTTCGGCCATCATCTTCAGGTCGTTCGACCCGTCTCCCATCGCGATCGCACGGCTCGGCTCGAGGCCGAGCGACGCGCACGTCTCGCGCAGCAGGCGCGCCTTCACGTCGGCGTTGACGATCTCGCCGAGCACCTTGCCGGTCAGCTTGCCGTCGACGATCTCGAGCGTGTTCGCATGCGCGTAGTCGAGGCCGAGGCGGGCCTTCAGCCGTTCGGTGAAGAACGTGAAGCCGCCCGATACGAGCAGCGTCTTCATGCCGGCGGCCTTTACGCCGGCGAGCATCTTCTCGGCACCCGGCGACAGTTGCAGCCGCTCCTCGTACACGCGTTCCAGCGCATGCGCGTCGAGTCCCGCCAGCAGGGCGACCCGGCGCGTGAGGCTTTCGTTGAAGTCGCGGATCTCGCCGCGCATCGACGCTTCGGTGATCTCGGCGACCTGCGTTTTCAGCCCGCAGAAATCGGCGATTTCGTCGATGCATTCGATCGTGATCAGCGTCGAATCCATGTCCATCACGGCGAGCCCGAAATCGCCGAGCGAGAGGCCGGCCTCGACGAACGCGAAGTCGAGCGCGTGCGTGCCGCAGTAAGCATCGATGTCGAGGCGTTGCGCCGGGTTCGCGTTGTCGATCCGCAGCGCATGATCGTCGGTCTGCACGATGCGGGTGCCGCGCGACAGCGCGAGCAGCGGGGTGTGATGGGCGTCCGACAGCGGCGCAAGGCTCTGGATGACGAGGTTGTGGGTCATGACGGGATGGTTGGGAAGCGAATGAAATGCGTAGGCGGCCAACGGGCAGCCGCCTGCCGATGCGGGCCCCGTCCGGCGTCGGGCCCTTGCGTGGCGAACGCGCCATTGTAGCCGGTTGGCCGCACGCGGCGGTCAGGGGCGGATCGAAACCGCGTGCGGCGCGGCGGTCATTGCCCGTCCGCGCGATCCCAATACGGCGGATCGCCGAAATGCGCGGCCAGGAACGCGATGAAGGCGAGCGTCTTCAGCGGCACGTGCGCGCGGCTCGGGTAGACGGCCCAGATCGCGATGTCTTCCGCGAACGGATAGTCGTCGAGCACCGTGACAAGCGCGCCGCTCGCGAGCAGCGGGCCGACGTCCCAGGTCGACTTGATCGCGATCCCGAAGCCGTCGACGAGCGCTTCGCGGATCGCCTCGCCGTTGCTCGCGACGAGCCGGCCGCCCACCCGCACGGTGAGCGGGCCTTGCGGCGTGGCGAACGACCAGTCGCGCTGGTCGCCGAGGATCACGCATTCGTGGTGCGCGAGGTCGGCCGGATGGCGCGGCGTGCCGTGTTCGGCGAGATACGCGGGCGAGCAGCACAGCACGCGGCGGTTCGCGGCGAGCTTGCGCGCGACGAGCGTCGAATCCTTCAGCGCGCCGAGGCGGATCGCGACATCGTAGCCGTCGTCGACGAGGTCGACGATCTCGTCCGACAGCCGCAGGTCGAGCGACACGGACGGATAGCGGCGCAGGAACGCGGGAATCACCGGTGCGACATGCTGGCGGCCGAACGACGACGACATCGACACCTTCAGCCGCCCGTACGGCTCGGTGCGGCCGTGGCCGACCGACGCGCGCGCGGCATCGGCGGCCGACAGCAGCGTGTCGGCGTGCGCCATGAAGACTTCGCCGTCCTGCGTGAGGCTGATGCGGCGCGTGGTGCGGTGCAGCAGCCGCGCGCCGAGCTGGCGTTCGAGCTGCGCGATGCGCGCGCTCGCGACCGCGGCCGACACGCCGAATTCACGGCCGGCCGCGGTGACGTTCGCGAGCAGCGCCGCGCGCACGAACAGCGCGACGTCGAGCAGGTCGAGCGGCTTGTCGGGGGCCGGAATCGGGTCGGACGTCATTATTCTGAAATTCCTGAAAATGTTTCAGGAAATATAGCGCTTTTCTCGAAGGATCGGGTTGCCTACGATGACGTTCATGGGGCTGCGCCGCGGCCCACAGGATTTCCTGAAGGAGTGTCGTGATGAAAGCCGTTGGACTGACCCGTTATCTGCCGATCGACGACCCGCAAGCCCTGCTCGACGTGGAGCTGCCGCAGCCCGTGCCGGGCCCGCGCGACCTGCTCGTGAAGGTCGAGGCGATTTCCGTGAACCCGGTGGACTTCAAGGTGCGCGCGCCGAAGCCGCAGGTCGAGGACACGCCGCGCGTGCTCGGCTGGGACGCAGCCGGCACGGTGGTCGCGGTCGGCGCCGACGTCACGCTGTTCCGGCCGGGCGACGAAGTGTTCTACGCGGGCAGCATCACGCGGCCGGGCGCGAACAGCGAATTCCATACGGTCGACGAGCGGATCGCCGCGCTGAAGCCGCGCACGCTCGATTTCGCCGCATCCGCCGCACTGCCGCTCACCGCGCTGACCGCATGGGAAGCGCTGTTCGACCGGCTGCGTGTCTCGCCGCAGGGCGCGGACGCCGGCAAGTCGGTGCTGATCATCGGCGGCGCGGGTGGCGTGGGCTCGATCGCGATCCAGCTCGCGAAGACGCTCGGCAAGCTGCACGTGATCGCGACCGCATCTCGGCCGGCGTCGGCCGAGTGGGTGCGCTCGCTGGGCGCGGACGCGGTGGTCGACCATTTCGGCGACCTGCCTGCGCAGCTGCGCGAGGCCGGGCATCCGGACGTCGACTACGTGCTGATTTTCAACGATACGGATCGTCACTTTCCTGCCGCTGCGGAGGTAATCCGGCCGCAGGGCGGCATTTGCACGATCGTCGAGAACGACAAGCCGGTGCCGGTCGAATTGCTGAAGGCGAAGAGTGCCGCGTTTCACTGGGAATTCATGTTCACGCGCGCGATGTTCGAGACGCCGGACATGATCGAACAGCACCGCATCCTCGGCGAAGTCGCGCGGCTCGTCGACGGCGGCACGCTGCGCACCACGGTCGGCGAGCAGCTCGGCACGATCAACGCCGCGAACGTGCGGCGCGCGCACCAGTTGCTCGAGGCCGGGCGCTCGATCGGCAAGCTCGTGCTGAGCGGCTTCTGAGCCGGCATCGCGCGTAAGGTTGCGGCGCCGCGAACGCAAGCGGGGTAACACCCGATGCGTTTGCGGCGCATTGCATGCCGCTTGGCGGTAGACTGGCAGCGCATCATGCATCGAAAACCGTGCGGCACGCGCGTGCCGCCGCATACCAAGGAGGTCAGCATGAGCCAACGCAGCTTGTCAGTCGCCGCATCGTGGTCGGTCGTGTTCGTGGCGGCGTGCGTCAGCGCGAGCGTATTCGCGGCGCCGCCGGTCAAGGGCAGCCTGAAGGGCGGCGGGACCGGACAGCTCGAATACACCGTCAAGGTCGACTCGAAGACCTTCGGCAATACGCAGGAGACCCGCAAGATCCGCTCGGGCGAGACGGACGACTTCAACTGGAAGTCGGTGCCGCCGAGCGGGGCGGTCGCGATGCCGGACGGTTGCCCGAATGCCGACAGCCTGCCGCGCGACGAGAACGGCGCGATGGTGCGCCAGACCCAGGTGCGGCTCGCGCCGTCGATCGACGCGAAGGGGATCGCCAACGTGCAGTTGAGCTTCCAGGCGGCCGCGCCGAAGGGCACGCGCAACGTGACGGCCGGGGGCAAGTCGCTGCAGTGCCCGGACGTCGTGTCGGTGAGCCAGGTGAAGTGGGTGTCGATCCCGACCAACGGCGGGTCGAAATCCGTCACGATGAGCGACGGCACGAAGGTGACGGTGTCGATCAAGCGTTGAACGGTGTGCGCGGGCCGGCGTCGGACCAGGTGCGCGCGCAACGGATTCGATTTGCGGTACCACGCGGCGACACGTGACCGCTTCGTGTCGCCGTCACGATGCTTTCTCGCGACCTGCTTCAACGGCATGGCAGCCGTTCGTCGCTCGCCGTGCGACAGCATCGCAAAGCGGCCTGCGTGACGTCATGCGAATGTCACGCTATGCTCGCCCGCATCATCACCTTCCTGTCACGACATCCCGATGAAATACCGAATGCGCGCGCTGTTGTGTGCCCTTGCGTTCGTCGCCGCGCACGCGCACGCGGCCGACGATTGCGGTTTCGTGAAGAAAGTCGAGCTGCCGTCGCGGCAGCAGGTGGCGGTCGTGTCGAGCGGCGCGCTCGAACCGTGCTCGACCGGCAGCTACGCGGTGCGCGTGTATTCGACCGCGCATGCCGCCCCCGGCTTCGATACCGACGATTACGTGACGGGCACGCTGCATGCGCGTGACGGTACGGTCACCGATGCATTCACGGCCGACCTCGGTGCACGTGCGCCGCAGGCGCTCGTCGTGACGACGCGCTCGGCCGGCAGCGGCGGCTATGTCGGCGCGCAGGCCTATGTGACGACGCCGCGTGCGGTAAGGCTCGTCGCGTCGGTCGACGGGCTCGCGCCGGACGCGGACATCCCGGCTGCGTTGCGGCAGGCGCTCGGCAAGCGCCGCAGCGCGCGCTGACCGGCGAACCGCGCGAACGTATCGCGCGAGCGCGCCGCGTGTCAGTGCGCGCGTTCTTCGAGCCGCGCGGCGAGGAAGCGGTGATCGGCCGAGAACAGCCGGCGATAGGTCATCAGCACCGCGCCGACCGTGCCGAGCGCGGAGGCCGCGGCGATCAGGAACATGATCACGATCTGGTAGCGCACGGCCTGCAGCGGCGACTGGCCCGCCAGCACCTGGCCCGTCATCATTCCCGGCAGGCTCACGACGCCGACGACGGCCATCTGGTTCAGCGTCGGCAGCATGCCGGCGCGCACGGCCTGGCGTGCAGCGTCCTGCGCGGCTTCCCAGCGCGTCGCGCCGAGCGCCAGCGCGGTTTCGACGCGGTCGCGGCGCGCCGTGAGTTCTTCCATCATCCGTTCGACACCGAGCGACACGCCCGTGAGCGTATTGCCGAGAATCATCCCGAGGATCGGAATCGCGTATTGCGGCGCATACCAGGGGTGGATGCGGATCACGACGAACAGGCCGACCGCCGCGACGAACCAGCTGCTGAACCAGATCGACGCGATGCTGTCGATGCGCTGGCCGCGATACGTGCGCTTGCCGCGCCCCGCGCCGGCGAACCCGGCGATCAGCGTCATCAGCGCGGTGAGCGGCAGCACGATGTACCAGTGAGGATGACCGAACACCCAGCCGAGCACGTAGCCGATCGCGAGCAACTGCACGACGGTGCGCACGGCCGCGAGCGCGAGCTTGCGGCCGAGGCCGAGCGACAGGGCCATCGAGATCGCGCCGTTGACCGCGACGAGCGCGGCGGCGATGCCGACGTCGACGAGGCTCAGGTCCTGCAGTGCGGGGCTCATTGCGTGGCCTCCGTCGGGTTGGCCGCGTGCATCACGCCGGCCTGCATCACGAGCCGCATCGTGCCGATCCGCGCGGCCTGGGCCGGATCGTGCGAGATCCACATGTACGCGCGGGCGTCGGGCGCCGCGTCGAACCACGCGCCGACGAGCGCCTCGATCGCGCGCGCCGATTCGGGGTCGAGCGCGGAGGTCGGCTCGTCGAGCAGCAGCACGTCGGGATCGAGCTGCAGCACGCGCAGCAGCGCGGTGATCTGCGCTTCGCCGCCGGACAGATCGCTCGCGCGCTTGTCGAGAAAATCGGGGCCGCGGCCGGCCTGCGCGGCGAGCGCTTCGGCGCGCGAGCGGTCGAACGCAACGTCGCGGTAGATCGCGAGCGAGTACGGATAGCGCAACTGCGCTTCGACGGTGCCGTCCATCTGGGCGGGGCGCTGGCGCACGTAGGCGACGCTGCGCCGGTAACGCGGGATCGCATTGCGCCGGATCCGTTTGCCGCGCCACAGGATGTGGCCGCCGTCGAGCGGATCGAGCAGCGCGAGTGCGCGCAGCAGCACGCTCTTGCCCGACCCGGACGGCCCGGTGATAGCAATTCGCGATCCCGCTGCGAGGCTGAAATCGGTCGGCGCGAGCAGGGTCTTGCCGCTGCTGGCGTCGCGCCGCGTGATGCGCTCTGCATCGATGAGGCCGGTGGGGGCTGTCATGTCACAAATGAAAAAAAGCGTTAATGGCGCCGAAACGTCACCATGGCGTGCGTCATAATACCGATTGAAAAGCCGCGGGTGTCGTGCGCCGTTCGTCCACGCAAGCGGCCCGGCATGGTGCGGCAACATTTCAGAACAACAACGGAACCGCCATGACGCTAGCCCGAGCCATCGGCAAATCGGCTGCATGGATCGTCGGTATCGTCGCGGTGCTCATCGCGGCGGCCGGCGTCTTTCTCTTTATCTTCGACTGGAACCGCGCGAAGCCGTGGGTCAACGAGCAGGTCATGGCCGCACTCGGCCGCCCGTTCGCGATCAACGGCGACCTGAAGGTCGGCTGGCGCCGCCCCGACGGCGAAACCGGCTGGCGCGCATGGGTGCCCTGGCCGAGCTTCACGGCTACGCAGCTCGAGATCGGCAACCCCGACTGGGCGAAGATGCCCAAGTTCGTCACGCTCGATGCCGCGCACTTCGATCTCGCGATCCTGCCGCTGCTCGCGCATGAAATCGTGATCCCGTCGATCGACGTCGTGAATCCGGCCGTCGACCTCGAGCGGCTTGCCGACGGCCGCAACACGTGGACCTTCCAGTTCAAGCAATCGTCGCAGCCGTCGCCGTGGAAGGTGCGGCTCGACAGCTTCGGCTTCGCGAAGGGCACCGTCACGTACCGCGACGCGATCACGAAGGCCGACCTGACCGTCGCGATCGATACGCTCGGGCAGCCGATTCCGCTCGGCGACGTGCTGAAGGAGCAGGAGCAGACATCGCGCGCGGCATCGGCGCAGCGTGTCGGCAAGCATGGCGCCGCGCAGTTGAGCGCGAAGGCCAACGCAGAGGCCGCGTCGAGTGCTTCCGCCGCGCAGGCTGCGAGTGCGGCGCCAGCCACGGGTGTTTCGGCCGGGTCTGCCGTGGCGCCGGCTTCGTCTTCCTCGTCCACCGCTTCGGCATCGGCTGCTGCTGTCGCGTCCGGCGCAAGCAGCGTCGCGGCGCCCGCGAAGCCGTCCGGCCCGACCTACGCGTTCGGGCTGAAGGTCGACGGCCGCTACAAGAACGTGCCGATCAGCGGCACCGGCAAGCTGGGCGGCGTGCTCGCGATCCAGGACGCGTCGCGGCCGTTCCCGTTGCAGGCCGACGTGAAGGCGGGCGACACGCGGCTTGCGATCGTCGGTACGCTGACCGATCCGATGCATCTCGCGGCCATCGACCTGCGACTGTGGCTGCAGGGCACGTCGATGTCGCACCTTTACCAGCTGACCGGCATCACGCTGCCCGATACGCCGCCTTACGCGACCGAAGGCCGGCTGATCGGCAACTTCAAGCGCAAGGCCAGCACCTTCCGTTACGAGAACTTCAACGGCCGCGTCGGCGGCAGCGATCTCGGCGGCACGCTCGCCTACGAGCAGCGCGAGCCGCGGCCGAAGCTGTCGGGCGAGCTCGTGTCGAACCTGCTGCAGTTCTCCGATCTCGCTCCGGTGATCGGCGCGGATACCGCCGCGAGCAAGGCCAAGCGCGGCGACACGACGAAACAGCCGCCGGGCCGCGTGCTGCCGGTCGAGACGTTCCGCACGGACCGCTGGCGTGCGCTCGACGCGGACGTCAAGTTCACGGGGCGCAAGCTGGTCAAGAGTTCGGACCTGCCGATCACCAACCTGTACACGCACATCGTGATGACGGACGGCGTGCTGTCGCTCGAGCCGCTGCAGTTCGGCGTCGCGGGCGGCACGCTGGCCACGACCGCGCATCTCGACGGCAGCGGCGCGCCGCTCAAGGGGCGCTTCACGGTGGCTGCGCGGCACCTGAAGCTCAAGCAGTTGTTCCCGGCGCAGAAGGTCATGCAGTCGGCGCTCGGCGAGATCAACGGCGATGCGTCGCTGTCGGCGACCGGCAACTCGCCGGCTGCGCTGGCCGCCACGTCGACCGGTGAGGTGAAGGCGCTCGTGACGGATGGCCGCATCAGCCGCCTGCTGATGGAAGCGGCGGGGCTGAACGTCGCGAACGTCGTCTACGAGAAGCTGTTCGGCAACAACGACGTGAAGATCAACTGCGCGGCGGTCGACTTCGTCGCGACCAACGGCATTCTCGACCCGAAGGTATTCGCGCTCGATACGGACGACGCGCTGATCAACGTCGACGGCCCGATCAGCCTGCGCGACGAAACGCTGAACCTGAAGATCCATCCGCACACGAAGGGTTTCCGGATCTTCTCGCTGCGCTCGCCGCTGTACGCGAAGGGCACGTTCAAGAACCCGGACGTCGGCGTCGATGCGGGCGCGCTTGCGCTGCGCGCCGGCGCGATGGTCGGCCTCGGGCTGATCAACCCGTTCGCGGCCCTGATTCCGCTGATCGCGCCGAGCAACAACCGCGACGTGCCGTGCTCGGAGCTGTTCGGTCAGATGAACGCGAAGGCGGCGCAGCGGGCGGCGGCGAAGGCCGGCAAGTGACGCGCGTCAGCGGCTTGCGCGCTCCCACAGCAGCACCGCGTCGACTTCCCGGCCGTCGATCCGTATCGGTGCGGCGGTGCCGAGCTGCAGGCGATCGCCGTCGAGCCTGACGGCGCGCTGCTGGACGTTGCCGATCCAGTTCGGGAACAGGCTGACGTCCATTGCGTGGGTCAGCGTGCCGTCGTCGGCAACTTGAAAGGGGCCGGAATAGGCGATGTAACCGCCGGCGGCGGCCGCGCGCTCGTCGGCGGTGCCGCCCTGCAGGTCGCCGTCCGCGTAGGGCGGCCGGCCGGCGGCCATCAGCTGGGCGGACATGTAGCCGTCCGGCGTGTACAGGATCCAGCCGCGCGCGTCGCGGCCGAGCGGGTAGGTGAACGCGCTGCCGTCGCGCGGGCGGATTTCGTAGGACACGAGGCGCCATGCGCCGACGAGTTGTTCGCGAAGCTGGCTGGCAAGCATGCGGGATTCCGGTAAGACGGCGGTGGGGCGCGTGCCGTCGTGTTGGCGGGCCGGTCGGGCGGCGGCCAGGGTGCTGGAAATGCGCTGCCGGAACGGCGTGGTCGGCAGTTTCTCCGACACCTGCTAAAATACACGGTTTTCCGTCGATTTCTCCTTTAACGGGACCTGCCGTGCTTTCTACTGCCAACATCACGATGCAATTCGGGCCGAAGCCCTTGTTCGAGAATATCTCGGTCAAATTCGGCGAGGGCAACCGCTATGGTCTGATCGGCGCGAACGGCTGTGGCAAGTCGACGTTCATGAAGATCCTCGGCGGCGATCTCGAGCCGAGCGCCGGCAACGTCGCGCTGGAGCCGAACGTGCGTCTCGGCAAGCTGCGCCAGGACCAGTTCGCGTACGAAGACGTGCGCGTGCTCGACGTCGTGATGATGGGCCACACCGAAATGTGGGCCGCCATGACCGAGCGTGACGCGATCTACGCGAACCCGGAAGCAACCGACGACGACTACATGCACGCTGCCG
This sequence comes from Burkholderia contaminans, assembly GCF_029633825.1. NCBI lineage: Bacteria > Pseudomonadati > Pseudomonadota > Betaproteobacteria > Burkholderiales > Burkholderiaceae > Burkholderia > Burkholderia contaminans. Next base: position 3,153,246 of record NZ_CP090640.1, on the reverse strand, counting down.
AGCTCGAAGGCAAGTTCGCCGAATACGGCGGCTACGATGCCGAGGCGCGCGCGGGTGCGCTGCTGCTCGGCATCGGCATCGAGGAAAAATTCCACAACGGCACGATGAGCGAGGTCGCGCCGGGCTGGAAGCTGCGGGTGCTGCTCGCACAGGCGCTGTTTTCGAAGCCGGACGTGCTGCTGCTCGACGAACCGACCAACAACCTCGACATCAACTCGATTCGTTGGCTCGAGCAAACGCTCAACGAGTACAACTCGACGATGATCATCATTTCGCACGATCGTCACTTCCTGAACTCGGTGTGCACGCACATGGCCGACATGGACTTCGGCACGCTGAAGGTCTGGCCGGGCAACTACGACGACTACATGCTCGCATCGGCACAGGCGCGCGAGCGCCAGGCCGCGGCGAACACGCGTGCGAAGGAGCGTGTCGCGGAACTGCAAGACTTCGTGCGCCGCTTCTCGGCGAACAAGTCGAAGGCCCGCCAGGCGACGAGCCGTGCGAAGCAGATCGACAAGATCAAGATCGAGGAATTCAAGCCGTCGTCGCGCCAGAACCCGTTCATCCGCTTCGAGTTCGAGAAGAAGCTGCACAACGTCGCGGTGGTGGCGGAAGAGATCACGAAGAAGTACGAACGCACGATCTTCCAGAACTTCAACCTGTCGGTTCAGCCGGGCGAGCGGATCGCGATCATCGGCGAGAACGGCGCGGGCAAGACGACGCTGCTGCGTTCGCTGCTCGGCGCGCTCACGCTCGATCACGGCACGGTGAAGTGGTCCGAGAACGCGAATGTCGGCTACATGCCGCAGGACACGTACGAGGAGTTCCCGAACGACATCACGCTGATGGACTGGATCGACCAGTACCGCAAGGACGGCGACGACGAAACGATGGTGCGCGGCACGCTGGGCCGCCTGCTGTTCTCGTCGGACGACATCAGGAAGTCGGTGAAGGTGCTGTCGGGCGGCGAGAAGGGCCGCATGATCTGGGGCAAGCTGATGCTCGGCCGCCACAACGTGCTGCTGATGGACGAGCCGACCAACCACATGGACATGGAATCGATCGAGTCGCTGCAGATCGCGCTCGAGCAGTTCGAAGGCACGCTGATCTTCGTGTCGCACGACCGCGAGTTCGTGAGCGGGCTGGCGAACCGGATCATCGAAGTGCGTACGGATGGCACGCTGTTCGACTTCGGCGGCAATTACGAGGAGTTCCTGACGAGTCAGGGGCAGGAGTAAGTGTCCTGAGGGCATGAAAGTCTGACTGAACAGGTTCCGCGCCTGACAGTTGATGCTCCAAACAGCCCGCTGGGTGCAAACCTAGCGGGTTTTTGTTTGCCTACGAAAAGGCGCTTCTCCTTCCGGGTGATGGCCGTCAGGATGCCAGAATTTCGTGTTCTGGCTAGAGGAACCACCTTTTATCTAAGTACTCCAAATTGAGTGCTCTACATAAAATTATCGTAATCGCGCAATCGTTCGGCTGACTTTCATAGAATTTTTCGATTTCTTTCGAGGGGCATGTCTGGCATGCGTGGTCATCGCATGTGGTGATTTCGCGATATCGTATATTTCCTGTCTCCGAAGGAGGCGGTTGTATGAGCAACATGAAATTGAGAGATGGATCGCCGCGCATATGGTATGTTCACGCATAAACATGGCGAGAGGCTTCGGGGAATGTAATCGCCTTGCGTCAATCGGATAGAACATACATAAAGATCAAAGCATGCGTCCTAGTGAATATCACCTCTACCGAATCAAATTTATCAAGCCCGCGCAAGTGTCATTGTTTGATCCGGGGATAACGCCTCGAGAGTTGTTTGAGCGTGGGTTGGGTGAAAAGCCGTCGTTGGAGCTGCGGTATAACAATATTTGGCACATTGGGAATATTGAAAACATTACTGCGGATGCGGGTAGGTTTGCGATAGGTAGGATCACGAGGACGACAGTAGAGAAATATGACGAGGGTACTGGCGATTTTCAGGAAATGCTTGATGACTCCGGGCCGTACACATTTGTCTATTTTGATGCGAGTCTAGGGATTTTGGGGGTTGGGCGAAAGGCGCGCGTCGCTAATGATGTAGACGTAATTGCAAAGAAGATAGGGCAATTGATTCAGGATACGACGGCTGTTGTGGAGACGGGAGTTCACGTGCGTGTCGATAAGATTCGTGATCCAGAAGGATTCATCCAAAAAGTTTTGAGCGCCTATGCGATCAAGAGGTTTAAGGCAAATTTTACAGGACCTAATCCCATCGATGCGGATGAGCTTTTTCAAAAGCCGATGTCTTATTATTGTCAACAGATGAATGGGGATCAGGGGAGCGTCTCGGTGGCCGGGACGGCGCTTAACGAGGAAACTGTAGTTGCTGTTGCGAAATCAACGGCAGCTACTGGAAATGCAGCTTCTGCGGTAATTCAAGAGGAGCGTGGGCGACCGACGATCTCTATTTCATTGCATGGAGATGCTAGGAAGGTAGTGGTTGAAAGTGACGTAGATAAAGAAACGACACTGCGCTTGATTCAGGTTGCGTATCGAGAGGTTCGAGAATGATTGTAGAAAAACGTGTCGCCTCAATGGAGGAGTTGGGGTGCGAATTAAACGCCTTGCCAAATCCATACATTTTTCGCGGTCAAGCGGACGCTGCTTGGGAGTTGGAGTCATCTTTGGAGCGGGTGTTGGGGGATCGTTGGTCCGCTGATCTGGCAAGAAAGTGTGAGGATTATTCGCTTAATTCATTCAAGTCGAAATACAGGATATATTGTGGTGGTGAGCATCGTCCTGAATCGAAATTGGCTTGGCTGTCGGTGATGCAGCATTATGGTGTGCCTACTAGGCTGATTGATTTTACTACGAGTCCTTATGTGGCGCTTTATTTTGCGCTTGAGACATATAATCCGAGGTTGGGGCGAGATTTTTCAATATTTTATCTAAATTATACTGACTTGATGGATAGGTCGATTGATTATATAAGGGGGCGTGATAGGTTGTTTAGGGAGGATAGATTTTCTATTTTTGAGAAGCAGGATTCAATTTTTGAGGAGGTTATAGATCGATACTCCTATGATATTGCTTGGGTTTCTGAGCCGATTGAGGCTAATCTTAGAATAGACCGGCAAATGGGGACGTTCCTGATATCGGGTGGTCTCAATAAAAAAGTTAGGGATATTCTCTCTGAGAATGTTTACTCGGGGGTGGATGCGGTAAAGATAACTGTCCCGAGTTCGGTTTATGAGGGGGCGACGGTGGCGTTGAGGAAGATGGGCATAAATTCAAAAACAATATATGGTGATCTTGGTGGGTTGGCTAAGTCAATAAAAATGGATTTGAGTGCTCGCGTTTAGTTTGTGGGTTATGGCTTGTTTTGGATGTTTTAGTTGTTGTTTTGTGGTTTTTGGTGTGCGTTTTTTCGGGAGTGGTGCGCTGAAGCGATGGTGTGGCTGAATGGTTTGTCGATATTTCTGTGACCCAGAATTGGCACTTTGATGTGCTCGAAAAATAGTTTTTGGCGAGAAATTTAGAGATTGATGTACAGCTTGCGGATTTGTTTGAGACTACCTTGGCGATATCTTGTTTGGTGGTGGATTTCTCCGCGGCTTTGTCGGTATTGAGCGTTTTGGGGTGAGTAGGTGGCCACGAATCTGACTTTAAGTATTCTATTTGTGTCAATGTTGAACGATACTTACTAAGAAATCAGATTGGATAGACGGTCCCGCGAGCGTGAGCGGGCTGGCGAACCGGAGCGTCGACGTGTGCGCGGACGGCATGCTGTTCGACTTCGGCGGTAAATGTGAGAAATTTATGACGAGTCGCGGGGCAAGAGTGAGTGCCCTAACGTGTCCAGTCGCGCGTCACGGCCATTCAAGACGGAGCCGGTGCCCATAGATTGTTTCCGCTCCGGTGACGCCCGGCAGTGTCGCGATTCCCGTTTCCTCCCGTCAATCGACTTCGGGTAAATTACGCTCCGGATACACCCTCAATTCCGACCCGGAGCCCCCCCTCGATGCAGGACCATCCTCTTCCGCTCGATCTATCCGGCCTTGCGCCAAGCCTCTATGCACAGGGCACCGAGGAAGGCATCCTGTCGCGCCTGATGGAGCGGATCGCGCCGACCAACCGCTTCTGCGTCGACATCGGCGCGAGCGACGGGCTGCGCAACAGCAACACCGCGCGGCTGCTGCGCGAACGGGATTGGTCCGGCGTGCTGGTGGAAGGGAGTGCGTACCGCTTCGGCAAGCTGGCCGCCCACTACGCGGGGGTGGACCGCGTTCGCTTGCACCACGACCGCATCCAGCCCGACACGATCGACACGTTGCTCGCCGATGCGAACACGCCAGCGGACTTCGACCTGCTGTCGATCGACATCGACGGCAACGACTACTGGGTCTGGCGCGGCCTGCGGGCATTCCAGCCGCGTATCGTCGTGATCGAATACAACCCGTACTACACGCCGCCCGAGCGTTGGGTCATGTGCTTCAACCCGGACCACGAATGGGACGGCTCGACCTATTACGGTGCGAGCCTCGAATCGCTCGTTCATCTCGGCCGGCAGAAGGGCTATGAGCTCGTCTGTTGCGACGACATGGGCAACAACGCGTTCTTCGTGCGGCAGGACCTGTATCCGCTGCTCGGCATCGCGAACAACGATCCCTCGGTGCTGTTTCGTCCGGCGATGTACAAGGTGCGCTACGTCGGACACAACACGTTCCTGAGCGGTCATCCGTATCGATACGGCCCGGCCGAGCACATCTGAATGGACTCGCTCGCCGCGACCTTCGACGAGATCCGCGCGGCCTACGCGCTGGGCCGCATCGGGCCGCCGCGCCAGGCCGGCGAACGCGTGTGGCACCTGCCGACCGATGACGGCGGCGTAGCGGTCAAGCTCTACGCGCTCGAACATCATGCGCGTGCGGCCAAGGAAGCGGCCGTGCTCGCGCACTTCGAGAGGCACGGCGATACGCGCTTCCGTGTGCAGGCGCTGAAACGCACGACGTCGGGCGCATCGCTGTGGACGGGCCACGGCTCGCACGCGATGCTGACGCGCTGGGAAACCGGCCGCTTCAGAACCTACGACACGTTTTCGCCGGCCGAATGGGATGCGCTCGGGGCGAGTCTGGCCGCGTTGCATCTGAGTCTCGAGCAGCTTCATTTGCCGCAGCTCGACACGATCCGCGCACGCCTGACCGCGATCGACGCGGACGCAGTGCGCCGCAGCCTGCACGACGCACTGGACCGCGCACGCGGGAACCACGCCGCCGACGACCTGCGCCGCTACGTCGATCTCGCGTTGCGCATGCTCGACCGCTACTATCCGGGCAGCATCGACGCGCTTCCCGCCGACGATCCGCAGCATCCGATCCACAACGACTACAACCAGTTCAACTATCTGTTCACGGGCACGCTGCCGCCGCTCATCCTCGACTGGGAAGCGTCGATCGGCGCGCCGCGTGAATACGAGCTGGTGCGTTGCCTGAACCATCTGCCGCTGGAGGCACCGCATCTGGCGGAAGCATTCGTGCTGGCCTATCGGCGGACCCGGCCGGTCGATCCCGCGCGGATTGCATGGGCGGTCGATGCCGCGTGCGTACAGCACGCGCTCAAGCTCTGGATCGTGCAAGGCTGGCTCGACGAACCGTCGCGCTTTGCATCGCATCTGAACGGCGCGGTGACGATGGCGTCCGCGATGGTGGATGCGCGCGACCGTCTGGTCGATTTCTTTTCCCGTTGTGTGGAAGCAGGACGCTGATGTGAATGCGAATCTGAACCGGATGCCGAATCCGACGCCGCCCACCGAGCGGCAGCATGTGTTTCCGCCGCCGCTGGATCGCGATTACCGCGTCGAAGACGGGCGCGTGCTGACGCGCTCGCTGGAAGCGCATATCGTCGATCACTGCAACCTGACCTGCGCGGAATGTTGCTCGCTGTCGCCGCTGCTGCCCGAGTGGTATGCGAGCCCCGAATCGATCGAGGCCGATCTGCGCCGCGCCGCGAAGGTGCTGCGCCCGCGCATGTTCAAGCTGGTCGGCGGCGAACCGCTGCTGCATCCGACGCTCGTCGAACTCGTCCAGCGCGTGCGCGCCACCGGCATCGCGCCCGTGATCTCCGTCACGACGAACGGCCTGAAGCTCGGCGAGATGACCGATGCGTTCTGGCAGGCGGTGGATGCGCTGACGATCTCGCGCTATCCGAAGCCGGCGCTGTCGTCCGACCTGGTCGCGCACATCGAGCGCCAGGCCGCGCGCTTCGACGTGCGCCTGAACTGGAAGGTGCAGGACGTGTTCACGACGATGAACCGCGCGCAGCCCGGCACCGATCGAGACGAAGCGCAGCGCCTTTATCACGATTGCTGGATCCGCGAGCGCTGCCATATGATTCGCGACGGCATGTTCTACACGTGCACGCGTCCGGCGCATTTCCATACGCTCTACAAGGGCGAGAAGGATTTTCGGTCCGACGGCCTGCCGCTGCGCGACGCCGCCGGCATGCTCGACGCGATGCTCGCCTATCTGCAACGCGAGGCGCCGCTCGAAGCGTGCCTGCATTGCCAGGGCGGCAGCGCGCCGGTGGCGCCGCATCGCATCCTCAAACGCATTGAAGTGGACTCCTTGAAGGCTCGTTATCCATGATCGTCGGCACGCGCGACCCGTTCGGCTTCGACCGGCTTCACTACCACCCGCGCAGCGGTGCGGCGGCGTCCGGCATCCGGGCCGTCCTGCACGCGTCGGGGCAACTGGCCGGCGAGCCGGATGCGGCGGCGATCGCGGGTTACCTGAGCGGCGAGCGGCTGGTCGGCCGCACCGTGTTGCGCGACGTGCGCGCGGTGCCGCCCGGTCATGCGCTGATCCGTTCGCCGCAAGGGCTGATCGTGCAGCCGGCACCCGCGCAGCCGCGGCACGCCGATCTGGAAACCGTGCTGCGCGCGTCGCTGCAGCGTGCGCTCGACAGCGGCAAGCGGGTTGCGCTGGCGCTGAGCGGCGGGCTCGATTCGGCGCTGCTGCTCGCGTTGCTGCGCGAACTCGGCGCGCAGCGGCACGTGACGTCCTACGTCCTCGTGACCGACATGCCTGACTATTGCGAACGCGATGCGGCACTCGAACTGGCCGCGCAGATGCAGGCGAACGTGAAGATCGTGCGCGTGAACGAGGCCGATTTCGTCGCGGCGTTGCCGAGAACGACGCATGCGGTCGAGGAGCCGATGTTCAACCTGCATCCGGTCGCGAAACTGCTGCTCGCCGAGGCGATGGCCGCGGACGGCGTCGAGGTGGCCATCACCGGCGACGGCGCGGACCAGGTGCTGCGCCGCGATCAGTCGGCCAACTATCTGCCGCTGTGCCATGCGCTGTTCGATGCGGCGTCGGTCGACCTGCATCCGCCGTTCGTCGACGATGCCGTCGTCGCGCATCTGACGAGCATCGCACCCGATCCGGACAAGCAATGCCTGCGCGATCTCGGCGCGCGCCTGAACCTGCCGGACCGTCTCGTGCACGGCCCCAAGCGCGGGCGGCTCGCCCCGGCGATGGACCTCGCGGCGCTGCTCGATCGCGACCGCACGCACGCGCTGGCCGACACGCTCGGTCTGCCCGCACCCACGCTGCAGGCGGATACCGAACGCGTGCTGTGGACGACGCTGTCGCTGATCCTCGATCATTTCCGCCACCTCGATGCCGCGCATCGCCCAACCTAATCGTTCATGAAACGCATCCTGTTCTGCGTGGTGCCCGAAAAGGGGCACGTCAATCCGTGCATCGGCCCGGCCCAGCATCTGCGCACCGCGTGGTGCGACGTCGCGTTCTATGCGCCGGCCGATATCAGTGCACAGCTCGACGGTGCCGGCGGCTTCGAATGCGTCGGGCCGAGCGAAACGCCCGAGCGCCACGACCTGTCGCGCGGCGCGAGCTTCGCCGCGAACATTCGGGATGCGGACTGGCTGCGGCACTGGATCCGCACGCTGCTGATCGATCTCGCCCCCGCGCAGGTGGACGGCATCCGCGTGGTGCTGCGCGACTGGCGGCCCGATGTGGTCGTGATCGATCCGCTGCTCTATGCGGCGGCGATCGCGGCGGAGCTGGAAGGGCTGCCGTGGGTCTCGATGTCGAATTCGCTGAATCCAGTGCTGCCGGACGATCTCGATTCGGAACTGCTGCGCACGGTGCGATGGCTCGAACCGGAACGCACGCGGCTGTTCGCGCGCCACGGGCTCGACGCGCGTTTTCGCGGTTGCGACATCCTCTCGCCGCACCTGACGCTCGCGTTCACGACCGACGCGCTGGTCGGTGCGCCGCCGCCCGGCGTCGAGCTGGTCGGGCCGGCAATGCCGTCCGGCCCGCGCGGCGACGAGACGCCGTTCCCGTGGGAACGCCTCGATGCGGATCGTCCTCTGGTTTACATGTCGCTCGGCAGCCAGCTTTACTACCATCCCGACGTGTTTGCGAAGGTCATCGAGGCGACGCGCGCGACGTCGGCGCAACTGGTGCTGTCGGTGGGCGAACTGGTCGATTCGGATCTGCTGCCGGCCGACGACGGGCGTGTGATCGCGGTGCGTTACGCGCCGCAGCTGGCGCTGCTGCAGCGCACGCACGCGTTCGTCAGCCACGGCGGCGCGAATTCGGTGATGGAGTCGCTTGCCTGCGGCGTGCCGATGCTGCTGTCGCCGTTCTGCAATGACCAGTTCCATTCGGCGCACTTCGTCGAGCGCGCCGGCGCGGGGTGCGTGCTGGATCTGCAGCAAGCCGGCGTGGCGGATATCGCCGAGGCGCTCGAACGCCTGTTGCGGCCCGGGACGTTGCGCGACCAGGCGGCGCGGGTCCGCGCGAGCTACGCGGCGCGCGACGGTTCGGCCGAGGCGGCCCGCCTGATCAGCGCACTCGCTTCAGGAAACCGCCTGGCGACAGCGTCATGAGCACGCGGTCCTCGATGTCGTAGTCGACCTCGAAGCGGTCGTCGCGAGCGAGGAATTCATGCGTGGCGGTGGCCGGGTTGTTGCCTTTGCCGTACGGCTTGCCGTCGAACATCGACGCGGGCAGGTACTCCATGATCGTATCCATCACGATCGCGTAACTGCCGGGCGTCACGAGCGGTGCATAGCATTCCAGTTCGCGCAGCACGTGCGCGTGGGTGTGCGTGAGATCGAGGATCGCCATCACGCGTGCGCCTTCATCGATCTGCGCACGCACCGATGCGAGCGTGTCGGCCGCGCATGATTCGCCTTCGATCAGCGTCATGCGGTGGGCGAGCCGGTGCGATTGCAGGCGCTGCCTGACCTCGTCGCGCAGGCGCGGCTCGATCGCGACGACGCGGCCGCTGTCGCCGGCCAGTTCCAGCATCGACGCGGAGAATACGACACCGCCGCCCGCCGCGATCCCGGTCTGCACGATGCAGTCGGGACGCTCGCGCCAGATCAGCTCCTGGAGCGCGAGCATGTCGCCGGGCAGGTGGAAGAAGCGCTCGCCGAGCCAGCGCGTCTGGAACAGATGGTCGAATTCGGCAGCACGCGTCAGCCATTCGATATTGATGTCCCGCATGCGGGCCGAGGGACGCTCTGACATGGTCAATGCAACGAGTAGGAGTGACGTGAAAACGCTGGAACCGTGGCTTCACCGGTACTGGAACATCGGGCCGGCGCACCTGCAGGCGCTGGCGTCGGGCCATACTAACAAAACGTATCTCGTCGAGTGCGATGCGGGGCGCGCGGTGCTGCGCGTGTCGTGGCCGGGCAAGGCGGCCGAGCAGGTGCATCGCGAGGCGGCGATGCTCGGTCATCTCGGCCACTCGCGCACGGCACCGAGGCTGCCTGCGCTGCCGAAGCTGCGGCCGACCGTGGACGCACAGTCCGGTGTGCAGCTGCCCGATGGAAGCTGGCTGCATCTGTTCGAGCCTATCGCCGGCTGCCCCGGCCTGCCGGACGATGCGGAGGCGGGCGCGATCGATGCGATGCGTGCGCTTGCGCATCTGCACGCGGCGATGGCGGCGATGCCCGTGACCGAATCGGCGCCGGTGGCCTGGCTGTCTGCGCGCCACGCACGTGTAGCGGCGCGAGCTGCGCCGTCGTTGCCGGGTGACTTGAGCGGCCACTACGAGACGATGATGCGTCGGATCGGCGCACATCTCGACGCTGCCGCGCATTGGCTGACGGGGGCGGCGCAGTGGCTGCACGGCGACTATCACGCGGGCAACCTGCTGTACGTGGGGCACGCTGTGAGCGGCGTGCTCGATTTCGACGATGTCGGGCAGGGCGTGCAGTGGCTCGAAGCGGCCTTTGCGCTGTTCGCGCTGTCGCGCGATGCGGGCAGGGATGATCGCTTCGTATTCGATGCACGGCGCTGGGACGCCGGCCTGCAAGCCTACGCCGCGACGCGGGCCGATGACGTGCCGGACTGGATGCACGACCGCCGCGATGCGCTGATGGCCCTGTTCTGCGCGGACCAGACGCTGATCCATCTCGAAGCTGCACAACGCGGCCTGTGGACACCGGGGCCGGGCATCGGCTTTCTCGGCGGCTGGCGGCAGTTGCTCGATGGTGCGGCGCCGGTACGTTGACCGGCGGCTTCGTCAGCGCGGCCGCTTCAGGAACAGGCGCACCGCTTCGACCGTATTGGGCCGCGCCTCGCCGTGCCGCGATCCGTCGTGCATGCAGAACAGCACGTCACGTTGGCGTGCCGCGCTGCCGTCGACATGTGCACACATCGCGTCGAACAGCGCTTGCGGCGACGGCGCCGGCCGTTGCCAGTCGTCCAGTATCGCGGTCCAGCCCGTGTGTTCGCGCTGCAGTCGCGCCAGCACGCCGGCGCGATTGTCCTGCGGCATCAGTCCGTAAGGCAGGCGCAATGGAATCGTGTCCGGAGCCGGAATGCCGGCGCGGCGATAGGCTTCGTGGATCAGCGCGTCGGTCGTCTCGATCTCGTCGATCAGTGCATCGTCCGCCAGCGCGCCGGGCTTCGCGTGCGAATGGGTGTGATTGCCGAGTTGGTGGCCTTCGCGCGCCATTCTTGCCGCGACATCGAGCGCGCCTGCCAGATTCTGGCCAAGCAGGAAGAAGGTCGCCTGGCAGGACGCGGCGTGCAGGACATCGAGCAAGAAGGGTGTCGAGGGACCGGGCCCGTCGTCGAAACTGAGGCGAATGGACATCGCGGGTGGGTGCGCCGTTCAAGGTGTACCGGAGGAACGATAGCGCAAGTCGCGGCGAGCGGCGGCCGGCGCTCTCATCGGTCGGCTACTGGAGCGGCTCGATCGCCAGCGGACAGGTGCCGATCCGACGCAACTGCTTGCCGGTCCATTCATAGAAGAACCGGGCGGCCTTCGCGCTGTTGTCGTCGCAATCGTCGTTGAAGCAGCCCGCGACGATCAGCAGCCTGCTGCCGGGTCGGAAATCGACACGCTCCTCGTCGTTGCCCATCACGCCGGCGATGGCCTGCACGCCGGGCATCGTGTACGTCGCGCCCGTGTACTTGTCGACGATCGCGAAATTCCGGCAATCCGTTCCGCAACCCCAGATCGCAACCCGGTAGTGGCCGGCAAAATTGGCCGGTTGCCTGAATTCGTCGCGAATCACGGTGCGGTAGAGGCGGGTTTCCCGGGTGGTCAGGCGGGGCGCCGCAGCCGGCTTGCGTGGCGCGCTCGCGGTGGGTGCCGGATAGCGGTCGAACGAAGGCGACGGGCATGCGGCGGCGGCCGCGGCCGTCGCGGCGCGAGCGGTGCCGGCGCCGCAAAGCAGCGCGGCCGATGCGCCTGCGATCAGCAGAAATCGATGGGCGAGCAACACGCGAGCATCCTTCAGGTTCGGGTTCGTGATCGGGCCGGAGGGTCCGAACGGCCGGCGACGACGATTCTATGACGCTTCACGCGCGCCGGCGACCCGGCGCAGTGATCGCGAGCCTGCGTCAAACCGACGCTCCGCACACGGCCCGCCGTCAAGCTTTGTCAAATTGTGGCGATATCACGATGCCTGACGTTTCAGGCCGCCTTCGAAGGCTGTCATGCACGGGTTGATTGAGTATTCTTGGATTCGATCCGCGGCACGCATGCCGTCACAACCGGGAGGCTTCACATGAATGCACGTCTATACCGCGCGACCGTTGCCGGCGCGCTGATCGGATTGCTCGCGCCGTTTTCGGTGGCGCATGCGCAGCTGGGCGATGTCCTGAAGCAGGTCGGCGGCGGTGGCGATTCAGGCGGCAGCGCGGGCGGCGCGCTCGGCAATCTCGGCGGCCTCGGTGGTGCATTGACGGGCGGCGGTGGTGCGTCACTGATGCCGGGGAGCACCGGCAACGTCGCCGGCCTGCTGCAGTTCTGCATCCAGAACAACTATCTCGGCGGGGCATCCGGCGGCGCGTCGTCGGTGAAGGACGCGCTGATGGGCAAGCTCGGCGGCAGCGCATCGTCCGACAGCGGCTATACCAGCGGCGCGAGCGGGATCCTCGATGCCGGCAACGGCAGCAAGCTCGACCTGAGCGGCGGCGGCCTGAAGCAGCAGGTGACCAAGCAGATCTGCGACAAGGTGCTGACGCAGGCGAAGTCGCTGCTGTAAGTATCGCGGTGCGTGGCGGCGCAGGGGGCGGTGCGACGCGTACCGCGCCCGTCGGTCATCGCGACTGCCACGCGCATCGACAAACAGACGGGCGGCCGCGCGATGCCGCCGCGGCCCGCACGCATGGACTCAATCGGCCAGCCGCTTGTCGGCGAGCGCCTTGCAGCAGTCTTCGTAGACCCATTGCACGAGTTTCGCCCGATAGTCGAGATCGTCGGTATCGACGATTTCCTCGACCGCGTCGCGCGCCCATGACGCATCGACGAACCCGGCATGCCGCTTCGCGATGTCCTGCGCGAGCGCCGCGAGCTTGGCGACGGCCAGCCAGTCGGCCTGGCGATGATGGCGGTCGAGCCAGCGGTGCGCGGCCTGGACCTGGAACGCGGCGTCCGGCCACGATTCGTTGAGGTAAAACGCGCCGAGATTGCCGCAGGTGAGCCAGCAAAGCAGTTCCAGGCGGTCTTGCGAGCCGAGGGTATGGGGTGCGTCGGACATGGCAGCGCTCACGAAATACGTCGATTCCGGGCGGCGCCGGTTGCAACGGGCCGGTGCCGATAATAAAAACATAGCACGATGCGGGCCCGACCGCGCACCCGGGCGGATGCTGACATGGTGGTGGCGAGACGGACGCTGCGCCGGCCAGGATCGCCGACGGCGAAGTGAGGGGGCGGCGGGAACGGAAAGTGCGGGAGCGCGTGAGGAGCGACGCGGGAGGACGCGGCCGGGGAACGGCCGCCGGGCGCCGTGCACGCCGTGAAGCGGGCCCGTTGCCGGGCCCGCCGCAGCCGGGCGCGCGGGCCGGGCTGCCGATGAGCGAACTCAGGTCGTCGTGTGCGTGGCGCGCGCGATCGAGCGGATGCTGCGCTCGACGCGGATCAGGATGATCAGCACCGCGAGCGACACGAACGAATACAGTGCGACGAGCGCGGCGACGCCCGCGTAGCGCGCGGTCTGGCCGTTCTCCGCAGCAGTTTCTTCCGCGGCCTTCGTCTCGTTGTCGATCGCGGTCCGGCGTGCGTCGTAGCGCTGCGAGAAGTCGCGCATGACCGCCGACACGACGTCGGTGTACGCCTGCTCCCGCGCATATTCGTCGCCGTGACGGGTGACCTTCTTCTTGACGCTGGCTGCGACGTCCGGGCGCGACAGCACCTTGTCGAGATACGCGATCTGCTGCTCGTAATACGCGACTTCCGGATGGCCGTCGTCATTGAGCACGCGCTGGAACGACGGCTCGTATGCATCACGATCGACCGCGTAATCCGGCGACAGGGCGGCCCGGCCATGCTTCTGCACGATGCCAGACAGTTGCGTCGACAGGCGCAGCGCGGGCGACGCACCGTCGTCCTTGGCTGCCGCGCCGTCGGCGGCCGGCGCGGCCTTGGCGGGCGCATCGTTCTCCCACGCAAACGATGCAGGATCGACCTGGATGGCCGAATCGACCTTCGGCGGTTTCGACAGGCGCGCATCGAGTGCGACCGCGCCGAATATGACCCCGCCGATCAGGACTGCGGTCGCGAACAACAGCACGATCACGCGCAGTACCTGAAGATAGCCGCCCTCGATTCTGGTCAGGATGCTCAAGGCATTCTCCTTTCTTATGATGATTGAGGCGCCGAGGCTAAAGACCTTTCTAATGGCTGTCAATCGTCACGCCGGGTCACACCGGCGGACCGAAACGCTCGCTAGAATGTCGGCTTTCCTGGAGGCGGAAAGCGATGAAAATCTACGACCAGTTCTATATCGACGGCGCGTGGCGCAAACCGGCCGGCACCGGCACGATCGACGTGATCGACTCGGGCACCGAGGCCGTGATCGGCCGGATTCCGGAAGGCGTCGCGTCCGACGCGCAGGACGCGATCCGCGCGGCGCGCGCAGCCTTCGACGCGTGGGCGGCCACGCCGCCCGCGACGCGCGCCGGCTACCTGCGCAGGATCGTCGAGCATCTGCAGGCGCGCAGCGAGGAGCTTGCGCAGTCGATCACCGGCGAAGTCGGGATGCCGATCAAGCTGTCGCGCGCGATCCAGGTCGGCGGCCCGATCTACAACTGGAAGGCATACGCGAAGCTCGCCGAATCGTTCGAATTCGAGGCACAGGTCGGCAACTCGCTCGTCGTGCGCGAGCCGGTCGGTGTCGTCGCGGCGATCACGCCCTGGAACTATCCGCTCAACCAGGTCACGCTGAAAGTCGCGCCGGCGCTCGCGGCCGGCTGCACGGTCGTCCTGAAGCCGTCCGAAGTCGCGCCGCTGAACGCGTTCATGCTCGCCGAAGCGATTCACGAAGCCGGGCTGCCGCCCGGCGTGTTCAATCTCGTGTGCGGCTATGGCCCGGTCGTCGGTGAAGTGCTGGCCACCGATCCGGACGTCGACATGGTGTCGTTCACGGGCTCGACGCGTGCCGGCAAGCGCGTGGCCGAGCTGGCGGCCGCGAGCGTCAAGCGCGTTGCACTCGAGCTGGGCGGCAAATCGGCGTCGGTGATCCTCGACGATGCCGATTTCGCGACGGCGGTGAAGGGCACGGTCAACGCGTGCTACCTGAACGCGGGGCAGACCTGCTCGGCGCACACGCGCATGCTGGTGCCGGAAGCGCGCTACGACGAGGCGCGCGCGATCGCGAAGGCGGCGGCCGAAACCTACGTCGCCGGCGATCCGCGGCAGGACGCGACGCGCCTCGGTGCGCTCGCATCGGCCGCACAGCAGCAGCGTGTGCAGGACTACATCCAGCGCGGGATCGACGAAGGCGCCGAACTCGTCACGGGTGGCACGGGCCTGCCGGAAGGGCTCACGAAGGGCTTCTTCGTGAAGCCGACCGTGTTCGGCCGCGTCGATCCGAAATCGACGATCGCGCAGGAGGAAATCTTCGGGCCGGTGCTGTCGATCATCACGTATCGCGATGAAGACGAGGCCGTGCGAATCGCGAACGATTCGCCGTACGGGCTCGGCGGCGCGGTATGGGCCGGCAGCGACGAACGCGCGATGGGCATCGCGCGCCGCATCCGCACCGGGCAGGTCGACATCAACGGCGGCGCGTGGAACATGGCCGCGCCGTTCGGCGGCTACAAGCAGTCGGGGCACGGCCGCGAGAACGGCGTGTACGGGCTCGAAGAATATCTCGAGTACAAGTCGATGCAGCTCAAGCCCGCGAAGCCGGCCTGAGCGTTTCTCGTGGCATGAGATGGAAACGGCACGCTTGCGTGCCGTTTTTTTCTTGACGGCCGTCAAGGTGCGCGTCGGTGGATCGTCGATCATCGCGGTTCCGATGTTCCGACGAGGTTTCAGATGACCGTACGCACTTCCTTTCCGCCGCTGACGATTCGCGGCCGCTCCTTGTTGCCCGTCGTGCAGGGCGGCATGGGCGTCGGCATCTCCGCGCACCGGCTGGCGGGCAGCGTCGCGCGCGAAGGCGCGGTCGGCACGATCGCGAGCATCGACCTGCGCCACCATCATGCGGACCTGCTCGCGCGTTGCCGCGCGCAACCCGATCGCGCGACGCTCGAGGCCGCGAACCTCGAGGCGCTCGCACGCGAGATCCGCCTCGCGAAGACCTACAGCGAAGGGCGCGGGATGATCGCGGTCAACGTGATGAAGGCCGTGAGCGCGCATGCGGACTACGTGCGGGCGGCGTGCGACGAGGGGGCGGACGCGATCGTGATGGGCGCGGGCCTGCCGCTCGACTTGCCCGATCTCACGCAAGGCTACGACATCGCGCTGATTCCGATCCTGTCGGACAGCCGCGGGATCGCGCTCGTGCTGAAGAAGTGGATGAAGAAGGGGCGCCTGCCCGATGCGATCGTGATCGAGCACCCGGCGCACGCGGGCGGGCACCTCGGCGTCACGCAGATCGACGACATGCACGACAGTCGCTTCGATTTCGCGCGCGTGCTCGACGAGACCGCCCAGGTGATGGCATCTCTCGGCATTGCGCGCGAAACGATCCCGTTGATCGTTGCGGGCGGGATCAACAGTCACGACACGGTGCGCGCGGCGTTCGACGCCGGCGCGAACGGCGTGCAGGTGGGGACGCCGTTCGCGGTGACGGAAGAGGGCGATGCGCATCCGCACTTCAAGCGCGTGCTGGCCGACGCGACGCCCGAGGACATCGTCGAATTCGTCAGCGTGACGGGGCTGCCCGCACGCGCGGTGAAGACGCCGTGGCTCGATCGTTACCTGCGCAACGAGACGCGCATCCGCACCAAGCTCGGCGCGCTGAAGCAGCGTTGCCCGACCGCGCTCGAATGCCTGAGCGTATGCGGCTTGCGCGACGGCATCGAGAAGTTCGGCCATTTCTGCATCGATACGCGGCTCGCGGCCGCGCTGCGCGGCGACGTGGCGAACGGGCTGTTCTTCCGCGGCCGCGAAGCGTTGCCGTTCGGCCGTGCGATCCGCAGCGTGCGCGATCTGCTCGACCTGCTGCTGACGGGCAGTGCGACCGAGCCTGCGGCAAACCGTCCCACGTTTACGCTGGCTTGACGGATATCAAGATAAGGAGAAGACCCTACAGGGAGAATGGAAACCATTCTTTGGGGGTCCGTACCATGCATAAAACGATTCGAACTTGTGTCACCGCTGCTGCCGTTGCAGCCGCTTTCGCCGCGATGCCTTCGCTGTCGCATGCGGCCTCGCCGGGCGACGGTATCAACCAGGGCGATGTCCTGGTCCGGCTGCGCGCGATCAGCATCCAGCCGAACGAACGCGCGAGCGATACGCTGGGCGCGCTCAACGTCGGCGTGAACAACGCGATCGTGCCGGAGCTCGACTTCACGTACATGATCCGCGACTACCTGGGCGTCGAGCTGATCCTCGGCACGTCGCGTCACCAGCTCACGTCGAGCATCGGCAATCTCGGCGGTGTGGGCGTGCTGCCGCCGACGCTGCTGCTGCAGTACCACTTCAACCATGCCGGCAAGGTGCGTCCGTATGTCGGCGCGGGCGTGAACTACACGTACTTCTACAACAACGGGCTCAACGTCGGCGGCGAGGGCGTGTCGATCAACAAGAGCAGCTTCGGCCCCGCGCTGCAGTTCGGCGTGGACGTGCAGTTGACGAAGAAGGTCTTCATGAACGTCGACGTGAAGAAGATCTGGATGAGTACCGATGCGACGCTCGGCGACAAGGGCATCGGCACGCTGCACATCGATCCGCTGATCGTCGGCGTGGGCGTCGGGATGAAGTTCTAGACGCGAAGGGAAAAGAACAGAGTTGGGGTTGGCGGCATGGCGGTCGGCATGCCGCTCTTTTTTTGCGCGGCGGATTTACAGCTTGTCGTACTGGAAGCGCATCGCGGTGCCTTCGCGCGAGATGCGCTCCCACACCACGCGCTTCTCTTCGTCGCTCAGGAACACCCAGTTCGACACTTCGGCGGCCGTGCGGCCGCAGCCCTTGCAGACTTCGTCGAAGAGGGTCGAGCACACGCCGATGCAGGGGCTGTCGGGCAGGTCGTGGAGATTGGAGGCCATCGGGAGGTTCACGCAGTCGAATCGTCAGCCGCCATTTTAATCCATCGCGGCCGATCGGCCGGGCGGAGGCGACCGGCGTGCCGTACGCGCGCCGGGGGCGTGTCGTCGCGGCCCGGCATCGGGCCCGGTCGCGCAGGCCGCTCGCGCGTCCGACCGGCGAACGCGGTCGCGCCGACGCCCGTTTTTCCCGGTGGACAGCCGCCGATTACCCGATAGAATTCCCCGGGAACGCCTCGCCGCACGGGCAGCCAGCCTGGCCGGCAGCGGGAATCTGTTCCGTTTGCGCGACACCGGCATGATTTTTTTGTGACGGGGCGCGAATGATGGTAGTTTTCGGGGTTTTCGAGGGGCGGCGCGCCAGAATGCGCCGTCATGACGAGGCAGACGGCAGCCGGACACACGGTCCGGCCGTAGGGAGAACGGGATGAAAGCAAAGGTAGTGGGCCGGTTCGCAGCGCTCGCGCTGTGCGTGGGTGCATCGGCGGCAGCGGCGAAGGATACGCAGCTCAATGTCTATAACTGGTCGGACTACATTGCGAAGGACACGATCCCGAACTTCGAGAAGCAGGCGGGTGTCAAGGTCCGCTACGACAACTACGACAGCGACGACACGCTGCAGGCGAAGCTGCTGACGGGCAGCTCGGGCTACGACATCGTCGTGCCGACCAGCAACTACGCGGGCAAGCAGATCGCCGCCGGCATCTTCGCGCCGCTCGACAAGTCGAAGCTGCCGAACCTCAAGTACCTCGATCCGCAACTGATGGCGCTCGTCGCCGGCGCCGATCCGGGCAACAAGTACTCGGTGCCCTGGGCGTACGGCACGACCGGTCTCGCATACAACCTGACGAAGGCGCAGCAGGCGCTCGGCAAGGTGCCGCTCGACAACTGGGACATCCTGTTCAAGCCGGAAAACATCGCGAAGCTGAAGACCTGCGGCGTGTCGGTGCTCGACGCACCCGACCAGATGTTCGCGGCGACGCTGCACTACATCGGCAAGGATCCGATGAGCACGAACCCGGCCGACTACAAGGCCGCGATGGACGTGCTGAAGAAGATCCGCCCGTACATCACGCAATTCAACTCGTCGGGCTACATCAACGACCTGGTCGGCGGCGACATCTGCTTCGCGTTCGGCTGGTCGGGCGACGTCGTGATCGCCAAGCATCGCGCGCTGGAAGCGAAGAAGCCGTACAAGGTCGAGTACTACATCCCGAAGGGCGGCGCCCCGGTGTGGTTCGACGTGATGGCGATCCCGAAGGACGCGAAGAACAAGGATGCCGCGCTGCAGTGGATCAACTACATCGAGGATCCGAAGGTGCACGCGGCGATCACGAACGCGGTGTACTACCCGAGCGCCAACGCAGAGGCCCGCAAGTACGTGCGGCCCGACGTCGCGAACGACCCGGCCGTCTATCCGCCGGCCGACGTCGTGAAGACGCTGTTCCTGCTCAAGCCGCTGCCGCCTGAAATCCAGCGTCTGCAGACGCGTCTGTGGACCGAGCTGAAGTCGGGCCGCTGACGCGAGCCGGAGTGAATCAGCAGTCATGAAGCCCCTGGTGCCCCCGGGGGCTTTGTTCGTTCAACGCAGGAGAGAAGCAGCACATCATGAATAGCCAGTCGGGTGCGCCGGTCGCGGGCGCGCCGTCCTCCGTTTCCTCCTCCGGCGCCGATGCGCGCGCCGAGTCCTTTGTCCAGATCGTCGACGTCGTCAAGAAATTCGGCGACACCGAAGCCGTGCGCAGCGTCAACCTGACCGTGCGCCAGGGCGAGCTGTTCGCGCTGCTCGGCAGCTCGGGCTGCGGCAAGTCGACGTTGCTGCGGATGCTCGCCGGCCTCGAGACGGTCACGTCGGGCAAGATCCTGATCGATGGCGAGGACCTCGCGCAGATGCCGCCGTACAAGCGGCCCGTGAACATGATGTTCCAGTCGTATGCGCTGTTCCCGCACATGTCGGTCGAGTCGAACGTTGCGTTCGGTCTCAAGCAGGAAGGCACGCCGAAGGCCGAGCTGAAGGCGCGCGTCGCATCGGCGCTGGAACTCGTGCAGATGAGCAAGTACGCGAAGCGCAAGCCGCATCAGCTGTCCGGCGGCCAGCAGCAGCGCGTCGCGCTCGCGCGCTCGCTGGTCAAGCGGCCGAAGCTGCTGCTGCTCGACGAGCCGATGTCCGCGCTCGACAAGCAGATCCGCCAGCGCACGCAGATCGAGCTCGTCAACATCCTGCAGAAGGTCGGCGTCACCTGCATCATGGTCACGCACGACCAGGAAGAAGCGATGACGATGGCCAATCGCCTCGCGGTGATGAGCGAAGGCCAGATCGTGCAGATCGGCTCGCCGAACGAAGTGTACGAATATCCGAACAGCCGCTTCTCGGCCGAATTCATCGGCTCGACGAACCTGTTCGACGGCGTGACCGTCGAGGACGAACCCGATCACGTGTACATCGAGTCGCCGGAGCTGCCGAGCCGGCTGTACGTGAGCCACGGGATCTCGGGCCCGCTCGGGATGCCGGTCACGGTGTCGGTGCGCCCCGAACGGATCGCGCTCACGCGCAAGCCGCCCGAAGGCGCGTTCAACTGGGCGCGCGGCCGCATCAGCAACGTCGCTTACATGGGCGGCTACTCGCTGTATCACGTGAAGCTCGACGGCGGCAAGACGGTGATCGCGAACGTGTCGAGCCTCGCGATTTCGGAGCTCGACACGCCGGCGCTCGGCGACGAGATCTACGTGCGCTGGAGCGCGACGGCCGGCGTGGTGCTGACGTCATGACCACGTTCAAGTCCATGCTTTCGTGGCCGGTGCGGCGCTTCAACCTGACGGGCGCCACGGCGGTCGTGGCTGGCCCGTTCACGTGGCTCGTGCTGTTCTTCCTCGTGCCGTTCGTGCTGGTCGTGAAGATCAGTTTCGCGGAGCTGCAGCTCGGCATCCCGCCGTATACGGAACTCGCGTCGTACGCGGACGGCGTCGTGCACGTCGCGCTGAACCTGTCGCACTACGCGTTCCTGTTCACGGACAGCCTGTATTTCGCGACCTACGTGAATTCGGTGTGGGTGGCCGCGATCACGACGCTGCTGTGCCTGCTGATCGGCTATCCGATGGCGTACTACATCGCGCGCTCGAACCCGGCGACCCGCAACCTGCTGATGATGGGCGTGATGCTGCCGTTCTGGACGTCGTTCCTGATCCGCGTGTATGCATGGATCGGCATCCTGAAGAACAACGGGCTGCTGAACAACTTCCTGATGTGGATCGGGCTCACGCATACGCCGATCGAGCTGTATCGCACCAACTACGCGGTGTACATCGGGATGGTCTATTCGTACCTGCCGTTCCTCGTGATGCCGTTGTATGCGCACCTCGTGAAGATGGACCTGCGCCTGCTGGAAGCCGCGTACGACCTCGGCGCCAGGCCGTGGAAGGCGTTCGTGCAGATCACGCTGCCGCTGTCGAAGAACGGGATCATCGCGGGCTGCCTGCTCGTGTTCATCCCGGCGGTCGGCGAGTACGTGATTCCCGAGCTGCTCGGCGGCGCGAACACGCTGATGATCGGCCGCGTGATGTGGAACGAGTTCTTCAACAACGCAGACTGGCCGATGGCGTCGGCGGTGACCTGCGCGATGGTGCTGCTGCTGCTCGTGCCGATGGCGATGTTCCAGCACTTCCAGGCGAAAGAGCAGGGAGGCCGTCGATGAAGCCGAATCGTTACCTGCAGTTCGCGGCGCTGTTTGCCGGCTTCGCGTTCCTGTATATCCCGATCATCAGCCTGATCGTCTATTCGTTCAACGAGTCGAAGCTCGTCACCGTGTGGTCGGGCTTCTCGTTCCGCTGGTACGCGGCGCTCGTCGAGGACGACGAACTGCTGACGGCCGCGTGGCTGTCGCTGAAGATCGGCGTGCTGACCGCGTTCGCGTCGGTGTTCATCGGCACGTGGGCCGGCTTCGTGCTCGCGCGGATGGGGCGCTTTCGCGGCTTCGCGCTGTTCAGCGGGATGATCAACGCGCCGCTCGTGATTCCCGAGGTGATCCAGGGGATCTCGCTGCTGCTGCTGTTCATCGAGCTCGCGAAGTGGATCGGCTGGCCGGCCGAGCGCGGTGTGTTCACGATCTGGCTCGGCCACGTGATGCTGTGCATCTCGTACGTCGCGATCATCGTGCAGTCGCGCGTGCGCGAGCTGAACCCGTCGCTGGAAGAAGCCGCGCTCGATCTCGGCGCGACGCCGCTGAAGGTGTTCTTCACGATCACGCTGCCGCTGATTTCGCAGGCGCTGATCGCGGGCTGGCTGCTGTCGTTCACGCTGTCGATCGATGATCTCGTGCTGTCGGCGTTCCTGTCGGGCCCCGGCTCGACGACGCTGCCGCTCGTGGTGTTTTCGCGCGTGCGGCTGGGGCTGAACCCGGAGATGAACGCGCTCGCGACGCTGTTCATCGTCGCGGTGACGGCCGGTGTCGTGATCGCGAACTTCGTGATGCTGCGCCAGGAACGCAAGCGGATGGCGGGGTTCGCGACCTGAGGTTCAGGTTGTGACCGCTGCGGTTAAAAAACGCCCGGTGCCGACGACGAGTCGGGCCGGGCGTTTTGTTTGGTGGCGCTGCGTGTGGATCGGCGCCGGTCAGTACGCGATTGCGACGGACGAGGGGCGTCGCGGGCGGGACGCGGGTTCGATTCCCGCGCCCGGTCGCGCGCCGCCTTACGCGCCGAACGCCGCCTTCGCCAAAAGCCCGAGCGCGACGCACACGAGCACGGCCGCGAACCCGGCCTGCACGTGCCGCGCGGCGAGGTGGCGCGACGCGCCGCGGCCGGCGGCCATGCCGAGCGCGGTCGCAACGGTGAACCACAGCGTCACGTCGAGCGGCGCGCGTGTGCCGGACAAGAGCGTGGCGAACACGCCGCCCGTGCCGACGAGCGCGATCACCATCAGCGACGTCGCGACGACGCCGTGCATCGACACGTTCGTGAATTTGCGCAGCATCGGCACGATCACGAAGCCGCCGCCGACGCCGAGCAAGCCCGTCATCAGACCCGTCATCGCGCCGGTCGATGCCAGCGCGACGCCCACGGGCCAGGACCACACGAGCCGGCCGGTATCGGGGTTGATGCGGCCGACGCACAGCGGCGACGCTTCCGCGTCGACCGGCGCATGCCGCAGCGCCTGCAACAACAGGCGGCCGGCAACGACCAGCATCGTCAGCGCGAACAACGCGAGCAGCAGGCGCTGCGGCAGCACGTGCGCAAGCCGCACGCCGAGCGTGGTCAGCGGCACGCCGGCCACGGCCATCAGCAACGCCGCGCGATAGCGCACGAGCCCGCGGCGGAAACCTTCGAGCGCGCCGAGGGCGGCGCTGCCGGCCACCGCGACGAGCGCGACGGGCGTGGCCTGCTGCATCGGCCAGCTCATGCCGACGACGAGCGCCGGCACCGCGAGGATGCCGCCGCCGGCGCCGGTCAGGCCGAGCACGGCGCCGACGAAACCACCGAGGACGAGGGAAATCAGCATGACGTCATCGGGCTCCGTTCAACGCACGATCGCGGGCTTCGCGAGCCATTCGCGGCCCTTGAGCATCGCCTTCCAGTAAAGCGGCGGCAGGATGCGCTCCTTCAGCAGCCACGCGAGCCGCGACGGACGCTTGCCGTCGATCAGCCACGCGGGGAAGGTCGGCGCGACCTTGCCGCCGTACAGGAATTCGGCGAGCACGATCTTGCCGCGCTCGACGGTGAGTGGGCACGACCCGTAGCCGTCGTACGCGGCGTCGCCGTGCGCGCGGCCGAGCGACGCGAGCAGGTTGTGCGCGACGACGGGCGCCTGCTTGCGGGCGGCCGCGGCCGTTTTCGCATTGGTCGTGTTGGTGGCGTCGCCGAGCGCGTAGACGTCCGGATACTGCTTGTGCCGCAGGGTCGCCGGATCGACGTCGATCCAGCCGGCCGTGTCGGCGAGCGGGCTCGAACGCACGAAGTCGGGCGCCTTCTGCGGCGGCACGACGTGAATCATGTCGAACGGACGCACGACGGTTTCCTTGCCGCCGTCCGGCAGTGCGCGTGTGAATGTCGCGCGGCGCGCGGGCCCGTCGATCGCGACGAGGTTGTGGCCGAACGACAGCGCGATGTCGTAGCTTTTCACGTATTCCATCAGCGCGGGCACGTAGTCGGCGACGCCGAACAGCGCGGCGCCCGCATTCAGGAACTCGACGTTCGCGGCTTCGAGTCGGCCCGCGCGCCGCCAGTGGTCGCACGACAGGTACATCGCCTTCTGCGGTGCGCCCGCGCACTTGATCGGCATCGGCGGCTGCGTGAAGAGCGCGTTGCCGCCGCGGAACGCGCGGACCAGCTCCCACGTGTACGGCGCGAGATCGTAGCGGTAGTTCGACGTGACGCCGTTGCGGCCAAGCGTGTCGGCCAGGCCTTCGATCGCGTGCCAGTCGAGCTTGAGCCCCGGGCACACGACGAGCTTGCGATACCCGATGCGGCGGCATCCGTCGAGCACGACCGTGTGCGCGTCGGGCTCGAAGCCCGCGACGGCGGCCTGGATGTGCTGCACGCCGCGCGGCAGCACGTCGGTCATCCGGCGCGCAGTGGTCCCGGGCTGGAACACGCCCGCGCCGACCATCGTCCAGCCAGGCTGGTAGTAGTGGACGTCGGCCGGATCGATCACGGCGATGTCGAGCGACGCATCGCGCGAGAGCAGGCTCGACGCGACCGCGATGCCGGCCGCGCCCGCACCGACGATCACGATGTCGTGCCGCGCGTCGACGGCCGGCGCCGCCTGCCTGCCGCCTTGCACGACCCGCGACGCGAGCGCGCGCAGGTCGTAGCCGGCTGCGCCGGCCGTCGCGACGATGTCGTTCAGCGGACGCAGGCCGGCTTGCGACAGCGCCCACAGCGTGGCCGAGCGCGTCCCGCTGCGGCAGTACGCGAGCACCGGGCCGTCGAGCGACGCGACGAGCGCGCCGAACTGCGCGGCCTGGTCGTCGGTCACCTTGCCGGTATCGACCGGCAGGTAATGCACGTCGATGCCGAGCGGCGCGGCGGCCGCGCGGATCTCGGTGACGGTCGGCTGGTCGGGGCCTTCGCCGTCGGGGCGGTTGCAGATGATCGCGCGAATGCCGGCCGCGTGAAGCGCGGGCAGGTCGGCCGCCGCGATCTGCGGCGAGACCGACAGCGTGTCGGTCAGCTTGCGGATGGTCATGTCGGGGTTCTCCGGATGGGGCGGGGCGTGTCGCTCAGATCGCGTCGAGCGGGATCTTCAGGTAGCGCACGCCGTTGTCTTCGGGCTCGGGCAGGTGGCCGGCGCGCATGTTGACCTGCACGGACGGCAGCATCAGCACGGGCATCGCGAGCGTGGCGTCGCGCGCGGTGCGCATCGCGACGAAATCGTCCTCGGTCACGCCGTCCTTCACGTGCACGTTCGCGCGGCGCTGCTCGGCCACGGTCGTCTCGAACTGCACGTCGCGGCCGCCCGGCTGATAGTCGTGGCACAGGTACAGGCGCGTGTCGGGCGGCAGGCCGAGCACGCGCGCGATCGAGCGGTACAGCGTGCGCGCGTCGCCGCCGGGGAAGTCGCAGCGGGCCGTGCCGTAGTCGGGCATGAACAGCGTGTCGCCGACGAATGCCGCGCGCTGCGCCGCGTCGTCGACGCAGTAGGTCATGCACGCGGGCGTGTGGCCCGGCGTGTGCAGCGCGCGGATCGTCAGCGCGCCGAGCGCGAGCGTGTCGCCGTCGTCGAGCAGCCGGTCGAACTGGCGGCCGTCCTGCGCGAAGCCGGGGCCTGCGTTGAACAGCGTGCCGAACACGTGCTGCACGCGGCGCACGTGCGAACCGATCGCGATCTGTCCGCCGACGTGTTCCTTCAGGTACGGCGCGGCCGACAGGTGGTCGGCGTGCACATGGGTTTCCAGCAGCCAGTGCACGTCGGCGCCGAGTTCGGCGACACGGGCGATCAGCCGGTCGGCGCTGGCCGTGCTCGTGCGGCCGGATTTGGGGTCGTAGTCGAGCACGCTGTCGATCAGCGCGCACGCGCGGCTCGCGGTATCGAGTAGCAAATAGCTGACGGTGTGGGTCGCCGGGTCGAAAAAGCCTTCGACCGACAGCGTGGTGGCATGGCTCACGGGGTGTCCTCGATCGGGTTCTGCAAGTGCAATCGGGATCTGTAACTCAAGAAGCGTGCCAGGTTGCAGCGCAGCCCCGGCCGATCTGCCAGGGACTTGATTCCGCTCGGATTTTCGGTGCGGCCGCCGTGATGCGCGGGCGTCGGCGGCATCCGGTCGCCGACGCGGACTGCCACATCTGGCAGTGTCGTGGCAGAATTGGCAGTCTGCCTGGCAGTTCGCCAGGCTGCCCTTCACCGAGCGTCCGCATGAATCCGCACGACACCATCCCGATCGTCCCCGCGCCGCGCGACGACGCCATGCCCGACGTGCGCGCGCTCGTCGCGTATCTCGAGCAGGATCCGCAGCCGATGATCGTCGTCGATCCCGACTACCGCATCCTCGCGGCGAACGATGCGTACCGGCGCCAGTTCGGCGTCGCAGGCGTCGAGCACGTGGGCCGGCACTGCTTCCAGGTCTCGCATCACTACGACGTGCCGTGCGACCAGGCGGGCGAGCATTGCCCGATGAAGCAGGCGCTCGAATCGCGCGGGCTGAACCGCGTGCTGCACATCCACCACACGCCGCGCGGCCCCGAGCATGTCGATGTCGAATTGCGGCCGATCTTCGATGCCGACGGCAACGTGATCGCCTATGTCGAGCGCCTGACGACGGTGCGCAGCGCATCCGCGCAACCGAGCGCGGAAGGGCTCGTCGGCGGCGCCGATGCGTTCAATTCGGCGCTCGGCGCATTGCAGCGCGTCGCGCCCTCGATGCTGCCGGTGCTGCTGCTCGGCGAATCGGGCACCGGCAAGGAGCTGTTCGCCCGCGCGCTGCACGAGGCGAGCGACCGCGCGATGGGGCCGTTCGTCGTCGTCGATTGTTCGGGGATCGCCGAGACGTTGTTCGAGAGCGAACTGTTCGGTTACGAGAAGGGCGCGTTCACGGGCGCGAACCAGCGCAAGCCGGGCCTCGTCGAAACCGCGCAGGGCGGCACGCTGTTCCTCGACGAGATCGGCGACGTGCCGCTGCCGATGCAGGTGAAGCTGCTGCGGTTGATCGAGTCGGGCACGTTCCGCCGCGTCGGCGGCGTCGAGGCGCTGCGCGCGGATTTCCGGCTGGTCGCGGCCACGCACAAGCCGCTGCGCGAGATGATCGACGACGGCCGTTTCCGGCAGGACCTTTACTACCGGATCAACGCGTTTCCGATTCCGTTGCCGGCGCTGCGCGAGCGGCGCGGCGACGTCGCGCTGCTGGCCGAGTCGATCCTGCGGCGAATCGCGAACGCGCGCGCCAGCGCGGGCGACGCGGGCGCGCGGCCGTTCGCGGCCCGCCCGTTCGTGCTGACCGAGCGGGCGCTCGCGTGTCTCGATGCGTACGCGTGGCCGGGCAACATCCGCGAGCTGCGCAACGTGCTCGAACGCGCGTGCCTGTTCGCGGATGACGGGACGATCCGGATCGAGCACCTGCCGGCCGAGCTGGTTGTCGCATCGGCGGTGCAGCAGGAGGGGGCGGCTGGTGTGCGCGGCGTGTCGGACGCGGAGCTCGTGCGCATCGCGCGCACATTCGACGGCACGCGCAAGGCGCTCGCCGAGCAGGTCGGGATGAGCGAGCGGACGTTGTACCGGCGAATGAAGGCGCTCGGGCTTGGCACGCGCGAGGGCTGAGCGCGCATGCTGCGCGCGGCTGGCGGCGAAGAGCGGCTTTGCCGATAATGGCGCGTTCGATGTCCTTGTCCCGTTTCCGATGAAAAGACATGTCCTTTCGCATGGCCTGGTGCTTGCCGTCGCAGCGCTGGCCGACCCGGCGCACGCCGCAGACTACACGTGGACCGATGCGGCCGGCGCGCACGCGGTGACGCTCGCCAGAACCACGTCCGGCGACGACGTCGAGCTCAAGGTCGCCGCGACGCTCGACGGCCGGCCCGACTGGACGGTGCGGGACTACGTGAAGGCATGCCCGGTCGACGTGATCCTCGACGTCGTGCCCGCGTCGATCGAAATGCGCGACCTGCTCGGCAACGGCCGCAAGCAGTTCCTGTTCGCGTACAGGATCGGTTGCCGCGGCGACGTGAGCGCCGATCAGGTCAAGTATTTCCTGGTCGACGCGGGCACGAAATACGTGCTGCGCGGCGAGGAAACCGTGACGGTCAACGGCAAGTTCGTCGATGGCGGCGCGGCGCCCGTGCCGAACGCGGACCTGAAGGCGCAGCCCGCGTTTCTGCGTTACATGACGAAGCGCTGGCGCGGGATCAGCGTGCGCAACGACTAGGCGGATGCACGGCCGTTGCGTGCGGTACGGGCACGGTGATGCGGGTTGATTCTGCCGCACAATAAAAAATCACAACAAGACGACAATTAATTATCGTTTTACGATAATTTTCGACGTACAATCGACGCTCATTCATTTGTCGTCGAGGTCCCCTCATGCATTCCGATCGCATCGCCCGTATCAGCCAGCAGATGGCCACCGTCACGCTGGGGTTCATCGTCGGCATGATGGTGCTCAACGCTGCGTGCTGGCTGTTTCCGTCGCTGAACGGGGCCTCGGGTCCCGGTTTCGTATTCGGCATCTCCAATACGGTGTTGACCGACCTGCACGTCGATGTCGCCGCGTTCCCGTGGTGGCAGAAGGCGGTGGGTATCCTGTTGTCGAGCGTGCCGCTCATTGCGCTGGCAAACGGCCTTCGTCATCTGCGCGCGCTGTTCCGTACGTACGCACGCCGCGACTATTTCTCGGTGCGAGCCGCCGGCCATCTCGGCAAGACGGGGCGTGCGATCGGCCTGTGGGTGCTGCTGAGCGTCGTATGCGAGCCGTTGCTCACCGTCTGGGCGACGATGCTCGAACCGGTCGGCCAGCGCATGGTCAGCATCAGTTTCGGTCTGCCGTACGTCGTTGCGCTGTTCACCGCGGCCTGTATCGCGATCATCGCGCACATTCTCCGGCAGGCGAGCGAGCTCGACGCCGAGCATCGGCAGTTCGTCTGAGGCGCGTGATGACGATCGTAGTCAAGCTCGATGTGATGCTCGCGACGCGCAAGGTCCGCTCGAAGGATCTCGCCGCAGCCGTCGGCATCACCGAACAGAACCTGTCGCTGCTCAAGCAAGGGAAGGTCAAGGGCATCCGTTTCGCGACGCTCGAGGCGATCTGCCGCTATCTCGACTGCCAGCCCGGCGACCTGCTCGCGTTCAGCGATGACGGCGTCGGCGAGCCGGACTGACACGTCGCAACCGGCAGGTGCCGAAGTAGCGGGGCGCCGCAGGTCGCGCGTCGTCGCGCTGGCCGTTGCCGCTTCCTTGTCGATTCACCTGCTCGGATGGTTCCTGCTGCAGCGGGCGTCGACGGCGGCCGGCGCGAACGCTGGAACACCGCCCCGGATCGCGCTGCGTGTCGAGCTGATTCCCGCGCGGCCGGCGCCGGCGCCGGTGGCGAGCGCGCGTGACGCCGGACGAGCGGGCCCGGCCGCAGGCGGGCGCGGTGTCGACAACGCCGGGCGTTCGACGCAACGATCCGCCGCGATTGCAACGTCGCGCATGACGATGCGGTCGCCTTTGGATGCACGGGGCGTTTCGCATCGGCAACGCGAAACATCCGCCGGGTCGATCGCGGACCGATCCGACAACCATCCTGAGACCGCATCAGGCTCGGGCCCCGATCTCGACTGGCGCCGCGATCTGGACGCGATCGGCGCTCGGCAGGCGGTGGCGCGCACGCGCAGTCCGGCGCAGGCCGCGGTTGGTGCATTGGGGGCGTCGTCCGGCGGCTTGGCAGCGCGCCGCGACACCGTCGATGCGCGGCTCGCCGACGGCATGTCGGATGCCCGTCGCGCCGACTGCCAGCACGCGTATTCGGGCGCCGGCCTGCTGGCATTGCCGATGCTCGCACTGGATGCGGTTCGCGACACGGGCTGCAAATGGTGAAACGGGCGGCAGGCAGAAAACGCGCCTGCCGCCCGCACCGTCATGCGCTCAACGCGCTCAACGGGTTCATCGCGCAGGCGCAAGCTGCGCCATCGCGTCCCGCACGAAGCCGATCAACGTGTCGTCGATCCACGAATCCTTCGTCAGCGACGATTCGTTCATCATCGCGTGGCGGAATTTCGCATGCGTGGCCGGATCGGTGCCGGCATAGCTGCAGAACAGCGTGAGCCAGCGCTGCGCGAGCGCGCGGCCTTCCGGCGAATCCGGCCTGGCGCCCGCATCGATCGCGTCGCGCACGTCGCCCATCAGTTGTGGCCATGCCATCGCGCTTTCACCGTAGTGCGCCCGCATGAAGCGGATCTCGTCCGGCGCGAGATACTTCTCGAAGATCCGCATCTTGGTTTCCGACGACGCGCGCAGTACATAGTCGCGCAGCGTGGTCGAAATGCCGATCTTCGACTGCATCGCCGGTTCGTGTTCGTGCATCAGGTTCAGCTTCGCCAGCAGCCGCGGGTCGTTGTTCGTGTCGCGCACGAGCAGCGCCATCCAGCGGGCGGCGAGCGCACGCGCGCGGTCGTCCTCGGCGGGCACGCCCGCGTCGTGCAGCGCGCGAACCTCATCGACGAGCGCGATCCATTCGGCGTCGCCCGCCTGGCTCTTCTGGTACATCGGCAGGCGCGCGAGTTCTTCCTCGGAAAAGTATTTGTCGTACACGGTCATTAACTCCAGTGTGGTGAGCCAATCGGCCAGCTCCGGCTCCGCGCCCGCGGCAAGCTGCGCATGCAGGTTCACGAGCCGCTCGCGCAGCTGCGCGGTCTGCGCGAGCTGACGGTCGAGCAGCGCGATCTGCTTCGCGACGATCTCGACGAGCGGCGTGTCGGGCTGGTTCAGGTGGTCGCCGATTTCGGTGAGCGACAGGCCGAAGCGACGCAGCGCCTGGATCTGGTGGAGCCGGGCGATGTCGTGGCGGTCGTACAGCCGGTAGCCGTTATCGGCGCGCGCCGAAGGCGTCAGCAGACCGATCGCGTGATAGTGATGAAGCGTGCGGACGGTCAGCCCGCTGCGTTTCGCCAGTTCTCCCACTTTCAGTCGCATTCGTTCCTCCATTCGGGTCGCACACTGGAGTCTCGAACGTTACGCTACGTGAGGGTCAAGCGGAAGATCGGGAATCGGGTGCGCGGCGGGATGCCGCGCACCCGATGGCAGGGCCGGCTTATTGCGGCGAAGGCGGGGTGTCGGCGCCGGCGCCGGCGGCGCGCGCCTGCTGGCCGGCAGCGGACGCGTCGGCCGACTTGTCGGTCTTGCCGGGCTGGCCGGGTTGGTCGACCGGCGGCGTGCCCATCGCCCGGTAAAGCCGCGCGGTATCCGCGAATCGCGCGCCGGTCGAGCGGATCTCGTCGAGCCGCGCGTTGCGATACTGCAGCTCGCTGGCGCGCGCGGCCGACGGCGGCAGCGCGCCGAGCCGCACGCGGGCCGCCGCGTCGTCGTACGCGCCGCGCGCGGACAGCGCGGCGCGGGACGACGCGTCGAGCGCCTCCGCATCGTGCTCGAGCGCCGCGAGCGAATCGGCGACGTTCTGGAACGCGCCGAGCACGGCCTGTTTGTACTGGTCGACGGCGGCCTCGTAGGTCGCCTTCGCCGCGCGGCGCTGCGCGAGCAGCGCGCCGCCATGGAAGATCGGCTGGCTCAGCGACGCGCCGACGTTCCAGATCGCGCCGGCGCCGGACAGCATCGTCGGCCAGCTGAAGCCGCCTTTGCCCATCGCGGCCGACAGCGACAACTGCGGGAACATCTGCGCGGTCGCGAGGCCCACTTCGGCCGCGGCCGCCTTCAGCCCGGCGTCGGCCGCCTGGATGTCCGGGCGGCTTTGCAGCAGGTCCGACGGCACGACGACGGGCACTTGCTCGGGCAGGTGCAGGTCGGCAAGGGTGAGATCGGCCGGCGGCTGGTCGGGCGTGCGGCCGACCAGCACCGCGAGCGCATGGCGCGCCGAGTCGCGCTGCTGGCGCAGTGCGGGCAGGCTCGCCGCGAACGTGTCGGCGCTTTGCCGCGCGTTCAGCGCGTCGCTGCGCGACGCGGAGCCGAGTGCGTAGCGGCGTTCGGCATCGTGCGCCTGGTCGTTGGCGAGCGCGACGAGCCGCTCGGTCGTATTGATCTGCGCATTCAGCACCGACACCGTGATCGACGCGGTGACGATGTTCGCGGCCAGCGCGCGCCGTGCGGATTCGAGCTGGAATGCGCTGACGTCGACGCGGCGCGCCAGCGCACGGTTCGCGAAACGCGACGCGCCGAACAGGTCGATCGTGTAGCTCGCCTGCAACTGCCCGACGAATGTGTCGTACAGCAGCGTCGGCGCGCCGAGCGCGGGAATCGGCACGCCGAGCGCGCGCTGGCGCGTGGCCTGGCCGCCCGCGTCGATCGACGGCAGCATCGAGCTGCCGATCTGCCCGCGCAACTGTTCACGCGCGGCATCGAGCGAGTGGGATGCCGCGCTCAGCGTCGGGCTGTTGCGCAGCCCTTCGTCGACGAGCGCGTTCAGTGCGTCGGAGCGGTACTGCTTCCACCAGTCGGGCACCGGTTTTGCCCCGACTTCGAACTGCTGCGTGACGCCTTGCGCGGCCACGGTCTGCTGGACTTGCGGTGTGGCGCCATAGTGCGCGGGCGACGGCATCGCGGGCGGCTCGCCGCTCGGCGCGAACCACGCGCAACCCGCAAGCGGGCCGGTGAGGCTCGCCACCGCGAGTGCCCGCACGGCTTGTGTTTTCAGGTTCATCGATCGATCCATGGTCAGGCTCCCGACGACGCGGCAGGCGTGCCGCCAGGCGGCGGGCCGTCCTGCGGGTCGCGTTCGTCGCGCTTCACGCGGAACCACGTCGCATACAGCGCGGGCAGGTAGAACAGCGTCAGGACGGTCGCGCTCGTGATGCCGCCCATCAGCGCGGTCGCCATCGGCCCGAAGAAGTTCGAGCGCAGCAGCGGGATCAGCGCGAGCACGGCGGCCGCAGCCGTCAGCGTGATCGGGCGGAACCGCCGCACGGTCGCGCCGATGATCGCGTCGATGCGACGGTGGCCGACCGCGATGTCCTGCTCGATCTGGTCGACGAGGATCACCGAGTTGCGCATGATGATCCCGAACATCGCGATCACGCCGAGCATCGCGACGAAGCCGAACGGCTGGCCGAACAGCAGCAGCGTGGCGACCACGCCGATCAGCCCGAGCGGCGCGGTCAGCACGACCATCAGCACGCGCGAGAAGCTCTGCAGCTGGATCATCAGCAGCGTGAACACGGCGATCGCCATCAGCGGCATCTGCGCGTTGATCGACTTCTGCGCCTTCGCGCTTTCCTCGACCGAGCCGCCGATGTTGATCTGATAGCCGACCGGCAACTGCGCGCGCAAGTCGTTCAGCTTCGCATCGACCGCATGCGTGACGTCGATGCCCTGCGCGCCGGCGCGCACGTCCGACTGCACGGTGATGGTGGGCTGGCGGTCGCGCTCCCACACGACGCCGTATTCGAGCGTCGGCTTGAAGCGGCCGAGCGAGCCGAGCGGCACCGGGCCGTTCGGGGTCGGCAGCGCGAGGCCGGCGAGCTTCTCCGGATCGACACGATCCGCCCGCGGCGCGCGCAGGTCGACCGCGATCAGCTTGTCGCGCTCGCGGTACTGCGTGACGGTCGTGCCGGACAGCGTCATCGCGAGGAAGCTCGACACGTCCTGCGACGTGACGTTCAGCTCGCGTGCCTTCTTCTGGTCGATCTCGAAGCGCACCGAGCGCTCGGCCGGCTCGTCCCAGTCGAATTGCACGTTGACCGTGCGCGCGTCGCCGCGCATCGTCGCCGCGACTTTCTCGGCGATCGAGCGGACCGTCGCGATGCTGTCGCCGCTCACGCGGAACTGCACCGGATAGCCGACCGGCGGGCCGTTCTCGAGCCGCGACAGGCGCCAGCGCACGGCAGGGAACCTGTCGCGCAGCGTGGTTTCGAGCCAGGTCGCCAGCTTTTCGCGGTCCTTCACCGATTTCGCGGTGATCACGAACTGCGCGAAGTTCGGCAACTGAAGCTGCTGGTCGAGCGGCAGGTAGAAGCGCGGCGCGCCGCTGCCGACGAAGTTCACCGAATGATCGATCTCGGGGCGCTTGTCGATCACCTTCTCGAGGCGTTCGGTCTCGCGCAGCGTCGCCGCGAACGACGCGCCTTCCGGCAGCCGCAGATCGACCAGCAGCTCGGGGCGATCGGAACTCGGGAAGAACTGCTGCGGCACGAGCGTGAAGCCCATCAGCGCGACGACGAAAAGCGCGCCCGTGATCAGCAGCACGACGAAGCGCCGTTCGATGCACCAGTCGATCCAGCCGCGCAGCCGCCGGTAGAAACGCGTGTCGTAGATGTCGTGCTCGTGGTCGTCGGGCAGGTGCGCCTCGTGTGCCTGCCGCTTGCGCTCGGGCAGCAGGTGGAAGCCGAGCAGCGGGATCAGCACGACCGCCGCGAACCACGACGCGATCAGTGCGATCGCAGACACCTCGAAGATCGAGCGCGTGTATTCGCCGGTGCTCGATTTCGCGAGCGCGATCGGCAGGAAGCCCGACACGGTGACGAGCGTGCCCGTCAGCATCGGGAACGCGGTGCTCGTATAGGCGAACGCGGCGGCGCGTGCACGGGTGTAACCCTGTTCGAGCTTCACGGCCATCATCTCGACCGCGATGATCGCATCGTCGACGAGCAGCCCGAGCGCGAGCACGAGCGTGCCGAGCGACACCTTGTGCAGCCCGATGTCGAACAGGTACATGAAGAGGGCGGTGACCGCGAGGACGACCGGAATCGAGATCACGACCACCATCCCGGTGCGCAGGCCGAGCGACACGAGGCTCACGACCAGCACGATCGCGACGGCTTCCGCGACGGCTTCGAGGAAGTCGTCGACCGAATGCGCGACCGCATGCGGCATGCTCGACACCAGCGTCAGCTTGAGGCCGGCCGGCAGTTGCGCCTGCAGGTCCTTCGATTCCGCGTCGAGCGCCTTGCCGAGCCGGATCACGTCGCCGCCCGGCTGCATCGTGACGCCGATGCCGAGCACGGCTTTGCCGTTCGCTCGCATCTGCGTGACTTGCGGATCGTCGTAGCCGCGCTTCACCGTCGCGAGATCGCCGAGCCGGAACGTGCGGCCGTTGATGCGGATCAACGTGCCGGCGATCGCGTCGACGTTGTCGAACTGGCCGCTCGGCCGCACGAACACGCGATCGTCGGCGGTCGTCAGCGTGCCGGCCGACGAGATGTCGTTCTGCGCGTTGATCGCCTGCCCGAGCTGCTGCGGCGAGATGCCGAGGCGCGTGAGCTGCGCGTTGTCGACCTCGATGAAGATCCGCTCGCCGGGGTCGCCGAAATAGTCGACCTTGCCGACACCCGGCACGCGCAGCAGCACGGTGCGCAGCTGGTCCGCGTAGTCGTGAAGCTGCGCGGGCGTGAAGCCGTCGCCTTCGAGTGTCCAGATGTTGGTGTAGACGTCGCCGAATTCGTCGTTGAAGAACGGGCCCTGCACGCCGGGCGGAAGCGTATAGCCGATGTCGCCGACCTTCTTGCGGATCTGGTACCAGGTCTCCGGCACGTCCTTCACGGGCGCCGAATCCTTCATCGTGAAGAAGATCAGCGATTCGCCGGGGCGCGAATAGCTGCGCAGGAAGTCGATGGCCGGCGTTTCCTGCAGCTTGCGGCCGATCCGGTCGGTGACCTGTTCCTGCACCTGCCGCGCGGTCGCGCCGGGCCAGAACGTGCGGATCACCATCACGCGGAACGTGAACGGCGGGTCTTCGGATTGCGCGAGGCGGGTGTACGCAAGGATGCCCGCGAGCGTCGCGAGCGCGATCAGGTAGACGACCAGCGCCTGGTGGCGCAGCGCCCACGCCGACAGGTTGAAGCGGCCTTCTTCGTAGGAAACGCTCACGATGCGAAGTCCTCCGGGTGCAGCGGCGCGATCGCGCGCACCTTCTCGCCCGCGCTGACCGTGTGCACGCCCTGCAGCACCACGCGTTCGCCGGGCTGCAGCCCGTGCGACACCGTCACCGTGCGCTCGTTGAAGCGCGCGACGTCGACGCGGCGCAGCTCGAGCGTGTCGTCCTTCGCGCGCACGACCCACACGGCCGGCTGCTGGCCGTCGTGGAACAGCGCGGTCGCGGGCAGCGTGATCGGCTGCGTGTCGCCGGTGGCCGGTGCGCCGTCGAACGCGACGCTGGCCGTCATCCCGAGCCGGATCGCCGCGTCGGGTGCGGTGAGGGTGAGCTTCACGCGATACGTGCGGCTTTGCGGATCGGCGGCCGGTGCGATTTCGCGGACCTTCGCGGCGAACTGGCGGCCGGGCAGCGACGGCAGCGTGACGTTCGCCGTGTGACCGGGCGTGAGCGATGCGAGCGCGGCCTCGGGCACGTCGCTGACGACGTCGACGTCGCCGGACCACGCGAGCTGGTAGACGGCCTGGCCGGCCGACACGTTCTGGCCGGTATCGGCCTGTTCGGCGGTGATGGTGCCCGCGTGGTCGGCAACGAGCGTCGCGTAGCGGAGCTGGTTTTTCGCGAGCGCGAGCTGCTGCTGCGCCTGGTCGCGCTGCGCGAGCGCCGACGTATAGCTGTTCTCGGTCTGCTCGAGCTGCGCGGTCGCGATCAGGTTCTCGTGCGCCTGAGCGCGATCGCGGTCGAGCTGCTGCTTCGCGAACGCGAGGCTGTGCGTCGCGGCATCGAGTTGCGCCTGTGCGCTCGCGGCATTTTTCTCGACGTCGGACGGATCGAGCAGCGCGACGACCTGGCCGGCCTTGACCGTATCGCCGAGGCGCACCTTGCGCTCGATGATCTTGCCGGCGATGCGGAACGACAGCGGGGTGGCGTAGCGCGGCTGGATTTCGCCGGGCAGCGTGCGTGCGACGGCAGCGCCGTCGGCATGAGCGGGCAGCGCGACGACGGGGCGCGGGGCGGGCGGCGCGGATTCTATCGGATGACAGGCGGCGAGGACGAGCGCGGCGCCGACCAGCAGCGCGACGCGGGAACCGGAGCGATTCACGAAACCCCCAGATGAGGTGAGAGCGAGAGCGGAACGAAGCCGGCAAGCGCGGCGGACGCTTGCCCCGAGCGGCGCCGGCACGGGCGTGCGGGTACCATCTTTCAGAAACTGTGGCGAATTCTAATACACACCTGTATCTGAGTGCAAAGATGAATCCGTAAGGTAAAGGGTGCTAGACTGCGCGCCATGAAACCTCAGCGCTTAACTCGCGAGCAAAGCAGGGACCAGACGCGCGAACGTCTGCTGATTGCCGCGCACGGTATTTTTCTGAAGAAAGGCTATGTCGCCGCGAGCGTCGAGGACATCGCGGCGGCGGCCGGTTATACGCGTGGCGCGTTCTATTCGAATTTCAGCAGCAAGTCCGACCTGTTGCTGGCGTTGCTGGAGCGCGACCACGCGGCGGTGCAGGCCGATTTCCAGGCGATTTTCGATGGCGGCGGATCGCGCGAGCAGATGGAGTCGATGGCGCTCGCCTATTACCGGACGCTGTTCCACGACGACGAATATTCGCTGCTGTGGGGCGAGGCGAAGCTGCAGGCCGCGCGCGACGCGAAGTTCCGCGTGCGCTTCAACCAGTTCCTGCACGGCAAGCGCCTGCAGATGGCCGAGTTCATCCGGCGCTTCGCCGAGCGTGCGGGCACGCCGCTGCTGCTGCCGGCGGAGACGCTTGCGTTTGGGCTGATGTGCCTGTGCGATGGAGTGCAGTCCTACTACACGGCCGATCCGCAGCACGTGTCGGGCGAGGTGGCCGAATCGGTGCTGGCGGGATTCTTCGCGCGTGTGGTGCTCGGGCGCGCACCGGACTGAGCGGGCCCTGGCCCCGGCGTCGAGCCACGCTCGTGCTGCCGGCGGCGAGGCGCCCGGTCAGCGCTGGCCGGTCATCCGCCGGTACGCATCGAGCAGCGACGTCTTGTAGACGACCCCGGCGAGCGTCGGCTCGGCTTCGCTTTCGATCACCGGCAGGCGTTCGCCCTGGAACGCCATGAAGCGTTCGAGCGCGGTGGCGAGCGGCATGTCGGGCGTGAGGAGCGGAAACGGCGTGTGCGCGTAGTGCGCGGCCGTCTTGTCGGTCGTGTCGCGCTTGTCGAGCAGGTCCGACGTGATGTCCTTCAGCGCGACCGCGCCGCGAAAGCGCCCGGCGTCGTCGGTCACGTACAGATACTTCACCGGATATTCGAGGAACACGCGCGTCATGTCGGCGACGCTCGCGGTGAGCGGCACGACCGTCTGCGCGGGCTGGATCAGCTCGCGCATCTGCGTGGTGCGGATCCGGCTGCGTTCCTCGGCATCCTGGTGGTGGTGCAGCGTGATCTCGTACATCGACGTCGTGCCGGTCGCGCGCGCGACGAAGTACGCGAATACGCAGGACACCAGCAGCGGCAGCACCACCTGGTAGCTGAGCGTCATCTCGAAGATCATCAGGATCGCCATCAGCGGCGCCTGCGTGGCGCCCGTCAGGAACGCGCCCATCCCGACGATCGCGTACGCGAAGTACGCCGACGTATGGCCGGGCCACACGGCTTGCATCGCGAGCCCGAACAGCGAGCCGAACACCGCGCCGACGAACAGCGTCGGCGTGAATACCCCGCCGATCGCGCCGGAGCCGACGGTGGCGGAGGTCGCGATCACCTTGAACACGAGCACCGCGACGAGTGCCTGCCAGGTCCACGGCGAGTGGAGGATGAGGTTCACCACGCTGTAGCCGTTGCCCCACACGGCCGGCACCCATACCGAGATCACGCCGACGACGAGGCCGCCGAGCGCGAGCCGCACGGGCAGCGGCACGGGCAGCCGCTTGAACTGGTTCTTCGATGCATCGAGCAGGTGCAGGAACTGCGGCGCGAGCATGCCGCACAGCGCGCCGAGCACGACGAACAGCAGCACTTCGGGGCCGGTGACGGCCGGAAACACCGGCATCTCGTACGGCGGCCGGTAGCCGGCAAATTCCCGCATCACGATGTTCGCGACGACCGACGAGACGATCATCGGCCCGAGACTTTCCATGGCGATGCCGCCGAGCACGATCTCCGACACGAAGAAGGCGCCGGCGATCGGCGCGTTGTACGCGGACGTGATGCCGGCGGCCGCCCCGCAGGCGACCAGCAGGCGCAGGCGCGGCGGGTCGAAGTGCACGAAGCGGCCGACGAGCGACGCGGCGAGCGCCGCGAGCTGCACCATCGGGCCTTCGCGGCCGATCGAGCCGCCGCTGCCGATCGTCAGCAGCGACGACGCGCTGCGCCACAGGCTCTGGCGGACCGGCACGATGCCGTTGCCGAGCGCGACCGATTCCATGTAGTCGGTCTTGGCGGCCTGCTTGTCGCCGCGGGTGGCAAGCAGCAGCACGCAGCCGGCGAGGAAGCCGCCCGCGGCCGGCATCCAGAACCGCACGTACCACGGCAGGCGCTTGGCCATCTGCACGAAGCTGCCGCTTTGCCCGGAGATCAGGTGCTGCATCAGGTCGATGCCTTCGCGAAACGCCATCGTGGCAAAGGCGCCGCCGACGCCGACGATGGCCGACCAGATCAGCATCGTATGGGCGTCCGACAGGCGGAACAGCGTTTGGGCGCGAGTGCGCAGCTTCAGCAGGAACGAGAGCACGGCTGAAAGAGGGCGATGGAAAACGACGCGAAGCATAGCACTGCGCCGCGCCCGCGGGACTCTCCCGTCGGGCGCGGCGCGCGAAGTGTCACGGGCGGGCAACTCAGCCAAGCCAGTGCTGCACGGCCCAGGTGATCCCGTAGCCGCCGGCGATCAGCCACACGTACAGGATCAGGCCGGTCACCAGCGCCCGGGGGCCGGCCGCACGGATCTGCGCGACGCGGGTTTCGATGCCGAGCGCGGTCATGGCCATCGTCAGCGCGAAGGTGTCGAGCACGTTCAGCGTGTGGGTGACGTCGGTGGGCAGCACGTTCAGCGAATTGACGATCACGAAGCCGAGGAAGCCGAGTGCGAACCAGGGCACGGCCACCTTGCGCTTGCCTTGCGCGCCGCCGGCGGTGGCGCGTGCCGAGCGGGCCAGCCACCAGCCGAGCACCAGCAGCACCGGAACCAGCAGCATCACGCGGGTCATCTTGACGATCGTCGCGATGTGCGCGACCTGCGGGCTGATGTCGCTCGCCGCGCCGACCACCTGCGCGACTTCGTGGATCGTGCCGCCGAAGAACAGGCCGAGGCCGGCCGGATCGAGGTTCAGCAGCCCGGCGTGATACGCGATCGGATACAGGAACATCGACAGCGTGCCGAACAGCACGACGCTGCCCACGGCCATCGCGCTCTGGTGCGGCTTCGACTGCAGCGTCGATTCGAATGCGAGCACGGCGGCCGCGCCGCAGATCGCGCTGCCGGCGGCGGTCAGCAGCGCGGAATCGCGATCGAGCTTCATGATCTTCATGCCGGCCCAGGTGCCGATCACGAGCGTGCTGACGACGACCAGTACCGACACCGTCAGGCCCGGCAGCCCGACCTGCGCGATTTCCTGCAGGCTCACCCGCAACCCGAAGAACGCGACCGCGATGCGCAGCAGCTTGCGCGCGGAGAAATTGACGCCGGCCGCCCAGCTGGCCGGCATGCCGTCGCGCAGCGCGTTGCCGTACAAGGCGCCGGCGACGATGCCGACGATCAGCGGCGACAGGCCGAGCCCCGCGATCGCGGGAAGCCGGGACAGGCTCGTGACGGCGGCGGCGAACAGCGCGACGAACAGCACGCCGTTCAACTGGCCGCGCATCGACGGCGCGGCGTGGCTGAGATGGGGAGTCGGAGCAGTGGACATGGAAGCACCGTGATGGAGCGTGTTGCGATGGTGTAATCCTAATTTCGTTATATCGATATGAAAAATTGTGATTTGTGACGTAAACTATCCGGAAAGCCGATAATTCATCCCCATGACACCGGATCAACTGATAACGTTCGCCGCCGTCGCCGAGCA
Source organism: Burkholderia contaminans (assembly GCF_029633825.1). Taxonomy (NCBI): domain Bacteria; kingdom Pseudomonadati; phylum Pseudomonadota; class Betaproteobacteria; order Burkholderiales; family Burkholderiaceae; genus Burkholderia; species Burkholderia contaminans. The sequence goes on along the minus strand of NZ_CP090640.1, from coordinate 3,112,311 downwards.
CCTGAACATCAGCCGCGCCGCCGTGGCGCTGCATCTGTCGCAGCCGGCCGTGTCGGGCCAGTTGCGGCTGCTGCAGGACGAGTTCGGCGAGCCGCTGTACCAGCGGGAAGGCCGCGGCATCCGCCTGACCCCGGTGGGTGAACAGCTCGCGCAGTACGCGAAGGCGCAACGCGACACGTTTGCGCAGGCGCGTGCGTTTCGTGACGCGGTACGCGGCCTGGAGGCCGGCACACTGCGCATCGGCGCGAGCACGACGCCCGCGAGTTACCTGTTGCCGTACCTGATCGCGGCGTTCCAGCCGCGAGCGCCGCGCGTGGCGATCCAGACGATGAGCGGCAACACGGCCGACGTGGTCGCGGCACTGCCGTCGCTCGATATCGCGATGATCGAAGGGCCGCCCGGCGAGGCACTGCCGCCGGGCACCGCGGTGCATGCGTGGCGCGAGGACGAGATCGTGGCGATCGTGCCGATCGGGCATCCGCTGGCCGAGCCGGATTACGCTTCGGGGGTCACGCTTGACGCGCTGGCGGCCCATCCGCTCGTGCTGCGCGAGGCGGGCTCCGCCGTGCGGCAACTCGTCGAACGCGCGTTCGCGCAAGGCGCGGCGCCGATGCGCGTCGCGTTCGAGATCGCGGGCGTCGAAGCCGTGAAGGAAGCAGTGCGGGCCGGGATGGGCGTCGGGTTCGTGTCCGCGATGTCGCTGCGTCACGACGATGCCGCGCTCGTGCTGCGCTCGCTCGCGCCCGCGCCGCTCACCCGTCACTTTTCCATTCTCGTGCCGCACGGAGGCGCGCCTTCGCGGGTCGCCGCCCAGTTCCTCGAGATGAGCCTCGCGCACGACATCGCCTGAGCGGGGAACCCGGCTCGGGAACGCGCGATGCGGGCCGTCGGGTGCGCGTTCACGCCGTGCACCGTCTTAGGGATTTCCTCTATGGCGTGGGTCCGAAGCGAGGCGCACCATCCGTCTCAAGCAAATGGAACCGGTTCCATTCCGGTGAAAAAGGGCAAAATGGCAGACATCGTGATCGTGGCGAGCGCATTCGGGATGGACCGCGTGCGTCAGGAGGGCCACAGTGCATTCATCGCGACCGCGGCGGCATCCGGTGCGACCGGCTTCGAGGTGCGGCGCGAGCTGTTCGCGTCGGAACAGGACGCCGCGCCCGGCGCGCTGGCCACGCTGGGCGCGCAACTGGCCAGCCACGGTCTGTGGTCGGTCTTCTCGACGCCGGCCAACCTGTACACGGAAACGGGCGCGCTCGATGCGGACGCATTGCGCAGCGCGCTCGCCGAAGCCGACGCGCTCGGCGCGCGCTTCGTGAAATTCCAGCTCGGCGGCTTTGCCGGCGACGCGCACGCGGGCGATATCGTCGCGCTGTCGCGCGGCGCGCGGGCCCGCGTGGTGGTCGAGAACGGCCAGCTTCCGGTCGGCGGCGCGCTCGCGCAGTTCCGCGGGCTGTTCGACGCACTGGCCGCGGCGGGCATGCCCGATGCGCTGGGGATGACCTTCGACATCGGCAACTGGCAGTGGCCGGGCGAAGCGCCGCTTGATTGCGCACAACTGCTCGCGCCGCATGTGGAATACATTCATTGCAAGGCGGTGGCGGGCGAGGGCGCGCGCCGTTTCGCGACCGCGCCGGCCCCGAACGATCCGCTCGTGACCGGCGTGCTCGCGGTGCTGCCGCAACACGCGCCGCGCGGCATCGAGTTCCCGTTCGACGCGGCCGACCTGGCGGGCGATGCATGCCGGCGCGTTGCGTGGCTCGCCGCTGCGTGACGGCGGAAGGATCCTGGAGAGTTCATTCATGAAAGCAGCACTCGATGTGGTGACCTATGGCGAAGCAATGGCGATGTTCGTCGCGACCGAGCCCGGCCATCTCGCGCACGCGACGCAGTTCACGAAGCGGGTCGCGGGCGCCGACCTGAACGTCGCGATCGGCCTGTCGCGGCTCGGCTTCCGGGTCGGCTGGATGAGCCGCGTCGGCCGCGATTCGTTCGGCGGCTACGTGCTCGACACGCTGGCGCGCGAGGGCATCGACGCGTCGTGCGTGACCGTCGATCCGCGTTATCCGACCGGCTTCCAGCTGAAGTCGCGCAACGACGACGGCAGCGACCCGACCGTCGAATATTTCCGCAAGGGCTCGGCCGCGAGCCACCTGTCGTGCGACGACTACGTGGCCGACTACGTGCTCGGCGCGCGTCACTTGCACCTGACGGGCGTCGCGCCGGCGATCTCCGCGACATCGTGCGAGCTCGCGTTCAAGCTCGCGCGCGAAATGCGCGCGGCCGGCAAGACGATCTCGTTCGACCCGAACCTGCGCCCGACGCTGTGGCCGTCCGCCGACGTGATGGCGAAGACGCTGAACGCGCTCGCGTCGCTCGCGGACTGGGTGCTGCCGGGGATCGCCGAAGGGCGGCAACTGACCGGGCGCGACACGCCGGCCGACATCGCGGCCTTCTATCTTGCGCAGGGCGCGCGCGGTGTCGTGATCAAGCTCGGCGCCGAGGGCGCGTACTACCGGACGGCCGACGGCCGTGACGGAACGGTGACGGGCGAGCGCGTGCAGAACGTCGTCGACACGGTCGGCGCCGGCGACGGCTTCGCGGTCGGCGTGGTCAGCGCGCTGCTGGAGGGCAAGACGATCGAGCAGGCGGTGGCGCGCGGCAACCGGATCGGCGCGCTCGCGATCCAGGTGATCGGCGACTCGGAAGGACTGCCGACCCGCGCCGCGCTCGATCGATTCGAAAACGTCAGCAATCGCACCGATCGCTTAGAGGAAACCTTCACCGCGCAATGAGAGGCCGGACACGGCACAATCCGCGGACTCATTTCGTCGTGCATGCGCACGGCAAGGTACGGGGCCGGGACGGGCGCTGAAGCGTTTGTTCCGGTCGATTGTGGAGCATGGAGCCGGAGTAAGCGCTGAAGCGCCGACTCTGGTCGACCGCGAAGCATGGGATCCAGGTAAGCGCTAAAGCGTAACTTGGATCGACCGCGAAGCATGGGGCCGGAGTAAGCGCTAAAGCGCTAACTCCGGCCGACACAGGAGACATTCTGATGGCCAATTCTCTCGCTGCCCGCCGCTGGTGGACGATCATGCCGATCGTCTTCATCACGTACAGCCTCGCCTATCTCGACCGCGCGAACTACGGGTTCGCGGCCGCGGCCGGGATCAACCAGGACCTCGGGATCAGCAAGGGCCTGTCGTCGCTGATCGGCGCGCTGTTCTTCCTCGGCTACTTCTTCTTCCAGATTCCCGGCGCGATCTATGCGGAACGCCGCAGCGTGAAGAAACTCGTGTTCGTCAGCCTCATCCTGTGGGGCGCCTGCGCGGCGCTCACGGGCGTGGTCAGCAACATCCCGTCGCTGATGGCGATCCGGTTCGTGCTCGGCGTCGTCGAGGCGGCCGTGATGCCGGCGATGCTGATCTACATCAGCAACTGGTTCACGAAGAACGAACGCTCGCGCGCGAACACGTTCCTGATCCTCGGCAACCCGGTCACCGTGCTGTGGATGTCGATCGTGTCGGGCTATCTCGTGCACGAATTCGGCTGGCGCCACATGTTCATCGCCGAAGGCGTGCCGGCCGTCCTCTGGGCCGTGTGCTGGTGGTTCCTCGTGCAGGACAAGCCGGCCGATTCGCCGTGGCTCAACGCGCAGGAAAAACGCGACCTCGACGCCGCGCTCGCGGCCGAGCAGGCCGCGATCAAGCCCGTGCGCAACTATGGCGAAGCGTTCCGCTCGCCGGCCGTGATCAAGCTGTGCGCACAGTATTTCTGCTGGAGCATCGGCGTGTACGGCTTCGTGCTGTGGCTGCCGTCGATCGTCAAGAACGGCTCCGACCTCGGGATGGTCGCGACCGGCTGGCTGTCGGCGCTGCCGTATCTCGCCGCGACGATCGCGATGATTGCCGCGTCGTGGGCGTCCGACAAGGTCGGCTCCCGCCGCGGTTTCGTGTGGCCGTTCCTGCTGATCGGCGCGGCTGCGTTCGCCGCATCGTATGCACTCGGCTCGTCGCACTTCTGGATCTCGTATGCGCTGCTGGTCGTGGCAGGCGCCGCGATGTACGCGCCGTACGGCCCGTTCTTCGCGATCGTGCCGGAACTGCTGCCGAAGAACGTCGCCGGTGGGGCGATGGCGCTGATCAACAGCATGGGCGCGCTCGGTTCGTTCGTCGGCTCGTACTTCGTCGGCTACCTGAACGGTGCGACCGGCTCGCCCGTCGCGTCGTACGCGTTCATGAGCGCCGCGCTCGTCGCCGCGGTGATCCTCACGCTGTCCGTCAAACCCCAGGCGCGCGATGCGCATCCGCTCGCGACGCCGCTGCAAGGAAAATGAATCAGATGAAGCCCCGTATCGTCGCGTACAAGCCGCTGCCCGATGACGTCCTCGCGTACCTTCGCGAGCATGCGGACGTCGTGCAGGCCGACGGCGCCGCCGCCCTTGCCGATGCGCTCGGCGACGCGGACGGCGCGATCGGCGCGAGCCTGAAGGTCACGCCGCAGATGCTCGACCGCGCACCGCGGCTGAAGGCGTGGTCGACGATCTCGGTGGGCTACGACAACTTCGACGTCGCGGATCTCACGCGGCGCGGGATCGTGCTCGCGCATACGCCGGACGTGCTGACCGAGTCGACCGCCGATACGGTGTTTTCGCTGATCCTCGCGTCCGCGCGACGCGTGGTCGAGCTGGCCGAGTGGGTGAAGGCCGGGCACTGGCATCGCAGCATCGGCCCCGACCTGTACGGCACCGACGTGCAGGGCAAGACGCTCGGCATCGTCGGGCTCGGGCGGATCGGCGGCGCGGTCGCGCGCCGCGCGGCGCTCGGCTTCCGGATGCAGGTGCTGTACGCGAACCGCTCCGCGCATGCGGAAGCCGAGACCCAGTACGGCGCGCGGCGCGTGACGCTCGACGAACTGCTCGCGCAATCGGATTTCGTGTGCCTGCAGGTGCCGCTGTCGCCGGAAACGCACCACCTGATCGGTGCGGCCGAATTCGCGAAGATGAAGCGCGGTGCGATCCTGATCAACGCATCGCGCGGGCCGGTAGTCGACGAAGCCGCGCTGATCGATGCGCTGCGCGCGGGCACGATCCGCGGCGCGGGGCTCGACGTGTTCGAGAAGGAGCCGCTGGCGGCAGATTCCCCGCTGCTGCAGATGAAGAACGTCGTCGCGCTGCCGCATATCGGCTCGGCGACGCACGAGACGCGCCATGCGATGGCGCGCTGTGCCGCGGAAAACCTGGTCGGCGCGCTGGCCGGCACGCTGCGCACGAATCTCGTCAATCCGGATGCGCTCGCGCGCGCCTGAGCCGCGGCAGGGAATGGAGCGACCACGGGCCGATGTCCGGCCGGCGGGGGGCCGGCTTCGTTAGAGTCGATGGTCTTGGTGCCGGACGGCTGGCTGCGTTATGATCGCCCGCGCGTCGCATCGACAACCCGGCAATGCTGCCGGCGGCGTCCCGCGACGGGTATCCGCGCCAGGTCCGGTGCGGCCGACTGCTTTTGCAGGTGACCGGGGCGGGTGCCGACGCGCCGGCGCTGACCATCGCGAAGCAGGGGATCGGCGTAAGCGGTGAAGGGCTGCGCTGGTCGACCGCGAAGCATGGGACCCACGTAAGCGCTAAAGCGCTAAAGCGCTAACGTGGGTCGACAGGAGATTCCACCGGGTGGCTTACGTTTCCAACAACAAAGGTCCGTCTGCTCACGAAGCGGCGCGGATCGCACGTCGCGAGGCACCACAGTGACCGATTCGCAACCAACCACGACGCGTCCGGCGACGATCAGCGATGTCGCGCGCGAGGCCGGCACCGGCAAGACCAGTGTGTCACGCTACCTGAACGGCGAGACGCACGTGCTGTCCACCGATCTGCGCCAGCGGATCGAAGCGGCCATCGCTCGGCTCAATTACCGGCCGAACCAGATGGCGCGCGGGCTCAAGCGCGGCCGCAACCGCCTGCTCGGCATGCTCGCGGCCGACCTGACCAATCCCTATACCGTCGAAGTGCTGCAGGGCGTCGAGGCCGCGTGCCATGCACTCGGCTACATGCCGCTGATCTGTCACGCGGCGAACGAAGTCGAGATGGAGCGCCGCTTCCTGCAACTGCTCACGACCTACCGCGTCGAAGGGCTGATCGTCAACGCGCTCGGCGCCGACGAGGACGTGCTGCGCCCGCTGCGCGGCGCCGGCATCCCGGCCGTGCTCGTCGACCGCACGGTCGAAGGCTTCGAGGCCGATCTGATCGGTCTCGACAACGCCGACGCGATCGAGACGGCGCTCGCGCACCTGGTCGAACACGGTTTCGACGCGATCCATTTCGTCGTGCAGCCGTTCGAGCGCGTCAGCTCGCGGCGCCTGCGCGAGGCCGCGTTCCGCACGGCACTGGCGGCGCGCGGGTTGACGGTGCCGTCGACGGTCGTGCTCGACCTGAACGCGCCCGACGCGGTCACGGCGGCGCTGGCCGACATCGATGTTCGCATCGACGACGCAGCACGGCGCGGCGTGCGCGCGGCGCTGTTCGCCGCGAACGCGCCGGTCGCACTCGCGATTGCGCGCCACCTGCGCGCGCGTTTCGGCACCGCATGGCAGCAGCGGGCGGCGCTGCTGTCGATCGACGATCCGGAATGGGCCGAGCTGATCGGGATCACGACGATTCGTCAGCCGACCTACGAAATCGGCTACAAGGCCGTCGAATTCGTGCACGAGCGGATCGACGGCGCGGCGGGCGAGGTACGCGTCTCGCTGTTGCCGGGCGAGCTGGTTGCGCGCGCGTCGACCGCAAGCTGAGTATCATTCGGGGCACGCAGCGCGTCAGGTGCGCTGCCCCGAACAAGGAAATACATGACTGTCGCTCCCGTCACGCTGGCGGTGCTGATCGCCGCCACGCTGATCATCGCGCTCCTGCCGCTCGTCCTCTACCGACTCCTGCGCAAGCCGCTGGCGCTGAACCGCCGCGACACGATCGTCGGCGTGGCCGTCTTCACGCTGTTTGCGATGATCCTCGAGCGTGCGTTCCACGGGCTCGTGCTGAGCCGGACGCCGCCGGATGGCTGGCTTACGCAGCCGCTCACGTTCGTCGCGTACAGCGCGCTCGCGACGGCCGTATTCGAGGAAGCCGGCCGCTATCTCGGGATGCGTTTCCTGAACCGCCGCTACGGCCCGTCGGCCGGCGACAGCCGCGGAATCGGCTACGGGATCGGTCACGGGGGCGCCGAAGCATGGTTCATCGGCGTACTCGTATGGGGCCAGTGGTCGTATCTCGCGTGGCTCGCGAGCCGCGGCCAGCTCGAGACGCAGCTCGCCGACCTGCCGGGCGATACCGTCGTGCGCCTGCACGTGATGCTCGCGACGCTGTCGGCGCAGTCGATGCTGCTGTTGCTGCTCGAACGCTGCGCGGCATTCGTGCTGCAGCTCGCGTTGTCGGTGCTGGTCTGGCGCGGCGTGCGCGCCGGCCGCGCGGGCGTGTTGCCGCTCGCGATCGTGCTGCATGCGCTCGCGGCCGCACCGGCATTGCTGTATCAGGTGCGCGTGCTGCCGGCCGGCTGGGTCGAGGCCGCGTATTTCGTGCTCGCCGCGATCCTGGTCGTCGTGCTGGTGAAGGCATGCCGGCCGTCGCAATCGGCAGCCTGACGGGAGAGACGGGATGGATGACTATCTGATCGAATGCCAGAGCGCGGAATTCGACGCGCTCGCACGCGTGATCTGCGATCTCTTTCCGGAGCAGACGCGTTTCGCCGAAAGCAGCGACGCGCGCGGGCGGTTCCTGTCCGTGCAGTGGCTCGCGATGCGTTTCGGCTCGACGCCGAAGCGGATGACGCTCGATATCCGGATCGTGCCGGCCGCGCTCGCGCGCTACCTGGCGCTCAAGCCGATGCAACGGGCACGCAGCCATGCGGTGCTGCATGCGTATACGGAAGCGATGCTCGGGTCGCTCGAGGAGCGTCACGCGGCCGGCGAGGCCGTCGAGCGCGACGCGGAACTCGTACTCGACGAAGACTTTGCGTGACCGTTCGCGCCGGCGCCATGCCGGCGCGCTGCATTACGCGTCGCGGTACACCTGCGCGAAGCGCTGCGCCTGCACGACACCGTAGTCGCCGGGCGCGTACTGCATCACCCAGTCGCCGGCGACGCCACGCAGCGTATCGCCGTTTTCCGAGCGGGCGATCGTGAACGGCTCGTCCATCCGGCGGGCGAGCACGACGGCCGGCCGGTTCCGGTAGGCGCCCGGTGCGCCGTGTGCGAGTGCCGGATCGGCGGGCAGGTATTTGGCGTCGAAGCGCGCACGTGACACGACCCAGCGGTCGCCGGTCGAGCCCGTGATCAGCGCGTCGCCCGCCACATAGCGGTTCGGGCCCTCGAGGCTCATCAGTTCGCCATCGACCTCCGCGAAGGCAACGGCGACGGTTTCGTCCTTGACGACGCGACGGGCCTGCGGATCGGTACGCAGGTCGAGGTGCTTGAGTTCGAGCATGGCGGGGAAGGGCGGGAAAGCTGTAAAAGCCGGGAGCTTATCCCGAATCCGGCGCGCCGTGTGACGCGCCGGTCGCCTGGAGCGGCGCGGCGCCGTTCGGCCCGCACGGGCGGTACGGCGCCGGCAGGGCCGGCGTCAGGGTTGCGCGGGTGCGCTGGCGGCCGGCGCGGCTGCCGCCTTGCCGTCCTTGCCCTTCGTCTTGCCCTTGCCGCGGTGCTCGCCGCCGTGGTGCAGCCAGCTGCGGAACGTCGTGTCGGCCAGCGCCTTCTGGTCGGCCGGGAAGCTCTCGTAGAGCGGCGCGAAGGCGTCGGCGAGCTTCTTCGCGCCGTCGGCGTTCGCCTGCGACAGTTCCGCGTACTGCTTCATGTCGTCGAGTGCGGAGACGTCGTGCTTCGCCATCCGTTCGCGATAGAGGCGGGCCATCGTATCGCCGTTGTCGCGCATCGTGTCCGCGAACGTCTTCCACTGCGGTTCCTGCGCCGACGTGATCTTCAGCTGGTCGTGCAGGTACTTGATGCGCTGCTCGACACGCGCTTCGTGGCGCGCCTCGCGCTGCTCGGCGCTCGGGGCCGACGCCGCGGCCGTCGTGGCGGGGGCCTGGGCGGGCGCCTGTGGCTGCGCCGGGGTTTGCGCGAACGCGCTGGCTGCAACGGCGAGCGTAGCGAGGGTGAGCGAGATTTTCTTCATGGTTGGCTCTCCGGGGTGGTGTCTTGCGAGCGGGCGCGGCGGCAACTGCCGCAAGCGCGCTTCTCGCGTCGCCCGGTATTAGTAGCACGTTGCGTGCAGCGCAGCAGTGAATGCGACACTTGCTTACATCCGATACGAATCGAAATTGAAAGGTTCGACCCGGGCCCGGGCGATGGCGTTTGGGCGGGCCGGCGTTCGGCGCTATCATCGCGTCACCTTTCACTCAGCCGGCGCGTCGTGCCCCGGCCCAGCCTCATGCGTCCACCCCGCCTCGACCAACTCGACGATCTCGACCGGCAACTGGTCGCGCTGCTGCAGGCCGATGCGCGCGCCAGCGTCGCGGATCTCGCGCGCCAGCTCGACGTCGCGCGCACGACGGTCGTCGCCCGCATCGCGCGGCTCGAACGCACCAACGTGATCGCCGGCTACAGCGTCCGGCTCGGACAGGATGTGCTCGATGCGAGCATTTATGCGTACGTCGGCATCATCCTCACGCCGAAGTTCGGCAAGGACGTGTTGCGCAAGCTCGACCGGATGCCCGAGGTGCAGCTGCTGTGCGCGGTGAGCGGCGAGTACGACTACGTCGCGTGGCTGCGCGCCGATTCGCCCGAACGGCTCAACGACCTGCTCGACCAGATCGGCACGCTCGAAGGCGTCGAACGCACGACGACGTCGATCATCCTGTCGCGCAAGATCGATCGCGGGACGATCGGCGGCTGACGCTCAGGCGCGGCCTGCGTCGCGCCGTGAGTGTTGCGCCGGGGTATCGGCCCGGCTGTCGGGCTGCACCGCGCCGGGCGGCCGCGCGAGCGGAATCCGCACCGAGATGCGCAACCCGCGCGATTGCGCTTCATCCGCATACGCGAGCGCAATGTCGGCACCCATCCGGTCCGCGACGATCTTCACGATCGACAAGCCGAGCCCGGAGCCGATCTGCGCGTTGCCGGGCACGCGGTAGAACGGGTCGAACACGCGTTCGCGTTCGTGCGGCGCGATGCCCGGCCCGGTGTCGGCGATCGTCACGCATACGTGCGTGTCCGTGCATTGCGTCGACAGGTCCACGCGTCCGCCCGGCGGCGTGTAGCGGATCGCGTTGTCGACCAGGTTCATCACGAGCGACACGAGTTCGAGTTCGTCGACGGGCACGTGCGTGTCCGGGCCGTCTTCGATGCCGATGTCGATGGTCTTCGCGTCGGCGAGCGGCATCAGGTCTTCCAGCACGCGCCGATAGATCGCATGCACCGACACGTCGCCGGGCGGCGCGGCCGGCGCGTTTTGCGCTCGCGCGAGCGCGAGCAGTTGACCGATCAGGTGGCGGCTGCGGTCGAGCCCGCCGCGCAGCGCGGCGAGCCGTGCGCGCGCATCGTCCGGCAGGTCGGCCTCGGCGAGGCGCTCGGCCTGCAGCGACATCGCCGTGAGCGGCGAGCGCAGTTCGTGCGCGGCGTCGGCGACGAAGCGGCGCTGCGCGGCGACCGACTGCGCGACGCGCCCGAGCATCCGGTTGATCGCGACGACGAACGGCCGCACTTCGACCGGCACGTGCTCGGCCGGCACCGGGCGCAGGTCGTGCTCGTCGCGCGCATCGATGCCGGCGGACAGCACGGCGACCGGGCGAAACAGCTTGCGCACGAGATCGGCGACGAGCAACAGCAGGATCGGGACGAGGAGCAGCAGCGGCAGCGCGGTGCGCCACGCGCTTTCGCGTGCGACGTCGTCGCGCATGCCGGCTTCCTGCGCGACCGCGATGCGCTCGCCGTTCGCGAAGGTGCGGACCATCACGCGATACGTGCTGCCGCCGGCATCGACCGTATGCAGCCCGTCGGCGAGCGACGGCGCCAGCGCGAGCCGCGGTGCGCCGTCGCTGCCCGGTTGCGGTGTGCCGCCGAGCGGCTGCACGAACACGCGCGACAGTTCGTCGCTTTCGCGTGCGTGCCCGGTACCGTCGGCATGGAGCGACGGCGCGTGCTCGCGGTCGAGCAGTGTCGCGACCTCGCGCAGCACGTCGTCCTGCAGTTCGTGCGCTTCATCGAATGCCGATGAAAACGCGAACGCGGCCGCGGCGGTCGCGACGGCCAGGATCGCGGCCGACAGCGCGACCGACAGCCGCAAGCCGATCGACTCGCTCAGGCGCTTCTTGAAACCATCCATCCCGCACCCCTGACGTTCTTGATCACGGTGCTGCCGAGCTTGCGGCGCAGCGAATGGATCAGGAATTCGACTGCATTGCTTTCGACTTCCTCGCCCCAGCCGTACAGGCGATCCTCGAGCTCGCGCCGCGACAGGATCGCGCCCGGGCGCACCAGCAACGCGCGCAGCAGTGAGAATTCGCGATTCGACAGCGGCACCGGCGCTTGCCCGTCGACGGCGGCCTCGCGCGTGGCCGGATCGAGCGACACGATTCCGTTGCTCAGCAGCGGCGCGGCCGAACCGGCCCGGCGCCGGATCGCGACGCGAATCCGCGCGAGCAGCTCGGCCATCTCGAACGGCTTCACGATGTAGTCGTCGGCGCCGCCGTCGAGGCCGGCCAGGCGATCGTCGAGCCCGTCGCGGGCGGTGACGATCAGCAGCGGTGCGCTGGCGTCCTTCGCGCGGATGGCGGCCAGCACGTCGAGCCCGTCGCGGCCGGGCAGGCCGAGATCGAGCAGGACCAGGTCGTAGGGCTGCGCGGCGAACGCGGTCAACGCGCGCACGCCGTCGGTGACCCAGTCGGTGGCGTACGACGCGTCCTTCAGCGCGGCGTGGACGGCCTCGCCGATCATCGGGTCGTCTTCGACGAGCAGTATTCGCATGCGTGTTCTCCGTGCCGTGCAAACGCCGCCAGCGTATGCGATTCCCGCACGGGCGTCACGCGGCACGCGCGCTGCGATCCTTATTTGCCGCTGAACCGGTCGATGGCCGCGAGCAGGCTCTTCATCGCGGCGGCCGAATCGGCCTGGGTCGGATGGTCGGCACGCAGCGCGGAAAGCGCGCGGTCGATCTCCTGGTCGACCGTGTGCCAGTCGGCGGCCGCGCGCGGCTTGAGGCCGGCCTCGGCCGAGTCCCACGCGATCTCGAGATCCTTGATGCGCGTTTTCGCGCCGGGCAGGTCGCCCTTGGCGACGAGCGTGTTCACGTCGACCGCGATCGTGCGGAACTGCGACAGGTCGCCGAGCTTCGATGCGCGGGCCGCGGCAGGCGATGCGGCGGCCGACGCGGCCACCGGAGTCGCTGCGCTTGCATCCTGCTGCTTCGAGCAGCCGGCGGCGGCGCCCAGCAGGGCAATCGTGGCCGCGGCCACGGCGAGGCGGGAAACGGGATGGGGAATGCGCATGGCGTGTCCTCGATGCGATGAACGGAAAAAGCGGAAAGGAAAGGGCGTCATTCGGCGGTACCGGCGCGCGTGCGCGGACTGCTGCCGAATTGCGCGACGGCGACGAGCAGCACGATCACGGTCAGGAACAGCAGGCTCGTCCAGGCGGCGCCGAAGCCGAGCCCGCCATAGGTGCGGGCCTGCGTGAGCAGGTCGCCGAGCGAGGCGCCGAACGGGCGCGTCAGGATGTACGCGATCCAGAACGCGAGCACCGCGTTGGCGCCCAGCCGCCACATCACGAACACGGCCGCGATCAAGCCGCCGAAGCACAGCGCGCCGAGCGTGAAGCCGAGCCCGAGCGCCTCGGTCGCGAGATCGCCCGCGGCGGTGCCCAGCGCGAACGTGCAGAGGATCGCGGCCCAGTAGAACAGCTCGCGCCGCGGCGTGACGATGGTGTCGATCGACAGCGTGCCTTCGACGCGATGCCACACGAAGAAGATCGCGGCGAGCGCGACGGCAAACGCGGCGGTGCTCGCATAGAGGCTGACGTTCAGGCCGTCGGTGAGCAGGTCGGTGATCTGCGTGCCGACGATGCTGACCAGCACCACCGTGAGCCAGTAGATCCACGGCACGTAGCGGCGCGTGCGCAACTGCAGCCACAGCGCGATCGCGAGCAGCGACGCCATCGCGATGCGGGTGACGGTCTGGCCGAGGCCCGCGTTGACCGCGAGAAAGTCGGCGCCGGTTTCGCCGACCGTGGTCGACATGATCTTGATGATCCAGAACGACAGCGCGACGTCGGGCACTTTGTTCAGCCAGTGCGGCGTGCGATGGACAGGCAGGGATTGCATGCGATGCCTCCTTGGAAATCGGGTGGTCGGCATGCAGTCTGAAACGGAAGACTTAGGCCAGCCATAGCGAGGCCGGCAGCGGGCAAAAAGCGTCATTTCGACGTTTCGACGAAATGCGTGGTCGAAACGTCGAAAGTATCGGTCGTTTCGCATCATTCTTCGTCTTGGAACTGATTTTGCGCGTCCCTACACTGTGTTCATGGCTCAACGCCGTTCACAACACCAACCCATCATCAGGAGATAAGCGCATGAAAATCGCCATCGTCGGCGCAGGTCTGATCGGCCACACCATTGCTCACATGCTGCGTGAAACGGGCGACTACGAAGTCGTCGCGTTCGACCGCGATGCGGATGCGCTTGCGAAGCTGTCGCGCGAAGGCATCGCGACGCAGCGGGTCGATTCGGCCGACGCGAACGCGATTCGCGAAGCAGTGAAGGGCTTCGATGCGCTCGTCAACGCGCTGCCTTACTACCTCGCGGTCAACGTTGCCGCCGCCGCGAAGGCTGCCGGCGTCCACTACTTCGACCTGACCGAAGACGTGCGCGCAACCCACGCGATCCGCGAACTGGCCGAAGGCTCAGACCGTGCGTTCATGCCGCAGTGTGGCCTCGCACCGGGCTTCATCGGTCTCGCCGCCCATGAGCTGGTGAACGGCTTCAGCGAAGTGCGCGACGTAAAGATGCGCGTCGGCGCGCTGCCCGAGTATCCGACCAACGCGCTGAAGTACAACCTGACGTGGAGCGTCGACGGCCTGATCAACGAATACTGCCAGCCGTGCGAAGCGATCCGCGACGGCCGCAAGCAGTGGGTGCAGCCGCTCGAAGGCCTCGAGCACTTCTCGCTCGACGGCACCGAATACGAAGCGTTCAATACGTCGGGCGGCCTGGGCACGCTGTGCGAGACGCTGTCGGGCAAGGTCGAGACGCTCGACTACAAGTCGGTGCGCTATCCGGGCCACCGCGATCTCGTGCAGTTCCTGCTGGAAGACCTGCGCCTGTCGACCGACCGCGACACGCTGAAGTCGATCATGCGCCGCGCGGTGCCGTCGACGAAGCAGGACGTCGTGCTCGTGTTCATCACGGTGACGGGCGTGAAGGACGGCCAACTGGTGCAGGACGTGTTCACGCGCAAGATCTTCGCGAAGGACGTGTGCGGGATGCACATGAGCGCGATCCAGATCACGACGGCCGGCGCGATGTGCGCGGTGCTGGATCTGTTCCGCGAAAAGAAGCTGCCGCAGAGCGGTTTCATCCCGCAGGAAAAGGTGTCGCTGAAGGCATTCCTGTCGAACCGCTTCGGCAAGCTGTACGAAGGCGGCACGATGGAGCGCGTGCACGAAGTGGCCTGATCACCCGCCAGCCTCAGGCACGAGGGCCGTACGACGCCGGGAGCGCAGCAGCGCTTCCGGCGTTGTTTTTTGCGGGTGACGAAACAGAGCGGCCGGCCAGGCCAAAAAGAGCGGCCGGTCAGGCCGGCAGCGGCGGGACGATCGCGGCCGCCGCCGGGGGCGGCGCGATGCGGTACAGCAGTGCATCGACGTCGGCATCGGATGGCGCGGTATTGTCGAACATCACGATGCCGTCGCATTCGTGGCCGGTGGGCACGAAGCGGCGCTGCCGGTATTCGTCCCAGTGCGCGAGCTTGTACGCATCGTTCGGGTTGCCGCGCGCGACGATCCGCTGGTGCGCGACGTCTTCCGACGTGTAGACCCAGACCACCGTCAGCGTGACGTCGGGCGCGATGCCGAGCCATGCACGGTCGAGAATGCGGCGATCGCGCACTTCGCGCGACAGCGGGCCGACCACGAGTGCGCCGATGCCGAGCGCGAGATTTTCGCGGGCCGTGTCGAGCAGGCCCTGGTATTCGGGATCGCGCAGGTGCTTCAGGTAGAGCGGGCTGTCGCGGTCGTTCGGATCCTCGGTGAGCGCACCCATCGCGGCCGAGCTGTAGCGGCCGTACAGCGTGTCCTTGTCGAGCAGGCAGAAGGCCTCGCCGGTCGCGCGCATCAGCGGCCCGATGAGCCGCTTCGCGAGCGTGGTCTTGCCGGTACCGGCGTGACCGCAGAAGAACACCAGATGCGTCACGAAGCGTTGCCTCCCGAGCGCGGGCTCGACGCGCCGTTGCGCTTGTCGCCGCGCGAGAAGACTTCCGCTTCCAGCCACATCGCATTGATGATGCCGAAGCCGAGCGCCACGCCGATGCCGAGTATCCACGAGAAATACCACATGGGTCTGTCTCCTTGACGGTTGGGCCGCACACCGTGCGGCCGGGGGGGCGAAGTGCCGGGTGCGCATGCTGCGGCGCACGCAGCCCGATCATGACCAATATCGCCGTGCCGCGCAAGCCGGGCCGCCCGCGCAGCAAACCGGTAAACTGATGCGCAAACCGCAACGTCACGACAACATGCTGATCAACTGTGCTGCATACCAGGACGGCCGCAAGCTGGCCGACATCGATATCGACGCCATCAGCGACTACGTGTCGAAGCCCGAGTGCTTCGTGTGGGTCGCGCTGAAGGATCCGACACCCGACGAACTCGACCTGATGGGCGAGGAATTCGGGTTGCACGAACTGGCGCTCGAGGATGCCCGCAAGGGGCATCAGCGGCCGAAGATCGAGGAGTACGGCGATTCGCTGTTCGCGGTGCTGCATACGGTCGAGCTGGACGACGACGATGAATTCAATGTCGGCGAGCTCAACGTGTTCGTCGGCCCGAACTACGTGCTGTCGATCCGCAACCATACCGAGCACGATTTTCGCGACGTGCGCAAGCGCTGCGAGCGTGAGCCGCATCTGCTCCGGGAAGGTTCGGCATTCGTGTTCTACGCGCTGATGGACCAGGTCGTCGACCGCTATTTCCCGATCCTCGAAACGCTCGGCGCCGAACTCGAGGAGCTCGAGGACCGCATCTTCGCGAAGGCCACGCCCGCCTCGTCGCGCGCGATCATCGAGGATCTCTATTCGCTGAAGCGCCGGCTCGTGATGCTGTACCAGCACACGGCGCCGCTGCTCGAGCCGCTCGCGAAGCTCACCGGCGGGCGCATTCCGCAAGTCTGCAGCGGCATGGAGCCGTACTTTCGCGACGTGTACGACCATCTGCAGCGGATCGTGAAGACGATCGAAGGGCGGCGCGAGATGGTGGTCACGGCGATCCAGGTCAACCTCGGGATGATCTCGCTGGCGGAGAACGAGGTGACGAAGCGGCTCGGTTCGTTCGCCGCGCTGTTCGCGATCCCGACGATGATCGCCGGCATCTACGGGATGAACTTCGCGAACATGCCCGAACTGCACCTGAAATACGGCTTCTACGGCTGCATCGCCGTGATGGTCGCCGCCGACTTCGGGTTGTGGTGGCGCTTCAAGCGGGCAGGGTGGCTGTAGTCCCGCTTCACGCGCGGGGCGGCGCGTGCTTGCCGACCACGACGCGCCACGGACGCACGCGCCACGATTTCACGAGGCCGTTCTGCACGTACGGATCGGCGCGCGCGAACGACTCGGCCGCCTCCGGCGAATCCCCCTCGAAGACGAGCACGGCCTGGTCGGCCGGGTCCGACAGCGCGCCGGCGAGCACGAGTTCGCCGCGCTCGGTCGCCGCCTGCGCAAGCGCGAGGTGCTGGGCGCGGAACGGTTCGCGACGGGACAGGTAATCGTCGACGAGTTCGTAGGTCAACTGGTAATGCATGGCGGCTCCGGGAAGAATCGCGGCGGCCGGTGCGTCAGCGCGCCGTCGGTCAGTGTGCTGCGGGCAGTATAGGGCACGCGCACGGCGGCGGCACGACGCGGAGGGCGGCGCGCTTCTGTGGCCATAAACGCAACTAACGGTCTAAGTGTCGTCCGCCCTGGAATCCCGGCCGCGACGCGCCTTCGATGCAGCCCGGTCTACAGGTGACCCGGCGGGGGGCGTCCCTACGCCTTGTAGCCGATCGTGCGCAGCAGGTCCTTGCGCCAGCGGATGTCGTCGTCATTTTCGACGCCGAGCGGCCCGAAGCCGTCGACGACGCCGACGATCCCGCGTCCTTGCGCGGTTTCCGCGACGATCACCTCGATCGGGTTCGCGGTCGCGCAATAGATCCGGCAGACCTCCGGCACGGCCTTGATCGCATTGAGTACGTTGACCGGAAAGAAGCCGTCGCCGAGGAACACGATGAACGCGTGACCGGCGCCGATCGCGCTGGCGTTGCGGCAGGCAAGGTCGACGAGCGCCGCATCGGTGCCGGAGTGGCGCACCAGTCGCTTGCCCGACGCCTCGCAGAATGCGAGCCCGAAGCGGATGCCGGGCACGGTGCCGACCAGCGCCTCGTGGATGTCCTCGACGGACTTGATGAAATGCGACTGGCCGAGGATGAAGTTCACGGTCTCGGGCTTGTCGACGGCAACGGTTTGCAGTTGCAGCATGGCGGACCTCGTCTCGCGATGCGGCGCGTGGGCCGCAATGGGCTCTTCAAGCTTAATACGCGGCAGCCGGCGACGAAAGCGGCGAGGGCGGCCTATCCTTCGTAGTGTGTGGCGCGTGCGCTGCGCGATGTCAACGGAGGAAGACATGGACGTGCGACAAGGCTTCGTCGACTGCGTGGGGCGCACGCCGCTGATTCGCTTGACGAAGCTCAGCGCCGAGACGGGCTGCGAGATCCTCGGCAAGGCGGAATTCATGAATCCGGGCGGGTCGGTGAAGGACCGCGCGGCACTCTACATCATCCGCGACGCCGAGCGGCGCGGCGTGCTGAAGCCAGGCGGCACCGTGGTCGAGGGCACGGCGGGCAACACCGGCATTGGTTTCGCGCATATCTGCGCGGCGCGCGGCTATCGCTGCGTGATCGTGATTCCCGACACGCAATCGCCGGACAAGCTGGCGATCCTGCGCACGCTCGGCGCCGACGTGCGCCCGGTGCCGGCGGCGCCCTACCGTGACCCGAACAACTATCAGAAGATTGCCGGGCGGCTCGCGGACGAACTCGACGGCGCGGTGTGGGCCAACCAGTTCGACAACGTCGTCAATCGCCAGGCGCACTACGAGACGACCGGGCCCGAGATCTGGCGCGATACGGCGGGCACGATCGATGCGTTCGTTTGCGCGACCGGGACGGGCGGCACGCTGGCGGGCGTGAGCCGTTTTCTGAAAGAGCAGAATCCGGACGTCCGGATCGTGCTGGCCGACCCGCACGGCAGCGGGCTCTACGGTTACGTGAAAACGGGCGACCTCGGCGCGGAGGGCAGCTCGATCACCGAAGGAATCGGATCGACGCGCGTCACGATGAACCTGGCGGGCACGCCGATCGACGACGCCGTGCGGATCGACGATCAGCAGTGCGTGACGATGGTCTACCGGCTGCTGCGCGAGGAGGGGCTGTACGTCGGCGGATCGAGCGGCATCAACGTCGCGGCGGCGGCCTGGCTGGCCCGCCGGATGGGCCCGGGGCACACGATCGTGACCTTGCTGTGCGACCGTGGCGACATCTATCGCACGCGGCTGTTCAATCGGGAATGGCTGCGCGAAAAGGGACTGGATCCGGGGGACTGAACCCGTGTGTCGAGTCGGTGCGAAGCGCGGCAGCGCCGAGGTTTTCCATCCGCCGGAATGCGACCTATGCTGAACGAATCCGGTGCGAACGCCGTTCGCCCGTTTCGTCCAGACGAGGTGTGCCATGCCTGTGTCAGCCACCCTGCAGGATTGCCTGCGTCAGAAGTCATCGCGGTACGAAGTGGTGTACCACCCCTATAGCCATACGAGCATGGAGACGGCCGCCGCCGCGCATATTCCCGGCGATCGCCTCGCGAAAACCGTGCTCCTCGAAGACGACGAAGGCTACGTCGCCGCCGTATTGCCGACCACGTACGCCGTGCGCCTGTCGGATCTCTGGGTGAAGACGGGACGCCATCTCGTGCTCGCCCGGGAGGTCGAGCTGCGCGAGCTGTTCAAGGATTGCGACATGGGCGCGTTGCCGCCGGTGTGCATGGCGTACGGCATGAAGACGTTTCTCGAGGAACGTCTCGCGCAGCAGCCGGAAGTGTATTTCGAGGCCGGTGACCACGAAGCGCTGATCCACATGATGCAGGATGAATTCCTGACGCTGATGGAGACGGCCGAGCGCGCGCATTTCTCGCACAAGATGCAGGGCATGCACTCCTGATGCGCGCGGTGTGTGGGCGCTGGTTGGTGCGAGTCTGACGGGTCGCGTTGGAGAGGCGGCAAATGGTCGCGCGATAGTTAATTCGGTATGCGAAATTATTTTCCGTAGGTTGTAGGATGCCAGGTCCATCATGAAATTTGTATCGCATTGCTGACTAACTTTTCTGGATATCCGAAGTGTTTCGGACGTTCTGAAGAAGCTGTGTCGACCAGTTCGGGGCAGTTGATCAGCGCATCTGGCGACCGATTGGGGTGCCGATGAGGGGAGGCGTGCATCTTGCCAGTCGCATCCGGAGCGGGCCATTTTGGTGCGTCGCGGGAAATAAGCCGATATTTATGCTGAAGCAGATTAATATCCGGTTTTGCATATATCCATACAATTCAATTACCGTTTTTATAATAAAAGGCTGATTCCTGCTTACCGGAATATTATTTGAGTAAACCCTCCAAACTTTGTATTCGGGTATCAAATAAAGTTTGACGTCAAAATTTTTTCCTTGCTATCTTCTGCACCCAAGTGAACGGCGCCGCTGACATCACCGTGTAACGAACGGTGGGTCGTCATACGAAATGTAAGGTGCCGCCCGCTCGGCTGACAATTGCCTGAACGTGCTGGCGCGTTTTTTTTCGGTGCATAACCGGGCCGCGCCGGCCGGAACGATTCCTTGAAAAGAATGAATTTGCATTCGAATTGAATTCTTTCAATTTGGATTGCTAATTGAATTTGAAATGAAATGTTCGGGTTGATGTGGTGGTGATGCCGACCTGGCTTCGCCGCCGGCAGCAATCCGATACTGGGCGAATCGCTTGGGGGATGGATGGTGGGCATGAAAGTCGAAGAACGTCTGGCTACGTCGAACAGCGGACTGGCTACGCTGGGCCGTCCGCGAGAGTTCGGCAAGAAGCAACAGAACCCGGTACGCCGGTTCGGCGGCATCGGAATCGTCCTGGTGCTGCATGCCGTGCTGATCTACGCGCTGCTCAACGGCCTTGCGACGAAAGTCGTGCAGGTGATCCAGCACCCGATCGAAACCCGCATCATCGAGCCGGTCAAGCCACCGCCGCCGCCGCCGATGCCCGTCGTCAAGCTCCCGCCGCCGAAATTCGCGCCGCCGCCACCGCCGTTCGTCCCGCCGCCGGAAGTGCCGGTGCAGGCGCCGCCGCAGGCGACGATCACGCATCAGGCGGCCCCGGTACCGTCCGCGCCGGCCGTGCAGGCGCCGGTCGTGGCGCCTCCGGCGCCGGCCAAGCCGGTCAGCCATGACGTGGGGGTGGTCTGCCCGAATTCGGACACGCTTCGCGCGTCGATCCAGTACCCGAAGGAAGCGCAGGAAAACAACATCACGGGTGACGTGACCATCGAATTCGTCGTGGATGCGGAAGGGAACATCACGAACGAGCGTGTGGCGCAGTCGGCCGATCCGATCCTCGATCGCGCTGCCTTCAACACCGTGAAGCGATTCAAGTGCGTCGCGCAGGGCCAGCCGGTACGGGTCCAGGTACCGTTCTCGTTCAATCTGAATTGATGCAGTGGGCGGCCCGGTGCGATCCGGGCCGGAGAAAACCATCTCGAACTGGCATATTAAGTTCATCGAATTAACTGGAGTGGGGTATGACGAAGCGTTCACTGGCCGCGCTGGCGGCAAGCATCCTGATGTCCGTCGCCGCAATCGACGGGTTCGTTGCACCGCAGCTCGCCCACGCGCAGGCAAGCGGCGCGGCCGGCACGTCGGCACAGGCCGCGGCGCCGTCGGCTGCGCCGGCGCAGGCTCCGGCCGCCGCCGAGCCGGCTCCGCCGCCCGCGCCGGCCACGACGGAAGCGGTCGAGAATCCGTACGGGCTCGGTGCGCTTTGGAAGAACGGCGATTTCGTCGCCCGTTTCGTGCTGATCCTGCTCGTGATCATGTCGATGGGAAGCTGGTACATCATGATCACGAAGTTCGTGGAGCAGTTGCGCGCCAATCGCCGCGCGAAGCTGGCGGACGCCCAGCTCTGGTCCGCACCGTCGCTGGCCGAGGGCGCCAAGCTGCTCGACGAGGCATCGCCGTTCCGCTTCATCGCCGAAACGGCGATCGAGGCCGGCGAGCATCATGACGAGGCGCTGCTGGAAGCAGTGGACCGCAATACGTGGATCGACGTGTCGGTCGAGCGCTCGATCACGAACGTGTCGAACCGGATGCAGGACGGGCTCGCCTTCCTCGCCACGGTGGGCTCCACCGCGCCGTTCGTCGGGCTGTTCGGCACGGTCTGGGGGATCTATCACGCGCTGACGGCCATCGGCATCGCCGGCCAGGCATCGATCGACAAGGTCGCCGGCCCGGTGGGCGAGGCGCTCATCATGACCGCAATCGGCCTCGCCGTCGCGGTGCCGGCGGTGCTCGGCTACAACTTCCTGGTTCGGCGCAACAAATCGGTGATGGAGCGGGTGCGCAACTTCGGTGCGCAACTGCACACGGTGCTGCTGGCCGGCAATCGGCGCCCGGTGCGCGCGTCGTCGCCGGCAACTGCGTCGCTTGCGAACTGATCGGCTGACGGAGACGCGCGATGGCCATGAACGTCGGGCAGGACGATAGCGACGAGGTGATCGCCAACATCAACACGACGCCGCTCGTCGACGTGATGCTGGTGTTGCTGATCATCTTCCTGATCACGATTCCGGTCGTGACGCACACGATCCAGCTTCAGTTGCCGAAGGAGACGGTGCAGCCGCTGCAGACGACGCCGAAGAGCATCGAGATCGCGGTGAACCGCGACGGCGATTTCTTCTGGGGCGAGCAACTGGTGGACGCACAGACGCTGCTCGCGAAACTGAAGGACGTGTCGCAGCAGCAGCCGCAGCCGAGCGTCCACGTGCGGGGCGATCAGAACACGCGCTACGAGTTCATCGGTCGGGTGGTCACGATGTGCGAGCGCGCGGGGATCGCGAAGCTGTCGTTCATTACGGAGCCGCCGGCGCGCGGGGGATAGTCGCGCCGCGCAATCGTGGCGGGATAGGGGGCTGGCGGCAAGTGGTGGAGCGCTGACGCCGGTCGAGCGCGAGGCATGAGATCCAAGTACGCGCTGAAGGGGTGACGTGGGTTGAGCGCGAAGCATGGGACCCACGTAAGCGCTGAAGGGCTGACGTGGATCGACCGCGAAGCATGGGACCCACGTAAGCGCTAAAGCGCTAACGTGGATCGACAGGAGTCGACGATGGGAATGAATGTGCCTTCGGGCGGGAGCAATGCCGAACCGGAAGTGATGGTCGATATCAACACCACGCCGCTGATCGACGTGATGCTGGTGTTGCTGATCATGCTGATCATCACGATCCCGATTCAGATGCATTCGGTGAAGATGGACCTGCCGGTGGGGAATCCGCCGCCGCCGGCCGCGCCGCCGGAAATCGTGCAGATCGACATCGACTTCGACGGTACGACGACATGGAACGGCGCGCCGGTGCCGGACCGCGCGACGCTCGAGTCGAAACTGACCCAGGTGGCAGCGGAGCCCGTGCAGGCGGAGATCCATCTGCGCCCCAACAAGCTGGTGCCGTACAAGGACGTGGCCGCGGTGCTCGCCTCCGCGCAACGCGTGGGCGCGACCAAGATCGGCCTGATCGGTAACGAACAGTTCATGCAATGACGACACGGACGAGCCGATGAACCCGCGACGACTGAAACGGATGATGGCGGTGGCGGCGCTCGGCGCGGCGGCCCTGCTCGGCCGCCCGGCGCTGCCGGCGGACGCGCTGCGGCCGGACGTGGCGAAACCGTTGGCGGCCGCGCAGGAGCTGTACCGGGCGCACAAGTATCGCGACGCGCTGGGCAAGATCGCCCAGGCGGCCGCCGTGCCGAACCGGACGCCGTACGAAACCACCGTGGTGGAAGAAATGCGCGGCGCGGCAGCGATGGCAGCCGGCGACTCGGGCACGGCCGCACAAGCCTACGAGAGCGTGCTGAACTCCGGCCGGCTGTCGGGCGAAGACGAGCAGCGGACCACGGCGGCGCTGGCCGGCATCTACTTCCAGCAGAAGAACTACCCGCTGGCGATCCGCGTCGCACAGCGCTACCTGAAGGCGGGTGGCTCGGATCCGGAAATGCGCACGCTGCTCACGCAGTCTTACTACCTGTCGAACGATTGCGCACCGCTCGTGAGCCAGTTGAAAGCGAGCACCGACGCGCAGGCGAATGGCGGACACGCACCGGATGAAGGGCAGTTGCAGATGCTGGCGAGCTGCGCGCAGAAAGTGAAGGACGGCAACGCATATCGCAGTGCGCTCGGACTGCTGGTGGCGTATCACCCGAGCCCCGCGTACTGGGACGAAATGGTCACGGCCATTCGCGGCAACCCCGGGTATCTACCGTCGCTCGACCTCGACATCTACCGGTTGCGACGGGCGACGGGCTCGCTCTCGACCGCCGGCGCATACATGGAAATGACGCAGCTCGCGCTGGTCGCGGGCTCGGCCGCCGAAGGCAAGCAGGTGATCGACCAGGGGTTCGCGTCCGGCGTACTCGGCAAGGACGCGCAGGCGGATCGCGAGAAGCGGCTGCAGACGCTCGCGGCGAAGCGCGCGCAATCGGGCGCAGACGCCACGACGCCGGCCGCGCCGATCGACGCGGGCATGAACCTCGTCTTCGAGGGCCATGCGCAGCAGGGGCTGTCGATGATGGAGCAGGCGATCGCGAAGGGCGGGCTCGAGCATCCCGATGCGGCGCGGCTGCGGCTCGGCGAGGCGTATTACGTGGCCGGCCAGAAGGCGCGTGCGGTCCAGGTGCTGCGCACGGTCAAGGGCACCGACGGTTCCGGTGATCTGGCACGGCTCTGGACGGTGGTGGCCTCACGGTAACGCAACGGAAGGACACGGCCGCGCGCCACGCCAGCGGCCGGAAAGCGGTGTGCCGCCGCGATCGCACCGATGCACGACGAGCAGGTAAGCCGATGGAAAGGGGCAATCTTGTTAATTAGTAAACCGAATGAAATGAGCACGCGCTGCGAGGCCGCACGACGCCGGTGCGCTGCCGCACCGCGCGTGGCTTGCACGTCGCGGCAGCGTGCGGCGGGGGATCGCGCCGGGCCGGCTGCATCACGGCATCGGTCGAGGCTTGACGACATCAAACCGATTTCGACTGAGAGGGACCGTCTTTCCATGGCTTTGCCCCCTGATGAGTCGGTGCTCGTCGCCGTGTCGCTCGGCAACAAGATCCGGGCGCTGCGCCAGCGCCTGAAACTCACGCTCGACGAAACGTCGACGATCGCCGGCATTTCGAAGCCGTTCCTGTCGCAGGTCGAGCGCGGGCGGGCGACGCCGTCGATCACGTCGCTGGTGCGGATCGCGAAGGCGCTGGGCGTGACGATGCAGTACTTCATCGACACGCCGACGGAAGCGCGCTCGGTATGCCGCGGCAACGCGCTGCAGTATTTCCAGTTCACGAACTCGGCCAGCCGGTTCGCCAGGCTGACGAACCCGGTGGACAGTCGCAAGCTCGACGCGATTCTCGTCCGGATGCCGGCGGGGCAACTGCCGTCCGAGATGACGACGCATGCCGGCGAGGAGTTCGTCTACGTGTTGCGCGGGCAGTTGGCGCTGACGCTGGAGGATTGCACGTTCACGCTGAACGAGGGCGATACCGCGCATTACGAATCGACGATGCCGCATGCGTGGCGCAATACGGCCGACGAAGAGGCGGTGATCGTCTGGGTCGGTACGCCCAGGCTGTTCTAGCGAAGGCGGCCGGCAGGAAGGAGAAGTACCCGATCGACGGCAGAAGCGGGCGCGGTACGGCGCGCACACGGGTTCGCGTTGTACGGAACCCGCTGCCCGTCGAATCGGGAAGAAGCAGGCAATGCGCTCAATGTAGGTGTTTAGCATGTCGAATCAAAATAGAAAAAGACGGTGACGCTGGATGGTGCGGGTGACCCGAGGCCGATCCGTTCGAGTCGTGGCAGTCGAAAGCGTGGCAATCGCGGGTTCCGGTACACGGGCACCCAGGACGCGCAAGGAATTCACAAGGTTCCGGCGCACAGCAGGTGGGGTCTTACTACGAGCGAGAGGGAACAAAATGAAGCAGAGAGTGTTGGCGTTGGCCATCAAGAGGATAGTCTGGGCGGAACTCGCGCTGACGGCCGTACTGGCGCCGCCGGCGTTCGCCCAGAGCCAGCCGGCGCCGGGCGCCGTCGCGATCGCGGATGCGGTCGCGAGCGGCGCGCCCGTGACCGTTGCACAGGCGGGCGGCACGGCGGGTGCTGCCGCAAGCACCGCAGCGCCCGCGGCGCCTGATGCGTCGGCCGACGCGACGCCTGCCGCACCCGCCGCGGACGGGCAGGGCAAGGTCGCGCAGATCAAGCGGTTCGAAGTGACGGGCTCGCTGATCCGGCAAGCCGACAAGACGGGCTTCCAGCAGGTGCAGACGATCACGCCGAAGGAAATCCAGGCCAGCGGCGCGGTGACCGTCGCCGACTTCCTGCGCGATGCGGCAGCCAACTCGGCGAACAGCTGGGGCGAAGGGCAGTCGGGCAACTTCGCGGCGGGCGCGGCCGGCATTGCACTGCGCGGCCTCTCGGAGAAGTACACGCTCGTGCTGGTCGACGGCCAGCGCGTCGCGCCGTATGCATTCTTCTCGAACAGCGTCGATTCGTTCTTCGACCTCAACACGATCCCGCTCAACGACATCGAGCGGATCGAAATCGTGAAGACGGGCGCCGTGTCGCAGTACGGTTCGGACGCGATCGGCGGTGTCGTCAACATCATCACGAAACACAATTTCCGCGGGCTGCAGCTCGACGGCAGCCTCGGCAGCGCGATCAACGCCGGCAACGGCGACGGCACGATGAAGTTCGGCGTGCTCGGCGGCTTCGGCGACCTGAACGCCGACCGCTTCAACGTGACGGCCGCGCTCAGCTACTACAAGTCGAACGGCTTCACGCTGGCCGACCGCGATTCCACGCGCAACCAGGACTTCACGGGCAAGCCGGGCGGCTTCTCGCTGCTCGCGCCGTCCTACTGGAACATGCCCGACGGCAGTGCGCAGGCGCTGAGCGGCGGCTGCCCGTTCGGCGGCTCGGTTCGTCCGGCCGCGTCGAATTCGCTGTCGGCCGGGTTGCCGGGCACCGTCTGCGGGTACAACACGGCGGAAAGCACGTCGATCCTGCCGATGACCGAGCGCCTGAACGCGAAGCTCCATGGTGACTTCAAGATCGACGACAAGACGACCGCGTTCGCCGACTTCATGGAGAGCTACAACACGACCACGACCAACGACGGCCTGTGGAACAACGTGATCGGCAACTCGCAGAACCCGGCGCTCGTCTGGAATCCGCAGACGAAGCTGCTGTCGCCGTTCAACTACACGGTGCCGGCCAGCAACCCGTACAACACGACGGGCGCGGCCACGCCGCTCACCTATGCGTTTCCGAACACGGTCGCGCAAAAGACCTGGGCCAACTACTGGCGGGCGGCCGCCGGCATCAAGGGGTCGTTCACGCTGCCGTACGGCGACTGGGACTGGGCGACGTCGGTCAGCCATTCGCAGAGCACGGTGTCGAACGTGTTCACGAACCAGCTGAACGTGAATGCGCTGAACAACATCTACCAGAACGGCACGCTGAATTTCGCGAACCCGGCCGCGACGCCGAACGCGTTCAACGGCCTCTATCAGGAGGCGAACAACCTCGGCATCTCGAAGCTCGACACGATCGATGCGACGCTGTCGACGCCGAACCTGTTCCATTTGCCGGCCGGCGACGTCGGCATCGGCTTCGGCGCGCAGTTCACGCACCAGAGCGAAACGCTGACGCCGGGTTCCGAGTACCTGAGCGGGGCCGTCATCACACCGGACCTCGAGACGGTGGATGGCCAGCGCAACGTCGCGGCCATCTATTACCAGATCAACATACCGATCATCGAAAACCTGACGTTCAGCCAGGCAGGCCGCTACGATCACTACACCGACGTGGGCGGCGCTTTCTCGCCGCGCTTCGCGTTGCGGTACCAGCCGATCAAGGCGCTCACGTTGTATACGTCGTACAACCGCGGCTTCCGCGCGCCGACCTTCGTCGAGGACAGCAAATCGCAGACGCTCGGCATCCAGGTCGATCCGGCCACCGGCCAGAACTACACGTCGATCACCGTCGGCAACCCGAACCTCGCGCCGGAGCGCACGCGTAACCTCAATATCGGCTTCCAGGTCTCGCCGAGCCGTTACACCGACCTCGGCTTCGACTGGTACAAGATCCGCATCGACAACGTGATCGGCCAGGGCAAGCCGTCGCAGGTCGTGACCGACCCGACGACCGGCCAGCTGCTGTACAAGGTGATTCCGTACCAGAACCTCGGCTACCTCGACACGAACGGCTTCGAAGGCACGTTCCGCCAGGGCTTGCCGCTGAAGGGCTGGGGCACGCTTACGCTGTCGGGCGACTGGGCCTACGTCAACAGCTACAAGATCGGCTTCCCGGGCGCCGCACCGGTCAACGGCGCGGGCAACAACTTCACGATCACGCAGCCGTTCGGCGGCAGCTTCCCGCGCTGGCGCGGCAACACGACGCTGGACTGGAACTACCGGAAGTTCGATGCGGCGCTGACGTGGCAGTTCACGGGCCCGTACGCGCAGAACCTGATGCCCGAGCCGAGCAAGGTCGGTTCGTACAGCCAGTTCAACCTGATGGTGACGTACACGGGCTTCAAGAACTGGACGATCTACGGCGGCATCGACAACCTCTTCAACCGCACGCCGCCGTACGACCCGATCTTCGCGAACGGCACGCTGAGCCAGAGCGGGTACGACACGTCGGTGTACTCGTACATCGGCCGGTTCGCGCAGGTCGGCGCGACGTACAAGTTCTGATGGCGATCGCGATGCACTGACAGGTTTTGGACAGGCCGCTCCACGTCCACTACCCCCTTTTCGGGGCGGCCTTTTTTCACCTGGCGCCACGACGGCCCGCAACCGGGGCGCGCGGCGGTGCAGTTCATCCGATCGTGACAGCACGAACCATCCGCGGGACGCGGCCGTACGCGGCGTCCGGCACGGGCATCGATTGCGCGCAGGCTTCACACCCGCACGCTTCCGGACAGACTGACCATGAGACTGTTGAATGGGCGACGGGCACGTGTGCCGCGCCACTCGCACCTGACGCGCACGCACGGGCGGATGCGCACCGCCACGCGCGCCGCGCTGCTCGCGTGCGCCGTGTGGCTCGTGTCGGGCGGCGTCATGCCGCAGGCCGCGCTCGCGGTGCCGGCGATTTCGCAATACGACCACCCGAAGTATCCGCCGGGCTTCACGCATTTCGACTACGCGAATGCGGACGCACCCGACAGCGGCACGCTCCAGTTCGAAAACTACGATGAAGCGCAGAGCTACGATTCGCTGAACCCGTTCCTCGTGCGCGGCTCGCCCGCACCGGACATCAAGAACCTGATGTTCGACACGCTGATGCAGCGCAGCTGGGACGAGCTCGCATCCGAATACGCACTGATCGCCGACGACGTCGACATCGCGCCCGACGGGCTGTCGGCGACGTTCCGCATCAACCCGGCCGCACGCTTCTCGAACGGCGACCCGATCACCGCGGCCGACGTCAAATATTCGTTCGACACGCTGACGAGCCCGCAGGCGTCGCCGCTGTACAACGCGCAGTTCGCGATCATCAAGCGCGCGGTGGTGGTCGACGGCCACACGGTGCGCTTCGAATTCAAGCACGCGGAGCGCGACGCCGCGCTGATCGCGGGCGACCTGCCGGTGTTCTCGCCGAAATGGGGGCAGCGCGCGGACGGCACGCGACCGCCGTTCGACCAGATCGCGAACGTGCCGCCGATCGCGAGCGGCGCGTACCTGATCGACCAGCGCAGGAACGACAAGCAGATCAGCTACGTGCGCAACCCGCACTACTGGGCAGCGAACCTGCCGTCGCGACGCGGCATGTTCCGCTTCGCGCATGTGTCGTTCAAGCTGTACCTGGATCAATACACGGCGCTCGAAGCGTTCAAGGCCGGCGACATCGACGCGCGCATGGAATACAGCGCGACGCAGTGGGCGCGCAAGTACGTCGGCAAGAATTTCCGCAACGGCATGCTGAAGCGCGGCGAGTTTCCCGACGGCCCCGCGCAGATGCAGGGCTTCCTGATGAACATGCGCAAGCCGATGTTCCAGGACGTGCGGGTGCGGCATGCGCTCGCGCTGGCGTTCGACTTCGACTGGATGAGCCGGATGATGTTCTACGGGCAGTATCGCCGCACCAACAGCTTCTGGGAGGCGAGCCCGTTCGCGGCATCGGGCATGCCGAGCGAGAAGGAACTTGCGCTGCTCGAACCGTTCCGTTCGACGCTGCCGCCCGAGGTGTTCGGCCCGATGGTCCGGCAGCCGTCGACGCTGCCGCCGAACTCGCTGCGCGCGAACCTGAAGGAGGCGCGCGACCTGCTCGCGCAGGCCGGCTGGCATTACCGCGACGGCGCGCTGCGCGACGCGAACGGCACGCCGATGACGATCGAGATCATCGACGACCAGCCCGGCATGGACCGCCTGATCCTGCCGTACACGCAGGCTCTCGCGATGCTCGGCATCCAGGCCTACCTGCACGAGATCGACAGCGCGCTCTACCTGAAGCGCCTCGACAATTTCGAGTACGACATGACGACGTACATTTACCTGCCCGTGACGATTCCGGGCGCGGAGCTCACGCGCCGCTTCGGCAGTGCGGCCGCGTCGCAGCCGGGCTCCGAGAACTATCCGGGCGTGAAGTCGAAGGCGGTCGATGCGCTGATCCGTGCGGCGCTCGCAGCCGACACGCTCGATGATCTCGAGACGGCCACGCACGCGCTCGACCGCGTGCTGATCAACCTGTACGCGCTGATCCCGCAGTACTACCTGCCGAATGCGCGGATCGCGTACAAGGCGACGCTCGGCCACCCCACAATCGTGCCGGACTCCTATCAATACGAGGACTGGATCATCGACTACTGGTACGTGAAGCAACCGGCGGCGAAACCCGCGCCGGCCGCCTGACGGAGGAACGACGATGCTGGCATACATACTCAGGCGATTGCTGCTGATGATCCCGACGCTGATCGGCGTGGTGACGATCACGTTCGCGGTCACGCAGTTCGTGCCGGGTGGCCCGGTCGAACAGGTGCTCGCGCAGTTGCGCCACGGCAGCGCGCGCGGCGGGGAGGCGGGCGGCGCAGGCGGCTACCACGGCAGCCAGGGCGTCGACCCGCAGCAGATCGAGCAGATCCGCAAGCAGTTCGGCTTCGACAAGCCGCCGCTCGAACGCTACGTGCTGATGCTGAAAAGCTATGCGACGTTCGATCTCGGCCAGTCCTATTTCGCGCACCGCAGCGTGTGGGCGGTCATCCGCTCGAAGCTGCCGGTGTCGATCACGCTCGGGATGTGGACGGTGATCCTCACGTACATGGTGTCGGTGCCGCTCGGCATCGCGAAGGCGGTGCGCAACGGGTCGCGGTTCGACACCGTGACGAGCGTGCTGGTGCTGACCGGCTACGCGGTGCCGGGCTTCGTGCTCGGCGTGCTGCTGCTGATGCTGTTCGGCGGCGGCACATTCTGGCAGGTGTTCCCGATGCGCGGGCTCACGTCCGACAACTTCGACGACCTGACGCTGATCGGCAAGGCGCTCGACTATCTGTGGCACATCGTGATGCCGGTGACGGCGTCGGTCATCGGCAACTTTGCGATCGTCACGATCCTGACCAAGAACACGTTCCTCGAGGAAATCGGCCGCCAGTACGTGCTGACCGCGCGCGCGAAGGGCGCACCGGAGCACGACGTGCTGTGGAAACACGTGCTGCGCAATGCGGCGATCCCGTTGCTCACCGGGCTGCCGGCCGCATTCGTCGGCGCGTTCCTGAACGGCAACCTGCTGATCGAGACGCTGTTCTCGCTCGACGGCATGGGGCAACTGTCGTACGACTCGGTGATCCGCCGCGACTATCCGGTCGTGCTCGGCTCGCTGTTCCTGTTCACGCTGATCGGCCTGCTGACCAAACTCATCGCGGATATCTGCTATGTCCTCGTCGACCCCCGTATCCAGTTCAACCGCCTGGACCACTGACCCGGCGTGCGTCGCGTGCGCGGCGTCGCCGTCGCCGTGGCGGCGCACGTGGCTGCGCTTTCGCGCGCAGCCGCTCGGCTACTGGAGCCTCGTGATCTTCGCGGTGCTGTTCGCGCTCAGCCTCGGTGCGAACCTGCTGTCGAACGACCGGCCGCTGATCGTGCGCTACGACGGGCACTATTACTTCCCGATCGTGAAGGACTATCCGGAGACGGCGTTCGGCGGCGACTTTCCCGCGATGACGAATTATCTCGACCCGTATATCCGCACGAAGATCGAGTCGCACGGCAACTTCGCGGTCTATCCGCCGAACCGGTATCGCTACGACACGATCGACTATTTCGCGTCGCGGCCGTATCCGGCGCCGCCGTCGTCGAGCAACTGGCTCGGCACCGACCAGTTCGGGCGCGACGTGTTCGCGCGGCTGCTGTACGGGTTCCGGCTGTCGGTGCTGATGGCGTTCGCGCTGACGGTATCGGGCGTGCTGGTCGGCGTGCTGACGGGCGCGTTGCAAGGCTTCTACGGCGGCCGCACCGATCTGGTCGGGCAGCGCCTGATCGAGATTTGGAGCGCGCTGCCGGACCTGTACCTGCTGATCATTTTCGCGTCGATCTTCACGCCGTCGCTGTGGCTGCTGTTCATCCTGCTGTCGATGTTCGGCTGGCTCGTGCTGTCCGACTACGTGCGCGCCGAATTCCTGCGCAACCGCGCGCTCGACTACGTGAAAGCGGCGCGCACGATGGGGCTGACCAACGCGCAGATCATGTGGCGCCACGTGCTGCCGAACAGCCTCACGCCGGTGATTACGTTCCTGCCGTTCCGGATGAGCGCGGCGATCCTGTCGCTGACGAGCCTCGATTTCCTCGGCCTCGGCGTGCCGCCGCCGACCCCGAGCCTCGGCGAGCTGCTGCAGGAAGGCAAGAACAACCTGGATGCGTGGTGGATCTCGATCTCGGCGTTCGCGGCGCTGGTGGTGACGCTGCTGCTGCTCACCTTCATGGGCGATGCGCTGCGCAACGCGCTCGACACGCGCACGCGCGGTTCGGCATTCGGCGGAGGGCGGTGATGACGATTCCGTTGCTGCAGATCGACGGGTTTTCCGCGCATTTCGGCGCGAACGCGGCCGTACAGGACCTCAGCCTGTCGATCGGCCGCGGCGAGCGCGTGGCGCTCGTCGGCGAATCGGGGTCGGGCAAGAGCGTGACGGCACTGTCGATCCTGCGGCTCGCGCAGCAGGCGACGCTGTCGGGGCGGATGCTGTTCGACGGCGAGGATCTGCTCGCGAAAACGGAGCAGCAGATGCGCGGGATTCGCGGCGCCGACATCGCGATGGTGTTCCAGGAGCCGATGACCGCGCTCAATCCGCTGTATACGATCGGCAAGCAGATCGCCGAGAGCCTGCGGCTGCACGAGGGGCTGCGCCCGGGCGATGCGCGCGAACGCGGGATCGCGCTGCTGCGGCGCACCGGGATTCCGGAGCCGGAGCGGCGCATCGACAGCTTCCCGCATCAGCTGTCGGGCGGGCAGCGGCAACGCGCGATGATCGCGATGGCGCTGGCGTGCCGGCCGCGCTTGCTGCTGGCAGACGAGCCGACGACCGCGCTCGACGTGACGGTGCGCCAGCAGATCGTCGACCTGCTGATCGAGCTGCAGGAGCAGGAGGCCGCCGCGCGCGGGATGGCCGTACTGCTGATCACGCACGACCTGAACCTCGTGCAGCGCTTCGCGCAGCGCGTGGCCGTGATGGAGAAGGGCGTGCTGGTGGAGACCAACACGACTGCCGCGTTGTTCGCGGCGCCGCAGCATCCGTATACGCGCCGGCTGCTCGACAGCGCGCCGCAACGGGCGGTCGAGCCGGTTGCTGACGACGCGCAGACGATCCTCGACGTGCAGCACCTTGCCGTCGACTACCGCATCGCGGCAAAGGGCTGGCGCTCGGTGCTCGGCAAGACGACGTTCCGCGCCGTGCACGACGTGCAGCTGAGCCTGAAGCGCGGCGAAACGCTCGGGATCGTCGGCGAGTCGGGCTCGGGAAAATCGACGCTCGCGTCGGCCGTGCTCGGCCTGCAGCGGCCGGCATCGGGCGGGATCGAGATCGACGGGATGCCGCTGGCGTCGCTGCGCACGACGCAGGGCCGGCGCACGCTGTACGGGCGCATGCAGGTGGTGTTCCAGGATCCGTTCGGCTCGCTGTCGCCGCGCATGACGGTCGAGCAGATCGTTGGCGAAGGGCTGGGCGTGCACCGGCCGCAGGTGGCCGGCGACGCGCGGCGGGCGCGGATCGCCGCGCTGCTGCAGGAGGTGGGCCTGCCGCCCGAGGCGATGCTGCGCTATCCGCACGAGTTCTCCGGCGGGCAGCGGCAGCGGATCGCGATCGCGCGGGCGCTGGCGGTGGAGCCGGAACTGCTGGTGCTCGACGAGCCGACGAGCGCGCTCGACGTGTCGATCCAGAAGCAGGTGCTGAATCTGCTGACGAATCTCCAAAAGAAGTACAAACTCAGCTACCTGTTCATCACGCACGATCTGGCGGTGATGCGCGCGATGGCCCACCGGGTCATCGTGATGAAGGCAGGGCGCGTGGTCGAGGAGGGCGAGACGCTCGACGTGCTGCACGCGCCATCCCATCCGTATACGCGGGCGCTGCTCGCGTCGTCCATGCCGGCGCCGGTGCACGGCCCGCAGGAGAGGCAAGAGAGAACCGATGATTGACGAGAACCGGGCGCCGGGCGCCCGAGCCGTGCAGGCGGCGCAGGCGCTGCGCAGCGACGCCGATTTCTGGTCGCTGCGCGTCGTCGACGAGACGATCGACGAACACGCGGTGCGCAACGACATCGCGCAGCCGTTTTCGCGCACGCGCGAGCGCGGTGCGATGCTGACGGCCTGGGCCGGCTCGGGCGCGGGTTATGCGGCGACGCCCGACCTGTCGCCGGCCGGGCTGCAGGCGGCGCTCGACATCGCAACGGCGCGGGCCCGGGCCAGCGCGCCTTGGGCGCTGGTCGATCATCGCCAGGCCGCGCGTCCGCAGGCGAGCGGCACCTATGCGTCGCCCGATGTCGATGCGGCGCTGCCGTCGCGCGCGGAATGGATCGAGCGTCTCGCGCACGAATGCGCAGCGGCGAACCTCGGCGCGCGCATCGTCGAGCGTTCGGCGAGCGTGATGATCGTGCACACCGAGCAGTGTTACGTGACGAGCGACGGCGTGCGGATCGACCAGCGCTTCCGCTTCCTGATGCCCGAGCTGCAGGCCGTCGCGCATGGCGATGGCGACACGCAGACGCGCTCGCTCGGTCAGTCGGGCACGCTGGCGCAGGGCGGTATCGACGTGCTGGCGCGCTACGGCTTCGACGGCGCCGGCGTTCGCGTTGCCGATGAAGCGCTGCAGTTGCTCGCCGCGCCGAACTGCCCGACCGGCCGGCGCGACCTGCTGCTGATGCCGGACCAGATGATGCTGCAGATCCACGAGTCGATCGGTCATCCGCTCGAACTCGACCGGATTCTCGGCGACGAGCGCAACTTCGCCGGATCGAGCTTCGTCAGGCCGGAGATGGTCGGCCACTATCAATATGGCTCGCCGCTGCTGAACGTCACGTTCGATCCCGAGCCGACGGCCGAAGCCGCGTCCTACGCGTTCGACGACGACGGCACGCCCGCGCGCAAGCAGTACCTGATCCGCAACGGCGTGCTCGAACGGCTGCTCGGCGGGGCGCTGTCGCAACAGCGCGCGGGCTTGCCGGGCGTGGCCAACTCGCGCGCGTCGAGCTGGAACCGCGCGCCGATCGACCGGATGGCGAACCTGAACGTCGAGCCCGGCGACCAGTCGCTCGAGGCGCTGATCGCGGGCACCGAGCACGGGATCCTGATGCGCACCAACACGTCCTGGTCGATCGACGACCACCGCAACAAATTCCAGTTCGGCTGCGAATTCGGGCAACTGATCGAGAACGGCCGGCTCACGCAGGTCGTCAAGCGCCCGAACTACCGCGGCATCTCGGCCCAGTTCTGGCGCAGCCTGCGCGCGGTCGGCGATGCGAGCACGTTCGGCATCTACGGCACGCCGTACTGCGGGAAGGGCGAGCCCGCGCAGATCATCCGTGTCGGCCATGCCGCGCCGGCCTGCGTGTTCGCCGGCGTCGACGTATTCGGAGGCGCGTGATGACGGGATTCGATCCGATGGCACGCCACGCCGGAATCGACTGGCACGCGTATTTCGCCCGGCTCGCCGACGACGCGCAACGGCTGGCCGCGCCGGCCGAAACCGTGCTGCTCGGCTTCTCCGGCGAAACGTCCGACTTCATCCGTTTCAATGGCGGCAGGATTCGCCAGACCGGGCGTGTCACGCAGGGGCGGCTGTCCGTGCGGCTCATCGACGGCGCGCGGCAGGCGCACTCGGCACTGACTGTCTGCGGCGATCCGGCGGCCGACCTGCGCGAGCTGGCCGACGCGCTCGCCGTGCTGCGCGACGGCCTGCGCGATGCGCAGGACGATCCGCACCTGCTGTTCGATACCTCGTCGTGGGTGCAGGAAACGCGCCGCACCGGGCGCCTGCCGAATGCGGACGGGCTCGCGCGTATCGTGGCCGAATGCGCGCGCGGGCTCGACTTCGTCGGCTTTTATGCGGGCGGCACGCTGGCGCGCGGCTTCGCGTCGTCGACCGGCAGCCGCGGCTGGTACGAGGTCGAGAATTTCAACTTCAGCTGGTCGCTGTACGACCCGAGCGGCCGCGCGATCAAGACCGTCCATGCGGGCGACGACTGGCGCGATGCGGCATTCGCGGCGAAGGTGGATGCGGCCGCCGCGCGGCTGCCCGTGCTCGGCCGCGCGCCGAAGGCGCTTGCGCCCGGGCGCTACCGCACGTATTTCGCGCCGGACGCCATTCACGAGATGACGAGCCTGCTCGGCTGGAGCGGCTTTTCGGCGCGCGCGGTGGCGAGCGCCCGCAGCCCGCTGCATCGCCTGTACGCCGGCGAGGTCGCGCTCGATCCGCGCGTGTCGATCACCGAGGATTTCACGCTGGGCATCGCACCGGCGTTCAACGCGGACGGCTACCGGCGCGACAGCGTGCCGCTCGTCGTCGAAGGGCGGGGCGCCGGGCAGCTCGTCTGCGCACGCACTGCACGCGAGCAAGGGCGCACGCCGAACGGCGCGGACAACGGCGAATCGCCGCAGTCGCTGACGATCGCCGGCGGCACGCTCGCCGATGCCGACGTGCTGGCCGCGCTCGACACGGGGCTCTACGTCGGCAACCTCTGGTACCTGAACTTCTCCGACCCGATCGCATGCCGGATGACGGGGATGACGCGGTTCGCGACGTTCTGGGTCGAAGGCGGGCGCATCGTCGCGCCGGTCGACGCGATGCGGTTCGACGACAGCTTCTACCGGCTGTTCGGGTCGGCGCTCGAGCAGCTCGGCGCGGCGCCAGCGCTGCTCGCGAGCGACGACACGTACGGCGAGCGCGCCACCGGAGGCGCGCAACTGCCGGGGCTGCTCGCGCGTTCGTTCGAGCTCACGCTGTAGCGCGTTCGCCGAGACTTGCCGATGCCGTCATTCTTCATCGACCGTCCCGTCTTCGCGTGGATCGTCGCGCTCGCGATCGTCGTCGCGGGCGTGCTGGCCATTCCGCAGTTGCCGATCGCGCAGTATCCGCGCCTGGCGCCGCCGCGGGTCGTGATCACCGCGTCCTATCCGGGCGCGTCGACCGAGACGGTCGATGCCGACGTCGGCAGCATCATCGAGGAAAGCCTCGACGGCGCCGACGGGCTGCTGTACTACGAGACGAGCAGCGACGGCCACGGCAACCTCGAGATCGACGTGACGTTCGCGCCGAGCACCGATCCGGACATCGCGCTCGTCGACGTCAACAACCGGTTGAAGCAGGTCGAGCCGCGGCTGCCGCAGCAGGTCGTCCAGCAGGGGATCGGCGTGTTCAAGGCGGCGAACACGTTCCTGATGCTCGTCACGCTGACGTCGACTGACGGCACGCGCGATTCCGCGCAGCTCGGCGATTACCTGAACCGTTACGTGCTGCGCGAGCTGAAGCGCGCGCCGGGGGTGGGCGCGGCCGAGCTGTGGGATGCCGACGAGGCGCTGCGGGTCTGGCTCGATCCGGTCAGGTTGCGCGAATACGATCTCGGCGCCGACGACGTGATCACGGCGATCAGCGCGCAGAACGCGACGGTCACGGCCGGCGCGATCGGCGATGCGCCGTTCGTGCGCGGCCAGCAGCTCACCGCGACGGTCGTGGTCAAGGGGCAGCTGACGTCGCCCGAGGAATTCGGCCGGATCGTGCTGAAGTCGAAACAGGACGGCTCGGTGGTGCGCGTGGCCGATGTCGCGCGCGTCGAGATCGGCCGCGACGACTATTCGTTCTATTCGCGGCTGAACGGCCGGCCGGCCGCGACGGTCGGCATCCAGCTCGGCCCGCGCGGCAACGCGCTCGAAACGTCGACGGCGATCCGCGCGCGGCTCGCCGAGCTGTCGCGGACGCTGCCGCCGGGCGTTGCCGTCGAGATTCCGTTCGACGGTGCGCATTTCGTCAAGATCGCGATCCACGAAGTCGTGCTGACGCTCGTCGAGGCTGTCGTGCTGGTGTTCTGCGTGATGTGGCTGTTCCTGCGCGACCTGCGCTACACGCTGGTGCCGACCGTCGTGATTCCGGTCACGCTGATGGGCGCGTTCGTCGCGATGTGGGCATTCGGGCTGTCGATCAACGTGTTCACGATGTTCGGCCTCGTGCTGGCGATCGGCATCCTGGTCGACGATGCGATCGTCGTCGTCGAGAGCGTGCACCGCGTGATGGAGGAGGGCGTGTCGCCGCGCGACGCCACGCGCCGGGCCATGAAGCGGATCGGCGGGGCGATCGTCGGCGTGACCGCGGTGCTGACCGCCGTGTTCGTGCCGATGGCGTTTTTCCCGGGCAGCGTCGGCGGCATCTACCGGCAGTTCGCGGTCGCGATGATCGCGTCGATGCTGGTGTCGTCGTTCATGGCGCTGTCGCTCACGCCCGCGCTGTGCGCGAACCTGCTGAAGTCGGTCGCGCGGCACGACGGCGGCGCCGGCCGTGCGCGGCGACGCGGCATCGGCGCGCGTCTGGCCGACCGGTTCGGTGCGGCCTTCGCGCGTGCCGAAACCGGTTATCGTCGCGTTGCCGTGTTTGCGGTGCGCCGCACCGGCCTGGTCGTGGCTGTCTATGCGGCGCTCGTGATCGGGTGCGGGCTGCTGTACTGGATGATGCCGGGCGGCTTCCTGCCCACCGAGGACCAGGGGCAATTGCAGGTGATGATCCAGTTGCCGGCCGGCGCCACGCAGGCGCGCACGCTCGCGGTCGTCGAACGGGTGGAGGCCATCATGCGCGGGGAGCCGGCGATTGCGAACGTGACGAGCGTGATCGGCTGGAGTTTCGTCGGCAGTGGGCAGAACGTCGGCATGGCGTTCGTGGAACTGAAGGACTGGGCGAAACGCGACGTCGATGCGATGGCGTTGCGCGACCGGCTCAACGGGCGGTTCGGTGCGATCCTCGACGGCGACGTCGAGGCGGCGCTGCCGCCTTCGGTGCGCGGCATCGGGCATTCGGACGGCTTCACGTTCCGGCTCGAGGATCGCGGCGGGGTCGGGCTCGATGCGTTGAAGGCGGCCCGCGAGCAGCTTGCCGAGCGCGCGAAGGCGAGCCCGTTGCTCTCGGCCGTGCATTTCGAAGACCTGCCGGACGCGCCGCGTATCGAGCTCGATGTCGATCGCGCGAAGGCGTATGCGCTCGGCGTGCCGTTCGAGCGGATCGCGGGGCTGCTGGGCGGCACGTTCGGCTCGAACTACATCAACGACTTTCCGGCATCGGGCCGGATGCGGCGGGTGATCATCGAGGCCGATCCGGTCGCACGCGCGACCGATATGCAACTGATGGCGCTGACCGTGCCGAACCGCACCGGCGACATGGTGCCGCTGTCGGCCATCGCCGCGCCGCACTGGACGATCGGGCCGGTGATGTTGAACCGGTACAACGGCTATCCGTCGCTCGACATCAGCGGCCGCGCGGCGACCGGCACGAGTTCGGGCGCGGCGATGGTGGAGATGGAGCGGCTTGCCGCTGCGCTGCCGGCCGGGATCGGCTTCGACTGGGTCGATGCGGCGCGCGAGGAGCAGGTCGCCGCGCGGCAGACGCCGCTGCTCGTCGGGCTGTCGGTGCTCGCGGTTTTCATGGCGCTGGCCGCGCTGTACGAAAGCTGGACGATTCCGCTGTCCGTGCTGACGATCGTGCCGCTCGGCATGATCGGCGCGATCGCGGCGGCGCTCGCGCGCGGCATGCCGAACGACGTGTACTTCAAGGTCGGGATGATTACCGTGGTCGGGCTGGCCGCGAAGAACGCGATCCTGATCGTGCAGTACGCGCGTGACCTGACCGCGCACGGCGTGCCGTTGCGGCAGGCGGTGGTCGATGCGGCCGCTGCGCGATTCCGGCCGATCGTGATGACGTCGATGGCTTTCCTGCTGGGTGTCGTGCCGCTGGTGCTGGCGACGGGCGCGGGTGCGGAAAGCCGGCGGTCGATCGGCACGGGCGCGTTCGGCGGTGTGCTGGCGGCGACGGTGTTCGGGCTCGTGTTCGCGCCGGTGGCGTTTCGGGTCGTGGCGTCGGCTGGGCGACGGGGCCGGCCGGTGGCGGTGGCGAAGCGGGATGATCGGCAGGCGGAGACGGTGGGGGAGTGAGGTCGCTTATAAATGCGGTTGCCGTGCAAACGGCTTACACATATTTCAATTCAAAGAGACGAATTCAGACCATGTCCTATGTTCTGTATTACTCGCCCGGCGCGGCAAGCATGGCCGTGCACTGGATGTTGATCGAACTCGGCGTGCCGTTCGACACGCGCCTCGTCGATATCGACACCGGGGCGCAGCATTCGCCGGAGTACCTGCGGTTGAATCCCGCGGGCCGAGTGCCGACGCTGGTCGTCGATGGCAAACCGCGGACCGAATCTGCCGCGTTGCTGATGCTGCTCGCCGAACGTCATCCGGAGCCGCGCCTGGCTCCGCATCCGGGCTCGCCTGAACGTGCCGAGTGGTTCGAGATGATGATCTATCTCGCCAATGCCGTCTTGCCGGCGATGCGAAACTGGTTCTATGCGGAGACGGATGGCGATCCGCGGTGCGCTGACATGGTGAAGGCTTTTTCGCAGGGGCAAGTCGAGGCGTCGATGGCGCATCTCGACGATCTGCTGTCCGATGGCCGTTCGTATTTGATCAACGACCGGTTGAGCACGGTCGACTTCCTGGCGCTGATGCTCATGCGCTGGACACGCAACATGCCGCGCCCGGCGACGACTTGGCCGAATCTGACGCGCTATATCCACGCGCTTCGCGCGATGCCGACATTCATTGAATTGAACGCGCGCGAAGGACTGACG
Organism: Burkholderia contaminans; assembly: GCF_029633825.1. Taxonomy (NCBI): domain Bacteria; kingdom Pseudomonadati; phylum Pseudomonadota; class Betaproteobacteria; order Burkholderiales; family Burkholderiaceae; genus Burkholderia; species Burkholderia contaminans. Next base: position 3,071,446 of record NZ_CP090640.1, on the reverse strand, counting down.
GAGTGGATGAATCCGGTTTCATGAGCGTTTCGAAGGCGCTCGAAAGTGCGGCAGCGGTCGGTTGGGGGCTGCTTGCCGCCAGGTTTGGCGCTGGAATATCGTATTTGACATAATCAACATTATCGACAGTTTTGGTTGTAAGAGCAAAGTTGAAATGTCGTAGCTCGAGGGATTCGGCGCATGCTGGCGGTGGTTTGAACTGCCGGAGGCTGCAACGGAACGGATCACTATGAGCATGCGCGAACTGGACCGCTTCAAGGTCATTCACTAGAAATTGCGCGCCACGCCGACCATGAACATGTCCTGGTCCTTGTCGTTGCGGGTTGCGACACGATTGAAGCGCAAGCTCGCCGCCCAATCGTTCGTGATCTGATAGGCCACTTGCGCGCTGAGCAACGCATTGAGTCGCGTGCTGCCCGAGGCATCGTTCCGATCCCGCGACAGATACGGACCGACGCCTGCCGAAAGCGTCCATTTGCTCCTGATCGGCGCGACGTACCAGAATTGCGCGGCCACGCCTCGTCGGCCGGCAACGCCATTGTTGCCTTCATAGACGAAGCTCGCCGAATAGGCCCACGCATTGCCGAGCGGCCGCTTGACTTCGACCATGTATCCTTTCTCGATCGGCACTTGAGGACGGTTCGTCTGCGATGTTCCGGCCCACACGCCGACCTGCGTCTTGCCGTCCGAAAACGCCGGGCCGGGATCGCCGCCGAAATCCGAGCCGATACCGAACAGCACCGCGTCCGAATTGAATCCGCCGATCATTTGAACGTGGTTGTACTGCAGCTTGAGGAAGAAGCGGTTGGGAACGACGTAATACCGCACCGCTGCCGACGCACGCACGCCCCAGCGCTTGTCATTGCGCGGCTGGTCGTCGACATGTGTCGTGTCCATGCTGAAATACGGGCCCGCCGAAAATTCGAGCGCCAGACGATTGCCGACCGGCCAACGAAACGAACCCAGGGCGGCAAAACCGTCACGGTGGTGATCCAGCGGATGCCCCTCGTTCATGTACGCGAGGTAGACCGACAGGTAATCGTTCAGGACGTCACCGAAGCCGACTTCGTACGCACGCCAATGCATGTCGCCACCCTCGGTCGCGCGTCCGTCGCCATACACCGCATACGCGTTGAGCGTTCTTCCCGATGGTTTGAGTTCGCTCGGCTTACTCGAAGGACCTTCCTCGGCGTGCGCGTGTCCCGGGCACGCCAGTATTGTCAGACCAGCGATCGAGCTTGCGAGGACGAAGCGCGAACAGACGCGACGGCACTGTCCCATTTGGACACCCCCCACCTTGGTAACCGCGATTTCCCGGAAAAGCTGATAGCGATTATAGGCGGCGTCCGGTCAGGTGGCTGACGTGCACCGCATGCCGACATCGGGCGGCACATCGACGACGAAGCCATCGAGGATGCAACCGCTCGCCTGCTCGCCCGTCGTTCCCGCCAACCGCTCATTCTCCCTGCAACTACCACTACTGCCAGTACCTCCCCCGTCCCTGCCCCCTTAACCTTGTCGGCATCGCTGGCGCGCCGTCGAAGGCCGCGCCGCTTCGACCGGAGACACGACAGATGCCATTTGACTGGACGCAGGAACAGCATGCGACGCTCGCGCGCTTTCGCGACATCGGCATGGAGATCGCCGCCGCGGAGCGCGACGTTCGCGCGCCGGCCGGATTCGATGAAAACGGCTGGACCCGGCTTGGCCAGGAAGGACTGTGGGACATGATCGTGCCGGAAACGTATGGCGGCGACGGTCACGGCTGGTGGCACTTTTCCGCGGCGCTCGAAGGGCTCGCGTCGTCGATCCGCCGCCCGGCGCTGCTGCTGTCGGTGATCGCACAGGCCGGCATGGTGCGCGCGCTCGAACGCTACGGCACGGCGACCCAGCAGGACCGCTATTTCGGCGCGATCCTGCGCGGCGAACTGAGCGCGACGGCGATCGCCGAACCGGGCACCGGCACCGACGTGCGCAGCATCGCGACGAAGCTCGCCGAGCACGGCGACGGCTACCGGCTGACCGGCAGCAAATTCAACATCGCGCACGCGCCGCTCGCGCGCTTCATCCTCGTCGTCACGCGCATCGAAACGCTTGGCCGACGCAACACCGCGCTCGTGATCGTCGATCGCGACCAGCCCGGCATGACTGTCGCCGAACCCGACCGCAAGCTCGGCCTCGACGACCTGCCCACCGGCGCGCTGCACTTCGACGACTGTCCGATTGCACGCGACCAGTTGCTGGGCGAACCGGGCGCGGGGCTGGGCAACCTGATCGACATCATCTCGCTCGGCCGCCTGTATTACGGCCTCGTCGCCGCGCAGGTGACGGCGCCGTATCTGCGCGACGCGATCAACTATTGCCGCGACCGGCGCAGCTTCGACAGCACGATCGACGCGCACCAGTACGTGCAGCGCCGCCTCGTCGACCTGCAGATCGGCATCGAGCGCGGCACCTGGCTCGCGCGCGGCGCGCTCGCGCAGTTGTTGACGGATCACCCGCAAGCGCTGATGACCTGCTCGATCGCGAAGCTGGTCGGCGCGCAGGATCTCGTCGACGGCGCGCTCGGCCTCGTGCGGCTGTACGGCAGCCTCGGCTACCAGGCCGGGCCGGTGGCCGCATTCGCGTCGGACGCACTGGGTTTCATGAGCGTCGGCGGCACCGAGGAAATGCATCGCAAGAACATCTTCAACCAGATGATGCGTGCCGGCTGAACGCCCGCGCCATCGATATGCGTACCACGCGCCCTACAGGAATCCACGCATGACAACGACCCACCGACGCCCTTCCCGCCTGCGCCGCTCCTGGCTGTTCCTCGCCGGCGCCGATCACGATGCGCTCGTCGAAGGCGCCGCGAGCGGCGCTGACGTCCTGATCCAGGAACTCGAAACCTTTACGCCGCCCGACCGTCGTCCGGCCGCGCGTGAACTCAGCGAGCGCGTGCTTGCAGGCTGGCGCGAGGCCGGCATCCTCGCGTCGGTGCGCGTGAACCCGCTCGATGCGGGCGGCATCGACGACCTGCGCGCCGCGATGCGCGGCCGGCCGGATATCGTGATGATGTCGTACGTCGCGACGCCCGAGCAGGTCGTCGCGCTCGACGAAGCGGTCACGCGGTTCGAGCGCGAATACGACATCGCGCCCGGCTCGACCGAACTGGTGCCGAACATCGAGACGACGCTCGGCCTCGTGAACACGATGGCGATCGCGCGGTCGAGCCCGCGCGTGTCGGCGGTGCTGGTCGCGACCGAGGACATGGTGGCCGACATGGCGGCCGAGCGCACCCGCGCGGGCCGCGAGCTCGACTATGTGCGTTCGCGCTTTCGGGTGGAATGCGCGGCGGTCGGCGTCACGGCGATCGACTGCCCGTACAGCTACGCCGACAACGAAGGCGCGGAACTCGACATGCGCGTGTCGCGCGGCCTCGGATACCAGGCCAAGGCGATCGTCAACGGGCAGTTCGTGCCGGTCGTGAATCGCGTGCTGACGCCGACGGCCGACGAGGTCGCCCTCGCCCGCCGCGTGATCGATGCGTTCGACACCGCACGGCGCGAGTCCGGCGGCCGCCGCGTGGCCGCGGCCGTGGTCGACGGTTTCCTCGCGGAAGTCCCCGACTATCTCGCCGCGCATCGGCTGATCGCCCGCGCGACGCAATTCGGCATCGCCTGAGGCCCGCCATGGATACGATCGCCACGCGCCTGAAGGCGCTGAAAACCCTCGCGCACGCGGCGCCGCACGTTCCGGCCGAGGACTGGCCCGACACGCCGCAAGCGCAATTCGAACGCTGGCTCGACGAGGCGGTTGCCGCAGGCGCCGTCGAACCGCAGGTGATGACGCTGTCGACGGTCCGCCCGGACGGGCGACCCGATGCGCGCTCCGTCGTACTGCTGAACGTCGACGCGCGCGGCTGGCATTTCGCGGCGAGCACGCGCAGCCCCAAGGGGCGCCAGATCGAAAACCGGCCGTTCGCCGCGCTGACGTTCTATTGGCCGGCGATCGCGAGTCAGGTCCGCCTGAGCGGCCCGGTCGAGCGGCTGCCGGCCGCCGAAGGCCGCGCGGATTTCGCGGGCCGCCCCGAGCGCTCGCGCGCGAGCATCCTGGCAGGCCGGCAAAGCGAGCGGCTCGACGATCCCGCCGACCTGACGCGCGCGATCGACGCGCAGCTCGCGCGGCTGGCCGCCGACCCAGCCCTCGTGTCGGACGACTGGCACCTGTACACGCTCGCGCCGGACGAAGCCGAATTCTGGCGTGCCGACAGCGCGCGCCGTTTCGCGCGGCAGGCGTACCGTCGTGCCGATCAACGCTGGGAACGGTGCGCGCTATGGCCTTGAAGTCCGCCGCACATCCGTCGCAATCGGGCGGCACCTTGCAGACCCGAATCGACGATCGAATCGACGGCCGAATGCACGACGATACGCGGCTCATGCACGCGGGCCGCGACAGCGCGGCCTGGCACGGCTTCGTCAATCCGCCCGTCTACCACGCGTCGACCGTGCTCAGCCCGACGGTGTCCGATCTGCTGAACCGCACGCAGCCGTATATCTACGGCCGCCGCGGCACGCCGACGACCGACGCGCTCGAGCGCGCGGTGACGAGCCTCGAAGGCGGCGCCGGCGCGGTGCTTTGCCCGTCGGGGTTGTCCGCGTGCACGCTCGCGCTGCTGTCGTGCCTGAAGCCCGGCGATCACCTGCTGATGACCGCCTCGGTCTACGGCCCGGTGCGCCATGCGTGCGAAGGCGTGCTCGCGCGGCTCGGCGTCGAGACGACCTGGTACGACGGCAGCACGCCCGTCGCAGCCGCATTCCGTGCGAACACGCGCGCGTTGTACGTCGAGGTGCCGGGGTCCTACACGTTAGACATGCACGATATCCCGGCGCTCGTCCGGCTCGCGCAGGCGCACGACGCGCTGGTCATCGCGGACAACAGCTGGGCCACGCCGCTCTTCTTCCAGCCGCATGCGTTCGGCATCGACCTGTCGATCCAGGCCGGCACCAAGTATCTGGTCGGGCATTCCGACGCGATGCTCGGCACCGTGTCGGCCAGCGAGCGCGCGTGGCCCGCGTTGAAGCAACTGCATGGCGATCTCGGGCTGTGTGCCGGCCCCGACGACGTCTATCTCGCGCTGCGCGGGTTGCGCACTCTCGGCGTGCGGTTGCGGCAGCACCAGCGCAATGCGCTCACGGTCGCGACCTGGCTCGCAGCGCGCCCCGAAGTGCAGCGCGTGCTGTATCCGGCGCTGCCCGGCGACGACGGACATGCGCTGTGGCGCCGTGATTTTCGTGGTGCATCGGGGCTGTTCTCGATCGTGCTGCAGCCGGCACCGCGGCACGCGGTCGATGCATTTCTCGATCACCTCGCGCTGTTCGGGCTCGGCTATTCGTGGGGCGGCTACGAGAGCCTCGCGTTGCCGTTCGAGCTGGACGCGCACGGCCTCGCCGCACGTTGGCCGGCCGACAGCCGCGGCGTGCGCCTGCATATCGGCCTGGAGGATCCCGGCGACCTGATCGCCGATCTCGCGGCCGGTCTCGATCGCTATGCGGCGTGCGCGCAGCAGGCCACTGCCTGCGAGGATGCCGCGCGATGCTGACCGTCTGGGGCCGCCGCACGTCGTTCAACGTGCAGAAGGTGTTGTGGCTGATCGGCGAGCTGGGCGTGCCGTACCGGCACATCGCGGCCGGCGGCGAACACGGTTCGCTGCAGACGCCCGCGTTCGCGGCGCTGAACCCGACCTGCCGGATTCCGGTGATCGACTGGGACGGCGACGTCGTGTGGGAGTCGCACACGATCCTGCGCTATCTCGCCGCGCGCGTGCCGAACAATCCGTTCTGGTGCCGCGACGCGTTCGCCCGTTCACGCGCGGAGCGCTGGATGGACTGGTCGCAGACCGCGCTCGAACCCGACGTGATGACCGGACTGTTCTGGGCGCTCGTGCGAACGCCGCCGGAGCGGCGCGACGATACCCTCGTGCGCGACAAGGCCGCGCGCAGCGCGACGCACTTCCAGCTGCTCGACCGGCTGCTGTCGACCCAGCCCTTCCTTGGCGGCGCGACGCCGGGCCTGGCCGACATTCCGGCCGGCGCGACGTTGTTCCGCTATTTCGCGCTCGACGTCGAGCGGCCGCCGTTGCCGCACGTCGAGGCCTGGTATGCGCGCCTGTGCCGGCGGCCCGCCTATCGCGAACAGGTGATGGTGTCGTTCGACGCGCTGCGCGGCCAGCCGGGCTGACGTCCCGCGTATCGACCCTCACGGTCTCACGAACTCACGACCCTTCCGACACGACATGACGCACACTGCCCTTCGTCCGATCCTGATCGTCCTGCATCGCGAACAGTCGAGCCCGGGCCGGATCGGCCGGCTGCTGGCCGCTCGCGGCCATCCGCTCGACATTCGCCGCCCGCCCCTCGGCGATCCGCTGCCGGCCACGCTGGCCGACCATGCGGGGGCCGTGGTGTTCGGCGGCCCGATGAGCGCCAACGACGGCGATCGCTGGATTCAGGATGAAATCGACTGGATCGGCGTGCCGCTGCGTGAGTCTGTGCCCTTTCTCGGCGTGTGCCTCGGTGCGCAGATGATGATTCGTCACCTGGGCGGCCGCGTCGCCGCGCATCGCGACGGGCGCGCGGAAATCGGCTATTGGCCGATCGCCGCGACGCCCGTCGGCCGGCGGCTCGGGTCGTGGCCGTCGCACGTCTACCAGTGGCATCGCGAGGGCTTCGAGCGCGTTGCCGGGCTCGAGATCCTCGCGACCGGCGAGCACTTCGAGAACCAGGCCGTCCGCTACGGGCCGCGCGCGTATGGCGTCCAGTTCCATCCGGAAGTGAGTTATCCGATGATGCGGCGCTGGAGCACGGCCGCCGCGCACAAGCTGTCGGCGCCCGGTGCGCAGGATCTTGCGACGCAGGCTTTCGAAGGCCGGCGGCACGATCGCGCGACGGCCGCATGGCTCAGCGCGTTTCTCGACCGCTGGCTCGACGATGCGCCGGCATCAGGTCGGCACGGTCACGTCGGAAATGCTGATCAAGCCCCACTCGACCGCGCGCAGCACGGCCTCATGCCGACGTGACACGTTGAACTTGCGGCGGATGTTCATGAAGTGGAAATTGATGCACGACTCGGTCACGTTCAGGATGTGGCCGATCTCCCACGACGTCTTGCCGGCCGCGTGCCAGCGCAGGCATTCGACTTCCCGGCGGCTGAGGCGCGGCACGCTGTCCGGCGGCGCATGGCAGCGCGTGCCGGCGATCGCTTCGCACGCGACGTCGCGCAGCAGCGTCAGCGCCGCGAGATGGCGGTCGCAGTGCTCGCGCGTCGCGGCGAGTGCGTCCGTGCTCGCGCACAACAGCATGCCGACCTCCCCCTTCGCGCCGCGCACCGGCAGCACGACGCCGCTGCGCATGCCGTACGCGGCGGCCGCTTCGTAACACGGGCGCTGCTCCGGCAGCGCGAACAGTGCGTCGTCCCAGACGAGCGGCAGTGCCGAACGGAAGCAGTGCCGCAGCATCGGGTCGACGCGGTCGAACTGGCGCTGCCGGTACAGCGCCGTCCAGCCGGGCACGCCGCTGCTCCATTTGCGCGCGAGATCGAACGACGCGCCGGCAAACGGCAGCACGATCAGCACGACCTTGTCGAACCCCATTCCGGCGGCCGCGTCGGTCATTCTCTGCCATGACGCGTCCGTGTCGCCGGGTACCAACCATTTCAGACAATCCAGTCCATACATACAAGCCACCCCGTTCGTTTAGTTGGAATCTGCATCCAGGCGGACTTGCGCAACCGGTTCGAGGCGTTGCGCGCGAACGGGCCGCGCTAGACCGCCTCGGCCAGACGTTGCCGGCCTGCCTGCTTCGCGTCGTCGAGCGAAGCCGTCACGTCTAACGGAATGCCGAACGCCTTTTCGATGCCGGATGCGTTCGCGCGGGCCGCTTCACGCTCGGCCGGGTCCGGTTCGATCGTGATGAGCGCACGGCAGACCGCGGCGAGCGCGGCGCGGTTCTGCTTGAGCCACATCCCGCGTTCCTTGCGGTCGTCGTGCGCTTCCTCCGGGCGGGCCGGCGGAAAGATCATGACAAACGGCTCGCCGTGCCGCATCAGCACGTGCATGTCGTCGAGCCAGCGCTGCGCGTAGCCGGTGGATGCGATCGCATCGTTGCGCACGACGACGAACGGGAATTCCGTCACGTCGAACACGGCGAGCGTCGCCAGGTCGGGCGGCATGGCGCCGGCATGGTGGGTAGGCATCGGGACAACCTCCATCGAATTGAACAGCATGGGTCGGAACGGGCCGCGCAGCGCCCGCTTCATCGTTTTGCGGCCGCGCCGGGTCCGAACGGCGGACGGGCGAGCCAGACCACCGCGATCACGGCGAGATACACGCAGCCGAGCGCGAACGAAACGTCGTTGAACGAGATCTGGTACGCCTGCGCATCGACCAGGTTGCTCAGCAGCGTGGCCGCGCGTTGCGGATCGCCGCCGCCGAGCCGGGCGACCTCGGCGCGCACCGCCGGATCGAACGCGCTCACGTGCTCGCTGAGCTGTGCGTGGTGCAGAATGGCGCGCCGGTCCCACAGGAACGACGTGATCGACACCGCGAAGCTCGCGCCGAGCGTGCGCAGGAACGTCGACAGGCCGGAGCCGGCGGCGATCTCGTCCGGCTTCAGGTCGGACAGCAGGATGCTGTTGATCGGCATGATGAACAGTGCGAGGCCGAGGCCCTGTAGCAGCTGGATCAGCGCGATGTGCGTGAAGTCGATGTCGGGCACGAAGCCCGCACGCAGGAACGACGACGTGCCGAGGATCGCGAACGCGCAGCACACGAGCACGCGCATGTTGAAGCGCGGTGCGTACTTGCCCATGAATGGCGTCATCAGCACCGGGATCACGCCCATCGGCGCGACGGCGAGCCCGGCCCAGAACGCCGTGTAGCCGAGCGTGCGCTGCAGCCACTGCGGCACGATCACGTTGACCGCGAAGAACGCCGAATAGGCGAGCACGAGCGTCAGCGTGCCGGCCGCGAAGTTTCGATGCGCGAAGAGCCGCAGGTTCACGATCGGGTTCGGCTCGTTGAGCTCCCAGATCACGAACAGCGCGATGCCGAACGCGGCGACCACCGACATCACGACGATGAACGTCGAGTTGAACCAGTCGGCTTCATTGCCCTTGTCGAGCACGATCTGCAGTGCGCCGACGCCGACGATCAGCGCGGCGAGGCCGACATAGTCGACACGCGCGGCGACCGTCGTCTCGACGCGCGCACGCATTTGCGCGAACACGCACATCGCGGCGAACACGCCGATCGGCAGGTTGATCAGGAATGCCCAGCGCCACGAGTAATGCTCGGTGACCCAGCCGCCGAACACGGGCCCCGCGATCGGCGCGACGACGGTGACCATCGCGATCATGGACAACGCGAAGCCGCGCCGCTGCGGCGGGTAGATCGACAGCATCAGCGCCTGCGTGGTCGGGATCATCGGCCCGGCCACCAGGCCCTGCAGCGCGCGGAACGCGATGAGCTGCGGCAGGTTCTGCGCGAAGCCGCACAGGAGCGACGCGAACGTGAACGCGAGCGTCGCCCACACGAACAGCCGCACCTGCCCGACGCGCTTGACGAGAAACCCGGTCAGCGGCAGCGCGATCGCGTTGCTGACCGAGAACGTCGTGACGACCCATGCGCTCTGCGTCGTGCTCACGCCGAAGTTGCCGGCGATCGTCGGCAGCGACACGTTCGCGACGGTGCCGTCGAGCACCTGCATGAAGACCGCGAGCGCGAGGCCGAAGGTCGTGAGCCCGACGCTCGACGGACGAAAGCCGCTGTCGGCGGCCGCCATCGGGCCGCTCATCGCACCGCCTCCGCGCGCACCGCCGCCGGCAGGTTCGCATGGATGACCTCGGCGATCAGGGTGTCGGCACGCGCGAGCTCGTCACGGTACACGTCGGTGCGGAACAGCGGCGCGCGCTGCTCGCGATGCGACAGCATCGCCCCGCTGCGATCGTGCTGGTCGACGCGTGCGTGCATCGACAGGCCGATGCGCAGCGGATGCGCGTCGAGCTGCGCCGGGTCGGTCAGTTCGATGCGGACCGGCAGCCGCTGCACGATCTTGATCCAGTTGCCCGTTGCGTTCTGCGCGGGCAGCAGCGAGAACGCGCTGCCGGTGCCGACGCCGAGGCTCTGCACGCGGCCGGTATAGCGCACCGCGTCGCCGTACAGGTCGGCGGTCAGCTCGACCGGCTGCCCGATGCGCATGTGCTCGAGCTGCTTCTCGGTGAAGTTCGCGTCGACCCACAGTTCGCGCAGCGGCACGACCGCGAGCAGCGGCACGCCGGGCGACACGCGCTGCCCGACCTGCACCGTCCGCTTCGCGACATAGCCGGTCACCGGCGCGACGATGGCGGTGCGGGCATGCGCGAGGTAGGCGGCCCGCAGCCGTTCGGCCGCGGCCTGCACGTCCGGGTGCGACGCGACCGCGGTGTCGTCGATCAGCGCCTTGCTCGTCTGGTGCTGCTCGCTCAGCGTCGCGAGCGCGCTCTGCGCGGCCGCGTAAGCACTTTGTGCGGACGTCAGCGTGTCGCGGGCATGCGCGAGTTCCTCGCGTGAAATCGCGCCGGAGCGGCCGAGATCCTCGCGGCGGCTGTAGTCGGCCTTCGCCTTGTCGAGCGCGGTGCGGCGCGTGTCGAGTTCGGCGCGTGCGCCGTCGATGCTGTTCGCGAGCCCGCGCTCGTTGCTGTACAGGCCGCGCACCTTGCGCACCGTTGCCGCGAGATCGGCCTGCGCGGTCGCGAGCGCGATCTGCGCGTCGCTCGGGTCGAGTCGGACGAGCGGCGTGCCGGCGCGCACGAGGTTGCCGTCGTCCGCGTCGATCGACACGACGGTGCCCGTCACCTGCGGTGTCAGCTCGACGACGTTGCCTTGCGCGTACGCGTTGTCGGTGGATTCGTACCAGCGCCCGACGATCACGTACCAGATGCCCCAGCCGATGATGCCGAGTGCGAACACGGCGATGAGCGCGCGCACCAGATGCTTGCGCCGCGCAGGCGGTGCGGGCGGCGTTGCGGGCGCGCCGCCGCCCGGTGCCGGTTGCGTGCGGGCATCAGGGCCACCCGGCCCGCCCGGCGCGCGCGGCGCGGCGGTGTGATCGGCCGCCGGCTGCTGGCGGGCGCTGGCGGTTTCGGCGGCGGCCGGTCGCGCGGGAGTCTGCAGGGAGTTGTCGCTGCTCATGGTTCGATATCAAGGACGTTGGGAAGGAGTGGCGGCAAGCGCGGCGTCGTCCGGCTCGGCGCGGAAGCCGCCGCCGAGCGCGGCGACGAGCTGCAGCGACTGGTCCGCGCGCTGCGCGCGCAGCGCGGCGACCTCGCGGCTCGCGACCAGCAGTTGCTGGCGCACGACGAGCGCATCGAGGTAGCTGCCGACGCCGGCCCGGTAGCGCGCGTCCGCGAGCCGCCACGCATCGGTGGCGGAGTCGAACGCACGCTGCTGCGCATCGGTCTGCACGGCGAGCGAATGCAGCCGGTGCAGATCGTCGGCGACTTCGCCGATCGCACCGATCAGCGTCTTGTTGTAGCCGGCGACCGCGAGGTCGTATTGCGCGTCGCGCCTGCGCAGCACGCCGCGCCGTTCGCCGCCGTCGAAGATCGGCAGGCTCACGGCCGGGCTGGCGTTGTAGGTGCGCGATGCGGCCTGGAACAGCGAGGCGCCGCCACGCGTCGCGAGCCCGATCAGCGCGGTGAGGCTGACGTTGGGCAGGAAATCCGCACGGGCGGCCGCGACGTTGCGGCTGGCCGCCTCGACCCGCCAGCGCGCGGCGACGAGGTCGGCGCGCCGGCCCAGCAGCGCGGCCGGCAGGTCGGCCGGTACCGCGAGCGCGGCGGCCGGCAACGGCGCGGGCCGCACCAGCGCGAGGCCGCGATCGGGGCCCGCGCCGAGCAGGATCGCGAGCGCGATGCGCGCACTGTCGATCGCCTGCGCGGTGCGGGCCTGCTCGCGCGTCGCGGCCGCGACTTCGCTTTCCGCCTGGCGCTGCTGCGCGACGTTGTCGATGCCTTTCGTGACGCGCTGGCGCGTGAGCGTGAGCGCTTCGTCGGCCCGCTCGTATTCGGCCCGCGCGACGTCCTGCTGGTCGAAGGCGTATGCGAGATTCACGTAGGCGCGCGCAACGTTGACCGACAGCAGCACGCGTGCGGCCTGCGCATCGACTTGCGCGGCGCGCGCTTCGCCGAGCGCGGCTTCCCACGCGGCCCGGCGGCCGCCCCACAGATCGAGATCCCAGCTCAGGCCGAGATTGATCTCGCGCGTGTGGCTGAAGAAGCCGCCGCCCTCGCCCGACGAAAACTGGGTGCCGGAAAGCCGCTCGGCCTTCGCGCTCGCACGGCCGACGAGGTGCGGCAACCGCGCGGCCTGCGCCTCGATCACCAGCGCCTGCGCTTCGCGTGCGCGCGCGTCGGCGGTCGCGAGATCGGGGTTGCCGGCGAGTGCCTCGTCGATCAGCGCGCTCAGTTGCGCATCGTTCAGCGCGCGCCACCAGTCGGCGGCCGGCCAGTCGGCGGCAGGCACCTGCGCGAGGCTGCGCGATGCGGCAAGCGTATCGGCGCCGCGCAGCGTGCCGGCCGGCGCGAGCCCGTCGCGGCTCGCGCACGCGCCGAGCATGACGAGCGCCGCGGCGACGGCGATTCGCGACATCGCGCGCAGTGCGCCGGCATCGCGTGTCCAGGGAGCAAGTGCTGCATGCATCGCATTCCTCTGCTTCGTATCGGTTTGAACACGACACGCATTGTTGGACGCCCCCGGACAAAGCTGATAATGTTGTTTAGACAAAAAATAATGAATTCCGGCCATGCCCATCCGAGACACTTCTCCCCCGCGCACCGTGCAGCGCGCCGACTCCGATCCGAGCGAGCGTGAGGACGGCCCGTCGCTGATCGCCGTCTGGGGCGAGGACGACGGCAGCAACACCTATCGGCTCGGCACCCGCGAGGTCGACTGGCACAGCCATCTGCGCGGCCAGGTGTTCTGCGTGGAAAGCGGTTTCGCGCACGTGCGCACGCCGCATGGTTCGTGGCTGCTGCCGCCGCATCGCGCCGGCTGGATTCCGCCGGGCGAGCAGCACAAGGTCAGCATCAGCGGCGCATTGAGCGGCTGGAGCGTCGTGATCGCACCGGCCGCGAGCCGGCGAATGCCCGATCAGCCGTGCGTGATCGCGATCACCGAGTTGATGCGCGCGCTCGTGCGGCGCGCGGTATCGTGGGCCGACCAGGATCGGCTCGACATCGAGCAGGCGCGCATCAGCATCGTGCTGCTCGACGAGATGCGCCGCGCGCCGCACGAGCCGCTGCACCTGCCGATGCCGCGCGACCGGCGGCTGCTGCGCATCGCGAACGCGATCCTCGGGCAGCCGCACGACAGCCGCACGCTCGAAGCGTGGGCCGAATGGGCCGGGCTGTCCGCCCGCACGCTGAGCCGGCTGTTCGTCGCGGAAACCGGCACGAGCTTCGCGCAGTGGCGCCAGCAGGCGCGCCTGACGCACGCGCTCGAACGCCTCGCGAGCGGCGACAGCGTCGCCAACATCGCCGACGCGCTGGGCTATGCGACGCCGAGCAACTTCATCGCGATGTTCCGCCGCGCGTTCGGCGATTCGCCCGCGCATTACTTCGCGAAGCGCCGGCAGCCGTAGCCGTAGCGCGGTGCGGTGTCCCCCGCCCCTATCACCCCTGCCAGTACAGCACCCGCACCGACGTCGCTATAGTCGTCGTGTGACCGGCCGGTCGGTCGCTCAATGTGACTTGTGGAGGGTGTCGATGTCGAATGCCGTTGGGTCGGACCACACGCCGATCGTCTCCGAGCAACAGCTCGCCGATCATCTGGCCGCCGGCTGCAAGCCGGCCGCGCAATTCCGGATCGGAACCGAGCACGAGAAGTTTGTCGTCGCGCGTGCGACACACGCCGCCGCGCCTTACGACGGGCCCTCGGGGATCGCCGCGGTGCTCGCGCGGCTGCAACGCGACGGGACGCCGATCGTCGATGCCGGACGGATCGTCGGCGTGATCCAGCCCGACGGCGCCGCGATCTCGCTCGAGCCGGCCGGCCAGCTCGAACTGTCGGGCGCGCCGCTCGATACGCTGCACGACACGCATGCCGAACTGCATGCGCACCTTGCCGCGGCCCGCGACGCATGCGGGCCGCTCGGCCTGCGCTGCGCGCCGCTGGGTTTTCACCCTCACCTGGCGCGTGCGGCGCTGCCTTGGATGCCGAAGCAGCGTTACAGGATCATGCAGCGCTATATGCCGCGCGTCGGCACGCGCGGGCTCGACATGATGCAGCGCACCTGCACCGTGCAGGTCAATCTCGATTTCGCGTCGGAAAGCGACATGGCGCGCAAGATGCGCGTGTCGCTCGCGCTGCAGCCCGTTGCCACCGCGCTGTTCGCGAATTCGCCGTTCGCGGAAGGCCGGCCGACCGGCCTGCTGTCGACGCGCGCACACACGTGGCTCGACACCGACGAGGACCGCTGCGGGGCGCCCGCGCTGTTCCTGTCCCGCAGCTTCGGTTTCGAGCGCTACGTGAGCTGGCTGCTCGACAATGTGCCGATGTACTTCGTGCGGCGCGGCGACCGCTACACGGATGCGACCGGCTGGACGTTCCGCGATTTCATGCGACGCCGCATTCCGCACCTCGAGGGCGACACGCCGACGCTCGGCGATTTCGCCGATCATCTGACGACGGTTTTCACCGAAGTGCGGCTCAAGCGCTATCTCGAGATGCGCGGCGCCGATGCGGGCTCGCCCGCGATGATGGTCGCGCTGTCCGCGTTCTGGACCGGCCTGCTCTACGATCCGGCCGCGCTGTCGGAGGCCGAGACGCTGTCCGCCGCGATCGACCGCGGCGCGTTGCTGACCCTGCGTCGCGACGTGCCGCGTTTCGGGTTGGGCGCCTCGGTCGACGGCCGCCCGTTGCGCGCATTCGCGGCCGATGCGCTGGCGATCGCGCATCGCGGCCTGCGCGCGCGGGCACGCAGGGACGCGGCCGGCCGCGACGAATCCGTGTATCTCGCGCCGCTCGACGAGATCGTTGCCGGTGCGCCGACCCAGGCCGAGCATTGGCTCGCCCGCTATCGCGACGCGTGGGCCGGCGACGCGACACGGATCTACGACGAAGCCGAAATCTGATTGCGTCGCGCCGGGCCGCTCACGCGCAGCACGCGAGCAGCGGCTCGCGCGCGAAGTCGAGGTCAGGCGTCGGCGCATGGCCACGCCGGCGCGCCCGCACTGCGTAGGCGAGCGTCTCGAGGAGCGGCGTGGTATCGGCGAACGACAGGCACGCATCGGTGATGCTCTGCCCGTAGCGCAGCGGCATGCCGGGCACGAGATCCTGGCGCCCTTCGATCAGGTTCGACTCGATCAGCACGCCGACGATGCGCGCGTCGCCGGCCGCGACCTGCGCGGCGACGGCCGTGCCGACGCCCAGTTGATTGCGGAACTGGCGGCGGCTGTTGCCGTGGCTGATGTCGATCATCACGCGCGGCGCGCATTGCGCGGCCACCATGCGCTCGCACACGGCATTCACGGCCGCCGCGTCGAAATTCGGTTCGCGCCCGCCGCGCAGCACGACATGCGTATGCGGATTGCCGGGCGACGCCGTCGCACATAGCCGCCCGCCCGCATCGACCGACAGGAAGCGATGCGCTCGCGCGGCCGCGCGCATCGCATCGACGGCCACCTGGACGTTCCCGTCGGTGCCGTTCTTGAAGCCGATCGGGATCGGCAGCGACGACGCCAGCTCGCGATGCACCTGCGATTCCACGGTGCGCGCGCCGATGGCCCCCCACGCGACCAGGTCGGCCAGATAGCGCGGCGACAGCGGATCGAGAAACTCGGTCGCCGCCGGCATCTCCGCCCCGTTGATGTCGCACAGCAGCGCGCGGGCCGTATGCAGCCCGGCGTCGATCCGTTCGCTGCCGTCCAGCAGCGGATCGTTGATGAGCCCTTTCCAGCCGACCGTCGTGCGCGGCTTCTCGAAGTACACGCGCATCACGATTTCCAGCTCGTCCGCGAATCGCGCGCGTTGCAGCGCGAGCCGCGCCGCATAGTCGCGCGCGGCGGCCGGGTCGTGCACCGAGCACGGGCCGGCGATGACCACGAGACGGTCGTCCGTGCCGTTCAACACGTCGACGATCGCGTGGCGAGCCTGATGAACCGTGCGCGTCGCGCGCAACGCAGGCTGCAGCGCGCCGGCCAGATCGGCGGGGGACGGCAAGTGCAGCACGGCGTCGCGGTGCGTCGTCCAGGTATTCGCATGCATGGGGACTGCCCTCCTGTCGATAATTCGGTGGATTTTTTACTACAGCGCGACTGTATTGAATGGCTCTTTCCGAGCGCAACTAACATATTTACCAGTTTCCAATTCATATCCTTATGAATGACAGAAATAAGCGCGACTTCGGGAAATAGAGGCATCAGCTTTGCCGTTCTTGAGATGTTTGGCGGGATGGAAATTCCATTTCCAGCGGGGAACCCGGGAGTAGTTGCTCGGGTTGGGGATGCGGAGTGCGTGGCGCTTCGCGGCGGGTCGCTATTCGTTCTGATAGTGGCGTCCCGATAGGCGTTCGATTAATTTTCAAATTCCTGACGGGCCAATCAGGAACAAATATATAAATCAACCCAGTCATTGCGGAGAACCACCATGTCGAAGCGTCATTATGAAACGCCCATTCACGTCAAATATCGCGATACGGATTCGATGGGGCATGTGAGCAGTCCCGTCTATTACGATTATCTGCAGCATTCGTACCTCAGCTACATGTTCGATCTCCTCGGCCTGCCGCGGAGCGAGAAGCTGCCGCACATCATGGTGAAGACGCAATGCGAGTACCTCGCACCGGCGCAATTCGGCGACAACCTGACGATCCGGTCGAGCATCGTGCGTTTCGGCAGCAAGAGCTTCGATCTCGAACACCTGATGGAGCGTGACGACCAGACCATCGTCGCGCGCGGCATGTCGACGCACGTGATGTTCGATTACGCGAACAACACGACGCAGGCCGTGCCCGACGAGTTCAAGGCACGCGTGCTCGAATTCCAGGGTTCGCTGTGATGCGCGCGCGCCATGTCGGGAGCGGTACGTGAGCGCCGGGGTGGCGCGCGCCCGGCGCCGGATCGGCGCGATCGTCGAGCGTCGCGACGATCGCGCGATCGTCATCGTCCGGCAGGCCGCGCAGGCGTTGCTCGAGCCGGCAGCGCTCGGGCGGCACCGCGCGCTCGTCGAGCGCCACGAGGACGAACTCGAGGTGCTGCTGCAGCCGTGCGGCGGCGCGCACGACGGGGTGCGGCCGCTGCTCGGGCGGTTGCGGGATGCCGGCGTGACCGTCGCGCTCGACACGGCCACGCTCGCTCACGACGCGTCGCTGCTCGAGTTCGCGAGCTGGGTCACGCAGTGCGCGACGCCCGGCGACACGGTGGCGCCGGCCGATGACGCAACTGTGCCGAGCGGCGGGCTGTTCTGCGGCCTGGTGGTGCGATGGCGCGACCTGCGCAACGGATGGCGGCGGCCCGAACGCGACGAAGCGCCCGCGCGCACGCCGCAAACCGTCGCGGCGGATGCGGCCGAGCATATCGCGGCAGGCGATCCGGGCGGACAGGTACTCGGCGCGCTGCTCGACGCCGACGACGCAACCACCGGCGCGGCGCTCGACACGCTGTCGGACGCGGTGCGCGCACGGCGGATCAGTGCGGCAACGCGGGCCGGCTGGCCGCTCGCGCGGCGCCTGTGAGCGCCGTCGTCGCGGCCGCCGACGCGCGCGCCCTGCCCGCCCGCGCAATCCTGGTCGGCATGATGGGCGCCGGCAAATCGACGCTCGGCCGCGCGCTCGCGGCATCGCTCGGCTGGACGTTTGTCGACAGCGACGACGAGATCGAGCGGCGCACCGGACGTTCGGTCGCCGCACTGTTCGATCAGGTCGGCGAAGGCGGCTTTCGTCTGCTCGAAACGCAGATCGTCGACGAACTGACGCAGCGCCCGAACGCCGTCGTGGCGACCGGCGGGGGCGCGGTGCTGAATCCACGCAACCGCGCGCGCATGAGCGAGCGCGGTTGCGTGATCTACCTGCATGCGGACCCGGACGCGCTGTGGCGCCGCACGCGCGACGACCCGCGCCGGCCGCTGCTGCGGGTGGCCGACCCGCGGCAAACGCTCGCCGCGTTGTACCGCTTGCGCGACCCGCTGTATCGCGAATGCGCGCATGCGCTCGTCGATACGACTTCGCAGGATGTCGCCCGCGCGACGGCCGATGTGCTGACGGTGCTGCTGGCGCGGATCAACGCACCGGATTGACGGCGCACCGCGAATGTTCGCTTCCCTGCCCTCGGTTCAGCAGCGAGAAGCACGAAGGCGGCCCGGACGTCGGGTATCAGACGCGTTTTCGAATCGGCGAGTTTGGATTCTTCATGGTGCTATTTTGATAAGAAAAGTTATCCGGATAGACGTGACAGATTATCCAACTGCGTGTTTTGTGACAGATGAATCGGCTCGTCAGGCCGCAGGAAAATCGTTCCTTTCGGTGAGTTCGCGCCACGATTGAGCGCATCGAGGGCGACGTCGGGCGCCGTATGGGCGAGCAGCAGGCGCATCGCCGTTCAACCGCGAATATCGCGGGCATTTGAGCCGGCCTCCCTGTGAAGAGGCTGAACGCGTGCAGTCGGGCAACACAGTGCCGATGCCCGGCGTCGGGCCGTCCACTCCACGCGCCCACTAGCCTGACTCGCAACCCGCCACCCCTCCCCGCATTTGTTCCCCCGACGCAAGACTGTTGCTCCACGGTGGGTATTCGAGATCGCAGGCGGCGCGCCTACAGTTCGCCCATCGGATTCACGGATCCGGTCGGCACCGAAGCCGAGAACCCTTCACCCATCGAGGCAAATCATGAGCGCATCCAAAGTCATCATCGTCACCGGCGCATCGCAAGGCATCGGCGCGGCAACGGTCGACGCATTCCGGGCCCGCGGCCATCGCGTCGTCGCAACGTCACGTTCGATCGGGCCGTCGAACGATCCCGACCTCGTCACCGTCGCGGGCGACATCGGCGACGCGGCCGTCGCACGGCGCGTGGTCGACGCCGCCATCGAACGCTTCGGCCGCGTCGACACGCTCGTCAACAACGCGGGCATCTTCATCGCGAAGCCGTTCACGCAGTACACCGCGGACGACTATGCGCAGATCACGAACGTCAACCTGAGCGGCTTCTTCCACGTCACGCAGCATGCGATCGCCGCGATGCAGAAGCACGGCGG
The DNA here is from genome assembly GCF_029633825.1 of Burkholderia contaminans. Lineage (NCBI taxonomy): Bacteria > Pseudomonadati > Pseudomonadota > Betaproteobacteria > Burkholderiales > Burkholderiaceae > Burkholderia > Burkholderia contaminans. Next base: position 3,052,180 of record NZ_CP090640.1, on the reverse strand, counting down.
CGGCCACGTGGTCAGCATCACGACGAGCCTGGTCGATCACGCGAACAACAACGTGCCGTCGGTGCTCGCGTCGCTGACGAAAGGCGGATTGAATGCGGCGACGAAGTCGCTCGCAATCGAGTATGCGAAGGCCGGCATTCGCGTGAATGCGGTGTCGCCCGGGATCATCAAGTCGCCGATGCACGCGCCCGAAACGCACGCGACGCTCGCGTCGCTGCATCCGGTCGGCCGCATGGGCGAAATGAGCGACATCGTCGACGCGATCCTGTACCTGGATTCGGCGCAGTTCGTCACGGGCGAGATCCTGCATGTCGACGGCGGCCAGAGCGCCGGGCATTGACGCGCGGTGTCGAAACCGCGAGCCGGCGCGCCTAACGCGATGCGCCGGCTCGTCTGGCGCGTGTCCCGGCCGGCTGCGTGGCCGGCGCGCGCGCCAGGTGCTCGACGAGAAAGTCGACGAACACGCGCACGCGCGACGACAAAAAGCGCGCATGCGGATACAGCAGCATGAACGGCCGCGACCGGCCGCCGAGGCCGGGCAGCACTTCCACGAGCGTGCCGGCCCGCAGATCCTGCTCGACGATGAAGCGATAGGTCTGGAACAGGCCCGCACCGCTGCGCGCGAGCGTCACACCGGCAAGATAGTCGCCCGACGTGCCGTAGCTTCCGGTCGTTGCGACGTCGATCCCGTCCGATCCATCGTTGAACAGCCACGGAATCGTTCGCCCGCTGCTCGGCAGCTCGAACTGGATGCATTCATGTGCATGCAGGTCGTCGACGGCGGTCGGCGTGCCCGCGCGCTTCAGGTAGCCGGGCGTCGCGACGATCACGAGCTCGGCATCCTCCAGCTTGCGTGCGATCAGGTTCGAATCGGCCGGCGCGCTGCCGCGGATCGCGAGATCGTAGCCTTCCTCGGCGAAATCGATGTTGCGGTTGCTCAGGTGGGTGTCGACGCGCACGTCCGGATACCGCTCGCGAAACGCCGGCAGCAGCGGCAGCACGCGATAGTGCCCGTACGGTGTCGGCATGCTGATCCGCAGCACGCCGGCGGGCGTCGCCTGCTGGCCGGTCGCCTCGCGCTCCGCGTCGACGAGTTGCGACAGCGCGTCGCGACACTGCTCGAAATAGCGGCGGCCGGAATCGGTCAGGCGGATCTGGCGGGTCGTGCGCACGAACAGCCGCACGCCGAGACGCGCCTCGAGCCGCGCGACCGAACGGCTGACCGCGGCCGGCGTGACGCTCGCCGCGTTGGCCGCCAGCGTGAAGCTGCCGAGTTCGGCGGCGAGGCAGAACAGCTCGATGCTGCCCAGCAGCAGATCGTCGAATTGTCGTTGCATGAGGCGATTCCTGCCGTCTGCGGCGCGTGGCGCGCGATGACGCCGAGTGTGCATGAATCTCGCGGCGGAAACCAGCGGGCGTATCGGGCGCGATTCGTTACACCACGTCGTGAGTCAATTGCGCTGCCGACATTTACCGGCTTCGGGCGCATGACTACAGTGACTCACAGGCAGCACCGATCGCCCGAACCCTTTTCCCGCAAGGAGCACGACATGACCGTCGAACAGAAACTGGCCGACCTCGGCCTCGCGTTACCCGAGCCGCCGAACCCGCTCGGCAGCTATACGGCCGCTAGCGAAGCCGGCAACCTGCTGTTCGTCTCCGGACAACTGCCGCTGGTCGACGGCAAGGTTGCCTGTACCGGCCGCGTCGGCGAGCAGTTGAGCGTCGACGAAGGCAAGCATGCCGCCCGGCTCGCGGCGCTGAACGTGCTCGCGCAGATCCGCCGGCACCTGCGCGGGTTCGAGCGCCTGCGCAAGATCGTGCGCGTCGAGGGGCACGTGAGTTCAGCCGACGGCTTTTTCGGGCAGCCGGCCGTGATCGACGGCGCGTCGGACCTGTTCGCCGCCGTGCTGGGCGAAAAGTCGGGCCACGCGCGGTCGGCATTCTCCCAACGCCAGTTGCCGGCCGACGCGGCCGTGATCCTTGTCGTGATCGCCGAGATCGACCCGGCCTGACCGATCGGCCGCCCTGCGGGGCGGCCAGCCGTTTCCGGGGCTTTTTCACCTGCCCTGCCCGGATTCGTTGGTCCGCGAATATCAGGGATCGATCGCCGGAAAGCCTTCTCCCGCAAAGCTGTACACGTTCCTGATACATTGAAATACAAAATATCGCATGCGATTTAATCGAATGCGCTTGACGGAGAAGATCGTCTCGACGAAACTCCATCGCATGCGATCGAATCGCATCTGAAACAAACCACCCAACCGACGGAGCAAATGATGAGCAAGATCGACAAAGTGCTGTACACGGGCAAGACGCATACGACTTCGGGCGGCCGCGACGGCGCGGCACGCAGTTCCGACGGCCGCCTCGACATCCAGTTGTCGTCGCCGGGCAGCGCCGGTACCGGCACCAACCCGGAACAACTGTTCGCGGCCGGCTGGTCGGCCTGCTTCATCGGTGCGATGCAGCTTGCGGCGCGTGCCGCGAAGGTAACGCTGCCGGCCGATCTCGCGGTCGACGCCGAAGTGGATCTCGGCACCGCCGGCAACGCGTACTTCCTGCAGGCCCGGCTGAACGTGAGCGTGCCGGGGCTCGACCGCGACGTCGCGCAGCGCATCGTCGATGCGGCACACCAGACCTGCCCGTATTCGAAGGCGACGCGCGGCAACATCGACGTCGACATCCGTATCGCTTGAACGATGCATCAGGCGGCCTGGCGCCGCCTTGCCGAATGCCCGCTTTCCTTTCTTTCTTTTCGAGGTGAATGATGAAAACCCGATTGATCGCCGCCCTTCTCGTCGCTGTTTCGGCCACGGTTGCCGCACCGGCGTTCTCCAGCGAATCCACCGTGACGCGTGCGCAGGTGCGTGCCGAGCTCGCGCAGTTGCAACAGGCCGGCTACCCGCTGAATCGCGCGACCGACGCCACCTATCCGAATGATCTCCAGGCTGCGCTCACGCAGATCCATGCAACCGATGCGGTCGCCGGCAACGAGCAGGCGTCCGGCTACGGCAGCGACGGTGAGACGGCAACGCAATCGGGCCGCCGGCACGCGGTCAGCGTGGCCGACCGCTCGGTGTATTTCGGTCATTGAGCGCAGCGCATCGTCGATACGCGAACGCTGAATGCCTTCTCTTTCTCTTCTGTCGAGGTAAATGATGAAAACCCGATTGATTGCCGCCCTTCTCGTGGCCGTTTCCGCATCCGCTGCCGCCCCGGCGTTCGCCGACGCAGCCGCCGTATCCCGCGCGCAGGTGCGTGCCGAACTCGTGCAGCTCGAACAGGCCGGCTATCGGCCGGGCCGCGCAAACGATCCGCACTATCCGGACGATCTGCAGGCCGCACTGACGCGCATTCACGCGAACGACACCGCAGTAGCCGAGGCCGCGACGTCCGGTTACGGCAGCGACGCCGCCGCCGCGACGCAGTCGGGCAGCCGGCCTGCGACGCGAATCGCCGAGCACTCGATCTACTTCGGTCATTGAACGAAACCGCGAACGGCGCCGGTGGCCGGCGCATGGTGCGCAACTGCTGAATCCCCCTTTTCTTGTCGAGGTGAATGATGAAGACCCAACTGATCGCTGCCGTTCTCGTTGCCGTGTCGGCTGCCGTTGCCGCGCCGGCGTTTGCCGGTGACAGCACCGTGACGCGCTCGCAGGTGCGTGCGGAACTGGCCGCGCTGCAGAAGGCCGGCTACCTGCCGAACCGGCCCAACGACCCGAACTATCCGGACAACCTCCAGGCTGCGCTGCGCCGGGCCCACGACACCGATGCAATTGCGGCCGAGTCGCAGGCATCCGGTTACGGCAGCGACGCCGGCGGTGCAACGCAGTCGGGCAGCCGCAGCGTGGTTCGCATGGCCGAGCGCTCGATCTACTTCGGCCATTGAGCATCGCGCGTCGGAATCGTCGCGCCGATCCGGGCAGTTCGGTACGGGGTGTGAGAAAACGGGAGCGCGCGAGCACGGCGCGCGCCTCGCCGGTCGTCGGCGAAAAACTGCGTTGCAGGTCGGCGCGCACTACGTGCTCGTGTCGGCCCGGGATGCGACGGTGCGTCGTACCGATGCGGCTGTCGACGCTCGCGGCTCGTGATCGTCGAAGCAGAAACGTCAGCCGAGGCAGGCCGGACAGCAACCCGTACCCGAGCGCGTTCACGACGACGCACCTCCATCCGTCGATGGCCGCATGCCGCTCGAATCGAACGATGGCATGGCATCGAAGCCCCGCAAAATAGTGGCTTCCACAACTGCATCGCGCAACGGCCGCGCAACGGGCCGCTGATGGCCGGCCGCATCGATCCGGCGGTCGAAGCGATACACGATGGCGGGCGGGAAGTTCATCCACGCGACACCCACCCGGACGGCGCGAATGCGCATGGCCTCCAGGTCGCGCGCCGGGATCGGGCAGCGGGGCACATACGTGAACTGGTAGAACGCACCATCGGCAGCAAGGTGGCGCGCAAACGCGCAGCGAACGATCGCGACGGCCCGTTCGACCGGCATCGCGACGAGCGGCAACCCGCTCACGATCGCATCCGCGCGCGCCCCGCCGAAGAAGTCGCCCGTCATGCCGAGTTGCGCCGCATCCATCTGCATGACCCGCAGCGCGGGAAACTGATGCCGCAGCGTGTTCGCGAAAGCGGGATCGGCTTCCACCAGCACCAGCCGGTCGCTCGTGACGCCGCGTGCGAGCAGTGCCCGCGTGAACACGCCGGTGCCCGCACCGAGCTCGATCACGGTGGCGCCGTCGCGCGGGATATCGGCGGTGATCAGCGCGGCGAGCGCCGGGCCGGACGGCGCGAGCGCGCCGACGCGGCGCGGATGGCGCAACCAGGTACGCAGGAACAGCATCCAGTCGGGGATTCGCATCGACGGGCTCCAGTCGGGATCGATCGGTCAACGGCATGTCGGGCTAGGCGGCCGCGCGTGCGGCCAGGTAGCCCGCCGTGATGAACAGCGTGTTCCAGAGCGCGATGCCGGCCGCGGCACCCGACGCGAATCGCGCGAAACTCGTTTCCAGCAAGCCGGCGAGCGCCGGTGCGACGAGCCGGACGAACGGCACCAGTTGCGACCAGAGTGCGAGCCGCGTGGGCCGCGCGCGGATGCCGTCGATCAGCGCGTCGATTCTTGCGGGCTGCAGCCGGCCCAGCGGCGCGATGCGGTGCAGCAGGGTCAGCACGCTGTCTTCCGGCCACAGGTTGCCGAGCGCGTAATGCAGCAGGCAGCCGGCGAAACTTCCGAGCGCCGTGACGACGATCGCTTCCGGCAATGTCCAAGCGCCTTGCGCGCTGGCGACGCCGATCATCGTGAGCAGCGCGTGGGACGGCAGCACGGGGATCAGCCGCTCGATCAGCGACAGGCCGACGAGGCAGGCAGTGCTGTTGGCGCCGGCCACGCTGAGCGCGAGGCCGAACGGGACGAGCGTGGCGAGCTGGTTCATCGCACCGCTCCCGCGCGGCCGGCGCACGACGCGGCCGACGCGCACAACGCACGTGGCCTTCCGTGCCAGAATGGCCCGCACCGGCGCGGCGCGAAGGTGGGGCGTCGTGCCGCATTGCATTGCAGCAACGGAATTGAAGGACGTGACACGGTCATCGCGAGCCTCTCGAGGAAACGCCAGATGCATTGCACCGGCAATGCGGCGAATGGCACGCATCGTGGCCCCCGGGCTTTAAGAAGTTTTTAATCGCGGTCGGTCAGGCTGGCGACCTCGACAATCGAGGAGCGAAACCGATGCATATCCTGCTGGTAGAAGACGATGTCATGCTGGCCGACGCCGTGTGCGCGGGCCTCAGGCAGAACGGCTGGCGCGCGGACTGGTCGGCGGACGTTCCCGCCGCGCGGCTCGCGCTCGTCGGCCACGACTACGACGCGGTGCTGCTCGACCTGCAACTGCCGGGTGCGTCCGGCTTCACGCTACTCGCTGCGATGCGCGCGAACTACGACCCGACGCCGGTATTGATCGTGACCGCGCGCGATCAGTTGAGCGACCGGATCCGCGGCCTCGACGCAGGCGCCGACGACTATCTCGTGAAGCCGTTCCAGCTCGACGAACTCTACGCGCGGCTGCGCGCGCTGACGCGTCGCAGCCAGGGCCGCGTGTCGGAACGCCTGGTCTACCGCGACGTGCACGTCGATCCGGCGCGCAAGGAAGTCACGCGCGCCGGCGAACCCGTTGTGCTCAGCATCCACGAGTACCGCACGCTGCTGGCGCTGATGGAGCGGCAAGGCCGCGTCGTCACGCGCACGCAGCTCGAAGCGCGCGTGTACGGCAACGACAGCGAAATCGAAAGCAACACGATCGCGGTGTACATCCATCAACTGCGGCGCAAGCTCGGCGACGAGCTGATCGTGACGGTGCACGGCTTCGGTTATCGCGTCGGGGAGAGCCCGGCATGAAGTCGCTACGCGTGCGCCTGCTCGCGACCGTGATGGCGGCGGTCGTCGTGTTCTGGGCGAGCTGGGGGGCGTTTCTCGGCATCGGCCTGTGGCGTGAGCAGCGCGGCTGGCGCGACGGCATGCTCGAGAGCGCCGCGCAACTGCTGCTCCTCGCATTGCCGGATACGATCGATCGCCTGCCCGCGGCGAACGCCCAGGCGGTCGTACCGAAAACGGCGTATGGCAAATACGACGTCGCGTTCCAGATCTGGGTCGATGGCCGGAACGTGATGCACAGCGTGGACGCACCGGGGCCGGCCCTCAAGGCCGACCTGCGGGACGGATACGGGGTGAGCACCGGGCGCGGCGTCGCGCACGACGAGACCTGGCGCGTGTACTCGCTGTCGGATCCGGCAGGCCGGATTCACGTTCAGACGGGCGGCCCGGCCACGACCTGGCAGGAGAAGGCGAACAATGCGCTGCAACTCGGCCTGTTCAACACGGCGGTGATGCTCGGGATGCTGGGCGTCGTGATCTGGTGGGTGATCCGCTGGTCGTTCGGGCCGGTGCGCGACGTCCAGCAGGCGATCCAGCGCAAGGCGGCCTTCGATTTCTCGCCGTTGCCGCTGGTGACGCTGCCGCGTGAGCTGCGGCCGCTCGTCGAATCGTTCAATCGCCTGCTCGCGCGGCTGAGTCAGGCTGTCGACACCGAGCGCCGCTTCATCGGCGATGCGGCGCACGAGTTGCGCACGCCGCTCGCTGCGTTGTCGGCCCAGGCGGAAGTGGCGTTGCAGGCGGACAGCCTGGCGGACAAGAACGAAGCACTGCGCCGGCTGGCAACGGGCGTCGAGCGCAGCGCGCGGCTATCCGGGCAATTGCTCGAACTGGCGCGGCTGGATGCAGGGTCACGGGCCGACCAGCACGGGCCGGTCGACCTGTCGCGGCTCGTTGCACTGATCGCGAGCGACTTCGACGCGGCCGCGCATGCGCGCCGACAGACGATGCGGATCGCAGTCGAACCGGTGCGCGTCTGGGGCGACCTGGACGAGATCGCCATAGCGGTGCGCAACCTGATCGACAACGCGCTGCGATACGGCCGTGACGGCGGCCGGGTCGAGATCACGTGCGACGTCCCTGCCGATGCAGACGGTGCACGGGTCCGGCTGCGGATCGCGGACGACGGGCCCGGTGTGCCGGCCGACGAGCGCGAGCGGATCTTCGAACGCTTCTACCGGGTACCGGGGACGGTGCAGCCGGGCAGCGGCATTGGCCTGTCGCTCGTCGCCCGGATCGCCGAGTCGCACGGCGGGTCGGTCGAGGTGACGGCCGGGATCGGGGGGAACGGGCTGACGGTGATCCTGTCGTTCCCGATATGGGTGGATCCGCAGCGCTGGCAGCGTTAGTTGGCGCGCCGCGCCCTGCCCGTCCGATCCCGGTCTATGCTGTGCGACCGACACCTTCAATCGAGGAGCAGCTCATGTCCGATGCAACGACCGGAAACGCGCCAGGCAGTGCGCACCCGCTCGACCGTGTGGTGTGGAACGCGCTGACGGGCAGGCAGCGCCGCTTGGCGCTCGGTCATGACCGTGCATGGCGGTTTCCGGTAGCCATCGCACCGTTTGCCGCGATGGAGGATACGAGCGCGGCGTCGTTCGACGCATTGCGTCCATTGATCGCGGCTCACGGGCCGGCGGCGCTGGTCACGCCGGACGAAATCGAGCTGCCGGCGGGATTGTCGGCGATCCGGCGCGCGAGCCTGTTGCAGATGGTCTGGCAAGGGACGCTCGGTCCGGCACCCGAATCCGGCCATGTCACGCTCGCGGAAGCCGACGTGCCCGAGATGCTCGCGCTGACCACGGCCGCGCAGCCCGGCCCGTTCGGGCCGCGCACGTTCGAGCTCGGCCATTACATCGGCATCCGCAGCGAAGGCAGGCTGGCCGCGATGGCCGGCGAGCGGATGCAGGTCGACGGGTATACGGAGATCAGCGCGGTGTGCGTCGATGCCGCGTTCCGGCGGCAGGGGCTGGCGGCGCGCCTGATGCGGTCGCTGATTGCGGAGATCGGTGCGCGCTCGGATACGCCTTTCCTGCACGTCCTCGCGTCGAATCAGGTGGCGATCGAGCGCTATCTCGCACTCGGTTTTGTCGTCCGTCGCGAGATGCACCTGCTGGTGCTCGGCGACGGAAACGCATGACGACGCGGCCGGCACGATGGACGTGCCGGCCGCGGCGGGTACGCGTGTTTATTCGTCGGTCGACCGGATCAGGTTGCCGCGCAGCGTGACGATCGCCTTCTGCATCTTCGCGAATTCGTCCGGCTTCAACCCGGTGGCTTCGACCAGATTCATGTCGAGCCCCTTCTCCCTCACGCGGCGGCCGGTCTTCGTCAGGCTGACCAGCACCTGGCGCTCGTCCGACGGATCGCGGTGCCGTTCCAGGTAGCCCATCGCCTCGAGCTTCTTCAGGATCGGCGTCAGCGTATTGGATTCGAGGAACAGCTTCTCGCCGAGCTGGCCGACCGTCTGGTTGTCCTGCTCCCACAGCGCAATGATCGTGATGTATTGCGTATACGTGAGGCCGAGCTCCTCGAGAATCGGCTTGTAGGCCTTGCCGAACGCGAGGTTCGTCGAGTAGATCGCAAAGCACAGGAACTCGGACAGCTTCGGCGCGGCGGCGGATGGGGCTTCGGTCGGTTTCATGAACGTCCTCCAGCGGCGCGAACGGCCGCAGATGGACGCATTATATATCGCATGCGATCTTATCGGAAGCTCGATAATCGCTCCCGATGAACCGGCGCGCCGTCAGCCCGACCTGTGGCGCTTGCCGGTCTGTGTACGGCTGACCGACAGCAGCGTGCATTGCACCGGATGTGCGATTTCGGTTGCGAGCCCGCCTGCGGCAAACAGCAGGATCATCAGCCAGCGTTTCATGTGTCCTCCACGACCGAGAGGCTCGCGCCGTCCGCTACCGTTGCATCGAGCGCATACGGGTCGACGCCGTCGAGGCAGCCGAGATTGACGCGCCAGCGGGCGGGGTCCTTGCGCGTCTGATGGAACGGATAGATGCCGCAATGGCTGCAGAAATAGTGACGGGCCGTGCGCGTGTTGAACTGGTAGCACGTCAGCGCGCCCTCGCCCTCGACGATCTTCAGTTCGCCGGCGGCGAACATCGGGCTCATCAGTGCGCCGCGCCGGCGGCACATGCTGCAGTTGCAGCGAGTCGCCGGCGTCACGGCCGTTCTGACTTCGAATTTGACGGCCCCGCAATGGCAGGACCCGTTGAACCAGGTTGCAGACATGATGGACTCCCGAATAGGTCACGCCTGCTTTATAACGGACGCTCGAACGTGCCTTGTATCGCGATGTATCCGGGGTTCATGCAGATACAGAACATTGCAAATTGGCCGCGGGCCGCGACGTATCGATTCGGCGATCGGGGTGCGTTCACCGATCGCCGCGATATGCGTGCGGTTCGCCGCCCGCGAATCGTGCGATCAATCCAGCACGTGCTGCAGCCGCTCGATCGCCGCCCGCGTTTCGCGTTCGAGCGCGGCGAACAGTTCGGCCGCCGGCAGCGACCGCGCGAGCGGCGCCGCCTGCCCGGCCCACTGCGCGCCGTAGCCGAATTCACCCTTCGCCTTCGCGGCCGCGTGCAGCGCCTTGCCGGCGTCGTACGCGATCGGGTACGCGGGCGTGGCCGGCGCGTGCGGGTCGTCGCCGAGCGCGGTCAGCCGGTTCGCGAGGCCGCGTGCGATCCGGCCCGAGATCGCGGCCGTAAACGTCGTGCGGCGCGCCGCATCGCCCAGCAGCGCGCGGCGATAGCCGTCGTCGATCGACGTTTCCGGGCACGCGACGAACGCGGTGCCGAGCTGGGCGGCCTGCGCGCCGAGCGCGAGTGCGGCCGCGATGCCCTCGCCGTCCATGATGCCGCCGGCGGCGATCACCGGCAGCGCGCATTCGCGCACGATCAGGCGCGTGAGCGCGAACGTGCCGAGGCGGTCGTCATGCGCGGTCGAATCGAACACGCCGCGATGGCCGCCCGCTTCGATCCCCTGCGCGACGATCGCGTCGATGCCGGCGGCGGCGATCTGGCGTGCTTCGTCGAGGTTCGTCGCGGACGCGAACAGCGTGACGCCCGCGCGCTTCAGCGCGGCGATCACGTCCGCGGACGGCAGCCCGAAATGGAAGCTGACGACGGCCGGCTTCTCTTCGACGAGCATCGCCTGCATCGCATCGTCGGCGACGAAGCTCGTATAGATCTCCGACAGCGATGCGGGCGGCGTCGCGCCGTATTCGCGGAACGCCGGCGCGAGCCATTCGAGCCACGCGCGTTCGACGGCCGCGTCGGCGTGCGCCGGCTGGTGGCAGAACACGTTGATGTTGAACGGCCGGTCGGTGAGCGCGCGCGTGTCGCGGATCATCTTGCGGGCGCCGTCGGCGTTCGTCGCGCCCACGCCGAGCGAGCCGAGCCCGCCCGCATTCGACACGGCGGCCGCCAGCGCCGGCGTGCTGACGCCGGCCATCGGCGCCTGGACGATCGGGGCGCGCATGCCGAGCGTGCGCAGCAGCGTCCGGTTGTCGGTCGATTGATTCATGTCGCTTGCCTCCTGCAAGATTCGTCATCGAAATGCGTCGGCCGGATGCGGGCCGATGCGCGTGGGTCGGGTTCGGATCGGTGCGCGTTCGTCGTGCCTTGTGCGCGACCGGTCATGTGAAAGTCATGTCGAATGCGATGGGTAGCCGCCGTGCGGTATGGTGTCTGCCGTGACGGAAAACGCATCGCGCGACGAAGGGGGCGTCGTTTTCCTGCGCGCCACCCGTAACTGCACCCATCCTACGCCAGCCCGCGATCCGCCGGCCAGCCGCTATCGGCCGCGCGCCCAATGCGCGAGCCCCGCACAGGCCGCCAGCAGCGCGCCCGTCACGAAGAAAACCGAATGCAGCCCCAGCGCGACGCCGATCTGCCCGCCGATCACCGGGCCGACCACCTGCCCGCTGAACTGCGCGGACTGCAGATAGCCGAGCATCTGCCCGGTCGCGCGCTCGTCGACCGATTGCCGCACGAGCTTGCCGATCGACGGCAGCAACCCCGCGAGCGACATGCCCATCAGCCCGCGCAGCGCGGCAAGCTGCCACCAGTGCGTGACGAACGCCTGCGGCACCATCGCGAGCGCGGTCAGCAGCAGGCAGCCGATGATCACGTTCCAGCTGCCGACACGATCGGCCAGCGCGCCGAGCCGTGCGGCGGTCAGCATGCTGCCGAGTGCCGAACACGCCATCACGACGCCGGCGACACGCGCAAGATGGTCGCCGCCCACGCCGAGGCCGCCGATATAGACGGTGATGATCGGCTCGATCGACATGTTCGCGAGCAGCACCATCATCGCCGTCACCAGCAGCGCGGCGACTGCCGCGCGATTCGTGCGGTGCGGCGTGCCGGCTGCGGCGCTCGAGGTGCGTGTGCGGGCATCGGTGGCCGCATGGAAGTCTTCCTTCACGACGAAGATCGTCAGCAGCGCGGCGACGGCGATCATCGCGCCACCGGCGAAGAACGTGCCGCGAATGCCGAGCCATCCCGGCAGCAACCCGCCGACGAGCGGCCCGACCAGGTTGCCCGCGAGCGCACCGGTTGACAGGATCCCGAGCGCCCAGCCCGCGCGCTCGCGCGGCGCCTGCGTGCCGACCATCACGGTCGACGCCGACGCGTAGCCGCCGACCAGCCCCGCAAGCAGCCGCAGCGCGACGAGTTCGACCACGTTGTGCGCGACGCCGATCAGCGACATCACGATCGCCATCCCGATCGCGGCACGCACGAGCATCGGCTTGCGACCGAAGCGGTCTGCAAGGCGGCCCCACAGCGGCGCGGTGACGGCCGTGCCGAGGAACGTCGCGCCGAACGCGATGCCCGACCACTGGATCACGGCCGACTGCGCGTCGACGCCGAGTTGCCGCACGTACAGCGGCAGAAACGGCAGCAGCATGCTCAGGCTGACGAGCGTCGTGAACGACCCGAACACGCAGACGGCGAGATTGCGTCGCCAGTAGCGCGCGTTGCGTTCGGCGTAGCTGGCGGTGGGACGTTCGGCCCGTGTCGTGACGGGCGCATGCGAGATCGTGCTCATTGCGTGCTCACCGGCGTGACGAAGCTTGCCGATGACGGCACGCATGCGAAACGGGCGATGCAGATGCCGGACACCACGCGGTGCGTCAGTCCGAACGCACCGGCACGAAGCTGGACGGGAAGCGCTTGATGCATGTTGACCTCCATTCGCTGAACGGGCGCCATTCGCGTCCGTCGGTTGAAGGAAGTCTAGATTGAGCCGATTACCGAGTGAATCCCTGCCGTGCGAAAGCCATTCTTCCGCGTTTCGGTTCAATCGTCGTCAGTAATGGCTGCCAGCCGCGCAAAGTGCTCGCGCAGGCGCGGCGCCGCGAAATCGACGAATGCGCGTACCTTCGGCACAGAAAGGCGTCCGTAAGGCGTGACGAGATGGATGGGCAGCGGCGCGTGTTCGCTGTCGCGCAGCACGATCCGCAGCGTGCCGTCCCGCACCGGTTCGGCCACGTGATACGAGAAGAGCCGCGTGACGCCGTGCCCGGCGACGGCCGACGCCACCGCGCCGCGAATCGTGTTGATGATGAAGCGCGGCGTGAACTGGACGACCTGCGGCAGCGCCGACGGTGCGGGCGGCGGGAAGCTCCACGAGTCGAGGCCGAAGTGCGTCATCGAGATGATCCGGTGCTGTGCGAGATCGGCCGGCGTCTCGATCGCCGGATGCTTCGCCAGGTAATCGGGCGAAGCCACGACGACCCGCCGCACCGCGCCGACCGGGATTGCGACCAGCGTCGAATCGGTCAGGTGTGCGATCCGCAGCGCGACGTCCATTCCTTCGTCGATCAGGCTGACGGGACGGTCGAGCAACTGCAGCCGGATCGACACGGCCGGATGGCGTTCGATGAATTCGTCGAGCAGCGCGCGCAACACGTCCTCGCCCGCAGCGACGGGCGCAGTGACCGTCAACAGGCCGCGCGGCGCCGAACGTTCGTCGGCGACCAGCATGTCGGCTTCCTCGAGATCGGACAGGATGCGGCGGCACGCGGCCGCGTAGCGTTCGCCGGCCTCGCTGAGCCGGATCGTCCGCGTCGTGCGGTACAGCAGCGCAGTGCCCGTGTGCGCTTCAAGGAACGCGATCGCGCGGCTGACCGCCGCCGGCGAGCGGCCGAGCTTGCGGCCCGCGCCCGCGAGGCTGCCCTCGTCCAGCGTGGCGACGAACACCTTCATCGCATCGATTCGATCCATGGCGTATCAGCGGGGGCGAGCGGTCGTGTAGTGGGTGGTGGGCAAGCGAGCGTGCAGTCTACCGCACGCGAGTGAGGCGCTTTGCCCGGGGGATACTGCGCCTGCCGTTTTGGCCCTACAATGCGCAGGCGAAGAAACCGCATGATCGGCCGTCAGGGTGCCGCGTTCATCGAACGCAGCGCCCGACATTCAAGCGGTTCCGTTGAATAACCAACAACATCCAACAGCACACATGAAAAGAAGAACATTTCTCGCGCTGCCCGCCGTGGCGGCGTCCGGCATGCTTGCCGGCTGCTCCGACGCCAACATCGGCCCCATCACCAATCGCATGCTGAAGGATCCGGAATACCGTGAAACGCTCTCGGCATTTCTGATCAGCGCGGACGGAAAGAGTCTCGTGGTCATCGGCAAGCAGTATCACTACATTTTCGATGTGCCTCCGGCCCTCGCCGTCAATCTCACGGCACCCTATCGCGCCAAGCTGTATACCGATTTCGATGATTTCGAGACGCACGGCGACAAGATCTCGGGGCGTTACGTGTTGCGGCTCGCGCGCGAGGACGCACCGGCCGGCTCCGAGCTTCGCGAGCGCGCGCTTGCCGACGGTTTCAAGGACGGGCGGTTTGAACTGACGGAGAGCGGCACGATCACCGGAAAGCGTTACCAGCCGAACGATGTCACGCCTTCGTCGATACCCCAGGCATTCAATCACCCGTACAACGTCAAGGTGATCGAGCGACCGTCGGTGCTCGGTAAGGGGGCGAAGATCGCGCTGTCGCCGATCACGATTGCAGCCGATGGTGCGCTCGGCCTGCTGGGTGTCGCACTGGCGCCGATCGCACTTACCACGATCCTCGTGCTGGCCCACTAGGGTCACGGCATCGCGACGTCACCGAGCTGCGTGCTCGCGCGACGCAGCAGAATCCGGCGCTGAAAATGAAACGAGCCGGTACGTCGCGGTGAATTGCGGCGTACCGGCTCGTGTCGCGATGTCGCCGCATCACACTTCATACCGCACCGCATGCGCTTCGGTCGGCTGCGGCAAATCCCAGCGCAGCAGCATCGACTCGAGCACGCGGTTCGTCAGCGACGTGTCGCGCCGCGCGTTGCGGCGCAACAGTTCCGCGCGCGGCTGTTCGAGATAGACGAGCGTCACGTCGGCGTTGTACGCAAACAGCAGGTCGAGCGTCTTCTTGCGCATCAGCGGCGACAGGTTCGTCGCATTCCACACGAACGGTTGTTGCGCGCGCAACAGTGCCTTCGCGGCGTCGACCGCGTGGTGCGCGACGGCGCCCTCGTTCTGCCCATGACGCAGCCCCAATGCATCGCGTGCATCGTCGAACGACACGACCGGCAGATCCGGATGATGCCGCGCCACCCACGTGTTCTTGCCCGACGCTGGCAGGCCCGACATCACGACGACCCGCGAGCCCGGCGTACGGAACAGCGGATAGTCGGGATGCACGTCCGCGCCACGGAAGTAGCTGAGTGCGGTGTGCGCGTCGGCGAACGCACGCGGCTGGCCATAGCAGCGCTCTTCCCGCGCCAGTTCGCGCAACAGTTCGATGTTGTCGAGCACGCGCTGTGTGTCGTCGCAGATGCGCCCGCGGATATCGGCTTCGGCGAGCAGGCACAGCAGCGGCAGGCTGACCTGCCACGACAGCTCGCGTGCGATGAACTCGGGCGTGCCGCGGCGCGACCCGCTCATCGCGAAGAACGGCACCTGGTGTACCGCGATCATCCGGCAGATCGCCTCGCGCACCGCGAACGGCACGCCGGCATCCCACAGTGCGATCCGCGCGTCGATCGCGCCCTTGCGCGAATGGCCGGGATGGCCGATCGCACCGGTAACGGGATCGACGACCGTCGTGCCGTGCTTCGCGATGTCGTGCAGCAGCGCGGCCAGGAACACGATCTCCTGGTCGGCGCGCGACGCGGCCTGGTACTCGGGCAGCGCGAGCAGCGCATCGATCACCATCATCGTATGCGTCCACACGTCGCCTTCGCCGTGGTGCGCGGGCTCTTGGGGTGTTGCCTTTGCGTGTTCGAGGGCGGGAAATGGGGTTCTACGCCGGAACCCCAGAAAATTCCGTCATTCCACATTGTGAACGTCAATCGGTTTGTTGCCTGACGTGCCGAGCGAGTAACTCAGTCGGTAAATGCCTGCCCGAACTGCCGTGCCCGCTTTACATCGTCGGTATGCAAGTAAATCGACGTGGTCGAAATCGACGCGTGACGCAGGTTATCTCGTACGGCGCTCAGCTCAACCCCTCTGGCGATCGCGTGGGTCGCATGGGTGTGCCGCATCCAGTGCGGAGAGGCCCGATGCAGCTTTTCAGCCAGCACCGGATGGTCGTTCTTGATAATCTGCGCGACGAGCCGAAAAAACCGGCGCATGACTTCCCACAGCCGCAAGGGCTTGATGCCGGCATCGGCGTCGTCAAGGCTGCCAATCAGGGACGTGGTCGGATTCCAGTGAGCACGGCTGACAGGAAGCCCCCGCTCCTGCAGATATCGGTCCAGCGCTGTGCGCGCTAGGGGTGTCAGGGTAACGCGGGCTGGCTTGCCGCCCTTGCCGACCACGTGCAGCCAGTGATCACCGGCTGCGTCGACTTCGATGCTGCGCAGTGTGGCGTCAGCCAGTTCGCTGATCCGCAGTCCCGTTGCGTAGCCGAAATCCAGCATGAACCGCAACCGTTGCGCAGCGGGCGCCTGCCAGCCGTACGACCACTCGAGCCCGTTGGCGATGGTGCGCGTCAGCATCCATTCTCCTTCGGTGAAAGCGTGCGAGGTTTCAAGAGCCATGGCGCGCTTGCTGCCGCGTACCTTGATGCCGGAGAATGGGTTGGCCACGACGTAGCGCTGCTCGACCAGCCAGCGGAACATGGCGCTGAGCACGGCAAGCGCATGCGCAATCGAACGGGCCGAGAGGTTGTCGACAAACGGGCGCCAGTCCGTTGATGTGCGCGGCCGCGGTGGCCCGACCCAGCGTTCTCGCGGTGTAGGTCTGCGCAGAAACGCCCTGTAGTCGGTGGCATCCCGGGTGGTCAGCGAAGACAGCGCCTTGCCGCGAGCAACGATGCCCCAGAGAATCAGCCGTTCGGCTTCCTTGCGGTAGGCCCGCTGCGTGGCCGGGGATTCGTGCAACGCGAGCCATGCCTGGATAGCGTCGTAATCGTTGTCGACGCCGAGGATGCAGGCCGACACCGGTGCGCGGAAGGCGCCGGCGGATCCGTCGATCTCGTGCGGTAGCCGTAGTTGCTCCCAAGGCGTCACGACTGACTGCCGATCCGCGATGATCAGTGCGCGGGCCCGCTCCGTGAGCGCCGGGTACGCGGCAAAGAAGGCCTCGATCCTTCTTGCACTGGCCGGCCCGAGACCCGGAATGACGGTCCACCACTGCCGGCGACGCGGAATCCGTACCGTGAGATCGGCCAGGGTCCGGATGCCGGCCGCGTGCAGGGTGCGGGCAGCGCGATTCGGCAGCCAGTGCGCAATGTCGTCGCCGATCTGCGGAGCTGGCGCAGGCATGATGCGCAGTAGCTCGACAGCCTGCGTGGTGGCGCGCGCATGATGCATACGCTTTTGGGCCGGGCATTCGAACAGCGTGGCCAGATCTGCCCGCTGTCGGTTACGGGCATAAAGTGCCAGTTGCCGGCGGATCTGGCCGATGACGCCGCGGGCTGACTGGCTGTGGCTGAGCCGATCTTGCATGTACCGGTGTGCCGCCTCACGCGAGGATGCGCCCTCGTACCAGGCACGCAGCGCTGCCAGTGCATCAGCATCAGGAAAGTCGGTCGGGATGTCGGCGGCGGACGGGCTCGTGGGGCGCGTTTTCATGTCATCGAGTTTAATATGGAAACAATGCCACAGAGATAATAAAGCTTATCTCTGTAGAATGCGGGAGTTCAATATTTCTGTCGTACCCCATGTCGTGATATCACAAAATTGAAGGATCTGACGTTGCGTGGAGAGGATGGTCGATGATCAACAAGAATAAGCTGCTCAGCGTCTTTTCCGACGCCGAACAGGAAGCCCTGTATGGCCTGCCTGATTTCGACGATGCGCAGCGGCTGGAATACCTGGCATTGACCGAATCCGAACTGGCGCTCGCCAGTAGCCGGCCCTCCATACCCGCGCAGGTCTATTGCATCTTGCAGATTGGCTACTTCAAGTCCAAGCACGCCTTCTTCCGCTTCGATTGGGACGAGGTTGAGGACGATTACGATTTCGTGTTGAGCCGCTATTTCCACGGCGAGCCGTTCGAACGCAAGCCGATCACCCGGCACGAGTACTACGCCCAGCGCGAACAGATCGCTGAACTGTACGGCTATCGACCGTGGGTGGCCGCCTTCCTGCCGCAACTCATGCAGCAGGCCGCGCAGATCGTACGTCGCGACGTGACACCGGGATTCGTCGCCGCCGAGCTCATCGTGTGGCTCAATGAGCACAAGATGATCCGGCCCGGCTACACGACCTTGCAAGAGCTAGTCAGCGAAGCCCTGTCCGTCGAACGTCGGCGGCTGGGCGACCTGCTCACCGGCGTATTGGACGAATTGACCCAAACCGCGCTAGACCAACTTCTGGTGCGCGATGATACTCTGTCGAAACTGGCGGCGCTGAAACAGGATGCCAAGAATTTCGGCTGGCGTCAGATGGTCCGCGAACGCGAAAAGCGCGGCACGCTGCAGCCGTTGCACGAAATCGCCAGGACGCTGCTGCCCCGGCTGGATATCTCGCAGCAGAACGTGCTGTACTACGCAAGCCTGGCGAACTTCTATACCGTCCACGACCTGCGCAACCTGAAGGCGGATCAGGCGCAGCTCTACCTGCTGTGTTACGCCCGGGTGCGCTTCCGACAGCTCACCGACAACCTGGTCGATGCGATGGCCTTCCACATGAAGCAGCTCGAGGAAGAAAGCAGCGCGGGCGCGAAACAGTCACTCATCGCCGAGCAAGTAAAACGCCATCGGGAAACGCCGCAGATCGGCCGCCTGTTGTCGCTCTATGTGGACGACAGCGTAGCCGATCCGACGCCGTTCGGCGAGGTGCGTCAGCGCGCCTATAAAATCATGGCCAAAGATGTGCTACAAAACACGGCGCAACGCATGACGGTCAAGCCGCTGAGTCAACTGGCACTACACTGGTTGGCGGTGGACGGCCTAGCCAAACGTATTCGCCGTCACCTGCGCCCCTTGTACGTCGAGCTCGACTTCGTCGGCACCTCCCCAGACAACCCGTGGCTCGCGGCGCTGGCTTGGGTCAAGGGGGCCTTCGCCAAACAGCAGCGCCTGTCACAACGACCGCTCGCCGAATGTCCCGCGGCCACGCTGCCGAAGCGCCTGCGACCGTACCTGCTGATCTTCGGCGCTGATGGTCAGCCGACCGGTTTGCACGCCGATCGCTACGAATTCTGGTTGTACCGCCAGATCCGGAAGCGCTTCCAGTCGGGAGAGATCTATCTCGACGACAGTCTGCAACATCGTCACTTCTCCGACGAGCTTGTTTCGATGAACGAGAAGGCCGACGCGCTGGCGCAGATGGAGATCCCGTTCCTGCAGCAGCCAATCGATGCCCAACTCGATGCGTTAGCGGCCGAGTTGCATGCACAATGGCTGGCCTTCAACCGAGAGCTGAAACAGGGCAAGCTTACGCACCTGGAATACGACAAGGATACGCAGAAGCTGATTTGGCGCAAACCGAAAACCGAGAACCAGAAGGTGCGTGAGCAGGCATTCTACGAGCAACTGCCATTCTGCGATGTTGCCGACGTGTTCCGCTTCGTCAACGGCCAGTGCCAGTTCCTGTCGGCGCTGACGCCATTGCAGCCGCGCTACGCGAAGAAGGTAGCGGACGCCGATAGCCTGATGGCGGTTATCATCGCTCAGGCAATGAACCATGGCAACCATGTCATGGCGCGCACCAGCGACATTCCGTACCACGTTCTGGATAGCACCTACCAGCAGTATCTGCGTCAGGCGACGCTGCATGCGGCCAACGACTGCATCAGCAACGCCATCGCCGCGCTGCCGATCTTCCCGTACTACTCGTTCGATCTCGATGCGCTGTACAGCGCCGTCGATGGGCAGAAATTCGGCGTCGAGCGACCGACCGTGAAGGCGCGTTACTCGCGCAAATACTTCGGACGAGGCAAAGGCGTCGTCGCCTACACGCTGCTGTGCAATCATGTCCCGTTGAACGGCTACCTAATCGGCGCGCACGAGTACGAGGCGCATCACGTGTTCGACATCTGGTATCGCAACACGTCGGATATAGTGCCGACTGCGATCACCGGCGACATGCACAGCATCAACAAAGCCAACTTCGCTATCCTGTATTGGTTCGGGTTGCGCTTCGAGCCTCGCTTCACAAACCTCGATGACCAGTTGCAGGAATTGTATTGTATCGACGACCCGGCGCTGTACGAGAAATGCCTGATTCAGCCGATCGGACAAATCGATCGGCAGCTCATCACCAGTGAGAAGACAAATATCGATCAGATCGTCGCCACGCTGGGCCTCAAAGAGATCACGCAGGGCTCGCTGATCCGCAAACTATGTACGTACTCGCAGGAAAACCCGACACGTCGCGCGATTTTTGAGTTCGATAAGCTCATTCGTACCATCTACACGTTGCGTTACCTGCGCGACCCGCAGCTCGAGCGAAACGTGCATCGCTCCCAAAACCGCCTCGAGTCTTACCATCAGCTTCGTTCGACCATCGCCCAGGTCGGCGGCAAGAAGGAATTGACCGGCCGCACCGACATCGAAATCGAGATCAGCAACCAGTGCGCCCGGCTGATCGCCAACGTCATCATTTTTTACAACTCGGCGATTCTGTCGCATCTACTGACGAAATGGGAGGCCAGTGGCAACGCCAAGATGCTGGCGCGGCTTACGCAGATATCACCGGCAGCCCGGCGGCATATCCTTTTGAACGGGCACTACACTTTTCAAAGCGACAACAAAATCGACCCGGACGCGCTCATTGCAGGGCTCGAATTGGAGTGATCGAATTTTCGGCGGTTCTGGCTTGGAATCCCTTATTCCTGTTACGGTGGAATACGATGCCACAACCGGGTAATCCTTTACCCCCAGCCGTGGTCAACACCTGGCGACTGAGCGTCGGCACGTCGCTGTTCGTGATCGATATCCTGGCCGACGGCAGCTGGCGACCGGCGTATATTGCGCCAAAGCGGCTGGGTGGCTGGACGATGGATGTGTTGCCGAACATGCCGCCGACGTTAGTCGATATCGCTCCCTCGGTACGCACCTGGGCGCGACAGTACGGCGCGAATGTAACGAACCGGCGCACGCCGGCGCGCCGGTTTCCCGCGCAAACCGCTTCTTCGAACAGGACGCCAGAATGAACATGCTGAAACGTCGTCTCGATGCGACAGACGAAAAGCTGCAGGAGCTGAAAACAGCCCGCAAAGCGGCAGCTAAGGCGCAGCGCCAGCAGGTCAAGCAAACGCGCGCGGATCGCGAGCGAAAGATCATGCTGGCCGGCGAGGCGTTGCTGCGGCGTGTCGATCGCGGCGAGTGGGATGAAGCCGATTTCCGCGCGATGATGGACGATTATCTGTCGCGGCCCGCCGATCGCGCGCTGTTCGAGCTCGACGATGTATAGCCTTTGATGTTCGACGTCGACGCACCGCACAGCCAGGTCGGCAAATGTTGATTTGATTCACGATGAAGGATGCCCGATGCTGCCAACGCTCCGCATGAACCGGAATTTTGTCGAGGCCTTGCTGGCCGAGCGCGCGCCCTGCTTTGCGATGGGACTCGTGGCCGAGGGCCAGACGCACTATGCTTGCCTGGCACTGCGGCCGGTGGATGACATTCCGAACGACGTAACACGCAGCGGTTTCAACTTTGGCCACTCGATACGCGGCACCGACGACTTCGAGGTCGTACACTTCGGCTTAGAGTTTTACGGCTACCGCATCTTCAATGCGCTGATCAATCCGAGCAACTTCATCGCCAGGACAATCCTGTCGCACATGGTCGACACGAAGGCGTTTTTCTTCTTCGCGGTCAACCCGTCAGGCGGTGTGACGGTGTTCAAGTCCGGCATCGGTGAATGCAGCCTGGACAGCATCGAGTCTAATCTCGAGCGGATACTGCGCTCGAGCACGTCCGATGCTCAGTACGACGCGGCGCTGACAACGTTCAGCGACCATCCAGATCCGGTCGGGCCGATGCTGCACTGGGTTTGCCGGGACTGCGAAGATTGTCTCGACCTGTCCCACAATGTAATCGAACTGGGCCCCGCGTAACGGTCCTGATGGTCCGTGTGACCGAGACCGTCATGTCACTCACCGGACGTCGCTCCAACATTCTTCGGCTGGAATAAGCCGATTAATGTTCACAATGTGGAACGACGGAATTTTCTGGGGTTCCGGCGTAGATCCCCGAAATGCCGCGAGACACGCGTGATAGTCCGGCTGCCGGCCGGGTGCGGGCACGAGTGCCTGCAACTGTTCGTACTTCATGATCAAGACTCCTCTCGAAACGGCGCTCGGCCGTTCCGCATTCATGTGTTCGGGTGCGCAGCGCGGCGCGAGGCCCACGTTACGGTCGGGCGCGGCGCATACAGG
Source organism: Burkholderia contaminans (assembly GCF_029633825.1). NCBI lineage: Bacteria > Pseudomonadati > Pseudomonadota > Betaproteobacteria > Burkholderiales > Burkholderiaceae > Burkholderia > Burkholderia contaminans. The sequence continues at coordinate 3,029,904 of NZ_CP090640.1, read as the reverse complement.
TCGACACCCGGCGCGAGCAGGTTCGGGATGAACGGCTGCTCCGAGTGATGGCGCGCCGATTCGAGAATGGCCTGCACGAAATCGTGGCGCACCCACTTCAGGCGCGCGGTCGTCGTGTCGTCCGTCTCGACCTTCACGTAAAGCCCTTCGGAGCGCTCCGACTTGTCGCACTGCTGCCATGCCCGCGCGAGATCGAGCCCCTGCCGCCGCACCGTTTCCTCGAATGCGCGACGCCAGTCCGGCGTCTTCGCGAGCGACGGCCCGAGCATGGCCTTCAGGTCCGCGAGCCGTGCTGGCGCGATGCCTTCGTACAGCACGGGCACCGACAGCACGGGGCCGCCGGCGAGCAGCGCGCGACGCGCGGGTGTCGACAGGAAACGGCCCGTCGCGCGATCGAACACGTCGAACTCGAAAAAGTGATGCGGCAGTGCGTCGTAGAACACCGCGTGCTTCTTGCTCATCGTCTCGCCGTACATCACGTAGCGATCGCCGAGGCGCTCGAGCAGCCAGCCGGCATGGGCGGCGGCCCAGGTCTTCACGAACCCGAACTGCCGCTCGCGGCCGCCGCCGGCCAGATAGTGGCCGCGTGACTGCAGCAGCAGTTCGCCCGCGGGGCTGAAACTGATGCCCGTGTTCGCGCCGTCGAGCTTTTCCTCGACGACGAGATGGGCGCCCGCGAGGGTGCGATAGGGAACGTGGTCGTGACCTTCGTCGCCGTCCTGCAGGCGCGAGCCTTCGAGGTGCGGCGTGCGCGGGTAGCGGGCGAGGTCGAGCGATTGCGCGTAGGCGCGAAAATCCAGCGTCATGGTCTTTCTCCGGAAATATCAGAAAAAGCCGACGACGGGAACGAACGATGGGGTGTGCGTTGCGGTGTCAGTGCGTGTCCGGGCGCGGCCCTGCGACACTGTTCCGGCGCCGCGAGGCGGACGGAAACGGGCAGGACGACACGCGGCCGGGACGGCAGTCGTCGGCGTATCAGGCGAAGGGACGAATGTTTGCGGGCACTTGGATCACCGATTCGATGAGGGTTCAGGGATGAAGCAGGCGGATGCTACGAAACGGTATTTGCGCTGTCAAGCGTGATGGCGTTCAGCCATTGCGGGTGTCGGCGTGCGTCGAATGCCTGCTGCGGCGTGCCAGGCACGCCATCGACATGGGAGTGATATGGATTCCTACTTGTGTGTTTTTCGCCACATCAAGCGGTGATTCGATGCGCAACGCTGCGCCCCCCGCTTGCTGCGCCCGTCGCGTGCGTGCTAGAGTCGCCGCCATTCCGATCAACCCCTCACTCGCAAGGAGAAAAAATCATGACGTCACGCCAATACTCCTCCCGTCGCGGGTCGTAGTTCGGGTTTTTCGCGTCCGTTCGTTTCATCGTTCACGCCACCAAGCAGCACCACGTATCGCCGTCACGGCGATGAGCCGGGTCGTTCCGATCCGGTCGTGCCGCCCTCTTCCCGACTTCCGATGCCGGGCAGCGCATGTGTGCGCTGCCTGTGCCATGGCCCGCCGTTCTCCTTTTTCATCGAACGGAAACCTCCATGGGCAATTCCATGCAATACCTGGGCGAGCGCATCACGTTGTGCGCTTGCGCCACCACCTGGATCGAAGGTGAGGCCATCCGGCAGCTCGAACACGCTGCCACCCTCCCCGGCATGCGGCGCGTCGCCGGCATGCCCGATCTTCACCCCGGACGCGGCTACCCGGTGGGCGCCGCGTTCTTTTCGACGGGCCAGCTGTATCCGGCGCTGATCGGCGGCGATATCGGCTGCGGGATGGCGCTGTGGCAAACCGCGCTCGATGCGCGGCGCGTCAGTGCGTCGAAGCTGGCGAGCCGGCTCGGCTCGATCGACGCCACGCCCGATGCAAGCTGGCAGCCGCTCATTGCGGCCGCCGGGTTCGCGGATCACGCGTACGCGGCATCGCTCGGCACGATCGGCAGCGGCAATCATTTCGCGGAAGCGCAGCGGATCGACGCAATGTACGAAACCGAGCCCCTCGCGGCGCTCGGTCTCGATCCCGATCGCCTGCTGCTGCTCGTGCATAGCGGGTCGCGCGGCTTCGGCCAGTCGATCCTCGAGCAACACATGCGCGAGCACGGCTACAACGGCCTCGTCGACACGGACGCCGCATGCACGGCATACCTCGTGCGTCACGATGCGGCGTTGCGCTACGCGATCGCGAATCGCGACCTGATCGCGCGGCGCATGCTGGCACGCTGGCGCACCGATGGCCGGTGCGTGCTCGACGTGAACCACAATCTGGTGAGCCGCGCGAACGTCGACGGCGAGCCGGGCTGGCTGCATCGCAAAGGTGCGACGCCGGCCGATGCGGGGCCGGTCGTCATTCCCGGATCGCGCGGCGACTACAGCTACCTCGTCGCACCGGTGCGGCCCGACGATGCGGCCAGCCTGGCGTCGCTGGCGCACGGTGCGGGCCGCAAGTGGGCGCGCGGCGATTGCAGGGGGCGCCTCGAACGGCGCTTCACGCCGTCGCAGCTCACGCGCACGCCGCTCGGCAGCCACGTGATCTGCGAAGACCGCGAACTGCTGTACGAGGAAGCGCCGCAGGCCTACAAGCCGATCGACAGCGTCGTCGACGCGCTCGAAGCGGCCGGGCTGCTGCGCAAGCTGGCGCGGCTCGCGCCGGTGCTGACCTACAAGACGTCCGGGGAGGCTGGCCGATGCTGATGCAGATTTCTTCGGCGCACGGCCCGCTCGAGTGCCAGCTGGCCGCGGCCAATGCATTGCGGCGCCTGCAGGCGGAAGCCGATATGCAGCGCGTCGTCGTCACCGTGCTCGATGCGCAGCCGGGCGAACGGCCCGGCACGCTGCGCTCGGCGCTGTTCGACCTCGACGGCGAAGGTGCGCAGGCACTCGCGGACCGCTGGACGGGCACGCTGCAATGGATTTGCGCGAGCCCGTACCGGTTGCGTCATCCGCGCAAGAACTGGTTCATCGGCGTCACGCGCTGCACCGACGCGCGGCCGCTGCCTGACGGCGACGTGCGGTTCGAAGCGATGCGCGCGCGCGGGCCGGGCGGCCAGCACGTGAACAAGACGAGCTCCGCGATTCGTGCGACCCATGTCGCGACCGGCCTGTCGGTGCGCATGGAAAGCGAGCGCAGCCAGCACGCGAACAAACGCCTGGCGCTGCAGTTGCTGCAGGTTCGCCTGCAGCAGGAAGCCGATCGTCACGCGTGCGATGCGCGCCGGCAGCGGCGGATGCAGCACTTTGCGCTGGAGCGCGGCAACCCCGTGCGCGTGTTTTACGGGGCAGCGTTCGTGCCGGCTGATTGAGCCCGAATGCCTGGCCGCTGGTGGTTTTCGCGCCGGCGACCAGGCCACCGGCCTCATGGTTTTCCCGCCTGCCGGTTGCGCGAGCGCGCCATCGGCTCCGTTGCGTGACCGCGCGCCAGGCCGGCTGCACGGGCCTGCCGCGTGCATGCCGGCTGCCGCGTGTTCCGCACCCTTTCTGCGCGGGAAAGGACGCTTGAAGCATCCGCAATTATCGCGTGCGGCGGATTTGCCCACCATGTGTCGAACGATCGGTACAGCCCGCCTGTCCGGCCCTTTCACTGGCCTTGCGGTGCCTGCCGCCGCGTCGTGCGACCGGATGCATCGCGCCGGTTGCGAACGGCCGGGCCCGGCGCCACGGCGGATCGATAATCAGGAGACACGATGAACAGCCATTCCCTCGATCTCGGCGGCAACGCGGGCGGACCCGCTTCCGCACGACCACCGGCCGCTGCCGCCGGCGTCGGTGCCGATGCGTCGGCCCGCCCCGCCCGCCGCGTCACGCTCGGCGATTTCATGGACGACCTGCCCGTCGGTGCGTTGCACCGGTTCGTCGTCTGGGTGATCGGCATCGGGCTGTTCTTCGACATGTACGAGATCTTCCTCGTCAGCACGATCGGTGCCGCCTTGCAGAACGAATACGGGCTGAGCCGGCAGAGCACCGATTTCAAGCTGCTGCTCGCATCGGCATTCATCGGCATGTTCGTCGGCGCGATGTGCCTCGGCAGCCTCGCCGACCGCATCGGCCGGCGCAAGGCCTTCCTGCTGACGCTCACGTGGTACAGCGCATTCTCGCTGGTCGGCGCGTTCTCGGTGAATGCCGACATGCTCGTCGCGTGCCGGTTCCTGACGGGTATCGGCGTCGGCGCGATCTATCCGGTTGCCGACAGCTTCCTGTCCGAGATCCTGCCGAAAGAGAAGCGCGGGCGGCTCGCCGCGTGGGCCTATACGACCTCCTATGTCGCGGTGCCGCTCGTCGGGTTCCTCGCGCTGTGGCTCAACCCGTTGCATGTGGGCGGCGTAGCCGGCTGGCGCATCATCCTCGCGATCGGCAGCCTCGGCGCCGTGTACGTGCTGCTCGTCCGGCATCGGCTGCCGGAGAGCCCGCGCTGGCTGCTCGCGCAGGGGCGAACGGCCGATGCGTACGCGGCAGCGCGGCGCTTCGCGGAAAGCACCGGCGTGCGCGTGCCCGAGCAGTTCGCGGAGCCGGTCGAGCCGCAACGGCCGCTCAGGCTCGGCGAGCGTATCGCGCTGCTGCGACGCGAACCGTACGGCGCGCGCTACGTGATGCTCGCGATCTTTCACCTGTTCCAGGGCTTCGGTTATTACGGCTTCGGTACGCTGGCCGGCACGGTCGTGAAGAGTCGCGGCTTCGACGTGACGGACAGCACGCTGTTCATCGCGCTGTCGTTCATCGGCTATCCGGTCGGCTCGCTGCTGTCGATTCCGCTGCTCAACTGGATCGAGCGCCGCACGCTCGTGATCGTGTCGATCCTGTCGATTGCCGTGTTCGGGCTGTGCTTCGCGTATTCGGGCAATACCGTGCTGATCGTCGGCTTCGGGTTCCTCACGACCTGCGCGTCGAACGTGTTCAGCAACGCGTATCACGTGTACCAGGCGGAGATTTTCCCGGCGCGGGTGCGCTCGACGGCGATCGGCAGTACCTATGCGCTGTCGCGGATCGTCAGCGGTGCGCTGCCGTTCGTGTTGTTGCCGGTGCTTGGCAGTTATGGCGCGGGTGCGATGTTCGGGGTGATCTCGGTCGCGCTTGGTGTCGTCGCGGTCACGCTGCGCGTGCTCGGGCCGCTGACGACGCGGCGCAGTCAGGACGAGATCAATCCGGTTTGAGGGTGGGGAATGCGGGGGCATGAGAACGTGCGCCCGCATCACTCTCGATGGCTGGGGGATTTCTTGGGCGATCGGTTGCGAGTCATCTGAGGTGACACGTTCGCCCGATCCCGAAAGGGCGCCCATGAATTCGCGAGCAAGTGACGCCATGCTACCTGCGGAACAGGAAGCCCCACATGAGGACCGTACAGAACACCAGCCCTATCCACCCCTGGAATCGGGTGATTCGAACCATTCTGGCCGACATGACGTCTTCGGTAGACATGTTGTAAATGAATTTGTACCACCATCGCCAGGCCCTCGATCGGCAATAGAAGGCCAATATTCGTTCCGGACGAAATGCCATGACAGCGGACATCGCGATACCGTAAGCAATAACGACAAAGCCGAAAATAAGGCGGTAGTTCGATTCGTTCATGTAGCGGCCCCGCATCCAGCTGTTGAGGGATTGGACAGAACGTCGGAAATCGGTGCGAACGCGGCCCGATGATTGTGTTCTCCGGAATCCGGGCCGAACCGGCTTTGCCGAATTCAACCCCGCCTCACCGCGCCGACATGAAATCGAACAGCTTCGCGATATCGGTTGTCAGCACACTCCCCGCCTTCACCCCCACCCACAGCGTTCTCGTCGCCCACGAATCGTCGAGCTTCACGACCCCGAGCCGCGCCGCGCGCTCGCCCGTCACCGCATCGCGCGGCAGGATGCCGATGCCGAGCCCTGCCTCGATCATCCGGCTCACGCCGTCGAAATTCGATACCTGGATTCGCAACTTCAGCGAGCGCTCGACCGCGAACGCCGCGTCGGTCATGCGCGCGAGCAGCGAGCTGCCGTCGCTGAGCCCGACGTAGTCCTCGTCGAGCGTATCCGCGAAGCGGATGCTGTCGCGCGCGGCGAACCGGTGCGTGCGCGGCACGAGCAGCACGAGCTCGTCGCGCCGGTACAGCCGCCGTTCGATGCCGGGCGCCGGCACGTTGTCGGCGAACACGCCGAGATCGGCCTTGCCGGACGCGAGCGCGTCGACGATCTCGTGGCTCAGCCGCTCCTCGAGGCTCACCTTGATGCCCGGATTGTCGGTGAGGAACGCGGCGAGGTCGGCGGGCAGGAACTGGACGATCGCGGACGTGTTGGTCCACACGTGGATGTGGCCGCGCACGCCGGCGACGTAATCGCTCATCTCGTGCGCCATCCGGTTGACCTGCTCGATCACCTTCGCCGCATGGTCGAGCAGCGCGCGGCCTGCGGGCGTGAGCTCCACACCGCGTGCATGCCGGACGAACAGCGCACTGCCCGTCACGCTCTCGAGCTCGGCGATGCGCTTGCTGACCGCGGACAGCGTGAGCTGGCCGTGTTCGGCCGCTTTCGTCAGGCTGCCGTGCTCGGCGACGAGCGCGAACACGCGCAGCGACTGCAGATCGAAATGAAGCGGGTTCACCATGTCGTGGGTCCTGGGAAGGCCGTGCCGGCGCATGCCGTCAGCGCGGCGGCCTGACGCCGATCATACGCGCGGCCGCCCCCGCGCGATACGGCGCGCCTAGCGCGGCGCGATCGACAGCAAGGCGGTGAGCATCGCACCGTCCGGCTTCTCGAGATCGTCGAGCACGTCGAAGTGCTTCATGCCGGGCAACCCGACATGGGCGATCCGTTCGCCGGCCGCTTCGCACGCCGTCGCGTAGTCGCGTGCCTGCCGGACGAGTTCGGGCAGTTCGGCATCGCCGACCGCCACGACCGTCGGCGCGCCGCGCCCGACATGGCGCAACGGGCTGTACGCGTCGACTTCGTGCGCGGTGAGCTGCAGCTTGTCGTTCAGGCAGCAAAGCGAGATCGGTTCGAGATCGACGAGCGGGCTGATCGCGAGCGCCGACACGACGGCCGGATGCGCGCGGTGCACGGCCGTCAGGTGGCCGCCGGCCGAATGGCCGCTCAGGTGGATCGGCCGCTTCGCCGTACCGAGGCCGTCTGGGTCGTTCGCCAGGTAGTCGAGCAGCGCGCCGATCTCGCCGACGATGTCGGTCATCGTCGCGACCGGCGCGAGCGTGTACTCGGCGAGTATCACGTCGAAACCGCGCGCGAGCGGCCCGCTAGCGGCGTAGGCGAAATCCTCTTTCGCGCAGTGCTGCCAGTAGCCGCCGTGAATGAACACGAACAGCGGCGCATCGGGCTGACCGCACGACAGCCAGTCGAAACGCTGCGCGGGTTGCGCGCCGTAACGCAGGTCGCGCCTGACGGATGCGGCTTCATAGAGCGCTGCGCTGCGCGCCTGCATCGACGCCAGCAACGCTGGGAAATCAGGTACCACCTTCGTGTTCAGATAAGCGGCGTCGAGCGCCGCGCGGTCCATGCCGCGATAGAGGATCGTCATCGGGAATTGCCTGGGTCGGGTTGCGGAAGCGCGGGCGCAAGCGTTGCGTCCGCTGCGAAGGCGGCTTCTCAGTCGCCGATGCGAGCATTATCCGCAGCGCGACACGGGCCGGCTATCCGGATTCGGCGAGCGCGGAAACCGGCTGTCCGATTTCGGCGGGAGATCGGCGCGGCATGCAGCCGCACCGTGTTCAGGTCCGCACACGCGCGTGCGACGGCGCGATACGGCGCGGCGGTGCACCGGTGCTCAGATCAACTCGGAGATCTCGATCAGGTTCAGGTCGGGATCGCGTACATAAACCGACCGGATCTTCTGCGTCGCGCCCGTGCGCTCGACCGGCCCTTCGACGATCGGCCAGTCGACGCGCTTCAGGTGCGCAATCACGTCGTCGAGCGGCACGGACGCGATGAAGCACAGGTCGAGCGCGCCTGGCACCGGCACATATGCTTTCGGTTCGAACTCCGCGCCACGCACGTGCAGATTGATCTTCTGGATGCCGAAGCGGAATGCGATCCGGCCGGCGCCGAAGGTTTCGAGCTGCATCTGCAGTACCTCGGTGTAGAAATGCGTGGTCCGGTCGGGATCGACGCAGGTCAGCACGAGATGGTCGAGGTGGTCAATCAGCGCCATGAGGTTTGCTCCTGTTCGTGGTTCACGAGAACGCGCGTTGCACGGGCATGTCGCCGGCGTCTGCGCGCGGCGCCGGGTGAAGGTCCGAGCGGCGCCCGGCCTTCAGGATCTGGCTCGGCACGTCATGGCCGATCAGCGCGGGCAGCCGTGCCGACGCTGCCAGCACGGCCGCGAGATCGATGCCCGTATCGTAGCCGTCGAGTTCGAGCATGTGCACGAGTTCTTCCATGCATGCGTTGCCGGTCGCGCCCGGTGCGTACGGGCAGCCGCCGAGCCCGCCGAGCGACGCGTCGAAGCGGTCGATCCCGGCATCGAGTGCCGCGAGCGTGTTCGCGAGCGCCATCCCGCGCGTGTTGTGGAAGTGCAGCGTGAGCTGCAGTGCGCCGAAGCGCTCGCGGGCCCGTGCCGACAGGTCGCGTACCTGCGACGGAAACGCCATGCCCGTCGTGTCGCACAGCGTGAAGCCGTGCACGCCGAGATCCGCGAAGCGCTGCATCCAGGCGAGTACGACTTCGGCTGCCACATCGCCTTCCATCGGGCAGCCCATCGCGGTCGACAGCGACACGTTGATCGCGACACCGGCGCCGCGTACCGCGTCGATCACGTCGCGCAGTTGTGTGAACGACTGCTCGCGCGTCATCCGCAGGTTCGCGCGGTTGTGGCTTTCGCTCATCGACATCACGAGGTTCACTTCGTCGACGCCGCACGACAGCGCACGCTCGGCACCGCGCACGTTCGGCACGAGCACCGTATAGACGACGCCGGGTGCGCGCGCGATGCCGTGCATCACGGCCTCCGCATCGCGCAACGCGGGGATCGCCTTCGGCGACGTGAACGACGTGACCTCGATCTTCGCGTAGCCGCACGCGCTCAACGCGTCGACGAGCGCGATCTTGTCGTCGGTGTCGACGAACGCCGCTTCATTCTGGAAACCGTCGCGTGTCGCGACTTCGTGGATGTAGAGCCGTTTGCGTTGCCCGTTCATGTCGTCGTCTCCTGTTTCCGCTTCTCAGATCACGCCGCGCGTGCGCCAGTCGCCGCGCGTCGCCGCATCGATGCCGAGCGATTCGAGTACCGCGTCGGTATTGGCGCCGAGCGCGGGCGCCGCGTGTTCGATGCACCCGGGCGTCGCGCCGAGCTTCGGCACGATGCCCGGCACGATTACCGGCGTGCCGTCGGGCAACGCGGCATCGACGAGCATGTCGCGGGCGCGGTAATGCGGATCGGCCGCGATGTCGGCTACGTCGTAGATGCGGCCGGACGGAATGCGCGCGTCGTTCAGCGCGGCCAGCACGGCGTCGAGATCGTGCTGCGCGCTCCATGCGCCGATCGCCGCGTCGATGCGTTCGACCTGCGCGACGCGCCCGTCGTTGTGCGCGAGCGCGGGATCGTTGCCGAGATCGGGCCGGCCGATCAGCTCCATCAGGCGCCGGAAGATGCTGTCGCCGTTGCCGGCGATCAGCGCGTACTTGCCGTCGCGGCAGCGGTACGCGTTGGTCGGCGCGATGCCGGGCAGGCTGCTGCCGGCCGCCTCGCGCACGGCGCCGAACGCCGAGTATTCGGGCAACAGGCTTTCCATCATGTTGAATACCGACTCGTACAGCGCGACGTCGACGACCTGCCCCTTGCCGCCCTGCTGTTCGCGATGCCGCAGCGCAAGCAGCACGCCGATCACGCCGTGCAGCGCCGACAGCGAATCGCCGAGCGAGATGCCGACGCGCACGGGCGTGCGGCCGGGCTCGCCGGTCAGGTGCCGCAGGCCGCCCATCGCCTCGGCGATCACGCCGAAGCCGGGACGGTCGCGGTACGGGCCCGTCTGGCCGAAGCCCGACACGCGCAGCATCACGAGCCCCGGATTGATCGCGGAGAGCGCGTCCCAGCCGAGCCCCCAGCCTTCGAGCGTGCCGGGCCGGAAGTTCTCGATCAGCACGTCGGTTTGCGCGACGAGGCGACGCACGACATCCTGCCCTTCGGGCGTGCGCAGGTCGAGCGTGAGCGAGGTCTTGTTGCGCGACTGCGCGGCCCACCAGACCGACGTGCCTTCATGCAGCAGCCGCCATTTGCGCAGCGGGTCGCCGAGCCCGGGCGGCTCGACCTTGAGCACGTCGGCGCCGAATTCGGCGAGCATCCGGCCCGCGAACGGCCCGGCGATCAGTTGGCCGAGTTCCAGCACGCGGATGCCGTCCAGGGGGCGTGTCATGACTATCTCCGATGCAATCGTGTTGTCGATGAAGGCGATCATGACGGCGTTCGCGACCGGCGAAAATCGATCGATCCTCAACCCGCCTTTCCGTTTCGGAAAGGCGCGCGTCGCGCCCCACATGCAGGCGTTGCGTCAGCCTTTCCATCCGGGAAAGCGCGCTCGTCGACGCATTGCAGTCGGGGCAGATCGTGGGCGCGGGGTTCGACGTGGTCACGCAGGAGCCGCTGCCGGCCGCGCATCCGTTCCACGCGATCCTGTCGCATCCGGCATTCATCCTGACGCCGCACGTTGCGTGGGCGAGCGACGAAGCGATGCAGGCGCTCGCCGATCAGCTCGTGGACAATGTCGCCGCGTTCGCGGGCGGGATGCCGCGGCACGTGGTGTGACGCGCGTGGCGCATGGCGCTGCGGAAGGTGATTTGGACCGCGCAAACGGAACGGCCCCGCTCGATGGCTCGAAGCGGGGCCGGCTGAATACGGGGGCTGCTTACGCCAGCGACTCGGCACGTTACGGGTTCGTGCATCCGCCCTATCTTGCGGCCGGTTTCTGAATTCCTGATGGGCTCTACTTTAAGGAATCCAGACGACCAGAGATATAGGACAAGTCCGAAACTGGATGGGGCCGATTCTGGAAACGTGCGTTTCGATCGCAGCGCACGGCGCCGACGCGACCGACGCGAATCTCAGTAAGCCGACATCTCGACGCAAGGATCGACCTTGGACGGCGAGCAGATGACCGAGTACTTGGCGCTCTCGCGCATCAGCGCTTCGCCTTCGTGCAGCGCGATCTTGATCTCGGGGTGACGCTCATACGCAAGGAATGCCGAGCACACGACGGCGGACATCACGACGAGGGAAAACACAAATTTTTCAATGGTTTGGAAACGTTCAGGCATGGTTCTGACCTATCTCTTAGGCCATGATTATATCTCGAAATAAGGGTTTTCCCTATAACCCGGCCCGCATACCGAGGATGTGTTCGGTCTTTAGGGAGCAGGTGCTCGAACCCCTTTTCGGTGAATCGGTGCCGAACGCGGGCCGTGCCGGTCGGATGGCGCGCCCCGCCGCCTGCGGTCGTGCGTGCACGGGCGATGGTCGTCGATGGCTTGAAGAAACGAGGCGAGCGCGGCCCGCCAGGACGAAACCGCGCCCGCGGAATCAGTGTGCGCCGCGCCGCCGGCGCGTCACTGCGGCGCCGACGCGCCGCTTGCCGCGTTGCCGGGCCACGCCTTGCCGATCTCGTCGACCAGCGATTTCGCGGCGCCGGACACGATCGCCGCGTCGACGCCGGACGTCTGCCAAGAGCCGTCGGCGGCTTTCACGAAGGTCAGGTTCGCACGCGAAGGCTTGTAGTCGGCATTGCGCCACGTGACCACGACGTCGCACGAGTACGTACGATCGCCGAGCTTCTTGCAGTCGCCATCGGGCTTCGCCGACACGACATCGGCCGAGACCGGCAGCGGCTGGCCGAACAGTGCGTTCAGGCCGCCGTGGTTTTCCGCCTCGAGCGCGCGGCGCACGGCGGCGTCGACGTCGCTCGAACCGGGGCCGTCTTGGAGCAGGTTGCAGGCGGCCAGCAGCGTCGATGCACCGGCGAGTGTCAGCAGCGTGTGGAGCTTCATGGATATCCGTGATCGGGTGAACGCCGCGTAGTCTGCAACGTCCGCGTGTCGTGCGCGGTATCCATTTGTAACCAATTGCACGGATGTGCAGGCGGCATCGCGCATCCGCGCGCCGCCCTTGCCTACTGCCGCTCCTGCTTCACGCGGCTCACGAGCTGCGTCGGGCTCACGAACTGCAGTGCGATCACGACCCACACGAGCGTGATGGCCATGTAGATCATCGCCATCGCGTCGATCGACTGTGGTGCGCGCACGCCGGTCGAGAACACCGCGTAATACAGCGCGACGACGAGCGTCTGCGTGCTCGGCCCCGCGGTGAAGAAGGTCAGCTCGAACATCCCGATCGTGCGCACCAGCACGAGTAACCCCGCCGCGAGCATGCCGGGCACCAGCAGCGGCAGCAGCACGTAGCGGAAATAGCGCCACGTGTTCGCGCCGAAGATGCGCGCGGCGGCTTCGAGATTCGGGTCGATCTGCTCGATGAACGGCGTCATCACGAGGATCACGAACGGCAGCGCCGGCACGAGGTTCGCGAGGATCACGCCGGGCAGCGTGCCCGCGAGTCCGACCTTGTACATCACGGTGGCCATCGGGATCCCGTACGTGACGGGCGGCACCATCAGCGGCAGCAGGAACACCAGCAGCGCGAAGCGCTTGCCGCGAAACTGCACGCGCGCCAGCGCATACGCGGCCGGCACGCCGAGCGCGATCGACAGCAGCACCACTGCGCCGACGACCTCGACGGTCACCCACAGCACGCTCGCGAGCTGGAAGTCCTCCCACGCCTTCGCGTACCAGTGCAGCGTGAAGCCCTGCGGCAGCGGCGTGCCGAACCAGCGGGTCGCGATCGAATTCACCGCGACGGTCGCGATCAGCAGCAACACGTTCAGCAGGAAGAACGCCATCAGCCCCCACACGAGCGCCTTCCAGGCGCGGCCGGCGAGATTGCCTGTCATCTTCTGCGGTTTCCCCGCGTCGACGTGGGGCGCATCGGGCGCATCGGGCCTGTCGTGCTTCGGCGGCCAGGTGCGCGCGGCATGATTGTCGGTCGCCATCAGCCCTTGCCTCCCGTTACCGCGCCCGTATAGAAGAAACGGCGCGCGCCGAGCATCGACGCGACCACCAGCAACTGCACGAAGCCCATCACGATCGCGATCGCCGATGCGAGCGAATAGTCGTAGCTCTCGAACGCGGCTTCCGCCGCCGCGATCGAGATCACGCGCGTGGGCCCGGCCGGCGCGCCGAGCAGCACGGCCGACGGGAACACCGAGAACGCCTGCACGAACGACAGGCACGCGGCCATCGTGAGCCCCGGCACGAGCAGCGGCAGGTAGATCTGCCGGAACTGCTGCCACGGGTTCGCGCCGAGCGTTGCCGCCGCGCGGGCGAGCGTCGGGTCGATGCCGCTGATGTACGACAGCATCAGCAGGAACGCGAACGGAAAGCCCGACACGATCAGCGACAGCAGCACGCCCCAGTAGTTGTGCGTGAGGCGCACTTCGTCGGTGTACAGGTGCAGCCCCTGCAGCGCCTGCGGGAACCAGCCGTTCGGCCCGAAATACGTGAGCATCCCGTCGGCGACGAGCACCGTGCCGAGCGTGACGGGAATCACGAGCAGCGTCGTGACGAACTTCTGGTACGGCGAGTGGCGGCGCAGCGCGAACGCGACGGGCACCGCGATGCCGACGTTGATCAGCGTCGCCGGCACCGCGAGCTTCAGCGTGACGAGCACGGTCGGCCACATCGCGGTGTCGGTGAAGAACTGCACGTAGTTCGCGAGCGCGCCGCCGCCGTTCATCGGCTGGAATGACAGCACGAGGCCGTACGCGAACGGATAGACGAACAGCGCGACGATGAACCCGAGCGCGGGCGTGACGAGCCAGGCTTTCGCGTCGCGCGGCGTGGCGCCGGACGCGAACGTGCTCATGCGGCCTCCCGGTGTAACCGCGCCGCGGCTGCGCCGCTCATGTCGGCGCTCCCGGGTAGACGAGCGTGCGCGACGGCGCGACGCGCAGCCGCAGCGGCTCGCCCTCCGTGAATTCGCCGGCCACGCGCGCCCAGATCGGGCCGAACGGCGTGACCGCGCGGATCAGCGAATCGCGGCCGCCGTACTCGACCGTTTCGACCGTCGCGTCGAACGTGTTGTCGCCGCCCTCGTCCGCGCGCTCGATGTCGTCGGGTCGCAGCGCGACCATGACCTCTTTCGCGTCGAAGCCGGCCATCGGCACGCCGGTGACGCGAACGCCACCGGCCGCCACGTTCACATAATCGCCGGCCATCCCTTCGAGCGTGAACGGCAGCACGTTGCGATAGCCCATGAAACGCGCGACATGCAGGTTGTGCGGGCGCGTGTAGACGTCCTTCGGCGTCGCGACCTGCTGCACGACGCCCTCCTTCATCACGACGATGCGGTCGGCCATCGACAGCGCCTCGTCCTGGTCGTGCGTCACGTAGATCGTCGCGCGTTCGAGCTGCGTGTGGATGCGGCGGATCTCGGCGCGCATCTCGATGCGCAGCTTCGTGTCGAGGTTCGACAGCGGTTCGTCCATCAGCACGAGCGGCGGCTCGATCACGATCGCGCGCGCAATCGCGACGCGCTGCTGCTGCCCGCCCGACAGCTGCCCGGGCAGCTTGCCCTCGTGGCCGACGAGCTGCACGAGTTCGAGCGCCTGCTGCGCGCGCCGCCGCGTTTCCTGCTTCGGCACGCCGCGCATCTTGAGGCCGAAGCCGACGTTGTCGAGCACCGACATGTGCGGAAACAGCGCGTAGTTCTGGAACACCATCCCGAAGCCGCGGCGCTCGGGCGGCAGCACGTCGATGCGCGTGTCGTCGAGCCAGATGCCGCCGCGCGTGAGCGGCTGCAGCCCCGCGATGCAGTTGAGCGCGGTCGACTTGCCACAGCCCGACGGGCCGAGCAGCGCGATGAATTCGCCGCGCCGGATCTCGAGATCGAGCCCGTCCAGCGCGGCGACCTGCGCGCCTTGCGCATTGGTGAAGCTGCGGCACACGCCATCGAGCCGCAGCCGTTCGAAACTGTGCTTCATTGCGCGAACTCCCTCGACGCGGGCGCCGCGGCGCCCGCCGGTCCATGCGTCACTTCGACTTCTGCGCGCCGATCTCGCGATCCCACTTCTGGAACGCGGCGACCATCGCCTGCGCGCTGAGCGGCTGCACGTGCGGGCGATCCGCGAGCAGCTTCGCGTACTCGGGGCGGCCGAATTTCCTGATCACTTCCTGGCTGTGCGCGGGCGCCATCTCGAGCGTCACGCCCTTCACCGCCGGGCCCGGATAGAAATAGCCGTCGTCGTAGGTCATCGCCTGTTGCGCCGGTTCGAGCAGGAAGTTCATCAGCTTGAACAGCACGTCGAGCTTTTCCTTCGGCACGCCCTTCGGGATCACCATGTAGTGCGCGTCGTTGACCCACGTCATGTTGTCGAACGCCTGGACCCTGAACTCGGCCGGCACGATGCCGAGCGCGCGCGGGTTGAGATCCCAGCCGGTGACGGTCACGGTCATGTCGCGCGTGCCCTCGCCGAGCTCCTTCATCACCGCCGACGTCCCGCCCGGGTAGTACGGCACGCAATCGTTCAATGCCTTGAGGAACGCCCAGGTCTTGTCCCAGCCGTTGATCGGATCCTGCGGGTTCCTGTCGCCGAGCACGTACGGCAGCCCCATCAGGAACGTGCGGCCGGGGCCCGAGTTCGCCGGGCGCGCATAGATCAGCTTGTTCGGGTGCGCCTTGCACCAGGCGAGCAGCTGGTCGGGCGTCCTGGGCGGGTCGCCGACCTTCGCCGGGTTGTATTCGAGCAGCGGGCCGGCCGGCATGTAGGTGACTTCGAGGCCGTAGCCCTGCGCGAGATCCTGCATCTTGCGCGGGCCGGGTGCGTATTTGTCGAGCACGCCGGGGAACGCGGCCGCGTCGTCGGGCAGCAGCTTCTGCCACAGGTTCTGCTCGATGCCGGCGGCCAGCGCGTCGGTGCCCGTCAGCACGAGGTCGATGTCGGCGCGCCCCGCCGCCTGCATCGCCTTGATCTTGCCCGGCAGCTGCGGCGCGGGTGCGTTCGTGAACGTGACGTTCGAGACGAGGTTCGGGTTCTTGTCCTTGAAGGCTTCGATGGCCTTTTGCGTGAGCTGCAGGTTGCCAGCGACATCGACGATGTTCAGCGAGACGGGCGCGGCGACGGCAGCCGCGGCGGACAGCGTGAAACCCAGGGCGAGTGCGATCCGGCGGACACGGCGAGCGATCGGGGTGGCGTTCATGTCTCCTCACTTCGGTCGGTGGATGGGACCTTTCTTTTCAGGAAATCATGACGGCGTTATACGATGTCGGTCAACAAAAAACCATGACGCACGGGGCGGGACTTTCCCTGACAAACAGCTTCCGGTTGTTGATGATTTGTGTACCGATCGCTGCCGGGAGCCGTGTGGCGCCGATTGTGTCGCGTGTTAAGACGTCGTATCTCGGCGGACAGCGAATTGGAATCGGTTCGGGGCCGCATCGCGGCCCGACGGTGACGGGGCGCGCGCCGGGTACCCGGTCGGGCGCGGCGCGCGAAAGACAGGAATATTCAGTCAGTCCGGGAGGCCGTGCCGAGTGCGGCCACCTCTTCGATCAGCCGCTCCGCATCCCGCCACTCGCCATACCCGGACGCCGGGTTCAGGTGCCCGACCTCTCCCAGATCGACGAGCGTGCTGCCCCACCCGGCCGCCAGCGCTTCAATGCGTTCGAAACGCGCGAGCGGATCGTTGCGGCTCGCGGCGACGATGCTCGGAAACGGCAGCCGTTCGATCGGTATCGGCGTCCAGCCGTTCGCGGCGATCGCATCGGGCGCCGGATAACCGGCGGGCATCGGCGATTCGAGATCGGCCGGCGCCGCGAGCAGCGCGCCGTGGATCCGGCGCTTGGCCTCGCGCGCCCAGTGCACCGTGATCATCACGCCCGCGCTGTGCGCGACGAGGATCACGGGGCCGTCGATCCCGGCCAGCGCCGCATCGAGCGCCGCGACGCGCGCGGCACGGCTCAGCTTGTCGGCTTCGAGCGGCGCGACGGAGCGCGCGTTCGGCAGGCGCCGTTCGAGGTGGGTCTGCCAGTGGTCTTCGACGTGATCGCGCAAGCCGGGCACGATCAGGATGGTGGGGGCGGTCGTCAGGGTCATGCAGTCTCCGAAGCGTTCAGGAAAGTGGGGACACGCGCCGTTCGCGTTCGACGCGTGCGAGGTCGGCCACATAGCTCGCGCGGCCGATGGCGAACAGCACGGCGGCCATCAGCGGCACGACGGGAATCCATTGCAGCGCGCCGACGAGGCCGGCGCGATCGGCGACCCACCCCGTCAGCAGCGGGCCCGGCGCCATGCCGAGCAGGTTGTTGGCGAGCGTGAGCGTGGCGAACGCCGATGCGTGGATCGCGGCCGGCGTCAGGTTCGCGACCATCGCGCCCGACGCACCGGACGCACCCGCGCCGACCAGCATCCCCGCGCAGATCAGCGTGAGCTGCAGCGGCCCGGGCGGCAACCGGAATGCAATCGCGAGGCACACGCCTGTGAGTACGCAATACGCGATCGCGGTCAGCCACTTGCGCTTGCCGTCGGTCTTGCCGACGCGGTCGGTGACGATCCCGCAGCCAACCATCCCGACGCCCGCGAGCAGCACGAAGCCTGCCGCGAGCACCGCTGCGCGGTCGGGCGCCATCGCGTAGTAGCGGTTCAGGTAGCTCGGCAGCCACGCGAACAGCGCGCCCGGCACGAACAGGTGCAACCCGCTGCCGAGATACGCGCAGATCACCGAACGCGAAGCGAACAACCCTGACATCAGCGCGCGCACGTTGCCGCGCAGGTCGCGCGGCGCGCCGGCGTCGCGCCGGCACGGTTCGATCCGGTACGCGGCGAGCCGCCGCTCGGTCACGACGCAGCGATACGCGACGAGCAACACGATGCCGAGCGCGGCCATCACGCCGAACGACCAGCGCCAGCCGAGATGCGCGCCGACCAGCCCGCCGAGCGCCATCCCGAACACGGAGCCGAATGCGCCGCCGGCCATGAACGCGCCGGTCAGCGTCGCGCGCAGCCGTGCCGGAAAGATGCTGAGGATCAGCGCGACGCCGACGCTGCCGTACGCGGCTTCACCGAGCCCGACGAGGCCGCGCGCGACGAGCATCTCCGTGTAATTGGTCGACAGCGCGCAGCCGAGCGTCGCGATGCTCCACAACGCGGCCATCAGCACGATGCTGCGCACGCGTCCGAAGCGGTCGGCGAGCACCGACAGCGGAAACGTCAGCAACCCGACCAGCAGCGCGACGACGCCGGACAGCGAGCCGAGCTGCGTGTCGGACAGCCCCCACGCGTGCTTGAGCAGCGGGAACACGGCGTTGAGCACCTGCCGCGACATGTAGTCCGACAGCAGCAGGCAGACGGTCAGCCCGAACACGAGCCACGCATACGCGGGCGCGCGCCGGCCGGCGGCGGCGACGTCCTGCATCGACGGCTCGACATGATGGATCAGCATGCGTGTCTCCTCCGGCGCCGGAACTCGTGCTCCGGCGCGGCTTGCGTGGCCCCGCTCCGTTGGCCGGAGTCAGCCCCCGCGCCGTGCGCGGGGATGGGTGCCACGCCACAACGATCGGCGGGCGGCGTCCCATGCGGCCGCTCGCCCGGATGCGCGAATGCGCAGCGCGTCAGGCGGCCCGCAGCGGCACGTTCACCTGGCCGGAGCGGCGGTTCGGCGCCATCCCGAGGTGCGCCAGCGTCTCGTCGATGCCGTCGTACTGCACGCCGATCCGGTAGATCGCCTTCGCCTCCTTGCCGCTGGCGATGTCGCGGCCGAGTTCGCGCGCGATCCGCACGCACTGCTCGACCTGCTGCACCGACGTCATCCGGTTGCCCTTCTGGTCGATGATCGTGTCCTCGATCCCGCAGCGCGGATGCAGGCCCAGCGCCATCGCGACCGTGTTGATCGGCAGCACGTTCTTCATCAGCGATTCGAGCGTGATGCACGCGCCGTCCGGGCAGCGCCGCACGAATTCCATGAAGTTGTACGGATTCGGGCCGTCGAAGCCGCCGCCGATGCCGACCCACGTGACGTTCAGCGGGCCGCGATAGACGCCGCGGCGGATGATCCGTTCGAGCGTTTCCAGCGCGTGCATGCCGGTGAGCTGGAAATGCGGCTGGATGCCGGCCGCCTGCAGGCGGCGCAGGTGCTCGTCGACCCAGCCGGGGCCGGCCGGCACGGTCATCTCGCGGTATGCGTCCCACAGTGCGGCTTCGTTCAGCGACGTGCCGGCGATGTCCCGGCGGTCCATCAGCTCGGTGATGTTCATCTGCACGGTGTTGATCGCGACCGTCACCTGGTCGGGCTTCGGCGTCAGCTCGGCGAGCATGTGGCGCGTGTCGTCGGACAGCCATTTCGCGTCGGCGCCCTCGCCTTCCGGCGCGAACGAGATCGAGCCGCCCACCTGCAGGATCATGTCGGGCACCGCCTCGCGCAGCCGGCCGAGCAGCTCGTTGAACTTCGACAGCCGCTTGCTGCCCTTGCCGTCGAGCTCGCGCACGTGCATGTGCAGCACCGTCGCGCCCGCGTTGTAGCAGTCGACGGCCTTCTGCACGTGCTCGTCCATCGTCACCGGAATGTCTTCCGGAAAATCGGCGGGCATCCATTCGGGGCCGTACGGCGCGACCGTGATGACCACCTTGTCCTGGTTTTCCGGGTGCAGCGAATCGTCGAGAAATTGCATGTCGTCCTCCAGTGGAAATCGTTGTATTTCGGTTGTACGGGCGTGCGTATCCCGCCGCGCCGGGCGGCGGGCCCGGCGCGTTGCATGGGGTTTCAGAAATTGGCTACCGTGCTGGCGGGCTCAGAACGGCACGTCGCCGACGATGCCCGCGCGCTCCATCTGGCGCACGCACGGCGGGTAGTCCATCACCGCGTAATGCTGGGTGCTGCGGTTGTCCCAGATCGCGACGCTGTGCTTCTTCCAGCGCCAGCGCACCTGGTACTCGGGGATCATGGCCTGGCTGATCAGGTATTGCAGCAACTGGCCGGCGCCGGGATTCGCGTCCTGCCCGAAGCGCACGCGCGCCGGCGTGTGGAAGTTCGTGAAATGCGTGGTGAACGCATTCACGTACAGCACCTTCTCGCCCGTTTCGGGATGCGTGCGCACGACCGGATGCTCGGCGTCCGGGTACTGCGCCTTCAGCGCGAGGCGCTTGTCGATCGGCATCGCCGCGCCGAAGCTCGCCTCGATGCTGTGGCGTGCACGCAAGCCGTCGATCTGCTGCTTCACGTGTTCGGGCAGGCGTTCGTACGCGAGCACCATGTTCGCCCACATCGTGTCGCCGCCAACCGGCGGACCGTCGATGCAGCGCAGCACACAGCCGAACGGCGGCGCCACGCGCCAGCTCGCGTCGCTGTGCCACGCATTCTCGTAGCGGTCGTTCGGCTGGTCGGGCGACTTGTAGATCCGCACGAGCCCCGGGTGCTCGGGATCGCTGCCGGCCACCGGATGATCCTCGAGCTCGCCGAAGCGCCGTGCGAACGCGACGTGCTCGGCGCGCGTGATGTCCTGGTCGCGCAGGAACAGCACGCGATGCCGGATCAATTGCGCGCGGATCTCGGCGAACAGGCCGTCGTCGTGCACGGCGTCGGCGAGGCTCACATCCAGCAGTTCCGCGCCGATCGCGCAGGTCAGGGGTTCGACTCGCATGCGCGTCTCCTCAGACGATGAACACCGACGAACCGGTCGTCTTGCGCGATTCGAGATCGCGATGTGCCTGTGCGGCGTCCTGCAGCGCGTAGCGCTGGTTGATCTCGATCCGGATCCGGCCGGCCGCGACGTGGGCGAACAGTTCGCCGGCCAGGTCGTTCTTCTCGGCCGGATCGGCGATGTAGTCGGCCAGCGCCGGGCGCGTCAGGTACAGCGAGCCCTTCATCGCGAGGCGCTGCGGATCGAACGGCGGGATCGGGCCCGACGCGGTGCCGACGCACACCATCAGCCCGCGCCGCTTCAGCGAATCGAGCGAGCCTTCGAAGGTGTCCTTGCCGACGCTGTCGAACACGACGTCGACGCCC
Source organism: Burkholderia contaminans (assembly GCF_029633825.1). Taxonomy (NCBI): domain Bacteria; kingdom Pseudomonadati; phylum Pseudomonadota; class Betaproteobacteria; order Burkholderiales; family Burkholderiaceae; genus Burkholderia; species Burkholderia contaminans. The sequence continues at coordinate 3,008,887 of NZ_CP090640.1, read as the reverse complement.
GCGCCGTCCGTCAGTTCGCGCACGCGTTTCGCGACGTCCTCGCGGCTGTAGTCGATCGTGTGGTCACAACCGTGCGTGCGGGCGATTTCGGCCTTGTGCTCGCTGGAGACGGTGCCGATCACCGTGAGCCCGAGCAGCTTCGCCCACTGCGACACGATCAGCCCGACGCCGCCGGCGGCCGCGTGCAGCAGGATCGTGTCGCCCGGCGCGAACGCGTGGATGCGGCGCAGCAGGTAGGCCGACGTCAGGCCGCGCATCGTCATCGCCGCGGCCGTCTCGCACGCAATGCCGGCCGGCAGCCGCACGAGCGGCGCGGCGGGGATCAGCCGTTCGGTGCTGTACGCGCCGAGCGTGTTCAGGAAGCCCGTGTACGTCACGCGGTCGCCGACGGCGACGTTCGTCACGCCGGGGCCGACCGCCTGGACCACGCCGGCCGCCTCGACGCCGAGGCCGGCGGGCAGCGGCACCGGATACAGGCCGCTGCGGAAATACGTGTCGGCGAAATTCAGGCCGACCGCGTCGTGCCGCAGGCGGACCTGGCCGGGGCCCGGGTCGCCGACGTCGACTTCCTCCCAGCGCAGGACCTCGGGGCCGCCGGTTTCGTGGAATCGCACTGCATGTGCCATGGTGTTCTCCGTAGGGTGTCAGTCGGATGCGTGTCGCGCATCGTCGGGTTCGTTCGGTTCGTTCGCGCGTAGCGGCGTCGCGGCTGCGCCGTCCGCCAGCGATTCATCCAGTCCGGCCCAGTCCGCGTCGCCGAGATAGCGCCGCGCGGCCGGGAAAATCACGCCTTCCATCCGCCCCATCTGCTCGAACGCGCCGTGCGCGTAGCGGGCGAGCGCCGTGTCGAACGCGGCCGACGGCAGACCTTCCGCGGCGATCCGCATGAGCGCATCGAGCGCTTGCGCGTCGCGCTGCCGCTGGCGGTCGAGTTCGTCCAGCTCGGCCGCGACGCACTCCGCACGGTCGCGCAATGCCGCGAAAAGGCGCGCTTCGGCGGCCGTGCGGACCCGGGCGTGCTGCAGGGCGGCGAGCGATGCCAGCGCCTCCTGCGGGTCGGCCGCGTGCTGTTGCGGCGCGTCCACACCCGTGTGCAAGCTCGAGGCCATCAGCGCACGCAGCCACCCTTCGACCGCACGATGCGCATCAAGACACTGCGCCATCACACGCACCTCGGCAGGCGTTCGCCGCGACGTGCACACGAGCACCGGTACGCCGCTCGTCGCGAGCAGGTGCTGCCGTTTAGCGCAGGCCGCCGCGTCGGCATCGGGCGGCAGTGCCGCGACGCCGATCAGGTCGCAGCCGAGTTCGGCCGCCAGCGCGCCGGGGGCTATGTCGCCTGCCCCCGGATGGCCGGCCCCCGCAATCACATGGGACAGCCCCTGCGCCCGCGCGGCCGCTTCCACTTTCGCACCGTGCTCCGGCAGCCGCGCTCCGGATAAACGCGAGTCCGGAGCGGCGCCGGGCAGCACGAACGTGACCCGGGCGCCGACCGCGCGCGCCAGTTCGAGCGCATGGCCGATCGCGTCGATGCCGCCGGGCGCGCCGTCGACCGTCACGAGCAGATGGCGGTACATCGTGCCGCTCCGCTTATCCGGCGAATGGCGCGCTGCGCCGCGTGCCGGTCGATACGATCTTCATGGGGCTCCTCGTGGTGTTCGTCATGCATCGGAACCCATGCTATCGATGCGGTGCCGGTGCGGCCCCACTCGTCGCGGGGGGGATTGACGCGCGAACGCGGTTCGACCGATCCTTCCCCCCACACCCACCCCGACGCTGGCCCGCACGGCACCGCCGGATTCCGACTGCTGCCCCGATGGCCCACCCACCCGATCGCGCCGACGCGCCGCCCACCGAACTGGTCCTGAAGACGACCGCGCCGCGCGTACCGGCGCAGTTGCTGGCGCGCGCGCGGCTGAGCCTCGCCGCGCCCGCTTTCGACGGCCGGCCGGTCACGCTCGTGCAGGCGCCGGCCGGTTACGGCAAGACGTCGCTGCTCGCGCAATGGCGCCGCGAAACCCTCGCGCTCGGCCGCGCGGTCGTATGGCTGTCGGCCGACGAGCGCGACGATGCGGCGCGGTTGCTGCAGGGGCTCGTGCAGGCGGTGCGGACCGGTTGCGCGCGGCCCGGCTTCGGGCGCCTGATCCCGGTCGGTGCGGCCGACGCGGCGCGCGCGCTGGAAGGCGTGACCGCGTGGCTGGCCGAGGTCGCGCAACTGTCGATCGATGCGCTGCTGATCGTCGACGATGCGGAGCGGCTGCCGCCCGCCGGCCTTGATGCGCTGACCTACGTGCTGCACAACGCACCGCAAAACCTGCATGTCGTCGTCGCCGCGCGGCGCGGGCTCGATCTCGTGGCCGGCGACCTGCTCGCCGGCGGGCAATGCACGCTCGCGGGCCCCGACTGGCTGCGCTTCACGCTCGACGAGACGATTGCGCTGGTCGGCGCGCGCTTTGCGCAGCGGGTCGACGCCGACGCGTGCGCGCGGCTGTTCGAACGCGTCGACGGCTGGCCGCTGGGCCTGCAGCTCGCGATGGCCGCGATGGCGCGCTCGGCCGATCCGCGCCGGGCGGTCGACGCACTCGCCGCCCGCGTGGACGGCACGCGCGACCGCCCGGTCGAGCTGCTGCTCACGAACCTGTCGGCCGACGACACCGCGTTCCTGATCCGCACGAGCGTCGCCGATCGCCTGCATCCGACGCTGTGCGCCGCGCTGCTCGACGACGCAGACGCACCCGACCGCCTCGCGCGGCTCGCGCGCGACACGCCGCTGTTCATTGCGTCGGACGATTCGGACTGGTGCCGGCTCCATCCGCTCGTGCGCGACACGCTGCGCGACCGCCTGGCCGCGGGCCCGGAAGCCGAGCGCCGCACGCTGCATGCGCGTGCGGCCGCGTGGCTCGACGCGCACGGGATGACCGAGGAAGCCGCCCGCCACGCATACGCGGCCGGCCAGTTCGAGGTGGCGTATGCGCTCGCGCAGCGCTGTCTCGAGGATGCGATCAAGCAGGGCCGCATCAACGACGTGCTCGACTGGCTTGCGCTGCTGCCCGATGCGGAGCTCGACAAGCGCCCGACGCTGCGCGTAGCGGTGGCATGGGCGCTGGCGCTCGGCGAGCGCCATGTCGAGGCACGGCGCCAGATCGCGGGCATCCTCGCGGATCCCGGCACGCCCGCGGCAGTGCGCTACGAATGCGCGCTGATCCTCAGCGCGGCCGCCTATTACGCCGACGAAATCGACCGTTTCGTCGAGCTGTTCGAACCGTGGGCCGACTTCACGCCGCCGGCGGCGACGTGGCTCGCGCAAATGCACGCGAACCGGCTGTCGGCGCGCGCGATCATCGTCGGCGAACCGGCGCAGGCGCGCCGCTTCCAGCACGCCGCGCCGCGCGGCGAGACGGCGGCCGGGTTCGGCTACGTCGCGCGCTGGGGCGAGCTGATCACGGGCCTGAGCTACCTGCGCGAGGGCCAGGTCCGGCTGGCCGACGACACGTTGTCGCCGGCGCTGGCGCGTGCGGAAGCCGATCTCGGGCGCCGCCATCCGCTCACCTGCATGCTCGCGGCGATGTGCGCGGCGCTCGCGTACGAGGCGGACCGCGTCGACCAGGCGGCCGCGTTGCTCGCCAACCGCCTCGACGTGCTCGAACACGCGGGCACGCCCGATACCGTGCTGCTCGGCTATCGCACCGCCGCGCGCATCGCGCTGCTGCGCGGCGTCGAGCATCGTGCGATCGACCTGCTCGAAGCGCTCGACGCGATGGGTGTCGCGCGGCGCCTGCCGCGCCTGTCGGTCGCGAGTCTCGCCGAACAGGTGCGCATCCACGCGGCGCGCTATCGCGAGGCGACCTGCCACGCGCTCGTCGAGCGGATCGATGCGATCGCCGCGGCCGAGTTTCCGTCGCATGGGCCGCTGTGGCGGCGCCCCGTCGTGCTGCTGCAGGCAACCGCGCACGCGGGCGCGGCGCTGGCCGCGCGCCGCTGGGACGACGCAAGCGCCGCGCTCGACGAAGCCGCCGTGCTGGCCCGCGAAATGACCATGGGGCAGGCGCGCATCGAGATCATGGCGCTCAGCGCGTTCGCGCGCGAACAGTCGGGCGGCGGCGGCCGTGCGTTGCTCGACGAAGCGATGAACCTCGCGGACCTGTTCGGGCTGACGCGCACGCTGGCCGACGCGCATCCGGCCATCGCCGACTGGGCGCGCCGCGCCGGCGACGAAGCGGCCGCCGGCACCGGCCCCGTGCGGCACGCGCTTCCGCAACCGCGCATCGTGCCGCCTGCCCCGCGCGCCGCGGCCAGCCCGCGCGCGGTGCCGAGCGTCGTGCTGACGCCGAAGGAGCGCGCGATTCTCGAGTTGCTCGCGCGCAACCTGTCGAACAAGGAGATCGCGGTGGCGCTCGCCGTCGGCGAGGAAACCGTGAAGTGGCACCTGAAGAACCTGTTCGGCAAGCTCGACGCCAGTTCGCGCAAGCATGTGGTGCACCGCGCGCTGGTGCTCGGCCTGCTCGAAAGCGCGCCCTGACGCCGTAACGCCGGTTTCGCCAGTCGGGCGCATCGTCGCGCCCGCCTTCCGCCGATTCTCCGCAACCCTGCCCCCCGCGCATGGGGGGGAGCGGCCGCCCGCCGTTGCGTAGTCTTTCCGCACGGCTCATGCGGGCGTTGCCTGTCACACCTTCCCGCTAGCCTCCCTGCTTCACCCGGACGGGCTCGATCCCGTCCGGTCCAAACCGACCCCGGAGACTTTGATGAAGACGAAACTGGCCGCGCTCGCGGCGCTTGCCGGCTGTTCGGCGCTCGCGCACGCGCAATCCTCCGTCACGCTCTACGGCGTGATCGACTCGGGCCTGCTGTACCAGAGCACGTCGGCGGCGTCGTTCAGCCCGACCGCGAAGAACACGGGCAAGGTGTTCCGCATGAAGGACGGCGGCATCTACTCGAGCTTCTGGGGCATCAAGGGCAGCGAGGACATCGGCGGCGGCTACAAGGTCAACTTCAAGCTGCAGGGCTCGTTCGACAGCGGCACCGGCAAGCTGCAGCTGAGCGACACGCCGGGTGCCGTCGCGATCTTCAACCAGGTCGCGTCGCTCGGCGTGTCGGGCCCGTTCGGCGCGTTCACCGCCGGCCGACAGATCGTGCCGATGATCTACGCGATGGCCGACACCGACGTGCGCAACGCGCAGTTCTTCGGCAGCGTGCTGATCGCGTGGCTCGGCCTGAACACGGCGGCCGGCTGGTCGGGAACGAGCACCAACGCAGCGATCGGCGCGCTGTACGACAGTAATGCGCTCGTCTACCAGTCGCCGACCTTCGCGGGCGCGTCGATCGCGCTCGAATACGCGCCGGGCGGCGTGGCCGGGCAGTTCCAGGGCGGCACGCGCGAATCGGTCGTGCTCAGGTATGCAAACTATGGGCTCAATGCTTCGGCCGTCTACTACAACGGCCACGACACGAGCCCGGCGCCGGGCGTCGCGCCGACCGGCGTCGACAACAACCGCTTCATCTACTTCGGCGCGAAATACACGATCCACGATTTCTCGGTGTCGGCGTCGTACGGCAACGGCCGGAACCCGTCGCATGCGGACAAGGTGAACCTCGACATGCTGTCGGCCGGCATCGGCTATCGCTTCACGCCCGCGCTGCAGGTGACGTCCGCGGTGTATTACCTAAAGGACCGCAACGTCTCGGCGAACAAGTCGACGGCGGTCGTGCTCGCGGCCGACTACAGCCTGTCGAAGCGAACGATGGTCTATGCGCAGGTCGGGCACGTGAACAACCGCGGCACGATGGACCAGATGCTCGTGTACGGGCAGCCGGTCGCGCCGGGCGTCGGCACGACGGCTGCGATGATCGGGCTGCGGCACAACTTCTGACGGCTTCCGGCCGTGCGGCGGCGGTCGCGTGCGGCCGCCGTCGGCATCGATCGCCGGGATCGGCTACAGTGGGCGTTTTCGGCGCGCTCCGCCCTGCCGTCCCGCCATCGACCGTGGCGCGCGCGGCAGCAGGAACGGGGCGCGGATCCTTCACTTCGACGAGCGACCCTCCATGTCCGACCTGTCCGCCTTCCCGATCACGCAAAAGTGGCCGGCCCAGCATCCCGACCGTCTCCAGCTCTACTCGCTGCCGACGCCGAACGGCGTCAAGGTGTCGATCATGCTCGAGGAAACCGGCCTGCCGTACGAGCCGCACCTCGTGCGTTTCGACACGAACGATCAGTTTTCGCCCGAATTCCTGTCGCTGAACCCGAACAACAAGATCCCGGCGATCATCGATCCGAACGGCCCGGACGGCAAGCCGCTGCCGCTGTTCGAATCGGGCGCGATCCTGATCTATCTCGCGGACAAGACGGGCCAGTTGATCCCGAAGGATCTCGCGGGCCGCTACGAGACGATCCAGTGGGTGATGTTCCAGATGGGCGGCATCGGGCCGATGTTCGGCCAGGTCGGCTTCTTCCACAAGTTCGCCGGCCGCGACTACGAGGACAAGCGCCCGCGCGACCGCTACGTCGACGAGTCGAAGCGCCTGCTCGGCGTGCTCGACGCGCATCTCGCGAATCGGCAATGGGTGATGGGCGATACGTACACGATCGCCGATATCGCGATTTTCCCGTGGGTGCGGAACCTCGTCGGGTTCTATGAAGCGGGCGACCTCGTGGGCTTCAGCGAATTCCGGAACGTCAAGCGGGTGCTCGACGCGTTCGTTGCGCGGCCGGCTGTGGAGCGTGGGCTCAATATTCCGGCGCGGGGCTGATGGGTCAAGCGGGTGTACGTCGTGCAGGCCGCGATCTGAAAAACCCGCCGCGTTACGCGGCGGGTTTTTTGTTTGAAGTCGTCGCGAGTTTTTCGGGGAACGCCGGGAAGACTGTCGGTGTTCGGCCAGGAGGCGACACTGTGCCTCCCTAAGCGGACGGCGGGAGGGCAGCGAAAGTCAGTTTCGCTTGTAAATTAGAGTCTCGGGCTTGCAGCGATATCAGGACAACACCTCTTTCAAAAGATCAGCATTCGTTCGATAGCTCCAGCGGAACCTTGTGAAGCTATGCCCGAATCCGTAGTGTTTGTCGCCCCAAGCTACCGCATTCCACCCCGCGCATATCAAATCAGAGGTCGCGAAGATGAATTCCAGTGCGTCTGTGAGGAATGGCATCAATGGCTCCAACTTCGCATAGTCGAATCCATCTGAGCCTCCGTGCACAAAGAAATTGCGAAACTTGACTGCGGTCTTGGCTACCAAATCAAGATCCGGAAATCGATTTCCAAATTCGTCACTCACGATAGCGACGCGATGAAGCACTTTCTTCGTTAGAGATGGCTTGTTCAACCGCCCTAGCGCCCCGAGAATACTGTCTCGCTCCACTCCAGGTGCCAATTTTTTGAAGATTTCGCGACACTCTTTCTGTGCCTTGGTTACCTCCGGCGAAAGATTAGAGGTTGCGGGCACAGCATTCGGAGGCAAAATGTCGAACATATTTGCGGCGGCAACAAGGCGGTCAATGCTGTAAGAGTTCCCTTTCCCTGTGCATCCTGCATATCGGATTCGTGCCGCTCTCCATTCCGGATCTCGACTTAACCAATTCACGAGGACTGTTTTGAACTCCTCCGGTCGGCGAACCGCGTCGAGCGGAACATCCGCCGGCTGAGGCTTGTTGTCTTCATTTTTCGTTTTTTTTGGTGCGAACGCCCAATGTAAATCAAGTGTCGAGTGTGTGCTGGTTGACTCGTTGACTAAATCCATGCGAACGGATTCAATCGCTTGCTTACGACCCGCGATAACACTTAGGAATCTGTGAATCGACATCATTCGATCGATACATTCGTCGAAGATAACTGGTTGCGAGTACTCTAGGCTCACAATCATGTGGTTCTTTATGTATTCGCTAAACGAGTTGCCGATGCTGAAAGTTGGCTGATGAGATACACGGAATCGACCAATCGGCGTCTCTACTGCGACAACCTCATATTTCCCAGAAAAATAGAAAACTTCCGGTGATTCGCCAAACTCAATTTTATGATTTGGCTCGCATTCCTTCGCAAAGGATTCAATGGCCGATTTTGATGCAAAGATATGGCCGAACGTTCCGAAGTCGTAAAAAATCGAAGGGAGGTCAGGTGTCGTGAAATGAACTGCCCGGATGGACGGCTCGCCTGGCGCAAAGTGCCGATCACCGATGGTGACAAAGTGTGGAAGAATCTCAGCGTAGTGATATCGGCCCGCGTTACCCTTATATTCACTGCCCGACGATCCGATGACGCAGTCTAGACAGCTAACTTTCCGCAGGTCACCTAGCTCGCCAGTTATCGTGGTCGACGCGGGAAACGCCGGCAGTTCTCGTTTGAGGTGAAGGCGTAATGTCGTGCGACGTCCCTTGAGATACAGGTCGCCAAACACCTTTTGCGCATCTGGCGTTGTGAATACACCAGACGTTTGCGGCTTCTGTTTTCTGGAGTTGGCCATGATCGAGTCTCAGGCAGATATTAATTGGCTACAGATTGGGTTGACCGGATTCCGATCGTCGGGGGTGTTCAGGCTGCTATCTTGCTTGTTCGGTCCGAAAGTCCGTTTTCGCAACGCGCGACAGTCCGCTCCGGGTCGGCAAGCGACGTCCGAGATAATTCACGAAGCCCTTTTTGTCCGCCTCGCTGCGTTTGCGCCACGCATTCACAGCGCTACTTGCCGTCGGCCGCTTTCAGCTTCTCGCCCCCAACCCCGCCAGCAACTTTCCCAGCAGTTCCGACAACTGCGCCTGTTCCGCATCCGACAGCACGGCCAGCAACTCGCGCTGATTGTCGATATGCGCGACGACTGCCTCATCGATCAGCGCGCGGCCGCTCTCCGTCAGCGCCACAAGCGTGCCACGCCCATCCGCCGGGTTCGGCCGGCGCTCCACCCACCCTGCCTTCTGCAGCCGGTCGATGCGCGCGGTCATCCCGCCCGACGACATCATCAGCGCGTCGTACAGCGCCGTCGGCGTCAGCGCGAACGGCGCCCCGCCGCGCCGCAGCGTGGCCAGCACGTCGAATTCGCCCGGCTGCATCCCGTAGCGCGCGAATAGCGGATTGAGACGGTCACGCGCGATCACGAGCGCCGCTTCCTGCAGCCGCCCCATCACCACCATCGACGACGCGTCGAGATCCGGACGCTCGGCGCGCCATTGCACGAGCGCATGCGCGGCTCGATCCATTAACCCTCCTTGGCTCACCAGTTATCTTGACGTCGAGATAAATCAGCATTTATCTTGATGTCGAGATACTTTACATGAAATGCGCGTGGCGCCTCACCGGGGGCCGCGTACCGATATCGAGGGCCTTGCAATGAATCGCTTCACTTCCCCCGGATGGCGGCTCGCCGCCATCGTCCTTGTCGGGCTGAACCTGCGGCCGGCGCTTGCCGCGGTCGGCCCGCTGCTCGACATGATCCAGCGCGCGACCGGCCTCAGCGACGGCGCGGCCAGCCTGCTGACGACGATCCCGATCCTGTTGATGGGCCTCGGCGCACTGAGTGCGCGGCGCCTGCAGCGCCTGACCGGGATTGCGGGCGGCGTCTGGCTGGGCGTCGCGCTGATCGGGCTCGCCTGCGTGTCGCGCATCGGCGCGCAGCACGCGTGGCTGCTGCTCGCGAGCGCCTGCTGCGCGGGCGTCGGGATCGCGATGGTGCAGGCGCTGCTGCCCGGCTTCGTGAAGGCGCATTTCGCGACGCGGATCGGCGGTGCGATGGGCGTCTATTCGACGTCGATCATGGGCGGCGCCGTGCTCGCGAGCGTCGTCGCGCCGTTCGCCGCGGCGCGCTGGGGCTGGCTCCCCGCGCTCGCGGGCTGGGCGCTGCCGGCCGTGGTGGCCGCGCTGGCGTGGCCGCTGGCCAGTCGCGGCGGCGACGCGCTCGCCGCCGGGCCGACGTCGGCGTCGAATGCGCAGCCGTCGCGCTCGCCGCGCGCGTGGCGGCTCGCGCTGTTCTTCGGCATCGCGACGGGCGCATACACGCTCGTGCTCGCGTGGCTGCCGCCGTACTACATGCGGCTCGGCTGGTCGCCGACGGCGGCCGGCAGCCTGCTCGGCGGCGTGACGCTCGCGGAAGTCGTCGCAGGGCTGACGATCTCGGCGACGATCGACCGCCTGCCCGATCGCCGCCCCGCGCTGTACGCGTCGATCGCGTCGCTGTTGGTCGGCTTGCTGGTGATGCTGGCCGCGCCCGAGGCGCTGGCGTTGCCGGCCGCGCTGTTGCTGGGCGCGGGAATCGGCGCGCTGTTTCCGCTGTCGCTGATCGTCACCGTTGACCATGCCGCGACGCCGGCCGATGCCGCGTCGCTGACGGGGTTCGTGCAGGGCATCGGCTACCTGATCGCCGGGCTGTTCCCGTTCGGGGCGGGCATCGTGCGCCAGCACCTCGCGGACCTGACGCCCGCTTGGATCGCGATGGCCTGCCTGTGTGTCGCGCTGTTCGCGCTGGCGGCGGGGTTTGCGCCGAAGCGGGTCCTGCAGGCCGCGCGTGCGTAGCGCGGGTCCCGCCGCATGTGGCCCGGCCGCGATCGGATATGGCGGTGGTCGTGCTCGACCTGAGCCCCGTCGTCGGCAGCGCGGCGTCGATCCCGATCCTCGGCGAATCGGCGTCGCCGATCGACTTCATCGGTGCCGAGATCACGATCGGCGCGGCGCGCCACACGCACCCAAGCAACTGCGCGAACGCCGCAGCGAACCCGGGCCGGCTCGCGCGTGATCAGCCTGCGCCGGCGTACAGCGTCGAATCCGTGAACCCTTCGGCGTCGAGCACCCGCCCGACCAGGATCAGCGCGGTGCGCTCGATCTGCGTGCCCTGCACCTTGTCGACGATGTCGGCGAGCGTGCCGGTCACGCGCGCTTCATCGGGCCAGCTCGCGCGATAGATCACCGCGACCGGACAATCGGCGCCGTAATGCGGCAACACTTCGTCGACGATGCGGGCGAGATGGCGCACGCCGAGATGGATCGCGAGCGTCGCGCGGTGCGCGGCGAGCGCGCCGAGCGATTCGCCTTCCGGCATCGTCGTCTTGCCCGCGAAGCGCGTGAGGATCACCGTCTGCGCGACACCGGGCAGCGTCAGCTCGACGCCGAGCGTCGCCGCGCACGCGGCCGTGGCCGTCACGCCGGGCACGATTTCATACGGAATCCCGAGCGTCTTCAAGCGGCGAATCTGCTCGCCGATCGCACCATACAGCGACGGGTCGCCCGAATGCACCCGCGCGACATCCTGCCCTTTCGCGTGCGCGCCGGCGAGCAGCGCGACGATTGCGTCGAGGTCGAGTTCGGCGGTATTGACGACCTGCTCCGCGCGATGGCCGTCGAGCACGGCCGCCGGTACCAGCGAACCCGCATACAGGATCACCGGGCATGTGCGCACGAGGCGCTGGCCCTTCACCGTGATCAGCTCCGGGTCGCCGGGGCCCGCGCCGATGAAATACACCGTCATCGAAAAATCTCCGTCAATTCATGGGGTGACCGGCCGCGCGACGTCACGCGCGTGCAGCCGGATCGAGCGCGTCGATGAGCGCCGCGGCGGAATCGAACACGCGATCGGCTCCGGGCAGCGGCGGCCGGCGCAGCATCACGACCGGCAGCCTGCGTTCGCGCGCGACATCGAGCTTGGCTTCCGTGGCGGCGCCGCCGCTGTTCTTGCTGACGACGACGTCGATGCCCGTCAGCGCGAACAGCGCGCGCTCGCCGTCGAGCGTGAACGGCCCGCGCGCGGCGACGATCTGCGCGCGCGCATTGCCGGGATGCGCGTCGAGGCAGCGCACGAGCCAGAACTGGTGTGGCGGAATCGCGTCGAGATGCGCGAGCGGTTCGCGGCCGAGCGTGAACAGCGGCCGCCTGAACGGCGCGAGCGCGGCCTCGATGCCGGCCCAGTCGTCGACCATGCGCCAGTCGTCACCCGGTTGCGGCACCCACGGCGCGCGGCGCAGCGCCCACAGCGGCACGCCCGCTTCACGCGCGGCTGCTGCTGCGTTCGCGCTGATCCGCGCGGCATACGGATGCGTCGCGTCGATCACGAGGCCGATGCCGGCGTCGCGCAGATACGCGGCCAGGCCGGCCGCGCCACCGAAGCCGCCGACGCGCACGTCGCAGCGCAGGTCGTCGGGCACCTTGCCGAGGCCGGCCAGGCTGTACACATGATGCGAGCCGAGCGCGCGTGCGATCTTCAGCGCATCGCCGGTGCCGCCGAGCAGCAGGATGCGCGCGCTCATCGCGCCTCCCCGACGAAGCGGCCCTGCCGATCGATCGCGAACATCTCGACGGCCACCGACGGCGGCACGATGTCGCGCGCGACGCGTAACGCCTGTGCACAGACGAGATCGCCGAGCGGCACGCCGTCGGCGAGCGCAAGCTTCAGCGCTTCCTGGCTCGTGTTCGCGGCGCGCATCGCGCCTTGCAGCGTATCGCTGGCGCCGGCTTCGGCCGCCCACTGCGCGAGCAGCGGCAGGTCGATGCTCGAATGGCGGCTGTGCAGGTCGAGATGGCCGGCCGCGAGCTTGCTGAGCTTGCCGAAGCCGCCGCACATCGACAGCCGCGCGACCGGTGCGCGCCGCAGGTGCTTGAGCACCGCGCCCGCGAAATCGCCCATCTCGATCAGCGCCATGTCGGGTAGTTGATAGTGCGCGCGCATCGCGTCCTCGCTTGCGTTGCCGGTGCACGCGGCAATGTGGGTGATGCCGTTCGCGCGTGCGACGTCGATGCCCTGGTGGATCGACGCGATATAGGCCGAACACGAGAACGGCCGCACGATGCCGGTCGTGCCGAGGATCGACAGCCCGCCGACGATGCCGAGGCGCGGGTTCATCGTCTTCAGCGCGAGCGCTTCGCCGCCTTCGACGCCGATCGTCACGTCGAAGCCGCCCGCATAGCCATGCTCGGCCGCCAGCGCGTCCAGGTGCGTCGTCATCATCTGGCGCGGCACCGGGTTGATCGCCGGTTCGCCGACCGGCAGCGTGAGCCCGGCGCGCGTGACCGTGCCGACGCCCGGCCCCGCATGAAACCGCACGCCGGGCGCCGCCGCGAGCGCGACGCGCGCGAAGATAAGCGCGCCGTGCGTGACGTCCGGATCGTCGCCGGCATCCTTGATCGTGCCGGCTTCCGCACCGTCGGCCGTCGCCCGGCAGAACTCGAGCCGCATCATCACGCGCTGCCCCTTCGGCAGCACGATCTCGACCGCGTCGTCCACCCGGCCCGCAAGCAGTAGCCGCGCGGCGGCGAGCGACGTCGCGGTCGCGCAGCTGCCGGTCGTATAGCCGAAGCGCAGCGGTGCGGGCTGTTCGGGGGTCTCGTCGCGCATCACGCGTCCGTTGGGTTCGTCGTGTTCGTCGTGGCCGACGACGCGGGTGTGTCGGCCGGGTCGGGCTTGCGCACGTCGTACAGCGTGACCGGCAACGGTTGTCGCCACGTATCGAAGCGGCCGAGCGGCTCGGCATGCGCGAGCGACACGCGCGTGAGCGTGCCGCCGTGCGCATCGCGCCACGCGGCGAGCGTCATCTCGCCCTGCAGCGTGACCGCGTTCGCGACCAGCCGGCCGCCGGGCTTCAGCGCTGCCCAGCACGCGTCGAGCACGCCGGGCGCGGTCGCGCCGCCGCCGATGAAGATCGCGTCGGGCGCGGCGAGCCCCGCAAGCGCATCGGGCGCGCGGCCCGCGACGAGCTGCAGGCCCGGCACGCCGAGCGCGTCGCGGTTGTGCTCGATGAAGCGCTGCCGCTCCGCATGCGCTTCAATCGCGATCGCTCGGCATGACGGATGCGCGCGCATCCATTCGATGCCGATCGAGCCGCTGCCGGCGCCGACGTCCCACAGCAGCTCGCCGGGCGCGGGCGCGAGACGCCCGAGCGTCATCGCGCGCAGGTCGCGCTTGGTGAGCTGGCCGTCGTGACGGTACGCATCGTCGGGCAGGCCGGGCGTGAGCGCGCGGCGCGGCGCATCGGGGCCGGCCGGCAGTCGAGCGCGACGAGGTTGAGCGCGGCCGTTTCGTCGATGCGCCAGTCCTGCGCGAGCCCGTCGAGACGCCGCTCGAGCGGGCCGCCCAGATGTTCGAACACGCTGATGCGCGTCGGCCCGAAGCCGCGTGCGACGAGTTCGGCCGCGACGGCAGCCGGCGTGCGGCCGTCGGCGCTCAGCACGAACAGGCGGCGGCCGGGCAGCAGGTGCCGCGCGAGCGTCGCGAGCGGCCTGCCGACGAGCGAGACCGCGCCGACATCCTGCAGCGCCCAGCCGAGGCGCGCGGCCGCGAGCGACAGCGACGACGGCGCAGGCAGGACGCGCCATTCGTCGGGGAAAGCTGGCGCGCGAGCGTGGCGCCGACGCCGAACAGCATCGGGTCGCCGCTGGCGAGCACGCAGACGGGTGACGCGCGTCGAGCCAGCACGCCCGCCGGGTCGAACGGCGACGGCCACGCTTCGCGCGCGGCCGGCAGCCGCGCGGGCAGCATGTCGAGATGCCGCTTCGCGCCGACGACGAGCGTCGCGTCGAGCAGCGCGCGACGCGCGCTGCGCCCGAGCCCCGCGTAACCGTCGTCGCCGATGCCCACTACTGTCAGCCACGCCGTCATGCACCCTTCCCCATCGTTCGATTTCCTGCCGTGTGTTGCGATGCGCGGCGGCCGGGCTGCCGCGCGTTGATTCGTTGCTGATTCCGATCCCGATCCGCCTCCGCGCCGTGCGCGTCGCCCGCCGGTGCGATACGGCCCGGATGTCGGGTGCCGAGCCGCCAATCGTACCATTGACGCGACAGCGCAAAACCGGCTGCAGCCGTGCTGCGACGCGGTTGTGCGACACATCGCCGATGCCGGATCGTCCCGAAAATCGGGTATCCTACGGCCGTTCGTTCGCCGGTGCCCCTCGGGGCCGAAGAGGGAACACAGGGCGCGCCACGCGCCGCTGTGGCTGCCCCCGCAACTGTAGACAGCGAGCCGATCTCCCCCTCATGCCACTGGTTCCACCGGGAAGGCCGGGAGCCGGCGCCGACCTGTCAGCCAGGAGACCTGCCGGCCAGAAAGTGCGTGCGTGCCAGTCGGCGTCGGGCGGGGTGTACCGATGCGTTGGCCGCGGCGCGACACTGCCCCGGTACCCCGTTGAGTTCCGCCCCCGTTTCGATTCCTGCATCGCCCGTCATGCGCCCGTCGGCCTGCCCGGGGCTCGTGCGCGTGGTTGCGGCCGCCGACGGCGGACTGTGCCGGATCAAGCTGCCGGGCGGCCGGCTCGACGCGCGCCGGCGCGTGCGATCGCCGCCGCCGCGCGGGCATTCGGCTCCGGCGCGATCGACGCGACCAATCGCGCGAATCTCCAGCTGCGCGGCGTTCGCGACGGCGCGGCTAACGCGCTGACGCGCGCGTTGCTCGACGCGGGTCTCGGCCCGTCTGTCGACGCCACGTCGAATGCCGCCGCCGACGCGGCGGCGCTCGCCGCGAGCGACGACGTGCGCAACCTGATGCTCAGCCCGCTCGCCGGCCACGACCCCGCCGCGCTCGTCGACAGCCGCGCGCTCGCCGTGCCGCTCTTCGACATGCTGGCACGCGAGCCCCGCCGTGGCGAGTTGTCGCCGAAATTCTCGATCCAGCTCGACGGCGGCGAATCGGTTGCGGCGCTCGATCATCCGCACGACATCTGGCTGGCCGCCTGGCGTCGCGGCGACGGCGCGATGCGTATCGCAGCCGGGCTGGCCGGCTGCCCGCCGGTTGCGCACGACGACCCGCCCGCTTCGGTCGATGTCGCGCCCGATCAAGTCGCTGCGCTGGTTCGCGCGCTGCTGCTCGCGTTTCTCGATCTCGCACCGGCGGACGTCACGCGGCTACGCGCGCTGCTCGCCACCTGCAGCGAACACGCGTTGCTGGAGCGCGCGCAGCATTACCTGCCCTTCCCGCTTGCAGCCGATCCGGCGCTCGCCGGCTGGCGCCGCACGCGCACCGACCCGACGCTGCGTTTCGGCGTGCGCCCGTCGCTCGATGCGGCGCGCTGCAACGTCGGCGCCCAATTCGTGCTCGGCCGGCTCGATGCGACCCAACTGGAACGGCTCGCCGCGCTGGCCGAAGCCGACGGTGACGGCACGCTGTCGATGACGCCATGGCAAGGCGTGTTCCTGCATGACGTATCGCGCGTACGCGCACCGGCCACGCTCGATGCGCTCGCGTCGCTCGGCCTCGTCTGCGCGTCGTCCGACCCGCTCGCGACGCTCGTCGCGTGCACCGGCAGCGCGGGCTGCGCGAAGGCGCGCGCCGACACGAAGCACGACGCACTCGCGCTCGCCGCCCGCATCGGCCACGCAGTCGACGTGCACCTGACCGGTTGCGAGCGCCACTGCGCGCTGCCGCATCCCGCGACGCACACGCTCGTCGCGGTTGCGCCCGCGCACTACGACCTTTACCGGCGCGACGCCGCTGCGGGCCTCGGCGCCCCGCTCGCGCGCCATCTGACGATTGACCAGGCCGCGGCCCGACTGACGGGCGCGCGGCACAGCCAGGACACCACCGATGCTTGACTACATTCGCGACGGGCAGGAAATCTACCGCCAGTCGTTCGCGACGATCCGCGCCGAGGCCGACCTGTCGCAGGTTCCGCCCGACCTCGAGAAACTCGCGGTGCGCGTGATCCATGCGTGCGGGATGGTCGACGTCGTCTACGACCTGCGCTTCTCGGCCGGCGCCGGCACGGCGGGCCGCACGGCGCTCGCGGCCGGCGCGCCGATCCTGTGCGACGCGAGGATGGTCGCCGAAGGCATCACGCGCGCGCGGCTGCCGGCCGACAACCGCGTGATCTGCACGCTCGGCGAGCCCGAGGTGCCCGATCTCGCGCGGCATCTCGGCAACACGCGCTCGGCCGCCGCGCTCGAGCTGTGGCGTCCGCATCTCGAGGGCAGCGTCGTCGTGATCGGCAATGCGCCGACCGCGCTGTTCCACCTGCTCGACATGATCGACGCCGGCGCGCCGCGCCCCGCGCTGATCCTCGGTTTCCCGGTCGGCTTCATCGGTGCGGCCGAATCGAAGGCGCTGCTCGATGCCGACAGCCGCGGCGTGCCGTACGTCGCGCTGCTCGGCCGGCGCGGCGGCAGCGCGATGGCGGCGGCGGCGGTCAACGCCCTCGCGACGGAGGTCGAATGAGTACCGCGCGCGGACGCCTGTTCGGGGTCGGTGTCGGCCCCGGCGACCCCGAACTGATGACGATCAAGGCGCTGCGCGTGCTGCAGGCCGCGCCCGTGGTCGCGTACTTCGTCGCGAAGGGCAAGAAAGGCAATGCGTACGGGATCGTCGAAGCGCACCTGCAGGACGGGCAGACGCAACTGCCGCTCGTCTATCCGGTGACGACCGAGGCATTGCCGCCGCCGCTGTGCTACGAGACGGTGATCGCCGACTTCTACGACACGGCCGCCGGGATCGTGGCTGCGCATCTCGACGCGGGGCGCGACGTCGCGGTGATCTGCGAAGGCGACCCGTTCTTCTACGGCTCGTACATGTACCTGCACGACCGCCTCGCGCCGCGCTACGACACCGAGGTGATCCCCGGCGTGTGTTCGATGCTCGGCGGCACCGCGGTGCTCGGTCAACCGCTCGTCTATCGCAACCAGAGCCTGTCGGTGCTGTCGGGCGTGCTGCCCGAGCCCGAACTGCGCGAACGGCTCGCGCGGGCCGACGCGGCCGTCGTGATGAAGCTCGGCCGCAATTTCGACAAGGTGCGGCGGGTGCTCGACGAACTGGGGCTCGCGAAGCGCGCGCTGTATGTCGAGCGCGCGACGATGGCGAGCCAGCGCATCGTGCCGCTCGACGAAGTCGATCCGATGGCGTCGCCGTATTTCTCGCTGCTCGTCGTGCCGGGGGAAAAATGGCAAGGATGACGACTCCGCCCGCGATCGTGATTCTCGGCGCGGGCGCGCTCGATACCGCGCGGCGCATCCAGGCGCGCTATCCCGGGGCGCTCGTGCATGGCCTTGCGTCGCGCGTAGCGACCGACGTGCCGTTCGACGATCTCGGCGCCCACCTGCGTGAACTCTATGCGCGCGGCCTGCCGATCGTCGCGCTGTGCGCGGCCGGCATCGTGATCCGCTGCATCGCCCCGGCGCTTGCCGACAAGGGCGTCGAGCCGCCCGTGCTCGCGGTGGCGGAAGACGGCTCGGCGGTCGTGCCGCTGCTCGGCGGGCTGACGGGCGTGAACGTGATCGCGCGGGAAATCGCCGCATGCGTCGGCGTTGCGCCGGCGATCACGACGAGCGGCGAACTGCGCTTCGGCGCGTGCGTGCTCAATCCGCCGGAAGGCTATGCGCTTGCCGATCTCGGCCAGGGCAAGCGCTTCGTGTCCGACTTGCTCGCAGGCGCGTCGACGCGTATCGACGGCGCGGCGCCGTGGCTCGACGATGTCGCGCTGCCGCGCGACGATGCGGCCATGCATGCGATCCGCGTAACCCCCGATGCATGGCGCGGTGCGCGCGACGAACTCGTGATTCACCCGCGCAGCGTGGTGGTCGGCGTCGATGCGCTGGCTATCCACGCGGATGAAGCGCTTGCCGCACGCATCGATGCCGCGCTCGATTCGCAAGGTCTCGCACGACTGGCGCTCGTGGCCATCGTTGCGCCCGCATCGGAAATCGGCAATGCCGTGCTGGAAAGAGCCGCGCAAACGCTCGACGTGCCGCTGCGCTTCGTCGATGCCGGAACCGACGCTGACGCTGATGCTGACTCAACCGATGATGCGGCCACCCTGCTCGGCCGCGCGTTGCGCGTCGCACATACGCTGCGCGCCACGACGAACGGCATCGCATGCGCGGTCGCGTCGCATCCCGTCGATCCCGCCACGCTCGGCCGTGCGCGCGGCCGCCTGACGGTGCTCGGCCTCGGCCCGGGCGACGCTGAATGGCTCACGCCGGCCGCGCGCGCCGCGCTTGCGGACGCAACCGACATCCTCGGCTACACGACCTACGTGAACATGGCCGGCCCGTTCCGCGACGACCAGCGCGTGCACGGCACCGACAATCGCGAAGAGATGCAGCGCGCACGCCATGCGTTCGAACTCGCGGCCGAGGGCCGACGCGTCGCGGTCGTGTCGTCGGGCGACCCGGGTGTGTTCGCGATGGCCGCGGCCGTGCTCGAAGCACTCGACGAAGCGCGCGATCCGCACTGGGCCGCGGTCGACCTGCGCATCGAACCCGGCATCTCGGCGTCGCTCGCGACGGCCGCTCAGGCCGGCGCGCCGCTCGGCCACGACTTCTGCGCGATCTCGCTGTCGGACAACCTGAAGCCGTGGGACGTGATCGAGAAGCGCCTGAGCCATGCGGCACAGGCCGATCTCGTGATGGCGTTCTACAACCCGATCTCGCGTGCGCGGCCGTGGCAGCTCGATCGTGCGCTCGATGTCGTGCGCACGCACCGCCACGCCGATACGGTGGTCGTGCTCGGCCGCGACATCGGCCGGCCGGGCGCGACGCTCACGACGACGACGCTCGGCGCGCTGCGTAGCGATCAGGTCGACATGCGCACGATGGTGATCATTGGTTCGTCGACGACGCGGCGCTTCGTGATCGGCAACGCACGCGAGTGGGTCTATACGCCGCGCTGGTATCGCTGAACCGGGTCAGCGCATCGGCGTGACGCTGCGTGCGTCGGCCTGCGCGGTGCCGGCTGCGCCGTCGGCATGCCAGAACCGGTACACGAGCACGCCGACGATCGCCTGCGCCGCGACCACGAACGCGACGCAACCGGCCCATCCCCACCGATGCCAGCCGGGCACCGGCAGGATCGAGCCGAGGCTGCCGCCGAAGTAATAGCAGGACAGGTAGATGCCGATCGCCGTCGAGCGTGCGTTCGACGCCGCCTGCGAGATGAACGTGTTGGCCGACGCCTGTTCGACGAACACGGCGGTCGAACTGAGCGCGAGGCCGGCCGGATCACCGGCACGTTGTCGGACAGCGTGAGCAGCGCCCCGCCGATCGCGAGCGCGGCCGCGGCAAGCCCGGCGCGCGCGGGCCGCGATGCCGCGCGAGGCGCCCCGCCAGCGGGGTCACGACCACCGCCACCAGAAACACCCCGTAGATCGCGCCGATCCCGACCGTGCCGAAGCCGAACGGCGCGCCGGCCAGGCGCAGGCCGACGAACGTAAACGTCGCGACCTGCGACGCGAGCACGCATGCGCCGATCGCGAACGACGCGAGCAGCGGGCCACGCGTGACGATGCGCCAGGACGGCCCCGCGCCGCCATCCGCATCGTGCTCGACGTGCCGCGCGATCCCGCCGGACGCCGGCAGGCTCGCGTAGATTGCGATGCCCGTGACGAGACACAGCGCCGCGACGACGTCGAGCGCATGCCGCCAGCCCCAGATCGACGTCATCAGGTTGGTCGCGAAGCGGCCGGCGAAACCGCCGAGCGTCGTGCCGGCGACGAACAGCGCGCTGATCTCGGCCGACGTGCCGCGATCGAAGCGCTCGGCGATATAGGCGATCGACAGCGCGAAAATGAACGGCATGACGAGGCCGGCTGCAAAGCGCGCGCCGAGAAACGACGCGAAACTCCCCGCATGCGCGGACCACACGACCGGCAGCGCGACGGCCACCGCCGCGAGCGAGATCGCGACGCGCCGCTCGATGCGCGCGGCCAGCACGCCGACGAACGGCGCGATAATGGCGACGGCCGTCGTGGTGGCGCTCACGCCCTGCCCCGCGCGCTCCGCGCTGACACCGAAGGTGCCCGCGAGTTCGTGCAGGATGCCCTGCGTCGAATACAGATTGAGAAACGCGGCGAAGCCGCAGAGAAAGAACGCGATGCGCGTGGTCCTGTCGTTCATCGGAGCGGCCTGTTCGTCGATGCCGACAGTCTGACGAGTGCGCCGCAGGCACGCCAATACCGTTTTCAACGTCATTGATACCGGAACCACAACAATGCTCGACCTGCGCCGCCTCCGCTATTTCGTGGTCGTCGCCGACGAACTGCACTTCGGCCGCGCGGCGTTGCGCCTGCGGGTCGCGCAGCCGCCGCTGACGCGCCATATCGCCGCGCTGGAAAGCGAGCTCGGCGTCCGGCTGTTCGAACGTTCGACGCGCGCGGTGCGGCTGACGCCGGAAGGCGCCGCGTTCCTCGACCATGCGCGCAACGTCGTCAGCGCGGCCGCCGAGGCCGAGGCGAGCGCGCGCAAGATCGCGCAGGGCATCGCCGGGCGCATCGTGATCGGCTATGCGAGTTCGATTCCGATGTCCGACACGTTCCCGGACGTCATCCGCGTCGCGAGCCGGACGATGCCCGACGTCGAACTCGCGTTTCGTGAGGCGGCGACCGCGAGCCAGCGCCAGCAGATTGCGGACGGCACGATGGACATCGGTTTCGGCTGGGCGTGGGACGGTGCGCCCGGCGTGCCGGTGGCGTCGCTGGTCGTGTCGCGTGAACCGCTCGTCGCGGCCGTGCCGGCCGGCGATCCGCTCGCGGGCCGTGCGAGCGTCGACGTCGCGGAGCTTGCGAACGCAACCTTCGTCACCTTTCCGCCCGGTTACGGCTCGGCACTGACTGCGGCGCTGGACGACCTGTGCGCGCAAGCCGGATTCGCGCCGCGGATCGGCGCGACCGCCGCGCAGATCACGACGCTCGTGTCGCTGGTGGCCGCCGAGCGCGGCATCGCGATCGTGCCGGGCTTCACGGCCACGCTGCAGCGTCCGGGCGTCGTCTACGTGCCGCTCGCCGGCACGCGCGCGGTCGAGCAGATCGTGTCGTGGAACGAGCCGTTCGCGTCGGCGTGCGTCGAGCGCTTCGTCGCACTGGCACGCTCGCTCGTGCAGCCGCCATCGGCCTGATGCGTCGCGAACGACGCGCGTGAGGCCACGCGCGATCGGCACGATCGATCGGAAAAAACACCCGCATCACGCATTCCGCAACTGTGTCGAATCGGCAAGATCGTTACGTATCGGGAATCAAATAACAAAAAGAACTCCTGACCATTCACTATTCGACGCGAATCCTCCAAGATGGGCACGCCGCCGGCCGGGCATGCCCGGTCGCCCGACCGGCGGCGATACGCAGGCCAGCGTATCCCTCTTCCACTTGGAGAACACAATGAACAACAATGTGTTGCCGCGTTTCGTTCCGCGGGCGTTTGCCGCGGGTTGTCTGCTCGCGATCGCGAGCGTGTCGCACGGTGCCGGCGTCTATGCGCCCTACGTCGACGTGACGCTCTATCCGACACCGCTCGTCGACCAGATCGGCGTGCGCCAGGGTATCCAGCAGTTCACGCTCGCGTTCGTGGTCGCGGGCAACGGTTGCGTGCCGTCGTGGGGCGGCGTGCAGCCGATCGGCAACGGCGCGAGCGGCGGGCTACTGACCGCGCTCTCGACGTCGATCGCGAGTTATCGCGCGAAAGGCGGCGAAGTCGCCGTGTCGTTCGGCGGTGCGAACGGCACGCCGCTGATGCAGGCATGCTCGACGGTCCCCGCGCTGGCGAGCGCGTACCAGACCGTGATCGACACGTACGGCCTCACGCACATCGACTTCGACATCGAAGGCGCGTCGCAAACCGACACGGCCGCGGTCGCACGCAACTTCCAGGCGGTCACGCAGCTGCAGGCGAGCTATGCGGCGAAAGGCAAGTCGCTGCGCGTCACGTTGACGCTGCCGACGATGCCGACCGGGCTCACGCAGGACGGCGTAAACGTCGTCAACGCGGCCATCGCGAACAGGACCACGTTCGACGCGGTCAACGTGATGGCGATGGACTACGGCCCCGCGAACCTCGACATGGGCGCCGCCGCGATCAGCGCCGCGCAGGCGCTGTACTCGCAACTCGATACCGCGTTCAAGTCGGCCGGCCAGCCGAAGACCAACGCGCAGCTCTGGCAGATGGTCGGCGTCACGCCGATGATCGGCGCGAACGACGTGCAGGGCGAAACCTTCACGCTCGCGAATGCGCAGACCGTGCTGAACGCGGCCGTCGCGAACGGCTACGGTTTCTTCGGCAACTGGTCGGTCGGCCGCGATCAGGCATGCCCGTCCGGCGGTACGTATGCGTCGCCGACCTGCTCGGGCGTCGCGCAGCAGCCGTACGCGTTCGCGACGATCTTCAAGCAGCTCGACGGCAAGTGGGGCGCGGGCGTCACGCAGGATCCGAACTACGGCGGCGGCTCGAACGGCGGCACGCCGCAGCCGGGCGCGCCCTGGTCGGCCGGCCAGGTCTATACGGCCGGCGCGACGGTCACCTACCAGGGCACGACGTACCAGGCGCAATGGTGGACGCAGGGCGACGTGCCCGGCCAGGCCGCCGTGTGGAAGGCGGTGGGCGGCGGCACGGCCACGTGGTCGGCGACCACCGCGTATTCAGGCGGCACCTGCGTGATGTACCAGGGCGCGAAATACTGCGCGAAATGGTGGACGCAAGGCGACAACCCGAGTGCGGGCGGTGTGTGGGTGAAGTCGTGATGCGGCGGAACGGCCGTCGCTAGGCTTCAGGCCTGTGCATCTGGGGCCGTTCACGGCGATCGCCAGTACCGGATCGCCGGCGGACGGCCCGCCCTAGCCGTGCGCGTGCTCGGCCAGCAGTCTGGCCTTCGCGTCGACGAGCAGCGCGGCATGCATGTCGCGCTGCTGGCGAATCCGCTCGGTCGGCCCGACCACGGATAGCCCGTACCAGTCGCCGTCGAGCGTCAGCGCGACCGCAATGGCTGACAGCTCGGGCGCGCTCTCGCCGACGTTCTCGGCCCAGCCGACTTCGCGAAACCGGGCGGTTTGCGCGACGAGCGCGGGCAGATCCGCCACCGTCGCATCGGTGAGGCGTTCGAACGGCAGCTGCATGCCGAGCGCCTGCTGCGCGTCGCTCGCCAGTTCCGCGAAAATTGCCTTGCCGATCGAGTTCGCATGCAGCGGGCGCAGTTCGCCCGGCGCGCGCGTGTAGCGGATCGCCTGCTCCGATTCGACGACGTCGAGATACGTGACCGATACGCCCTGGATCTTGCCGAGCACGGCCGTCTCGTGGCTCGCGTCGCGCAGTGCGACGAGATGCGGATGGACGATGTCGACGACCGGATCGGTCGCGTCGATTGCGGCGGCGATCGTCTGCAGGCGGCGCGTCGGGTAGTAGCCACCGCGCTTGCGCACTTCGTACAGGTAGCCGCGGCTCACGAGCGTGCGCGCCATCGCGAGGCAGCTCGACGCCGGCACGTTGAGCAGGCGCGCGAGTTCGGTGAGCGGCAGCGGCCGCCGTTCGGCGGCGAACAGCTCGAACAGGTCGAGCGTGCGGGCAACGAGTTTGACGTCCATGACGAGCGCTTGAATCGGAACGGGAAACCGCGCACCGGGCCGGCCGCCGGGTCGGTACGGTCAGTACGACTTCGGCAGCCCGAGCACCTTCTCCGCGATGTAGCACAGGATCAGTTGCGGACTCACGGGTGCGAGCCTCGGAATCATACACTCGCGCAGGTAGCGCTCGACATGGTATTCCTTCGCGTAGCCCATCCCGCCGTGCGTCGCGACCGCCGTCTGGCACGCGTGGAACGCGGCTTCCGCGCCGAGGTATTTCGCGGCGTTGGCCTCCGCGCCGCACGACTGCCCCGCGTCGTAGCGCGTCGCGGCCTTCATCACCATCAGCCACGCGGCCTCGAGCTGCATCCACGCCTGCGCGAGCGGATGCTGGATCGACTGGTTCTGCCCGATCGGCCGGCCGAACACGACGCGCTCGCACGCATACTGCGTCGCGCGCCGCAGCGCAGCCTGCCCGAGCCCGATCGCCTCCGCGGCGATCAGGATCCGTTCGGGATTCAGCCCGTGCAGCAGGTAGCGGAAACCGTCGCCTTCGTGGCCGATCAGGTCGCCTTCCGGCACGCGCAGGTCGTCGATGAACAGCATGTTCGAATCGACCGCCTTGCGGCCCATCTTGTCGATCTCGCGCACCTCGACACGCGAGCGGTCGAGATCGGTATAGAACAGGCTCAGCCCGTCGGTCGGCTTCGCGACCTGGTCGAGCGGCGTCGTGCGCGCGATGATCAGCATCTTGTTCGCGACCTGCGCGGTCGAGATCCAGATCTTGCGCCCGCTCAGCAGGTAATGGTCGCCGTCGCGGCGCGCCTGCGTGCTCAGGTGCGTGGTGTCGAGGCCCGCATCGGGCTCCGTCACCGCGAAGCACGCCTTGTCGCGCCCGGCGATCAACGGCGGCAGGAAGCGCGCCTTCTGCGCGTCGGTGCCGAACACCTGCACCGGGTTCAGCCCGAAGATGTTCATGTGGACGGCCGACGCACCAGAAAGGCCGGCGCCCGATGCGCTGATCGTGCGCATCATCAGCGCGGCCTCGGTCATCCCGAGCCCGGCGCCGCCGTGGGCCGGATCCATCGCGATGCCGAGCCAGCCGGCCTCGGCGAGCGCCGCGTGGAAATCGGCCGGAAACCCGCCCGCGCGATCGCGTTCGAGCCAGTAGTCGTCGCCGAAGCGCGCGCAGATTTTCTCGATCGCGCTTTCGATCGCGCGCTGGTCATCGGTCAGGTCGAACTGCATGGCATGCCCTCCCGTCCAGTCAGTCCTGGCGTATGTCGTGATCGTTGCCTGCGTCGGCGAACACCTGCCCCGCATGTTCGTTCAGCGCGGGCGGCGGCCGCCGGTACGTGGCCGGCGTGCGGCCGAGCTTGATCGGCGACGCGATGCCGCGATGCCGGCCCAGCTCGACCTTCATCTGCCGATGCGCGACATGCGGATGGTCGAGCGCCGCATCGAGCCCGAGCACCGGTGCGCACGGCACGCCGCGGCGCATCAGCTGCTCGGCGAGCGCCGCGCCGTCGTGTCCGGCCAGCGCCGTTTCGAGCAGCGTGCGCAGCGCGGCACGGTTCGCGCTGCGCGCGCGGTTGTCCGCGAAACGCGGATCGTCGAGCCAGTCGCGCGTGCCGAGCACGTCGCACAAGCCCGCGAACTGCCCGTTGTTGCCGACCGCCAGAAAGATGTCGACGCCCGCCGTCGGAAAGCTGTCGTACGGCGTGATGTTCGGATGCGCATTGCCGGTGCGCACGGGTGCCTTCCCCGAATGGAAGAAGTTCGGCGTATGCGGATGCAGGATCGACAGCGCGCAGTCGAACAACGTCGATTCGACGAACTGGCCGCGGCCGCTCGCATCGCGCTCGCGCAGTGCCATCAGCAGGCCGAGCGCCGCGTTCAGCCCGGTGACGAGATCGACGATCGGCACGCCGACCCGCAGCGGCGCGCCACCGGCTTCGCCATTGACGCTCATCAGCCCCGTGAGCGCCTGCACGGCCGCGTCGTAGCCGGGCAGCCCGCCCAGCGGGCCGTCCGCGCCGAAGCCCGATACACGGCAATGAACGAGGCGCGGAAACCGCGCATGCAGCACGTCGAAGCCGAGGCCCCAGCGCTCCATCGTGCCGATCTTGAAGTTCTCGACGATGGCGTCCGCATGTTCGAGCAGGCCGAGCAGCCGCTCGCGGTCGGCCGGTTGCGTCAGGTCGAGCGCGATGCCGAGCTTGTTGCGGTTCACGCCGAGGAAGTACGACGCGGTGTCGCCGTCGAACGGCGGGCCCCAGGCGCGCGTCTCGTCGCCGGACGGCGGTTCGACCTTGATCACCTCCGCGCCGTGATCGGCCAGGATCTGCGTGGCATAGGGGCCACCCAGCACCCGCGACAGATCGATGATGCGCAATCCCGCCAGCGCGCCCTGCTGCTCGTGTCCCACCATGCGTCCCGCTCCTGGTTCCGGTTGATCGGCCTGCCGGCCCCGGTGGTCCCGCGCCTGCGGCGCGATCTTCCGGATTCGGCAAATAATTCTTGTGCGTGAATTTATATTCACACTCAGGAATTACATTGTCAACTCCGGCGGTACGCTGAGGCGGAGCGGACGACGACGCCGCGCGCAAGTGGGGCGGCACCCGGCACGGGCCGGTTGCGGCGGCGCGCCGCCTTTCGTAAGCTGGCGGGCAATCTTCATCTCAAAACAATCGGACGGATCATTCATGAAACGGATGTTGCTCGCGGCCTTCGTGCTGGCGTCGACGCTGGGCGTCGGACATGCGCAGACCCAGACGTACCATTTCGGCGAAGGACAGACCGGGATGCCGGGTGGCGCGCCGCAGTCGGCCTCACCGGCCGCACGGCCCGCGCCCGCGCGGCGGCACGTCACGTCGCCGCCGTCCCACCATCGGCGCGCGGTTCACAAACGCCGCCAGCCGCGCCACGCGAAGCCCGCGCGCAGCGGCATCTATACGCACGCGTGACCCGGCGGTCGTCCCGCGAAGGCGTGCATGGAACTGTCATGAACGACCGCTAAGATCGCTACGGGTGCCTGTACGCCGCTGTAGCCTGCTGCCGGGCAACGCGCCGCCGACACGCAATTTCTCCACGATTCAGCACCTGTTTTACCGAACATGAGTACCGGGCCGGACACTCTCGCCGTCATCAAGGAACGCGCCACGATCGTGTGCCGTCAGCGCAGCAGCGTGCTGCTGGTTGCCCGCGTCGCGTCGCGCTGGTCGCTGCCGGGCGGCACGATCCGGCGTGGCGAAACGCCGCTCGATGCCGCATTGCGGGAGCTTGCCGAGGAAACCCGGCTGGAGGGGCTCGCGCTCGACTACGCAGTGCAGTTCGGCGGGCTGACGAAACTTCATCACGTGTTCGTGGCCGACGTGCCGGCGCACCTGACGCCGCGCGCGAGCAACGAGATCGCCCGCTGCAAGTGGTTCACCGTCGACCGGCTCGACACGCTGCGTGCGAGCGTGCCGACGCGCAAGATCATCGAGCTGCTGCGTCTCGACGGTTTTTCGGCGATCGCGAACGGCCGGCTGCGCTGACGTCGATAGCGCCTGCTCTGGTCACGCGCGCAGCAACGGGCCGGCCTTGCGTTCGAGCAAGGTGACGAGTTCCGGCTGCATGTATGCATAGCGGTCGGGAATGTCGAGGCAGACGATCTTCTTGTGCCGCAGATGCGCGCCGAATTGCGCCGCCAGCCGCGCCTGGTGCGCGCGCTCCATCACGAATACGACGTCGGCCCAGTCGAGCTGCTCGGCGGACACGCGCGTGTCCGCATCGGGGGCGAGGCCCGCCGAGTCGGTTTCGACGCCCGGCCATGCTGCGAACACCGCTTCGGCCGTCGGGCTGCGCAGCCGGTTGCGGCTGCAGAGGAAGAGTGCCCGCGTCATGTCGCTTCGCAGAGGCCCGACGCCTGCCCGATCAACCTTGCGGAATCGTGCCCGGCCGGACGTACGCGAGCATGTGCGGCACGTAGTCGGCCTTGCCGAGTTCGACGCCCTGGTGGCGCAGGATCGCGTACGCGGTGATCGCGTGGAAGTAGAACTGCGGCAGCGCCCAGTCGCGCGCGTACTGTTCGCCCGTCATGTCGAACGCGATCCCGTTCGGCAACTCAAGCGCGATCGGCAGCGCGGCACCGCCATCGAGCGCATCCGGCGCGAGGTCGCCGAGAAACGTGAGCGTGCCGGCGATGATCGCCTGCGCATCGGCGAGCGTGCCGGGCTGCGCATCCGCATTCCATCCCGCCTCGCGCAATGCGAGCAGTGCGTCCGGCAGCGGCTCGCCGCGCAGCCGGTGGACGGGCTCCATCGCCTGGAAGCACGAGAAGCGCGCCTGTGCCGCGAGCGGATACATGTCGGGCGCCAGCTTCAGCAACATCGCCGCGTCGGGCGCGTCGCCCGCGGCCTGCCGATGTGCGGCGGCCTTGTCGAGCCACGCGGACTGCGCGCGCAGCATCTGGGTGAAGGTCGGAACGAGGAGTTGAGTCGGTGACACGCGTGCGCTCCTATGCTGTGTTGTGGTTTTTGCCACGATAGCAGCGCAGGGACAAACCTGCATCCCCGCCTGTGGGGCACGCGCGATTCGATGCGGATTCGGTGAGGTAGCGCATGGCGCGCAGGCGCAGCCCCACGCAGGGCGATCACGACACGTGGCCGCAGCGACGCAACCTCAAGGCTTGCCGTGCCGCGCCAGGAACCGGTCGAACTGCGACGCAAACGCCTTGCCGTCGCGTGCGCTGAACGGCGCCGGGCCGCCCGTATCGATGCCCGCGCTGCGCAACTGGTCCATCATCGCGCGCGTCGACAGGCGTTCCTCGATGTTCTCGCGGCTGAACCAGTTGCCGCGTGGGTCGAGCGCATGCGCGCCCTTGTCGAGCACGGCGGCGGCCAGCGGGATGTCGGCGGTGATCACGAGGTCGCCCGCTTCCACCAGCTCGACGATGCGCGCATCGGCCACGTCGAAGCCGGCCGGCACCTGCACCGCCTTGATGAATGGCGATGGCGGCGTGCGCAGAAACTGGTTCGCGACCAGCGTCACGCGGATTTCGGCACGACGCGCGGCGCGAAACAGCATGTCCTTGATGACGGCGGGACACGCGTCGGCATCGACGAGTACTTGCATGGCGGGGTTTTCCAATGGGTTGAAGCAGAAGCGGCGATCATAGCGCACCGCCGGCCGGCCATCAGCCGGCGCGGCCCGTGCACAGCGCGTCGGCCGTCACCCACTGCGCGCCCCACGCGTCGGCCAGCCGCGCGCCCTGCCCGATCCGCACGGCCGCATCGTCGAAGTCGACGAACACGACGTGATCGGCCGCCGCGGGTTTCGCGGGCATCTCGCGCGTGCGTCCGTCGGACAGCACCCACAGCCAGCGCTGTGTGGCCGGCTCACGCCGCGCCGCGCGCGCGAGCAATTGCGCGGCGGCCGCGATGCCGTCCGCGAGCGGCGTACCGCCGCCGCCTTCGACCGGTTCGAGCCAGCGCGCATTCCACCAGCGCGGCACGGCCGGGCCGAAGCGCCGCACGGCGCCATGGCCGCCGAAGCAGATCAGCGCGGTTTCGACACGGTCGCGCGCGGCCTGGTCGAAATACGCGACGATCAGCCCCTTCGCCAACGCGAGCCGCGCGTGCGACAGCATCGACGCCGAACAGTCGAGCACGAAGCATTGCAGTGCGTGCGGCGTGCCGGCGTGTTTCCGGAAGCGCAGATGGTCGCGATGCAGCGCGCTGCCGCGTTTCGCGGCGAGCGTCGCGGGCCATGCCACGGCCGTGCCGGCGCGCACCGTGCCAGGCACGCGCGCGGCTGCGCCTGATTGCCATCGAGGACCGCGAACGGGGTTCGCGGCGGCGCCGGCTCGATGGCTCAGCGTTTTTTTAGCGGCAGCGGCACCACGCCCTTTACTTCGCGCAGCCCGGCCGGCTCGGGTGGCAGGTAGCCCCAGTCGCCCTGCGATGCGGTGGCATCGTTCTTCGCCATATCAGACGAATCGTCGGGGCGATCGTGCACATCGGGCACATCGGGCGCAGAGCGATCGTTGCGTTCGTCGTCGCGTTGCGGCGCGCCTGACGAGG
This sequence comes from Burkholderia contaminans, assembly GCF_029633825.1. Taxonomy (NCBI): domain Bacteria; kingdom Pseudomonadati; phylum Pseudomonadota; class Betaproteobacteria; order Burkholderiales; family Burkholderiaceae; genus Burkholderia; species Burkholderia contaminans. Next base: position 2,978,632 of record NZ_CP090640.1, on the reverse strand, counting down.
GCGGCGCGCCCGCGTGGCGCCGGTGCCGCAGCACCGCGTCGGCCACCCGCTCGACATGCGACACCGTCACAGCGTCGGCCTGCTCCAGCGCGGCGAGCGTGCGCGCCGCGCGCAGCATCACGAGATCGGCACGCAGCCCGTCGACCGCCGCGGCGATGCACAGCGCGCTGACGCGCGCATGGACCGCATCGTCGAAATCGAGCGCCGCCAGCCGGGCGCGCGCCGCCTGAATGCGGCTGCCGAGTTCGCGCTGCGCGGATGCATGACGTGCGCGGAACGCATCCGGATCGAGATCGAACGCGAGCCGCGCCTTCACGATCCGCTCGCGCTGCGCGGCGTCGAAGCAGTTCTCCAGCTCGACCATCAACCCGAAGCGGTCGAGCAGTTGCGGACGCAGCTCGCCCTCCTCCGGATTCATCGTGCCGATGAGCACGAAGCGCGCATCGTGCGCGTGCGACACGCCATCGCGCTCGACGATGTTCACGCCGCTCGCGGCGACGTCGAGCAGTGTATCGACGAGCCCGTCGGCGAGCAGGTTCACTTCGTCGACATACAGCACGCCGAGATGCGCCCGCGCGAGCAGGCCCGGCCGGAAGCGCACGCCGTTTTCGGCGAGTGCATGCGCGAGATCGAGCGTCCCCGTCACCTGCTCGTCGCTCGCCGACAGCGGCAGCGTGACGAACTGCCCTTCGGGCAACAGCTCCGCGAGGCCGCGCGCCGCAGTCGATTTCGCGGTGCCGCGCGGCCCGCTCACGAGCACGCCGCCGAGCGACGGGTCGATCGCGGCGAGCAGCAGCGCCTGCTGCAACGCGTCCTGTGCGACCAGCGCCGCAAACGGAAAGACCGCGCGGGCGCGGTGCGTCGTCGGATCGGTCATCGCCGTCCTCCTTCCTGGAGTTGTTCGCTCGCGAGCCAGACCGCTTCGATCCGTTCGCGATAGTTGCCCGGCTGCTGCCACAAGCCGCGCTGCATCGCCTCGACGAAGCGTTCGCAGATGCCGTGCAGCGCCTTCGGATTGTGCCGCTCGAGGAACGCGCGGGTGGCGTCGTCGAACAGGTACGCGTCGGCGACGAGCGCGTACTGGTGGTCGGACAGCACGCGCGCGGTCGCGTCATAGCCGTACAGGTAGTCGACGGTCGCGGCCAGCTCGGCCGCGCCCTTGTAACCATGTCGCTTCACGCCGTCGAGCCATTTCGGGTTGACGACGCGCGAGCGGATCACGCGCGCGATTTCCTCGCGCAGCGTGCGCATCTTCGGCGCGGCCGGGTTCGCGTGGTCGCCGTGGTAGATGCTCGGCTGCTGCCCGGACAGGTGCCGCACGGCCGCCGTCATCCCGCCCTGGAACTGGTAGTAGTCGTTCGAATCGAGGATGTCGTGCTCGCGGCTGTCCTGGTTCTGCACGACGACGTCGATCGTCGCGAGCCGCTCGCCGAACACGTCGGCCCCGGCGTCGCCCGCGCTGTTCTGCGCGTACGCATGGCCGCCCCACTGGCGGTAGGCATCGGCGAGATCGGCGTCGGTCTGCCAGCGGCGCTGGTCGATCAGGTCCTGCAGGCCCGCGCCGTAGCTGCCCGGCCGCGCGCCGAACACGCGCCAGCCGGCGCGGCGCCGCGCTTCGTCCGGCGCCACGCCCTGCGCCACCCATTTCTCGCGTTCGCGCTCGATGCGCGCGCGGATCGGGTTCAGCGCCTCGGGCTCGTCGAGCGCGGCCACCGCCTGCACGGCCGCGTCGAACAGGTGCATCAGGTTCGGGAACGCGTCGCGGAAGAAGCCCGACACGCGCAGCGTCACGTCGATGCGCGGCCGGTCGAAGATCTCGATCGGCAGGATCTCGAAGTCGGTCACGCGGTGGCTGCCGTGCGCCCATTTCGGCCGCACGCCGAGCAGCGCGAACGCCTGCGCGATGTCGTCGCCGCCGGTGCGCATCGTGGCCGTGCCCCAGACCGACAGGCCGATCGCGCGCGGATAGTCGCCGTGATCCTGCAGATGGCGCTCGATCAGCTGCTGCGCGGATTTCAGGCCGAGCGACCACGCGGCCTGCGTCGGCACCGCACGCGTGTCGACCGAGTAGAAATTGCGGCCGGTCGGCAGTACGTCGGGGCGGCCGCGCGACGGCGAGCCGCTCGGCCCCGGCGGCACGAAGCGGCCGTCGAGCCCGCGCAGCAGCTGGCGCATTTCCTCGCCGCCGCACGCATCGAGCGCGGGCAACAGCGTCGCGCGGACGCGTTCGATGACGGCGAGCGTATGCGGCCAGTCGCCGGGCGGCGGCGTGCCGGTGCACGTGTCGCGGCCGTCGGCTGCGCACAGCCCGTCGAGCCATTGCTGCGCGAGCCGTTCGAGCCGCTCGCGTGTATCGCCCGCATGGCGCCACGGCGATGCGTCGAGCGCCTGCAGGACCGCCGGACGCGGGCCGACCCACGGCGCGGCCCAGTCGGCCGCGAGCGGATCGAAGTCATCGCCGAGCGCGAGATCGCGTGCGAGCGCGCCGATCAGCCCGGCGCGCGCCCCCTTGCCGTCGCCGACCGGAAAACGCGCGAGCGCGAGCAGCGTGTCGCGACGCTGGCGCTCGGCCGGCGATTCGCCGAACACGTGCAGCCCGTCGCGGATCTGCGCTTCCTTCAGTTCGCACAGCCACGCGTCGACGCGGGTGAGCAGCGCATCCTCGTCGCCCGCGTCGCGCGGCGGCGACACGCTCAGTTCGTCGTGCAGCCGATGCTCGGCGATCGTCGCGAGGATCGTCTTGCGCAGCAGCTTCGCGCGCCGCGCATCGACCATCAGCGCTTCGTAGTATTCGTCGACCTGCCGTTCGAGATCCTGCAACGGACCGTAGTTTTCCGCGCGGGTGAGCGGCGGCATCAGGTGATCGACGATCACGGCCTGCGCGCGGCGCTTCGCCTGGCTGCCCTCGCCCGGATCGTTGACGATGAACGGATACAGGTGCGGCAGCGGCCCGAGCGTGAGGTCGGGCCAGCACGCGTCGGACAGCGCGACGCTCTTGCCCGGCAGCCATTCGAGGTTGCCGTGCTTGCCGAGGTGGATGACCGCGTCGATGCGATACGCATCGCGCAGCCAGAAATAGAACGCGAGATACGCATGCGGCGGCACGAGATCCGCGTCGTGATAGCTCGCGTAGTCGTTCTCGCCGCGCGAGCGCGACGGCTGGATGCCGACGAACACGTTGCCCGCGCGCCAGCCGGCGATCGTGAAGCGCCCTTGCCGCAGCGTCGGGTCGGCTTCGGGCGGACCCCAGCGTTCGTTCAGCGCATCGCGCACGGCCGCCGGCAGCCGCGCGAAACGCGCGACGTAGTCGGCCAGCGGGAAGCTCTGGAATGCGGGGCGCAACGCATGCACGGCCGCGTCGTTGGTCACGCCTTCGGTGAGCCGCGCGATCAGCGCGCCGCCGTCGGGCGGCAGGTCGGCCACCGTGTAGCCCGCGTCGCGCAGCGCCGCGAGCACGCGCAGCGCGGACGCCGGCGTGTCGAGCCCAACGCCGTTGCCGATGCGCCCTTCGCTTTGCGGATAGTTCGCGAGAATCAGCGCGACGCGCTTGTCGGCGTGGTCGAGCGTGCGCAGCCGGCACCAGCCGCGCGCAAGCGCCGCGACGAACGCGATCCGCTCGGCGTCCGGCTGGTAGCGCACGACGTCGACCTCGGTGTGCGGGCAGCGGTACGCGAGCCCCTTGAAGCTCACCGCGCGCGTGACGATGCGCCCGTCGACCTCGGGCAGCGCGATATGCATCGCGATGTCGCGCGCATGCAGGCCCTGGTTGTCGGCCACCCACGCGTCGCGATTGCCGCCGGACAGGATCACCTGCAATACCGGCGCGTCGCCGGCGAGCACGTCGTGCTCGGGGCTGTCGATTGCGCCCGCCGCGAACGCGGTCGTGTTCAGCACGAGCGCGACGTCGTGCGTGTCGCAGAGCTGCGTGATGACTTCGCGGCTGACCGCGTCCTTCAACGACGTGACCGCGATCGGCAGCGGATTCAGCCCTTCGTCGACGAGCGCGTCGGCCAGTGCATCGAACACGGCCGTGTTTGCCGCCTGCCAGTGCGCGCGATAGAACAGGATAGCGACGACGGGCGCGCCGGGCGTCCAGCGCGGCCGCCAGTCGTCGACGCTCGCGCGGTCGCGCGCCGGGTGATACAGCGCGGCGGCCGGCAGCGGGCGCGGCGGTTCGGGTTCGTCGCCGAACCCGAGCGTGTGGAAGGCGATGCTGCGCAACAGCGCCTCGGCGTTGTGCACGCCACCCTCACGCAGGTAGCGCCACCACAGCCGGCACAGGTCGGGCGCGACGGTGCTTTTCGCGACGAGGTTCGGGTCTTCCTGCAGGTCGCCCGAGAACATCGCGAGCTGCTGCCCGCGCTTCGACGCGAGCGACACGGCCTGCTCGATCCCGTACGGCCAGTACGCCTCGCCGCCGAGATGATCGATCACGACCGACTTCGCATGCTGCAGCACGTCGTCGACGTAGAAATCGACCGACGCCGGCTGCCGCAGGAACGTGACGTTCGCGAGCCGCACGCTCGGGAACCCGGCCGGCAGGCGCGGCACGACGCTCGCGAGGAGCGACAGCGTCGTGTCGGCCGAACTGAGGATCACGATGTCGGCCGGTTGCTGGTCGATCCGGACGACGCCCTGCGTATCGTCGACGAAGCCGCCCGGCGTGGTGCGCAGCAGATGCATCGTGCGTTACGCCTGTTGCGGCTCGGCCGCGCATGCGGCGTCGAACGCGCGTTGCAGCGCGGCCGCGTCGAGATCCTCGCCGATCAGCACGAAGCGGCTCGCACGCGTTTCGCCGTCCTGCCAGCGACGGTCGAAATAGCTGTCGAAGCGGCGGCCGACGCCCTGGATCACGAGCCGCATCGGCGCGCCGGGCAGCGCGGCGAAGCCTTTCGCGCGGTAGATCGTGTGCGCCTCGACGACGCGCTGCAGCGCGGCGATCGTCGCTTCGCGCGTACCCGCATCGCCCGACACGACCACCGAGTCGAAATCGTCGTGATGGTGATCGTGATCGCCGTCGTCGGCCGAGCCGTGATGGTCGTGACGCAGGTGGATCGTTTCTTCCGATGCCGATTCGAGGCCGAGCAGCATCGCGAGGTCGAGCTCGCCGCGCGTCGCGCGCACGATCTTCACCTGCGGCGGGATCTCGTCGCGGATCGCGGTTTCGATCTGCGCGAATTCCGCGTCGCCGACGAGATCGGCCTTGTTCACGATCACGAGATCGGCGGACGACAGCTGGTCGGCGAACAGCTCGTGCAGCGGCGATTCGTGGTCGAGGTTCGGATCGGCGCGGCGCTGCGCGTCGACGGCCTGCGGGTTTTCCGCGAACTGGCCGCTGGCGGCGGCCGGCCCGTCGACCACGGTTACGACCGCGTCGACCGTGAAGCTGTTGCGGATCGTCGGCCAGTTGAACGCCTGCACGAGCGGCTTCGGCAGCGCGAGGCCGGACGTCTCGATCAGCACGTGGTCGATGTCCGCGCGGCGCTCGACGAGCGCTTCCATCACCGGATAGAACTCTTCCTGCACGGTGCAGCACAGGCAGCCGTTCGCGAGTTCGTAGAGCTGGCCCGCCGCTTCGCCCTGCGCGCCGTCGGCATCGTCGCAGCCGATGCCGCAGCCCTTGAGGATTTCGCCGTCGATGCCGAGCTCGCCGAATTCGTTGACGATCACCGCGATGCGGCGGCCTTCGGCATGCTGCAGGATGTGACGCATCAGCGTGGTCTTGCCGCTGCCGAGAAAGCCCGTGACGATCGTGACGGGAAGCTTGCGTAGGGTCATGGTAGGTCCTGTGTCGAATGAGGGAGTCAGGCCGAGAGCGTCACGTCGATCTCGTCGTATCGTTTGAGGCGGTAGATCGCGGCCGATACGATCCAGCACGCGAGGAACAGGCCGATCACGACGTAGCCGAGCATCCCGAAATGCGAGGCGACCAGCGTCGAGAATGCCCAGACGGGGCCCTGCAGCGAGAGTTTGTCGGCGAGCAGCGCGAGCACCTCGATGCCGCCGATCAGCGCGGCGACCAGCACCGACACGAACGTGATCGTCATGTTGTAGTAGATCTTGCGGATCGGCCGCACGTATGCCCAGCGGTACGCGCCCATCATCAGGATGCCGTCGGTCGTGTCGACGAGCGTCATGCCCGCGGTGAACAGCGCCGGCAGCACCATCACCGACCAGAACGACATGCCGCCCTGAACCTGCGTCGCGGAAATGCCGAACAGCGCGATCTCGGTCGCGGTATCGAAGCCGAGGCCGAACAGGAAGCCGACCGGATACAGGTGCCAGCTGCGCGACACGAGGCGGAACAGCGGCCGGAACAGGCGCGCGAGCACGCCGCGCTGGTTCATCAGCATGTCGAGATCGGCATCGACGATCGCCTCGCCGCGACGGGCCGCGCGAAACGTGCGGTACACGGAGATCAGGATCAGCAGGTTCGCGGCCGCGAGCACGAGCAGGAAGAATGCCGACACGCTCGTGCTGATCACGCCGCCCCAGGTCTTCACGCTCTCGAAGCGCGCGAGCGACGCCGCGGTCAGCGCGACCGCCGCCGACATCACGATCACCACGGTCGAGTGGCCGAGCGAGAAGAACAGGCCCGCGCCGAGCGGGCTGCGGCCTCCCTGCATCAGCTTGCGCGTGACGTTGTCGATCGCGGCGATATGGTCGGCATCGACCGCGTGGCGCAGCCCGAACACGTACGCGAGCAGCGCGGTGCCCAGCAGCACGGGCTGGTCGCGGAACGCGACGAAGGCCCAGATCCACGCGGCGACGTTGAACGCGACGAGCAGCGAGTAGATCGCGGCGATTTTTCCGCGCAGCCCGGACGGGCTGTCGTTGAACAGGCGGAGGAACGAGTCGAGCATGATGCTCCCTTGCGAACGGTCGACAGGGTGAATGCCAACACGGCTGCCGCGTGCCCTGCCCGTGCCGCCCGCCGCACGCCACGCCGGCGCGTGCATGCAGCGGACGGTTCGGCGGAGGAAGCGGGAAACACTCGGACGTCTGGGCGTACTGCGGCCGTGGACGATGCGCCGCCTCCCCGCGGCGCTGGATCCAACGTCCTGGCCGGTATCCGGGCTGACGAACACGCCGCTTCGCCTTCCCGGATGCACGGCATCCAGTGGCGGTCGTCCGCATGCGGCAGGCATGCGGCGAAGCGGCGCTGCGTCGTGGCGGGCACGACGCGTTCGCTTACCGTTGCGGGGGCAGCACAGGTTGGCTCGACTGCGGTGCAGGCAGGCTCCCTGTTTCCCGTTTAACTGCGCGCGCCGGAGCGGCACGCGCGAGCACCAAAACGCGTGCGAGTGTAGGCGGGTGGGCCGAGAGCGTCAAGACGACGGCCCGCGAGCCCACGCGAGCGCGCGTCGCGGCCGGCTTTTCGGTCCAGCGGCTCAGCCGGTTCCCGGCGACTGCGCCGCGATCGCGTGGCGCAGCGCTTCGACGGTATCGGGACGCCCGAAATACCAGCCCTGTGCACGGATCGACTGCCCGGGGATGTCGAGCATGTCCGCCTGCTCACGGGTCTCGACGCCCTCGAAGACCAGGCCGGCCCCGAGCCGGCGGGCGATCGCCAGGATCTCCGGAATGAACGAAGTGCCGTCATGCTGCGGCGCGACCGGCAGCAGCGAACGGTCGACCTTGATGTAGTCGATCGGAAGATGCTGCAGCAGGCTCAGGCTGGAGTAGCCGGTGCCAAAATCGTCGATGTAGACGGGATGCCCGAGCTCGCGCAATTGCCGCAGTGCCGGCACGATTTCCGGCAGCTCCACGGTCGACCGTTCGGTCAGTTCGACGCCGACATGCCGGCGCGGCAATCCGGCCGGCCAGCAGCCGTTCAGCGTCGCCATCAGGCTGCCGTCCCGCAATTCGGGCGCGCTGGCGTTGATGGTGACGCAAAAGTCCGGCCTGCTGTCGAACAGCACGCGCATCTCCCGCAGGACCGTGCGTACGACGAACGCCGTGACGTCGACGATCATGCCCGCGCGTTCGGCCTCGGCAATGAACACGTCGGGGCGGCCGGCCCGCCGGTCCAGCGGATCAGCGCTTCGGCGGAGACGATTCGCGATGACGCGCCCAGCGCAACGATCGGCTGATAGCGCAGGACGAATTGCCCGTTTGCCAGCGCTCGACGTATCTGCGCCGGGAGCGCGGCCCAGCGCCGGTGCAGCACCCACGCGCCGAGCCCCAGACAGCAGCCCGCCGCGCCGGCGGCGATCCCCAGCAGCCAGCCGGCGCGCCGACGCGCGTTCGCGAGCGCCTGCGGCGTCACGACGACGACGGTGCACAGCGGCACCCGCGCCGAGCAGAATGGTTTGCCGTCCCGAAACCCCGGCACCTGGCCGGCATCGACGTACGCCGGGACGCCGCGCTTGTCGAGTCCGATGACGAGCGCGGCCGGGTGGTCCTTGAGTTCGATCACGTAGTGCAGGCCCGGAGGCGGCGGCACCCTGAAGGCGTCCAGATCCATCAGCAGGTTCGCCCTCCCCCCGGCGACCACCAGCCCCAGCGTGTCGGGGCTCGACAACAACGGCACAGTCCAGAAGGCCGACATCGCGTCGGTCAGCCGGAATGGCTGCCGCTTCGGCGCAAAGGGCCTGGGCAGCACGCCCAGCATCGTCGTGCAGAGCAGATCGGGGCCCGACAGGCGTCCGACGTCCTTGATGTACTTCGACTGCACGGAAGCCGATCGCAACAGGCGCCGATCCTGGGGCGAGCAGGCGGCGTACGGCGAGGCATCGACGTCGGCAAGCGTCCTGGCCGCCGAGTCGAATACAACGTCGATCTGCTGGACGACTTGCATCCCCAGCGCGGCAACCGATCGCGCCAGCACGATCTTCGTGACCTGTGGCCACACTGCCAACGCCAGTCCTGCCGAAACGACCAGCACGCAGATAGCGAGTGCATGGCCGGCCCCATGGGAGGTTGTCCACCTGCGTACGTTCGGCATAGGTGCAGCGCTTTGCGATGTAGTGGTCATCGCCCTGCAGGTCCGGCAGAGCGAGCCGATTTTGGTATGGATTTCGTCAGCCTCGTGCGACCGGGGGCCCGAAGCCCGCGCCTTGGTCGTGACGTTGGCCAGAGGATCGCACACCAATATTACGGCCGGACAACGCAGCGCCGCCGGATCGAGTACCGAACGGATACGGGCCCGGTTCGCCGGCGCCGTGCCCGATGTGCGCTGTGCTATCGTAGCGCCGCGTTCGGTGCTCGCATGCGCATTCCGCGCGTGCAGTTAAACGGGAAACAGGAGGCGGACCACCGCCCGGCCTGTGCTGTCCCCGCAACGGTACGCCGCCCGCGCGACGCGCTTCCCCGCGCACGCGCCCAGGCCGCCCTCGATGCCACTGCCCTTCAGCCGGGCGGGAAGGCTGCGGCCCGGCAAGCGGCCAGCCCGGATACCGGCCGACGCAAGGGGCGAGCCCGACGCTCGCCGAACGCCCGATCCGCGGGGGACGGATGAGGTGCGCATTCCGCCCGCGTCCGCGCGAGCTTCGTTCGATTCGTCATGGTTCACCTGTCCGCTGGCCGCCGCCGGGCCGCCCGCCTGCCCCTTTTCCCCGTTACGACACGGTGCGCGCCGTGCCGCGCCCGATGAGCCGCGCCTGGCTCATCGGCGCCGGCCCGGGCGATGCCGACCTGCTGACGCTCAAGGCCGCCCACGCGATCGGCGTGGCGGACGTGCTGCTCGTCGACGATCTCGTGAATCCCGACGTGCTGCGCCATGCGCGCGCCGATGCGCACGTCGAGCACGTCGGCAAGCGCGGCGGCCATGCATCGACGCCGCAGGAGACGATCGTCGCCGCGATGCTCGCGCATCTGCGCGCGGGCCGCAGCGTCGCGCGGCTCAAGGGCGGCGATCCGTTCGTGTTCGGCCGCGGCGGCGAGGAGCTGGCCGCGCTCGGCGCGGCGGGATTCCCGGTCGAGGTCGTGAACGGCGTTACCGCGGGCATCGCCGCGCCGGCTGCCATCGGCATCCCGGTCACGCAGCGCGGCGATGCGCAGGGCGTGATCTTCGTCACGGGCCACGGCGCGGGCGCCGACGAACCCGACTGGCGCGCACTCGCGGCCACGCGCATGACGATCGTCATCTACATGGGCATTCGCCGGCTCGACGCGATTGCAACCGCGCTGCGCGAAGGCGGCCTGCCCGGCGAGACGCCGTGCGCGGCGATCGAGAACGCGACGCGCGTCGAACAACGGCACGTGCTCGCCACGCTCGACACGCTCGTCGAACGTATCGACGCCACCGGCATCGGTTCACCCGCGATCGTCGTGATCGGCCGCGTCGCGGCGTTCGCCGACGATCCCGCGGTACGTGCCGCGCTCGGCGGCGGCGCATGATGCGTGTCGCACTCGGCATTGGTTTCCGTGCCGGCGTGACGGCCGCGCAACTCGATGCCGCGATCCGCGCGGCGCTGATGCCGTACCCGGCCGCCGAACCGGCGCTCGTGGCCACGCTCGCCGACAAGGCGCGCGCCCGTGCGCTGCGCACGCTGTGCGCGCGACGCGGCTGGCCGCTCGTCGCGTTCGATGCGGCGCAGCTCGCGAGCCGCCCGGAGCTGGCCGCGAGCGGCCCGTCGGATGCCGCGCTCGCCCGCTTCGGCGTCGCGGGCGTGGCCGAGCCTTGCGCACAGCTCGCGGCGCCGCACGGCCGGCTGCTGGGCCCCAAATCCATCCGGGACGGCGTGACGGTCGCACTCGCCGGCCCGCTCTGAACCCTTTGTTTCGCTTTCTTTCGACAGGACGAATCCGATGAAAACCGACGCCGAATCCCATCAACGGATGACCGAACGCCGCCGTGCGGGCCACGAGAAGAAGCAGGCCGCCGCCGTCAACGAAAAGGGCCTGCTGATCGTCAACACCGGCAACGGCAAGGGCAAGAGCACGGCCGCGTTCGGCATGGCCGTGCGCGTGCTCGGCCACGGCATGCGGCTCGGTGTCGTGCAGTTCATCAAGGGTGCGCTGCATACGTCCGAGCGCGACTTCCTCGGTGCGGTGGCCGAATGCGATTTCGTCACGATGGGCGACGGCTATACGTGGAACACGCAGGATCGCGACGCCGACATCGCAACCGCGCGCAAGGGCTGGGACGAGGCGCGCCGGATGATCGAGAGCGGCGACTACCGGATGGTGATCCTCGACGAGCTGAACACCGTGCTGAAGTACGAATACCTGCCGCTCGACGAGGTGCTCGCGACGCTGACTGCGCGTTCCGATTCGGTGCACGTCGTCGTGACCGGGCGGCATGCGCCCGATGCGCTGATCGACGCGGCCGACCTCGTCACCGAAATGCGGCTCGTCAAGCATCCGTACAAGGAGCAAGGCGTGAAGGCGCAGCGCGGCGTGGAGTTCTGAGCATGCCCGCCTGCCCTGCGCTGTTCGTCAGTGCGCCCGCGTCGGGCCAGGGCAAGACGTCGGTGACGGCTGGCCTGGCACGGCTGCACCGCCGGCTCGGCCGGCGCGTGCGCGTGTTCAAGACCGGGCCCGATTTTCTCGATCCGATGCTGCTCGAACGCGCGAGCGGCGCGCCCGTGCATGCGCTCGATCTCGGGATGGTCGGCGAGGCCGGCTGCCGCGCGCTGCTGGCCGATGCCGCGCGCGACGCGGACCTGATCCTGATCGAAGGCGTGATGGGGCTGTTCGACGGCACGCCGAGCAGCGCCGACCTCGCGGCCGCGTTCGGCGTGCCGGTCGTCGCGGTGATTTCCGCGAAGTCGATGGCGCAGACGTTCGCCGCGATCGCGTTCGGGCTCGCGCGGTTCCGGCCGGGACTGCCGTTTCACGGCGTGCTGGCGAATCGCGTCGGGTCGGCCCGACACGCGGAACTGCTGCAACAGGCGATGCCCGACGATTTGCGCTGGCTCGGGCACGTGCCGGCCGATGCGGGCATCGCGCTGCCGGAGCGGCATCTCGGCCTGCACCAGCCGAACGACATCGACGATCTCGATGCGCGGCTCGATCGCGCGGCCGACGTGCTCGCACAGACGGCGCTTGCCGAGTTGCCGCCGGCCGTTGCGTTCGCGGAACCGGATGTAGCGGCGCCGCTGCCGCGTGCGCTCGCCGGCAAGCGGATCGCGGTGGCGCGCGACGGGGCTTTTTCGTTCATCTATCCGGCGAATCTTGCGTTGCTCGACGCGCTCGGTGCGCAATTGCGGTTCTTCTCGCCGCTCGCCGACGAACCCGTGCCGGACGATTGCGACGCACTGTTCCTGCCGGGCGGCTATCCGGAACTGCATGCGGCGACACTCGCGGCGAATGCCGCGACCGCGCGAACGATTCGCGCGCACGCCTCGGCCGGCCGGCCGATCGTCGCGGAATGCGGGGGGATGGTGTATCTGTGCGAATCGCTGACCGACGTGGACGGCGTGACGACGCCGATGCTGGGGCTGTTGCCGGGTCACGCGACGATGCAGCGCCGGTTCGCGGCGCTGGGGATGCAGCAGCTCGACACCCGCAGCGGGACGATGCGGGGGCATACGTTCCATTATTCGCGGCTCGAGACGCCGCTGGAACCGGTCGCGAATGCCGTGCGCCCCGACGGCGCATCGGGCAGCGGCGAAGCCGTCTATCGACGCGATGCGATCGTCGCGACGTACATGCACATGTACTGGCCGTCGAATCCGGATGCGGTCGTGGCGATGTTCAGCGGGGAAGCGTTCTAGATTCGGGATCGCTCAAGTCATACCGGGATTGCATGCCCCGTCGCAACGATCACGTGCCTGCTTTGTGCGACTACAGATGTTGTTCGATGTCCATGCGTTGATGCAGGACCCGAATCAAATCGATCGTGTATTCCGTTTCACGATAGAACACGACGTGGGAGCCCACGGCGTACCGGAAATATCCATCGCGAACAATGCAAGTCCGGCCGACCTTTTCACCGCGCGCCAGCGCTTCCATGGTTCCGATCAGATCGCGGTGGTAAAGGTCGGTTTGCTTGAGCGACCCACGCCCGACGGTATCGCGCCAAATGTCTTCGAGATCGAGTTCGGCCAGCGGGGCGAGCCGACGCTGCCTTTAGCCGTCATGCGCGGCCCGCATGCGGGCCAGGAAGGCCTCGCGGTCGAATGGCCTGAGTGCTCCCGATACCTCCCCGGCCTTCAACGCTTCCTGCAACGCGCGCACCTGCATGTCGCGTGATTCGAGAAGCCGCAAACCGGTTCGTTCGACGTCGCTTGCGGAACCGTATTGTTCCGATTGCACTTGGGTATCGACGAGTTCGGCAAAGTGGTCGCGCCGGGAAACGGATGCGTTTTGCGACATGAGTCATTTCTCTTTCAATGCGGCCATCGTTTTCCCGAGTCTGGGACTTCCGGCGCTCCGCCGTTGCGGCGACCTTGTCGATGCCCAACCTCGCGCCGTAAGCGTCGTTTCCGACGTCAAACCAGAAACGTCTCCGCCAGCTTCACCCAGTACGACGCGCCGGTCGGCAGCGCCGCGTCGTTGAAGTCGTAGCCGGGGTTGTGCACCATGCAGCCGCCCTCCCCGTCGCCGTTACCGATGATCAGGTAGCATCCCGGCCGCTTCTCGAGCAGGAACGCGAAATCCTCGCTGCCGGTGAGCGGCACCATCCCGTCGATCAGGTTCGCGTCGCCCACCCATTCGCGGGCGACGTTGCGCGCGAACGCGGTCATTTCCGCATCGTTGACGAGCACCGGATAGCGGCGCTGGTAGTCGATCGTCGCGGTCGCGCCGAACACGGCCGCCTGCGCATGCACGACTTCCTTGATGCGCGTCTCGAGCAGGTCGCGCACCTCCGGCTTCAGCGCGCGCACCGACAGGCGCATCTGCGCGCGATCGGGAATCACGTTCGGCGCCTCGCCCGCGTGGATCGCGCCGACCGTGACGATCGCCATGTCGAGCGGCGACACGTTGCGCGACACGATCGTCTGCAGCGCGATGACGATCTGCGCGCAGACCACCACCGAATCGACCGCCTTGTGCGGCACCGCGCCGTGGCCGCCCCGGCCCTGCACGTCGACGATCACCGTATCCGACGACGCCATGAACGACCCCGGCAGGAAGCCGAACTTGCCCGTCGGGAAGCCGGGCATGTTGTGCATCGCGAAGATCGCGTCGCACGGGAACAGCTCGAACAGCCCTTCGTCGAGCATCTTCTTCGCGCCGCCGAGCCCTTCCTCGGCCGGCTGGAAAATCAGGTTCAGCGTGCCCGAGAAGCGGCGCTCGCGCGCAAGATGCTTCGCGGCCGCGAGCAGCATCGCCGTGTGGCCGTCGTGGCCGCACGCGTGCATCTTGCCGGCGATCCTGCTCTCGTACGGAAGGCCGGTGGCCTCGTGGATCGGCAGTGCGTCCATGTCGGCGCGCAGGCCGAGACGCTGCGTGCCTTCGCCGACCTTCAGCTGCGCGACGACGCCCGTGCCGCCAAGCCCGCGGTGCACCGTGTAGCCCCACGACTGCAGTTGCTCGGCGACGAGGTCGCTCGTCGCGAATTCCTCGAAGCCGAGCTCGGGGTGGGCATGGATACGGTGCCGGATCTCGATCATTTCGTCGGCGAGGCCTGCGGGAATCACGCTGTGCGTCACGGTGTCGTCTCCTGTCCTGTGGGGAATGTGCAGCCAAGGATAGTGGGTTCGACGGCAACCGGGCAGACGGAAAGTCGTCGCGGTAGCAACCGTCAGTTGCCATATTGGGAACGATGCGCGACGCACGCAAGCTGGCCATCCGGACGACTGCCGCGCAGCAACCGAACGCGCCAGACTACGCGCCATCCATCGATTTCTTGTGCGCGAGGGCCCCGATGACTATCGTTAAAAATTATAAAATAGTGACTATGTATCAATGCCTTGCGCATTCTTGTTCACTTTTTGAGCATCGTACATTTTTTGTGTACGCTGACAAAAAATGAACATGCGATCCCTGTCGATGCCCGCGAATCCTGCCCTCTCCGTGTCGGAACAGCACGTGCTTGACGAAGCCTGCGTCGCGTTCGAACGCGCGACCCGGCGCTTTCGCGCACGGCCCGTGCGCGTGCCGGCCGCCTACAAGGCGCGCGCCGACGCCATGATCCGCTTCGACATCGCCGGGCAGACATTCGAGATGCCGGTCGCCGTGAGCCTGCGCGTCGAATCGCTGGCAGGCGCGCTGGCGGCATTGCGTCGAGGCGGCAGCGCAGTGCCCGGCGAACGCCCGTTGATGCTGGTCACGCCGCATCTGTCGGCCGAACTGGCCGCCGGCCTGACCGACCAGGGCATCCCGTTTCTCGATACCGCCGGCAACGCATGCCTGATTCAGCCGGAGGCGACCGTGATGATCGCCGGCCGGCCGAAGCCCGCACGTGCACCGCGCCGGCAGTCGTCGCGCGCGACGACGCCGAAGGGGTTGGCCGTGATGTTCGCGCTCGCGACACAGCCGGGCCTCGTCGCGCAACCGTACCGGGCGATCGCCGCCGCGTCGGACGTCGCGCTCGGCACGGTCAATCTCGCGATGGACGACCTGATTGCGCGCGGCCTCGTCGGGCAGCGCCGCAATGGCGAGCGCCTGCTTCCCGACTGGCCTCGCTTCGTGCAGGAATGGGTCGCGCTGTATCCGAGCCGCTTGCGCGCGAAACTGCCGAGCCGCCGGTTTGCCAGCCTCGCGCCCGACTGGTGGCGCAGCTTCGATTTCGCGGCATTCGATGCGCGGCTCGGCGGTGAGCCGGCGGCCGACCTGTTGACGCACGACCTGAAGCCGGCCGCGATCACCGTCTATACGCACGGTACCGCGTCGAACCGGCTGCTGCTCCAGGGCCGCCTGCGTCCGGACGAGGGCGGCGAGGTCGAACTCGTCGAAGCGTTCTGGCCGCCGTCTGCCGCACTCGACTGGCGCGAGCAGGAAGTCCCGGTCGTGCCGCCGCTGCTGATCTACGCGGATCTCGTCTCGTCCGGCGACAGCCGCAATCTCGCCATCGCCGATCGCATCCATGGCCGATACCTCGCCCAACCGCCCGCTTGAGGTCGACGCACGCCGGCCGGGACTCGCCGCTGCCGCGCTGCTCGCGCGACAGGCGAAACGGATCGCTTCGCCGCAAACGCGTGACGCGATCCGTGCGCTGTTGTCGGACGAAGCAACTTATGCCGTGCTCGGCCAGGATCTGTTGGCACGTGCATTTGCGCTGTTGCCCGGTGAATTCAGCGATGACGCCGACCGGTATCTCGACGCATTCCGCAACGCCTTTCTCGCAGACGAACCCGCGTCACGCGCTTGACGCGCCGATGCGCAACTGCCGAGCGACCGAACAGATCCCGAACGGCGCTCAGGCGGCCCAGTCTTCGAGCGACAACCCGGCCACACGACCGAACTCGCGGCTGTTGTGCGTGACGAGCACCGCACCGGCCGCGATCGCATGGCCGGCGATCGATGCGTCGTTCGCGCCGACCGGCGTGCCGCGCGCGGCGAGATCGGCACGGATCGCGGCTGTTGCATCGACGGCCGCCGTGCCCCACGACAGCACGCCATCCAGCCGCGACACAAAGGCCGTCACGAGTTCCGCATGCTTCGGCGATGCCTTCTAGCCGGCCGCGCCGAATCGCATTTCGGCATAGGTAATTGCCGAGACGACGATCCGGTGCTGCGCATTGACGCACGATTGCAACCGGGACAGCACCACGGGCGGCCGCTCGCGCATGATGAACGAACAGATGCTCGTATCGAGCATGTAGAGCGTGGTCACTGGCCGGACTCCGTCGGTGCGGCGCCGCCACCGTCGGACAGGTCGAAGCGGCCGGGCTCGATGACGGCCGGGCGTTCGGCGAGGAAGTCGGCGTCGGCCGGCGGTTCGCTCGCGAACGAGAGACATGTGGGCCGCACCGGCCGCAGCAGCAGCGTGTCGCCCTCGCGGCGAATCTCGAGTTCGGTCACCCCCTCGAACTCCATGTCCTTCGGGATGCGGATTGCCTGGTTACGAGCATTCTTGAAAATGGAAACGGTGCGCATGAGCCACTCCATGGGAGTACGATGCGCCCATTCTGGACATGTGCCGGCATATGTCAATTTCGGCGCACGCAAACCGGATGTCGCGCCCCATGCCGTCGCGGATGTTTTTGCCATGTCGAGGGCCTGTCGTCGATGAGGAGAGCGATCCATTCTTCACGACGCCGGCCGCGCGGTCCATATCCCGGACGGCCGATGCCCGCGAGCCACGGCGCCGCGCGCAACCTCGCGCCGCACCGCGCACCCGCTCCGTTACGGCAATTTGAAAGTGTCGAAGAATGTATCGCGCTCGATCACCGTGAGCGCCGCGCGCTTGTGCGGGAAGTCGAATTCCTTCAGCGTGTAGAACCCGAGCCGGTGCATGTACGCGATGTGCCGCACGTGATCGACGCGCGGCTCGCCCACGAGCCGCTGCGTGCGCGGTTCGTCGACGAACATGTAGTGCAGCACCCCGCTCCACCACGCATGCAGCTTGCCGGCGCTCTGGAAGCGCGAATCGCCGATCAGCAGGTGCAGCCCGCGATCGTAGTCGTGCGCGTCGTAGAACGGCGCGAGGCGGTCCTCCTTCGCCCAGTAGAACTCGAAATAGCCGAACGGCGTGTCGTCGAAATAGCCGATCATCGGGTGCATGTGCGGATCGGCGAGCCGCTCGGCGAGATATGCCGCGTGCTCGTCGCGCGTGCCGCGCTGGTCCCAGAAATGCGCGACGCGATCGAGGTTCATCCAGCCGCTGAACAGGTCCGCGTGCGCGTCGACGTCGACGGTGCGCAGGCTGAACGTCATCCCGACCTGCGGCATGTAGCGTGCATAGATCTCGCCGGCCGGCGACGGTGGCCGCACCGGGTGCCGGTGGCCGTTCGTGATCACATGGCGCAGCGGCATTCCCCCCGATGCGGGCGACTTCAGCCACGGCCGCGGGTTCTGCCAGAACGTCGCGCGCGACACGGTGAAGCGCAGCGCGTCGCCGGCAACCTGTGCGCCGTCGATCACGCCCTCGCGCACCGCGCGCGCGGCGTACGCCGCGACGGCTGCCGCATCGGCGCCGCCGAGCGGCACCGTGATCGTCGCCGCGTCGTAGCGCGTGTCGGTGTTGAACAGCGCGACGAATGCCGCGAGCAATACGTCCGGCGAGTCGTCGGGCCGCCACGCGTCGAGCGTATGCTCGGCGACGGCCATCGCCTGCCCGTGCGAGGCGCCGTCGAGCGCGGCGGCCACTTCACCCTCGACGGCGTCCGCGGCGCCGGCCGGTTTCGTCAGCGTGTCCTGCATCACAGTGCTCCCGCGTCGTGGCGATCGGCAAGGACATGCAGCCCCCGCTCGAGTGCCGGAAACAGGCTGCGCTGGAAGTTGTTCCAGCGCAGTTCGAGAATCGTGTCATCCGGCGCGATCGGCGTGTCGAGCACGTCGCAGATCACCTCGCCGGAATCGATGCCGTTGTCGACGTAGTGAAACGACGCGCCCGTCATCATCACGGGCTCGACGGACGACGTCATGCCGTTCGACCAGTCGACCCGTTCGCCGCGCGCGCCGTGCAGCGCGTCGAGCGTCGCCCATGCGCCGCGCCGCTGGTACGGCGAACCGTCGGCCGTGATGCCCGGGTGGATGTTGGCGATGCGCCGGTGAAAGCGCGCGCCGGGCCGCACGAGTTCGTCGAGGATCACAAGCAGCCCGTCGAGCACGACGACGTCGGCGTCGAGTTCGAGCAGGCGCTCGAGCAGGCGGCGCTCGAACGCCTGCTTGCCGGCCACGCGCTCGCGCGCGTCGCGCGGCAGCCGCCGGTACGTCGACGCAATCGTGCAGAACAGGTCGTCGACCGGCCGGCCCTGCACCGTCAACCCTTCCGGCAGGATCCACGGGCGGCCCGGCGTGCGGGCGAAGCCGTAGTCGGCGACTTTCGCGCGGTCGGCCGGCGAACCGTCATCGTCATCGACGATCACGCCCTTGAGCGTGTAGCGCTCGCCGAGTGACGAATCGTTCAGGCGTTCGACGAGATATTCGAGCGGCGCCTTCATGTAGCGCGTGCCGCCCTGATAAGCGACCGGCTGCCCGGCACGATCGGCCGCGCCGTTGCGCAGCGACTGGATGTAGACGAGGTTTTTCTTCGGCATGGATGGGTCGTGGAAAAGCGGACGAAGGCGCCGCGGCCCGCCCGCGCCGGCCACGAAGGCCGGCCGGCGAGCCGTGGCGCGCATCGTCACCAGTTGTATTTCGCGGTCGCGATCACGGTACGGTCGGTGCCGAACACACAGACGTTCGTCGACTGGCAACCGCTGATGTAGTGACGGTTGGCCAGGTTCGTCCCGTTCACCGCGAAGCGCCAGTTACGCGTGTCGTAGTGCACGCCCGCGTCGAACAGCGTGACGCTCGATACCGTCAGCGAGTTGTCGGCCGCACCGGCCGATGCGCTCTGGTAACGAATGCCGCCGCCCAGGCCGAAGCCCGCGAGCGGCCCCGTGTGCCACGTCCAGTCGGTCCACAGCGACGCCATCTGGCGCGGGCGCGGAATGTCGACCGGCCAGTTGTTCAGCGACGCGTCGTTGGCCTTCACGTTCTTCACGTCCTGATACACGTACGACGCGATCACCGACAGGTTGCGCGTGACCTTGCCGGTCGCGCTCAGCTCGATCCCACGCGAACGTACTTCGCCGGTCTGCACCGACTTCGTGCCGGTCGGGTCCTGGCTCGGCAGCGCCGATGTGAGCACGTTGGTCTGGTTGATCTGGTAGATCGCCGCGTTCAGCATCAGGTTCTTGCCGGGCGGCTGCCAGCGCAGGCCGGCTTCGATCTGCTTGCCGCGCGTCGGCTGCGGCAGCCCGCCGCCGACCAGGTTCACGCCGATCAGCGGGTTGAACGACGTCGCGTAGCTGACGTACGGCGACAGCCCGTAGTCGCCCTGGTACGTGAGGCCGACGCGGCCGGTGAACGCCGTGACGTCCGCCTTCGTCGACGTGCCGGCCGCACGGTCGTCCATCCGCATGTTGACCCAGTCCTCGCGGCCGCCGAGCGTCAGCGTCCAGCGGTTCCACTTGATCTGGTCCTGCGCGTACAGTCCGAACGTGTTCATCGTCGTGTACGTGTTGGTGCGGAACGTCGAATCGGGCGTAAACACCGCCGTCGTGACGGGCTGGTAGACCGGGTTGTAGATGTTCAGCGGCGGCGCGGCGGCGAGCCATTCGCTGTCGGTCGCGGTCTGGCGGTTGTACTGGAAGCCGAGCAGCAGCGTGTGCTGCAGCGGGCCCGTCGCGAAGCGGCCTTCGAGGTTGTTGTCGATGTCGAAGCGGCTGTAGTTCATCTGGAACACGCCGGCCCAGCGCGACACGTCGGTCGTGCTGCCGTCGACGAAGCCGTTGCCGAATACCGAACCGTTGTCGAGCGACAGGTGCATCAGGCGCGTGTTCTGGCGGAACGTCCACGCCGGCGTCAGGTTCCGCTCGAACTGATAGCCGACCGACCACTGCTTCTTGCGGTAGTAATTGAAGTTCGGATCGCCTTCGTACACGTCCTTGTTGATCTGACCGTTCGGGTTCGGCAGCACCGTACCCTGCGCGGGCAGGAAGTTCGACGAGATGTCGCCCCAGTCCTGCAGATAGGTGGCCGACAGCGTCAGCGACGTATCCGCGTTCGGGCGCCAGCGGAACGACGGCGCGAGCGCGACGCGCTGGTCGTTGTTCGGGCCGGTCAGCGCGTTGCCGTCGCGTGCGACGCCGACGAAGCGGTACGCATACTTGCCGTCCGGGTCGAGCTTGTCGCCGACGTCGATCATGAACTGCTTGCGCGCGTAGTTGCCGATCTGCACGCCGGCCTCGCGCACGCGCTCGCCGTCGGCGAGCTTGGTCTGCACGTCGACGATCGCGCCCGGGTCGCCCGCGCCGTACAGCACCGAGGTCGGCCCGCGCAGCACGCTGATGCTGTCGATCATGTACGGATCGACGCGCCAGCTCGACAGGTTCAGCGTGTTCGGCACCTGCAGCCCGTTCACGTACGCGGTCGGCGTGAAGCCGCGCAGCGCCGCGTACCAGTCGGAACGGTTGTCCGAGCCGTACGACGAGAAGCCCGGCACGTAGCGCAGCGCCGCGTTCACGTCGGTCGCGCCGGTCATCTCGATCTGCTGCGCGGTGACGACGTTGATCGTCTGCGGGATCTCGTTGATCGACGTATTGGTCTTCGTGCCGGTGCGGCTGCGCTTCGCGACGAGGCCGACTGCGCCGTCCCCTTCCGAGGCCGCGTTGACGTTGATCGTCGGCAGCGTGCCGGTCGACGCACTGGCCGACGCACTCGCCGCCGCACCGTTCTGCGCACTGCTGGCCGATGCCGCTGCGCCTGCGTTCACGGCCGGCGCCGTCTGGGCATGTGCCTGCCCTGCCGCCACACCGAACGCCACGCTCGCCGCGGCTGCGATCGCACGCAAACGCGTGCCTGTTGCCCACTCCATCTTTCTCTGCTCCACTTTTTTCATGCGGTCTCCGACCGCGCCTTTGTCAAAGAGCGAAAGCCATCCGGCTCGCGCTCGCCCCGTTTTCCTGTCGTTTTTCCTGTGTTGCCCGGGCCGCGCCTTCTTCATGGGCGGGTGCGATCCCGTCTTCGAGCGACGCGCAGATTTCGTCCGCGCGGCGCGCCAGCACCGACAGCAGCGTGTCGGACAGGCCGTGGCTGTCTTCGCAGCAGCCTTGCAGGTAGATGCGCGGCGCGAAGTGCTCGGGCGTCGCGAGCAGGTAGTCGCGCGTGACGTCGCCGCGTGCCAGCGCGTCGCCCAGATGCGGCGCGAGCGCTTCGAGCAGCGCCGAATGCGTGTCGCGGCGGTAGCCGGTGGCCAGCACGAGCGCGTCGAAGCGCTCGACGCGCGTGTCGCCGCTCATCCGGTCGCGCAGCGTCAGCTCGATGCGGCCGTCGGCGGTGCGCACCGCGGCCTCGATCGCGCTGTTCGCGAGCAGCGCATGGCGCGGCGTGCCGTCGATGCGCTGCAGGTACAGCATTTCGTAGATCTGTTCGATCAGCGGCCGGTCGACCACCGCGTAGTTCGTGTCGCGATAGCGCTCGAGCAGCGCGCGGCGCGCGTCGTGCGGCTGCGCATAGACGACATCGGTGAACTCGGGGCTGAAGATCTCGTTGACGAACGGGCTGTCGTCCGCCGGCTTCAGCGCGCCGGCGCGCATCACGAGGCTCGCGTCGACGTGCGGGAAGCGCCGCGCGAGATCGATGAACACCTCGGCCGCGCTCTGCCCCGCGCCGATCACGGCGACGCGGCGGCGCTCGCCGTCCGGCGACGCGACGAGCCGGTCGATGTCGGTCAGGTAGGATGACGAATGGATCACGCGGTCGCGGCCGAGCGCGGCGAACGCGTCCGGCACCGCCGGCGTGCCGCCGACGCCGACCGACAGCGCGCGCGTGACGCGCTGGCGCTCGTGACCGCCGGCGTCGCGCGACAGCACGCGCAGCGCGTCGATCCTCGCACCGTCGCCGCGCACCGGTTCGATCGCGAGGACGGTCTCGCTGTAATGGACGCGATCGTCGAACGCGTCGGCCACCCAGCTCAGGTAGTCGTGGAATTCGACGCGGGTCGGATAGAAGTTCTTCAGGTTGACGAATTCGTTCAGCCGGCCGCGTTCGAACAGGTAGTTGATGAACGTGTAGCGGCTTTTCGGATCGCGCATCGTGACGAGATCCTTCAGAAACGAGATCTGCATCCGGCAGTCGTCGAGCAGCATGCCGCGATGCCAGCCGAATTCAGGCTGGCGCTCGACGAAGCAATGGGCGAGCGGGCGCGCCGCGCGCCGTTCCTCGAGGCGGATGGCCAGCGCCAGATTCGACGGCCCGAAGCCGACGCCGATCAGGTCGAATACGGTTTCTCTCTGCATGTCTCAGCTCCCTTGTCGGTAAATCCGGCCCGTCAGACGTGACGGCCGGAGAAGAACGTCTCGCGCAGCGTGCGCATCCACAGCGGCTGTGCGTCGGCCAGCGCGAGACGGCGCTGCCGCGCGAAGCCGTGCCGCGCGAGATGGTCGGCAACCCGCGCGTGGCCGGCCGGTACGGCACAGCCGACCGCCTCGGTACGCGGGTCGTCGAGAAACAGGTAATGCACGACGGACGGCAGCCAGCCCGCCACGCAATGCGGGCCGCGCCAGCGCGACTCGCCGACCAGCATCCGCAGCCCGCGGTCGTAGTCGCGTGCCGCGACGTGCGGCGCGAGCGCGTCTTCCTTCAGCCAGTACGCCTCGACATACGCGAACGGTTCGCCGTCGAAGCAGCCGACGAGCGGAATCACGTGCGGATCGGTGCCGGGTGCGGTGCCCTGCGTGCCGTCCGTGCCGGGCTGCGCGCCCGGCCAGCCGTCGCGCACGCGCGGTTCGTCGAACCAGCGCGCGAGTCGCGCGGTGTCCTCGGCCGGCTGCCAGCCGCGCAGCGTGAAGCGCACGCCGAGCGCCGGCAGGTCGCGCGCGTAGACGTCGCCGCGCGGCGCCGGCGGCCGGCGCGGGTGACGGCGGCCGTCGGTGAACGTCGGCAACGTCGCGCACGGCAGATGCGGGCCGACGCGCCACAGGTCGGCCTGCTGCGCCCAGCCTTCACGCATGCAGCGGCCGCCGTCGGCCAGCACGCCGCTCGCGCGCAGCGCATCGAGCGCGACTGCGGGCCATGCGGCCGGGTCGAGCCGGATCGCCGCGTGGCGCGCGCTGTCGGAAAACGCCGCGGCCGGGGCCGCCAGCAGCGCACGCCGCTGGTCGGCCGGTGCCGCGCGATGGTTGTATGCGACGAGGCGCAGCGCGCCGTCGTCGCCGAGTTGCGCGCGCAGCAACTGCGCGCCGATGCCGTCGCCCTGCGCGACGCGGATCTCCACGCCGTCACGCACGGCGAACAGGCCGTCCGCGAACGCGAGGCGGTAGGTATCGAGCATCGTGAATCCGTCCGGACGCACTTCAGCCAGCATGGCGCGCCTCCTGCCCCGTTTCCATGTGCGCATCGAGCCGCGCGCCGAGTGCGCCGAGCGTCGGCGACGCGAACACGTCGGCGACCGTCAGCGCGTGACCGGCGCGGCTGGCCGCGTCGACGAAGCGCACGACGTCGAACGACGTCGCACCGGCTTCGAACAGGTCGGCATCGGGTTCAGGCGCAGCCGTCGCGAACGTGTCGGACCACAGTGCCGCCAGCGCGGCAGCCGCATGCGGCGCTCGCCGCGGCGTTGCGGCGCGCGCATTGCTTCCGGTCTGCGCGCGATGCGACGCCTGCGCAACGGCACGCGTGTCGGGCGCACCGAGCACCGCTTCCGACGCGCCGGCGAAACGCGCGACTTCGTCGTGATAGAGATCGACGAGCGCATCGACCAAGCCGCGATCGAGCAGTTCGTCCGCATACGAGAACGCGGCGCTCACGCGGCCATCCGGATGCTCGACGACGTCCAGCTCCAGCGTAAACACGACGCGATGGCGCACGTCGTCGAACCCGGCCAGCGACAGGCCGGCCCAGTCGCGCGCCGCGGCACCCGTCGGGCGCAGGTAGTTGAACATCACCTGGAACAGCGGATTGGCCTGCGCGGCACGCGGCGCGCGCAGCGCCGCGACGACGTCCGCGAACGGCACGTCGGCGTGCGCGTAGGCCATGAGCGCCGTATCGCGCACTTGTGCGAGCACGTCCGCGCGGCGCGCGGCCGGGTCGATCCGCGTGCGCACGACGACCGAATTGATGAAGAGGCCGAGCGCGTCGCGGGCCGCATCGCCCGTCAGCTCGCGCGTCGACGCAAGCACGCCGACCGGCTGGTCGGCCGCGCCCGTCGCGCGGAACAGCGCGGTGTTGAGCGCCGCGTGCAGCAGCATCGGCAGCGTCGCGTGCGCGGCCGACGCCGTGTCGCGTGCGGCGCGGATCAGCGCGCCGGCGAATTCGAACGCGATGCGGGCCGCGCGCCATTGCGGCACGGCCGGCGCGTTCGCGCGCTGCGGCAGCACGCGCGCCGGCAGATCGGCCAGCGCGTCACGCCAGTAGGCGACGCGGGCCGGATGGCACGGCGCGGGCAGCACAAGCGGTCGGGCGGCCGGTTGGACGGCCTCGTCGGCCGGCACGGCGCCGGCGCCGCCCTGCACACGCGCAACATAGCGCGCACGAACCGCATCGAGCCACAGCTCGATCGATTCGCCGTCCGACACGATGTGATGAATCGTCATCGACAGCACATGGTCGTCCGCGTCGAGCCGCAGCACGCGCGCGCGCCACAGCGGCGCATCGGCAGCCAGGTCGAACGGCGCGAGTGCATCCTCGTCGGTCAGCACCGCAGCGCGAACGAGCGCATCGGATTGCGCCGACAGGTCGATCACGGGCAGTTCGACAGAAACATTTGCATCGATCCGCTGGCCCGGCATGGCGCCGTCACGCGCGACGAGCCGCGCGCGCAGCGCCGGATGCACGGCCGTGACATCCGAGAAGGCCGCACGCAGCGCATCGACGTCGAGCGGGCCGCGCACCCGCAGCGCGACCGGAATGTTGTACGCGGCGCTGTCCGGCTGCGCGCGCCACAGGAACCACAGGCCGAGCTGCGCCGGCGACAGCGGCCACACGCCATGTGCATCCGGTTTGGCGACGGCCACGCCCGGTGCCGCCGCACCGGCGTGCGCCGCGCGCGGCGCATCGGCAACCTGCAACGCATACTGCGCGAGCACCGGCGCCTCGAACAGCGCGCGCACCGGCACGTCGCGGCCGAGCCGTTCGGCCACGCGCGTCGCGACGCGTACGGCGGCGAGCGAATGGCCGCCGAGATCGAAAAAGTGATCGCCACGGCCCACGCGCTCGAGATTCAGCACGTCGCACCAGATCGCCGCAAGCGCGGCTTCGTCGCCGTCGTGCGGCGCTTCGTATGCACGTTCGACGCGTACCGGCGCCGGCAGCCGTGCGCGGTCGACCTTGCTGTTCGCGTTGCGCGGCAGCGCGTCGAGCACGATCAGCTGCGCGGGCACCATGTAATCGGGCAGCGTGCGGCGCAGGTGCGCGTCGAGCGTCGCGGCTTCGACCGGCTGCGCGGCCGCCCGTGCGTCGGCGGTCAGTTCGACATAAGCGACGAGCTGCGCCAGTGCGCCCTGCCCGTGCACGACCGCGCAGGCTTCCCGCACGGCCTCGTGCGCGGCAAGCTGGGCCTCGATCTCGCCGAGTTCGATGCGCAGCCCGCGCAGTTTCACCTGGTGGTCGACGCGGCCGATGAAGTCGAACACGCCATCCGCGCGGCGCCGCACGAGGTCGCCCGTGCGGTACAGCCGCGCGCCCGGCGCGCCGTACGGATCGGGCACGAAGCGCTCGGCCGTCAGTGCCGGGCGGTCGAGATAACCGCGCGCGACGCCGATCCCCTCGCCGCCCAGGTACAGCTCGCCGATCACGCCGACCGGCAGCGGATGCAGCCGTTCGTCGAGCACGTGCGCGGTGCGTGCACCAACCAGCGTGCCGATCGGCAGGTACGCGGCGTCGCCGAGCATCGCGAGATCGTCGCCGGGCCGGAACATCCACAGCGTCGGCGTGATGACCGTCTCGGTCGGGCCGTAGCCGTTGACCACGCGCACGTTCGGCAGCGCGCGGCGCAGCATCGCGAACGCCTCGCGCGACGTCGCCTCGCCGCCGACCGTCAGCGAACGCAGCGTCGGCGGTGCGCCATGCGCGAGCGCCCATTCGGCGAGCTGCGCGGCGCAGCCGGGCGGCACGTAGGTCATCGTCACGCCGTCGCGGACCATCATCGCGCAGGTCTGCGCGGGCGGCCACAGCACGTCGGCCGTCACCGACACGGCGGCGCCCGACATGTATTGCGAAAACCAGCCTTCGTGCGCGCCGTCGAAGTTGACCGACTGGAACAACAGGAACACGTCGTTCTCGCCCGCGCCGTAGCGCTCGGCGATCGCCGCGCAATGCAGCGCGAACGACGCATGGTCGACGATCACACCCTTCGGCTTGCCGGTCGAGCCCGACGTGTAGATCGCATAGGCCGCGTGGCCCGGCAGCACGTCCGGCAGCACGACGTGCGCGGCTTCGTCGAGGGCATCGACTTCATCGGCGCGCCAGAGGCGCAGATCCGGCAGTTCGGGCAGCGACGCGGCGCTCGCGCCGTCGGTCAGTACGTGCGCGATGTTCGCGTCGCCGACGATCTGCGCGAGCCGTTCGCGCGGATGCGCGGGGTCGAGCGGCACGAACGCGGCGCCCGACTTCAGCACCGCGATCAGCGCGACGAGCAGGTCGACCGAGCGCTGCAGCGCGACGCCGACGCGCATTTCCGGCCGAACGCCGGCCGCCACCAGGTGGCGTGCCAGGCGCGCCGCGCGCGCATCGACTTCACCGCGCGTCAGCGCGCGATCGATATCGGCGACGCCGCGTGCGTCGGGCCGTGCGTGAGCATGCGCGGCGATGCGGGCATGCACGGGCACGAACGGTTCAGTCGCGGTTGCGCCTGCCGGTGCGTTCCACGCGAAGAGCTGCTCGCGCTCAGCGGCGGGTAGCCAGTCGAGATCGCCGATCGGCATGTCGGGGCGCGCGAGCGCATCGGCGAGCAGCGTGACGAAGCGTGCGGCCAGCCGGGCAATCGCGTCCGCTTCGAACAGGTCGAGCGCATAGATGAAGGCGGCGTCGAACGTACCGTCCGGCGTCGCTTCGACCGACAGCGTCAGGTCGAATTTCGCGGAGGGCGTACCCGACGGCAGCAACGCGGCCGATGCCGCGCCGAGCGCCGGCAGCGCGCGGCGCTCGCCGTAGGCGGCCATCACCTGGAACAGCGGATGATGGCTCGCGCTGCGCGGCACGCCGAGCGCGTCGACCACCTGCTCGAACGGCACGTCCTGGTGCATCTGCGCGTCGACGAGCGCGCGCTGCGTGCGTGCGACCAGCGACGAGAAATCGCCGTGCGCGGGCACGTCGACATCGATCGCCAGCGTGTTGACGAAGAAACCGATCAGGCCGGCGACTTCCGCGCGTTCGCGGTTCGCGGCCGGCACGCCGACGCAGATCCGCGCGTCGCCGGTCGCGCGCGCCAGCAGCGCATCGAGCGCAGCGAGCAGCACCGCGAACGGTGTCGCGCCCGATGCGGCTGCGAATGCGCGCAGTTGCGCACCGATGCGCGCGTCGAGCGAAAACACGTGGCGTGCGCCGCGCGCACTGCGGCGCGCCGGTCGTGCGGCCGCGCCCGGCAGCGCCAGCACGCCGCGTTGCGGATCGAGCCGTTCACGCCAGAACGCGAGCTGGCGGTCACGCTCGCCGGCGTCGAGCCAGCGGCGCTGCCACAGCGCGTAATCGGCGTACTGGATCGGCAGCGGCGCGAGCGGCACCGGTTCGCCCGACGCATAGGCGCGATAGAACGCCGCAAGCTCGAACAGCATCACACCCGACGACCAGCCGTCCGACACGATGTGATGCACGGTCAACGCGAGCCAGTGATGCGTCGCATCGAAACGCACCAGATGCGCGCGGACGAGCGGCGCCGCGCCGAGATCGAACGGCTCGGCTTCGTCGGCCGTCGCGACGGCTTCCGCGCGCGCCGTGCGTTGCGCGTCCGGCAGCCCTTCAAGATCGGTTTCGCGCCATGGGCAGCGCAACGGTGCATGGATCGTCTGCGCGACGCCGTCCTGCGCTTCGTCGAAGGTGGTGCGCAGCGCCTCGTGGCGTGCGATCAGCGCGTCGCACGCGAGGCGCAGCGCATGCGCGTCGAGCGGGCCCGTCAGTGCCAGGCGCTCGGTGATGTGATACGCGTCTGGCGCATCGATCAGCCGCGCATGCAGCCACAGCCGCGTCTGCGCGAACGACGCCGGCACGCGGTCGTGGCGCGGCGTGCGCGGCGGGATCGGCAGCACGCGGAAGTCGATGCCGGCCGCGCCGAGCTTGTCGATGAAGACCGCGCGCTGCGCGTCGGGCAACTGCGCGAAACGCGTCGCGAGCGCGAGCCAGTCGGGTTGAACCTTCGTCATCCGTCGTCCTTATTGGGTTTCCAGTTCGCCGAGCAGCGCGTCGATCGCGCTCGCCGCATCGGTCTCGCCACGGGCCGCGCAGGCCGCGTCGATCGCTTCCGCGCAGCGCGCCAGCGTGCGTGTGTCGAACAGCGTGCGCAGCGGCAACGCGAGCCCCCAGTGCAGGTTCGCCTGAGCGTGGGCCTGCGTCGCGAGCAGCGAATGGCCGCCGAGCAGGAAGAAATCGCCGTCGCGGCCGATCGCGTCCACGTGCAGCACGCGTTGCCAGATCGCGGCGAGCGCGCGCTCGGTGTCGGTCGCGAGCTCGACGTCGGCCGCCGCTTCGCGCACCGGCGCGGGCAGCGCATGGCGGTCGCACTTGCCGTTCGGCGTCACGGGCAACGCGTCGAGTTCGATCAGTTGCGACGGCACCATGTAGGCCGGCAACTGCGTGCGCAGCGCGTCGAGCAGCGCCGCCCGGTCGAGCGGGCCTGCGTCGCCGCGTGCGACATAGCCGATCAGTTGCTCGTCGCGCACGATCACGACCGCGTCGTTCACGCCGGGCGCCGCACGCAGCAATGCCTCGATCTCGCCCGGCTCGATCCGCTGGCCGCGCAGCTTCACCTGCGTGTCGACGCGGCCGAGATAGTCGAGCGCACCGTCGGCACGCCGACGTGCGAGGTCGCCCGTGCGGTACATGCGCGCGCCCGGCACGAACGGATCGGGCACGAAGCGCTCGGCGGTCAGCGCCGGGCGGCCGAGATAGCCGCGCGCAAGGCCCGCGCCCGCGAGATACAGTTCGCCGGTGGCGCCCACCGGCACCGGCTGCCATGCCGCATCGAGCACGTGCAGTTGCAGGTTCGCGATCGGATGGCCGATCGGTACGGCAACCGCATGCGCGTCGTCGGGGCCGCAGGTCCAGTGCGACACGTCGATCGCCGCTTCGGTCGGCCCGTACAGGTTCACGAGCGTCGCGTTCGGCAGCAGCCGCGCCAGCTTTGCGACGAGTTCCGGCGCGAGCGCCTCGCCGCTCGCGACGATCAGGCGCACGCTGTCGCACTGTGCAGCGGCCGAGAAATCGTCGAGATACGCGGCGAACGCGGCGAGCATCGACGGCACGAAGTGCAGCACCGTCACGCCGTGCGCATGGATCGCCGCTGCGAGACGCGCCGGATCGCGATGGTCGCCAGGCGCGGCGATCGCGAGCTTCGCGCCGATCGCCAGCGGCCACACGAACTCCCACACCGACACGTCGAAGCCGAACGGCGTCTTGTGCAGCACGACGTCGTCGCGCGTCAGCCGGTAGGCGTGCTGCATCCATGCGATCCGGTTCGCGAGCGCGCCGTGCGTATTGCCGGCGCCCTTCGGCTTCCCGGTCGAACCGGACGTGTAGATCAGGTACGCGAGCTGGGCATCGTCGATCGTGGCGGTCGCGCCGGCGGCGTCGCCTTCGGCTTCATCGGCGAGCAGGTCCGCCACCGTCAGCAACTGCGTGGCGACGCCATCGCCGAGCGCGGCCTCGACCTGCTCGCGCAGGTGGGCCAGCGTGATCGCGACGGCCGGCCGCGCGTCGCGCAGCATGTAGGCAATGCGCTCGGCCGGATAGTCGGGATCGATCGGCAGGTAGGCCGCGCCGGCCTTCAGCACGCCGACCAGCGCCATCACCATGTCGAACGAGCGTTCGACGCACAGCGCGACCGGCGTGTCGGGCTGCACGCCGCGCCGGCGCAGCGCAGCCGCGATGCGTGACGTGCCGACATCGAGTTCGCGATAGGTCGCGCGATGCACGCCACCGTGTACGTCCTCGTATTCGAGCGCGATCGCGTCGGGCGTCGCCCGTGCCGCATCGGCGAATTGCAGGTGCAGCGGCTGTTGCTGCGCAGCCGGCCATGCGCGGGCGGTGTCTTGCGCTTGCGCCAGTGCGTTACGAGTCGCTTCGTCGGCGATCGACAGCGTGCCGAGCAACGCATCCGGCGTGCGGGCCAGTGCATCGAGTGCGCACGCGAAGGCGCGGTGCCAGGTTTCAACCTGACGTGCATCGACGCGCGCGGTGTCGTAGCCATAGTCGATCGTCAGCTCGGCGCCGCTCTCGATCACGAGCGTCAGCGCGAAATCGGTCGCTTCGATGCTGCGCACACCGCTCAACGCCAACGCTCGCGGATCGGCGTCGCGCATCGTATCGTCGACCGGGTAGTTCTCGAACACGACCAGGGTGTCGAACAGTGCGCCGCCCGCGCCGCGCGCCCAGCGCTGGATGTCGGCAAGCGGCGTGTGGGCGTGCTCGGCGGCGGCCGCGTTCTCGCGTTGCAGCGTCTGCAGCCAGTCGGCCGCGCGTTGTTGCGGCGCGGGCGCCGTGATCACCGGCAGCGTGTTGATGAAGAGACCGAGCACCGAATCGACGTCCGCGAGCGCATCGGGGCGGCCCGCGACGGTCGCGCCGAACGCGACGGCCGGCTGGTGCGTCATCCGCTGCAGCGCGAGCGCCCACGCGCCCTGCACCAGCGTGTTGACCGTCAGCTTCAGTGCGCGCGCCGTCTGAGCGACACGCGTCAGCGTGTCGGCATCGAGCGTCGCGCGCCACGTGACCATGTCGGCATCCGCGCGGTCGGCCGTGCGTTCCGCGATCAGCGTCGGCGCGTCGAGTCGTGCGAGGCGTTCCGTCCAGAAGCGTTCGTCGGCGTCGCGGTCGCGCGTGCCGAGCCACGCGATGAAGTCGCGATAACGCAGCGCCGGGCGGCTCGCGAATGGCGACACGGCCTCCGGGTCGCGATAGTCGCGCAGCACGCCGGCGAGCAGGCGCGCGGTGCTCCAGCCGTCGAGCAGCACGTGGTGACGCGTCCACACGACGCGCCATGCGTCGTCAGTCACGCGGATCAACGTGAGCCGCATCAGCGGCGGCTCGCGCCAGTCGAAACCGCGTGCGCGATCGGCGGCGAGCCAGGTGTCGAAATCGGCGTCGAACGTGTCGCCGCGGGTGCGCCAGTCGAGCTGTTCGACCGGCATCCGCGCATGACGATGCACGCATTGCAGCGGCGCGGCTTCGTCCGGCATCACGCTCGTGCGCAGGATGTCGTGGCGCGCGATCGACGCGTCGAACGCGGCCGCGAGCCGGTCGGCGTCAAGCGCGGTCGCGGTCGCGACGAGCTGGTTCACGTAGCTGGCATGACCGGGGGCGAACAGCGCATGGAACAGGATGCCCTGCTGCATCGGCGACAACGGATACACGTCGTCGATCGCGCGCCAGTCGAGCGGCGTGCGGTCGATCGCGGCCTGCGTGAGCCCGGCGGCCTGCGCGAGCGGGAAATCGCCCGGCGTCGCGCCACCGCCACGATGCGCCACGCGCGACGCGCATGCGTCGACGAGCTCGCGCAGCGCCGCCGCGAAACGTTCGGCGAATGCGTCGATCGTCGCACGCTCGAATTGCGGTGCGCCGTAGACCCAGTGCACTTTCAGCGTGCGTGCGCCGTCGCGATCCGTGTCGAGGTATGCGTGGATCGCGAGCGTATTGCCGAGCGGCCCCTGCGGGTCGCGCTCGACGCCGGTGCCGCCGAAGCGCGGCACGAGCGTTGCGTCGCGCGGCGCATCGAACTGGCCGAGATAGTTGAACGTGACGCGCGGACGCGGCACGGCGGCCAGCGCCGCTCGCGTCGCCGCATCGCCGTAATGCGCGAGCACGCCGAAGCCCAGCCCCTTGTGCGGCACCGCGCGCAGCGTGTCCTTGACCGCGCACAGCGTGTCGCTTGCCGTGGCCGCGACCGGCAACGTCACCGGGTAATGGCTCGTCAGCCAGCCGATCGTGCGGCTGGCATCCACGTCGTCGAACAGCGCCTCGCGGCCATGCCCTTCCAGTTCTACTCGGCACGATGCGGCACCGCTCACGCCGGCCAGTGCCAGGGCAAGCGCCGCGCCCAGCAGTTCGATCGTCTGCGTGCGGTAGGCCGCGTGCGCATCGGTCAGCGCCGCCCGGGTCACGGCTGCGTCGATCGTCTGCACGACAGCGGCCGCATCGGCGTTCGTCGCCGCCGCGTCGGGATGATCGGGCACGATGTCGTCACCCTGCGCCATGCCGGCCCAGTACGCGGCCTCGGCCGCGAACGGCGATGCCGGTTCCGTTGCCGCACGGGCGAGCCGTGCAGCCCATGCATCCACACGCAGGCCCGGCTGCGACAGTCGAACCGGCGCGCGTTCGCATGCGGCACGGTAGGCCGTGTCGAGGTCGTCGAGCAGGATGCGCCACGACACGCCGTCGACGATCGCATGGTGAATCGCCAGATACAGCTGCGTCGCGCCGTCCGGCAGCCGTGCCGCGCAGGCGCAGGCAAGCGGCCCGCGGCCGAGGTCGAGACGGCGCTGCAGCGCGTCGAAGCGCGCGAGTGCGTCGGCTTCGTCGCGGGCGGCGACTTCGACGAACGGCAGCGCGTCGTACGGTTTCGCCGCCTCGCTCGCATGCCAGTTGCCGTCCGCGCCACGTGCGAAACGCTGGCGGAACGCGTCGTGATGCGTCAGCAATGCGTCGAACGCGCGCGCGAATGCATCGGCGTCGAACGGCCCGCGCACGTCGAACGCAACGGACTGGTTCCAGTGGCCAGGATGCGGGATATCGAGCGCGAAGAAGCGCTGCTGCGCGGGCGTCAGGACCTTTGCTGCTACCGGCGCGCTGGCTGCGGCCGCAATGGCAGGCTGCGCGGCGGCGGCAGTCACGTCCTCCGTCTTCGCGGTACGCGCGAGTTCGGCGACCGTCGGGCCGTCGAACAGCTGCTTCGGCGTAAAGCGCACACCACGCTTGCGCGCGCGGGCGATCACCTGCAGCACGAGGATCGAATCGCCGCCGAGCTCGAAGAAGTTGTCGTCGCGGCCGACCTTCGGCGCTTTCAGCACGGCCTGCCAGACTTCGGCGAGCACCGTTTCGATCGCGCCCTGCGGTGCATCGCCGGAGGCGGTCACGACCGGCGCCGCCGCCAGTTCACGCAGCGCCGCGCGATCGATCTTGCCGTTCGCGGTGACCGGCAGGCGCACGAGCGCGACGAACTGCGCGGGCACCATGTAGTCAGGCAGCTTCGCGGCAAGTGCCGCGCGCACGGCCGCCTCGTCGAATGTCGAACCGTCGCGCATCACGACGAACGTCGCGAGCCGCAGGCGGCCGTCGTGGTCGATCGCGAGCGTTTCGGCCTGTGCGATCGGGCCGGCCGCACGCACTGCCGCACTCACCTCGCCCGGTTCGACGCGGTAGCCGCGAATCTTCACCTGGTCGTCGATGCGGCCGAGGAACGCGAGACGGCCGTCCGCGCACAACCGCACACGGTCGCCGGTGCGATACAGCCGCGCGCCGGGCGTGAACGGATCGGGTACGAAGCGCTCGGCGGTCTGCGCCGGACGCCCCAGGTAGCCGCGCGCGACGCCCGGCCCGCCCGGTACAGCTCGCCCGTCGCACCGGCCGGCACGCATGCGCCGAACGCGTCGAGCACCAGCGCGCGCGCATTCGGCAGCGGCAGGCCGAGCGGCACGCCGCTCGCCGGATCGCGCGCATCGGCGGCGATCGACGCCGTGTCGCAGGCGATCGCGCCGACGGTCGCTTCGGTCGGCCCGTAGTGGTTGATCACGCGGCAGGCCGGCGCAAGCGCGGCCACGCGCGCGACGAGCGCCCACGTGAGCGTTTCGCCGCCCGTCACGAGCGCGTGGCGCGGCAGCACGTCGGCCGGCACACGTGCGTCGAGCAGCGCCTGCAGGTGGCTCGGCACGATCTTCAGGACACCGACGTCGCGGCGGCGCATCTCGTCCGCGAACAGGTCCGGATCGAACGCGCACGCGGCCGGCAGCAGGTGCAGCGTACGGCCCGCGCACAGCGCGCCGAACAGCGTCGTGTGGCCGAGGTCGGCCGCGACGGTCGACACCATCGCGAACGACGCGTCCGGTGCGAACGCGAGTTCGTCGAGCATCCCCTGCACGTAGTCGGCCAGCGCGCCGTGCGACACGACGACGCCCTTCGGCGTACCGGTCGAGCCCGACGTATAGATCAGGTATGCGCCCTGCTCCGGATGCGGTGCAATGCGCAAGCCGGTTGCGTGCGCGAGGGTTGCGTCCTGCGCGAGCGTGTCGACGTCGAGCGGCTGTGCGTCGATGCCGGCAGGCCATGCGGCCGGTTCCGCGACGAGCGCCCAGCGCGCGCCGCAGTCGGCGGCCGCCGCGGCCAGTCGCGCGGCGGGCTGCGCGGGATCGAGCAACACGGCGAGCGCACCGGACTTCAGCGCGCCGAGCAGGCCGACGACGAAGCGCGCCGAGCGTTCGATAGAGACGATGACGGACGTCTCGGCCGCCACGCCGCGCTGGGTCAGCGCGCGAGCGATGCGGTTCGATGCGTCGTCGAGCTCGGCGAACGTCAGCGACGCCGACGCATCGGCGAGCGCGACGCGATGCGGATACGCGGCTGCCTGCCGCGCGAACGCGGCGACGATGTCAGCATGTTCGATGTGCAGCGCACGGCCGTCGCGCGGCTGGCGCGAAGCGGCCGATGCGTCGCACGGCAATACGGCCGTCGTCTGGTGCGGATCGCGCGCGGCCGCACCGACGAGCGCCGCGTAGCTGTCGAGCCACGCACGCGCGGTGTCGGCATCGATGCAGTCGGTCGCATAGGCCGCGACCAGTTCGATGCCATTTGCATCGTCGGTGAAATCCACGGCGAAGTCGAAGCGTGCGGCCAGGTCGGGCCCCGGCGTTGCAACGGCCGTCGCGCCCGGCAGCACGCTGTCGTGCCGCGCGTCGAACTGCTGCGCGAATTTCACGCGCAGCCATTCGTCGCCGCGCTTGACCGGCGGCTTCACCGCGTCGACGACGCGCTCGAACGGCACGTCCTGATGCGCGACCGCGTCGAGCGCCGCCGTGCGCGCCGCATCGACGAGCGCGCGGAACGGCAGCGTCGGCGCCACTTGCACACGCAGCGCGACCGTATTCAGGAACAGCCCGAGCAGCGCGCGCGTTTCCGGGCGCTGGCGATGCGCAACCGGCACCGCGACGACGACATCTGTTGCGCCGGTCACGCGCGACAGCCACGCATCGAGCGCGGCCAGCAGCACCGTGAAGACCGTTGCCTGCGCGTCGCGCGCGAGTCGCCGCACGTCGGCCGCGACCGCGTCGGGCAGCCGCACCGACACGCGCGCGCCCTGCAGCGTGCGTGTGGCGCCCGGCTGCCGGTCGACCGGCAGCGCGAGCGGGCCCGGCACGTCGCGCAACGCGCCGCGCCAGTAGTCGAGCTGGCGCTCGCCCTCGCCGCCGGCCAGCATGTCGCGTTGCCAGTCCGCATAGTCGGCGTACTGGATCGGCAGGTCGGGCAGCGACGGTTCCCGGCCTTCGGCATACGCGCGATAGGCGGCCGACAGTTCGTCGAACGCGCAGCGCGAGCTCCAGCCGTCGGTGATCGCGTGATGGGCGGTCAGCAGCAGGCGGTGGCGGTCGTCGGCCAGTGCGACCAGCGTCGCACGCAGCAGCGGGCCGCGTGCGAGGTCGAACGGCTCCGCCACATCGCGCTCGGCGAGACGCGCGGCTTGCGCGTCGCGGGCGGCGGGCGGCTGGTCGCGCAGGTCGATGTCGGCGATCGACACCGGCAGACGGGCATGAATCCGCTGCATCACGACGCCGTCGTCGTCGTCGACGAGCGTCGTGCGCCAGGCTTCGTGGCGGCCGATCACGTGATCGAGCGCGCGCTGCAGCGCGGCGCGATCGAGCGTGCCGTCGATCGTCCAGTGCGCGGCGATGTGATACGCGGCGCTTGCATCGCGCGTTTGTGCGAGTACCCAGAAACGTTGCTGGGCGAGCGACGCGGCACGGTCGACATGCGGTACGGCGGACACGGCCGCATCGGCCGGTACACGGCGCGCGGAAATGATGGCCAGCGGCTCGCCGGTTTCGCGTTCCGCGCGATCGACCGCTTCGGCCAGTTCGAACAGCGCCGGATCGGCGAACAGCGCATCGAGCCGCAGGTTCACGCGCACTGCCGCACGGATTGCGGCCTGCAACTGCATCGCGGCGAGCGAATCGGCGCCCAGCGCGAAGAAACGATCGTCACGCGACGGCGTGACGTCGAGGCCGAGCAGCGTCTGCCAGAGGCCGGCGAGCTGTTGTTCGGTCGGCGTGCGCGGTGCGTCGCCGCTGCGTTGCGCGGTGTCGCGCGCGGCGGCGATCTGCTCGCGCAGCGCGGCACGGTCGATCTTGCCGTTCAGCGTGTACGGCAGCGCATCGCACCGCACGAACCGGTGCGGCTGCCATGCGGCCGGCAGCTGCGCGGCCACATGTTCTTTCAGTGCTGCGTCATCGGCCGCGCCGCGCAGCGCGACGCAAGCGATCAGCCGCGTCGGCCCGTTGCCGGTTTCGGCCACCACGGCCGCATCGGCCACGGCCGGATGCGAGCGCAGGCACGCGGCGATTTCAGCGGGCTCCACGCGTACGCCGCGCACCTGGACCTGATCGTCGAGGCGGCCGAGGTAGTCGAATGCACCGTCGTCGCGCAGCCGCGCGAGATCGCCGGTGCGGTACACGCGCGCACCGGGTTCGCCGTCCGCATCGGGAATGAAACGTTCGGCCGTCAGCGCCGGGCGGCCGTGATAGCCGCGCGCGACGCAGACGCCGCCCAGCAGCAACTCACCCACGCCATCGGCCTCGCCACCGTCGACACGCGCGATGCGCGGCCCGATCACGCGGCCGATCGGCAACGACGCGTACGCATCGTCGGCAGCCAGCACCGGCGTCTCGCCCGGTTCGACCGGCCACAGCATCGGCGAGATCACGGCCTCGGTCGGCCCGTAGCCGTTGATCAGGCGTACCGACGGGAAGGTGCTGCGCACGAATTCGAACGCCTGCTGCGGCAGCGCCTCGCCGCCGAACGCGAGCACGCGCAGTGCCGGCGGCACGCCGTCGCGCGCGGCCACCGCCGCGAATTCGCGCAGGTACGCGGGCGGGAACGCGGCCACGTTGACCGATTCGCTCACCAGCAACGCATGCGCGACATCCGGTGCGAACGGCTGCGGCGGCGCCACGACGATGCTGGCGCCGGTCGCGAGCGGCGCGAGCCAGCACTCGTGCGCGGCGTCGAAATTGACCGACGCGAAATGCAGCAGCCGGTCGCCGGCCTCGATCGGCAGCGCGGCAGCGAGTGCATCGCAATGCGCGGCGAGCGGCCCGTGTTCGACGACGACCGCCTTCGGCGTGCCGGTCGACCCCGACGTATAGATCATGTAGGCGGCCGAACGCGGGTGGACGGGTACTGCTTCGTCCTCCGCAACGATCTCCTGCCCATCCGCCGCGTCGGCGGCCACGTCAAACGCGTGTTCGAACGGCTTGCCGAGCGCTGCGCGGCCGGCCGCATCGACGATCCCGTGCCGCAACTGTGCATCCTGGACGATCCAGTCGAGGCGCGCGGCCGGGTGACGCGGATCGAGCGGCACGAACACGCCGCCCGCCTTCAGCACGGCCAGCAGCGCGACGAACAGTTCGCCCGAGCGTTCGACGCACACGCCCACCCGCACTTCCGCGCCGACGCCGGCCGCGCGCAGTTGCCGGGCCAGCCGCGATGCCCGCGCGTCGAGCGCGCCGCGCGTCAGGCGCAAGTCATTCTGGAAAGGGACCGCGATGGCGGGGGCGTCGGGCGCGAGGCGCGCCAGTTCGCGGATTCGGTGATGCAGCGCAGTCGGGAAACTCGTCATGTGCGTGAAGTCCTTCGGTCCGGCCGCTTCGGCCAAGTCTCGGGGCCGCTTGGGGCGGCTTCACTGGTGTGACGAATGGCGCCGCCGATTTTTTACCGTTTTGCGCTCAAAGCGCGTGCGGACGCCTTTTTTGAACGGGCCGCTAAATATTTGCGCGGCCCGTTCGTCTATCAGGGAGGAAAGCCGGAACGGGGCCCCGCCTCGCCCGCCGCTTTCGCGTCAGTTTTGCCGTTCCCGCTTTTTCGCTTGCCTTCCCTTACCGACGTTGCCGATGACAGCCGCCCACGAGCCTTCCTCCCCGCCGTCCCTCGACGCTTCCCCCGGCCGCCCCGCGGCGCGCCTGATCCTTGCGCTGTTGCGCGAAAGCCGCGTGTCGCTCGCGCTGGCGCTCACCGCGTGCGTGCTGAACGGCGTCGCGAGCGTGCTGCTCGTCGCGACGCTGAACCGCGCGCTGTCGCAGCCGGGCGCGGCCGACGCGTCGCTCGCGTGGCGCTTCGCACTGTGCGCCGTGATCGCGCTCGTCACGCGGATCGTGTCGGGCACGCTGTTCGCGCGCCTGTCGCAGGACACGATGGCGCGGCTGCGCGTGCATCTCGCGCGGCGCGTCGGCGCGGCCGAGCTGCGCGACATCGAGCGGATCGGCGCGGCGCCCGTGCAGTCGGTGCTGACCGACGACGCCACCAACGTGTCGATGCTGTTCTTCGCGCTGCCGAACCTGGTCATGCACGGCTCGATCGTGTTCGGCTGCCTCGGCTACCTCGCGTGGCTGTCGTGGCCGGTGTGCCTGCTGGCGCTCGCCGCGATCCTCGCCGGCTCGCTCGGCTATCACACCGGCGACCGCCGCGCGATCGCGTCGCTCGAAGCGGCCGGCCAGGCGCAGGATCGCCTGTTCGGCTATCTCGGCTCGCTGTTTTCCGGCGCGAAGGAGCTGAAGCTGCACGACGAACGCGCACGCCAGTTCGTCGACGGCCAGCTCGGCGCCGCGATCGGCGAAGTGCGCGACCACCGCCGCCGCGCATTCAGCGCGTATGCGGTCGGGGTCGGCTGGATCATCTTCCTGTTCTATGTGTTCCTCGGCATCGCGTCGTTCTGGCCGCAGCTCGGCGTGCATGCCGATCCAGCCGCGGCCGCCGGCTACGTCGTCGTGTTCCTGTTCATGCTCGTGCCGCTCGACGGGCTGCTGAACAACCTGCCGACCGTCAACGCGGCCCGCGTGTCGCTCACGCGGATCGAAGGCGTGATGGCCGAATTCGGCGCGCTGCGCACGGTGCCGCCGGCAGCCGACGCACCCGACGTGCCGCCGGCCGGCGCCGTCACGCTGCGCGGCGTCACGCATGCGTACTTCCACGAGCGTGACGAACGGATGTTCAGCATCGGGCCGATCAACCTGACGATCCAGCCGGGCGAGCTCGTGTTCATCGTCGGCGGCAACGGCAGCGGCAAGACGACGCTCGCGAAGGTGCTGACGGGGCTCTACGAACCGGAAGAAGGCACGATCGAGGTAGACGGCCGCACGATCGGCTGGCGCGAGCGCGCCGCGTACCGTCAGCGCTTCAGCGCGGTGTTCAACGATTTCCATCTGTTCGATGCGCTGCTCGGCATCGTCGATCCCGACGATCCGTCCCGCGCGCAGGCCGATGCACGCGCGAACGCGCTCGTCGCGAAGCTCGCGCTCGATCACAAGGTGAAGGTGGTGGACGGCGCGTTCTCGACCCGCGCACTGTCGACCGGGCAGCGCAAGCGGCTCGCGCTCGTCGTCGCGTACCTGGAGGACCGGCCGTTCTACCTGTTCGACGAATGGGCGGCCGACCAGGACCCGTCGTTCAAGGCCGTGTTCTACGAACAACTGCTGCCCGAGCTGCGTGCGCGCGGCAAGGCGGTGATCGTGATCACGCACGACGACCGCTACTTCGATCTCGCCGACCGCCTGTTGAAGCTCGACAACGGGCGCATCGTCAGCGACACGTCGCCGGCGCGGTCTCGCGCGCAGGATGGTGTCGATGCGCTGAGCGCGTAACACGGCAAGTCGATGAAAAAATCGCCGACGCGCTGCAATGGCAGTGCGTCGGCGATTTTCGTTTCGGAAGGGAATGTTTAGGGTGCGCAGCGTGGCGCGTTCGTGGAAGGACCCGGTGATTCACCGCGAGTCGGGGCAACCGCAACGCCCTGCCCGTCGAAGCCGAAGCGGCAACCCTCCACCGATCGACCGCCGCACACTCAACGCGCGGCCGGCAGCTTCAGCATCGTATCGGTCATCACGTCGGCCAGCTTCAGCGCCGACATCGGCCCGCCGAACCCCCAGATGTTGCGTTCGATCAGCGCGATCCGGTGTTCCTTCATTGCGGGCACGAAGCGCCACACCGGCGAATCGAGTTTCGCGGACAGCGGCACGTCCATCCCCGATGCGGTCACGAACATCACGGCCAGGTCGCGCTGCCTGAGCAAGTCGGCGGACGTTACGTACAGCGTGCCTTCCCGCGTCGGCTTCTTCGGCCACGGATCGAGCCCGAGCGCCCGTGCGAGGCCCGCCGACGTGCTGTTGCCCGTATAGGCCCAGTAGCGGTCGGGCAAGCCGAGATCCTGCAGCAGCGCGACGCGCTCGCCCTTGCGGCCCGCGGCCGCGAGCCGCGCCGCATTGCGCGCGATGCCCGCATCGAGCTGCGCATCGACCGCCTGCGCACGTGCGTCGCGCCCCGTCACCGCACCGATCGTCCGGAAGATCTGCCGCATCCAGTCGAGCTGCGTGACCGGCACGCCGCCGTCCGACACGTTCGGACTGAATTGAAACAGGATCGTCGGCGCGATCCGGTCGAGCGCATCGAAAATCGGCGCATGCCGGAAACCGACACCGATGATCAGGTCCGGCTTGACCGCCGCGATCGCTTCGAGGCCCGGCTCCTGGCGCGACCCGATATCGGTCACGTTCGCGAGCCGGTCGCTTTGATAACCGAGCCAGCCCGGATAGAACGCGGTATCGGCCATCCCCACCGGCACGATGTCGAGCGCGATCACGCTTTCCGCGAACATGAAGTCGAGCGCGACCACGCGTTGCGGGCACACCGGCATCGTCGCGCTCGCCTGCGACACGACGGGATTGCCGGCCAGCGACACCGCCCCCGGCGTACGTACGCCCTGAGCACGATGGACATCGAGCGTCGCGGCAACCGCGCGGGACGGAGCGGAAAGCGCGCCGCAGCACGCGGCGCCGAGCGCCGCGAGTGCGCCGAGCGCGTGCCGGCGGCCGCTATTCGTCACCGGATCGCGTCCTGCTCGGCCAGCGCCGCGTCGTCCATCGTCAGTAGCAAGGGGCAGCTTCCACACAGTTGCGTTTCTCCGGGAATTTCATAGCGCAGGCAGCACACGCGGCGCGCGCGAAACGGCGTCGGCAGCAGCGCCGAGCGCGGCACGGCATCGCGCACGGGGGCGCGCAGCGGATTCGGCTCGCCGTGCACGCAGCTCGACCCGAACAGCCAGTCCGCATCGCGCACGGGATCGGCCACGGATGGCAGCGAACGATACGTATCGAGCAGATAGTCGAGCAGATTGCCCGCGTTGCTCCACAGCACGCGCGGCGTGACGCGGCCCATCGCCGCGAGCAGGTCGATCACCGTGCCGAGATGCGCGACGAGCCCCGCATAGCGGGGCGCCGGGTCGTCGCACGGTGCGCCGAGCGCATCGTGCGGGAAATACAGCGCGGCGGGCATCCCGTCGTCGAGCGCGACGAACGTCCGCTCGGGCGTCATGTCGAGCGGCCGGCCGAGCGTCAGCGCGGCGACGACGCCGGCCGGCGCCGCGCGGCCGAAATAGTATTTGCTCCATTGCGACATCAGCGCGCGCGCATGCTGCGCCGGATCGCCGCCGTAATGGCCGACCATCGCGTCGAGCACGATGTCGCGGTGCGCGGGCAACGCGCTCACGGGTACGACGATACGGCCCGGTGCATCGTGAGCGTCGTCCGGCATGCCGAGCCAGACGACGTCGAGGTGTTCGGCGAACGGTTCGGGCGCGAATGTCGAAAAACGCGTGGCGCGCGCGCCGTCGAGCGCGGGCGTCATCGCCCTGCGCGCCGGGCGCGGCGCCCCTCGAGGATCAGCAGCCCGAGCAGGTACGGCGCGCCGATCAGCGCGGTCAGCACGCCGGCCGGCACTTCGCGCGGCGCGACGACCGTACGCGCCGCGAGATCCGCCACGCCGGGATCAGCGCGCCGCAAGCGGCCGCGAGCCACAGCCGCGTCCGGTGCCGGCGCGCGCCGAGCATCGTCGCGACGTGCGGCGCCATCAACCCGATGAAGCCGACCGGCCCGACCGCCGCGACGGCCGCGCACGCGGCGAGCGTCGCGATCGTCAGCGCGAGCGGCCGCAGCGCGGCCACCGGCAGAGCCGAGCGCGGCGGCTCGGTCGTCGCCGAGCGCGAGCAT
Source organism: Burkholderia contaminans (assembly GCF_029633825.1). Lineage (NCBI taxonomy): Bacteria > Pseudomonadati > Pseudomonadota > Betaproteobacteria > Burkholderiales > Burkholderiaceae > Burkholderia > Burkholderia contaminans. The sequence continues at coordinate 2,935,703 of NZ_CP090640.1, read as the reverse complement.
GTCGAGCGGTTTCGCGAGCCATGCGAACACGGGCACCGCGAGCACGCACCACGGCAGCAGCATCGACACCTCGCCCCAGCTCCGGCCATAGGTACCGCCGACGAGCCACACGACGAAGCGTGCGGGCTGCACGCTTTCCTGCGTGATCAACCACTGCGCGAGCGTCGTCCACAGCGCGCCGATCACGATACCCGTCAGCGCCACCGCGAGCGGCGCATAGCGATGCCGGTGATTCAGCGCGAGCGTGATCGCGAGCGACAGGCCGCCGCCGATCAGCGCAGCCGCCGCGAGCGTCACATGCCCCATCAGCGGCCATGTCGACAACGCGAACAGCGTGACGAGCCCCGCGCCCTGCGTGACGCCGAGCACTTCGGGCCCCGCGAGCGGATTGCGCACGACGCTTTGCATCGCGACGCCGCTCACCGCGAGCAGCGCGCCGGCAAGCAGCGCGCACAACAGGCGCGGCATGCGCAGGTCGATCAGCATCCGCGCGAGCGCATCGTGGCCAGACAGCGCATCGGACCAGCGCGCGATCGACAGCCACTCGGGGCCGGCTGACACGCCGACGAACACGATCAGCACGCCCGCCGCGACGAACAGCGCCGTGCGTAGCGGCCAGCCGAGCCGTTCGAGCCAGCCGACGAGCCGCGTCGAGCCGCCGCCGGCCGCGCGTTCGGCGTCCGCGTGCAGCACGCCCGACCACGCGGCGCCGCGCCGGATCATCGCCAGCATCAGCGGCGTGCCGACCAGCGCGATCGCGACGCCGGTCGACAGCGTCGCGTCGAGACCCGATGCGAGCACCGCGCTGTCGGTGACGAGCACGAGCGCACCGCCGGCGAGCGCCGACAGCGGCACCAGCACGCCGAGCCGCGCCGCACGTGCGCCGCGCACCGGCGCAACAGGTTCGGCGCGACGAGGCCGACATACGACAGCGGGCCCGCGATACTGACCGCCACGCTCGTGAACGCGACCGCGACGATCGTCGCGGCGAGCCGCGTCGCATCGACGCGCACGCCGGCCGCGGCCGCCGCATCGTCGCCGAGCGTGAGCGGATTGAGCGGCCGGATCACCAACGGCAACGCGACGAGCGGCACGACGAGCCAGCGCGCGGCGAGCGCAAGACCCGTCGCGCCCGGCTGATAGAGGCTGCCGTTGGTCCACAGCGCGGCGCCCGCGATGTTCTGCTCGAAGAAGGCGAGCACGAGCGTCGAAAGCGCCGCGAACAGCAGCATGCACACGCTTCCCGCGAGCACGAGGCGCAACGGTGTCGCGCGCCAGCCGCCGGCCGCGACGATCGCGCAGGCGGCCGCGGCCAGCCCGCAGACGAACAGCAGCGGCACCGACGCCACGCCGGCCAGCGCCGGCACGAGCATTGCCGCGAGCAGGCCGAGCTGGGCACCGCCCGTCACGCCGAGCAGGTCGGGCGACGCGAGCGGATTGCGCGTGAGCGACTGGAACAGCGCGCCCGCGATGCCGAGGCAGCCGCCCGCGACGAGCGCGGCCGCGACGCGCGGCAGGTTGAGGTCGAACAGGAACACGTGCGCGAGCGCGGCGGCATCGCTGCCGGGCACGGCACCCCACCACACGCGCAGATCGGGGGCGACGCGCAGCACCGTGAGCGCGGCAATCAGCGCGACAAGGCCGAACGCGATTGCACTGGCCCGGCCCGACGCCGTGCCCTTCCCCGCCGCCGCGAGGCGCTTGCGCATCGCGAACGTCGTCATACGGCGAGATCCCGGTCGAAGATGCCGGCTGCCTGCGGCACGCCGTCGGTCGTCCGCCCGTAGGCCGGCACGCACATCGGCGCGCCCGTCTGCGGATGCGAAAGCTTCAGCATCTCGACGCCGAACGCCGCGCGCAGCCGCGCCGGATCGAGCATCGCGTCGGGCGTGCCCTGCGCGACGAGGCGACCCGCGCGCATCAGCACGATCTCGTCGCTGTACGCGGCCGCCTGGTTCAGGTCGTGCAGCACCCACACGATCGTCAGCCCGCGCGTGCGGTTCAGCGTGCGCAGCGCATCGAGGATGTCGAGCTGGTGATGGATGTCGAGATAGGTCGTCGGTTCGTCGAGCAGCACGATAGGCGCCTGCTGCGCGAGCGCCATCGCGATCCATGCGCGCTGGCGCTCGCCGCCCGACAGCGCGCCGACGTCGCGCTCCGCGTCGCCCGCGAGGCCGCTCGTGTCGAGCGCCTCGTCGATCGCCGCATGGTCGGCCCTCGACAGGCCGCGCAGGAAGCCGCCGTACGCATAACGTCCGTACGCGACGAGCTCGCGCACCGTGAGGCCCGACGGAATCTGGTTGAACTGCGCGAGCATCGTGAGCTCGCGCGCGAGCGCGCGACGGCGAAACGCCGCGAGCGGCTGGCCGTTCACTTCGACATGGCCGGCACGCGCGGGCTGCAGGCCCGCGAGCGTGCGCAGCAGCGTGCTCTTGCCGCAGCCGTTCGGTCCGCACAGCGCGGTTACGCGGCCGGCCGCGATCGACAGGTCCAGCCCGTCGATCACGACATGGTCGCGATACCCTACCGACAGCCCGCGCGCGGCAAGCGCGGCGGTACTACGCGTCATCAATCCTCCGTTCGGTCGCGCGGGACCGTATAACTCTGCGCCATCGCGACCACGACCTTGCGCGGCCCCTCGAACGGGTCGCGCGCATGCGCGGTCAGCATGTTGTCGAGCATCAGCACGTCGCCCGTGCGCCACGGGAACACGATGCGCTGCTGGTCGAGCACGCCGCGAATCTCCGCGAGCGCATCGGCTTCGAGCGGTTCGCCGTCGCCGTAATACACGTTGCGCGGCACGTTCTCGAGCCCGACCGCGTCGACGAGCGCTTCCTGCATGTCGTCGTCGAGCGCCGACAGGTGAAACAGGTTCGCCTGGTTGAACCACACGCGGTCGCCGGTGCGCGGATGGCGTGCGACGGCCTGGCAGCGTTCGCGGGTACGCAGCAGCAGCTCGCCGTCGTCGTCGGTGCGCCAGGCGCACTCGATGCCGCGCGCCGCGCACATCCGCTCGACTTCGGCCGGCTCGTCGGTGCCGAACGACTGCTGCCACGGCAGGTCGAGCCCCTGCCCGAAATTGCGCACGTACAGCAGCTCGCGCTTCTCGAAGCGCGCGATCAGCGCAGGATCGAGCGCGCGATAGACGGCGCGGCTGTCCGCGATCGGCGTCGCACCGCCTTTCGGCGCGGCGAGCGCGCAGTGAAACCAGATCCGCAGCGGCCATTCGCGCGTGTACGACTGCTCGTTGTGCAGCGGAATCGCGCGGTGCGGCGGGTATTCGGTCGACGTATAGACCGCGCCTTCCACCTGGCTGCGCGGCGTCGACGCATATTCATAGCCGATCAGCGGATCGCCGAACGATGCCGCGAATTGCTGGAACGCATCGATCGACGGCACGTGAAAGCCCGTGAACAACACGCCGCCCGCCCGTTCGAGCGTGTCGGCCGCGATCTCGCGCGCGAGCGGCGCGACGTCGTCGATCGACATCCCGTCGTCGCCGCGCGGCGACACGACGGTGGGCAGCCCCGGCTCGATATGCAGGTCGTCGAGCGTCGGCAACGAAAGCAGGGTCATGCAACGTCCTCTTCAGGTGGCGCGCCGCAAACGCGGCGCAGCGGGTCACGACGCGCGCGATGCGCGCTCGCCGTCCATCGCGCGGCGCAGGCTCGCGGGGCGCATGTCGGTCCAGACGGTCTCGATGTGCGCGAGGCAGTCGGCTTTCGGGCCGCTCACGCCGACTTCGCGCCAGCCGGCCGGCACGGGCCGGAACGTCGGCCAGATCGAATACTGTTCTTCGTCGTTGATGACGACCGTGTAGACGAGATCGTCGGTGTCGGCGGAAGGCGTCGGGGCTTGCGTCATGATCGGAAATCGCTGGGCGGTTGAAGGTGGCGAAGCGGCGGTTTCGGCCGCTCCTGTCTGATAGACGGTTGGCCGGCCCGTTTTTTTACCGGCGCCGTGCGCGGCCGCCCAGGAACACCGGGCACTCGACGCCGCGATGGCACGCGTCGAGGCATTCCGCGCAGTGACGCTCCGCGTCGCGCACCATGAAATGCACGAGCGTCTGCGACACGTTCAGCGCGCGCGCCGCGGTCTGCAGCGTCTCCTCGCGCAGCCGCACCATCTCGAAGGCTGCACGGCTGCGCGCCGGCAGATCGTCGAGCGCCGCCCACACGCGCCGCAGCGTGTCGCGGGTCAGCAGCGCGGCTTCCGGCGTCGGCTCGGGCGACGGCACGTCGAAGCCGTCGTCCTCTTCCGTGTGATAGACGTTCTCGAGGCTTTGCCGGCGGCACGCGTCGATCGACGCATTGCGCACCATCCGCGTCACGTACGCGACCGGCTGGCGCACCGCATCCTGGTTCGGGAATTCGACGAGCTTCACGAACACGTCGTGCACGACGTCCTCGGCGCGGCTCGCGCAGCCGACGAAGCCGCGCGCGACATTGACGAGCATCGCGCGATGCGAGATCAGCACGTCGAGCAACGCGCCCTGCGCACGAGGCTCCGCGGTGCGGCGCGCACGCGGCGGCCGGTCGGGATAACTGCCGAGGAACGGGTTTGCCGCTGCCGCCGCCGGTCGGTCGAGCACTTCCGCCATCGCCATCGATCTGCTCCGTCAAATTCCGAGATAGCGAAATTTAACGTAAACGCAAATCATTCTCAATACGATTACGAGATACCCCTTCCGGTTGTCAGGATTTGTCTGAACAATCGACGGAATCGTTACCGGGGCAGATGGGACGCATGGTGCCCGTCGTGGCAGGCGGCCAACGATGCGTCTGTCCGGCGGATACGGCTACCGCTGCTTTCACCGGTTCCGACGAAACGCCTGGGGTGTCGTGTCATGTGCGGTAGCAACTTCTTACCACGTGAAATTTTGAGGGCCCGTACGATCGACGTGCCGTTTCCCCAGGGAGAACAAACATGAAATCCATCGTGCTGTCCGCTGTCATGCTGGGTGCGCTGTCGAGCGTGATGCTCACCGGCTGCGTCGCCTATCCTGCCCCGGCCGAAGTCACGATCGGCTGGCATGGCGATCGTTACTGGGACGGAAATCGCTACTGGGAGCGCCGCGACTGGGAGGCTCAGCATCGCGGCGGGCATGACGACCGCCGCGACGATCGCCGGGACGACCATCGCGACGATCAGCGGCCGCAGTGGTGATGCGCTGCCGCTCCCGTGACCCACTATTCAACGACAGGACCTCAAACATGAAGACGCTACTCAAAACCCTGACCGTCGCGGCGCTCGCCGCCGCCGTACTCGTGCCGGTCATCGCCGAAGCGCATCCGCACCGCGTGTGTCACTTCGAGCATCACCATCACAAGGTTTGTCGCTGGGTGCGGTAAATGACACAAGGCGCCGGGGAACCGGCGCTGCCGTTGTAGCGACTATCGCGCGGCCCGCCCAGGTCGCCGATCACGGTCAACGAATAACCGCCCGCCGATACTGTCTGTGCGTGAACCCCGCCCATTGCCGACACGGCCAGCATGGCCGCGACGATACTGCGTCTCGGATACATCCCCTTCTCCTCCGTCAGTTCGTCAATGCAATTCCGGTGCAGCCGACGTGTTTTTCGACACTCGTCGCTCGCACCGCACCACGCTCAATACAGGAAAATCCGGATCGTGGCGGACGCGTCGAACGGCCCGATCTTCGGTGGTCCGAACGACTTGAGCACCGCATCGAGCAACACGGTCTGATTCGCGACGTTGGCCGCAAACTGCGTGAGCGTGAACTGCTTGTTGAATTCGATCGGCTTGCCCTGGCTATCCTCGAGGCCGATCCCGAAATTGCTGTTCGCCGCCGGCACCAGCAAACCATTCTGCACGGTGCCCTTGGTCGCCTCGAAATAACCGTCGACGCGAATCGGGATGCTGCATTTCTTCGTCAGCGACAACGAGAACCGCCGGCGCGGCACTGCCGGCAGGAAGCCATTGCCGGACGCCTGCACCTGGCCGAAATTGACGATGCCGGGCTCGGGCGTCACCAGCACGTCGACCAGGCAGGGCGTCGGCTTCAGGCGCGACAACCCGCTCAGCCGGTACTGAAAACTCGATCGGGCCGCGTTGAGGCCGTATTTGCCGTCGAACTGAAAGACCGCATAGATATCGTTCGGCGGCTGCATCCATTGGCCCTTCTTGCGTATCACCACCTGATAGGTAATGCTGAGCGGCACCTTCTCGCAGCGCCCCCGGTCAAAGTCCCATTGCGAACACGTGCCTACTGTCGTGTTGGTTTCCACGCGCGCGCTCGGTCCGCTACCCAGGCCGAAATAGTCCTGGCCACCATAGCGAATGCCGATTTCCAGTCCCCATGCGGCGGGATCCTGCGATCTCGGGTTCGCGTAGAAGTAAACCTTCTCGGAAAACTTCAGCGCGTCCCCGCCGTAGTCCTTGTAGCAGTAGCCCGTCGTCGTGCGCGGCGGCGATACCCAGATCACGTACCCGTCCTGCGCGTCCGTCGGATACGATGCGACACCGCCGATCGGTTCGGTCAGCGAATCCGCGCCGCCGTCGCTCAGGCAGCGCAGCGCCCATGCCGGCTGCACCGCCGCGATCAGCATCGCGAGCACGGCCCAGCGCAACCATGCCGCGAGCGGCGACACGCGTTGTCTTGCGCCCCCGCTCATTTCTTCACGCTCTTGCAAGCACCTGCCTCACACGCATACTCCACCGCCACCTGGCCACCGTAGTCGTCCACATGCGTGACGAACAGCGTCGACGGCGTCGCGGCCTTGAACGGCACGTCCGTCCTGCTCATCGGGCTCACCATCACCGGCTCCAGCGGCACCTGCGTCTTCTGCGCCCCCGCAGCCAGGTTGACGATCGTGATGTGATACGGCGTCGGATTGTCGAACACGAGCGTGTGCGCGGCCGAGTCGACCCGCAACGTCATCGGCAGCGTCCAGTCCACTTCGCGCGCCGGCTGCACGGCCTTCGGGCGATAGAACAGCTTCATCTGCGTGTGCAGCGCGATCTGCAGCGTGTTCGGCGTATCCGTCTTCGGCGGCACTTCGCGGATGTTCAGGTAGAACACGGTTTCGCGATCGGCCGGCAGCTCGGTGCCCGGCAGCTTCGCGATCCGCAGCACGTTGCGCTCGTTCGCCTCGACGCGCTGCAGCGGCGGCACGACCATCAGCGGCGACGTGATCTTGTTGCCGTTCGCGTCCTCGAGCCACGACTGCACGAGATACGGGTACGTCGCGCTCTTGTTGGTGATCGTGACGATCGCGGCCTGTTCGCCTTCGTTGAAGATCACGCGCGTGCGGTCAGGCACGATCGCCGCTTGCGCGGCGCCTGCGAACAGCGTACCGGCGGTTGCGAGCACGCACCATGCGCGCAGCGGAAAGGAAAGGGAGAAGCTGTTTTTCATCGCTGGATCCGTGAATTCATCGTTCGACCCGCGCAGCCGCTGCATGCGACTCGCCGGGCGTCTGGCACGTCACCGGAATCGGCGTGCCTTCGAGTTGGAGCTGGTTCGGCAGCGCGTCGATCGTGCAGAGCGTGCGTTCGCCCGCCCGCACCGCCAGCGTGGACTTCGGCTGAACCTGGGTCAGGAACGCCGCACCGCCCTCGCCGACGATGCCGAGTTCCTTGCCGTTCGCCACGTCCTGCACCGATGCACCGAACGGCAGCGGCTTGCCGGCCGGGTCGGTCAGCGTCAGGTACAGGTTGCTGCCGCGCGCGGCGGAAAACTTCACGAAGCCGATCGCGCCGTCGGTCAGCACCATGCGCTGGATCGGGTTCGTCACCTGCACTTCGAGCGGCAGCTTCTCGACGTTGACGGTCGCGTCGTACACGTTGTACGGCGAGATGCCGTCGAGCACCGCATAGCCGCGCGAATCGGTATGCGAGAGCGTGCCCGACAGCGGCACATCCGGCACGCCGTCGGTCGACACCAGCAGGCGCGTATCGCCCGCATTGCCGTTCGCGTGCGCCGACACGCCGTATTGCGTCGCGACGAACGAACCGTCGACTTCGAGCGATGCCGCCGCATACGCGTTGGCGAGCGTCGACGCCTGCGCGGTCAGCTGATACGCGGACGAGCGCTGGCGGTAGCTCGCGTTCGCCGACGCGCGCCCGTCGGTCGCACCCGCGTTGACCTGGTACGTACGGCCGCTCGGATCGTCGTAGATGTAGCCCGCGTTCACGCTCGTGCTGCCGCTGCCCGTCGTCAGGTTCGACGTGACGGTGTGACGGCCGCCGATCGGCAACGTCGCGGTGACCGAGACCTGGTTGCCGCTTGCACCGGCGCTCTGCGTGCGAAACGCCGACACGCTCACGTTCAGGTTGCGCAGCGTGCCGATCGAGAACGCCCGCGTCAGCGTGAGGCCGACGCGCTGCTCGTTCGCGCGTTCCCAGTAGGTCGTCTGGTCGTACGAGAAATAGGTCGAGGTATCGCCGAAACGCTTCGACAGCGTCGCCGAGTAGCGTTGCTTGCTGTTGGCGAGGCCGTACGCGGTCGGGTCGCCCGAGAACTGTGCGAAGTTCGTGTATTCGCGCTCGGAGAAGCGATAGCCGAAGAAGCGCACGTCGGCATCGAGCCCGTCGAAGTGCTTCGAATAGTTGATGCGGTACGAGTTGCCGTTGCGGGTCGCGCCGTTCCACCACAGCTTCGCCCGCGCATGCGTGACGTCGGCCGACAGCGCGCCGAACGCGCCGAAATCGCGGCCCAGGCCGAGCGCGATCGACGTATAACCCGACGCGGCGATGAAGCCGCCGTACGCCGTGACGTCGAACGGCAGGCCGTAGGCGATTTCGCCAAAGCCGAAGAACGGCGTGATGCCGGCGCCACCGAACTGGCGCGGCTTGCCGACGGCGGCCTTGTAGCGCAATTGCCCGGCGCGCGCGAGGAACGGCACGGCGGCCGTCGTCACCTGGAAGCGCTGCACGCTGCCGTCCTCTTCCTCGACCGCGACGTCGAGCGTGCCCTGCACGCTCGTATTGATGTTCTGCAGCGCGAACGCGCCCGGCGACACGCGCGTCACGTACAACACGCGGCCTGCCTGTGAAACGGTCACGGTCGCGTTGGTGCGCGCGACGCCCGAGATCAGCGGCGCATAGCCGCGCAGCGACGGCGGCAGCATGCGATCGTCGCTGCGGATCGACGCGCCCGTCAACGCGAACGTGTCGAAGATGTCGGAAGTCAGGTAGTCGTCGCCGAACGTCACCGTCGACTGGATCGACGGCAACGCACGAAATGCATAAAGCCGGCTGAAGCGGAACGTGCGGTCCGCGTAGGCCGTATTGCCCACGTTCGATTGCGCCTGGTAGTCGCCGCGAAAGCGCCATGCATCCCAGTTCGCGCCCACCGTCCCGTAGGCCTGGATCGAATTCGTCTGGCGGCCGCCCGTCCCGAAGTTGCGGTTCGTGTTCGCGATCACGCGATAGTCGAGCATCGCACCCGGAATCCCCTCGGACCAGCGCGACGGCGGCAGGTAGGTCGAATCGGTGAACTCGAGCGCGGCCTGCGGAATCGTGATCTTGAGCCGCCCGTCGCTTTTAAGGTAGCGCACGGTCGCGCCCTCGATCGCGCCGAGGTCGACGCAACGTCCGCCCTGGAAGCGCGGCAGGTCCTTCAGGAGCGACGGCTTCAGCCCGAACTGCGCGACGAGTTCCGGCGGCAGGCACGGCTTGCCCGCCCCCGACGTGTCGACGGCGATGAATTCGATCGCCTGCAGCCCGTAGAACAGGTCGTTGACCTGCACGTCGAGCATGTACTCGCCCGGCAGCGTGAAGTCCGCCTGGGAGAACTGCGACAGGTCGACGTTGTTCGAGCCATCGATGTTCAGGAACGACGAATTGAATTCCGTCGCATGGCTCTGGCTGCCGACCACCAGCACGGAGACGCAAAGGAAGGAATGTCTGATTCGCACGCGGCGCTACCGGAAGTCCAGGGAGGGAGAAAAAGGAGGAAAAGCGAACGAGGAAGGGTGCGCGCACCCTTCCCCGGTACGGCGGCTTACTGGTAGCGAACCGTGAAGTTCGCGACGCCGTCGGCGGTACCCGGCGTCACGCCGGCTGCGGTCGCTTCGTACATCGCAGCGAAGCGCGCGATGTTCGTGCCGTTCTGCAGCACGGTCGGTGCCTTCTGTTCGGCGCCGTTGTCGAGGTATTCACCCGACGCTGCCTGCAGGCGGATACCGACGTTGGTCGCCGAACCGATCGTCGCGAGCAGCTTCGGCTGGCCTGCGCTCGACGTGCCCGTGAACGTGAAGTACGCGTTCTGCGCGACGCTCGTGTCGCAGTCGGTCAGCTTGATGTCGAAGTTGGTCGGCGTGGACTTGTCGCCGGCCTGCTTGAACACGTTGGTCGGCACCTTGCCGAGGTTCACGGTCTGGTTGACCGAGCCCGAATCGATGCCGCATGCGCCCGCGACGATCTCGCCCGTGAAGTTGATCGTGCCGGTGCCCGCTGCGAAGGCCGAGGTCGACAGGGCCGCGAGTGCGACAGCGGTCAGGATGGATTTTTTCATGACGTTTCCCGTAAGGACTGCAAATGGAGTAGTTGACGTGGCGGACACAAACGGCAGCGCATGGTGGCTTCCGTCCGACACGAGGCGGCATTATCGAGATAATCATGAAAGTTTTCTGTAAATCATTGTCAAATGCTTCTGACAATGTTCGATTCAGCCCTCTAAATCCACACTATTTCCCGTCGATTTCCAATCCCGTGATTTTTATCCGCAGTCCTTTTTTGTTCGACGGAAGCAATTGAAGATTAAAGAAATTTTCGAGATATAGTCGACACCACCCCGCCCGCCCTTGCTGGCATTGGCTCTGGGGAAATCATCCGCGAAAAGGACAAAACATTGTCCAGAGCCGCCATCGTTGTCCGGCGGCAACACCGATATCAAATCATTTTCAACAAACAGGAAATTAAAGATCGATTCAATCAATATAATTTTTTCGCGCAAACGATTGCGCACTGAGTACAAACGTTTTACTGCGACACTTTGCCGCCCTCATTATTTCCAATAAATGATTAATTCGATCGTCAATTCCGGATCGTAAATCGCACGCACGAGCGGTCGCCGGAGCCCGACATCCGGACCGCATCGCATGGGAGAAGGAAGGAGAAATGACCCGCACACGTTTGCGCGGAACGGCGACACGAGCGGTCGCAAGACGAGGGCTGTTCCGGAACGCACGCGTGCGCATTGCGACACGATGAAAAGCGTCCTGACCAGCCTGTCAGTGGGGGAAAGATATCGCTGGAACAGCGGTGCGGATCGAAGGAAGCGGCGGCGGCACGCCGAAGCGTACCGCCGCGGTCATGCCGCCCGACGCGTCGTCGCGTCGGGCGACGGGCCTTACGCGGAAGCCGCGGCTTCCGCCGACGCCGGCGACCAGCCGCCGCCGAGCGCGCGGTACAGCGTGATCGCATTCGCGAGCCTGAGCTGCTTGAGCCGGATCAGCTCCTGCCCCGACTCGTACGTGCTGCGCTGCGCGTCGAGCAGTTCGAGATACGTTGCCACGCCACCCGCGTACCGGCGCTCCGCGAGCTTCAGCCGAGCGCCGTCGGCCGCATACACGTCCTGCTGCGCGGCGAGCTGGCGATCGATCCAGTCGCGCGCGGCGAATGCGTCGGCCACTTCACGGAACGCGGTCTGCACCGTCTTCTCGTAATCGGCAACCGCGATGTGCTTGCGCGCTTTCGCGACGTCGAGGTTCGCGCGATTGCGTCCGCCTGCGAAGATCGGCAGCGTGAGGCGCGGCGCGAACGTCCACACGTTCGTGCCGCCGCTGAACAGGCTCGAGAACGCATCGCTGACCGAGCCGTAGTCGCTCGTCAGCGTGATGCGCGGGAAGAACGCCGCGCGCGCGGCGCCGATCTGCGCGTTGGCGGCCTTGAGGCGTGCCTCTGCCTGCCGGATGTCCGGCCGCCGTTCGAGCAGCGCACTCGGTGCACCGGGCGCCACGGGCGCGATCGACAGTGCGTCGAGCGCAGTCGTGTCATCCGGCACATGGCGCGCGAAGTCGCCCGCGAGCAACTGCAACGCGCGCACGGACTGCGCATGCTCGCGCTGCAGTGCAGCCTGAGACGCGCGCGCGGATGCCACCAGCATCTCGGCCGAACGCAGCTCGATCGCGTCGCTCGTGCCGGCCGCATAGCGGCGCTGCGTGAGCGCGGCCATGCGTTCGCGGGTATCCAGCGTGCGCTGCGCCAGCGCGAGCTGCTCGTGCAGCGCGCGCTCCGATACATAGGCGCCCGCCACGTCGGCGATCACGCCGATGCGTACCGTGCGTTGCGCGTTCGCCGTCGCGAAATAGTCAGCGAGCGCCGCGTCGGACAGGCTGCGCACGCGGCCGAATAGGTCGAGCTCGTACGCGCTGATGCCGACGCCCGCGCGATACAGCCCGCTGATCGCGCTTTCGCGCACGACCGGGTCGTACTGGCGCGTACGGTCATAGCCCAGATTCGCATCGACCGACGGCATCCGATCCGCGCGCTGCACGCCGTACAGCGCGCGTGCTTCCTCGAGGCGGCCGGCCGCAACGCGCAGGTCGCGGTTGTTCGCGAGCGCCGCGTCGATCCACGCCTGCAGCGCGGCATCGGTAAAGTAGGTGCGCCAGTCGTCGAGCAGCGCGGCGTCGGCGGGCGACGCCTCGGCCGCCGGCGCGGCACCGCCGTCGACCGGCGCATAGGTCGCCGGCACCGGCGCCGCCGGCCGCTCGTAACGCGGCGCGAGCGTGCAGCCGGCCAGCGCGAGCGCGGCGGCCAGCGCCACCGGGCCCGCAGCGCGGCGCGTGCATTCAGCGCAAACATCATTGAGAACCCTCCATCGTCGCCGGCTGTGCCTCGCCGCGCCGGCGCGGGCCGACGTCGAATAGGCGGCCGACGATCACGAAAAACAGCGGGACGAGGAACACCGCGAGCACGGTCGCCGTGATCACGCCGCCCAGCACGCCGGTGCCGATCGCCATTTGCGCGCCGGACGCGGCGCCCGACGCGAACGCGAGCGGCAGCACGCCGACACCGAACGCGAGCGACGTCATCACGATCGGCCGCAACCGCAGGCGCGCGGCTTCGAGCGCCGTATCGACGAGCGACATGCGCTGCGCGACCAGGTCCTTCGCGACTTCGACGATCAGGATGGCGTTCTTCGCGGACAGCCCGATCGTCGCGATCAGCCCCACCTTGAAGTAGATGTCGTTCGGCATCATCCGCAGCGTGACGCCGAGCACGGCGCCGATCACGCCGAGCGGCACGACCAGCATCACCGCGAACGGAATCGACCAGCTCTCGTAGAGCGCCGCGAGCGCGAGGAACACGACGAGCACCGACAGCGCGAATAGCATCGGCGCCTGCGCGCCCGACAGCCGCTCCTCGAACGACTGCCCCGACCACGAGAAACCGGTGCCGGCCGGCAGCTTCCCGGCGAGCCGCTCGATCGCGGTCATCGCCTCGCCGCTGCTGTGGCCTGCCGCGGCCGAGCCGTTGATCGTGAACGACGGAAAGCCGTTGTAGCGCGTGAGCTGCGGCGGCCCGAGCGTCCAGTGCAGCGTCGTGAACGCCGCGAGCGGCACCATCTCGCCGCGCGTGTTGCGCACGCGCAGCTTCTTCACGTCGTCCGGATCGAGCCGGTGCAGCCCGTCGGCCTGCACGACCACGCGCCGCACCTGCGTGCCGTGCATGAAGTCGCCGATATAGTCGGAGCCGAACATCACCGCGAGCGTCGTGTTGATCTCGTCCATCGACACGCCGAGCGCGGACGCCTTCGCACGATCGATGTCGAGCTTCAATTGCGGCGCGTCCTGCGTGCCGGCGAACATCAGGTCGGTCAACGCCGGATCCTTGCGGCCCGTCGCGAGCAACTGCTCGCGCGCGGCGCTGAACGTCGCATAATCGAGCCCGCCGCGGTTCTGCAGCCGGAAGTCGAAGCCGCTCGACGAGCCGAGATCGGGCAACGCCGGCGAGTTCATCGCGAACACCGTCGTGTTCGGCGTGCTCGCGAAGCGCTCGTTGATGCGCGCGACGATCGCCTGCACGTGCGCGTCTTCGCTCTTGCGTTCCTTCCAGTTCTTCAGCGTGACGAAGATCATCCCGCCGTTCGGCCCTTCGCCGTACAGGTTGAAGCCGCCAAGCGCATACGTGAACGCGGTCGGCTCGTCGCGGCGGAGGGTCGACTCGACTTCCCGCACGCTCTGCATCGTTTCCGCGAGCGGCGTGCCTTGCGGCCGGATCACCATCACCATGAAGTTGCCCTGGTCCTCGTCCGGCAGGAACGCGGTCGGCAACTGCGTGAGCATCAGCGCCGCAGCGCCGGTCAGCACGCCGTACACGACGAGCCAGCGCACCGGCTTCTTCAGCATCGTGCCGACGCGCGTCGCGTAGCGCTGCGTCGAGCGGGCGACCAGGCGGTTGAACCAGCCGAAGAAGCCGCGCTTCTCGTGATGGTCGCCCGACACGGGCTTGAGCAACGTCGCACACAGCGCGGGCGTCAGCGACAGTGCAAGGAAGGCCGAGAAGCCGATCGACACCGCGAGCGACAGCGCGAACTGCCGGTAGATGTTGCCCACCGCGCCGCCGAAGAACGCCATCGGCAGGAACACCGACGTCAGCACCACGGTGATCCCGATGATCGCGCCGCTGATCTGCTTCATCGCCTTGACGGTCGCGTCGTAAGGCCCGAGCCCCTCCTCGACCATCAGCCGCTCGACGTTCTCGACCACGACGATCGCATCGTCGACGAGGATGCCGATCGCGAGCACCATCCCGAACATCGTCAGCACGTTGATCGAGAAACCGGCGGCATACATCACGCCGAACGTGCCCGCGAGCGCGACCGGCACGACGAGCGTCGGGATCAGCGTCGCACGCAGGTTCTGCATGAACAGGAACATCACGAGGAACACGAGCACGCCGGCTTCGATCAGCGTCGTGACGACCTTGTTCATCGATACGCGCACGAACGACGACGTCTCGTACGGGATCTGGTACTTCACGCCCGGCGGAAAATACGCGGACAGCTCGTCCATCGTCGCGCGCACGCGCTTCTCGGTGGAGACCGCGTTCGAGCCCGGCGCGAGCTTGATGCCCATGCCGGTCGCGACCTTGCCGTTCACGTATGACGGATAGTTGTAGTCGTTGCCGCCGAACTCGATGCGTGCGACGTCGCGCAGGTAGAGCGCGGAGCCGTCGGCCTGCGTGCGCAGCGCGATCGCGCCGAAATCGGCGGGCGTCTTCAGCGGCGCATCGGCGAACACGGTCGCCGCGATCGGCGCGCTGGCCGGCACCGCGCTACGCCCGATGTCGCCGATCGTCACGCGTGCGTTGTGCGCACGCACGGCCGACGCGATATCCGACGCGGTGAGGCCGTGCCCGGCCATCTTCACCGGGTCGGGCCAGATCCGCATCGCGTACTCGGCACCCCAGAACTGCACCTTGCCGACGCCCTCGACGCGACGCAGCGCCTGCACGACGTTCGCCGACGCATATTCGCCGAGCTGCACGTCGGTCATCCGCCCGTCGTCGGACGTCAGCGATACCACGAGCTGGATGTTGTCGGCGGCCTTCTCGACCTGGATGCCGTCGCGCCGCACGGGTTCCGGCAGCCGCGCCTCGACCGTCTTCAGCCGGTTCTGCACTTCGACGGCCGCGAGATCGGCATTCACGCCCTGCTTGAACGTCAGGTACAGCGACGCCGCCCCGGCGCTGCTGGTGGCCGACGTGTACATCAGCCCCGGCGCGCCGTTCATTTCGCGCTCGATCAGCGCGGTCACCGATTCCTCGACGACCTGCGCGGACGCGCCCGGGTACGTCGCATAGATGCTGACGACGGGCGGCGCGATGTCCGGGTACTGCGCAACGGGCAGCGCGCGGATCGCGAATGCGCCGCCCAGCATGATGAAAATTGCGATCACCCACGCGAAGACAGGGCGATCGATGAAGAAACGTGCCATGGTGGTGTGGTGTTGACCAGTCAGGTTTGACGGGCGGCCGCCTGCGAAGCGGCCGCTGCCGGCGCAGCCTTCGACGGCGGCGCCTTTTCGACGGGCTTGACGGCCGTGTCGGGCGCGAACTGCGCGGCGTTGTCGACGATCACGCGCTCGCCGCCCGCGAGGCCGCGCGTGATGCGCCAGTCATGGCCGCTCATCTGGTCGGCCGTGACCTCGACGTCCTTGACCTTGCCGTTCGTGCCGACGACCCGCACCGACATGCGGTCGGTCGTGCGCAGCAGCGCATCGCGCGGCACGAGGATCGCCCGCTGGTCGACCGCCGTGTCGAGCGCGATCCGCACATACGCGCCCGGCAGCAACTCGCGCTCCGGATTCGGAAACAGCGCGCGCATCGCGACGGTGTCGGTGGTCGGATCGACCGCGAGATCGCTGAACAGCAGCTTGCCCTTCAGCGGATATGCGGTGCCGTCGGCGCGCAGCAGCGTCACCGCGATGTCGTGCTGCGCGATGCCCGTCGCGCGCCCGCTCTTCACCGCACGGCGTAGTGCGTCGACGTCGGCGGCCGGCTGCGAGAAGTTCACGTAGATCGGATCGAGCTGCTCGACAGTCGTGAGCGGCGTCGCCTCGCTCTGGCCGACCAGCGCGCCTTCGGTCACGAGTGCGCGCCGCGCGCGGCCCGCGATCGGCGCGGTGACGGTCGCGTAGTCGAGCTGCAACTGCGCGCGTGCGAGCTCGGCCTTCGCGGACGCGACCTCGGCCTTCGCCTGCGTGTCGGCCGCGACGGCCTCGGTGTGGTCGCGCTCGCTCACCGCGCGATCGCGCACGAGATCGTCGTAACGGCGGCGCTTGTCGGTCGCCGCGAGCGCGGCGGCCTGCGCCTTCGCGAGCGCGCCCTGCGCGGCGTCGCGCGCGGCCTTCAGCGGTGCGGGATCGATGCGGAACAGCACCGCGCCCTGCTTCACTTCCTGGCCTTCCTCGTAGGTGCGCGCGGTCACGATGCCCGCGACTCGCGCTCGCACTTCCGCCTGCCGGTAGGCGTCGAGCCGGCCCGGCAATTCGACGGTCATCGGCACGGCCGTCGGGCGCACCGTCACGACCGTCGCCTGTTTCGCGGCCTCCGGCGCGGCGTCCTTGTCGCCCTTCCCACATCCGGCCAGGGCCAGCACGGCCGCCAGCGCGAACGGCGCCAGTCGGTGGCGCAACAGGGAGCGATTGTTGTTCATGTGTGACCTCGGATCGTTCGCCACCGATAAAATGCGGCGGCTCAGGGTGGCCGATTATAATCAGTCACGACTGATTAAATACACGCCGCTTCAATCTGACCGTCACACTGTCTCAATAAAACGACAGCGAACTGTAAGGAATTTCAGGACATGGCCCGCAAGACCCGCGAAGAATCGCTCGCCATCAAGCACCGGATCCTCGACGCCGCCGAGCTCGTGCTGCTCGAGAAAGGCGTGGCGCAAACCGCGATGGCGGACCTCGCCGAGGCCGCCGGGATGTCACGGGGCGCCGTCTACGGCCATTACCGCAACAAGATGGAGGTGTGTCTTGCGATGTGCGACCGCGCGTTCGCGCGCACGTCGGAAGGCTTCGACGCGGGCGAAGGGCTGCCCCCGCTCGCCACGCTGCGGCGCGCCGCGTCGCACTATCTGCAGGAATGCGGCGAGCCGGGCCCGATGCAGCGCGTGCTCGTGATCCTCTATACGAAATGCGAGCAGAGCGAAGAGAACGGCGCGCTGCAGCGGCGCCGCATGCTGCTGGAATTGCAGATGCTGCGGATCACGAAGGCGCTGCTGCGCCGCGCGATCGCGGCCGGCGAAGTCGCCGCCGATCTCGACGTGCACCTGGCCGCCGTCTATCTCGTGTCGCTGCTCGAAGGCGTGTTCGCGTCGATGATCTGGACCAACCGGCTGCGCGGCAATCTGTGGAACGACGCCGAGGCCATGCTCGACGCCGGCTTCGACACCGTGCGCACGTCCGCCGCGCTGCGAATCCGCGCGCACAAATTGCCGGGCTGACGTAAATTGTCGTAATAAATGCTGATTTAACCCGATTTACCGCACTGCGAAACGAATGAGCTGACCCTCTTTAAAATTTTTAACGTTTCGCGGAACATCGGTAGACTGACGCTGTCATCTTTCTTTAGCGTCTTCGTGATAACCGGGTACGACCCGGCATGCACGCCGCCGTTCGAAGCGGGCACCGCCCCGCAGGTTGGGTCGAACGGAAACGACACAGGCCCCTGGCGGGGCCTGTTTTGTTGCACGCCCGCCGCCCGCCCCGTCGCCGTTCGACGGATGTGCCGCCGGCGGCCCCCGCCCACACCCCCTTTGAACCGCTTTCCTGGATGTGGACACCTTGGTCAAGTCTGCCGCTACCCCTGATGCTTTCGCGCCCGGCCGCGCGCAGCGCATTGCGCGCGCGCTCGTGCCGGCCGCCGTGCTCGGCGCCCTTGCCGCACTCGGCTTCGCCGCGCTGCCGGCCGTGTCGCAACTGCCGGGCGCCGTCGATTCGGGCACGGCCGCGCTGCCGCAGCGCGTGCTGTCCGACACGCCGTTCCCCACCGCGCAGCATTTCGTGACGAGCGAGCTCGCCCGCACGATCGGCGAGCGCAACGATGCCGGCGAACGCAACGACCGCAGCCAGCAGCCGGGCCTGTTCGCGCCGCTCAGCGCGCACCGCAACGAGATGCTCGGCTATGCGAGCCTGTTCCAGCTTGCCCCGCCCGAACACCAGCAAGGGATGCGCGCGGGCAACATCGAGCTCACGCTGTCCGATACGCTGAACCGTCTCGACGTACCGCCCGAGGTGCGCATCCAGCTCGGCGATCTCGTCACCGGCAAGGTCGCGATGCGGGCGAGCGCGCAGCGTGGTGACTATTACCGCGTCGCGTACGACACGAACAACGGCACCCCGCACCTCACCGCGCTGGAGCTGCGCGTCGCCGGCCGCACGTTCGGCGCGATCTGGTTCCGCGCGCCGGGCGCCGAACACGGCGCGTACTACGCGCTCGACGGTTCGCCGCTCGAAGCCGCCGCGTTCACGATGCCGGTGAAGTGGACGCGCATCAGTTCGTTCTTCGGCGAACGCATTCACCCGCTGTCTCAGGCGATGGCGTTCCATACGGGTGTCGATCTCGCCGCGCCGAGCGGCACGCCGGTCGATGCGGCGGCCGACGGCGTCGTGTCGTTCGTCGGCACCGATCCGGGCGGCTACGGCCGCTACGTGATCGTCGATCATGCGGATGGGTACTCGACCTACTACGCGCACCTGTCCGCATTCGCGCACGGCCTCAAGACGGGCGAGACCGTGAAGCAGGGACAGCGCATCGGTTCGGTCGGGATGACGGGCGCCGCGACGGGCCCCCACCTGCACTTCGAGGTGCGCGTGGCAAACAATCCGGTCGATCCGCTCGTCACGCTCGCGAGCGCGCAGACGGCGCTGTCCGACATGCAGCTCACCGCCTTCCGCCAGGAAGCGGCGCAATGGCGCTTCCGGCTCGCGTCGATCAACACAACGTCGTTTGCGTTCGCGCAGAACGACGGGCCGCTGTGGGGCGATTTCGCGACCGATTCATCGACGTTGCGCGCCGTCTTCAATACGCATTACTCGGCGTCGTGATGCACCTGCTGCCCGCCGTCGCTCGACGAGCAGCGGCGCGCGCGGCAGGTTCTCCACATTCCTTGTCCCTCTCCCTGCCTGCCGGGCCTGACCTGTCTGGCGCGCTGTCCGCTGGCCTCTTCGGCCATTCGAAACGGCGCAGCAAGCGTCATCGCGCGGGTTCCGTATACTCGGCCGCCACCTGAGCGATGCGTTCCGCGCGCGGGCGCCGCGACAGCAGCCAGCGTGCCGCACCGTCGAGCGACGTGCACAGCACCAGATAGATCAGTGCAACGAACAGGAAGATCGGCGCCGGATACACCATCAGCCGGTTGTTCACCTGCGTCGCGACGAACGACAGCTCCGGCACACCGACGATATACGCGAGCGACGTGTCCTTCACGAGCGCGACCCACTGGTTGACGAACGACGGCGTCATGATCCGGATTGCCTGCGGCAGCAGCACGTAGCGCACCGTCTGCCAGCGCGTGAGCCCGAGCGACAGGCCGGCCTGCCATTGCCCGTCGCCGGCCGCGACGATACCCGCATGCACTGCGTGCGCGAGATACGCGCCGCCGATCAGCGCGAGCGCGCATACGACCGTCGCGAGCCCCGGCACATCCATGTGCAGCAGCACGGGCATCAGGAAATACGTCCAGAAAATCAGCATCAGCACCGGAATCGCGCGGAAGAATCCGATGAACGCAAGCAGCAGCACGCGCGCCGGGCCGCGTGCGAGCGCCATCGCAACGCCGAGCACGATGCCGAGCACGGCCGAGGCTGCCGCCGACGCGATCGCGAGCAGCAGCGACAGCGCGGCACCGCCGAGCGGCCCATCCGGGAACGCGCCGATGAGCAGGTACGGCAGATTGGCGAACAGCAGCGAAAGATCCATCGTCAGCGCCCCGCTCCCAGCCGATCGCGCCATTGCGTGGCCGCATACGCGCCGGCTTCGATCGCGGCCACCGCCGCGACGTACAGCACAGTCGCCACGCCGAATGCGGCGAACGTCTTGAACGTCTCCGTCTCGACCTGCCGCGACGCATACGACAACTCGGCCACGCCGATCGCCATCGCGAGCGACGAGTTCTTCACGAGATTCATGTATTGGCCGAACAGCGGCGGCAACGCGATGCGCACGGCCTGCGGCAGCACCACGTAACGTAGCGATTGCATCGGCGTGAGGCCGAGCGCGGCCGCCGCGTCGTGTTGCGCGCGGCGCACGCCGCGCAGGCCGGCTTCGCACTCCTCGGCGACGAACGCGGCCGTATAGGCGCTCAACCCGACCCAGCCCGCGACGAATTCGAACGACGGCCACGCAAGCGTGAACGGGCCGACGTTCAACGCATGGCGCGCGTTCAGCCACGCGATCCACGTATCGGGCAGCAACGACGCGACGCCGAAATACCAGAACAGCAACTGCACGAGCAGCGGCGTGTTGCGGAACGTGACGACGTACGCGGCCGCCACCGTGCGCGGCGCCATGCCGCGCGCATGCCGCATGACCGCGAGCAGCAGCCCGCCGGCGGTCGCTGCGACGGCCGACGCAGCCGCGAGGCCGAGCGTCAGCAGGAAGCCCTGCCAGAGCCAGGACAAATATTTGGGAGCCAACCCGAACATGCTGTAGAGCGCGCACGACGCGCGCGGTCGGATGAAAACAAAAAGCGCCGCGCGGCCGGTGTACCGGCCGATCGCGGCGCGCGTGCGGGACCTGTCAGGTCTTGTCGCCGATGCGGAAGATACGCGTGAGCGGTGTCTTCGTCGTCGGCCCGAACCATGCGTCGTAGATCTGCGTGGCGCGGCCGCTTGCCTCGAGCCCCTTCAGCGTGTCGTTGACGAAGCCGAGCAGGCGCGTCTCGCCCTTCGGCACGCCGACGCCCATGTAGTCGTTCGAGATCGTGAACGCCGGGATCTCGTAGTTCTGCTTGTCCGGCACGTTCGCGAGCAGGCCGATCAGCTTCGGGCCGTCCTGCGTGATCGCCTGCACGTTGCCCGCGCGCAGCGCGGCGAACGCGAACGGCGTGTCGTCGTACGCCACGATCGTCGCCTTCGGGAATTTCTCGCGCAGCGTGATCTCGTTGGTCGTGCCCTTGTCGGCGCCGACGCGCAGCGCGTTCAGCTGGTCGGCCGATTTCAGTACGCCCTTCTTCGTGAGAAACTGCTGGCCCGACGAGAAATACGGGATGCTGAAGTCGACCTGCTTCGCGCGCTCGTCGGTGATCGTGAAGTTCGCGAGCACGAGGTCGACCTTGCCGGACGTCAGGAACGGAATGCGGTTCGCGGGATTGGTCGGTTGCAGTTGCAGCTTCACGCCGAGCTTGTCGGCGAGTGCCTTCGCGTAATCGACGTCGAGGCCGACGATGTGATTGCTTTTGCCATCGACATAGCCAAATGGCGGGTTGCTGTCGAACGTTGCGACGCGCAGCACACCGGCCTTCTTGATGTCGTCGAGACGGTCCGCATGCGCGACGGTGCCTGCAGTAATGAGCGCGGCTCCGACGAGCCACGTAGCGAGCGTGTGGAATTTCATGAGCACGACCTGATTTGTTATGAAGGCCGCCGCGGATCGCGCGGCGGCACGGTTCGACACACATCGCGACGGAGTGTGCCGTCGCGAAGCCGCTAACGTATCAGCGCACGCGGCGAATCCGAACCAACAAATGGTGCTTTGCTCTGCGGGTTTCGTGATGAGGCCGCATCGCGCGCCGCGATCACGGAAACGTGAAGGAGAATTCCGCCCCGCCGCCCGCATAGCCGGGCGCCAACTCGCCTTCCCCGCCGGTACGGATGTACTGCGCACGCAACGGCATCACCGCCATGTCGCCCGTGCGCCGCATCGGGTACTCGGCGGCTGCGCCCGGCTCGCCGTACGCGATCCGCTCGCCGGTCAACGCGTTCGTCATCACGATGTTGAACCCGCGTGCGACCGTCTGCCCGGCCGGCGCGCTCAGCTGCAGCAACGTCTTGTCCGGATTCGGCTTCGCGGCCTTGTCGCGGAAGCTGATCGCCGGCTTGGCCGACGCCGCGCATTGACTGAGCGCGATGTCGAAACTGACCGGCTTCGACGTCGCGTTCACGCTCGGAAAATTGCTGATCGAGAAATTGCCGAGCGTCACCGGCACGATCCAGTTCGACTGAATCTCGCAACGATTCGGCACATGGATCTCGCATTCGCTGCCGATGCACACGTTGCCGACGCCGACAAAAGTCTTCAGCTGCTTGCACAGGTTGGCCGGCGTGGGCTGCTCGGGCACCGTCACCGTGCCGCCAATCGTCGCGGTGCCTTTGGGCAAGTCGAGCGCGTAAATCGCGACGGTCGGATTGCCCGGCAGGTTCTTGACGACCAGCTTTTCCTGCGGCAATTGCGAAGCCGGCTTGTCGAGCACCAGATACTGTCGAAAGCGTATGAACCGCGAGTCGGTATCGCCGCCGCCCGCGCGATCGAGGTTGATCTTCGCGGTCGCCATCGGCAGCGCGTGTTGCTGCAGCGCGCGTTCGGTGTCGTCGCCGGACACGCCAACCCATTTGAAGCCGATGCCGTTGACGTTCGTCGGTGCGATGCCGTCCGCGACGACTGCGCCCGGCACCCAATGGGCGGCACTCACGAGTTCGTGCGCCACTGGCGCCGTGCCGTACTTGAACGACACCATCAGAGAGACGGTGCGCTGGTACAGGATCGCGTTTTGCGGCGTCATGCTCGTCAACGGCGTGATCATTTTCCACGGTGACGCTTCCGGGTTGCTGAAACTGCAATCCAGTGCTGTCGCACCGATGGAGCCCTGCGCCATGACTTGCATGCAAGGTGCCAGCACCAGATATCCCGCCATCGTCAGGCGACCGATCGCGCGGCCGATTCGCCCGGGACTGCACCATTGAATCGTCTTCATGCTGCTCTACCTTGGTATCGCCGACGGGCGCGCAGGTCGCCGCGCCCGCCGGCCGTTGCGTTACTCGATCACACCGAGATTGAGACCGGCGATCTTCTGCAGCGCAGCTTCACCGGACGCGATGCTGTTGCGGAAGATGCCACGGTTGATGCCGACGAGCCCGCCGAAAGTCTGCGTCGACGATCCGTTGACCCGGCCGTTCGCAGCGGAGCGTTCGACGAGTCCGGCGTTCATGCCGATCAAGCCGCCGAGCGTCGAGTAACTCCCCGC
The DNA here is from genome assembly GCF_029633825.1 of Burkholderia contaminans. Lineage (NCBI taxonomy): Bacteria > Pseudomonadati > Pseudomonadota > Betaproteobacteria > Burkholderiales > Burkholderiaceae > Burkholderia > Burkholderia contaminans. The sequence continues at coordinate 2,912,036 of NZ_CP090640.1, read as the reverse complement.
GTTGACCACGCCCGATGCCGACGCGTCGCGCACCGTGCCGAGGTTTTCGCCGGCAAAGCCGCCCACCGTGCTCGACGAACTGCCCGTCACGTTGCCGGTGGACGACGCTGCCTCGATCGTGCCGGACGTCGTGTTGGCGCCGGCGAAACCACCCACCGCCGCACCATAGCCGCCGTACACGGTGCCGCTCGCGTCGACGTTGCTCAGTTCAGCCGCGTTGCTGCCGACGAAGCCGCCCGTCTTGCTGTAGTTGCCGCCCGTCGTCTTGCCGCGCGCGACCGCATGTGCAATCCGTCCGCCGAAATGACTGCCGACGAAGCCGCCGATGTTGCCCTGGCCGCCGCTCACCGCACCGTGGGCCTCCGCCATGTCGACGGTTGCGTTGGGCCCCAGGTTGACGCCGACGAAGCCGCCCGTCGAACCCGTCGATGCGCTCCACACGTCACCCAGCGCCTTGCTGTCGGTCACGATGCCCTGGTTCAGGCCGACGAAGCCGCCGATCGCTTGCGCGTACCGGCCGTCGACGAGGCCGCTCGCGCTCGACTTGGCGATCTTGCCCGTATTGCTGCCCGCGAGGCCGCCCGCCGTACCGCCCGAGCCGCCCGTCACCCGCCCGAGCGCGCTCGAGTCTTCGATCGTGCCGAGCAGGTTCGCCCCCACGAGCCCGCCCACGTTCACGCCCGCGATGTTGGCGCCCGACGTCGTACCGCGGCTCGTCGACCTCAGAATGTCGCCACCCCGGTTCACGCCGACGAGACCGCCGATCGACGCGAGATTCGATGCGCCGCCGGATACGGTCGCATTCGACTCGCTGTCGGACACCACACCGGAACGCTGATCGGCGCGGTTCTCGCCGACCAGGCCGCCGACCGCATACGACATGCCGTTGCCCGCGACATTTCCGGTAAGCGATGCGCCGGATACTTCACCCAGGTTGATACCGACCAACCCACCGAGCGCGTTGCTGCGGTTGGCGCCTGCTGTCACCTGCATGCCGGTCGCGGTCACATTCGAAATCCTGCCGGCGTTTTCGCCCACCAGCCCGCCGATGGCCACCGGGCCGACGCCCGCCGCGGCATTGACGCGCAACGCGTTCAGCTTGAGGTTGGCAATCGTGCCGGTGTTGCGGCCGAACAGCCCCGCGTACGGGTCGCTGCTCGAAATGGCGAGGTTGCCGATCGTGTTGCCGAGGCCGTCGAACACACCGGTGAACGACGCGCCCGAACCGATGGTCCTGAACGCCGTGCCGTAATAGGAACCGACGATGTCGTTGCCGAGCACGTACAGGCCGTCGAGATTTGCATTGACCGCCTGCAACTGCTGCAGGTTCTGGATCACGGTATAGCGATAGCCGTTCGATTCGAAGCCGGCCCCGGCGCCGGACAGCTTCACTGCCGCAGCGCCGGTGAGCCATTGCGCCGCGCCGTAGTCGAGCGTCAGCAGCGCGTTCGCGCCGGTCAGCGCGATCGGCGCCGCGATCCGCACGTCCTTGCGTGCGTCGATTGCAACACGCGCGTTCGCACCGGTCGCGCGCAGCGCACCGTTGACCGACACGTCGCCCTGCCGGCTGGCCAGCACCAGGCGGTTGCCGCTCGCCCACGTGATCGCCCCGTCGACCGAGGTCTGCCCGCGTTCGGCGACCAGTTCGACATCCGTCGTCGCAAGATTGCGCGACAGCGTGTCCGCCACGATCGTACCGGGCTGGTTCGCACCCGCCGTGACCGATACGTCGGACGATGCGATGCGCCAGGTGCCGCCGCGGCCGTTGGTTGCGCGCGTGTCGACCGTCGCGCCGAGCGCCACCTTCACGTCGGCGCCGCGCGTCTCGACCGTACCGCCGTTGCCCGGCGTCGTGGCGCTCGCGTTCAGCACACCCGCAACGTTCACGGTGCCCGCGTCGTAGCCGTCCAGCGAGATCCGGCCCGCCTTGTTCCTGAGCGTGCGTGCCTCGATGGTGCCTTGATTGTTCACCACCGTGCGTAGTACGGTATCGGCGGTCCTGGCGCTCATCAGCACCTGCCCGCCGTCGGCTTTCAGCAACTGCTCGTTGCTCACCAGCGCGTTGAGGGTGCCCTGGTCGATCTGCACGTTGAGCAGCTTGCCGCCGTCGAAGTTCAGCGTGGCATCGCTGCCGGACGCCAGTGCGACGGTGCCCATCTGCGCCTGGACGATCCCCTTGTTGACCACGCGCGCGCCCAGCAGCGCGATCGCGCCGCCTTCGCTCGCCACGATATTGCCGAAGTTCTGCACTTCGCTCGGGGACTGGCCGGAGAACCGGAAGCGGCCGGCGTCGAAGTCTTCGTTCTTGATATCCAGCGTCGTCGCGACCAGGCCGCCGACATTGACCTGAGCGCCCTTGCCGAACAGGATGCCGTTCGGATTGACGAGAAACACGCGGCCGTTCGCGTCGATGTTGCCGTAGATGCCGCTGCCGTCCTGCCCGACGACCCGGTTCAACGCGATCGACGTCACGGACGGCTGGTTGAACGTGACACGCTCCCCCTTGTCGACGTTGAACGTCTGCCAGTCCAGCACCAGCTTGTTGTCATGCTGGTTGATCGACATCTGCTGCCCGTTGTCGTAGCGAAGAATGTCGGCTTTCCCGGACACGATCTTCTCGCCCGCGGGTAGCGCATGCACGGGCGTCGCCGCGCTGCCCGCGAGCCACGCCAGCACCGCGACGACGCCCGCGCGCGTGGTGGATTTGCCGCGCCGGCGTACGCGTTCGCCGGCGACCTGCCAGGCGCCTTGTCGGACGTTCCACACCAAAGCATAGGTCTTGTTCACTTTCGTTTTTCCCTTGTTATAGTCGAATCCCTGCCGATACTCCCCGGCAGGACGGGTCCTGCAAACATTGACGTGCCGCTCGTCACGGCGGCACGGCCTGCGCCCGGTATTCGTGCGATGCGCCGCTCTCGTCGACGGCATCGAACACGATCGCGCCCGCGCCGATTTGCCTGTCGATCGGGATCTCGGCTCGCCCGAATGGCGCGACATCCACCGCGCCGTGCTTCAGCGCGACGGGCTCGCCGTTCACCGACAGGCGCGTCAGCGTCACGTAGTAAGGCGTGGGATTGCTCGCGGCGATCGACGCTGCGGCCTGCGTGCCGTCGCGCGTCCATGCGAGCCGGTTCGGTGCGTCGTCGGGCTCGCCACGAAGCCCGGGCGGCCGAACCAGCAGCTTCATCCTGAACCGGTAGGCGATGCGCAGCACGGGCTCGCCGGTCGGCGCGGCGGGCGGTACTTCGAGCAGGTTGATCCAGAAACAGGACTCGCGGTCCGTGGCAAGCCCGCCGCCAACGCCCTGTACGCGGATCGACAGCGGTTGCCCGGGATCGAGCCGAGCAAGGGGTGGTGCGACGACGAACGGCACGCGCAGCCGGCTCGGGTCGGCATTCGCGTCGCCGTCGTCCAGCCACGCCTGCACGAGAATGGGCGCGCTGCCGCTGTTGCGGGCGAGGATCGTCAGCGCACGCGCATCGGCCGGATAGACGAACCGGGTGCCGACTACGGTGAGCGACGCTTCGCACCGGGGCGTGCCGACGCTCGCGACGCTGGCCAGCACCGCCGCCCTCAGGATGCGGCCGGCAACCCGTTTCCGGCACCCACGGCGCGACGACAGGCGCGCGAGCGGAACGAAGCGAAAGCGCGAACGATCCATCGTGCTATCGCCCCCCTGCCCGCTCGGCCTGCGGCCCGAGCACGTTCGGCGTCAGCGTCGCAGCGCGGCAGGTGCCGGTGAGCGCCACATAGCCCGTCCCCGAACGCTGCGCGGCCGGTATCCCGTAATCGACCACGCATTGCTGGTCTGCACGCGTTCCCCATTCGACGCGAATCTGGCCATCGTTCTCGGCACTGCGCACGAACAGCCGGCTGCCCTGACCGACCGCGCCGAGCGCCACGCCCGTGCGCGCGTCGACCGCACGGGCCGCGAACGGCAGCGGCCGCCCGTCGTCGAGCTGCGCGTCGATCAGCAACGCACGCGCCTTCAGCGTGTCGTAAGACAGCATGACGACCGAGCCCGAGCGCGGCGCCACGCTGCGCGACACGGTCTTCAGTTCGACGTCCTCTGGAACGTCCTTCGGATCGATGTCGACCTTGTTGAGCTGATACGGAATCAGGCTCGGCACGATCGCGTAGCCGAAGCGGTTGACGCGTGCGCTCGTGTTCGCGACCAGTGCGCCGCGCGCGTGCGGCGCACGGACGACACCGATCGTCTCGCTCAGCGTGGGGGCCGGTGTCAGGCCGCCCGGATGCAGCACGAGGCCGCCCGTCGCATTCGCCGACGCCTGCTGGTAGTCGCGCCCGATACCCAGATTCGCCGACACGGACACGGCGGGCCGCTGATAGCCGATGCCGAAGCTGCCCGACGATGCGCGGTTGTTGCCGTCATAGCTCGCTGCCATCGAGTACGAACCGTCGCCCCGCTCGCCGAAGCGGCCGGCGAGACTCGCCGTGGCGCTCGTGCCGGTGCTGCTGTCATGCGTCATGAACGAGCTGAAGATCGGCGCGCGTCGCGAATTGCGCCCCAGCGGAATCGATACGTTCAGGCTCACGAGCGTGCTGCCGGCGCCGCGGCCGAACGATGAATCCCGGGTGGACAGATTGCGCACGCGCTGCACCGACGCGGTGACCGTCGCATCGCGCCATTGCGTGCTGTAACCGAGGGTAAAGCTCACCGTTTGCCCGCCGCCCGCCCAGTAGCTGAGCGCCGACCCGTTCGCATAAATGTTGCCCGCTCGCCCGATCTGCTGGCTCACGTTGAGATCGACCCGATCGCGCAACCGCGCAAACGAGGCCGCCGCTGCGCCCTGATCGCTCCGGCCGTTCAGCAGCATTGCGTCGCGCAGGCCGAGATAGCCTCTCGTCGAGTAGCGATACGCGAGCAGCGAGAAGTTGGTTCCGCTGTTCGGCAGGTTCTTGCTGTACGACACGCGGATGCTCGAGCCGTTCATGCGCTCGCCGCCGCGCGGCTGCGTGCGCGCAACCGTGATGTCCGCCGCGAAGCCGCCGATCGGCGTGTTGAGTGCGACGCCCGTCAGCACGGATTGGTAGCGGCTCGCAAACGCGGCGCCGCCATAAGCCGTCATCGCGTTGCTGATACCGCGCTGCACGGTGAACTGGCCGACGTACTGCTTGCCGATATCGTCGCCGAGCTCGATCGCCTGCCCCGCCATCACGCTGAACCGCGTGCTGCCCGGACGCAGCAGTTGCACCGTCGTCGCGAACGGCACCACGAAGCTGCGCGTCTCGCCGTTGGCCTCGGTCACCGTGACGTTCAGGTCGCCGCCATAGCTCATCGCCTGCAGGTTGTCGATCGCGAACGGGCCGGGTGCGACGGTCGTCTCGTGCACGAGATAGCCGCGCTGGTAGATCGACACCTTGGCGTTCGATTGCGCGACGCCCCGCACGACGGGCGCGTAGTAGCGCTGCTCGTCGGGCAGCATCCGGTCGTCGCTTGCGATCTGCACGCCGCGAAACGACACGGCGTCGAACATCGCACCGCTGGTCGAGCTCTCGCCCGCCAGCAACTGCGCACGCCAGGCGGGCAGATCGGTTTGCGCGTATACGTAGCCGCGCTGATAACGGGCGCGGTCGTGCTGCGACCACGTCAGGTTGCCGTTGTGACGAATCCGGATCGGCCCCGCGCTCGCCGCCATCGACAGGCCGGTGTAGAGCTGCGAATACTCGTAACCGCTCGAACGTGTCGTAAATGCGCTCGCGTTGTAGTTCAGCCATGCGGCTGGCACGCCGTTCGTCCAGTTCGACGGGTCGACGTAGGTACTCTGCTCCGCGAGCCGCATGTAGAACTGCGGCGCCGTCAGATACAGCTTCTGCTCGGCCGTATCGAACGACAGCGCGCCGCCGGGCACGTACCGGGACAGCGCATCGCAGATCAGCCCGTCCGGCATCGGATTCGGCGGCTGGCTGGCATCCTGGCCGCGCGCGCTCCGATCCAGATCGATCCCCACCCGCTGCAGCAGCGCGCGATCGTAGCAAGGCAGCACGTCACCGCGCGCATCGTGGCGGAACGTGATGTCTTCCACGCCGCGCCACTGCCCGTTGACGATGAGATCGGCGCGATACACGCCCGGCACGATCGCATTCGGTTGCGCGAACGGCGTCGTATCGATCGGCTCGCTTCCTGCGCCGTGCATCAGCATCGAATCGTCGAAGTGCGTCTCGGCGCCGGCCGACCCGCTCGGCGGCGGGTTCGCACTCGAGCGGCGGGTGTCCTCCAGCGCGCCCGCATCGACCGCATCCGCCGGGGCGACCGTGGCCGCGAAGCCGTTCGTCCCCGACGCCATCGCCACCGATGCGAACACGGATGCGACGGCCAGCAAACAAGGTCGCTGCGGAAGCCGTGGTGCGCATGAAGATTGAAAGCCCGCCGAACTCAGCATGAGTATACATTTGTTTCGCATGCCGAATCGTTATGACGAACCGGCGTGCAGTGTTGTGCCTTCTGGATGTGTGGCGTGAACCGGTTGCTCAGTCCGCCAATTTTTTTGTGATGGTGCTTCGGCCGCCGTAGTCGTCGATCGCGATGTACCGCACGGCCGTCGGTCGCTGGGAACGTCCGCTGGCACCAGGCAGCGGGAAGCGCTGCGAGCCGAACGGTGCGACCATCCCGCCACCTGCCGGGATGAATTTTCCGCCGACGTCGCCCTCGACCAGGCCGAACGACACGTAGTACGGCGTCGGATTGGCAACCTCGAGCGATATCGGTTGGCCGCCCGTATGCGGCACGTCGGCCGATACCTTCCAGACCAGCTTGTCCGCCGCGGTATCGACGTCGTTCGCGAGCGACGTTGGCCGGTAGAACAACTTGATGCGCGTCCGGAACGCGAAGCGCAACCGGTTGTCGGTGTCCTGCTGTACGGCGGGAACCTCGAGCACGTTCAACCAGAACACCGATTCGCGGTCGGCGGGCAGTTGTGCTTGCATGTTCGTGATGCGCAGCACGGCGCTCCGCCCTGCTTCGACGCGCGCCAATGTCGGTGCAACCACGAACGGCGTACGCATCTGTTCGGGCGGCACGTCGGCACGGCCATCGTCGATCCAGCTCTGCGCGAGTACCGGCTCGGTACCGGCGTTTTTTATCCGGACCGTGACATCGCGGTCATGCTCGGGAAAAATCACCCGCGTACCGTCCAGCAGCAGCGCTGCCTGTGCCAGCGTGGCACAGGCAGCCCACGCCACGACTCCGGCCACGGCTTGCAAACGGAGGGAACGAATGGTCAAGTTCATGACGTGGAGCAGCGGTTGCATCGATCAGTGGTAGGCGAGCACGTATCGGATGAACGAGTTGCCCGAACCTGTCTTGATTGCACTCTTCGCGGCAGTCGAGACGTACTGCGCCGCATAAGTCAGCGTGGCGGTGTTGCTTGCGACGGTTGCAACCTGGGCCTCCGCCAAGTTCTGCGCCTGGCCGAGCATGATCTTGCCGGTCTTGCCGTTACCCGCATCTTTGATCTGGATTTCGATGCCTTCTGCAGGCTTGGTGCCGACGAGTTTCAGGTTGCCGGTCACCGGATTGATGTTGTTCGACCGCTGATCGAATTCGACCAGCACCTTCGTGCCGTCGGTACAACCGGTATTGCCGCCGATGACCAGGTTGAACGTGGCGGGGGTCGAAACCGCGCCGACTTGGGGGAACGTGTCGGTGCCGATGCGGTCGCCGAGTTGCACTTCCTTGCGGTTGCCGTCGCCCGGCGCTACGCCGTTGATGTTGCAGGTGACGTCGGAAATGCTGCCATAGAACGCGAGTTCCCCATCGAATGCGTGGGATACCGACGGCACGAACGCCGCACTTGCGATACCCGCGGCGACGCAACCCCGAAGCAAATTCATCTTCATCGTTGAATTCCTCTAAAAATGGATGTTTTCTCGGAACAGCACCGTTCGAAGTGCGAGCATTCGATCGTTTCACCAATTGCCCGCAATACGAAGGGGTCGTCTGCCTCGGAAAGACTGGCCAATATCCCATCCGAAAATTGACGACCGACGCCATTCTATTAATTAAATTAATTTATCGATATCGTACGAGTATGAAATACTCAAGCCATTTACAAAGCAACACGGAATTCGAATGAATGCGGCCGGAGGCCCGGACTGACCTGTCAGGTGGCCCGCGCCACAGGGGCGTCAAAGAGGCAGTCTATGGAATGGTGGTGTGAAACGGGCGTGGGAACGCCCGCGATTTCCGATGCGACAAAAACCGAAACAATCTCGCGATTTACGATCAATCAATACCGCTTCATCTCGATTTTAAGAATCGTCCTATTTGAAGTGAATTGAATTTAGTACGAATCGCATGGAGTCACGCCCACGCCGGCCAACAAATTACCCCGGTTATCGCGTGTCGGCAGGCGGATTTGTTCATATCGATTCGCGATTGCGCGGGCTGGCCTTTCCGCAATCGAATCGATATACGCGCCATGACGGACGCGTCCCGTGCGGGTCGTCCGGTGCAGCGGCGCCCCGGGCTTTCGCACCGCTTCGGGCGGCCACGAATGCAGCGCGCAAAAAAAGACGCCCGCTGCAAGCAGCGGGCGCGAATCCCAGTCAAGGAGGTGTCACACGAACTACAGGCCCAGATTAAGGAATTCGCCCGTCACGGACAACGAATCGATTTCAATATCGATATGACGGGACACGCTCACGCCGGCACTTCGCGGGTCGAGCAGTGGATGCCGCCGCCGCCCGACGCGATGCCGAGGATGTCGACCTGTACGATCGCCCGGCTTCCCGCATACGGCCGGATGGCGGCGACGGCGGCCGCGTCGGCCGCCGCGTCGTTGAACTTCGGCATGACGATCGCACCGTTGCACGTGTAGAAATTGATGTAGCCGGCCGCGAAATTCGTCATCTGCCGGTCGTTCAGGCTGGTGCCGGCCGACGTGCCGAAATTGGCTGGCGGCACCAGCTCGACGATCTGCAGCGGTCGGCCGTTCGCGTCGGTCTGGCCGGCTAGCCGTTGCCGGTTGGCGTCCGTCAACGCGCGTTCGCCGGTCGAATTCGACGCGTCGTAACAGCATGCGACCACGCCGGGCGCGAGAAAGCGCGCGTAGAAGTCGACGTGCCCGTTCGTGATGTCGGTCTCGCCGGCCGGGGTCGCCGCGCCGCCGGCACCGCCTACGCCGCTGCCGCGCGGATAGGTCGCCGTACCCGGCAGCCAGATGACCTTCCGCACGCCGAGCGTGCGCTGCAGTTCGGCGAGCACCGTGTCTTTCGCCGTCGGCAGCAGCGTCGCATTCGCGATCGCGCCGTTCGGGATGTCGAACAGTTGCGGATTCCGGTTCACGTGCAGCACCGACGACTCGGTGAGGATCGCCGTCGCGTCGCCGTCGAATTCGATCGCACCGCCTTCGAGCGTCAACGTACTGCGGATCAGGCTCGCGCCCTTGCGCTGCGCCATCCAGCCCGCCACCGCGTTGTCGCGCCCGAACGGCTGGAAGAACTTGCCCGCCTTCGACCGGTTGCTCCCGGCCTCGACTTCCGGCGGGACCGTCGCGCCGGGGCGCATGCCGGCACCGTCGGTGTTCGCGTTGCCCCATCCGTTGAAATTGAAGCCGACCGCATTCAGCGCATTGTCGTTCGTCGAATCCCTGACGAACAGGCATCCCGTGTCGCGCACCCAGAAATCGTCGAAGCCGTCGGCGAGCGGCACGAGGTTGATCCCGCCGGCTCCCGCGGCGCGTGCCGCATAGCGCGCGTGCAGGTCGGGGTTCGCGACGCTCGCGGTCGCGAGCAGCGCGCGGGCCGCGTCGAGATCGGCCGGTAGCACCAGCATGTCGACCGGTTCGGTTGCGCCGATCGCTTTCGCGACGTCCATCAGGTCGGCCCGCACGCGGTCGATTCCGGCATCCGTGCTTTGCGGCGTGACGGGCATCCAGATGCCTTCCGCGCCGGACGCGAAGGCCATGTAGGTCGACGCATGCGGCGCATCTTCGGCCGGCAGCCGGTACTTGACCTGCCGCGTCGACGGCGTCGTGCCAGATGTCGTGCCTGGCGACGTGGAAGCCGCGTCGGCGGCACCATCGCCGCCGCCGCAAGCCGTCAGGCTGCCCAGCAGCGGCAAACCGAGAACGGCGGTCGAATATCGAATGAAGCCGCGCCGGCCGTTATCCGGTGTGGGCCGCATACGCTTGCCTGTGCTCGCGCGGGTACGTCGTTTCATCATGATTCAACTCCATTGCGCGGTCGGCGCGCACGCGTGCACGCCGGCTTCCGTCTTGCAAGACGGAGTCCGCTTTGTTTTCAGTAGTCCGGAACGAAAGGGGGCCTGCTACGGTCACCCGGGCGGCGGTCGCGCGCCGGCCTGCGGCAGTACTCAGGCCGGCTGCTGTTGCGTGGTGCAGTGGATTCCGCCGCCGCCCGCGGCGATGCCGTCGATGTTCAGCTGGATGATCTCGCGCCCCGGAAACAGGTCGACGAGCGTGTCGCGCGTATTGCGGTCGGCGCGGCTGTCGCCGAATTGCGGTGCGATCACCGCACGATTGCACACGTAGAAGTTGATATAGCCGGCCGCGAATTCGTCGTTCTCGTATTGATGCCGGACGGACTTCGGGCCCGGCAGCACGACGACCTTCAACGGGCGGCCCTTCGCATCGGTGGATTTCCGCAGGATCTCCAGATGCTGCCGCGTCACCGCGTGATCGTACGACGACGGATCGGTATCGAGCCCGGCCACCACGACGCCCGGGCTCGTGAAGCGCGCATAGAAATCGGTATGCCCGTCGGTGATGTCCTTGCCCGCGATGCCCGGCAGCCAGATGATCTTCTTCAGCCCCAGCAACCGGCTCAACTCCACCTCGCACTGGGCCTGGCTAACACCCGGATTGCGGTTCGGATTGAGCACGCAGCTGCGGGTGATGATCGCCGTGCCCTCGCCGTCCACCTCGATGCCGCCGCCTTCGAGCACCAGCCGCGTGTCGACCAGCCGCACCCCGGCGCGCTCCGCCACGAACGGCGCGACTTCCGCGTCCTGGTCGTGCTCCTGCTTGTTGCCCCAGCCGTTGAAATTGAAGCTCACGCCGCCGAGCTGGCCCGACGGGTTCTTCACGAACACGGGCCCCGTGTCGCGCATCCACAGATCGTCGACCGGGCGCTGGACGAGCTCGACCGATGAACCGCACAGCCGCGACGCGATCGCATAGTCCTGCTCGCGCACCAGCATCTTGAGCGGCTCGTGCGCGGCGATCGCCTTCGCGATCGCGGCCAGGTTCGCGCGCGCGACGGGCAACAGCCGCGCGCCCCAGATGTCCTCGCTCGGGCCGAACGCCATCCAGGTCGCCGTATGCGGCGCCCCCTCGTCCGGCATGTGCCAGGTTGCGCCCTGCTGCGCGTGCGCGGCGCGGCCGAGCAACCCGCCCAGCGCGCCGGCGGCCAGCGCCGCCCCCGATACGGACAGGCCGCGTTTCAACAGTTGACGTCTCGTTGTCATGGCATTCCTCTTTCGCTCGCCGGTTGCTTCGTTTGCTTCGGTGGTTTCAATCGTTCGGTGACTTCGTGATGCGCGGTCACGGCCGCGCCGTCTTGAAGCCGAGCCAGGTCCGGCCTTCCAGGCGCATCGCCGCCGGCGATTCGGCGATCGGCGTGAACAGCGTACGCCGCGTCGCCTCGTCCGGATAAATGCCCGGATTGCGTACCAGCGCCGGGTCCATCAGCTTCAGCGCGCCCTGGTTCGCATTCGCATAGCGCGTCGAATTCGAGATCTTCGCGATCACGTCCGGGCGCAGGATGTAGTTGATGAATGCATGCGCGTTGTCCGGATGCTTCGCGGAGGCCGGAATGACCATCGCGTCGAACCACATCAAGGTCCCGATCCGCGGAATGTCGTACACGACGTCGCGTTTCGGATCGCGCGCCTTCGCCTTCTGCGCGGCCAGGCTGATCGCGCCGGAGAAGCCGACCGTCACGCACAGCTCGCCGTCGATCAGCTCGTTGGCATCGGACGAATTGACGAACTCGCGGATGAACGGCCGGATCTTCATCAGCATCGCCTGCGCGGCCGCATAGTCCTGCGCGGACGGATGCATCGGATCGTGGCCGATGTAGCGCAACGCCAGCGGCAGTACGGTGCTCGCGGAATCCTGCAGCCCCAGCCCGCACTTCGCGGAGACGCGCGCCGCGATCTCCGGCTTGAACAGCAGGTCGAGGCTGTCGGCCGGCATGTCCTTGCCGAGGATCGCGCGCACCCTGGCGCGGTCGTAGCCGACGCCCACGGTGCCCCACATGTACGGCACGCCGTACTGGTTGCCCGGATCGGATTGCGCCATCTGCTTCAGCAGCGACGGATCGAGATACTTCAGGTTCGGCAGCCGGTTCCTGTCGAGCTTGCGAAACACGCCGGCCTGGATCTGCTTGGCCATGAAGTCGTTGGTCGGCCACACGAGGTCGTAGCCGCTGTTGCCGGTCAGCAGCTTCGACTGCAGCGTCTCGTCGCTGTCGTACGCGTCGTAGCGCACCTTGATGCCGGTTTCCTTCTCGAAGCCGGCCAACGTATCCGGCGCGAAGTAATTGCTCCAGTTGTACAGGTTCAGCACCTTCTCTTCGTCGGCGCGAGCCGTGCCGGCCAGCACGCACAGTGCGAGGCCCGGCACCGCGAAGCGCAACCCTCCTTTCCGTTTCATCGCGCTTCCCTCACCGATAACACGACGACACGCCGTCGCTGGTCAGCAACGTGCGGTACATCTCCGGGCGGCGATCGCGGAAAAAGCCCCACGACTGCCGGTTGGCACGGATCGCGTCTAGATCGAACGTGTGCACGAGCACGGCTTCATCGGTGCGGTTCGCCTCGGCCCGCTTCTCGCCGGTGTGATCCGCGATGAAACTCGACCCGTAGAACACGCCGGTGAGCCCCTGCTGCTCCGGATCGCCATTGCCGATGCCGACTTCCCGGCCGATCCGGTTCGCCGCCACCACCGGCACCATGTTGGCGGCCGCGTGGCCCTGCATCGTGCGCTGCCAGTGGCCGGACGAATCGAACGCACTGCTGAACGGCTCCGAGCCGATGATGGTCGGAAAGCACAGGATCTCCGCGCCCATCAGCGCGAGGCTGCGCGCCGTCTCCGGGTACCACTGGTCCCAGCAGATGCCGATGCCGATCCGGCCGAAACGCGTGTCCCACACCTTGAAGCCGGTGTCGCCCGGCGTGAAATAGAACTTCTCCGTATAACCCGGCCCGTCCGGGATATGAGTCTTGCGATAGACGCCGAGCACGCGCCCGTCCGCGTCGGCCACGGCGATCGAGTTGTACGCGGCATTGCCCGCACGCTCGAAGAAACCGATCGGCAGCACGATCCCGAGTTCGCCGGCCAGCGCCGCGAAACGGGCGATCTGCGCGTTGCCTTCGAACGGCTGCGCGAGTTCGAGATGACGCACGTTCTGGTCGAGGCAGAAGTACGGCATCGCGAACAGCTCCGGGCACAGCACGAGATTCGCACCCTGTGCGGCGGCCGCGCGGATCAGGCGCTCCGCGGTGGCCATGTTGTCTTCGAGATTCCAGCTGCCCGACGCCATCTGGACGGCGGCGACGGTGATGTGTTTGGACGGCATTGCGATTGCTCCTCGGTCGAACCGTAAACCGCTGACGAAACGTCGCTCAGTTCGCGACGGACGGCTGCTGCTGCGTCGAGCAGTGGATGCTGCCGCCGCCGATCGACAGCGTCGGGATCGGCAGCATCTCCACGTTACGCCCGGGGAACGCGCGACCGAATACCTCGCGCGCCGCCTGATCCTGCTCGACGCCGAACGCGGACACGATCACCGCGCCGTTCACCAGGATGTAGTTCGCATAGCAATCGCAGTAGCGCTCGGAGCCGAAGCGTTCGGTGACGATCGGCGACGGCAGGTCGAGCAGCTCGAAACGGCGCCCCGCCGCATCGGTCGCAAGCTCCAGCGCGCGGCGGTTTTCCCGCATCACGTGAAAATAGTCGCCCTGCTCCGGCAGCGCGGTCTGGCATAGCATCCGGCCCGGTGCGATGAACGACGCGATGCCGTCCACGTGCCCGTTCGTCTCCACTTCGTCGGGATTGCCCGGCAGCCAGATGATCTTCTCGACGCCCAGCATGCGGCGCAGCTCCGCCTCGATCTCCGCGCGGCTCAGGTGCGGATTGCGATTCGGATGCAGCAGGCAGCTCTCGGTGGTGATCAGCGTGCCCTGCCCGTCGACATAGAACGCGCCGCCCTCCAGCACCATGTGCGAGTTGAAGATCTCCGCGCCGGCCGCGCGTGCGATGTCCTGCCCGGCCTGCTGGCAGCCGTCGTACGGCTGGTACTTCTCACCCCAGCAGTTGAAGCGGAACACGGCCGCGCCCAGCCCGCGCTGTTCGCTCACGAGGAAGATCGGCCCGCAGTCGCGCAGCCAGTTGTCCTCGGCCGCGACCGGCAGCACGTCGACGCTCGCACCGACCATCTCGCGCGCGGCATCGGCCTGGCCGTAGTGTGCGGCCACCACGCAGCGCTGGTAGCGGGCGATCGTCCGCGCGACCAACGCGAATTCACGGCATACCTGCGCGTAGTGGCTCCCCCACAGATCCTCGCGATCGTGGAGCACCGGCCATCCGAGCCACGTGGCATCCATCGATTCCCATTCCGCGGGCATCCGGTAACCGCGCTGGCGAGCATCAAAGCGACCCATCGTTCCGTCTCCGTTGTGATTGATGGCCGATTGTGCGTCAGGTTAAACTTGATGAATATTGATATTTCTTGGCCGAATCAATCAATTCACTTCATACCTCGATGCAACGCGTTCCGTCCCTGAAACTGCTGACCGGCTTTGAAGCCGCGGCCCGATTGGGTAATTTCTCGCGCGCGGCCGACGAGCTGCACCTGTCGCAATCGGCAATCAGCCATCAGATCCAGCAGCTCGAAGCGCAACTCGGGCAGCCGCTGTTCCGCCGGCGCGGTCGCGGCGTCGAACTGACCATCGCCGGCGAGGTCCTGCAGCGCAGCGTGCAGCGCGCGATGGACACGTTGCGAGGCGGCCTCGACCGCATCGCGACCTACCTGAACCCGGGGCTGGTCGTGCTGGTGTGTCCCGCGCCATTGCTGCACGGCTGGCTGCAGCCGCGCCTCGAGCCGTTGCAGCAGGTCCTGCCCGATCTGTGCCCGCTGCTGTCGACCGACGAAACCGCACGCTACGTCGACGAGATCGACGTCGACATGACGATCGGCACGCGGCCAATGCTGCAGCCCGGCCTGCTGGATATCCCGTTCATGCGGGACGAATGGGTGACGGTATGCGCGACGCCGCTGGCGGAACAACTCGAACGCGTGCCGCGCGACGAGCACCCGCGGCATGCGGGCGTCATCTGTCTCGAAGCCAGCCTGACCGACGAGCGGCTGGCGACGGTGTTTCGCGAGCGGCTGTCGGCCTTCCGGATGCATGCGATCTACGACGACCAGCGGCTCGTGCTGGACGCCGTGCTGCGTGGCCGCGGCATCGCGTGCCTGCCGCGCCTCGTCGCGCAGGCAGGTATCGACCAGCGCACGCTGACCGTGCTCGAGGGCTACCCGCGCCTGCCCGGCACCACATGGTGGCTGTCGCGCATGGAGGGCCCGTCGCGCTCGCCGATCGTCGAGCGGATGTTCGAATGGCTGGTCGAGCAAGGCAGCCTGTCGAGCGCGTCCGAGCCAGCGCCCGCCCACGCACCGGCTCCGCCCGCGTAATCGCACGCCGCAAAAAAAACGTCCCGCCAGCTGGCGGGACGTTCGTCATGAGGCAAATGCGCTCAACGCGCACACTGCGCAGCCGATCACGGCTCGTGACGCAGATACCCTTCCTTGCTCGGATCGCGCATCCGCCACGACACGAGCAGCGAGATGGCGCACAGCACGGTCACGTACCAATAGAAGGTTTCCTCGCTGCCGATCGACTTGAACCACAGCGCGACGTACTCGGCGGAACCGCCGAAGATCGCATTCGCGACCGCGTACGACAAGCCGACGCCCATCGCGCGCACTTCCGGCGGGAACATCTCGGCCTTGATCAGGCCGCTGATCGACGTGTAGAAGCTGACGATCGCGAGCGCAACGGTGATCAGCACGAATGCGGCCACCGGGCTCGTCACGTCCTTCAGTGCATGCATCAGCGGCACCGTGCCGATCACCGCGAACGAACCGAACAGGATCATCGACGTGCGGCGGCCGATCTTGTCGGACAGCGCGCCGAATACCGGCTGCATCAGCATGTAGACGAGCAGCGCGACGGTCATCACGTTGCTGGCCGTCTTCGCATGCATGCCGGCCGTGTTCACGAGGTACTTCTGCATGTACGTCGTGAACGTGTAGAAGATCAGCGAGCCGCCGGCCGTGAAGCCGACCACCGTGAAGAACGCGCCCTTGTGCTGCCACACGCCGCGAATCGTGCCCGCGTTTTTCTTGTCGCGCGATTCGGACGTCGACGTCTCGTCGAGCGACTTGCGCAGGTACAGCGAGATCAGCGCGGCCGCCGCGCCGACCACGAACGGGATGCGCCAGCCCCACGCCTTCAGTTCGTCGGCCGACAGCGTCTGCTGCAGGATCACGAGCACGAGCAGCGCGCACAGCTGGCCGCCGATCAGCGTCACGTACTGGAACGACGCGAAGAAGCCGCGGCGGCCCTTCAGCGCCACCTCGCTCATGTAGGTCGCGCTCGTCCCGTATTCGCCGCCCACCGACAGCCCCTGGAACAGCCGCGCGACCAGCAGCAGCGCCGGCGCGAGCGCGCCGATCTGCGCATAGGTCGGCAGCACCGCGATCACGAGCGAGCCGCCGCACATCATCAGCACCGAGATCATCATCGCGTTGCGACGGCCGTGGCGGTCGGCGATGCGGCCGAACAGCCAGCCGCCGATCGGACGCATCAGGAAGCCGGCCGCGAATACGCCTGCCGTGTTCAGCAGCTGCGTCGTCGTGTTGCCGCTCGGAAAGAATGCCGGCGCAAAGTACAGCGCGCAGAACGAGTAGATGTAGAAGTCGAACCACTCGACGAGGTTGCCCGACGAGGCGCCGACGATGGCGAACACGCGCCGCCGGGTGTCATGCGCGGACAGCGCAGCTTGGTCGCTCTGGACGTCCATGGATGGGTCAGTTCCTTTTAGTGCTTTCTGGGCGAGACGGCGGAGGCCGCCGCGTGCGGTCGCGCGTGGCACCGGTTCCGGGGCACGGCGCTACGGGATTTTAGCGAAATGTAAAGTAACGGGCTCTCCGGGTTCGTCCGGATGTAGAAAATTTTTCTCCCGCCACGCGCTCGCCATATGAAAACGCCAGCCCGCGGGCTGGCGTCCGGTGCAAACTCTCCGTTGCCGATGTTCAGATCCGCACCTCCGGCGGCACATAGCGGCACTCGTAGCGCTTGCGCACGGTACCGGCCTCGTCGACGCTTTCCAGGAAAACATCGAACTGCCAGAGCCGCGCCATGTGCTTGAGCACCTCGTCGCTGTCGTTCGACAGATGGCGGTTGTCGGTCATGAAGTGGCGCAGCGTGAGGCTGCGGTCGCCGCGCGTGTTCACCGCCCACACCTGGATGTTCGGCTCGCGGTGATGGATGTCGTACTGCCGCGACAGCGCCTGCCGCACGTACTGGTAGCCCGAATCGTCGTGGATCGCCGACACCTCGAGCGAATCGCGCATGTCGTCGTCGAGCACCGAGAAGAGCCGCATGTCGCGGATCAGGGTCGGCGACAGATACTGCGCGATGAAGCTCTCGTCCTTGAAGTTGCGCATCGCATAGTGCATCGCCGGCAGCCACGGGGTGCCCGCGATCTCCGGAAACCACTTGTAGTCTTCTTCCGTCGGCGCTTCGCAGATCCGCCGGATGTCGCTCATCATCGAGAAGCCGAGCGCATACGGGTTGATCCCGCTGTAGTACGGCTTCGTGACGGGCGGCTGGTAGACCACGTTGCTGTGCGAGTGCAGGAACTCCATCATGAAGCTGTCTTCCAGCTTCCCCTGGTTGTACAGCGTGTTCAGCAGCGTGTAGTGCCAGAACGTCGCCCAGCCTTCGTTCATCACCTGCGTCTGCCGCTGCGGGTAGAAGTACTGGCCGATCTTGCGCACGATGCGGATCACTTCCCGCTCCCACGGTTCGAGCAGCGGCGCATTCTTCTCCGCGAAATACAGCAGGTTCTCCTGCGGCTCGGGCGGATAGCGGTCTTCCTGTTCTTCCATCAGCTCGGGTTTCTTGCCCGGCAGCGTGCGCCACAATTCATTCACCTGCGACTGCAGGTACGCCTCGCGTTCGCGCCGCAGCGCGGCTTCTTTCGACAGCGAAGGCTTCTGCGGCCGCTTGTAGCGGTCGACGCCGTAATTCATCAGCGCATGGCACGAATCGAGCAGTTCCTCGACGCGATCGAGGCCGTAGCGCTCCTCGCATTCCGCGACGTAGTTCTTCGCGTACACGAGATAGTCGATGATCGCGTGCGCGTCGGTCCACAGCCGGAACAGGTAGTTGCCCTTGAAGAACGAGTTGTGCCCGTACGCCGCGTGCGCGATGACGAGCGCCTGCATCGTCATCGTGTTCTCTTCCATCAGGTACGCGATGCACGGGTTCGAGTTGATGACGATTTCGTACGCGAGCCCCATCTGGCCGCGACGGTAGCTCTTCTCGGTTGACAGGAAATGCTTGCCGAACGACCAGTGACGGTAGTTGACGGGCATCCCGACCGACGCATACGCGTCCATCATCTGTTCGGCGCTGATCAGTTCGAGCTGGATCGGATAGATGTCGAGCTCGTATTGTTCGGCGACCTGCGAGATGTGCGTGTCGTATTCCTCGAGCAGTTCGAACGTCCAGTCGGACGGGCACGGCAGCGGCTTGCGTTCGGCAACGTTCATACGCGCTTCCTTTTGCCCGGAGCCGGGCAAGTCGGCGGCCGGCGGCGGTGGTTCGGCCTGCCCGCGTTGCTGCGATGCGGCAGGGCCGGCCGTGTCGTCGCCGGAAGGGCGCGGCGCATAGCCGCGCGACTCGTTGTGCAGATGGCGGGTCGTCATGACATTTCCACCTGCTTTTCGAACAATTCGCGAAACACCGGGTAGATGTCCGCAGCCGATTCCACTTTTTTCATCGCGAGATGCGGCTGCGACAAGGCCAGTTGCGCGTATTCCAGCCACAGGTTCTGCTCTTCCGGCGCGACCTGGATATACGCGAAGTAACGCGTCTTCGTGAGGATATCCTCTTCCAGGATTTTGCGACACTTGGGCGAATCGTCGGTCCAGTTGTCGCCGTCGGACGCCTGCGCGCCGTAGATGTTCCACTCGGTCGGCGAGTAGCGCTCGTTCATCACCTTGCGCATCAGCTCGAGCGCGCTCGACACCACCGTGCCGCCGCTCTCGGTCGAATGGAAGAAGGTATCTTCGTCGACTTCCTCGGCGCGCGTGTGGTGACGGATGAACACGACCTCGATGCGCTCGTAGTTCCGCTTGAGGAACAGGTAAAGCAGGATGAAGAAGCGCTTCGACAGATCCTTGCGCTGCTCGTCCATCGAGCCCGACACGTCCATCAGGCAGAACATCACGGCCTGGCTCGACGGTTGCGGCTGCTTCACGCGGTTGATGTAGCGCAAGTCGAAAGGATCGATGAACGGAATCCGCCAGATGCGCCCCTTCAGGTGATGGATCTCGGCCTCGAGCACCGCGATCTCCGCGCGCCGATCTTCCGGATCGCTCTTCATCGCCTCGAGCTGCGCCTCGAGTTCGCGCAGCTCGTTGACGAGCGGCGAGCCGAGCGCGATGCGACGCCCGAGCGCGCTGCGCAGCGAACGCACGACGTCGATGTTGTTCGGCGTGCCTTCCGCCGACCAGCCCGCGCGCACGTTCTTCCAGCTCGGCACCGTCAGCAGGTGCGTCTTCACGAGGCGCGGGAGTTCGAGATCGTCGAAGAAATACTGCATGAACTCGTCACGCGACAACTCGAACACGAAGTCGTCCTGCCCTTCGCCCTCGTTGCTCGCCTGACTGCCCCCGCCGCCCGAGCCGCCCTGCGGGCGCGGGATCTTGTCGCCGCGCACGTAGTCCTCGTTGCCGGGGTGCACGTATTCACGACGTCCGCCAGGGGCGTGCCGAAAATTCGGCTCCGCGATGTCCTTGCGCGGAATCGTGATGCTTTGCGTGCTCTGGATATCCTTGATGCTACGGTCGCGCACCGCATCGGACACGGCACGACGAATGTAGTTCTTGACGCGACGCAGAAAGCGTTCGCGGTTGGCGATACTCTTGTTCTTGCCGGCCAGCCTGCGGTCGATGATTTGATGAAGCACTCCCGGTCTCCCGCTCGAAAATCGATATGCCGGGACGCTCGCCGCACATGCCGTCTCCCGTCATGCGGGCGGCGTCTCTGAAAACACCCGTACGGCGACGCCGTACGGGCGCGGTACCGCGCGCGTCATGACGACTTGCGCACGCGCAGGTACCAGTCGCAAAGCAGCCTCACCTGCTTCGGCGTATAGCCCTTCGCGACCATCCGGTTCACAAAGTCCTCATGCTTGCGCTGCTCCTCCGCCGAACCCTTGGCGTTGAACGAAATCACCGGCAACAGTTCCTCGGTGTTCGAGAACATCTTCTTCTCGATCACGACGCGCAACTTCTCGTAGCTCGTCCACACAGGGTTCTTGCCGGCATTCGCCGCCCGTGCACGCAACACGAAGTTCACGATCTCGTTGCGATAATCCTTCGGATTACTGATGCCGGCCGGCTTCTCGATCTTCTCCAGCTCCGCGTTCAGCGCGGCGCGGTCGAAGCTCTCGCCCGTGTCGTGATCGCGGAATTCCTGATCCTGGATCCAGAAGTCCGCATACGTGACGTAGCGGTCGAAGATGTTCTGGCCGTACTCCGAATACGATTCGAGGTAGGCCGTCTGGATCTCCTTGCCGATGAATTCCGCGTAGCGAGACGCGAGCACGTCCTTCACGAAGGACAGGTACTTCTGCTCGGTTTCCGGCGGGAACTGCTCGCGTTCGATCTGCTGTTCGAGCACGTACATCAGGTGCACGGGGTTCGCCGCGACCTCGCTCGAATCGAAGTTGAACACGCGCGACAGGATCTTGAACGCGAAGCGTGTCGACACGCCCGTCATCCCTTCGTCCACGCCCGCGTAGTCGCGGTATTCCTGGTACGACTTCGCCTTCGGATCGGTGTCCTTGAGGTTCTCGCCGTCATACACCTGCATCTTCGAGAACAGGCTCGAATTCTCCGGCTCGTGCAGGCGCGACAGCACCGAGAACTGCGACATCATCTTCAGCGTGCCCGGAGCGCAGACGGCCTCGGCCAGCGACGAGTTGCGGATCAGCTTCTCGTAGATCTTGGTCTCTTCCGATACGCGCAGGCAGTAAGGCACCTTCACGACGAAGATCCGGTCGAGCAGTGCCTCGTTGTTGCGGTTGTTGCGGAACGCCTTCCACTCCGACTCGTTCGAGTGCGCGAGGATGATCCCGTCGAACGGAATCGCGCCGAAGCCCTCGGTGCCCTTGAAGTTGCCTTCCTGCGTGGCGGTGAGCAGCGGGTGCAACACCTTGATCGGCGCCTTGAACATTTCGACGAACTCGAGCAGCCCCTGGTTCGCCAGGCACAGGCCACCCGAGTAGCTGTACGCATCGGCGTCGTCCTGCGCGTACTGTTCGAGCTTGCGGATGTCGACCTTGCCGACCAGCGACGAGATGTCCTGGTTGTTCTCGTCACCCGGCTCCGTCTTCGCGATGCCGACCTGCCGCAGGATCGACGGATAGCGCCGCACCACGCGGAACTGGCGGATATCGCCGTTGTATTCGTGCAGCCGCTTGACGGCCCACGGACTCAGGATGTTCTTCAGGTAGCGGCGCGGAATGCCGTACTGTTCCTCGAGGATCGGACCGTCTTCGTCGTAGTCGAACAGACCGAGCGGCGATTCGTTGACGGGCGAACCCTTCAGCGAATAGAACGGCACGCGCTCCATCAGTTGCTTCAGACGCTCGGCGATCGAGGACTTGCCGCCGCCCACCGGGCCAAGCAGATAGAGGATCTGCTTCTTCTCTTCGAGCCCTTGCGCAGCGTGTCGGAAGTAGGCGACCACCTGCTCGATCACCTCCTCCATTCCGTAGAACTCACGGAATGCGGGATAGACCTTGATGACCTTGTTCGCAAAGATCCGCGACAGGCGCGGGTCGTTGCGGGTATCGATGTGTTCAGGTTCCCCGATTGCTTCCAGCATGCGTTCACCAGCCGTCGCGTACGCGGATGGATCGTTCTTGCAGAGCGCGAGATACTCCTCCAGCGAGAGCTCTTCCTCTCGCGTTTTTTCGAAGCGGTTCGCGAAGCTGCTGTAAATATCCA
The DNA here is from genome assembly GCF_029633825.1 of Burkholderia contaminans. Lineage (NCBI taxonomy): Bacteria > Pseudomonadati > Pseudomonadota > Betaproteobacteria > Burkholderiales > Burkholderiaceae > Burkholderia > Burkholderia contaminans. Next base: position 2,889,743 of record NZ_CP090640.1, on the reverse strand, counting down.
TGCTACCTCCCTCGCCTGAGTCTGAAGACGTGCCTGCCTTCGTACGACTGCGCAGAAGCAAGCGCGTTCGAATTCATCCTAAACCCTTTCTTATTTTTTTTCACGAACTCTTCGTATGAAGTTCGTCATTCTCGACAACACCGCTTGGACAACACATTTCGTCGTTTTACAATCGTCGTCCCGAGTCGCAGAAACTGCATCCGCCGCGTCTCGTCGAACAACGGAACGTCTTGTGTGTTGGACACAACCGACGTCGTCACTTCTCCCCTTCATCCCTATACGTTCGAGCGGTCGTTTTCGACGACACGTTGTGCGCACCGTTACAAATTTTTTTCGCAGTGCCCTTACGGAAATACCCGTACGACGGATGCGGGAACCTCACCTGCCCCTGTGCACCCACCCGTCGATGCCGGTCACGCGATGCACGCGACGCGGCGCGATCGTCATTCACGCACGTCGCCTGTCACAATGTCCCAAGGCAGAAACGACGACGCCCGCATGTCGCGGGCGTCGTACGTCACCAAATGGGGATAGATGCGCTGCGCGCGCGAATCAGAAGGTTTCCCAATCGTCGGCGGTAGCGGCCGTTTGCGCGGGCGCCGCAGCAGCAGCAACGGGCTTGCGTGCCGGCGGCGCTGCGGATACACGTTTCGGCGGTGCGTCGCGATCATCGCGCGCAGCAGCCTGGACGGGCACCGCAACCGTTGCAGCGACCGCACGCGGCGCGTGACGCACGGCAACCGGAGCCGCGACACCCGGGCGTGCCGTGTCTTCATTGAGCTGGAACACCGCCGCCGTTTCACGCAGGCGCCCGGCCTGTTCGTCGAGCGATTGCGCGGCGGCCGCGGCTTCCTCGACGAGTGCCGCATTCTGCTGCGTGACCTCGTCCATCTGCGCGACCGCGCGCGCCACCTGGTCGATCCCGCCGCTCTGTTCCTCGGACGCCGCCGCGATTTCGCCCATGATGTCGGTCACGCGCTGCACCGCGCCGATCACGTCGCTCATCGTGCGCCCTGCTTCGTCGACCAGCGAGGAGCCCGACCGGATCCGCTCCACCGACGCGTCGATCAGCACCTTGATCTCCTTGGCCGCGGTCGACGAACGCTGGGCCAGGCTGCGCACTTCGCCCGCGACGACCGCGAAACCGCGGCCTTCCTCGCCCGCCCGTGCCGCTTCGACTGCGGCGTTCAGCGCAAGAATGTTGGTCTGGAACGCGATTCCTTCGATGATCGCAATGATGTCCGCGATCTTGGCCGAGCTGTCGTTGATCTCGCCCATCGTGCCGACCACCTGGCCGACCACCATATTGCCCTTGTTTGCGATCTCCGACGCGTTCGCGGCCAGCGAGCTCGCCTGGCGTGCATTGTCCGCGTTCTGTTTCACGGTGCCGGTCAGTTGCTCCATGCTCGATGCGGTTTCCTGCAGCGCCGCGGCCTGTTCCTCGGTGCGCGACGACAGGTCGATGTTGCCGGCCGCGATCTGGCGCGCCGCGGTCGCGATCGACTCGCTGCCGCCGCGCACGGTGCGCACCGTCTCGACGAGCCCGCGCTGCATCTTGCCGAGGCCCTCGAGAAGCTGGCCCATCTCGTCACGGCGATCCACGACGATCGGCCGGCGCAGGTCGCCGGCGGCAATGGCGTCGAAATGCGCGAGCGCGTCGGCGATCGGGCGACCGATCGCGCGGCTCAGCGTCAGCCACGACACGACCGCGGCGGCAAGGCCGGCCAGCAGCGCGGCGATCGCCAGCACGCGCAGCGTGTCGTACGTCGATTCCGCGTGGTCGAAGCCGGCTTGCGCATCGGTGAACTGGAAGTTGCGCAGCGCTTCGCTCGCCGTCGACAGGTCGCTATAGCTCGCCTGGAGCTGCTTCGCGCCGTTGCCGATCTGGTCGACCTGATTCGCTCCGACAACGCTCGCGAACGCGTCGCACGCGCGCTGCAACGCCAGCCGTTTCGCGGCGACGTCCTGGGCGAGCCGGTCTTCCTCCGGGCCGCGCGGCAGCGCGAGGTACTTCTGCCACCACGCGTCGGACTGCGTACGCATCGCACGGCTTCGCGCAACGGCGTCCGCAGCATCGGGCGTGCCGGCCAGAAGCGCCGCCCGGTCAAGCGCGAGGCGTTCGCGCGCGGCGAAGATCTCGGCCACCGATACATCGACCGCGCTCGGCATCTGGTTCGTGAAAATTTCGCGCGTCGTCTCGTTCGCGCGTGTCATTCCGTACAAGCCGAGCCCGCCGATCACACCCAGGAGCACCGCCAGAAACGCCATCGTGAGACCGATGCGCGCACGAATCGTCAGGTTCTTGAACACCATCATCCTTCCTGTGTTGCGTCGTGATGGACGGGACAGGCCCGTCGCTTCGAAGCATTGCTTCACCTGACGCATTTACGACCATGCACCGCACAACTTGATGGTATTTCCGTTATTTTTTCGAATTATTCGTCTGTTCATTACAAATTGCTAAACGAATAATGCGATTTTCAGCGTCTGCTCGAAGGAAGGCGACGGGGAGGCTCTCCGCTGCCGGCGAGCGTCGTGGAGACGCGGCCGGCCGTCGTTGGCGACGGGCCGGCCGTGGTGATTGATCAGGCCCTGTCAGGCCAGTTCGGCCAGCGTGGGAATCGACGGCTGCGCGCCCGCTCGCGTGACCGACAGCGCCGCTGCGCGTTGCGCGAAGCGGATGGCCGTATCGACGTCCGTGCCGGCCGCGAGCCGCGCGGAAAAGCCGCCGATGAAGGTATCGCCGGCCGCCGTCGTGTCGACGGCCTGCACGGCCGGCGCCGGATAATGCCGCGCCGCGCCATCGGCCGTCAGCGCCAGCACGCCGCGCGCGCCCAGCGTAACCAGCACGTTGCGCGCGCCGCCGGCCTGCAGCACGCGCGCAGCGGCTTCCGCCTCCGCCGGATCGCGCACCGGTAGGCCGGTCAGCGCAGCCGCCTCGACCTCGTTCGGAATCAGGTAATCGACGAGCGGCAGCCAGCCGTCCGGCAGCGGTGCGACGGCCGGGGCCGGATTGAGCACCACGGTGCGGCCGAGCCGACGCCCGGCCGACAGCGCCGCGAACACCGCGTCCGGCGGCGTCTCGAGCTGGCAGATCAGCACGTCGGCCGACGCCAGTGCGGCCTCGTGCCGGGCGACCGTCTCGGTCGAGACCTCGCCGTTGCCGCCCGCGACGATCACGATCGCGTTCTGGCTCGCGTCGTCGACGACGATCAGCGCGACGCCGGTCGACGCCGACGCGCTCGTCGCGAGCCCCGTACAGTCGATCCCCTCGGCTGCGAGCCCCGCGCGCAGGGCCGCGCCGTGCGCATCCGCGCCGACGCAGCCGATCATCGCGACCTGCGCGCCGAGCCGTGCGGCCGCGACGGCCTGATTGCCGCCCTTGCCGCCCGCCGCCTGCGCGAACGCGTGACCGGCGAGCGTTTCGCCCGGCAGCGGCAGACGCGGTGCGCGCACCACGAGATCCATGTTGAGGCTGCCGACCACCGTCACGCGGCCGGTGCCTGCCGCCGGCGCCGTCATGCGCGACCGCCGGAAGCCGGCGGCTCGCGGTAAAACCGCCGTCGATTCGCGCAGTACGAGGCGCGGCGACACGACGCGGCGGCGGCTCGGCACGGCGGTCGAGCCGCCGCCGATCCGCTCGATCAGCGTCTGCGCGGCCATTTCGCCGAGCGCGCGCACCGACTGGCCGACCGTCGACAGAGCCGGATACGTGTACCGGGAGAATTCGATGTCGTCGAACCCGATGATCGAACAGTCGTCGGGCACGCGCATGCCGCGCTCGGCCGCCGCGCGCAGCGCGCCGACGCCCATCAGGTCGTTGCCCGCGAAGATCGCGCTCGGCCGCACCGATTCGAACAGGCGCGACGCCGCGTGATAACCGCCGAGGCACGAGAAGTCGCTTTCCGCGATCGCGCCCGGCACGATGTCGACCCCCCGCTCGGCCATCGCGCGGATGAAGCCGTGCACGCGCATTGCGCTGACCGCCGTGTCGGTCGGCCCCGTGATGCAGCCGATCTTCGCGTGCCCGAGTTCGAGCAGGTGACGCGTCGCCAGGTACGCTCCGCGCTCGTGGTCGATCTGCACGAGGTCGGCCGCGAGCCCCTCGATGTTGCGGTCGACGACGACGAGCGGCGCGTGGATATCCGCGAGCGTCTGCGCGAGCACCGCATCCTCGCCCGCCGATGCGACGATCAGCCCGTCGATGCGCTTTTCCTGCAGCACGCGCAGGTAGTTGCGCTGCTTGACGGGATCGTCGTCCGAGTTGCAGAAGAACACGCAATAGCCGTTGGCCGCGCACTGATCCTCGATCCCGCGCGCAAGCTCCGCGAAGTACGGATTCGTGCTGTTCGGCACGACGAGGCCGATGGTCGCCGTCGCTCGCGCCTTCAGCGAGCGTGCCACGGCCGACGGCACGTAATTCAGCTCGCGGATTGCGCCCTCGACCTTCGCACGCACGTCCGCGGACACCGGCCGCGAATTGTTCACCACGTGCGAGACGGTCGTAAACGACACGCCCGCCATGGCCGCCACATCCTTGATCGTCGCCATTTCCCGTTTCTCTCTGGTCTGTTCTGTCTGTATTTCTACCGCACGCGGGTGCGACGGCTGCGATACGTATCGAGCACGACCGCCACCACGATCACCGCGCCGGTGATGATCCGTTTCGTCGGCTCGTTCGCACCGATCTGCGCCAGCCCCGCGGCCAGCACGGAGATGATCAACACGCCGAAGAACGTGCTGATCACCGAGCCGCGCCCGCCCATCAGGCTCGTGCCGCCGATCACGACGGCGGCGATCACCTGCAGTTCGAGACCGACGCCCGCATTCGGGTCGGCCGCCTCGAGCCGCGAGATCTGGAACAGCGACGCCAGCCCTGCGAGGGCGCCCATCAATGCGAATACGAGAATTTTATACGGCCTCGGGTTAACCCCTGCAAGTCGGACCGCTTCTTCGTTCGTGCCGATCCCGACGAGATAGCGCCCGAACACGGTGCGCGTCAGCACGAACTGCGCCGCGATCATCACCGCGACCGCGATCAGGAACGCCGGCGAGATGCCGAGCGCGATCGGGTTCGACAGGAAATCGAACGCGTCGCCGATGTAGGCCGTGCGCGAATTCGTCAGCTGGTACGCGAGGCCGCGCGCGGCCTCCAGCACGCCGAGCGACACGATGAACGACGGAATCCGCCAGCCGACCGTGACCGCGCCCGTCAGCGCGCCCGTGATGGTCGCGACCGCGATGCCGATCAGGGCGGCCGGCAGCGGCCCCCACTGCCATTTCAGCGCGGCGACGCTGACCATCGACGCGGCGAGCGCGAGCACCGAGCCGACCGACAGGTCGATCCCGGCGATGATCAGCACGAAGGTCATCCCGACCGACATCACGACGAGATCGGGAATCTGGTTCGCAATCGTGCTGAACGTATCGTAGGTCAGGAAATGCGAGCTCAGCACCGAAAACAGCGCAATCATCGCGGCGAGCGCACCGGCGAGCCCGAGGTAGTTCGACAGGCCGAGACGCGTGCCGGACAGCGTGCGCGCACGGCGCCCCGTCACGTCCTGCTGCGCGCCTGCGTCGGTCGGGGTTACGGGAGGCTGGGTCATTGCTGTCGTCCTGTATTCGAAGTACCGCGAGCGGCGCCCGGCGCCTGCCCCGCGTCCGGATGCTGCGCGCCGCCCGGCGGCGTCTCGCGGCCGAAGCCGGCGAACGCCGCGGCCAGCAGCGCATCCTGGGTCCAGTTGCCGCGCTCGAACACGGCGGTCATGCGCCCGGCCGACATCACGCCGATCCGGTCGCAGATCAGCATCAGCTCGCGCAGGTCGCTCGACACGACGACGAGCGCGCGGCCTTCGCGCGCGAGCGCGCCCATCAAAGTGTAGATCTCGAACTTCGCGCCGACGTCGATCCCGCGCGTCGGCTCGTCGAACAGCAGCACGCCCATGTCGCGCGCGAGCCAGCGGCCGATCACGACCTTCTGCTGGTTACCGCCCGACAGCTCGCCGACCGCCTGCGTCGCGCCGTGCGAGCGGATCCGCAGCGCGTCGATCTGCTGCTCGGCGAGCGCCGTTTCGCGCGCGCCGTCGACGATCCCGCCGCGCGCGAGCCGGTCGAGCTGGCCGAGCGACACGTTCGCGGTGATCGACTGCGTCAGCAGCAGCCCTTCGCCCTTGCGATCCTCGGTAATCAGCGCGATGCCCTGCTTCACCGCCTCGACCGGCGAACCGATCCGCACCGGCTTTGGCGGCTGGCCGATCGCGATCGTTCCCGCGTCCGGCGCATCCGCGCCGTAGATCAGCCTCAGCAGCTCGGTGCGCCCCGCGCCGATCAACCCCGAGATGCCGAAGATCTCGCCCGCGCGCACCTCGAGCGACACGTCGCGCACCGCCGTCCCGCGGCTGAGGCCCGACACGACGAGCCGCGGCGCGCCGATATGACGCTCGCCGAGATCGATGTGCTCGCCGATCTCGCGCCCGACCATCAGCGTGACGAGCCCGTCAGATGTCGTCGCCGCCATGTCGCCCGCGTGAACGAGGCGGCCGTCGCGCAGCACCGCGACGCGCTCGGCGACCCGCGCGAGCTCCTCGAGCCGGTGCGAGATGTAGACGATCGCAACGCCGCGCGCCTTCAGCCGGTCGATCTGCTCGAACAGCAGCTCGACTTCACGCGCGGTCAGCATCGCGGTCGGTTCGTCGAGAATCAGCACGCGACAGTCGCCGATCAGGTTGCGCGCGATCTCGACCATCTGCTGGTGGCCGATGCCGAGCGCGCCGACCGGCGTATCGGGGTCGACCGTGTCGAGCCCGACCTGCGCCATCGCGGCCCGCGCGTCGTCGCGCAGCCGCGCGCGATCGATGATCCCGAAGCGCCGCGGCAGGCGGTTCAGGAACAGGTTTTCGGCGACCGTCAGTGTCGGCAGCAGGTTCAGCTCCTGCATCACCATGCGCACGCCGAGCGCCTCGGCCTGCGTGCGGCTCGCCGGCGCATACGGCTGGCCGCCGAGCTGCATCGTGCCGGCGGTCGGCTCGACGAGCCCACCGATGATCTTCGACAGCGTGCTCTTGCCTGCGCCGTTCTCGCCCGTCAACGCAAGCGCGTGACCCGCCTCGAGCGTCAGCGTGACGTCGGCGAGCACGGGTTCGGCATAGGTCTTGCCGATGCCGGAGACGGACAGCACGGGAGCGGCTGCGCGGGAGGGTTGGGAAGTCGGGTCCATCGCGATCCTGGTTGCGGCCGCGCGCACGCGGCGCGCGGGTGTGACGCTCACAAGTGCATGTGCATGCAGTGGCCGTGATCGCGCTCACCCCGGATAACGGCCGCCGCGCCCGATTCTTGAGGGCCGCGGCCGCATCGGGGCCGCGTCACTTCGTCACGAGATCCACCGGCGTCTCGACCACGCCCGACATGTCGGCCTGCTTGCGATGCTCCGCAATCGCCTTGAGCGCCGTGTCGATACCGAACACGGCCTGCTTCGCCGCGTACTGATCGGCGGTCGCGAGCACGCGGCCGTCCTTCAGCATCGGCTTGATCGCGTTGATGTTGTCGTAGCCGACCACGAGCACCTTGCCCTGCTTGCCGGCCGCGCGCACGGCCGACACGGCGCCGATCGCCATGTTGTCGTTGCCGCACAGCAGCGCCTTCAGGTTCGGGTATTCGTTGAGCATCGCGGCGGCAACCGCATTGCCCTTGTCGATCTCCCATTCGCCGGACTGCACCGACACGACCTTCATCCCGCCCGCCTTCATCGCGTCCTGGAAGCCGGCCGTGCGCTGCTGCGCGTTCGTCGTCGTCGACACGCCTTCGAGGATGCCGACCTGGTCGCCCGCCTTCAGCCGCTTCGCGAGGTAATCGCCGATCTTGCGCGCACCCTTGCGGTTGTCCGGGCCGACGAACGGCACGTTCAGGTTCTTCGACTTCAGCACGTCGGGATCGAGCCGGTTGTCGATGTTCACGACGATGACGCCCGCGTCGACCGCCTTCTTCACGACCGGCACGAGCGCCTTCGAATCGGCCGGCGCGAGCACGATCGCGTCGACCTTCGACACGATCATCTGCTCGACGATGCGGATCTGGTTCGCGGTGTCGGTCTCGTCCTTGATGCCGTTGGTGATCAGGTCGAACTGGCCTGCGTTGTGTTTCTGGTATTCCTTCGCGCCCGTTTCCATCGTCAGGAAGAACTCGTTGGCGAGCGACTTCATCACGAGCGCGACCTTCGGCTTGGCGGCAGATTGCGCGTGGACGGCCGGTGCGGCGGCAACCGCGACGGCGGCGAGCGCGGCGGTCAGGAAGCGACGGCGAAAGAGGACATTCATACTCATCTCCTGGCGACTGGCCCAACGGGCCGGACTTTTATTTGACTGTTGTTTTAATGTGAGCAAACGTTTGCGCCACACTACCCGGGCAATGGCCATCGATGCTGCTGTCGGTACCACGGAATGGAAGCGAGGCAGACGGCCGACTGCCTGGCGCGCTGTCGTTTACGCGCCGCCGCCGGCGGGACGCCGGCGGAGTGAGGGCTATGCTGTACCGATTCGCGTCGGTGCGCAACCTGTCTGATCAATATTTAAGGGTTTATTCGGAGCGCGTGTCACGCCGGGTCCCGCGGCGCCGGTTCGTCTTCATCGGCCGACGGCGGCTCGCCGAAGCGGTTCGCATGCGGCGTGCCGGCGATGAAGCCGTTCATCACGAACAACGCGAGCGCGCCGACGATCGGCACGAACAGCAACAGCATCCACCATCCCGACTTGTCGATGTCGTGCAGCCGCTTCACCCCGACCGCAATCGACGACCACACGGCGACGACCGCGACGACGACGAGCGCCAGCATCGCAAGCAGCGGCAGATCGTCTTCCGGCGCGCCGCGGGAACCCGCATCGAAAATCGCGCTGAGCACGGTGGAAACCAGCGCGTAGATCCACCACGGCAGGCGCCCGATCCGGCCTTCGAAGGAGAAGAGAAGCCATTTCAGATTCATTGTTTACCTCGTCGTCACGCGTGTTGCGTGCTGAGCGATATGTCTCCGAGCGTGTCGGGACCGGCAATCCGCATTGAATCACATTTGCCGGCCAATGGATCGCTCGATATGGCAGATGGCCTGAACCGAAACGAGGCGTATACGTGCCCGCTCTCGTTCATTGTTCATGTCGTTGTGCTGGCAAGCGAATACGGGTCGTTCGCCACGTGCGGCGAAGAATCGGAGGGGGAAACCGCGATGGCGGCCGGTGATTCGGTGAGTCGAACCACCCAGGCAGCGGCAGGTCGCCTGCCGCTGCCCAATACATGAGAATCCGCGCCGGTACGTCGCGCCATCCGCCGCGATGGCGCGGATGGCGCACGACGCACTGTCGTCAAACGGCTTCGCGCAACAGCCCCGCGATTTCCGCTTCGTTCAGGTGCGGCGCGAACATCTCGATCAGCCGGTACGCATACGCGCGCAGGAACGCACCCTTGCGCAGCCCGACCCGCGTCGTGCTCGCCTCGAACAGATGCTGCGTATCGAGCGCGACGAGCCCCGTGTCGCGCTGCGGATCGTAGGCCATCGCCGCGACGACGCCGATCCCCATCCCGAGTTCGACATACGTCTTGATCACGTCCGCGTCGATCGCCGTCAGCACGACGTCGGGCACGGCGCCCGCCTGCGTGAACGCCTGGTCGATGTGCGAGCGGCCGGTGAAATCCTGGTCGTACGTGATGATCGGGTACTCGGCGATTTCCTCGAGCGTCAGGTTCTCGCGGCCGACGAGCGGGTGGCCCTTCGGCACGACGACCGTGTGGTGCCACGAATAGCACGGGAACGTGACGATGTCCGGATAGCGGTCGAGCGCCTCGGTCGAGATGCCGAGATCGGCCTCGCCGTTCAGGATCATCTGCGCGATCTGCTGCGGGCTGCCCTGGCGCAGCGCGAGATGCACCTTCGGGAACACGTCGGTGAACTGGCGGATCACCTTCGGCAGCGCGTAGCGCGCCTGCGTGTGCGTCGTCGCGACGACGAGGTGGCCGCTGTCCTGGTCGGCGAACTGGCGCGCGACGCGGCGCAGGTTCTCGGCGTCGAGCAGCATCCGCTCGATCAGCTGGTGCACGGCCTTGCCGGGCTCCGTGAGCCCCGTCAGCCGCTTGCCGCGCCGGATGAAGATGTCGACGCCCAATTCATCCTCGAGATCCTTGATCTGCTTCGACACGCCCGACTGCGACGTGTACAGCACGTTCGCGACTTCGGTCAGGTTCATGTTCTGGCGCACCGCTTCGCGCACGAACCGCAATTGCTGAAAATTCATGGGTATGCCTCTTAGGCTGTCGTTGTTTGATTATCGAATCGGAGCACTTTCCGCCCCCTGCCCTGCATTCTGGCGTCAACGCGCGGGAAACACCCGCACGGCGCGCGGCACGGCGGTCGCCCCATCGCCGACCTGCAGCGACAGCGCACGCCACGCATCGCGATCGAGTTCCGCCTCGAGCGCGCCGCCTGCACGCGCCTCGAGCTCCACGCGCACCGAGCCGCCGAGCGGGATCACGCGGCGCACGTCCACCGCGATGCCGTCGCGGTGCCCTTCTTCGCCGACCGGCCACAGCTGCAGGTCGTGCGGCCGCACATAGGCGTTCGCAGGGCCTGCGAAATCGGCGTCGACCTCGATCGGCGCGGCCGCCCCCTCGGCGACGAAGCCGCGCCCGGCGACCGTGCCCGGCAGCCGGTTGGCCGCACCGAGGAACTCGTAGACGAACGCGCTCTGCGGATGATCGTAGACGTCCTGCGGGCTGCCGACCTGCTCGACGTGGCCGCGGTTCAGCACGACGATGCGATCGGCCACTTCGAGCGCCTCTTCCTGGTCGTGCGTGACGAAGATCGTCGAGATGTGCAGGTCGTCGTGCAGGCGACGCAGCCAGCCGCGCAGCTCCTTGCGGACCTTCGCGTCGAGCGCGCCGAACGGCTCGTCGAGCAGCAGTACCTTCGGCTCGACCGCGAGCGCGCGGGCGAGCGCGATGCGCTGGCGCTGCCCGCCCGACAGCTCGGACGGGTAGCGCTGCGCGAGCCAGTCGAGCTGCACGAGCTTCAGCAATTCGTGCACCTTCTCGCGGATCGCGGCTTCCGACGGCCGCTCGCGGCGCGGCTTCACGCGCAGCCCGAACGCGACGTTCTCGAACACCGTCATATGGCGGAACAGCGCGTAGTGCTGGAACACGAAACCGACCTGGCGGTCGCGTGCGCCGACCGATGCGACGTCGAGCCCCTGCAGCACGACCTGGCCGGCGTCCGCGTGCTCGAGGCCCGCGATCACGCGCAGCAGCGTGGTCTTGCCGCAGCCTGACGGCCCGAGCAGCGCGACCAGCTCGCCGGGCGGAAAGTCGAGCGATACGTTGTCGAGCGCCGTGAAATCGCCGAAGCGCTTCTGAAGGTTACGGACGGTGATACCCATTCTGGTTGCCTCTTTACGATTTCGACGAAACGGCGCCGGCGGGGCCGGCATGTGCGGGAACGGCGTCGTGCACGTCGGCCAGTTCGGCCGCAAGATGACGCTCGGCGATCAGCTTCAGCGCGAGCGTGACGAGCGCGAGCAGCGCCAGCACCGACGCCACCGCGAACGCCGCCGCGAAGTTGTATTCGTTGTACAGGATCTCCACGTGCAGCGGCATCGTGTCGGTCACGCCGCGGATGTGGCCGGACACGACCGACACCGCGCCGAACTCGCCCATCGCGCGCGCATTGCAGAGGATCACGCCGTACAGCAGGCCCCACCTCACGTTCGGCAGCGTCACGCGGCGGAAGATCTGCCAGCCCGACGCGCCGAGTACGCGCGCGGCTTCTTCCTCGTCGGTGCCTTGCGCCTGCATCAGCGGAATCAGCTCGCGCGCGACGAACGGAAAAGTGACGAAGATCGTCGCGAGCACGATGCCCGGCACCGCGAAGATGATCTGCACGTCGTGATCCTGCAGCCACGGCCCGAACCAGCCCTGCGCGCCGAACAGCAGCACGTACACGAGGCCCGATATCACCGGCGACACCGAGAACGGCAGGTCGATCAGCGTCGTCAGCAGCGCCTTGCCGCGGAATTCGAACTTCGCGATCGCCCACGATGCGCACACGCCGAACACGAGATTCAGCGGCACCGCGATCACGGCGACGGTCAGTGTCAGCTTGATCGCCGACCACGCGTCGGGATCGGCCAGCGATTCGAAATAGAAGCCAACGCCCTTGCGCAGCGCCTCGACGAACACCGCGGCGAGCGGCACGACGAGGAAAAACGCGAGGAACGCCAGCGCGATGCCCGTGAGCAGCCAGCGCACGACGCGCGACTCGCTGACGGGGTCGAGCCGCTTCGCGGCACGCGCGGCCGGCGACGGGGTTTTCAGCACGACGGTGGCCTCCTGGCTCATTGCTGGCCTCCTGCTGCGACAGCAGTGCCGGTGGCGGGCGCCGGACCGCTCGCGCCCTTGCTCGTACGACGCTGCAGATACCATTGCAGCGTGTTGATCAGCAGCAGCATCAGGAACGACACGACCAGCATCACGACCGCCAGCGCGGTCGCGCCCGCGTAGTCGTATTGCTCGAGCTTGGTGATGATCAGCAGCGACGTGATCTCGGATTTCATCGGCACGTTGCCGGCGATGAAGATCACCGAGCCGTATTCGCCGAGCGCGCGCGCGAACGCGAGCGCGAAACCGGTGAGCAGCGCCGGCAGCACGGCCGGCAGCACGACGCGGCGGAACGTCAGCCAGCGCGACGCGCCGAGGCACGCGGCAGCCTCTTCCTGCTCGCGCTCGAAATCCTCAAGCACCGGCTGCACCGTGCGCACGACGAACGGCAGCCCGATGAAGGTCAGCGCGACCAGCACACCGGCCGGCGTGAACGCGATCTTGATGCCGAGCGGCGCGAGATACTGGCCGACCCAGCCGTTGGTCGCGTAAACGGCCGCGAGCGAAATGCCGGCGACCGACGTCGGAAGTGCAAACGGCAGGTCGACGACCGCATCGACGAGGCGCTTGAACGGGAACGTGTAGCGCACCAGAACCCATGCGACGAGAAAGCCGAACACGGCGTTGATCAGCGCGCCGCCGAGCGCGGCCGAGAACGTCAGCCGATACGACGCGAGCACGCGCGGCGACGTGACGGCGGTGACGAACTGGTCCCACGACAGCGTCGCGGTCTTCAGGAACGTGGCGGCGAGCGGGATCAGCACCACGAGGCTCAAATAGGCCACCGTGATGCCGAGTGTTACGCCGAAACCGGGCAGCGCGCTCGGCTTGCGAAAGGTGTACGTCGTCATCGGATGCTCTTGCTGGGTCGATGCTGCTCACGGGTCCGACGCAAACGCCGGCGCAGTGAATCGCGCCGGCGAGCCGTCGGGGACGCGGCGCGCTGTCGTGGCGCACCGCTTGTCGTTATGGCGTTACTGCGGCTTGTAGATCGAATCGAACACGCCGCCATCCGCGAAATGCGTCTTCTGCGCATTCGTCCAGCCGCCGAAGGTATCGTCGACCGTGTACAGCTTCAGCTTCGGGAACTGCTTCGTCAGTTCCGCCGGCACGTTCTTCGAACGCGGACGGTAGTAGTTGCGTGCCGCGATCTCCTGGCCCTGCGGGCTGTACAGGAAGTTCAGGTACGCCTCGGCCAGCTTGCGCGTGCCCTTCTTGTCGACCACCTTGTCGACCACCGCGACGGGCGGCTCGGCCAGGATGCTCACCGACGGCACGACGATCTCGAACTTGTCGGTGCCGAATTCCTTGACCGACAGGAATGCCTCGTTTTCCCATGCGATCAGCACGTCGCCGATCCCGCGCTGCACGAAGCTCGTGGTCGCGCCGCGCGCGCCCGAATCGAGCACGCCTGCATTCTTGTAGAGCTTCGTGACGAATTCCTTCGCCGTCTGCTCGTTGCCGCCCGGCTTGTGCAGCGCGTACGCCCACGCGGCCAGGTAGTTCCAGCGCGCGCCGCCCGACGTCTTCGGGTTCGGCGTGACGATCGAGATGCCCGGCTTGGTCAGGTCGTCCCAGTCCTTGATCCCCTTCGGATTGCCCTTGCGCACCAGGAACACGATCGTCGACGTGTACGGCGACGCGTTGTCGGGCAGGCGCTTCTGCCAGTCCTTGTTGACGAGCCCCTTGTTCGCGAGCGCATCGATGTCGTACGCGAGCGCCAGCGTGACGACGTCGGCCTGCAGGCCGTCGAGCACCGAGCGCGCCTGCGCGCCCGAACCGCCGTGCGACTGCTTGAAGTTGACGGTCTCGCCCGTCTTCGCCTTCCACTCCTTGCCGAACGCCTGGTTGAAGTCCTGATACAACTCGCGCGTCGGGTCGTACGACACGTTCAGGAAGGTCGTATCGGCCTGTGCGTGCGTCGCGACGCCCAGCGCCGCCGCCGCGCCCAGCGCGAGTGTTGCGATCAGGCGGCCCACTCCGCCCACCAGCCCCGTGTTGCGCTTGCCCATCCTTGGTTCTCCAGTGTTGTCGGTATTGCGATGTCGGGCCAGTCTAACGAACGGGTTACATGATTAAAAATAATCGTTCCTTATTTTTTAATACTCAAAAGTGCTAACGCAGACGGAATGGACGGTTGCGGCAGATAAACCGGCGTCCGGACGTCGCCAAATCGCGCCGGAACCGGCGCGATCGCGTCGAACCTCACGTAACACTTGAAATTCGCGGACTACTGTATAAAAATACAGCTCACTGTCTATCCATACAGTTGAGCCATGACCAAACTCACCGCCCGTCAGCAGCAAGTGTTCGACTTGATCCGTCGCGCGATCGAGCGCTCCGGATTCCCCCCCACCCGTGCCGAGATCGCGGCCGAACTGGGCTTCAGCTCGCCGAATGCCGCCGAGGAGCACCTGCGCGCGCTGGCGCGCAAGGGTGTCATCGAGCTGGCCGCCGGCGCGTCGCGCGGCATCCGCCTGCTCGGCATCGACGATGCCCCGCACCAGTTCACGCTGCCGCACGCCGGCCTGATGCAGTTGTCGCTGCCGCTCGTCGGCCGCGTCGCGGCCGGTAGCCCGATCCTGGCGCAGGAGCACATCTCGCAGCATTACGCGTGCGATCCCGCGCTGTTCTCCAGCAAGCCCGACTACCTGCTGAAAGTGCGCGGCCTGTCGATGCGCGACGCCGGCATCCTCGACGGCGACCTCCTCGCCGTGCAGAAGCGCACGGAAGCGAAGGACGGCCAGATCATCGTCGCGCGTCTCGGCGACGACGTCACGGTCAAGCGCCTGATGCGCCGGCCTGGCGGTCTCGAGCTGATCGCGGAGAACCCCGATTACGAAAACATCTTCGTCAAGGCCGGCAGCGCGGAATTCGCGCTGGAAGGCATCGCCGTCGGGCTGATCCGCTCGGGCGAACTCTGACATTCCGTCTCGATCAGGAGAACAACATGGAACGCCTTGCCCGTCTGCTGCCTTTCCGTCAATTCGGCCGCCTGCGTCACCTGCGCGGCCGCACGCCCTGCGCACCGCTGTCCGCGGCGGCGCCAGTGCAAGAAGAAGTCGCAGTCGAACGGCAGGCGTCCCTGCTGCCGTCGGCGCTACCCGCTTTCGCGCGGGTATCGCTGAACGCCGGCCTGAATCACGCCGAACCTGCACGTCGCGCGCCGGTGCGCGTCTATCACGGCCGGTCGCGCCTGATCATGGTCGGCACGATCGACGCCGTGTGCCGGATGATCGATCGCTGCATCGCAGAGGAACGATCGGCCACGCCAGGCGGTCTCTGATTGCGGAACATCCCCGCACCGGAGGCAACGTGACCGGATCCTCGGGCCGCACGTGGCGGCTCAAACCCCTGCTGATCGTCGTGCTGGCCGTCGCCATCATTGTGGCGATCGGCTATGCCTACGCGTCGCCGTACGTCGCGCTCGGTCGCCTGAAATCGGCAATCGATGCGCGCGACGCGCAGGCCATCAGTGAATATGTCGATTTCCCGTCACTCCGCATCAGCCTGAAGCAGCAGGTCACGGAGGAATTGATGCGCCGGATCGACGCGGTGAAGAAGAACAATCCGTTCGCGGTGATCGGTGCGCTGATCGGATCTGCACTGATCGGCCCGCTGGTCGATGCATACGCGACACCGGAAGGCGTAGCCGCGCTGATGAGCGGATTGCCGCCGCGTGGCAATCCAGGCGAGCGTCCACCTGAATGGTCGAATCTGCCGCCGGGCGGCAATGCACCGGCAGCACCGGCGGCCAATCCGGCTCCTCCGGCAAGCGCAGCCGCTCCGGGTAACAACGCGGCCGCTACAGCCCCGTCATCGCCACCACCCGCCGTTGCCGCACCGACCAGCCCGGCCGATGCAGCGCATGCGCCGCACCAGCAGCAAACCAGCGCCGGCTACCGGAACATCGATGAATTCGTGGTGACTTACCAGCGCAGTGCCGACGGCACGCGCTATGCGGCGATATTCCACCGCTCCGGCCTGTTCTCGTGGAAGTTGTCCGCGATCGACCTGCACGCTTGACCGGTCCTGGGTGGCCGCGGCCAGCGCCCACCCCACGGACGTGGCACGACGCCCGGCCGGCGCGATTCGCCGGTCAGGCAGTCGTCGAATCATTGGATCATTTGCCGTTCGCCGTGGCCGCTTCACGCTCCCGTGCGATTTCTTCCTTCTGCTCCTGCGCCGACGAACACGCCACCAGAATGCTGCAGTTCACGCGATCGAGCAGTTGCGTGTTGCCCGACCCCATCCACCATCTGGACAACCCGCTACGGCACCGATGGCCGACGACGACGAGGTCGGCCTTCAGCTCCGTCGCGAGATTCGCGATTTCGTCGATCGGATAGCCGAACGCGAAATGGCCTTCGGCCTGCACGCCGCGCTCGCGCAGCCAGTTCACCCCTTCCTGCAGGATTTCACGCGCGGTTTCCTCGAACCGGCCGCACGCGACGTCGGTCAGCAAACCCGCGCTCTGCGCAATGCTCGAGCGCATGTCGACTACTGACAGCAAATGCGTCTCGGCCTTCAGGTCCATCGCGAGATTGGCGCCGCAACGCAGTGCCTTGCGTCCTTCGAGCGTGCCGTCGTAACACAGCAAAATCTTGTTGTAGCTAGCCATGAAACCTCCCTATCGCAACAACGAGCCTACGCATTCATCATGGTGCGCCGCAATTCAGGACGCAAGGGATGGAAAACGCTGATTCGCCCCGCTCGGCTCGTGCGCGATGATGCAGTGCACGATCGGTGCGCACATGCATCGCACCGTGCAGGCATGCCCTGAAGAGACGCAGTCGATGCACTAGAATGGCCCGTTCGTACTCCAGCGGGTCATCAAGCGCCGGCGTCGTGCGCTTCGGTCATGCCCGTCTGACACGCAATCGTCCGGCCGGTTCGTCAACCGGCACGCATCCGGCAGCGGAACGCTTCCGCGCCCGCCTACAACGACAACATGCCCATGTCCGTTGCACCGATCGATTTCCGGAACGTCGAAAAGCGCTATGGCGACAAGCTCGTCGTCAACGGCCTGTCCTTCACCGTCCAGGCCGGCGAATGCTACGGCCTGCTCGGGCCGAACGGCGCCGGCAAGACCACCACGCTGAAAATGCTGCTCGGCCTCACGCATCCCGATGCGGGCACCATTTCGCTTTGCGGCGAACCGGTTCCATCGCGTGCGCGGCACGCGCGCCAGCGCGTCGGGGTTGTCCCGCAGTTCGACAATCTCGACCCCGACTTCACCGTGCGCGAGAACCTGCTCGTCTTCAGCCGCTACTTCGGCATGACCGCTCAGGCCGCGCACGCGCTCGTGAAGCCGCTGCTCGAATTCGCGAAGCTCGAGAACAAGGCCGATGCAAAGGTCGGCGAGCTGTCGGGCGGCATGAAGCGCCGCCTCACGCTCGCCCGCGCGCTCGTCAACGATCCCGATGTGCTGGTGCTCGACGAGCCGACGACGGGCCTCGACCCGCAGGCGCGTCATCTCATGTGGGAGCGGCTGCGCTCGCTGCTCGCGCGCGGCAAGACGATCCTGATCACCACGCATTTCATGGAAGAAGCCGAGCGCCTGTGCGACCGCCTGTGCGTGATCGAGGAAGGCCGCAAGATCGCCGAAGGCGCGCCGCACGCGCTGATCGAATCGGAAATCGGCTGCGACGTGATCGAGATCTACGGGCCCGATCCGGCCACGCTGCGTGACGAGCTGTCGGCGTTCGCGAAGCACACCGAGATCAGCGGCGAGACGCTGTTCTGCTACGTGAGCGATCCGGAACCGCTGAGCGCGCGACTCAAGGGTCGCGCGGGGTTGCGCTATCTGCATCGCCCGGCCAATCTTGAAGATGTGTTCCTGCGGCTCACGGGCCGCGAAATGCAGGACTGATCGATCATGGACGTCCGCAACTATTCCACCGCCGCACCGTCGGCACCCCCGCGCGTGTCGCGCTTCGCGATCGCCATGCCCGCGAACGCGACCAACTGGATCGCCGTCTGGCGGCGCAACTACCTCGTCTGGCGCAAGCTCGCGCTCGCGTCGATGTTCGGCAATCTTGCCGATCCGATGATCTATCTGTTCGGGCTGGGGTTCGGGCTCGGGCTGATGCTCGGCCATGTCGACGGCGTGTCGTATATCGCGTTCCTCGCGGCCGGCACGGTCGGGTCGAGCGTGATGATGTCCGCGAGCTTCGAGTCGATGTATTCAGGCTTCTCGCGAATGCACGTGCAACGAACGTGGGAGGCGATCATGCATACGCCGCTCGCGCTCGGCGACATCGTGCTCGGGGAAATTGTCTGGGGAGCCAGCAAGGCGATGCTGTCGGGGGCCGCGATCATGCTCGTCGCGGGGGCGCTCGGCTATGCGCAGTTTCCGTCGATGCTCGCCGCGCTGCCCGTGATCGCGCTCGCGGGCCTCGCGTTTGCCAGCATCGCGATGATCGTCACGGCGCTCGCGCCGTCCTACGATTTCTTCATGTTTTATCAGACGCTCGTGCTGACGCCGATGCTGCTGCTGTCGGGCGTGTTCTTCCCGACCACGCAGTTGCCGCCGATCGCGCGGCATGCGGCGCAGGCGCTGCCGCTCGCGAATGCCGTCGAGCTGATCCGGCCCGCGATGCTCGGCCGGCCGGCGACCGACGTCGCACTGCATGTCGCGGTACTCGCCGGTTACGCGGTCGGCGGCTTCCTGCTGTCCGCGTGGCTGTTCCGGCGGCGGATGATGCGCTGACGGCCGGCGCACGTGCGCCGGCTTCCTGCGACGACGTTATTCGTCGTCGTCGCTCCACGGGATCTCGACGTCGGTCAGGAACGCGACGGTCGCGAGCGGGCCACCTTCCTGGCGGCCGAGCTTGCCGTCCGCGCGATGCCATTCGACGCGGAACTGCGTGCCCGGATCGTCGGCAACCAGATAGACCGAGCGCAGCTCTTCCTTGTCGGCTTCGGCCACCGGGCCGTCGAACGACACCAGCAGCTTCTGCGGCCACAGCCCGTTGACCGGATCGTAAATGCGGTCGCCCTGCGGAATGTCGATGCTGGCGTCGACGCCGATCGTTGCGGAGGCCTCGATGATCATCGTGCCGAGTGCGTGCAGCACGGCAGTCGCCCGCGCGGAATTGGCCTGGCGGATCGCGAGATCGCCGCGCGTCAGCGCCTTTTCGAGTCGAGGATGGATCTTCGGTTGGGTCATGCGTTTTCCTGTTTGCTTCTTGTAAATGGCGCCGCACGCGTGAAACGGCGGCGCCGGATGAATATGACGATTGCGCCCGTCGAGCGCGCCGCTCGCTCGCGTCAGAACCCGAGCGCGACCGCGAGCAGGCCGCTCGCGATCCCGAATACGACGACGAGGATCGCGACGATGGCCAGCATGTAAGGCTTGAACGAACGCGCGAGCATCGCGAGCGACGGCACGCTGATCGGCGGCAGCGTCATCAGCAGCGCGGCGGCCGGGCCGACGCCCATGCCGAGCGACAGCATCGCCTGGATGATCGGCACCTCGCCGGCCGTCGGGATCACGAACAGCATGCCCGCAACCGCGAATGCAATGATCCAGCCGAGATGATTGCCGATGTCCGGGCCGATATGCGGGAACAGCCACGCGCGCGCGGCGCCGAGCAGCAGCACGAGCACGATGTATTCGGGCACGAGCCGCACGGCCATGCGCGCAAGCAGCTTCATCCAGCGAACGAACGGGTTGCCGGCCGCAGCCTGCTCGGCTGCCAGCGCGGCGAGCTGTGCATCGTCGATGCTGCGGTCTTCCGGACGTGCAATGCGGTTCAACAGATAGCCGATCCCGAACACCATCGCGATGCCGAGCACGAGGCGTAGCGCACTCCAGTGCCAGCCGAGCACGAAGCCCATGAAGACCAGCGCCGCCGGGTTCAGCACCGTGTTGCCGAGCCAGAACGCGACCGCGCCGCCCGGTGATGCATGGCGCGCACGCAACCCCGCGACGACCGGCGCCGCACAGCACGTGCACATCATGCCGGGCAGCGACAGCAAGCCGCCCGCGGCGACACTGCCGAAGCCGGTGCGGCCGAGCACGCGCGCAACCCAGTGTGCGGGCAGCAGCGCCTGCACCGCCGAACCGAGCAGCAGGCCCAGCACCATCGCCTGCCAGATCGCCTTGCCGTATGCCCACGCGTAGTCGAGCGCTGCCTTCAGCGACGGCTCGGGCGCGGACGCCGACGTGCCCATCAGGATCGACTGGCCGATCGAATGATGCTCGGCTGCCACGAACGCCTTGTTGTAGTACGGGAACCATTTCACATAGAACAGGCCCGCGACCGCGATCAGCAGGAAGGTCATCCAGCCGAGGGCCGGACTGGGTTGGGTGCGTGTGGTTGTCATCGTGTGGTCGTCGATTGGTCTTGGTCGGTTTCGGATGTCGCACCCGCGGCAAGCGCGGCCGATGCGGGCAACCCGGCTTGCGCGAGTTCGGCCAGCAGCGCACGCGCCTGGTCGCGCCCATCGGCGGCATTGGGCCGGAATTTGAACGTCAGCGCCAGGTTCGGCTTGTTGTACGTCGCGCGATAGGTGCGCGCATAGGCGGGATCGTAATGCTTGTCGATCAGTTCGGTGAACAGTTCGGCCCGTGCGTCCGCATCGATCAGCGCCTTCCAGTGCGTCACCTGTTCACGGCTATGCAGGCCGATCAGCCGATGGAGCTGCGCCTTGAACGCATCCGGTTCGTCGAACAGGTGTGCGTAATCGTCGAGAAGGAATGCGATGCGCTCGTCGTGCGCCGCGTCGACATGCACCCACGGCCCCGCGTGAAACGCTTCGATCAACGCAATCGGCAACTGCACGAGCCCGATCCGGCGGCTTTCCGACTCGACGAACACCGGCCATTCGGGGTCGAAACGACCGAGCGTTTCGACGAGCCCCGAATCGAACCCCTTCTGCGCCGGCTGCGGCTTGCCCGGCAGCGCGCCGAGCAGCGAGCCGCGATGGCATGCGAGCGCCTCGAGATCGAGCGTCTGCGCGCCAACGTCGCGCAGCGCGTTCAGCAGGCGCGTCTTGCCGCAGCCCGTATGGCCGACGAGCGCGATGTAGCGAAAGCGCGTCGGCAGCGAGTCGAGCGTCGCACACACCGACTGGCGGTACGCCTTGTAGCCGCCGTCGAGCTGGCGCGCCTTCCAGCCGATCAGGTTGAACCAGGTCGTCATCGAACCCGAGCGCTTGCCGCCGCGCCAGCAGTAGATCAGCGGCCGCCAGTTGCGCGGCCGGTCGGCGAATGTCGTGTCGAGATGGCGCGCGATGTTGCGCGCGACCATTGCCGCGCCGACGCGCGTCGCCTCGTACGGCGAGACCTGGCGGTACATCGTACCGACGAGCACGCGCTCCTCGTTGCTGAGCACGGGCGCGTTGAGCGCGCCGGGGATATGATCCTCGGCGAACTCGAGCGGCGTGCGCACGTCGATGATCTCGTCGAACTCGCCAGCGCGATCGAGGGTGACAATCAGGTTCTTCAATTTGGCGTCGAACAGGGGCGATACGGCTCGAAGAGCCGCATGGGCGCGGAAGGCGGATTGACGATTATCTCACGGGCCGGCGTCTCGGGCCGCGCGCGGCAGTCGGCGGCGCCGACGCGGCTTGCATCGCGTCGATCAGATGGTCGCGGAACGCGCGAACCGACGCGGGCAGATCGCGCCCCGCCATCGTCTGCACCTGGATGCTGCGCTCGCGCAGCTGCGGGTTCGTCACGGGCACGACGACGAAGCCGTCCGCGGCGCATCGGTCGCGCACCGACAGCAGCCCCGTGAACATCACCGCGCCCGTGCGCCGCGCATAGCCGTACATCGCCGCCGTGTTGTTGCTCGTCAGTTCGGGCTCGAGCAGCAGCCCGTCGAGCGCGCACGCGATGTCGATCAGCTGGCGCACCGTCGTGCCGGCCTCGGGCAGCACGTGCGGGTGACGCGCGACATCGGCGAGCGACACGGCTTCCCGCGTCGCGAGCGGATGGTCGTGCCGCACCAGCGCGAAAATCGGCGCGCGCTCGGTATGGTCGACGCGCACGCCCTTCTCCGGCGCGAGGCTGAAGCTCAATGCGATGTCCACATCGCCGTCGCGCACGCGCCGCGTCGCGTCCGCCGGCGACACCACCCAGACGGAGAAATCGACACCCGGATGGCGCGCCTTGAAGCTGGCGAGCGTGCCGGGCAGGAAGTCGATCGCGAACCCTTCCGAGCACGCGATCTTCAGCAGGCTGCCGTGCAGCGCATCGAGCCCGCCGATGTCCTTCATCACGTGCTCGGCCTCCAGCAGGCTGCGCTGCGCGAACGCCAGCAGCCGCTCGCCCGCCTCCGACAACGCCATCCCGCGCGGCCGGCGCTCGAACAGCGGTGCGCCAAGCTCGCTCTCCAGTTTCGCGATCTGGCGGCTGATCGCCGATACGGCCACGTGCAGCCGCGCGGACGCGTCGCTGATCGAGCCGGTGCGCGCCACTTCGACGAAATATCGCAACGCGAGGCCATGCAGGAAAGCCGCCATCGTTCTGTCTCCGCCCGGCTGCCTGCCGTGCCGCTTTGCCTTTTCGGCAAAGAAAGGTTCGAAATTCGATCATTGTGACAAAAAAAACGGCTTCCTAGAATCGATCGCACTTCACGCTGCCTGCCCGATCCGGCGCATGCGGCGAAGCCGTCAGAGGAGACACGACTTGAGCCGTACCGCCGCCATCCAGCACGCGCTGAACCAGTTCGAATCCGGTGCGTTCTTCACGACCCTGAGCCGCCGCGTCGGCCTGCGCACCGAAAGCCAGGAAAGCGGCAACGGTGCCGCCCTGCGCGCCTACCTCACCGACGAGATCGCCCCCGAAGCCGCGCGCCTCGGCTTCACGTCGCGGATCGTCGACAATCCCGTCGACGGCGGCGGCCCGTTCCTGCTCGCCTCGCGCCACGAAGACGACGCACTGCCGACCGTGCTGATCTACGGGCACGGCGACGTCGTGCGCGGCTACGACGCGCAGTGGCGCGCACCGCTGTCGCCGTGGACGCTGACGGCCGACGGCGACCGCTGGTACGGCCGCGGCAGCGCCGACAACAAGGGCCAGCACACCATCAACCTGGCCGCGCTGGCGAGCGTGCTCGACGCGCGCGGCGGCCGGCTCGGCTTCAACGCGAAGCTGCTGATCGAGATGGGCGAGGAAACGGGTTCGCCGGGCCTCGACGCGCTGTGCCGCCAGGAGCGCGACGCGCTCGCGGCCGACGTGCTGATCGCGTCCGACGGCCCGCGCATCGCCGCCGCGCGCCCCACGGTATTCCTCGGTTCGCGCGGCTCGGTCAATTTCAAGCTGACCCTGCGCGCCCGCGATGGCGCGCATCACTCCGGCAACTGGGGCGGGCTGCTGCGCAATCCGGCGATCGTGCTCGCGCATGCGCTCGCGAGCCTCGTCGACGCACGCGGCGCGATTCGCGTCGCGGGGTTGCGTCCGCCGCCGATCCCGGCCGCCGTGCGCGATGCACTCGCCGACCTCTCCGTCGGCGGCGGCCCCGGCGATCCGGCGCTCGACGCCGACTGGGGCGAGCCCGGCCTCACCGCGGCCGAGCGCGTGTTCGGCTGGAACACGTTCGAGATCCTCGCGTTCAAGGCCGGCAACCCCGAGCACCCCGTCAATGCGATTCCGCCCGCCGCGTACGCGCACTGCCAGTTGCGCTTCGTCGTCGGCACCGACTGGGAAGCGCTGCACGCGCATCTGCGCGCGCACCTCGACGCGCACGGCTTCGCCGACATCGAGATCGACGTCGAACGCGGCGCACCGGCGACGCGCGTGCCGCCGGACGATCCGTGGGTCCGCTGGGCCGTCGCGTCGCTCGCGCGGACCACCGGCAAGAAGCCCGCGATCCTGCCGAATCTCGGCGGCACGCTGCCGAACGAAGTGTTCGCCGACACGCTCGGGCTGCCGACGCTGTGGGTACCGCACTCGTACCCGGCGTGCTCGCAGCACGCACCGGACGAGCACCTGCTCGCAAGCGTCGTCAGCGAGGGGCTGCAGATGATGGCCGGCCTCTTCTGGGATCTCGGCGACGACGCGCCGACCGCTCGCCGCGCGGCGCCCGCCGCGGCCGGCGCCGCCCTGTAACGCGCTTCACCCCTTTCACGGGACCTGCATACACGATGAATACGACCACCCTGACCTCGCAGGAAGCCGCCCGCCCCAGCGCCGCGAAGATCCGGCGCATCATCTTCGCGGCGTCGATCGGCAACGCACTCGAATGGTTCGACCTGATCGTCTACGGCTTCTTCGCGGTCACGATCGCCAAGCTGTTCTTCCCCGCCACCAGCGAAGCGACGTCGCTGATGCTTACGCTCGGCACGTTCGGGCTGTCCTACCTGATCCGGCCGATCGGCGGCTTCGTGCTCGGCGCGTACGCGGATCGCGCGGGCCGCAAGGCGTCGCTGCTGCTGTCGATCGCGATGATGATGGCCGGCACGCTGCTGATTGCGCTGATGCCGACCTACGCGTCGATCGGCATACTCGCGCCGCTCGGGATCATGCTGTCGCGGCTGATGCAGGGCTTTTCCGCGGGCGGCGAATTCGCGAGCTCGACCGCGTTTCTCGTCGAGCACGCACCGCAGCGGCGCGGTTTCATGTCCAGCTGGCAGTTCGCAAGCCAGGGCCTCGCGACGCTGCTCGCATCGGGCTTCGGCGCGTTGCTGACATCCACGCTGACGACCGCGCAACTCGAAAGCTGGGGCTGGCGGGTGCCTTTCCTGTTCGGGCTCGCGATCGGCCCGGTCGGGCTGTACATCCGCCGCTACGTCGACGAAGGCGTCGAGTTCAAGACGCAGGCGCGCTCGGAAGCGCCCGTGCGCGAGCTGTTCGCGCAACAAAAGGTGCGGGTGCTGCTGTCGATCGGCGCGCTCGTCATCTCGACCGCGATCAACTACATGATTCTGTACATGCCGACTTACGCGATCAAGCAACTCGGGCTGCCCGCATCGACGGGCTTCGCGGCCACGCTCGCGACCGGCTTCGTGCTCACGCTCGTCACGCCGATCGTCGGCCATCTGTCGGATCGCACCGGGCGAATCCGCATGATGGCGGTCGCGGCGGTCCTGATGCTCGTCACCGTGTACCCGACGTTCGCGTGGCTCACGCGTCACGCGTCGTTCGCGACGATGCTCGCCGCGCTGGTCTGGATCGGTGCGCTGAAGGCGATGTACTGCGGCGCGCTGCCGGCGCTGATGGCCGAGCTGTTCCCGTCGCAGACCCGCGCTACGGGGCTCGCGGTCAGCTACAACACGGGGGTCACGGTGTTCGGCGGCTTCGCGCCGTTCGTCATCACCTGGCTGATCAGCGCGACCGGCAACCGGCTGTCGCCGGCGCTCTATCTGATGGGCTGCGCACTGCTGAGCCTCGCTGCGCTGTTCGTGGCGCGCACCCGGCTCAAGATGCGATAACGGAAGAAACGGCGGCGCAGGGCTGTGCCGCCGGTGCGGCCCGTCGCGGCATCGCTGCCGCGCGGGCTGCGCGCCATTTACGGCGCAGGGTTCGGCTGCAGTTCGTGCTGCGCGTCGATCTCGGCGAGGACCTCGTCGGACAGCTTCACGTCGACGCTGCCGATGTTCTCCTTCAACTGCTCGAGTGACGTCGCCCCGACCAGGTTGCTGCGCGTGAACGGCCGGCTGTTGACGAACGCAAGCGCGAGTTGCGCAGGCGACAACCCGTGACGCCGCGCGAGCGCGACATAGCGCGACGTCGCCTCGACGGCCTGCGGCTTGCTGTAGCGCTGGAAGCGTTCGAACAACGTGATGCGTGCGCCGGCCGGACGCGCGCCGTTCTCGTACTTGCCGGACAGCCAGCCGAACGCGAGCGGCGAATACGCGAGCAGGCCGACGCCGTCGCGGTGCGTGAATTCCGACAGCCCGTTCTCGAACGTGCGGTTCAGCAGGCTGTACGGATTCTGGATGCTCGCGATGCGCGGCAGCCCGAGCTTCTCGGCCGCGCGCAGGAACTGCGCGACGCCCCACGGCGTTTCGTTCGACACGCCGATCGCGCGCACCTTGCCGGCCTTCACGAATTCCGCGAGCACGCCGAGCGTTTCCTCGATCGGCACCGTATAGGCGTCGTCGACCCACGGATAGGCGGGACGGCCGAACGTCGTCGTGCTGCGATCGGGCCAGTGCAGCTGGTAGAGATCGACGTAGTCGGTCTGCAGGCGCTTGAGGCTGCCGTCGAGCGCTTCGGTCAGGTTCTTGCGGTCGAACTGGTTGCCTTCGCCGCGGATATGGCGCGGATTGTGCGGCTGCCGCGCCGGCCCGGCGATTTTCGTCGCGAGCACGATGCGCTCGCGCTGCGCGCGATGCTGCGCGAGCCAGGTGCCGATGTACGCCTCGGTGCGCCCCTGCGTATCGGGTTTCGGCGGCACCGGATACATCTCCGCGGCATCGATCAGCGTGACGCCCTGCCCGATCGCGTAGTCGATCTGCTCGTGCGCATCGCGCTCCGAATTCTGCTCGCCCCACGTCATCGTGCCCAGGCCGATCAGGCTGACCTCGATGCCCGAATCGCCAAGTGTGCGGTATTCCATGCTGTTCCTGTCGCGTCGGTGGAAAGCAGGAACGCTATCACATTGAAGCGACCGCTTCAGACAGGCCCCGCCTACGCTTACAGGCGGCCTTCGGCGCCGGCAAGGAGGTTCACGCGCCGGCCCGGGCGATGGCGTTGCCGCCCGCGGTTACTGCGGCCGCTGGATGAAGCAGGTTGCCGACGCATGCGCGACGATCTTGTCGTCCGCAGTCTTCAGCGTACCCTCCGCGACGCCCAGCGAGCGCGACAGGTGAATCACGCGCCCTTCCGCGACCAGGTCGACATCGCGCGGCACGGGCCGCAGCATCTTCACATGCAGATCGACCGTGCCGTAGCCCACGCCCGCATCCAGCATCGAATGCACCGCACACCCGGTGACCGAGTCGAGCACCGTCGCGGCGAACCCGCCGTGCACGCCGCCGAGCGGATTCAAATGCCGGCCGTCCGCCCGCGCCGAAAATTTCACATAACCGAGCTCGACGTCGAGCGGACGCATCGGGATCGTCTCGGAAATCGATGCGAGCGGCGCATCACCCGATACCGCCGCGCGCAGCAGATCGAGACCAGACAGGGAAAGCGGGTTCATCGGGTTGTCTCCGGGTTGAAAGCGCGTTGCCGCGCGAGTAAGTTCTAAATTGGAACTGATTATTGACAACGACCGCTGCCGTTGTCAACGTGGTCGGGCCCGTTGCAACCGAAGACGGGTTCTATAATCGAACCCACTATTTCGCTGAACCGCAGCAAAGGATGCAAGAGACTCGACGATGAAATGGGATGACATCGGCACGCTGAACTGTTCGGTCGCGCGTACGCTCGCCGTGCTCGGCGACCGCTGGACCATGCTGATCCTCCGCAACGCGTTCCTCGGCTGCCGCCGCTTCGACGCGTTCCAGACCCAGCTCGGCCTCACGCGCCATGTGCTGGCCGAGCGGCTCGCGCGACTCGTTGACGAAGGCGTGCTGGTCAAGCGCGCGTATCAGGAGCGGCCGCCGCGGTTCGAATACCGGCTGACGGACAAGGGGCTCGACCTCTACCCGACCCTGCTCGCGCTGACGGCGTGGGGCGACCGCTGGAAAGACGACGGCCAGGGGCCGCCGGTGCAGCTGCGTCACCGCACTTGCGGCCATCTGATGCATGCGGTCTACGTATGCTCCGCGTGCGGCGAACCGCTCGACGCACACGACGTGCAGCCGGAGCGTGGCCCCGGCTGGATCGCAGCCGAGGCAGCCGGGGCGCCCGCGGACGAGCATTGATGCAGCGTCGTGCATCCGTGAATGAACGCGTAACGCACACGGATCGTTAGTCGCACTCACGCTGCTGTTGCGTGCCGCGCCGAGCCCGCCCGGCTGCACTCGCGCAGGGCTCGTACTCTCCCACTCCGCCACCAGCGCACGCCCAATCGCGCGCTGCCATCGCCCCCACCCGCTGATCAACCCGATCACGCACGCGAATCCTGCACAACGCAACTTTGCGTCACCGCCTCTGCCATCACGGTCATCGCGATGACGCATCCCGTCTCATCCACGCGTGACCGGGCCGCCACGTCTGCGTTACACTCACGGCCCGCTGTCTCGAAATTGTTCGCTGTCCAAGATGTTGTTGCGCAATCGCCTCGCCGCTGCCTGTCTCGCCGCCTCCCTGCTCGCCACTCCGTTCGCCGCCTTCGGCAAGACGCAAAGTGAATCACTGCTCCAGCAGGCGATCGACCTCGTGTCGCGTTGGCTGCCGGCCCCCACCCACGAAGCACCCGCGACACAGGTCGTCGAATCGGCGTTTTCGCCCGACGGCGGTGCCGAGGCGCTCGTGCTAAAAGCGATCGGCGCCGCGCGCAGCTCGATCCGCGTCGCCGCGTATTCGTTCACGTCGCCGCCTGTCACGCGCGCACTGCTCGCCGCCAAGCGACGCGGTGTGAATGTCGCGGTGGTCGTCGACGACAAGGGCAATCGCGCAAAGAGCAGCAAGCAGGCGTTGAACCTGCTCGTCAACGCCGGCATTCCGACGCGGACGATCGACGCCTATGCGATCCATCACGACAAGTACCTCGTGATCGACGCCGAGCACGTCGAAACGGGCTCGTTCAACTACAGCGCATCGGCGGCCAGCCGCAATTCCGAGAACGTCGTCGTGGTGTGGAACAACCCGCAACTCGCGTCGCGTTATCTCACGCACTGGCAAAGCCGCTTCGACCAGGGCACGCCGTACCGCTCCAGCTACTGAGGCAGGCCGCGGGGCGCTCGCCCCGGGTTCGATCCGCCGTGCTGCTGATGATCGGCGAGCGCGGTGCGAAGCTCAATTCAGCCGAATGGCCAGCGCGCCGCCACACTCAATGGATGTCGGGCGTCCGTCCGTTCGCCGCACCGGCGTGCGTCGTCAGTGCACACCGATTCGTCTGTCCGCTCGCGCCGCTTGCCGAAGACGTCGGCGAGCCGCCGGGCAGCGCACTGCTCACGCAAACGACGCCGAATGCCAGCGTGTTCTGAACCATCGGATAAAGAAGATACAGCGCAAACGCGAGATAGCCCGCGTACAGAAATCGAACCATGGTGCGATGGGTAGCGATGAGAAGCGATGACCGAATGGACTCGCCCTGTTTACGGCACTGCACCGCGCACCTTGAGGTACCGCGCCTCCGATTGCGCATCGGTGCGAAACGCGGGTCCATGACGCCCGCTTCTCCCCCCATCTGCATCGATTCGTGCCGGGGCGAAACCACCGGCAGGCGGATGTGCAACGTGGCGATCTGCCGAACAATGCGCGATACTGTCCGACATACGATCCTGTAACCGGCCTCGCAGCCGGGACAAAAGACCAGGCCCATGCAAATCGCACCGAAACCAGCCGACGAGGCGGCCCGGCTCGATACGCTTCATTCGCTCTCGATCCTCGACACGCCGCCCGAAGAGCGCTTCGATCGCCTGACGCGTCTCGCACGCAGGCTGTTCGACGTGCCGATCGCCCTCGTCAGCCTCGTCGACGACGATCGCCAGTGGTTCAAGAGCCATGCCGGGCTCGACGTCACGCAAACGTCGCGCGACGTGTCGTTCTGCGCCCATGCGCTGCTCGAGGGCAATACGATGGTGATTCAGGATGCGTTGAACGACAACCGCTTCCACGACAATCCGCTCGTCACCGGCACGCCCGGCATCCGGTTCTACGCCGGTCGACCGCTCACGGCGCCGAACGGCGCACCCATCGGCACGCTGTGCCTGATCGACACGCGGCCGCGCTCGCTCGAACCCGACGAACTCGCGCTGCTCGGCGATCTCGCCCACATGACCGAGCGCGAGATCGCCGCGCTGCATTTCGCGACCACCGACGAACTCACGCAACTGACCAACCGGCGCGGCTTCGAGATTCTCGCCCGCCACGTGCTGAGCCTGTGCGATCGCCTCGACCGTCACGCGGTGCTGCTGTTTTTCGACCTGAACGATTTCAAGTCGATCAACGACCGCTTCGGCCACGCGGAAGGCGACCGCGCGCTCAAGGCATTCGCCGATACGCTGACGGGCGCACTGCGCGACAGCGACGTGATCGCCCGGCTTGGCGGCGACGAATTCGTCGTGCTGCTGAGCGCCACCGATCCGGCCGACGTCGCCGAGCCGGTCGAACGCGTGACACGTGCGCTCGCGCTGCGCAACGCGGCCGACGCACGCGGCTATGACATCCGGTTCAGCGTCGGGCATGTCGACTACGATCCCGCAAACCATCGCGACGTGGCCGACCTGCTCGCCTCGGCCGATCAACGGATGTACGAGGACAAGCAGCGCGGCAAGACGGCAGGCACGTAAGCGCGGACGGACCGGGCGCAAGCGCCTGCCACCGCCCTGCCGCTCAACTGCCGTTGCGTGGTTGCATCAGCTTCCGCACGGCGGCGCGCTGGCCATGGCCTCCGCGATCTGCTCGGGCGTCAGGTCGCGCTGATGCGTCGCGAGCGACCATCGATGGCCGAACGGATCCTCGACCTGTCCGTAGCGATCGCCCCAGAACATGTCGGCAGCCGGGATCGTGACCGTCGCGCCGGCCGCGACCGCCTTCGCAATCGCCGCGTCGGTGTCCGGCACGTACAGGTGCAGGCAGACCGGCGTGCCTTTCAGTGCCTTCGGCCCGAGCGCGCCATGCTCGGGCATTTCATCCACCAGCATCAGTGTCGAATCGCCAATCACGAGGCACGCGTGCGCGAGCCGGCCGTCGGGCATCGCCAGGCGAAACTGTTCGCTTGCATTGAACGCGCGCTTGTAGAAGTCGATGGCCGCTGCTGCGCCGGCGCAGATCAGGTGCGGCGTCAGTGTGCGCATCCCTTCCGGGATCGGTTTGACGGACGTGGACATGGGTGTCGCTCCTTCGGTCGGTTGTCGTATCGGAATCGGGACGGACGCGCGATGCGCACGCCTCCGATGCTACGACGGTCGAACCCGGCGGAATTCGACACGGCGCCCGACATTTTTTTGTTTTTCTCGGATATCGGCGCACGTGGGTTCCCCGCATCGGGCGTCATCGGCCCGTTCGGTCGGTGTCGTTGTCCGGTACGCCGAACTGCCGACGACATGCCTCCAGCAATCCGGCCACCGCATCGAGCGGCAGATCGGCAAACCGGGCGATCGGCAGCATCACGCCACCCGGTACCTTGTTGCGCGATGAAAGCGCCGAGAACTGATAGCCGATGTAGCGATTTCCGGCCACGCTGATGATCCGGAATTCGGTGACGTCGCGCCACGGCGTGACGGGTTGCTCGCGCAAAGCCCCGATCAGCCTGAAGCCCGTCTCGTCGACATGCAGCGCCATCCTGCGCCGCGACGACACGAAGAAGGCAGCCCCCGCCAGCGCCAGCAACACGGCCAGTGCCGCCACCGGCCATAGCGCCGGAGCAGCCGCATAACCGCACAGGGTCGCCACGGCCAGCATCGCGCACACGATCGCCCTTCGTCTCAGGCTCCGGCCGTCGACCGCCAGCGTCACCGGCAACTGACCGACGACAGTTCCCGCGTCGGGATCCACACGCCAGCCGGAATCGGAGGTTTCGCTTTCGTCGTTCATCGCGCAATCGCTCACATCGACGACAACCGGCTCATTGAGGTCGGACACCCGATCGATGCGCCGAGACAGGCGGCATGTCGACAGGAAATGACCGGGATCGACGAAGGTAAGCAACGACGCACGACAACGCGCCTTCGTCCGCGCGGAACGGGCCACGCTTCGTCGGCATCGATCATGTTCAGTTGCACACCTTGACGGTGCCGTTCGTCGTGCATTGACCGATGGCCCAGTGACTCTGCCCTGCCAGATGAGGTGCCTGGCCGACGCCACGGATCGGCTCGGACGTCGACGATGCCGGAACGGCCGCGGCAGCCGACGCGGTGTCGGGCGATGGCAGCGGAGGCAGCTCGGGCGCGGTCTGGCAAGCCGACAGCGCGAGACAAAGATCGGATGCCAACAGGGCGATGAGCGGTCTGGACATGATCTCGTACGCGTTTGCGATATTCGCTTCCGGTAAAACGGGCTCGCTCAATATCACGTGCCCCGTCAGACCGTTCGGCGCAACCGCCGTTGCAGCATGACGGTCATCCAATGCTACTCCTCGCGATCGACGTCGCGCGAGCGGCCATTCGGCCAGCTGCCGCCATTCATGCGGCGGCACGCGCTCTCGCTGGCGCATGCCGGGCCGGTCAGATTTGCGGCAGGTCGCGCAAAGTGCGCGACTCGTTCGTTGCATCGATGTCGAGCTCGATACCTTCCGATGCATCGCGATACAACACGCGTTTCAGCCTAGGCCCGATCGCGGTGGCGTCCGATGCCGAGAAGATTGCGCGGACATCGTTTCCGGACGCGAGTGCACGCGCCACGTCCGCCACCGGCGCTTCGCTTGGCGTCGCCGCCCACGACCGGTCAGCCGGATTCACGGCCGCCCAGCGCACGTGCGTCACGCGCGCGCTGAGCGGATCGATTCGCACGCCATTCACCGCAAACGTCGACATCGGCATCTCCTTCGAATTTTTTGCGGTCCGCCATACCGATGCGCGGTCACGGACTGCCCCAGATCTCGCAGACGTTTCCCGCCGGATCCGCCACGGAAATCGCGATCGTGCCGTCGCCGTAGTCCCATTCGTTCAGGATACTGACGCGACACGATTCGAGTCGCGCGACGGCTTCCGAGACATGCGCCACTTCGATGGCCAGCGCAATGCCATGGCCGGTCGGACGAAACTCAGGGTACGGAAACTTGCCACCGCTACCCGTATGGATGGTCAGCGTCGCCCCATCCACGACAAAGCGATGCCACGGATTCCCCGCAGCCGACACGCCTTCGGCAAGCACGGGCAGCGCGAGCGCCAACCGATAGAAATCCACCACCGCCCGGAAGCGGTCGTCTTCGACCGGCACCAGGATGCCCAGACTCGCGATCATGTGCGCTCCTTCGGCCCACGCGATTTTCGATGATACATTGGGACGCTTTACAACCGTCAACAGACAATCGTGCACGGGAGAAACACATGACTGACGCCTGGGGAACCTTCCCTGCCAGAATGGGCGACCATCAGGCTTTCATCAGCTTCAACCACGGCTTTGCGGAAATCGCCGAAGGCGATCCGCGCACATCGCTGCTCAGCGTGCGCGTCCCCTTTGCGCATCCGACGCAGGAAGGCCTGCCGACCAGCGACGAATTCGCCGGTCTCGCGCAGATCGAGGATCTGCTCGACGCCACGATCACCGCGAAAGGTGGCGTGCAGGTCGGCCGCATCACCGTCGACGGCCATCGCGATTTCCTTTTCTACGTGCCGTTCGACGAAGAGGCAGCGACGGAGATCGTCGACGCGCTGGCCGATCAGACGACTTACGCACTGCAGTACGCGCACCAGGACGATCCGGACAAGGAAGCGTACTGGCAGACGCTCTACCCGACCGACGACGACTGGCTGATCATGCGCGACATGCGCGTGCTGGATGAGTTGCGAAAAAAAGGCGACGCCAGCGACATAAGCCGGCGCGTGATGCACTGGGCGTACTTCCCCGACCCGAGCGACGCGCATCAGTTCGCGGACTGGGCCGAATCGAAAGGCTATCCGGTCGAATCGGTTGCGCCCACCGAGGACGGCAAGTCGGCCGTCCGGTTTTCACATGAAGGCACCATGGCACTCGCCGACATCACGCGCCATACGATCGCGATCAACCACGAAGTGCGTGCACTCGGAGGGAATTACGACGGATGGGAAACCAGCGTCGAACAGGCTGGCTGAGCGGAGCGGCCTGCCCGCCGTGCGGCATGTGATGCAACGCATCCGGCGCAAAAAATATCCCGGCGGCATGCTTGCGCGCCGCCGGGACCAAGGCATCACCGGCCGAAACCGGCGATGGGCCTGAGGGTTCGCTCAGGCACGAGGAAAGCGATTCGTGCGGATCAGGCGAACGGATGCCGGGGCGCGCAATCGATGCGATCACGCTGCCCGCCGGACGCCTGTCCGGTTCCGTCGACGCAGCCTTCCCGCGTCGGACGGGCAAAAAGCCCCCGCTCCTGCGCGAGCGAGCGGGGAAATGGTTGACCGGGCCGGGGAAGAACGGTCAACCGGCCAAATTGTGAGCGTGGGCTGCGCAACGATCTGTGCGGCAACTCACCATTTGGTGACAATGCCGCAGCAATTGGTTCGCCCGCATGCCGCTCGGATCGCGTCACTGTCCGAGCGCAACGCCCCCAACCGGCGCGAGCTTCATCACGATGATCGGCGACCGCACAACGGCCCCGTTCGTCATCACGCCCTCGGCTGCGAGCGCACAGGCGTCGCGAGCACGTGCCTTGCCCGCCGTCGTGATGCGGTCGGTGGCCCGGATCTTGTACGGACGCGTAAACGACGACCACGTCTTGCCGTGAGCAATGCCATCGGCGAGATAGCGCGATCCGGCCAGTTCCCCCTTCATCCCCAGATCCCGGTTTCCGAGCTTCGTGAAGCCGTCCGCCAGCGCGCGATCCCAATCCTCGTCGGTCATGTCATTGCAGTGGCGCCGCGGCGAGAAGTCGCCCGAGATCCTGCTCACGCAGCGCGCCGGGGTTTCCGGCTTCGGTGGCCCCACTCAGCTTGCCCTCTTGATCGGGACGTCTCGCCGCAAAAATATTCCGCACGTTGGCGCATGCCCCCCCCAACGACGCTGCGCTCGAACGATACCGTGTCGGCCCGTCACTGGACGACGAAATCAAGGCGTCGTACTCCGCACGTTATCGTCGCGTACCCTGCATGCGCCCTCGCCACCCAGTGGCTCGTGACGTTCGCCAGCGCGCGTCTTCTTCACGTCTGACGCGATCATGTCGGCGCCGGGCCACCGGGCGTCGCTGCAACTCGTTGCCAGTGCAACGGGATGCAGGCAAAAAAATCCCGACTTCGTCATTGGTCGTCGGGATCGAACGGCCCTGCAAAGCATGAGGGCACGAGGAAGCCGACACATTACACCAATGTAAGATTGTTGAGCACCGTCGTTTGACGCCAAATCCCTGTCCCGTTCCGCCATTCATGCGCAAAGCGCGGCCAAAAACGAAAAAAGCCTGCTCACGCGAAACGCGAGCAGGCAAGAAAACGGATCAGCATTCGAGGCACGAGGGCTGTCCATGGAAGATAACGGCACGGGGCGCAAGAACCTTAGCCGGGACAGGAAACTTCGCAACATCACGTCGACGGGATACGGCCATCCAGTCTCGCGTCGGAGATCCATTGATGAAAACCGGCGACACAGTGACGATATCCTGTCGCTCGCCACCCTGGCCGTCCGCCAACCGTGCGAAGCTCCATCCGGCTTGCTCGTAGCGAAGCACCCGTCCGTCGAATCAGCCACGTATGGCAAACTTCGGCTCCGAATCGACGCAGCGCGCACTCTTCATTGCAGGGGAATCATGTACGTCTTGATCTATATCGCAGCAGTCGCTGTCGCGAACCTGATGGTCGCTCATTTCGGACCGGCTGCTACACCGATCATCGCGTTCTTTCTGATCGGACTCGATCTCGCGATTCGAGACCGGCTCCACCTGGACTGGCGCGGCCGCGCGCTTTGGTCGAGGATGCTTGCGTTGATCGCGGCCGCGGGCGTAGTCAGTTACGCGCTCAATCCCGCTGCCAAGGAAATCGCCCTCGCGTCTCTCGTTGCGTTCGGTTCGGCAGCCATGGCAAGTGCAATCGTATTTCAACTCGCACGTCGCTTTCCGATACTGGCGCGCGCCAACGGTGCGAACGTCGCGGGCGCGGCTGTCGACTCCATCGTCTTTCCGCTTATTGCGTTTGGGGCAGTGTTTCCGACGATCGCCGCATTGCAGTTCGTCGCAAAGGTGGCGGGTGGCGCTTTGTGGTCGTGGGTGGTTTTTCGAAACACCCGAACGGTTCAGGCGGGGATTGCGAGCAATGTGGTCGATCGTTAAGCGCGGGTTGTGCGTATAGCGGCATTGTTCGTTGCCGAGGTCGTCGTCGTTTCTGTTCGTCCAGGCGTTTCTCGATTCGACCAAGCTCACGATCACGGAACAAAGACCAGAGTGTCGTGTTGTTGGTCGGTTACGCGGACGGCACAACGATCGAATGAAGATCGTAAAGCGACGAGGCCTGTAATTCCCGATTATGGAATTCCAAAACAAAAACGGCACTGTCTTTTGGGACAGTGCCGTTTTTAACAACTTGATACCGCTTGGAATTCTTTGGGGTGGCTGATGGGACTCGAACCCACGACGACAGGAATCACAATCCTGGACTCTACCAACTGAGCTACAGCCACCACTGTTACTGCTTTTTGTTCTTCGCTGCGTTTGTGTTTCAGCAGCGAAGAACAAGATTATACGAACACTTTTGAATCTTGCAAAGCTTTTTTTTCAAAAACTTCTTCGGCCTCGTTCAGATGCGCGCGCGCCTCGTCGAACACGGCCAGATCAGCACGCGCGAGCTTCTTGTTGTCGGACAGCACACGACGCCAGCCGCGTGCACCGGGCATGCCGCGATACAGCCCGAGCGCGTGTCGCACGATCGCGCCGAGGTAGGTCCCGCGCTTCAGTTCGGCCGCGCAGTATTCGATCAGCTTCGCCTCGGCCTCTTCGCGCGTCGGCACCGCTGCGGTCGATCCGTAGAAGCGCGTATCCACCTCCGCGAGCACGTACGGGTTGTGATACGCCTCACGGCCGAGCATCACGCCATCGACATGCTCGAGATGCTGCGCCACTTCGTCGAGCGTCGTAATGCCGCCGTTGATGACGATCTCGAGCGACGGAAAATCGCGCTTCAGCTGATACGCATAGTCGTACTTGAGCGGCGGGATCTCGCGATTCTCCTTCGGTGACAGCCCCTGCAGGATCGCATTGCGCGCATGCACGACGAACGTCTCGCAGCCCGCCTCGGCCACCGTGCCGACGAAGTCGCGCACGAACGCGTAGTCCTCGACCGCGTCGACACCGATCCGGTGCTTGACCGTGACCGGCACCGACACCGCATCGCGCATCGCCTTCACGCAGTCGGCGACGAGCTGCGGCTCGTTCATCAGGCACGCGCCGAACGCGCCGCGCTGCACGCGCTCGGACGGGCATCCGCAATTCAGGTTGATCTCGTCGTAGCCCCACTGCTCGCCGAGCTTCGCTGCGCGCGCGAGATCGTCCCGCTCGCTGCCGCCCAACTGCAGCGCGACCGGCGATTCGTTAGGCGTGAACGCGAGATGCCGCTGGGCATCGCCGAACAGCAGCGCGCCCGTCGTGATCATCTCCGTATACAGCCACGTGTCGCGCGTCAGCGTACGGTGGAACGACCGGCAATGGCGGTCGGTCCAGTCGAGCATGGGCGCGACGGATACGCGGCGGGGAGGAAGCGAGGACGGTACGGACATGGATTTCGGGCAACAGGCCAGACGGCGCGGAAACAACCCGTTATTTTACCGCAAGACGGGCCGCGCCTGCCCGCCATGCAGGCTACCCCTCGCCCAGCTCCGCATCGA
Organism: Burkholderia contaminans; assembly: GCF_029633825.1. NCBI lineage: Bacteria > Pseudomonadati > Pseudomonadota > Betaproteobacteria > Burkholderiales > Burkholderiaceae > Burkholderia > Burkholderia contaminans. The sequence goes on along the minus strand of NZ_CP090640.1, from coordinate 2,851,885 downwards.
CCGCCCGCCGCGCCTCGTCGAGCACGCGCTCGATCACGCGTCGTTCGGTCAGCAGTATCCCGTCGACCTTGACGAGCCGCCAGTCGATCCGCACCGCATCGCCCTGCAGCACACGGTAATGCGCATGCTCGCCGTCCCAGACCTGCTCGGTCTTCACCTCGATTTCGAAGCCGCGGTACGGCTCGCTGAAATCGCCGAGGTCGCTGCCTCTCGGTTCCATCGCACGCTCCGTGGCGACGCGGCGCCTGGCCGCCCGCGCGGCCGGCGCCGTGCGCTCAATCGTATTCGTCGGACAAAAAGGATTTGCCATCGGCCGTCAGGTCGACCCGGTCTGCCGCCGCCTGGTAGATCAGCCCCTCGTTCAGCAACGCGTAGATGACGTCGTCGAACGCAGCGGGAACCGGCCGGCTTTCACCGAACTGGTCGATCCATTTCAGCGCCTCGATGGCTTCGGGGGAAAGGATGGGGGTCATGCGTTGCCCTCCGGCATCGGTGTCGCTCCATCCTAGCACTTCGTCCCGACGTCGAATACCAAGGCAAACGCGCTGCGCAAATGCCAGGCGGCGCCAACGGGCAGGTTGCCCGCGGCGCCGCGCCGGTTCAGGACACGCGGGCTCAGAGGCGCGCGATCGATACTTCGGTCGATTTCACGAGCGCGACGACTTCCGCGCCCACCTTCAGTTCGAGTTCGTCAACCGAACGGGTCGTGATCACCGACGTGACGATGCCGAACGGCGTCTCGACGTCGACCTCGGAGACCACCGATCCGCGAATGATCTCCTTGACCTTGCCCTTGAACTGGTTACGTACGTTGATTGCGGTGATGCTCATCAGGTTGATCGCTCCGAAGAAAAGGATCTCAGAACGGGCGGCTGCTGCCGCCCGGATTTAAACGGCCCAGCGGATCTGCCCGACCGGTCGAACGTTGTCTGCCTCATGCGGTGCGTCGTGGTCGGCCGCACCGGGCCCGCCGGCGAGTACGCGTTTCAGCACGCGATCCTCGAGCGCCGCAAACGCGGCCGACGCGCGGGCGCGCGGCCGGTCGAGCGGCACCGGCTGATCCAGCGCCACCCGCCCCTGCTCGATGAGCAGGATGCGATCGCCGAGCGCAACGGCCTCCTGCACGTCGTGCGTGACGAGGAGCGCGGTGAATCGATGCTCGCGCCACAACCGCTCGATCAGCGCGTGCATCTCGATGCGGGTCAGCGCGTCGAGCGCGCCGAGCGGCTCGTCGAGCAACAGCAGTTGGGGCCGGTGCACGAGCGCACGGGCCAGTGCGACACGCTGCCGCTGGCCGCCCGACAGTTGCGCGGGCCAGTCGTTCGCGCGTTCCAGCAGGCCGACTTCATCGAGAACCGCGCGCGCCTGGTCGCGCGCGCCGCGCCCGAGGCCCAGCATCACGTTCTGCAGCACGGTTTTCCACGGCAGCAGGCGCGCATCCTGGTACATGATTCGCGTATCGAGTTCGCCGCCGCCCTCGCCGCGCGCCTGAAGCGTGCCGCTGCTCGGCTGCTCGAGTCCCGCAACGAGACGCAGCAGCGTCGATTTCCCGCAGCCGCTGCGGCCGACGATTGCGACGAAACTGCCGCGCGCGATGCCGAGTTCGACGTTGTCGAGCACCGTGCGTGCCCCGAAGCGCTTGCTGACGCCCGACAGCGTCACGGCATCGTCGGGAGCCGGGCTGCCTGGCCGTCGCCGCGCGAGCGGAACGATGGATGCGCTGCCGTCACGTTCGAGAACCGCTGCGTCACGCGCGTCGCCGTCCGCGACACGCGCCTGCGCCAGTTCGGCCTCGAGGTCTGCGCCGGCGAGCGGGCCGTAGGCGGCCGCCGAAGTCGTCGCATTCATGCCTTTGCTCCTGATTGATAAGCGGGGTGCCAGCGCAGCGTCACGCGTTCGAGCCATTTCGCCAGCACGTCGGCCAGCTTGCCGAGCACCGCGTACAGCAGGATGCCGACCACCACCACGTCGGTCTGCAGGAATTCACGCGCGTTCATCGTCATGTAACCGATACCCGACTGCGCGGAGATCGTTTCCGCGACGATCAGCATCACCCACATCAGCCCGAGCGCAAAGCGCACACCGACGAGAATCGACGGCAACGCACCGGGCAGGATCACGTCGCGGTACAGCGCGAAGCCGCGTACGCCGTAGCTCTTCGCCATCTCGATCAGGTTCGCGTCGACCGAGCGGATCCCGTGATACGTGTTGATGTAGACCGGGAAGAACACCCCGAGCGCAACGAGGAACAGCTTCGCCTTCTCGTCGATGCCGAACCACAGGATCACGAGCGGAATCATCGCGAGCGCCGGGATGTTGCGGATCATCTGGATCGTCGAATCGAGCGCGACCTCGGCCGCCTTCGACAAGCCGGTCGCGAGCCCCAGCGCTAGGCCGACGCCGCCACCGATCGCGAAACCGAACAGCGCGCGCCAGGTGCTGACCTTCACGTTCGCCCACATTTCACCCGACGTCACGAGCGACCAGGCCGCGCGCACGACCGCCACGGGCTCGGGCAGCACGCGGGTCGACAGCCAGCCGATCCGCGCGCCGACTTCCCATGCCGCCAGCAGCGCGAGCGGCACGAGCCATGGCGCGACGCCGCGCCATGCGCGGGCGGCCAGGGCAGCGCCCGTGGTGGACGTTTTCGTTGTCATCGCAGGCCTCCTGTCGCTCAGCTCTGGGCCGCTTTCGGCAGATAGCTGTTGCCGACGATCTCGCCGAACGGGCCCGACAGCGGGCCGGTGGCCTTCGTCGCGCCGGTGCCCTTGATCAGCGGGAATACGAGTTCCGCGAAACGATACGACTCCTCCAGGTGCGGATAGCCGGACAGGATGAAGGTCTCGATGCCGAGATCGGCGTATTCGCGCATGCGCTCGGCGACCTGCTCCGGATTGCCGACGAGTGCGGTGCCCGCGCCGCCGCGCACGAGGCCGACGCCGGCCCAGAGGTTCGGGTACACCTCGAGCGCCTCGCGGCCCCCTCGCTTGCCGCCGTGCAGCGCGGCCATCCGGCGCTGGCCCTCGGAATCCATGTTCGCGAACGCCTTCTGCGCGCGTGCGATGGTTTCGTCGTCGAGGCGGCTGATCAGGCGCTCGGCGTCGCGCCATGCTTCGTCCTCGGTCTCGCGCACGATCACGTGCAGACGAATGCCGAACTTGATCTTGCGGCCGCGCGCCTCGGCACGTGCGCGAATATCGGCGATCTTCTTCGCGACGGCCTCGGGCGGTTCGCCCCAGGTCAGGTAGGTGTCGATGTGGTCGGCCGCGATCTCGTGCGCAGCCGGCGACGAGCCGCCGAACCACAGCGGCGGATGCGGACGCTGCACGGGCGGATACAGTGCCTTGCCGCCCTTCGACTGCAGATGCTTGCCGATGTAGTCGAAACCGCCATTGTCGTGCGACGCGGACAGCAGCCCGCGCCAGATGTTCAGGAAGTCGTCGGTGATTTCATAACGCGTGTCGTGATCCGCGAACAGGCCGTCGCCTTCTAGCTCGGCGGCATCGCCGCCCGTCACGACGTTGATCAGCAGGCGGCCGCCCGACAGGCGGTCGAACGTCGCGGCCATCCGCGCCGACAGCCCCGGCGATGCGATGCCGGGACGGATCGCGACCAGGAATTTCAGGCGCTGCGTCGCCGAGATGAGGCTCGACGCAACGACCCACGCATCCTCGCAGGAACGACCGGTCGGCAGCAGCACGCCCTCGTAGCCGAGCGTGTCGGCGGCCACTGCGACCTGCTTGAAGTAGTCGTAATCCGCGGCGCGCGCACCTTCGGCCGTACCGAGATAGCGGCTGTCGCCATGCGTGGGGATAAACCAGAACACATTCATCTGCTGCTCCTGCTTGACTGTCCTTGCCGGAATTTGGAAAAAACATCGCCCTGCTCGCGTCGCGGATGCGCGGCGCATGCATGGTGTGCGTTCGAATCGGGATGGTTCGCCGGTCAGGCCGTGCAGCGGGCGAGGACGCGATTGCACGGCTGTTTCTGGGAAATCAGTCTAGGGATCGGTGCAGGGCTTTGGAACGATTTTTTTTAGCTTAGGTTTTCCGCTTTCGTGATTAGCACGACGCTGGAGCGAATATCGCGGCGGGCGGGCCCTATAATGGCGCACCTATCCGAATAACTCCGCGCGCGCGGCCCCGGCCGTGCGCGCCTGCGGTGCACTCATCGATGCAGAAAGTCATCCTGCCATTCCTGTCCGGCTTCCTGGCCGCCCTGTTCTTCCGCGAAGCCACGCTCGCACTCCTTCATACGGCCGACCTGATCGCCGCAACCGGCTTCTCCACGCAGCCGTTCGCGCCGCTCGGCATTCCTGAATTTGTCGCGAATGCGCTGATCAGCGCGTGCTGCGCGATCCCGATGGCGTGGCTGCTGCGCGTGTCGCCGGAACGCGAGGCCTCGTGGATCGGCGCGCTGGTATTTGGCGGCATCGTGCTGACGGCCGCCCGCGTGTTCGCGATCGATCCGCTGCGCGGCATCTGGCCGACGGGCAACATGATGCCCGTGCTCGCGGCCGGCTTCGCGGCAAACGCGGTATGGGGCTTCGGCGCACTCGTGTTCATGCGCGCGTTCATGTCGGACAACGCAGGCGACGAATAACGCGTAGACAAGCGCTACGCCCTTCGACCACGAACCGGTCGACACCCATGAAAAAGGCCGCCTGCACATGCAGGCGGCCTTTTCGTTTCCAGCGCGCGCTTCGGTCAGTCCGACTGACGTCAGTCCTGCAGTTTCCGCAGCGGATGCGTGTCCGGCGTCCACGGGCTGTCGAACATCGCGAGCACGTCCGCGCGGTCGATATCGGCGGACGACTTGAAGCGCCAGGCCGGCTGGTGGTCCTTGTCGACGATCAGCGCGCGCACGCCTTCGATCACGTCGCCGCGCGCGAACGTCGAGCGCGTGAGATCGAGATCGCGCCGCAGGCAATCGGCCATCGTTGCGCCACGTGCACGTTCGACGACTTCCAGCGATACGGCCATCGACAGCGGCGACAGTTGTTCACGCATCGCATGGGTCGCCTTCTCGACCCATCCGTCGACGGCCGCGCAATCCGGCTCGGCGTCGAGCGACGCGAGGATCGCGCCGATGTCCGGGTGTGCGAAATGCCGGTCGATCCCTGCACGCGCGTCGGCTAGCGCCGACGTGTCAGGCGTCGGCACGACCTTGTGTGCGGCCGCCGCATCGGCCACGCACGCGACCGCATGCTCGCCGCTGTCGATGTGCGCGGTACGCAGCGTGTCGAGCAGCGCCGGCAGCTCGGCATCGGGCAGATAGACGTCGGCGAGCTGCGCGTACAGCGCGCCGGCCGCGTCGAGCGTCGCGCCGGTCACGGCGAGATAGCGACCGATCGCGCCGGGCGTGCGCGCGAGGAACCAGCTCATCCCGACGTCCGGGAACAGGCCGATACGCGTTTCCGGCATCGCCATCTTCGTCGAGTCGGTCACGACACGCAGGCCGCCCGTATGCCGCGCCGCCTGCGAAATTCCCATGCCGCCCCCCATCACGACACCGTGCATCAGCGCGATATAGGGCTTCGGATACGTGAAGATCGTGTGGTTGAGCGTGTATTCCTCGACGAAGAACGTGTCGACCGCATCGCGGTCGCCGCGCTGCCACGCTTCGTGGAAGAAACGCACATCGCCGCCCGCGCAGAATGCGCGCGGATGCGGGCTGTGCACGACGATCGCGACGACTTCGGGATCGTCGCGCCACGCGTCGAGCGCCTGCTGCATCAGCCGGATCATGCCGACCGACAGCGCGTTCAGCGCCTTCGGCCGGTTCAGTTCGAGAAAGCCGATGCGGTTCGCGACAGTCGCGCGCACGTCGGGCTGAGTGGATTCGGCGGAAACGGCCGCGGAAGTCGATTCGGTCATGAGGGTCATCCGGCAAATGGCAGTCGCACGCTCAGTGCGCCTGCATCTTCGAGAACAGGTTCAACACCACGACGCCGGCGATGATCAGGCCAAGGCCGATCACGGCCGGCAGGTCCGGCACCTGGCGATAGAGCAGCATCGCAACGAGCGTGATCAGCACGATGCCGGCGCCCGACCAGACTGCATAGATGATGCCGACGGGCATCGTGCGCAACGTGATCGACAGGCAGTAGAACGCGATACCGTAGCCGGCGACGACCAGCAACGACGGCCAGAGGCGCGTGAAACCGTCCGCCGCGCGCAGCGCCGACGTGCCGATCACTTCCGCAACGATCGCGATCGCGAGCCATGCGTAACCGGGCAGTTGCATCGCTCAGCTCCTGGCGAGGGCCAGCACGGCGTAGTCGTGGCCGAGCTCGGCACACAGCGCCTCGACGACGAATTCGTGGTCCGCGCGCTGCGGCAGCCCCGACGCAGTGATCGAGCCGATCACGCCGGCACCGGCGACTGTCAGCGGAAACGAGCCGCCGTGAGGCGAATATTCGGCGATCGGCAGCCCGTGCTTGTCGACGAGCGTCGCGCCGGCCTGCTGCATGCGCAGGCCGATGGCGTACGAGCTGCGGCGGAAATGCGCGACGACGTTGCGCTTGCGGCGTACCCAGTCGGCATTGTCGGGCGTGGCGCCAGCAAGCGCCGCATAGAACAGCGGCTGGCCGAACGTGACGATGTCGATCGCGATCGCATGGCCGCGCGACGTCGCGAGCGCGTGCATCCGGTTCCCGAGTGCCCACGCACGGGCCGGGTCGAAATGGGGAAATACAAGCGCCTGTTCCTGCGCGCCGATCGATTGCAGATCGTGAGCGATGTCCATGAATCCGTCGATACAGTAATGAGAGCGGCAACAGCGCCGAAGCGATCCCGCACGGCCCCGCTGGCGAAGAAACGAAACAAACCGCTCGATTCTAGCGCACGCACCTGCCGTACCGGCCCCACAAGCAGCGACAAGAAATTGTCAGAAAACGCTTGCACGCATTCGGGTTACTCCTTATAATTCATTTCTTCGACGGACGCGGGGTGGAGCAGTCTGGCAGCTCGTCGGGCTCATAACCCGAAGGTCGTAGGTTCAAATCCTACCCCCGCAACCAACGTCCAGAATGATGCAAAAAGCCCGGCCCAGCGCCGGGCTTTTTGTTTTCCCGCCGCACATCCCTCCCTGCTTCGCGCGACACGCGGCCTGCACGCGCAGGCGTTCAAGAATGCCGCGCCCCGGTGATACACTCGCATCACCTCGTCCCTTCCACTCGACATGAAATTCTGCTCCGTCTGCGGTCACGAAGTCATCGCGCGCATTCCTCAGGGCGACAACCGCGAGCGCTTCGTCTGCGATCACTGCGGCACGATCCACTACCAGAATCCGCGCAACGTCGTCGGCACGGTCCCGGTCTGGGGCGACCAGATCCTGCTGTGCCGCCGCGCGATCGAACCGCGCTACGGGTTCTGGACGCTGCCCGCCGGCTTCATGGAAATGGGCGAGACGACGGCCGAAGCCGCCGCACGCGAGACGCTCGAGGAAGCCGGCGCGCGCGTCGAGGTGCAGAACCTGTTCACGCTGCTCAACGTGCCGCACGTGCACCAGGTCCACCTGTTCTACCTCGCGCGGCTCACCGATCCGGCGTTCGAGGCCGGCGAGGAAAGCCTCGAAGTGAAGCTGTTCGACGAAGCCGACATCCCGTGGGACGAAATCGCGTTCCCGACCGTCAGCCAGACCCTGCGATTCTTCTTCGCCGATCGCGCCACGGGCGACTACGGCGTGCACACCGGCGATATCTTCCGCTCGCTGCGCAACGGCTGAGCCCCCGCCCCATGGTCCCCTGGCTCGGCCCGGACGATCCGTTTCCGCCCATCGAGCGCGCGCTCGGTCCCGCGACCGGCGCGCCGGGGCTGCTCGCCGCGAGTGCCGACCTGCTGCCATCGCGCCTCATCGACGCATACCTGCGCGGCATCTTCCCGTGGTATTCGGACGGCCAGCCCGTGCTGTGGTGGAGCCCCGACCCGCGCATGATCCTCGTGCCGGCGGAATTCAAGGTATCGCCTTCGCTGCGCAAGACGCTGAAGCGCGTGCTGCGCGAGCCCGAATGGGAAGTGCGCGTCGACCACGACTTTCCGGGTGTCATGCGCGCGTGCGCGCAGGCGCCGCGGCGCGGGCAGCGCGGCACGTGGATCACGGCCGAAATCATCGACGCGTACACGTCGCTCTACCGCTCCGGCAACGCGCACAGCATCGAGACTTGGCACGACGGGCGGCGCGTCGGCGGCCTGTACGGCGTGTCGTTCGGGCGGATGTTTTTCGGCGAATCGATGTATGCGGACGCGACCGATGCGTCGAAAATCGCGCTGGCCACGCTCGTCGCCCACCTTCGCGAGCAGGGGCTGGAAATGATAGACTGCCAGCAGAATACGTCGCATCTAGCGTCGCTCGGCGGCCGCGAGATCGCACGCAAGGCCTTTGTCGCTCACGTGCGCAGCGCGGTAGCCGAACCGCCGATTCCGTGGCAGTTCGACAAGCGCGTGCTCGCCGCGCTGACGAGCCGCGCCGGAACGGCGGCCCCCTCCGGAATCGAGCGCTAGCGCGGCACTCCCTCCCTGCAACGAGAGCTGCCCATGACTCACCCGACTGAGCTGCCGCTTTCACCGCTTTCGGCGCTGCAATTCTATGCAACGGCGCCCTATCCGTGCAGCTATCTGGACGGCCGCGTCGCGCGCTCGCAAGTCGCGACGCCGAGCCACCTGATCAACTCCGACATCTACACCGAGCTCGTGAAGGCCGGCTTCCGGCGCTCGGGCGTCTTCACGTATCGCCCGTACTGCGACGGCTGCCGAGCCTGCGTGCCGGTGCGCGTCCCCGTCGACGCATTCGCGCCGTCGCGCACGCAGCGCCGGATGTGGAAGCGGCACCGCTCGCTCGTCGCGACGGTTTCGCCGCTGCACTACGACGAAGAGCACTACGCGCTCTACATGCGCTACCAGTCCGCGCGCCACGCGGGCGGCGGCATGGATCGCGACAGCCGCGACCAGTACGAGCAATTCCTGCTGCAGAGCCGGATCAACTCGCGCCTCGTCGAATTCCGCGACCTCGACGCCCCGGGCGGCGAGCCCGGGAAGCTGCGCATGGTCAGCATGATCGACATCCTCGGCGACGGGCTGTCGTCCGTCTATACGTTCTTCGAGCCCGACGACCAGCACACGAGCTACGGCACCTACAACATCCTGTGGCAGATCGAGCAGGCGAAAAGCCTCGGCCTGCCCTACGTGTACCTCGGCTACTGGATCCGCGAGAGTCCGAAGATGGCCTACAAGGCGAACTTCCACCCGCTCGAAGGGCTGATCGACGGCCGCTGGAAGATACTCGATCCGGAACGGATCGACCTGCCGCCCGTCGACGCGGCGCTGGCCCGTGCGCCGTTGCCGGGCGGGCATTCCGGCTCGGGCTGACGCACGCCCCGCGGGGGTGACGAAGCGAAGCGTGCCCCTGCCGCCCAACTCCCGGTAAAATAGCGGGTTGTCATTCATTCCGGCTGTCCGCCCTATTCCCGTGTTCAGTTCCCTCTATCCGCTGGCCCGCGCATCCCTGTTCAAGATGGATGCGGAAGACGCTCACCACCTCACGCTGCGCGCGCTCGGCGCGGCCGGCCGCACGGGCCTTGCCTGCGCGCTGTCGGCCCGCGTGCCCGACGCACCGCGCACCGTGATGGGGCTCACGTTCCGCAACCCGGTCGGCCTCGCGGCCGGCCTCGACAAGGACGGCGCGGCCATCGACGGCCTTGCGGCGCTCGGCTTCGGCTTCATCGAGGTCGGTACGGTCACGCCGCGCCCGCAGCCCGGCAACCCGCGCCCGCGCATGTTCCGCCTGCCGCAGGCCGAAGCACTGATCAACCGGATGGGCTTCAACAACCACGGCGTCGACCAGTTCGTGAAGAACGTCCAGGCTGCCCGCTATCGCGGCATCCTCGGCCTGAATATCGGCAAGAACGCCGATACGCCGATCGAGCGCGCCGCCGAGGATTACCTGTACTGCCTCGAACGCGTGTACCCGTTCGCGAGCTACGTGACGATCAACATCTCGTCGCCGAACACGAAGAACCTGCGCCAGCTGCAGGGTGCGGGCGAACTCGACGCGCTGCTCGCGGCGCTGAAGGACAAGCAGCAACGCCTCGCCGACCTGCACGGCAAGCTCGTGCCGCTCGCGCTGAAAATCGCACCCGATCTCGACGACGAACAGGTCAAGGAAATCGGCGACACGCTGCTGCGCCACAAGATCGAGGCGGTCATTGCCACCAACACGACGCTGTCGCGCGCGGCCGTCCAGGGACTGCCGCATGCTGACGAAGCCGGCGGCCTGTCGGGCCGCCCCGTGTTCGATGCGTCGAACGAAGTGATCCGCAAGCTGCACGCCGAAGTCGGCAGCGAAGTGCCGATCATCGGCGTCGGCGGCATTTTCTCGGGCGAGGATGCCCGGGCGAAGCTCGCGGCCGGCGCGGCGCTGGTGCAGCTCTACACGGGGTTCATCTACCGTGGCCCCGCGCTCGTCGCGGAATGCGTGAAGGCCGTCGCCCGCGACCGCACCGCGTAATATAGGCATAAACAAACGCTATTTATTGGTCGATTGCATTTTTGCTATCATCGGCCCGTTATCAGAATCAATAACCCGGACAGGGCAAGGAAACACACGATGAAGATTGCGCTGCTGAAGAAGCTGCTGGTTGCCGGCCTGATCGGCACGTCGTTCGCCGCCGCCACCGCGCATGCGGCCGACCTCCTCGACCAGGTGAAACAACGCGGCACGCTGCGAGTCGGCCTCGAAGGCACGTTCCCGCCGTTCAACTCGAAGAACCCGCAAGGCGAACTCGTCGGCTTCGACGTCGACATCGCGAAGGCCGTGGCCGCGAAGCTCGGCGTGAAGGCCGAATTCGTGACGACCGAATGGAGCGGCATCATCGCGGGCCTGCAGGCCGGCAAGTTCGACGTGATCGCCAACCAGGTCGGCATCACCGACAAGCGCAAGGAAACGCTCGACTTCTCGCCGGCGTACACGTACTCGTCCGCGCAACTGATCCAGCGCAAGGATGACACGCGTGACTTCAAGTCGCTTGAAGACCTGAAAGGCAAGAAGCTCGGCGTCGCGCTCGGCACGAACTATATGGACATGGCGAAGTCGGTACCGGGCATCGACGTGAAGACGTACCCTGGCGCGCCCGAGTACCTGCGCGATCTCGCGGCCGGCCGTCTCGACGCGGCGCTCAACGACCGCCTGATGCTCGCGTACCTGACGAAGAACTCGCAACTGCCGCTGCGCCCGGGCGCGAACGTCGGTTCGGCGAACCCGTCGGGCATCCCGTTCAAGAAGGGCAACCCGAAGTTCCAGAAAGCGATCGACGATGCGATGGCGCAACTCGAGGCCGACGGCACCTTCACGAAGATCTCGGACAAGTGGTTCGGCATCGACGTGACGAAGCCGATCAAGTAAGCACGCCTGCATTTCCCGCCTGACGGCGGGCCGGAAAGGGCGGCATCCGCAACGATGCCGCCCTTTGTTTTATCGGTCCGGTTTATGATTGCGCTTTCGCGCACGCATTCGCTTCGTATTCCATGTCGACAACGTCCCTGCTCGTCCAATCGCTGCCGGTGCTCGCCCAGGGTGCCGTACTGACCGTCAAGTTCGCCGTGCTGTCGATGGTGTTCGGCCTGCTTGGCGCCGTCGTGCTCGCGATGATGGGCATCCGGCAAAGCGAAGCGCTCGACGGCTTCGAACGCATCTGGGTCAACGCGCTCGCGTGGCTGGCACGCGCGTACGTGAGCCTGATGCGCGGCACGCCGCTGCTCGTGCAGATCTTCGTCATCTACTACGGGCTGCCGAGCCTCGGCATCTCGCTCGATCCGACGCCCGCCGGCGTCATCGCGCTGTCTGCGAACGTCGCGGCTTACATGTCGGAAAGCATGCGCGGCGCGATCAACGGGATCGCGCGCGGCCAGTGGCTCGCCGCGTACAGCCTCGGGCTGTCGTGGGGGCAGACGCTGCGCTATGTAATCGGCCCGCAGGCGCTGCGCATCGCGGTGCCCAGCCTGTCGAACAGCCTGATCAGCCTGATCAAGGACACGTCGCTCGTGTCCGTGATCACCGTGACCGAACTGCTGCGCAGCGCGCAGGAAGTGATCGCGGCGACCTATCAGCCGCTGCCGCTCTACCTGGCCGCCGCCGCCGTGTACTGGATCCTGTGCCAGGTCCTCGAATGGGTGCAGCGCTGGTACGAAAAACGCCTGTCGCTGCCCACGCGGCACTGAGCGCACGCCGTCCGCGGGGCCACTCGCGCGTGTCCGGCTCCCGCCCTCCCGCTTACTCGCCCGAATAACGCACGCCGAGCGCCGCTCGCGCGGCATCGGTCATCGCGATCATCTGCCGCGAATGGTCGTGCGTCATGATCGGGCTTTCGATCTTGCCCGCGCGCAGCAGGTCGCAGAAGTGAGCGGTCTCGTAGTTCAGCCCGCCGCCGTCGACCGGTGCGTCGAGTTCGACGGTGCGCCCATCCGCATACCGGATCGTCGCGCGCGCCGGGTTCCACCACTTCTCGTGAATCGTCACGTGGCCGCCGGGCGCAGCGATCAACGCGTCGCCGCGGCCCATCACGTCGAGCCCGCAAAAAATCTGCGCGATCCCGCCGTTCGCGTGCACGCTGTTCAGGCTCGCGAACAGGTCGACGCCCGTTGCCCCGACGCGGCCGAGCGTCTGCACGTCGAGCGCCGCGCCGAGCCAGTCGACCGCGAGAAACGCCTCGTAGATCCCGATATCGAGCAGTGCGCCGCCCGCGCGATCGAGGCGATAGACGGAATGGTCGTCCGGTACCGACGACGACGCGCACCCTGCCCGCACGAGCCGGATCTCGCCGATCGGATCGTCATGCAGATGCGCGCGCAACTGACGGTACAGCGGGAAGAACGGCGGCTTCATCGCCTCCATGAAAAGCCGCCCGGCGTCGCGTGCCGCACGCAGCACGGTGTCGAGCTGCGCCGTGTTCAGCGTCGCAGGCTTTTCGCACAGCACGGCCTTGCCGGCAGCAAGCGCGGCCAGCGTGTACTGCGCGTGACTGTCATGGAGCGTCGCGATGTAGATCGCGTCGATATCGCTCGCGAGGAGTGCGTCGAGGCTTGCGGCAGGCGTACCGCCGTACGCTTCGCAAAAGTCTGCCGCGGCATCGGCGCGGCGGGCCCAGGCACCGGCGAGCGTGGCGCCCGGCACGTGCGCGAGGCTTTGTGCGAAACGGCGCGCGATGCTGCCTGCGCCAATGATGCCGAAGCGCACCGTGCGTTGGTCGTTGTCGTTCATCCTGATCGTCCGTGTCGGTCGTATGACGGTAGCCGGCACGCTGCCGGCCGGCCGTCATGATAAACGGCCCGGCGGCACACGGATGAGCGACTCGCGCAGCGTCAGGCGCGCATGGGCACGTCGACGGAGAAATCGCGCGAGATCTCGTCGGCGCTGAAATCGATCAGCGCGAGCGAAGCGGCTTCGGCTTCGCGCGGATCGCGACGCTCGATCGCGTCGACCACACGTGCATGCGCCTTCACGACGATGTCGTGTGCACCTTCCTTCTGCACGACACGCGGATTCACGAGACGCACTGCACCGCGCACGATCGCCGCCATCTGCTGGAAGAACTGGTTGCCGCTCGCCTGCACGATCCGCGTATGCAGCAACTCGTCCGCCGTGTCGTAGCCGGCGTCGCCCGGCTGCAGCACCTTGAACGCATCGAACGCTTCGCGGATGCCAGCGATGTCGGCAGCCGTCGCACGCACCGCCGCCTGCGCGGTCGCACGCGGTTCGATCAGCATCCGGAATTCGATGACGTCGCGCATGAACTGCGGATCGGGTTTCGCCCGGAATCGCCAGCTCACCACGTCTTCGTCGATCATCCGCCAGTCGCGCATCGGCCGCACGCGCGTGCCGACTTTCGGACGCACGTCGAGCATGTCGCGTGCAAGCAACATCGATAGCGCTTCCCGCATCACGGTGCGACTCACATCGAACTCTTTCGACAGCACGTCCTGCGGCGGCAAGATGCCGCCGTACTTGTCCTCGACGATACCCGAGACAAGCCCATCCATCACTTTGGCGACCAGTGACCGGTCTTTGCCCTGCTCCATGACACCTCCCCGTGCGTCGATTTGCGAACACCTGCTCCGCAGTTCCGCCGGCCCTGGTTACGACTGTTCTTATGATCTATAAGTTGATGAGTTCGAGGATATTTCGCTATCTGGTAAACACCTGACAGGGTTATCCCTCTTTTTGACGGGGTGATTTATACGGCTAAAAATAAGGCCCGGGAAGCGCATTGCGCCTACCGGGCCCCGATTTCCACAAGATTTAAACATTCAGTCCATTACGACGTGCGGCATTTCATTACGGACTGCTTGTCTTATCTTTCAATTGGCCGAATACACGATCGTTTCAACGCCGTTTTCCGTGCCGAGCAAGCACAGATTCGCACCGCGCTCGGCGAACAGGCCGACCGTCACGACGCCCGGCCATGCGTTCACCTGCGCTTCGAAACCGCGCGGATCGGCGATCTGCAGGCCCTTCACGTCGATGATCTCGTTGCCGTTGTCCGTGATGTACGGTGCACCGTCCTTCGTCACGCGCAGCACCGGCACACCGCCGAGCGCGGTCACGCGCCGGCCGATCGCCGTGCGCGCCATCGGCACGACTTCGATCGGCAGCGGGAACGCGCCGAGCACCGGCACGCGCTTGCTGGCGTCCGCGATGCAGACGAACGTATCGGCCACCGACGCGACGATCTTCTCGCGCGTCAGCGCGCCGCCGCCGCCCTTGATCATCGCGCCGCTCGCGTCGATCTCGTCGGCGCCGTCGACGTACACCTGCAGCGAGTCGACCTCGTTCAGGTCGAACACCTTGATGCCGTGCGACTTCAGGCGTTCGGTCGTGGCGACGGAGCTCGACACGGCGCCGCGATAGCGCGCCTTGACGACGGCGAGCGCGTCGATGAAGCAGTTGGCGGTCGAGCCGGTGCCGACACCGATCACGGCGCCTTCCGGCACGTTCTGGATCACGTAATCAGCGGCGGCCTGGCCGACGAGGCGTTTGAGTTCGTCTTGAGTCATGGAGTGGTAATGCTGCGGGATTGCGGAAAACCGCCAGTTTACCGGACTCGGATGACGGCCCGCTCATTTCGGCGTGCCGGGCACCGCGGATTCAGGGCGCGCCCGCTGCGGACGCGTTGTCCGCCGGTTGCGTGCCGGCGAAGTACTTGTCGAGCAATGCCTGCGCAATCGCATCGGTTTCGGCATCCGGGTTGCCCGCATAGTCGGACGGCCTGAAATGCATCTGGAACGCCGCGAACACGCGTCGCGTGCGTGCGTCGAGCACGCCATCGGTGGCCACGTCGTAGCCGTAGCGCGCGAGCTTGAGCTGCAGTTCGCGCACGTCGACCGGCGCATGCGGATCACGACCGCCGAGCCGCGCAGTCACGGTCGCCTCGTCCGGCCACGCACCGACGCCGGCCTCGGCCAGCGCATGCCACGGAAACAGCGGCCCCGGATCGATCTTGCGTTGCGGCGCGATGTCGCTGTGCCCGACCACGCGCGTGGGCGGAATCCCGTAGCGCGCGACGATATCCTTCGACAGTCGGGTCAGCGCCGCGACCTGTTCGGGCGGATAGGGCTGCCAGGTGCGGTTTTGCGGATCGAGCGGCCCGCGGTTCACGTTCTCGATGCCGATCGACACCGCATTCAGCTCGGTCGTGCCCTGCCACGCGCTGACACCCGCGTGCCATGCGCGATTCGATTCCGGAACGAGCTGGTAGACCACCGGCATCCCGCGCTCGATGCGCGGCTGCGGCGGGATGACGTAATGCACGCTGACTGCATCGCCCGTCAGCGTGCGCAGCGATTTCGCCTCGTCGCTTTCGGTGTAATGCATCACGAGAAAGCGGACCCGCGAATCGGCGCCGCGCGCGTGCAGGCTCGTGTCGGCGTAGTAGGTACCGCGTTCGACGAGCGACGGCGACGTACAGGCCGCCACCAGGCACAGCGCGGCGCAGGATGCACCAATGCGTAACAGGATCATCGGTCGCGAGCTCCGGAGAGCCGCGTGCCGCATCGGATCGCGGCACGCGTCGTTCGGGTCATTCAAGGCCCGCGCAGGGTGCGCGGGACGGGCTGCGTCAGCCCTTCACGCGCCGCTGGCGCACGGCTTCGTACAGGCACACGCCGCTCGCGACCGACACGTTCAGGCTTTCCACGCTGCCGGCCATCGGAATGCTCATCACTTCGTCGCAGGTGTCGCGCGTCAGCCGGCGCATGCCTTCGCCTTCCGCGCCCATCACGAGCGCGACGGGACCGTCGAGCTTCGTTTCGTAGAGCGTCGCCGATGCCTCGTCCGACGTGCCGATGATCCACACGCCGGCGTCCTTCAGCTCGCGCAGCGCACGGGCGAGGTTCGTCACCGTGATGTACGGCACCGTATCCGCCGCGCCGCTCGCCACCTTGGCCGCGGTGGCATTCAGGCCGACCGCGCGGTCGCGCGGCGCGATCACCGCATGCGCGCCAGCCGAATCGGCGACACGCAGGCACGCGCCGAGGTTGTGCGGATCGGTGACACCATCAAGCACCAGCAGCAGCGCGGGGCCCTGGATGCCGTCGAGCAGTTCGGACAGGTTCTGCGCGAGCGGGATGTCCTCGACACGCGCCACGACGCCCTGGTGACGCTCGGTATGCGCGAGGCCCCACAGGCGCGTTTCATCGGCCGCGATCAGCCGCACGCCCGCTTCCTTCGCGGTGTGCAGGAAGTCCTGCATGCGGCGGTCGCGGCGCGTCTGGTCGTACAGCACCTCCGCAACCGTCGATGCATCGTGCCGCAAACGTGCGGTCACCGCATGAAAACCGTAAAGAACCTTCAGACGTGACATGACTGGAACAACCTTCGATCAAACGTGCGGCCGCGCGACGCGCGCAGCCGCGATCCATGGAAAAGGAAAGCGCCGCGTTGCCGGTGGATGACCGGTCACGCGGCGTCTCTCGATACTGCAGGGCGGGCGCTGGCGCCACCCCGAACGCTCAATACTTCTTGCGGGCGCGTGTCTTCTTCGCGGTCGGCTTCGCCGCCGCTCCGCCACCGCTGCCACCCTTCTTACGCGCGGCGCGCACTTCCTTCACCGCGACGCTCGGCGCACTCGCGGCCTTCTTGCGGCGCGGCGCCGGCTCCTCCACCTGCGGCAGCGTGCGTACACGCGGGCCGTTGCCGCGATCGACACCGCCGCCGGCGGACGCCGGCGCGGGCGACGGACGCGGCGCCTTCACCGGCGTATCGCGCACGAGGCGGAAGTCGATCTTGCGTGCATCGAGATCGACGCGGCTCACCTGCACGCGCACGCGATCCGACAGGCGATAGCGGATGCCCGTGCGCTCACCGCGCAGCTCGTTCTTGATCTCGTCGTACTGGAAGTAGTCCGAGCCGAGTTCCGTGACGTGCACGAGCCCTTCGATGAAGAGCGTGTCGAGCTGCACGAAGATGCCGAACGACGTGACGCCGTTCACCATCCCGCCGTACTCCTCGCCGAGCTTGTCGCGCATGAAGTAGCACTTGAGCCAGGCCTCGACGTCACGCGATGCCTCATCCGCGCGGCGCTCGTTCGCCGAGCAATGCAGGCCGAGTTCTTCCCAGATCGCCGTGTTCGAGCGCGAGCGGCCGCGCGATTCGTCGTCGGCCTGCTGCATCGCGCGGGCGCGCGGCGACAGCGCAGTGTTCAGCTCGAAGCCTTCCGGCGCCTTCGGCACGTATTTCTTGCCCGACAGGATCGCGTAGATCGCGCGGTGCGTGAGCAAGTCCGGATAACGGCGGATCGGGCTCGTGAAGTGCGCGTATGCCTCGTAGGCGAGGCCGAAGTGACCAATGTTGTCCGGGCTGTAGACGGCCTGCTGCATCGAGCGCAGCAGCATCGGCTGCAGCATCTGCGCATCGGGCCGGTCGCGGATCTGCGCCATCAGCGCCGCGTAGTCGCTCGCATGCGGCTTGTCGCCGCCGCCGAGCGACAGGCCCATGCCGCGCAGGAACGCACGCAGGTTCTCGAGCTTCTCCGGCGTCGGCCCCGCGTGCACGCGGTACAGGCCCGGATGCTTGTTGCGCTTCAGGAAATCGGCCGCGCAGACGTTCGCGGCCAGCATGCATTCCTCGATCAGCTTGTGCGCATCGTTACGCTGGCGCGGCACGATCTGCTCGATCTTGCCCTGCGAGTTGCAGACGATGTAGGTCTCGGTCGTGTCGAAGTCGATCGCGCCACGCTTCTGCCGTGCGGCGAACAGCGACTTGTAGACGCCGTACAGATCCTGCAGGTGCGGCAGCAGGTCCGCGCGGCGCGCAGCCTCCGGCCCCTTCGTGTTCGACAATACGGCGGCGACTTCGGTGTACGTCAGGCGCGCTGCCGAATGGATGACCGCCGGATAGAACTGGTACGCCTTGATCTCGCCGCGCGCGGTAATCACCATGTCGCATGCGAGCACGCAGCGGTCGACCTGCGGATTCAACGAGCAGAGGCCGTTCGACAGCTTCTCCGGCAGCATCGGAATCACGCGGCGCGGGAAGTAGACCGACGTGCTGCGCTCGAGCGCGTCGGCATCGAGCCCGCTGCCCGGCTGTACGTAGTGCGACACGTCGGCGATCGCGACGATCAGGCGGTAGCCGTCGCCGCGGCCGACCTTGACCGGCTCGCAGTAGACGGCGTCGTCGAAGTCGCGGGCGTCCTCGCCGTCGATCGTCACGAGCGGCACGTCGCGCAGGTCGACGCGGAAACGCAGGTCGGTCGGCCGCACCTTGTCGGGCAGCGCGGCGGCTTCGTCGAGCGCCGGCTGGCTGAACTCGTGCGGCACGCCGTACTTGCGCACCGCGATTTCGATTTCCATGCCCGGATCGTCGATGTCGCCGAGCACCTCGACGACACGGCCGAGCGGCTGCGAATGGCGACTCGGGAAATCGGTCAGCTCGACGACGACGACCTGCCCGACCTTCGCTTTCTTCACGTTCTGCGTGATCAGGATGTCGTGGCCGATGCGCTTGTCTTCCGGTGCGACGATCAGCGCGCCGTTCTCGTTGAGCAGGCGGCCGATCACGCGCTTGTTCGCGCGCTCGGTGACTTCGACGACATGCCCTTCCGGACGGCCGCGGCGATCGTAGCCGACGATCCGTGCGAGCACGCGATCGTTGTGCATCACCTTCTGCATTTCGCCGTTCGGCAAAAACAGGTCGTCCTGGCCGTCGTCGCGAATCACGAACCCGTAGCCGTCGCGATGGCCCTGCACGCGCCCGGCGACGAAGTTCGACGGATGGGTCAACTGGTAATGGCCGCGCTTGTCGAGGCGGATCTGGCCGTCGCGTTCCATCGCGGCGACACGCCGGAAGAACCCCTCGCGCTCCTGACGCTTGATCGACAGTGCTTCTGCGATGTCGTTGGCGGCCAGCGGCGCGTCGCTCGTACGCAGCACGCCGAGAATTTCTTCACGGCTCGGAATGGGGTACGGATATTTGCTCAAGGGTTTGTCGATGGTTGTTCTCGTTGCGTTGATTGATGGTGCACGGCATCAACATAGAGGTGTCCGTCAGACAGTTCTATATTGACGGCGGCGGGTCATTCTATCACCCGCCTGTGTCACCAAAAGACCGGAATGCCGCCAGCGGGCGCGGCGGAGCCCGGTTTGCGATGCATCGCAAAAAAGTGTTGACACGAATAATTGGGGCGCTATAATTTCGCTTCTTTGCAGCAAGCAGCTACTGCAAAACGTGCCCAGGTGGCGGAATTGGTAGACGCACTAGGTTCAGGTCCTAGCGGTGGCAACATCGTGGAGGTTCGAGTCCTCTCCTGGGCACCATCTGTTTTTGAAAAGGTCGGCTTCTAGCCGGCCTTTTTTCATTTCCGGTGCCAACAAAAGGCGCCCGGCTTACTCGCCGATGAACTTGCGCAGCAGCCGGGTCAGTTCATCAAACCCCGCCTTCGAGAATTTCCGCAAGCAGGCGTTGAGCGCCTTCGGCGCAATCCCCGGAATCTGGGCGACAACCGCCTGCCCCGCTTCGGTCAGCGCGAGGTTCATCACCCGCCGATCGCTCACGCTGCGCGAATGCTCGACGAGCCCCTTGCCCTCCATGCACATATCCAATGCACGCAGGAGACAGCGGTCAGGCACCCTCGCCTTCTCTTATGCCCGCCAGCCGGATCGATAGCAGAATTTATCGGTTATCGTCCGGCCGCCTCGTTGGTACGTTAGCCGGCTCGCTTCAATGCAACGAACCAGACACGAGGAGCACAGCCCATGACGTCGACGAACCGCCGCGCATTTGCGCGCGTGATCCTGGCCGCCGGCCTTGCTGCGGCCGGCGTCCGAACGCACGCCGAGAACGCACCCGATGTGCTGCGCATCGGCTATCAGAAGTCATCGACAATCATCACGCTGCTCAAGACGCGGGGCGCGCTCGAGCAGGCACTGGCGCCGCTCGGCCTGCGCGTGTCGTGGCATGAATTCGCAAGCGGATTGCCGCTGACCGAAGCGCTCAATGTCGGCGCCGTCGATTTCAGTGCCGATGTGGCCGATACGGTTCCGGTCTTCGCACAGGCCGCGCGTGCGCGTTTCGTGTACGTCGCGCAGGAGGCGCCTTCGCCCAAGGCACAGGCGATCATCGTCAAGCAGGGCAGCGCGCTGCGCACGCTCGCCGATCTCAAGGACAAGCGCATTGCGGTCACGAAGGCAGCCGGCAGTCATTACCTGCTGCTTGCCGCGCTCGCACGCGCGAAGCTCGGGCCAGCCGATGTAGCGGTCCACTACCTGACACCCGCGGACGGCCGCGCGGCGTTCGAGCGTGACAGCGTGGACGCCTGGATCACGTGGGATCCCTATGTCGCGTCGGTCGACCGGAATCCGGACGTGCGGATTCTGGCCGACGGCAATGGACTCGCGTCGTACCAGCGCTACTACCTCGCCTCCAGCAGTTTCGCCGCCGCGCGGCCCGATGTCCTCCAGATCCTGTTCGACCAGTTGTCGCAAGCGGGCACGTGGCTGCGCGACCACCCGCAGGAGGCCGCGAACACCCTCGCGCCGATCTGGGGGCTCGACGCGGCGACGATCGCGCGCGCGAACACGCGGCGCAGCTATGTCGTCCGCGCGGTGGTCGCGCAGAACTTCAGCGAGCAGCAGAAGATCGCCGACACGTTTCTCGCAGCCGGGCTGCTACCTGCCCGCGTCGACACGAGCCAGGCGCAGCGCTGGAATTTCGTGGCGAAACGTGCCGAACCGGTCGGCGTGTGAGAATCCGTCGCGGAAGGGGCAATATTTTTATCGCATTGAGCGAAATTATGTTGACAGACTCGGCCGACACGCTAAAATAGCGGTCTTCGCACTGCAGTAACAAGCGAAACGTGCCCAGGTGGCGGAATTGGTAGACGCACTAGGTTCAGGTCCTAGCGGTGGCAACATCGTGGAGGTTCGAGTCCTCTCCTGGGCACCACTTATATACGTCCGGAGACACTCCAAGAGTGTCTTCTGGAACTTCGAAGAAGCCCGCCGTTGCGGGCTTTTTTGTTTTTGCGCGCCCATCACGATCCACTGAGGGCCGCGGCAAGCCAGCACCCAAGCTGGTACATTTTTCGGCACATCGAACGTTCGAGTTGACCGAATCCACCGCGCCATCCGCGGGGAAATCAATGCATGGGCCAGGACTGCAGATGCGCTAGCGGCACCCGCACCACAAAGCGACCGGCCACCTCCAACAGCGCGAGCCCCTCCCCTGCGCCGGGGCAAGCCCGTGCCGTCAGAAGTATCTAAACAGCACATCGAACGGCTACGGAGCCTACTCGCCAGGAAATGAGTGCTTCGGTCTATCCGGCCGCGCAAATCCAGACCTGGATCGCACATCTGATGCGCATCTCACTGGATCTGGTGAACTGAAAGTGAAAGGACCGCAAACCGCGAGCGGCCGCGCTCAAGCCAATCTACCAGGCAGCCATTGCCGGGGCGGCAGCGGCGAGGGATACCTTTGCGAAAAACGAGTGGGGCCGTAAATCCCCACCGCGAGGGCAATGCGAATAACCCTCCTCTGCCCGGGCCTCGAACCCGAGCGTCATCCTAGCCCTCCTCGGCGATCAAGCGCAGACATTTGACGAAAAGGCTGCGGTACTCCTCCGGCAGGCGAGCGAGTAACTGCTCTTCGACAGCAGAGTCGCGCGGCATGACTCGGTTGAGCAAATCCATCCCTGCAGCGGCCACATACAGTTGGTAGGCCCGCGCGTCCTCTGGTGACGGCCTGCGTTCAATCAGGCCTCCACGGCTCATTCGCCGAACCATTTCCGCCACCGTGTTGCGATCCATGGCCAACCGCTCAGACAAGGTGTTCTGATTGAGCCCGGGCTCTTGATACAGCAACACCAACGCTGCCTTCTGCCGTGGCGTGACCCCCTCGTCCGAAAACGTATTCGCGAAGATCTCCTCGGCCTTGAAGTGCGCCCGCCGAAGCAAATGGGAAGGGACGTCCTCCAGCCTGAAATTCCTCAGCAGCGCATGCACTTCCTTCGTAGCGGACTGAGATGACGGCGCGGCAGACGAGGATCGGGGCGAAGGAGAGCGAGGCATTTTGGCCTGATGGAAATTCAATGGGTGGGCAAATTATAAGACGGATCCCATCATATCAAAATAGAACGTATACATACAATTTTGACTTCAAGCAGCGGGGTATCAACGCACCTATTTTGCAAAAAACCAAGGGAAAACCCTCTTATATCCAGCGGTACGCATCCGACAATATACGACGTATACGTATTACAATCAGGCCAAAACGAGGACGCGAAAACTGTGCAGACCCAAGTCAAGAAACCAATCTCGCAGGTACCTATCCAGCGCATTGAGCGCTCGGACGCGCTTCCGCCACCTCGTTTCCGGTACTCGCCTGCGGTGCGGGTCGGCTCGGATGTGTATGTATCGGGGCTGGTCGGCCTGGACCCGGCAACTGGCGCGCTGGCCGATGCTACGGCTGCGGGTCAGACACGGCAGATTCTGCGCAACCTGCAAGCCCTGTGTGCCGAGCAAGGGTGGTCGCTCGAACGCATCGTGCTGGCGCGCGTGTACTGCGCCGGCCCAGCTGCGGCAGAAGGCATGAATGAGGTGTGGAGCGAATTCTTTGAGCAACTCGCGCTACCCGCCAGAACCTTCACAGTCGTGCAGGCCCTCCCGCTGGGGGCTGCGGTGGAAATCGAGTTCCAGTTGTCGATCTGAGGAGATTCACTATGACCCAAGGCAGAATTCTTTCCGGCTTCCTGGCACCCCATCCGCCCCACCTGGTCTACGGCGAGAATCCGCCACAGAACGAGCCGCGCTCGCAGGGCGGCTGGGAGCCGTTGCGCTGGGCTTACGAGCAGGTACGCGAGAACATCGAACGGCTCAGGCCCGATGTCCTGCTCGTCCACTCCCCACACTGGATCACCCAGGTCGGCCACCATTTCCTGGGGGTGCCCCGGCTCACGGGGCGCTCCGTCGATCCGATCTTCCCGAACCTGTTCCGCTACGACTTCGGCATGGATGTCGACGTGGAACTGGCCGAGGCGTGTTGCGAGGAAGCAGCCAGGCTGGGCCTGGTCGGCAAGATGATGCGCAACCCCAAGTTCCGTGTCGATTACGGAACCATCACCACGTTGCACATGGTTCGCCCGCAATGGGATATCCCCGTGGTGGGCATCTCCGCCAACAACACGCCGTACTACCTCAATACCCAGGAAGGCCAGGGGGAAATGGATCTGCTGGGACGCGCCACGCGCGAGGCCATCCGCAAGACCGGACGACGCGCCATTCTTCTTGCCAGCAACACGTTGTCGCACTGGCACTTCCACGAGGAACCGGAGCTGCCCGAGGATATGACCAAGGAGCATCCGGAGCGCTACGACGGCTACAAGTGGGACGTTCGCATGATCGACCTGATGCGCCAGGGACGCATGAGGGAGGTCTTCGAACTCCTGCCTCAATTCATCGACGACGCCTTTGCCGAAGTGAAATCCGGTGCCTTCACCTGGATGCACGCCGCAATGGGTTACCCGGAACTTGCCGGCAAGCTGTACGGGTACGGAACGGTCATCGGGACCGGCAACGCGGTGATCGAATGGAATCTCGAGGAAGCAGGCCTGTCGGGCCTTGAACCGCTGGCGGAACCCGCCTGACGCGGACAAAAAGACCAACAGGAGACTCAATATGACCATCGTATCTGCATTCCTCGTCCCCGGCAGCCCCCTGCCGCAGCTGCGGCCTGATATCGCGCCGTGGGGGCGCCTGCGCGAAGGCATGGCGCGAGCCGGCAAAGCGCTTGCGGCGTCGAAACCGGACTGCGTGCTTGTGTACTCGACGCAATGGTTCGCGGTGCTCGACCAGCTGTGGATCACGCGGGAGCGAAGTACCGGGCTTCATGTCGATGAAAACTGGCATGAATTCGGCGAGCAGGCGTTTGATATCCATTCGGACTCCACATTGGTGGAGCACTGCGTACAAGCGTGCAATGCAGCGGGCATCAAAACGCGAGGGGTCGACTATGACCAGTTTCCGATCGACACCGGCACGATCACCGCGGCAACGTTGATGGGCTTCGGCACGGCCGATATCCCGGTCGCCATCGCCGCCAACAACCTCTACCACAGCGCCGAGACGACCGAGCAACTGGGCGCAATTGCAGCGGCCACAGCCTCGGACAAGCGTGTGGCGGTCGTCGGAATTGGCGGCCTTTCCAACGGCATGTTCCGCGAAAACATCGACCTTGGAGAGGATCACATCTTCGCCGAAGCCGACGACAAGTGGAACCGGCGTGTGCTGGCGCTCATGGAAATCGGCCATATCGACGTACTGCGCGCAACCCTTCCTCAGTACGCCAGCGAGGCGCGCCCTGATATGGCGCTCAAGCACTTCTACTGGCTACTCGGCGCAATGAACGGCGGCTTCAAGAAATCGACTGTCCATGAGTATGCGCCCCTCTACGGCAGCGGCGGCGCTGTCGTGGAGTTCAGCTTGCAGTAACGCCTTCCATCACGGCTTGCACGGCGAGTCCACATTTGCCTCCAGGGAGCTTTCGTTTTGAAGCAATACAAGAACTTTATCAATGGCCGATTCGTCGAGAGCGACAGAAGGTTTGCCGGGATCAATCCAGCCACCGGCATTCGCTTTGCCGATGTTCATGAAGCCACCAGGGAGATGGTCGATGCGGCCGTCGAGGCGGGCCACGAGGCAGTGCGCGGCTGGGGTGCGACGTCGGTGATCGATAGAGCCGACATGCTCTATCGCATTGCCGACGAGATCGATCGGCGTGCCGATGATTTCCTGGATGCCGAAGTGAGCGATACCGGCAAGCCGGTGTCACTGGCTTCCAGATTGGACATCCCGCGCGGCGCAGCGAATTTCCGCATCTTCGCCGACATTCTGAAGACCGCGCCATTGGACACCTTCCGCACCGAGCTGCCGGGCGGTGCGCAGGCCATCAACTACACCGTGCGCAAGCCGTTAGGTGTTGTCGGCATCATCTCCCCCTGGAACCTTCCCCTGCTCTTGTTCAGCTGGAAGGTGGCCCCGGCGCTGGCCTGTGGCAATGCCGTGGTGGCAAAGCCCTCGGAAGAAACACCGGGAACCGCGACCCTGCTCGCCGAAGTCACGCAGACTGCCGGCCTTCCCCCGGGCGTCTTCAATCTGGTGCATGGCTTCGGACCCGACTCTGCCGGAGAGTTCATCAGCACGCACCCCCGCATCAACGCCATCACCTTCACCGGCGAATCGAAGACGGGCACGGCGATCATGCACGCGGCCGCGGAGGGGGTGAAGCCCGTATCGTTCGAACTGGGTGGCAAGAACGCCGCCATCATCTTCGCCGACTGCGATTTCGAAAAGACGGTGGAGGGAATGACGCGCGCGGCATTCCTCAACAGCGGCCAGGTTTGCCTGTGCTCGGAGCGGATATTCGTTGAACGCCCCATCTACGACCGCTTCGTGAAGGCGCTCGCTGAGCGAGCAAAGGCAATCAAACTGGGCGACCCCACCGACGAGACAACCGGCATGGGGCCGGTCATCTCCGCCGCCCACCGCGACAAGGTGCTGAGCTACTACGCACTGGCTCGCGAGGAAGGCGCCGAGTTCATCGTCGGCGGCGGCATCCCACGCTTTGGCAACCAACTCGATGATGGTTTCTGGGTGGAACCCACGCTGATTGCGGGGCTGGCCGACGACGCGCGATGCGTCACGGAAGAGATTTTCGGACCCATCGGCCACATCTCGCCTTTCGATTCGGAGGCTGAGGTCATCCGGCGCGCGAATGCGACACCCTACGGCCTGGCTGCGACGATCTGGACAAGCAATGTCAACAAGGCGCACCGCGTCGCGCAATCGATGAACGTCGGCATTGCATGGGTCAATACCTGGTTCCTGCGCGACCTGCGTACTCCCTTCGGCGGAAGCGGCTTGTCCGGCATCGGGCGCGAGGGCGGGCTGCATTCGCTGAACTTCTACTCCGAACTCACCAACGTCTGCGTCCATGTAGATGCGCCGGATGCCGCCCATGAATGAAAAAGCCGACAGCAACGCCAATACTTCTTCGGCGGTCGTCCAAGGGCGAGCCCAACCGCGCGGAAAGTTCCCGCACGCCAAGCGCGCGGGGGACTTTCTCTTCGTTTCGGGCACCAGCTCGCGCCGCCCCGACAACAGTTTCGCGGGAGCCGAAGCCGATGCGATGGGCGTGCTCAATGCGGACATCCGTGCGCAGACCCGCGCCGTCATCGAGAACATCCAGGCCATCCTGCAAAGCGTCGGCGCGGACTTGACGGATCTGGTCGAGCTATCCGCCTTCCTGGTCGATATGGGCGACTTCAAGGGCTACAACGAGGTGTACGCCGAGTATTTCTGCGTATTTCGGGGAAGTTGAACGCCCGTTTCGGTGAAGTCGAACAGGCCAGGAGGGAGGTGCTGCGTTGTGCTTAGATTGTACTGCAGGTGTTCGAGATCAGGCTACTTTTTGATCAGGTGCGTTCTTCTTGCGCATCGAGTCGCCCTTCAATGCAAGCTTGTGAGCCTGATGGACGAGGCGGTCGAGGATTGCGTCGGCGAGAGTCGGGTCTTGCAGCCAGGCGTGCCAGTGTTCAAGGGGCAATTGCGATGTGATGATCGTGGATCGCGTGCCGACGCGATCGTCGAGCACTTCGAGCAAGTCGTTGCGCGCGCCCTGGTCGACGTCCTGCAGTCCCCAGTCGTCGAGCAACAGGACGTCCATCTTGGCGAGCTGCGCGAGCCGACGTGTGAAGCTGCCGTCGCCATGGGCGATCTTCAATTCCTCGAACAGCCGGGCGACGCGCACGTACAGCACGGAGAATCCCTGTCGGCAGGCCTGCTGGCCGAAGGCGCAGGCGACCCATGTTTTTCCGGCGCCAGTCGGCCCTGTCAGGATGAGGTTCTGTGCATTGCGGATCCAGTCACAGCCGGCGAGCGTAGCGACGATACCCTTGTCGAGCCCACGGCTCTGCCGGTACTCGATGTCCTCAACGCAGGCCTGGGGATTCTTGAGCTTCGCAGACTTGAGCAATCGCTCGAGCCGCCGGGTATCGCGCCAGGCGATCTCACGATCCACGACCATGCCGAAGCGTTCCTCGAACGACAGGCTCGTGCTGGCCGTCAGCGCCGCCTGTTCCTCGAACGCGCGAGCCATGCCGTCCAGCTTGAGGGCCTTGAGCTGGGAGAGGGTTTGCTGCATCAACATCGCGACCTCCTTGGGTCAGTGGTAATACTTGGGCCCTCGCACGTTCTCGTGCAGGGGCGACTGCCATTCGGTGGCCCCGCTTTGTGGCAGTGGATGCTTGTCGGCGCCGGTTTGCAGGATGGTGCGCACGGACCGCTGGGTCGGCGCGCCAATCACGAGTGCGCGCTGACACGCCGCTTCCAGCCGCTCCTTGCCGTACTTGCGCGACAGCGACAGCAGACCCAGGCAGGCCCGGTATCCCATTTCCGGGTGCGGACGGTTCGTCAGCAAATGCCTGACGATCGCCTCAGCGCTGACGCCGATCGATGTACCCCAGTGCAGCAGCCGGCTCGGGGTCCATTCCATGTGGGCGCGGTAAGCCGCAGGCATATGCTCGGCCACGGTGGTGTACTTCCCTTGAGCCGACTGCGAGCGTGGGCGGCAACGCGCTTGCCGCCGTGCAGGACTTCTACACCGTAACGCGTCACGCGCGCGTGGACTTCCTGACGCACAAGACTGTGCGGTGCGCTGTAGTAGTGACCGTCTACCTCAATGTGCGCGTCAATGTTGACGCGGCACTTCTGGAAGGTGGCGATTTCGTAGCGACGCGTCGGCAACGGGCGCAGCGCCGGTTTGTCGAGCCGCTCGAACCACTCGCGTCGAGTGCCATCGAGCTTCTTGAACGGCCGCGTATTCAGGTCATTGATCAACCCGGCGATCGCCTTGTTCAGTTCGGCCAGACTGTAGAACCGGTAATTCCGGAGGCGGGCGAGAATCCATCGTTCGACGATCTGTACGCCGACCTCAACTTTCGCCTTATCCTTCGGCTTGCGCGGGCGCGCGGGCAGCATCGCGGTACCGTAATGGTTCACGAAGTCCTGCGTGGTCAGGCCGAGCGTGGGTTCGTAGCGGTCGGCGTTCGAGATCAGTGCCCTCGGGTTGTCGGGCACAAGCAGAGCGGGCACGCCGCCGCAGAACTCCATCGCGTCAATGAGGCCACCGATCCAGTCGGGTGTCGCTTCCGATCGCGTAGCGCACGCATACGTGTAATTCGATGCGCCGAGCACGGCGACGAAGATGTGCGCCTTGAACGCAATGCCGCCGGTGCGATCGAGAATCGGCACCGTTTGCCCGGCGTAGTCGGCGAACAACTTCTCGCCGGCGTAATGTTGCTGGGGCATCGAGCGCTTCAACGTCTGGGCCCAGTCCTTGTATCGCTGACAGAACTGCGTGTAGCGCAAGGTCTTCTGGCCGGGGTTCGCGCCGACGTACTCCTCCCACAGCAGTTGCAAGGTTACGCCTTTGCGGCGCAACTCCCGATGAATCCAGGCGCAGTCAGGCTCCATGCGCTTGCCTGCGGCCGTCGTCGGAACGGCGCCGTTGACGAGCAACTGCTCCAGCTCTGCCTCGGACAGCGGCTCGATCTTCGCCCAGTCCGAGCCGGCCGAGGCGGCAAGCTGCAAATATTGGGTAATGGTACCGAGCCCGACGCCGAGCGCGCCGCTCACTTGCCGGTGAGACAGATTACAGGTCCATTTCAGGCGAAGCACATCTTTTATTTTGCGCATGGTCGTCCGGTGAGCCGGCATAGTCGGTTTCTCCCAAAAGGAGCAACCTTAACCGCCGGCCGATTGAGCCATCCGCAGTACCGCCAACCGAAACCGCGCCTTTCGTTTCGGCACGCCGAACACACATTTCGGCGCAGTGAACAGCCGTTTCGGCGGGCTGAACACCGATTTCGGGAAGATGAACACGCGTTTCGGAACGCCGAACACCAATTTCGGAATACCCCGAAACTGTTCGACTTCAAGCGAAACGGCTGTTCACCTTCCTCCGGAAACCCTGTTCGACTTCAACCGAAATCCGTGTTCGGCTTCGCCGAAATACGCAAGTATTTCGGCTACGACGGCCCCACGCGCACGACCGTGGCCGTTCACCAGCTGCCTCACCCGATGCTGCGCATCGAAATCAAGGCGGTGGCCTACAAGCCTCTCGCGTCACTCGCATAAAGGAGTATCCATCATGACGCCACAACAACGCGAAGAGGCCGCACGGGCTCTTTATCGGGCAGCGCAGAATGGTACGTTCATCCCCCCGCTGCGGGAAACCTACCCGGACATGAGTGCGGAGGATGCCTACACGATTCAATCCATCAACACCGACAGGCGCATCTCCGAAGGTCGGCGCGTCGTGGGTCGCAAGATCGGATTGACCTCGCTCGTGGTCCAGCGTCAGCTGGGTGTCGACCAGCCTGACTTCGGCTCGCTCTTTGATGACCTGTCTTTCGGCGATGCAGAAATCGTACCGCTATCGATTCTTCATCAGCCCAAGGTGGAGGCTGAAATCGGTTTTGTCCTCGGACGCGACCTAAACATGGAATGCCCCACACATCAGGAAGTCCTTCAAGCGGTGGACTATCTGATTCCGGCGCTTGAAATTGTCGGCAGCCGCATCGACTCCTGGAACATCAAGTTCGTGGACACCGTGGCCGACAACGCATCGAGCGGCGTCTACGTGTTGGGCTCGACGCCGATTTCTCCTTCCGGCCTGGACCTGAGTCTGGCCGGGATGTGTCTGTCGCGACGCGGAGAACCCGTCTCCACGGGCGCTGGCGCAGCTTGCCTGGGCAACCCGCTGAACGCCGTGGTCTGGCTTGCGCGCACCATGACGCGCGTCGGAAAGCCGCTGCGTGCCGGCGAACTCGTGCTGTCCGGCGCCCTCGGCCCCATGGTCGCCGTCAATCCGGGCGATGTGTTCGAGTGCAGCATCAACGGGCTGGGCACCGTTCGCACAGAGTTTGAATCGGATAACCAAGACGCTGGAGTTACGGCATGAGCGCACACGAGGAAATCATTACCCGACTGGACGACGCCGCGCGATACGCGCGCGAGGTCCCCCAGTTCGACCAGGACAACGCCCTGAGCCTGCCCGATGCTTATGAAATCCAGCGGGGATCCATCGCTCGCAGGCTGGAGCGAGGCGAGCGCCGTGTCGGCGTGAAGATGGGTTTCACCAGCCGCGCCAAGATGCTCCAGATGGGGCTGTCTGACGTGATCTGGGGACGGCTGACTGACGCGATGCAATTGGAGGAAGGCGCCGATGTGCAGCGTTCGCGGTTCGTGCATCCGCGAGTCGAGCCGGAACTCGCCTTCCTGCTGAAAAAGCCGCTGACGGGCAAGGTCACTGGCGCCGAGGCCCTCGCTGCGGTCGAAGCCATTGCACCCGCATTGGAATTGATCGACTCGCGCTACCGGAACTTCAAATTCACGCTGCCGGAGGTCATCGCCGACAACGCTTCCTCGAGCGGGTTCGTGGTCGGCGGCTGGCATTCTCCCGCAACCGATTTTCGCAACCTGGGCCTGGTCATGAGCATCGATGGGCGCGCTGTGCAAGTCGGCTCCACCGCCGCGTTGCTCGGCGACCCATTGCGCTCGCTCGTGGCCGCGGCACGCGTCTCGGCAGCGGCGGGAGAGCCTTTGGAAGCCGGCTGGATCGTTCTCGCGGGAGGCGCGACCCCCGCGGAGTGGATCCATCCGGGCCAACACATCTCCCTGCGCATGCAAGGCCTGGGCAGCGCCGGTTTCCAACTGGTCTAGTACGCGAAGGCGCCCCCTCCCCGGACAAGCATGTGCCTCAGCAAAATCTGGAGTTCTGTATGACCCGCAAATTCAAGGCTGCCATCATCGGCAGTGGAAACATCGGTACCGATCTGATGATCAAGATCATGCGCCACGGCCAGCACATCGAGGTGGGCGCGATGGTCGGCATTGATCCTGCCTCGGACGGCCTGGCCCGGGCATCTCGTCTCGGCGTGGCCACCACACACGAAGGTGCCGAAGGCTTGACCCGAATGCCCGTCTTCGAGGAAATCGACTTTGTTTTTGACGCGACCAGCGCGAGCGCGCATCTGCGCAATGATGCCTTGCTGCGTGAGCACAAGCCGGGCATCCGCATCATCGACCTGACGCCGGCTGCCATCGGTCCGTACTGCGTTCCCGTCGTCAACGGCGAGCAGAACCTGGACGCGCTGAACGTCAACATGGTCACCTGCGGCGGCCAGGCGACCATCCCGATGGTGGCGGCGGTGTCACGTGTAGCGAAGGTCCACTATGGCGAAATCGTCGCCTCCATCGCCAGCAAGAGCGCCGGGCCAGGTACCCGGGCGAATATCGACGAGTTCACCGAGACCACATCGAAGGCCATCGAGGCGGTAGGCGGCGCCACCAGAGGAAAGGCCATCATCGTGCTGAACCCTGCCGAGCCACCGCTGATCATGCGCGACACCGTATACACGCTCAGCAACATCGCCGACCGGAAGGCAATCGCCGACTCCATTGCGAGCATGGCGGCCGAGGTCCAAAGCTACGTGCCCGGCTACCGACTGAAGCAGTCGGTTCAATTCGATCTTGTCGAGAATCTCAACGTGCCAGGTGTAGGCCGGATTTCCGGGCTGAAAACCAGTGTTTTACTGGAAGTCGAAGGTGCTGCGCACTATCTGCCCGCCTATGCAGGCAATCTCGACATCATGACCAGCGCAGGACTGCGCACTGCCGAGCAGATGGCCGCACGGATGGCCGCTCGCACCGTTGCCGCCTGATCAGGGAGTACCCCGATGAACAATGACCAAAAAGCAGAGCAGACCAAACTCTACATTTCCGATGTGACGCTTCGTGATGGAAGCCACGCTATCCGCCATCAATATTCCGTCGCTCAAGTACGGGGGATCGCGCAGGCACTGGACGAGGCTCGCGTGGATTCCATCGAAGTTGCACACGGCGACGGCCTGCAGGGCTCGAGCTTCAACTATGGTTTCGGTGCGCACA
This sequence comes from Burkholderia contaminans, assembly GCF_029633825.1. Taxonomy (NCBI): domain Bacteria; kingdom Pseudomonadati; phylum Pseudomonadota; class Betaproteobacteria; order Burkholderiales; family Burkholderiaceae; genus Burkholderia; species Burkholderia contaminans. The sequence continues at coordinate 2,819,396 of NZ_CP090640.1, read as the reverse complement.
CCGATCTCGAATGGATCGAGGCGGTGGCCGATGTGGTCAAGCACGCCAAGATTGCGACGCTGTTGATACCGGGTATCGGCACGGTCCATGATTTGCAGGCCGCATATCGCGCAGGCGCTCGCATCGTACGCGTAGCGACCCATTGCACGGAGGCCGATGTTTCCCGGCAGCACATCGAATTCGCACGCAAGCTGGGCATGGACACGGTGGGTTTTCTCATGATGAGCCACATGTCTTCGCCGCAGGCGCTGGCTCAGCAGGCAAAGCTCATGGAAAGCTACGGCGCGACCTGCTGCTACGTCGTCGATTCCGGCGGCGCGATGAACATGAACGACGTCCGGGATCGCGTGCGTGCCATGCGTGACGTATTGGCGCCTGAGACCACGATCGGCATTCATGCTCACCATAACCTCAGTCTCGGCGTGGCCAACTCCATCGCGGCCGTTGAGGCCGGGGCTATCCGTGTGGACGCGAGCCTGGCCGGCATGGGGGCCGGCGCCGGCAACGCGCCGCTCGAGGTGTTCATCGCCGCAGCCGAGCGCCTGGGCTGGCATCACGGCACCGACCTGTATCGGCTCATGGATGCCGCCGACGACATCGTACGTCCGTTGCAGGATCGTCCGGTGCGTGTCGATCGTGAGACGCTCGCACTCGGCTATGCCGGGGTCTACAGCTCGTTCCTGCGCCACGCGGAGGCAGCCGGCCAAAAATACGGACTGAAGACGGTCGACATCCTGGTGGAACTGGGCAAGCGCCGCATGGTTGGAGGCCAGGAAGACATGATTATCGATGTGGCGCTCGACCTGAAAGAGAAGGCGTGCGGATAACGCGCGGTTCAACCGCGTCGCCCACAAAAATGCGGACGGGTTCAAACGGCGCGCGTGCCCACCTCCCCTCCTTCGCCCGTCCGACCAGCGTCCTCAATTATTTTCGTTCGCGATCTGAAATTGTGTTGACAGCCTCTTCGGACACGCTATAATTGCGTTCTTTCGCGATGCAGCAACAAGCGAAACGTGCCCAGGTGGCGGAATTGGTAGACGCACTAGGTTCAGGTCCTAGCGGTGGCAACATCGTGGAGGTTCGAGTCCTCTCCTGGGCACCATCTGTTTTATAAAAAGGTCGGCTTCTAGCCGGCCTTTTTTCATTTCACCATGACTCCAGCACCGAACTTTGCTGGACTACGCCGAAGCCCGATACAGCAGGTTTATCAATAACTTAGGCGAGTCCAACATATGCCGGTGCTTTCCGAAACCTGACCCGGCTTCCCCTCTGATGGCCCCTACATGGCTCTTGGGAATCGGGTCTTTCCGAGGAGTCATCGTGGCAAAACTCAAGCTCACCAAGTCCGCAGTCGATGCGGCACAACCCCAGGCGCAGGCCGTCGAACTCCGGGACACGCTGGTGCCCGGCTTCCTGTGCAAGGTTACACCAGCGGGCCGCAAGGTGTTCATGCTCCAGTACCGCACGAACGCTGGCGAGCGGCGCAAGCCCGCCCTGGGCCTGTACGGGGAACTGACCGTCGAGCAGGCCCGCTCGCTGGCCCAGGAATGGCTGGCCGAGGTGCGCCGGGGCGGCGACCCCAGCGCGGCCAAGGCCGCCGCCCGTTCAGCCCCCACGGTCAAGGAGCTGTGTACCAAGTTCATGGAGGATTACTCCAAGCAGCGCAACAAGCCCAGCACCCAGCGCGGGTATCAGGCCGTCATCGACCGCTGCATCGTTCCGATGCTGGGCCGTTTGAAGGTCCAGGACGTGAAGCGCCCGGACGTGGCCACGGCGATGAAGAAGATGGCGCACAAGCCGGCCGAGGCCAACCGTGCTTTCAGCGTGATGCGCAAGATGTTCAACCTGGCCGAGGTGTGGGGCCACCGGCCTGACGGCACCAACCCCTGCCGCCACGTCCCGATGTACCCCAACGGCAAGGCCACCCACCTCATCAGCGACGAGGACATGGGCAAGCTGTTTCGGCGACTGGAGCACATCGAAGCCGAGGGTCTGGAGAACTACGTCATCCCGCTGGCGATCCGCCTTCAATTCGAGTTCGCCGGCCGCCGCTCCGAAATCGTGACGCTCCGATGGGATTGGGTGGACCTGGACAACCGCCGCGTGGTCTGGCCGGACAGCAAGACGGGCGGCATGTCCAAGCCCATGAGCGAGGAAGCCTATCGACTGCTCTCGACGGCGCCACGGCAGGAAGGCACTCCCTATGTGCTGCCGTCTCCAAGCCATCCCGGCAAGCACCTGACCACGGGCGAGTATTACGGCGGCTGGAGCCGCGCCCTCAAGGCGGCGGGCGCCACGCACGTCGGCACGCATGGCATCCGCCACCGCTCCGCGACCGACATTGCCAACTCGGGCATCCCGGTCAAGGTCGGCATGGCGCTGACGGCGCACAAGACCGTGGCGATGTTCATGCGCTACGTCCACACCGAGGACGATCCGGTGCGCAAGGCGGCCGAGCTGGTGGCGAACCGGCGCAAGACGATCACCGAGGCGCAGCGGCCTGCGGAGGTGGCTGCATGACCAAGAAGGCGCCTGCGATGGCGGGAGTCGCACCCGCCGCCGTGCCTGCCGGCTACGCCGGCATCCACGGCGGCATCGTGGATCTGCTCGATGCCGCGCGCCAGACGGCAGCGCGCAGCGTCAATGCGCTGATGACGGCCAGCTACTGGGAGATTGGCCGCCGCATCGTGGAGGCCGAGCAACAGGGCAAGCGGCGCGCGGGTTATGGCGAGCAGTTGATCGAGCGGCTGGCAAGCGACCTCACCCAGCAGTTCGGCCGTGGCTTCAGCCGTCAGAACCTGCAGCAGATGCGGTCGTTTTTTCTGACCCGGCCAATTCGCCAGACAGTGTCTGGCGAATCTTCCCCGGAGCCAGTGCGGCCTTGGCGGCTGGACGAGCTGGCGCAGGTCTTCACGCTGCCGTGGTCGGCCTATGTGCGGCTGTTGTCGGTCAAGGACGAGCATGCGCGCCAGTTCTATGAAGCCGAGGCCTTGCGCGGCGGCTGGAGCGTGCGCCAGTTGGATCGGCAGATCGGCAGCCAGTTCTACGAGCGCACGGCGCTGTCGAAAAACAAGGCGGCGATGCTGGCCAAGGGCGCGGTGGCCAAGCCCGAAGATGCCGTCGCGCCCGGCGATGCCATCAAAGACCCCTATGTGCTGGAGTTCCTCGACCTCAAGGACGAGTATTCGGAGTCCGATCTGGAGGCCGCCTTGATCCGGCGGCTGGAAGACTTCCTGCTCGAATTGGGTGAAGGGTTCACCTTCATTGGACGGCAGCGGCGCTTGCGCATCGACCAGACCTGGTATCGGGTGGACTTGCTGCTGTTCCATCGCAAGTTACGCTGCCTGGTCATCATCGACCTGAAGCTGGGGAGTCTGACGCATGCGGACGTAGGCCAGATGCACATGTACTGCAACTATGCCAAGGAACACTGGGCCTATCCCGAGGAGAACCCGCCGGTGGGGCTGATTCTTTGTGCCGACAAGGGGCTCGCCCTGGCGCGGTATGCGCTGGAGGGCTTACCCACCAAGGTCATGGCGGCGAACTACCGGATGGTTCTGCCGGATACCGATGTGCTGCAAAAGGAACTGGAAAGCACGCGGCTCTTGCTAGAGTCTCGCGGAACGATTCGTCCCAAGACGTGGAAGCGGTAGACACACCTGCGGAGCTATACGCCTGTTTGGAGATTGGGCAGAACCTCAGTCTGTAGTCGGTTTTACGGCTTTCTTCCGTGAGGAGGAAGAAGGCAACGACGGCAAACATTCAAACAAACGTTCCGCATAGACGAATCCCATCCGCCTTACTGCGTCCTGATCGAAATACAGTAGCCATGCGGCAAGTAGCGCCAGCGAAATGAGCAATGTCAAGCCTGCGGCAAGCCCTGGATCGGCAAGGTGCACCAAGTCAAATTGGAGAGGTGCTACCTGCAAAATCTTTGCAATCAACAATCCGTAGACGACGCCCATGAGGCACGACAGGATACCGACAGGCTTCATCGCCAGCATGTTGCGATGAAATCCATAGGCGATGTTCTCTTTCAGCAAGAGCTGCTTGTTGGAACGCGTGAGTTCGCGAAGCCGCTTAGTGGCACCGATGTAGATGTCGTCTGCCTTGTCTGGGTTTGCTGATTCTTCTTCTGCCGTTGGCATGGCGATACCCAACTTGGCAGTGATCGCCGTGTGATAACGCTGCTTGCTGACACCATCAAGGAACTTGTCGCGGTGGCGTAGTGCGATGGTCGTGGGCATGCCACCCCATTTTGAGACCAGCATCTCTTCAAGTTTTTTACCACGTCCGCGCGCTACGCTCGCGAGTGCATAGATAGCGCCGCAGCCGCCCAGCAGGCCGATCACACCTGTAAGCACAGGGTGCCGAGCCCCGTAGACGCACAACAGCGGCACCAGCACGGGTAAGGCCACAAGAAGGCCAGGGATAACACGTGCCTTGCGCTCGTAGGGGTCTTTGACCAGTTCAAAAATTGTTGTCATGTGAAGTCAGGCCTGTGCCGCCAAGGCGTCGATATAGGGTTGGATTTCATCGCGGTTTTTCAGCGTGATCTGCTGTGCGAGGGGGTCTGGTGCTTCCTTGGTATGCAAACCCAAACGTCTCAGCGTGTAGTACAGAAACGCTTGGCGGCATGGAAGTTTGACCTCTCCATCTTCCATGCCGTAGTCCAACTCTAAGACTCGTTTCTTGGCTGCAGGCAAATCGGGATGCGGTGCAAGTACCAGCGTCAATACAGTTTGCCAATGCGAATCTTGGTTGGAGTCCACTTGGGTCGCCTCGAAGCCATCGATGCGCAGGATTCGAGCAAGGACGAAATCGCTGAAGCGCTGGCGCTTGTGGCAAAACGCGCGCATGTGCCAGCGAAAACCGTCATTGCCAAGGGCGTGGGGAGACAGCAAGCGAACCGATTCATCCAACGACGTCATGGACTGGTAGCTCACCAGAATGGATTCCTGCTGGCGGATTGCGCGCACCACTGCTTCGACGGTCTGCTCATTGATCGTGCGCCAAGGGGACGGGGCCCAATCTGTCTCCGGCGCGGAGCCGATGAAGCTGGCCGTCGGCTCGACAATTCCCATCTTTGTCGCTAGCAGTTCTGCTAGATAGCGTTGCGCCGAGCTTCGTTGGTAAAGCGGGTGAAAACTCTGCGCTGCCGTGTAGGTCTTGGAGCTGCGGTCGTAAGTCAGGTTGCTCGGCGCCAACTCCATGTACTTGGAAATGTCCAGCGATGCCTGCGGGACCGAAATACCAAAGTGCTCGGTGAGATCCATCCGGTTGATGCGCCGCTCCCAGCGCAGACGGAAATCGATGAATTGAAGTCTGCTCTCCAGCCCCCAACTTAGCCCCTTAGGCTCAGCAGGTTCGGCGGCAGGAACGGAAGGTTTTTGCATCAGTCACGCCTAAAAAGTAGACGGATATAAAAAATCGTCGTACATTAACTATACGCGATCATCCTTCGGTCGTCTACCCGGAGACCCCAGTGCCTACAACCATCACGTTTTTTCCCGTCGACAACGGGGACATGACCCTCATCAAGTTCGGCGATCTCGACGCGACGACTCTGCTGATCGACGTAAACATCAGGCAAGACGCCGACGACCCTGACGGGGAGGCGCGCGATGTCGCCAAGGATTTGCGCGAACGACTGAAGAAGGATGAGAACGGCAGGCCGTATGTCGATGCGTTCCTGCTGAGCCACCCGGATCAAGACCATTGCCGAGGGTTGAAGCGACACTTCTACCTAGGGCCACTCGACAAGTACCCGGACGACAAGAAGGACGACAAGGACAAGAAAATCGTGATCCGCGAGATGTGGTCGTCCCCGATCGTGTTTCGACGCGCCAGCAAGACGCACACCTTGAGCGACGACGCCAAGGCATTCAACACGGAGGCGCGTCGGCGCGTGCAACTGAACCGTGACAAGAATTTCGCCGTCGGGAACGGTGACCGCATTCAGATCATGGGCGAGGACATCGACGGAAAAACCGATGATCTCACTTCGATTGTGCGGAAGGTGGACACGCGCTTTTCAACGATCAATGGCAAGAGTTCCGCATTCTTTTCTGCGTTTCTTTTGGCTCCACTGGACGCCCAGGATGACGAGGAAGAGGAAGAGTGCCTGGTCAAGAACCAGTCCAGCGTTATTCTGAACATCACGTTGGCGGCTGACGCGCAGACGCCGGATGGTGCGAAATTCCTTACTGGTGGCGATGCTGAGGTGTTCATCTGGAACCGCCAGTGGCAACGCCACAAGGCTGAAGCAGATGTGCTTGAGTACGACATCATGCAGGCGCCTCATCATTGTTCCTGGCATTCGCTGTCCTATGACAGCTGGTCCGACTACCGTGAAAAAGCCAAGCTCGATGCTGATGCTCGCAAGGCGCTTTCGCAGACCCGTGACGGCGCCGTCATCGTCGCCAGCTGCAAGCCGATTGCAGATGATGACAGCGATCCGCCCTGCATCCGTGCGAAGCGTGAGTACGTGACGATCGTGGACGAAGCAAAAGGCGAGTTCTACTGCACAGGCGAGTACCCCAGCGAAAAGTCCGTGGAACCGCTCGTTTTCACCGTAACCGCTCAGGGTGTGCAACCTCCCTCGAAGAAGGAGTCCGGATCGAAGGCCGCTGCCGTGGTGACCTCTGCGCGCACCCCCATGCCGCACGGAGCATCATGACGGGCACCATCGCAGACGCACTGCATCAACTTCAGCGGCATCGAGGCCTTATCCGCGTTGGCGAGCCAAGGACAACTGGTGCATCGACGGAGATTGAAGTCGATGTTGCGGTCCAACTGCCGAACAGGTCTCGGCGCAATGGTATCTCTGAGACCGGAGTGCGCACCGTCGAGACGTGCGTGCTGGTATTCGGTAGTGACTGGCCCCTGTCTGCACCCGAGCCCTTCTTACGTGCGGACTTCCCGCTCAACTTGCCGCACATCAACCCCCATCGCCAAGGCGAGTTAGTCTCGCCGTGCCTATTCGAAGGGTCGTTGAACGAGCTGCTGCATCGGTTTGGCCTGGACGCCGTTGTCGATCAGTTGATCGACTGGCTGCACAAGGCCGCGGCCGGAACACTCCTGGACCTGGAGCAGGGGTGGGAACCAACGCGCCGAGACAGCTGTCCTTCGACCGTTGTATTCAGTGCCGAGAAGGTCGCGGCCGCCGCTCCCGCTGACGGCACGATTCTGGTGGTTCCCGCAGGCTACGTGACGATCGATGGCGGTCTGTACGCCATCATCAACGCCGAACTGACCGCACAAGTCGATCCTGTGTTTTATCAGGATGTTCACAACGACAAGCTGGGCAAATGGGGGAACGGCCATGCCGCGGCCTTCATCGCGCGCGCTCCGATGACCGACGGCCTCCCGCATGTGATCGGACGCTATCAACCAGAGACAGTTGTCGATCTCGCGACGCTGCTCGATCGAGCAGCGGAGCTTGGTATTGATCGCGACGCTTTGGCCCAGGAAGTGGACGGTTATTTCGGACGCTCAATCCTGGATATGCGACAGGACTCGCATGGCTGGGTGCATGGTTTGTACGCGATTGTGATTCTGGCTGTGCAAAGGCCAGCGTCGCTTGTGGGCTCGCCAGGGAGGAGTGTCGAGGTATTGCCCTATGTGGTGCGCTATGAACTCAACGCTCAATCGCTCCTGGAGCGTAACGCCACGGTTCACCCGGCCTTTCACGCGCATGCGTTGTCTCCTGAACTGCTGGCAAGGACGTCCGGCATTCCATACGCAGCCACATCACAGCCGCTGGTCGTGCTCGGCTGCGGAAGCGTGGGATCGAAAGTCGCGATGCAACTGGGGCGAGCGGGCTTTGGTTCGATGACTTTCGTCGACAACGAACCCATGTCGCCTCACAACGCCGCGCGGCATGCACTCATTGAGCGGGCATCAGTTCTGGTTCCGCCTCGGAAGTCGGCGCTGATGAAGACAGCCTTTGAATCGCTGTCGCATCTTCAATCGCGAGCGTTCGACACCGACGCAGTGACTCTTTTGGTCGATCCGGAACAGTTTGCGGCAACCGTTCCGCAGGATGCGGCCCTCATCGTGGATGCGACGGCGTCACTTCAGGTGCTGGCTGCAGAAACACAATCGGCAGCGTTGGATCAATCCCCAGCCCGATTGGCACGGATCGCGATGTATGGTCAGGGGCGCTGTGTGGCGGTATTGCTCGAAGGAGCTGGCCGTGCCGGCCGAGTTGACGACCTCACGGCGTTCTTGTTCGAGTGCTGCCGGTTTGCACCGGAACTGCGTGCGTCGATTGCCGGCGAGACGTCTGAGCCGACTCGGATTTTCGTGGGTGACAACTGTCGTTCGCTGACGATGCCTATGTCTGACGCCGTTGTTTCGCGGTCGACGTCACTGGCCGGCCTGCAACTGGAACGATGGCTCGTTGATGGGCTTCCGAAGGAAGCGACGCTTTGCGCCGGAATCTCAGATGCCGAAGGCCTTGGAATGGCATGGACCCGCGCCAGCCTTGGCCCGACCACTGCGCTTGAAGTCGCAGACGATGGTGGCTGGAACATTCGGGTCCTGTCCCCAGTTGCGCAAGCAATCCATGCTGATGCGCTGCGCTGGGGTGCTCTGGAAACAGGCGGCGCCTTGATCGGCCGCATCTCGTTTGAAAATCGAACCATCACCATTGCAGGCCTTGTTGAGGCACCGCCTGACAGTGTTCGAGAGGCCGCCCGCTTCGTCCTCGGAACCAACGGGCTTGTTCAAAATTTGCGCGCCGCAAACGCGGCCTCTTTGGGGTATCTCGCCTTTATAGGAACGTGGCACAGCCACCCGAAAGGCGGCGCACATTCGGGTATCGACCGAAATACATTGCGCGGCATCGCCGAGGATGCTGGCGGCCTTCCGGCCGTGTCGTTGGTATGGACTCCGACAGGACTCACGTGTGCGGTGGATCGCTGGTAGGTGCAAAGCCACCGGCACTTTGTTGGCATAAAACAAGAGGGATGTATGGCTGACTACTTCGAGATCGACTTTCTTGGCGTCGAAACAGCGAAAAGCGGGGACGCGATCACGCTGCGCTACTCGGTGAATGGCACCGAGGGCGTGCACGTTGTTGACGGTGGGTATCTGGATACGGGTGATCAGATAGTCGAGCATCTGAAGACGTACTATGGAACAACAGTCATCGACCATGTGATCCTCACGCACCCAGATCGCGATCACGCCAACGGACTACGAAAAGTCCTGGAGCAATGCACGGTCAGGAATCTTTGGATCAACCGGCCGTGGATATACGCGGACCAGTTGATCGATCGCTTTGAGACCTATGAATCGGTTGAAGCCCTGCGACGGAAGTTGCGCTCAATCTACGATGCCACGGCAATTCTTGAGGATATTGCGGTGGAGAAGGGAATTCCAATCCATGCCCCCCTTCAGGGGCAGAGCATCGGTCCGTTCGCGGTCATGGCACCTACCCTGGGGCGCTACTTGGACCTGATCGTGGACTCCGCGAAGACACCGGAAGCTGTCGAAGAAAGTGCTTTTGATAGCGCGCTGAGCAGCATATTCCGGGCAGTGAAGGCCGCGACCGCCTACATCAAGTCCCTGTGGGGCGAGGAATATTTCCCGCCTGAGCCGACCAGTCGTGAGAATGAAATGAGTGTGGTGCAGTCGGCTGTCTTGAACGGTCATCGCGTCATGCTTACTGGCGATGCCGGGCGTGAAGCACTGCAGGAGGTGATCGACTACGCACCTTTCGTGGGACTCGCGCTGCCAGGTATTCGGTATTTCCAAGTGCCCCATCACGGCGGGCGACACAACGTTTCGACCGAAGTCTTGGATCAACTGCTCGGCCCACGGTTGAACAGTATGCCGGACAAGCACCATTGGAATGCCATATGCAGTTCTGCCAAGGCGGATGAGGATCATCCGCGGAAGTCGGTGATTCGCGCCGTATTGCACCGGGGTGGGCACTGGGCGGCAACTGAAAGCCAGAACATACGCATCGGGGCAGGCATCACCCGCGATGGCTGGGTGCCGATTCCCCAGGCGGCGTATCCGGAAGATCAAGAAAATTGACAGCGCCTGAAGGCCAGCACCACTTTTCAACTGCCTGCTGGCAACTTGGCCTGCATCCCGACGTTCCTTCGTCGGGCTCATGGGCTGCGCCCCGAGCTTCGTGCCGAATCGCAGTCATCCGGCTTCAAGCCCGGACGCTCTGATCTGGACTGACGCTTCGGACCTGCGCGCTACGCTTGTCAATACCGGGGTGGCTGCGTGGTGAGGTGTGGCGGCTTGCTGTTCCCTTCATCGTGCCACGGCGTGCTCGCCGTCAATGACTGCGCACCTTCGGCGCTTGCGGCCTGGCGGCCGTCTTCGATCTTTGACTGCTTGCGCTGCGCCGTGCCCTGCAAGGGCTGGGCAATTCCGCCCGGTAACCTTACAGGAGTTCACCATGAACCACGCATTCATCACGGACGAGCAGCGCATCGTGCTGCTGGCCAACGGCCGCGAATCCTTGGAGAACCCGGACTTCGATCCGGCCCCAGTGGTCAAGCTGTTCACGCCGGATGCCGGCGCGACCTGGCTGCTGACCGAGATTGATCCCGATGACCACGATCACGCCTTCGGTCTTTGCGACCTGGGCCTAGGGATGCCGGAAATCGGCTGGGTCAGTCTTTCCGAACTGGCGACCGTGCGCGGGCGGCTGGGCTTGCCGGTAGAGCGGGATCTGCACTTTCGTGCCGAGAAGCGGCTGAGCGCCTATGCGCGCGATGCGCGGCTGGCGGGGCGTGTCGTTGTCTGACCTGGTTCTGGGGCGCCGCAAGGCGCTCCTGAGCGTTCTCAATCATTTCAGGAGGTCAAGGCCATGAGCAGCCACCACGACTACATCCTCGAAATCACGGCAGAGCATGATGCGTTCAAGCCGTTCCCACCGGAGAACGGCCAGCCCTTGCGCTTTGCGCTCGGCGACGCGGTGATCTATACCAACGAGTTTGGCGCACAGTTCCGGTGCCGCGTCACCGGGTTTTATCGTCCCAGCGGACTTTCGGGCCTGTACGCGCGCGGTGCGCGCTACCTGCTGGACTCGTCATCGCCGTGGATGCCGGTGTCGGAAGCCAGCCTGCGCCCCGACGACCCGGCCTGATGCCTTCGCGCCCCTGGCGGGGCGCTGCGCGCTGCGCTTGCCTCCAGGGGAAAGCCCTGCGGGCTATCCCCGCCGCGCAGGCTTGGCGCCCCTCTCGCGCAGCGAACCGGCTGGTGCCGGATCGCTCCCTTCATGCCGGACATTACGATGGCACTTCGGGCGTGGGTGTGTCGGGTTCGTAGTCGCCCAGCCACTCGAAGAGACGTTCGATATCGCAGTCCAGCTGGTTCAGCGTGGCCTGGGCCATTGCGTACCAGGTGGTGCCGTCGTCCGTTTCTTCGGAGGCGGACAGCAGGACGTTGAGCTGTGCGCGCCGTCCCAGCAGGCGCTGCATCTCGTTGCCTACCGTCTTGCGGTCGGTGGTCCAGATGAGGGTCGGCAGAAAGATGCCAGGCCCTTCTGCTCCAGGCGCAGGCGTTCCGGGTTGCATGGGATCGCTCATGGTGGTTCTCCAGAAGGTGGAGATTCCACGGTAGGCATTGGCCCGTGACCGGGCCACTCGAAATTCGCGCTATTTCGGGGGGATTTCGGGATCAGCGCCGATCGGCCGTGGCGCAGTCATGCGGGCGGGCTGCCTTTGAGCCGGTGCTTACCAGGGCTTCCAGCGCCGCTGGGGTGTTTGCGGCACGGCGCCGAGCAATTGGATCGGCGGCAGTGCATGGGGCGCATTGTTCCTGGGGAAGCGCCGGCGCACTTCGCATTCCAGTTCGTGCGCGAGGCCGCGTGCGTCCTTCTCGCCGCGCAGTGCCCGTTGCCGCCAGTCTCGGGCCTGGGCCATCAGTTCATCGTCTTGTAGGGCTCGTATGTCCATGCCATTGCCATTTTGCCGATGGCTGGGTGGGTAGCTGTCCACGGGGATTTCATTGAAGTCATGTGGGCGTCCCCGGCCACCTGGGAGATGGCCGGTCGCGCTCTCGTGCTAGCGCATCGAGCCGCCTGCGGCGTCTCGCCCCCTTCGGGCTTCGATCGTTCCCTCACTCCGTTCGGCTGACGCCTCCGGCCCGGCTTCCAGCTTCGAGCCTGCGCGCTTCGCTTGCCGTGCGGTCGGCTTGTGGGATGGCCGTTGCCATGTCCAGTCCTCTTCCCTGACTTCATCACCTTGTCCGCGACTGTAGCCCGCGGCCGTGTGCCGTCAAGGCGCGCAGGGCCGTGTCCTCGGCTGCGCCTGCGGGCCGCCCCCACCCTGCGCTTGTTTCCTTGACGGCCCCCGTCCGCGCGCTCCCTTTCGTCGCGGGCGATGAACTCAGGAAAGACGGTGGCAACAGGGCCAACCGGGTTCCTCGCGCCGACCGCACCGAACAGCCGAAAGGCTGGGCTTCGAATCTTGGAATCCGGTGTGCGGTTTTCTTCAACAGCCTTTTTGTTCAGGAGAAAGACCATGCAACTCGCATCCCGCTTCGCTTCCCATTCCCCCGCATTGCGCAGCGACTCCCCGCTGTCCGATGACCAGATCCGCCGCGTGGCCCCGTCCATCTTCGCGGATGCCCCCCATGAAAGCCGCTCCGAGCGGTACAGCTACATCCCCACCGCCGCCGTGCTGACCGAGCTTCGCAAAGAGGGGTTTCAGCCCTTCATGGTGTGCCAGACCCGCGTTCGCAACGAGGGCCGGCGCGAGCACACGAAACACATGCTGCGCCTGCGCCACGCCAACCAGATCAACGCCCGCGAAGCCAACGAAATCATCCTGCTGAACTCGCACGACGGCACGAGCAGCTATCAATTACTGGGTGGCATGTTCCGCTTCGTTTGCAGCAATGGCCTTGTCTGCGGCGACACCGTGGGCGATGTGCGCGTGCCCCACAAGGGCGACGTGGCGGGCCATGTCATCGAGGGCGCCTATCAGGTGCTGAGCGGCTTCGAGCATGCGCAGGAATCGCGCGAATCCATGCAGGCCATCACGCTGGATGCCGGGGAATCGGAAGTGTTCGCCCGCGCCGCGCTGGCCCTCAAGTACGACGACCCAACCAAGCCCGCGCCCGTCACGGAATCGCAAATCCTGATGCCGCGCCGCTTCGACGACCGCCGCCCCGACCTGTGGAGCGTGTTCAACCGCACGCAGGAGAACCTGACCAAGGGCGGATTGCATGGCCGCGCCGCCAATGGCCGCAGACAGCAGACCCGCCCCGTGCAGGGCATTGATTCGGACATTCGCCTGAACCGCGCCCTGTGGCTGCTGGCCGATGGCATGCGCGCCCTCAAGGCCTGACCCCCTCTGACGTGTTCCCCGCCGGAGGGGCGGTTTCCCCTCCATTCCCTTGTTTCACTTGATTGGAGATTCACCATGAACGCCGTTACTTACACCGAAGCTCAAGCCCTCGACAGCCGCGCAAACGTGCTGCAAGCCGCCGACCCGAGCAAGCACATGATTCTGGTTCCGCTGTCGCGGCTGGTGCTGCGCCCCACGGGCCGCAACGTGCGCAAGACCGTCCCGCGCATGTCCATCCCCGAGCTGGCCGCGAGCATTCAGCGCGTGGGCCTGCTGCAAAACCTGATCGTGATTCCCGCCGCCGATGACCTGCATTACGAGGTGGTGGCAGGTGGCCGACGCTTTGCGGCCCTCAAGCTGCTGGCAAAGAAGCACCGTATCGCCAAGGATTGGGACGTGCCTTGCCTGCAGGTGGCCGATGGCACGGCCCGCACCGCCAGCCTGACCGAGAACGTGCAGCGCGAAGCCATGCACCCAGCAGACCAGTTTGAAGCCTTCGCCGCGCTGGTGGCCGAAGGCCGACCGATTGAGGACATTGCGGCGGATTTCTCCGTTACGCCGCTGGTGGTGCAGCGCCGCTTGAAGCTCGCCAATGTCTCGCCGCGTTTGATGGAGGACTACCGGGCCGATGCCGTGAGCCTCGATCAGCTGATGGCGCTCTCCATCACCGACGACCACGCCGCGCAGGAATGCGCGTTCTACGATGCGCCGCAATGGCAGCGCCAACCCTCGCACTTGCGCGAACGTCTGACGGAGCGCGAGATTGACGCCTACCGGCATCCGCTGGTGCGCTTCGTCGGGCTGGACACCTACGAGCAGGCGGGCGGCGGCATCCGCCGCGACCTGTTCGCGGAGGGCGATGCAGGCGTGTACCTGACCGACGCCGCGCTGCTGGAACGACTGGCGCAAGACAAGCTGGCGGGCATCGCCGCAGAGGTGAAGGCCGAGGGCTGGGCTTGGGCTGATGCCACGCCGGGCGTGACCCATGCCGATCTGCACGCCTTCCAGCGTGCGCCGAGGGAGCGCCGCGAGCCGAACAAGCGCGAAGCACAGCGCATCGAGAGGCTGCAAGCCAAGATGCAGGAGGTGGCCGAAGCCATTGATGCCGCGACGGACGCCGACGACGAGGACAAGGCCGATGCGCTGCAAGAGGAAGGCGAGCGGCTGGGCGAGCAGTTGCAGGCGCTGGAAGACGGCTTGCAGGGGTACGGCGCGAACGTGAAGGCCGCAGCCGGGGCCATCGTCACCATCGGCCGCAACGGCGAGGTGGTGATTCATCGCGGACTGCTGCGCGAGGCCGAGGCCAAGGCACTGCGCACACTGGAGAAGCTGCGCCAAGGGTTCAGCGACCCAGATGCCGCGAACGATGACGAAGGCGAGGACGACGAGCCGCCCAAGGCAGCAGCGATTTCCGACCGACTGGCCCAGCGCCTGAGCGCCCATCGCACCGCCGCGCTGCAAATCGAGGTGGCCCGGCATCCGCAGGTGGCGGTGGCCGCGCTGGTGCATGGCATGGTGCAGACCGTCTTGCAGGGCCGCTACTACGGGCGCGACCTGCCGCTGGGCGTGAGCCTGAAAGTCCAAGACCGGCTGGACGGCATGGCCCCGGACTGGCCCGAGTCACCCGCCGCCGTGGCGCTGCGTGAATTGCAGCAGGCGTGGAGCGGCAAGCTGCCCGAGGACAGCGCCGAACTGTTTGCCGCGCTGCTGGCGATGGAGCAAGGCGAACTGGTCAAGCTGCTGGCCGTGTGCGTGGCTTCCACGGTGGACGTGGTGACGCCTCGCGCCACACCGCACCAGCCCGGCGAGGAACTGGCGCAGGCCGTGGGCCTCGACATGGCCGCATGGTGGCAGCCGACCGCCGAGGGGTATTTCAAGCACGTTCCGAAGGCGGCAGTTCTGCAAGCCGTGGGCGAGTACGCGCCCGATCAGGTTTCCCGGCTGGCGAAGCTGAAGAAGGCCGACATTGCCAGCGAAGCCGAGCGGCTGGCCGATGGCGCGGGTTGGATGCCTGCCATCTTTAAGGTCGAAGGCCCGCAGCAGGCAGTGAAGGAAAGCGCGCAGGAGGCAGGCCCGGAGCAGGACGCCCCGGAGGATGCCGAGGCAATGGCGGATGAACCCGCCGAGGCGCTGGCCGCTTGACCCACGCCGAAGGCAAGCGCCCCGGCTTCGACCGGGGCGCTTCGCTGCAAGGAGAAGCCCCCATGACCCGCACCACCACCAACCGCCCGCGCATGGCGGCGGTCTATGCACCCGGCACGGTGCGCGCCCGCCGCTGGCACGGCGATGGCGACGTGCGCGGCTACCGACCGCCCTCGGGCTGGTCGGCCCGCGCTGACCTCACCGACATACATCCCATCACGGGCCGCGCCTTGCCGCGTGCCGTGTGGTGGATCATCGAAACGAAGGAATGATCATCGTCAGCACCGCGCCCAGGCCGTTCCGCCCTGGGCGCGGTGAAACGCATAATCCGGGCGCGGCGGTGGCCGCGCCCGGTGTTGAAGCCGAATAGCCGGGGCATTACGCCGCCGCCTTCACTGGCACTCAGGCGGCGGCGTTGAAGGCATCGCTGTACTGCGCGATGCCTTCGGGCACTGGCCCATGGAAGGCCAGTGCGAGAAAATAGCCGGGCGGCTCGCCCGGCAGTTGCAGGCCCGCATGGGCCTGGAAGCCAAAGCGCCCGTAGTACGCGGGCTCTCCGAGCAGCACACAGCCTTCGGCCTGCATGGCCCGCAGTTCAGACAGCGCCTGTTCCATCAGGCGCGAGCCGATGCCGTGCCCCTGCCTCTGCGGCAGGACGGAGATCGGCCCCAGGCCGCACCAGCCTTTGGCCTTGTGGCCGTGGTCGTTGGTGATAGTCACCGGCGACAGAGCCACATGGCCGACGACCTGGCCGTGTTCTTCGGCCACGATGGAAAGCGTCAGTTCGCTAGCGTCGCGCAATGCACGCACGATGAATTGCTCCGTGTGGCTGGTGTGCGGCGCATCGGCGAAGGCGGCAATGGTCACGGCCTCGATAGCGGCAATGTCGTTCGTGGTTTCGTGTCGTAGCTGGATGGTCATGGTGTTCTGCGTTCCCTGCTCAAAATATAGAACGGCCTGGGCGTGTCGGCGCGTAGCGCCGCCGGGCTTTCGGGCTGCGCCCCGTGCCGACTTCGCTGTCACGGCCATTCGGCTTCAATCCACTCACGCCTTCGCGCCTGCGGCGCTGCGCGCTGCGCTTGCCTCCGGGGGATCGGCGCAAGGCCCATCCCCGCCGCGCGAGCTTGGCGCCCCTCGATGCCGCCGAACCGTCGATGCCGGATCGGCCCGGCCAGCGCCCCGCCGCAATGGACGGAGCTGGCGAACACGCTGGTGCTTGCTGCGGCAGGTTGTGCGAATGCGTGCCGTCCTCAACGCTGGCGGTTCTCGCCCATCACGTCACGAAGGACGGTTCACGGACATCCCGCCCGGCATCGCTATGGAGCTTCCACGCCACGCCTCAAGACCGGCGCCGCAAGGTGCGGCCGGGGCGTTCTCGCTTGTCGTCGGGTGGTTGACCTGGCCCGCGTCAGTGGGCGAGCCGGTGCTGCCTTCGTGCGGGGATGCCGAGCCGGCCCTGCCTCCTTTCGATGCGGTTCGGCCCAAGGCGTCCTTGTGTTGTTGTGAATCCTAGCGGTGGCGCGGCTGCGCCTCGGGCTTCATGGCTGCAACCGTCCGGCGAAAACAATTTCCCCTGCTTTGTCACTGCGTTCGGCGCATTCCTCGCGGGACAAATTCTTTTCGCCTCCCGGCTCTCCACTGCGTTGCGACCGCAAGCGGTGCAGCCCGCCCGTCCTCCGCCGGCCGGATCACAACAAGGACGCGATGGGCGCGAACCTTGTTCCACCAAAAGGAGTTTCATCATGGCCAACATCGGCACCTTCACCGCAGACAAAGACGGCTTCACCGGCACGCTTCGCACCCTGACGCTCAACGTCAAGGTCAAGCTGGTGCCCAACGACAAGGGGGACAACGAGAAGGCCCCGGACTTCCGCCTGCAGGCCGCCAGCCACGACATCGGCGCGGCGTGGAAGAAGACCAGCGAGGCCGGGCGGGAGTACATCTCCGTGACCCTCGACGATCCTTCGTTCCCGGCCACGGTCTATGCCCGCCTGATCGAAGGAGAGAACGGCACGCACGACCTGATCTGGTCGCGCAGCAAGCCCCAGGCGGCCTGACGGCCGCCAGCGCCCCGCCCACTGCGGCGGGGCGCTGTACTGCTTGGATCAGCAGACTGGAAGGCTTGGCTCTCCCAGCTTCGTGATGGTAGTGGTCGGGCAGCATCACCATGACTTCGTGTTGCCAGGGCGAATGCAGGGCGATTCGGCGCACTGCGCCGACCGGGCTTTGCGGGCTGCGCCCCATGCCGACTTCGCCGTCATGGCCATTCGGCTTCAATCCCTATCGCAGCTGCGCGCTTCGCTTGCCTCCGGGGGAAAACCCTGCGGCCTCTCCCCGCCGCGCGATGCTTGGCGCCCCTGAAGTCCCCGAACCGGCTGCACCGGATCGGCCACGCCAGCGCGGTCGCACGCTATGGCGTGTCACTCTTCTTCGCCACAGTCTCCAACTCCTGGCGCACCTGCGCCAGCAGCTGATCGACCTGCTGCAGGTCGTCGCCGGCATAGGCCAGCGTCAGCAGCGTGAGCGGGTGCACCTCCATGACCTCGCACAGCTCGGCCAGCTTGTTCAAGGTGGGGCTTTTGAGGTCGCGTTCCAGCGTGCTCATGTAGGTGCGGCTGGACACGTCCGAGAACGCTTCCTGGCTCAAACCACGTGCTTTCCTGATGGTCTTTAGTGCCTCCGACAATGTATGTTTCGCTGCCAACCCTGGATCTCCGCAAAATCCAAGATGACATCCGATTGTAGCCCTATAGGGCTACAATCTATAGTGTTCAACTATGCCCGCCTGCCGCTTTCGTGCTTTTACGGAAATCCGTATCTGCAGCTTCTCACAGAAGCACAAAACCGCATCCGTGCCTTTCCTCAAACCCGCCGATACGGTTCTGCGCTTTCACTCTTCGGCGGTTTTGTACGAATGAGGGGGTATCTATGAACCGGCTCATCACCGAGGACGAGCGCAAGCAACTGCTGGAACACGGCCGGGTCCGGGCCGCTGGCTTGGCCAATGACCCGTTGCCCGTGGTGCGGTTGTTCACGCCAGATGCGCACGCCACCTGGCTGCTGACTTCGCTCGATCCCGTCGATGGCGACACGGCCTACGGCCTGATCGACCTGGGAATCAGCATGCCCGAGTTGGGGACGGTGAAACTTTCCGACCTGGCTTCCATCGTCGGGCCACGCCAGCAACCCGTCATGCGGGATCGGTATTTCCGGGCGGTGCGCCCGTTGTCGGAGTACCTGCGGCTGGCTAAGGAGAACGGTTCCGTCCTCGATTGAGCCGTTCGCGCCACGGTCTAGCCGGGCGCATTGAGACTATTTCGGTCTTGCTTCAGACCTGTCAGGTCTTAGTTCGCACTGTTGCACCAAACCGGTGCCATCCTGACGCAAACAGTCATGATGCCGGCCGTGCCATCGGGCACGGTGGGTATCGCAGGAGGCCGCATTTCCTCGCGCGCCACCGTCGCATTCAGACGATCCACGCAATCCATCGGATGCTTTTCGTCTTGACACGCAAGTTACTAATCTACCAGCTTATTCACGATTGGATGCTAGTTCGATGCGGTGACGTTTGCGTGTGAAACCGGTGACGGCCGTCCTGCTCTACGGGAGTTTGCGTCATGGCCGAACCGCACCACCTCGCGCACTGGTATCCGACCGCCGCCTACCTCTACGTGCTGTGCCTGGATACGCTGGCACTGGCCTGGGAGTATCTGCGCCGCCATCCCGATTACCGGCTTGACTGGCTCCACCGTGCGCGCCGCCTCGATGCTGCGCATCGCTGGGGCTTGCGTCTGCTGGAAGACCCGGCCCTGGATGCGCGTGACGCGCATCCGGCCTGGCTGCCTGGCCATGAAGCCGTGGTGCAGCTCCACCCGGATGCCGATCCGCCGCCTGACGCTGCGGCCTTCGCCTTCTGGTGCATCCCCGGTCACAAGCAGCTGCTGCATGACGGCAAGGGCCTGGCGCTGATCGCGCGCAGTTCAGGCCATTGCCTGCGCTATGCGCTGGCGCCTGGCCTGGAGGACGGCATGGCCGTGGCTTACGCCCACCGCGGTCACGGCACCACGCATGTGCCCGACACGCCTGCGCCAATGGCGCGGCCCAGGCCACCGCCTGCGGCGCTGCTGGAGCTGCACACCCTGCAGGCGCTCGATGCGACCCTGGCGGGTGCGTCCTTACGCGACGTAGCTGAAGGCTTGTTCGGCGCGGATGCCGCAGCTGGTTGGTACAGCGACGGCGGCCTGCGCTCCAAGGTGCGCCGCCTGGTGCGGCGCGGCGATGCGCTGATGCGCGGCGGCTATCGCCGCCTAGCACAACTGCCGCCGCTTGAGAAGGGTCGTTTTGAAGAGAGCGCAAAACGACCCTGAGCACGAGGGCTTCGTTTTCTGAGACTGCCTCCATCCGGTTGCGCTGTGTGGCCGGAGCCCTGCAACCGATGGAGGTTCTCACCATGCGTCCTGCTCCCTTGCGGCCTGCCGCTACTGTCTCGACCGCTGCCGCGCAACCGCAGCGTTATCTCACCAACGACGAGGCTGCCGATTACCTGCGGCTGTCGCCGCGCACGCTGGAAAAGCAGCGCGTGCTGGGTGGCGGCCCCAAGTTTCGCAAGTTCGGCCGCCGCGTCATGTACGCCGTGGCCGACCTCGATGCCTGGGCTGCGGATCGCAGCTTCGAGAGCACGTCCGATCCCGAATACGCCGAGCAGCACTCGGCGGACAGCCGTGCGCGCTGATCGCTGGAGTGCGGGTGGCCTTCGCCATGTCCAGCCCATCCGGGGCAGTCAGGCAGGAGCGCGAACAGCTCGATCTGTTCCGCGCCTTGCCGGGCAACATGGCGCCGCGCGACAGCCAGGACCTGATGGCCTTTCCGTTCTTCTCGCTGGCAAAGTCGCGGCGCACGGCGCCCATCGACTTCCAGGCCAGCGGCGTGACGATCCGCGTGGAGGGCACGCAGGAGCACGGCATCGCCACGATTTGGGACGCGGACGTGCTGATCTGGGCGGCTTCGCAGATCGTGGAAGCCCGCGACGCGGGCTTGCGCCCGTCGCGGCTGATGCAGGCCACGCCCTACGAGATCCTGCGCTTCATCGGGCGCGGTACGTCGCTGCGAGACTACCAGCGCCTCAAGGCGGCGCTGGATCGCCTGCAATCCACGACGGTGGCCACGTCGATCCGCGAGACGACTGGGCGGCGCCTGCATCGCTTCTCGTGGATCAACGAGTGGAAGGAGCTGGCCGATGCCAAGGGCACGCCCTTGGGGCTGGAGCTGATCCTGCCGGACTGGTTCTATGCGGGCGTGCTCGATGCCGCGCTGGTGCTGACCATCGATCCGGCGTATTTCCAGCTGACGGGCGGGATCGAGCGGTGGCTGTACCGTCTGGTGCGCAAGCACGGCGGGCGACAGCCGGGCGGCTGGCAATTCGACTTCCGGCACCTGCACCGCAAGTCGGGCAGCACGGCCAAGCCCTACGACTTCGCCTGCGACCTGCGCGCCCTGGTGGCGCGGCAGTCGCTACCGGGCTACGTCCTGGGCATCGAGCGGCTGGATGGCGCCGAGCTGCTGACGTTCCGGCCAGGGCGTCCCGTGCCGTCCGCGGCACGGGGATAAACGGTGCGCGCCCTGTGGACGGACTCGTGCTATCAGGCGTGCCCGGTGTCGTGCTATCAGGCGTGGGACTATCGTGCTATCAGGCGTGTCCATCGGCCGCAAAGCCAATGCTGGCGCGGGTTTCGGCCTCCCTTAACTTCCCTAACTTAAAACATCTAACTGATAGTAGAAGCGCCGCGCCACGGTGGACAACCACCACGCTGCCCGAAATCCAGCTGCAACAGCCAGGCTTTCCAACGCGGAGGGCCAGGCCATGATCGTCGCGCTGCTGAACCAAAAAGGCGGCGTGGGCAAGACCACGCTCGCCACCCACATCGCCGGCGAGCTGGCGATGCGCGGGCAGTCGGTCATCCTGCTGGATGCCGATCCACAGGGCTCCGCGCTGGACTGGACACAGCGCCGCAGCCAGCAAGGTTTGCCAAGGCTGTTCAGCGCCGTGGGCCTCGCACGCGAAACGCTGCATCAGGAAGCACCAGAACTCGCCAGGCGGGCCGATCATGTCGTCATCGACGGGCCACCCAGGATCGCTGCCTTGGCGCGCTCCGCGCTGCTGGCGGCCGAGCGGGTGCTGATCCCGGTGCAGCCCAGCCCCTACGACCTGTGGGCCAGCGCCGAGATGGTGGCGCTGATCCGTGAGGCGCAGGTGTTCCGGCCTGCGCTGCGCGCGGCCTTCGTCATCAACCGGCGCGTGAGCACCACCGTGATCGGACGCGAGGCCCGCGGCGCGCTGGCCGAGCAGCCGCTTCCTGCGCTGCGCGCGGAAGTGCATCAGCGCATCGTGTTCGCCGACAGCGTGGCCGCCGGCCGGCTTGCACGCGAGACGGCGCCAGACAGCGCCGCCGCGCGCGAAATCACCGCGCTGGTCGATGAACTGCTGCGGTGGCCGTCATGAGCAGTCCCGCCAGCAAGCGCACGGCAAAGCGCGTCGGTATCGGCGCGCGTCCGCCCGCGAATCCGCACGCTGAGGCGTGGATTCGCCAGGGCAGCGCCGATGACCTCCAGAAAGGCGACCTCTACACAGCTCGCCTGACCCTCGACATCACGCCCGCCATGCGGGCGCGCATCAAGGTATCGGCCTTCACGCTAGGCGTGACGGTGGCCGATCTGCTGCGCGCGCTGCTGGAGCGCGAATTCCCGGAGAAGTCCTCATGAACACGTCCGCCTCAACGACTTCGACTGCATCGGCACCGCCGTCCATCCCGCCTGTCGGCGTGGCCGACGGCGTGCCGCTGACGCGCGTTGCGCTCGCATACATCGACCAACGCTTCGACCTCTACCTGCGCTTCGGTGATCCTGCTCACATCATCCGGTTGGATCGCTGGCGCCGCTGCGCGGTGTTCACTCCGAATGCGGTTCTCTGCCGCATCCGTTGGCAGGCCAACGACTACGGCACGATCCGCTGGCAGCTCATGGTGATGCAGGCGTGCATGTCGATGGATGGCGCGCAGCGCATCCCCGGCGTGCAGCCAGGCGCGCGCCTGTTGCTGCACGCCGAGGGTGAGCAGTCGGTGCGTGCGGTGCTGGCACGCATCGACGCCATCGAGGCGCTGGGCATCGTGCCTGCTGGCGCTTCGCCCGCGTACTGGCGCACGCTGGGCAACCGGCTCGCGGCGCGCCTGCAGTTGCCCGAATACAGCGCCGAGCGGCACGCCGCCTGGCTGGCCGGGAGAGCGCTGTCATGACCACGATTTCTGTTTCCACTGCTGTCACGCATCCTCGCTCGCGCCTGCGCGCTCGCATCGTGCTGGCGGGCCTGTCCGTCTGCGGCCTCGCTGCGCTGGCCTGGGCGTCCTTCGTGCATCCACTGCCGCGCCTGACCTACAACCCGTCCGACAGCGTGGCGGTCGGTTGGTATCGCGTCGATCCGCTCGACCATCGCACCAGCTCGCCGCCACATCCTTTGTCCGTGGGCAGCATCGTGCTGGTGCCGCTGCCTGCCGAGGCTGCCGCGCTCGCTGCGCAGCGCGGCTACCTGCCGACGCGCATCCCGTTGCTCAAGCGCGTGGGCGCGGTGGCGCCGCAGGAGGTGTGTATCGCCGACGGCAGAGTCCTTATCGACGGCGTGCCTTCGGCCGCCGTGCTGTCTGCCGACCGCTGGGGCCGGCCGCTGCCATCCTGGCAGCAGTGCCACCGCCTTCGGCCTGGCGAGCTGTTCCTGCTCAGTGTCACCAATCCGGCGTCGTTCGACAGCCGGTATTTCGGGCCGGTCAGCGCAGCCGCCGTGATCGGCGTTGCGCGTCCGGTCTGGTTGGAGTCGCGCCCATGACGGCCGCCGATTCGCTGCGCATCGTCGTGCTATTGGGCGTGTCGTTCGGGCTGCTGTCGCGGTGTCGTCGTGCGTGCAGTGCGAGCGCATCCGCGCGGCACTTCGCGCTGCCTCCGGCGCAGCCGTCCCACGTGCAGGCGTCTTGCCTCGAACACGGCTGGCCTGCGGCCATCGCCGTGTTCGCCGGTGCGCTGGCTGCTGGTGCAGCCTTGCCACCGGGCCGCAGTTGCCGGGAGCGGATGCGAGAGGCAAATGCGGAAGGCAAGACAAAAGGGTGCGGCACCTGTCGGCCCGCAAAGCCAGTCTGCACATGGGGGTGGCGCGACACGCAGCGGCTTCGCCACCGTGCCGCGTGGGGCGCGAAGCCCGCGCCGATGCGGGCATGTCCGCGTGCTTCGCACGCCCGGACACGCCAGAACTTGCAAGGAGCACAGCCATGACCGACCGCCGCGACGACGATTTCCGCATCCGTCCCAGCGCCCCGAAGAACCGGGGCCAGAGCTTCGTCTCCAAGGTACTCAAGCAGGCGGGCAAGGCCAGCGGCGGTAAGTCCTCGGTGCGCCGTCCTGGTGGCAGTAGCAAGAGTGCCGGCTCCGGCCAGCGGCCCGGCTCACGCTTGGGACGCGGCCACACGGCGGCGCGCTTCGCGGGGGCGAAGCTCACGTCCATGTCGCGGCGTGTGACCATCAAGACGCTGCTGCTCAATCAGCACCGAGCCAGCCCGCAGTCGCTTGCCAAGCACCTGCGCTATATCGAGCGCGATGGTGTGGGCCGCGATGGCGAGTCGGGCCAAGCCTACGGGCCGCAGACCGATGCCGCCGACCTCGATGCGTTCAAGGAACGCTGCGCCGACGACCGGCATCACTTCCGCTTTATCCTTTCGCCCGAAGATGGCGCGGAGCTGGAAGACCTGCGCACCTATACCCGGCACCTCATGGGTCGCATGGAGGCCGACCTTGGCACGGGCCTCGATTGGGTGGCCGTCAATCACTGGAACACCGACAACCCGCACACGCACATCGTCGTGCGCGGGCGCGACGACACCGGCAAAGACCTCATCATCGCGGGCGACTACATCGCCGATGGGTTCCGCCATCGCGCCGCCGAACTGGCGACCGAATGGCTGGGGCCGCGCACCGAGCTGGAGATCCAGCAGACCTTGCGGCGCGAGGTGGATCAGGAGCGGTGGACGAGCCTGGATCGCACCTTGAAGCGCGAGGCCGGCGACGATGGCATGGTGCATGTCGAACGGCTCAACGAACCCCGACTGCAACGCCAGCGTCTGCTGCTGATCGGCAGGTTGCAGCGTTTGCAGCGCCTGGGCCTGGCCGACGAGGCCCAGCCCGGCACGTGGACCGTCCACAACGATGCGGAAAAGACCCTGCGCGCCCTGGGCGAGCGCGGCGACATCATCCGCACCATGCAGCGGGCCATGCGCGGCGAGCCACGCGAACTGGCGGTGTTCGAGCCTGGGGACGATGGCCGAACCATCCTCGGCCGCGTGGCCGCGAAGGGGCTGGCCGACGAACTGCACGACCGGGGCTATCTGGTCATCGACGGCGTGGACGGCAAGGCCCACTACGTTGCGCTCAACGCCCGCGACGAGCTGGCGAACTATCCGACCGGCGCCGTGGTGGAGGCAAGGAGATCGGCTGACGTGCGCGCGGCCGACAAGAACATCGCCGCGTTGGCGAGCGATGGCCTGTACCGCACCGACCACCACCTTGCCATCGCGCAGGGTCAGGCCGTGCCCGGCCGCGATCCGCCGGAAGTGGTCGCGTCCCACGTCCGCCGGCTGGAAGCCTTGCGCCGTGCCGGTATCGTGGAACGGGTGGCCGAGGGGCTATGGAAGGTGCCGGACGACTTGCCCGAGCAGGGCCGTCGCTACGATGCGCAGCGCCTGGGCGGCGTGGCGGTGGAGCTGAAATCGCACCTGCCCATCGAGCGGCAGGCCCGCGTGATCGGAGCCACCTGGCTCGACCAGCAGTTGATCGGCGGCGGCTCGGGCCTGGGCAACCTGGGCTTTGGCAGCGAGGTCAACCAGGCGATGCAGCAGCGCGCCGAATTCCTGGCCGAACAGGGGCTGGCAGAGCGGCGCGGGCAGCGCGTAATCCTCGCGCGCAATCTATTGGCGACACTACGCGATCGGGATGTGATTCGGGCTGCCAAGGATATTGCCACCGAAACCGGGCTGGAACACCGTCTGGCGGCCGATGGCCAGCGCGTGACCGGCATCTACCGGCGCAGCCTCATGCTCGCCAGTGGCCGCTTTGCCATGCTCGATGATGGTATGGGGTTCAGCTTGGTGCCATGGACGCCGGTCATCGAACAACGACTCGGCATGCTGATTTCTGGGCAGGTACATGGTGGCACCCTATCCTGGCAAATCCGACGGCAGCAGGGTTTATCCGTTACCTGACGCCAGCAGCGATTGAGCACCTACCGACCGGATGCGTCTACAGCCGTTCAGCGTCCGGCAAACTGCGGGACTCGCTTTGCGACGAACGCGTGAACCGCTTCCAGCGAATCTGTGGTTTTCGAGGCTCGATTCATTTCGGCCGCCTCCAGCCTCAATGAGGTCGCCAGATCACTCTCGAAGGCAGCGAGTTGCAGGCGCTTGGCGCCCGCATAACCTTGCGTTGGTCCGACCGAAAATTGCACCGCCATACGCCGCGCTTCGCCCAGCAGGCTCTCGCCAGGAACCACTTTCTCGACCAATCCCCAGGCCAAGGCCTCGTCCGAACTGACTACGCGATTGGTCAAGATCATGTCTCGTGCGCGTCGTCCACCCACTGCGCGTGGAAGTAGCCAGCTGATGCCGAAATCCCCCGCGTATCCGAGGCCGGTATGGGCCGCCACAAACTTCGTCCCACTTGCGGCAATCAGGTAGTCAGAGGCCAAGGCAAGCCCGAGACCGCCTCCGGCCTCCGGCTACCGCGCCTTGTACGGCGCAGACTACCGGGAACGGCAGGCTGGCGAATTGAGGAATCATGCTTTCGGCCACTCTCAGTTCGTCATCGACCAAGGTAGACAACGCATCGCCTGCGGCCACCATTTCTTCGATGTCGCCTCCGCAACTGAACATCCGGCCCTCGCCGCGCAGCAGCAAAGCTCGAATCGAGCCATCGCGTTCGACATCTGCAATGACACCAGCGAGCACGTTTACGACCGACGTGCTCAACGCATTCATTTTTTTTGGCGAGTTGAGTGTTATGGTCGCGACGGCACCATTCTTTTCGAGAATTACCGGATTTCCAGGCATGCTGACGTTCCCTGATTGATCAAAATTTCAGCGTCAGCGCGGCGCCATGCGAATGGCACCATCCACACGAATGGACTCGGCATTCATGTAGCCGCAAGTAACGAGAAACTCGACGGCCTGCGCGAATTCATCGGGGTCGCCTAAACGCTTGGGGAAGGGCACGCTGGCCGCCAGCGCCTGTTTGACGTTGTCCGGCAGACCCAGCAGCAACGGTGTACCGAAGATCCCCGGCATGATGGTGTTGATCCGGATCCCTTCGTCCATCATGTCGCGCGCGATTGGCAGGGTCATGCCCACGATGGCTGCCTTGCTGGCCGCATAGCTGGCCTGGCCGACCTGGCCGTCCTGCGCGGCGGCCGAAGCAGTGTTGACGATGGCGCCGCGGTCGCCATCGGCCAGCGGCGCGAGCGTCAACATGCCCGCAGCTGACTTGGCGATGCAGCGGAAGGTGCCCACCAGGTTGATCTGAATGATGCGATTGAAACGATCTGCCGCGCATGGGCGGATTTCGCCGGTTTTCTTGTCGCGGCTGACAGTCTTGACGGCATCGGC
Source organism: Burkholderia contaminans (assembly GCF_029633825.1). Classification (NCBI taxonomy): domain Bacteria; kingdom Pseudomonadati; phylum Pseudomonadota; class Betaproteobacteria; order Burkholderiales; family Burkholderiaceae; genus Burkholderia; species Burkholderia contaminans. The sequence continues at coordinate 2,792,245 of NZ_CP090640.1, read as the reverse complement.
AGTGCCGGCGCAGTTGACCAGAATGCGTTCCTGCCCAATGGCCGCGCGGGCCTTGGCGAAGGCGGCGTCCACCTGCTCCTCGGACATCACGTCCACATTGCAGTAAACGCCGCCGAGTTCGCTAGCCAACGCCTGGCCGAAGGTTTCGTTCATGTCGAAGATGGCGACTTTGACGCCATGGCTGGCCAAACGCCGGGCCGTGGCGGCTCCCAGGCCGGAAGCGCCCCCGGTGATGACGGCAGAGATGTCGGAGTTCAGTTGCATGGTTTTTCCTCGATGGGTGAGAAACAGGCGTTATTGGCCGGTAAAGTTGGGTGTGCGCTTGCCTAGGAATGCCGCTTGCCCTTCCAGGTTGTCGGCCGAACGCAAAGCGACGAGGAAATTGCGCTTCTCATGCTCCAGGCCTTGCGCGAGCGGAGTCTCAAAGCTGGCCAGTGCCGCATCTTTCGCCAGCGCCACGGCCAGCGGCGAATTGGCTGCAATCCGGTTGGCCATCGCCAACGCCGTCGGCAGGGCCTGGCCATCAGCCGTCACTTCGGCGACCATGCCTGCATCGCAAGCCTTGCGGGCGTCGATGAAATCGCCGGTCAGCAACAGGGCCATGGCCTTGGACTTACCGATAGCGTGGATCAGGCGCTGCGTGCCCCCGGCACCCGGAATGGCGCCCAGCTTGACTTCCGGCACACCGAAATTGGCGGACTCGCCAGCGATCGCGATGTCGCAGGCCAGCGCTAATTCTGTGCCGCCGCCCAGCGCGAGCTTTTCCACCGCTGCGATGACGGGCTTGGGGAAGCGCTCCAGTTCCGACCAAAAGTGGCCGCCTGCTGCCGCACGATCGCCCAGCAGTGGCTCGGCGCGCAGCGCATCGAAGGCCGTGATGTCGGCCCCGGCGCAGAACACGCCCTCGGCGCCGGTGATGATGACCGCGCGCACGGTATCGTCGTCGCGCAGTTGCACAAGCTGCGCACGCAGGCCATCGAATACCGCGCGGTTCAAGCTGTTCTTCGCGCGCGGGCGGTTGATGGTCAAGGTGGCGATGGCGCCATCGCGGCTGACGAGCACTTCGCTGGCTTCGCTCATGGTGGCCCCGCTCATCCAAGCCGCTCGATGATGGTGGTGTTGGCCGTGCCCGAGGCCTCGCAAATCGTCTGCAGGCCATAGCGGCCGCCCCGGCGCTCCAGCTCGCACAGCAGGTCAGTGAGCATGCGCGCGCCGGTAGAGCCCAGCGGATGGCCGATGGCTATCGAGCCGCCGTTGACGTTGAGGCGGTCGTCCAGGATGCCGAACTCCTGCTGAAACATCAGCGGCACGCCGCCGAAGGCCTCGTTGACTTCGAACAGATCGATATCGTCGAGGGTCAGACCCGATTCCTTCAGTGCCTTGCGGGTGGCGTCGAGCACGGCGGTGAACTGGATCACCGGGTCGGCGGCTGCCACGGCGGTGCTGACGAAGCGCGCACGCGGCTTCAGGCCGTATTGCTTGGCGTAGGCACGGCTGGCGATCAGCAGCGCGGCGGCACCGTCGCTGATCTGCGATGAGTTGGCGGCCGTGGTGGCGCCGTCGGCGGCAAACACGCCTTTCAGCGTGGCCATCTTCTCGGGGTTGGGGTCCGCGCGCACGCCCTCGTCGGCGGCGACGATCGGGCTGTCCGGATCGGCCGGATCCTCGGTCAGCCGCACCAGTTGATCCCTGACGCGGCCAGCCTGCGAGGCCTCGGTGGCCCGCCGATGGCTACGCACGGCGAAGGCATCCAAGGCCTCGCGCGTGAGACCGAAGCGCTTGTTCATCAACTCCGAGGAAGCGCCCTGCGGTATCAGCGGGTTGTCCTGGTAGCGCGCCAGTTCGCTCGGGCTGTATTGCGAGCCCAGCGGCGCGCCGGGCTTGAACGACGGCGGCATGGGGGCCTGCGACATCGACTCGACCCCGGCACCGATGACCAGTTGGTAAGCGCCCGCCCGGATGCCATGCACGGCAAAGCTCACCGCCTGCTGGCCCGACCCGCATTGCCGATCGACCGTCACCGCCGGCACGGATTCGGGCAGCCCCGCCGCCAATACGGCATGACGGCCCAGGTTGCCGTGCTGCTGGTCCCACTGCAGCACGCAGCCGACGATCACATCGTCCAGATCGGCCGGGTTGATGCCGGAGTGCTCGACCAGTTGGCGCAGCGTCTCGCCCAACAAATCGACGGGATGCCATTTCTGCAAGCGCCCGCCGCGCTTGCCCACGGGGGTGCGCAGCGCACCGACGATGACGGGTTCATGGTCATTCATGTTGTTCTCCTGGTTCAAAAGGTTGGCTCACTCGGCGTAGCGGCCCGCATGCTCGGCGCGGATGCGCTTCTTGTCGAGCTTGCCGACGCTGGTCTTGGGGATGGCTTCGACGAACAGGACCTGATCCGGCCACTGCCACTTGGCGAAGGCGCTGCCCAGGTACTCCTTCAGTTGTTCCTGGGTCGCCTGCTGGTCGGGCTTGAGCACCACCAGGGCCAGCGGCCGTTCCTGCCACTTCGAATGCGGAACGCCGACCACGGCGGCGTCGCGCACGGCGGGGTGGCCCATGAGCAGGTTTTCCATGTCGATGGAAGAAATCCATTCGCCGCCGCTCTTGATCACGTCCTTGATGCGGTCGGTAACTTTGAGGTAACCGTTCTCGTCCACCGTTCCGACATCGCCCGAGCGCCACCAGCCGCCTTCCAGGAAACGGTCTGCGGAATCAGGCATGTCGTGGTATCTGGCCGTGATCCAGGGGCCGCGCACGCAAATCTCGCCCGCTGACTTTCCGTCGTGCGGCAAGTCCTTGTCGTCGGCATCGAGGATGCGAATATCCACCCCGGTCAGCACCAGACCCTGCTTGCGCTTGAGGTTCCACTTCTCTTCCTCGGTCAAGCGCTTCTTGAGCGTGGACTTGAGGCGGTTCATCGTCACCAGCGTCGTGGCTTCGGTGGCGCCGTAGGCGTGCACCACCTCAGCACCCGTGAGGTCGTAGAAACCGATCATCATCGACAGCGGCGGCTCGGAGGCGCCAGACAGCATGCGCATGCGGCTGAAGTCCGGCTTGACCTGCATCGTCTCGATGTACTGCAGCATGGGCTGGAAGATGGCCGGTGCGCCGTTGGTGATGGTCACACCCTCAGCGATCATGGCGTCAACCAGCGGCTTGGTGTCTTCGGCAGCGTAGCGGCCCGGCAGCACGATCTTGTCGGCCAGCAGCGTGGCGGCCTGTGGCAGGCCCCAGCACTGCCCGTGGAACATGGGCGTGATGAGCATGACGCAGTCGTCCAGCGTCATGCCCAGATTGGTGGCCATGGCCGTGGAGTGCAGATAGATGCCGCGGTGCGAGTAGTACACGCCCTTGGGCTTGCCTGTGGTGCCGGTGGTATAGCAGGCGCTGTAGGCCGAGGTTTCGTCGATCTCGGGCCAGTCGATCTTCGTGTCGGCGGCGGCCAGCAGGTCTTCGTAGTGCAGCAGCGGTTTCAGCGTGGTCTTGATCTGGTCCAGCGGCTTGTCGGTCATGACAATCCAGCCCTTGATCTGGGGCGAATTCGCTGCGACGGATTCGGCAAGGGGTAGCAATGACTCGTCTACGCAAACGTAGGACACCTTGCTGTGGTCGACCACGTAGCCCAGGTCCTCTGGGCCCAGGCGCAGATTCATCTGCAACATGACAGCACCCAGGCCGGGAATAGACCAGTACAGCTCGAAGTGACGTCGGCTGTTCCAGTCCAGGATGCCGACCCGGTCGCCGGGCTCGACACCGAGCGCGCGCAGTGCATTGGCGCTGCGGCAGATGCGCGCGTAGCAGTCCGCGTAGGTGTAGCGATCCCAGCCGCCATCGGGTGTGCGGTAGACGATCTCCTGGTCCCCATGGGTGCGCGCGGCGTGCCGGATCAGCGTCGTGGTGTTGAGCTGGCGGTCGTTGCCCGTGGTGGACGGGCAGCCGCGGACGATGTGGGTGGTAGCAGTCATTTCTTTGTCTCCTGGGTGGTGGTTGCGTTGAGTGCCTGGAACCGTGGGGCCGAGGCCGCTTCGATGGCGCCGAAAGAGGTGGTCTGGTAGATGCCCCGTGCCGCGTTGTGCGGATGCCGCACTGCCTCGGCCAGGCTGAGCACGGGTGCAAAGCAGGCGTCGCTGCCTTCAAGCAGCGCGCACCAGTGCGCCTGGGGCTGGGTGCGGATGAGGGCCGCGATGCGCTCCTTCAACGCTGGCCACGCCGCCGTGTCGTACTGGTCTGCAGGGTTCACGTCCGCCAGGCCCAACTTGGACAACAGCAATGCGTAGAACGGCGGCTCGATCGCGCCGAGGCTGATGAAGCCGCCGTCGGCGCAGACGTACACGTCATAGAACGGCGAATCGTGGAACGGGCTCGGCTGTGCGCCGTCGATCTGCCCGTTGGCGCGAATCCAGTGCACCAGCGTGCCCAGCATGGCCACGATGTCCACGATGGCTGCGTCCACAACCCGGCCACGGCCGGTGGCCCGTGCATCGACCAGCGCGCAGGCGATGCCAAAAGCCATGCCTAGCGCCCCGGCACCGTCCCCGAGTACCGAGGGCGGCACGATGGGCGCCTGCCCCCTGTGCGCCGACAGCGACAGCAGGCCCGTCAGCGCGACGTAGTTCAGGTCGTGGCCCGCGGCCTGGGCAAGTGGCCCGTCCTGGCCCCAGCCCGTCATCCGGCCATAGACCAGCCGGGGATTGAGCGCCGCGCAATCTGCGGGGCCGAAGCCCAGCCGCTCCATCACCCTTGGGCGAAAGCCTTCGATCAGAGCGTCGGCCTGGGCAATCAGTTCCAGTGCGCGCGCCTTGCCACCGGGCGACTTCAGGTCGATGACCTCGACCTTCTTGCCGCGGTGCAGCGGGTTCTCCACCGCCCCGCCCAGCCGCTGCGCCCCAGCAGCCTGCTCGGCCCGTGCCAGCGCGATCACCTCGGCGCCCATGTCGACCAGCATCCTGGCGGCCAGAGGGCCTGGACCGATGCCCTCAAACTCCACCACACGGACGCCGTGCAGAGGCAACTGCAGCGTGTGCGGCATGTTCACAGCTTCCTCGAAACCAGGTCTTTCAGGACCTCGTTGGCGCCGCCGTAGATCTTCTGCACTCGCGAAGCGGCATACATCCGCGCGATCGGATACTCGGCCATGTAGCCGTAGCCGCCGAACAATTGGAGACACTCGTCCACCACGCGGCACTGCTGTTCGGTGCACCACCACTTGGCCATGTAGGCGGCCTCGTTGTCGAGTGTGCCGTCCAGCAGTCTCTGTGTACAGTCGTTGACGAAGCTGCGCACCACATGCGCGATGGTCGCCATCTCGGCCAGCTTTTGGCGCGTTGTCTGCATGTCGAACAGAGGCGCACCGAATATCTTGCGCTGCTTCGTGTATTCGATGGTGAGCTCCAACGCCCGGTCGATGACGGCCGCCGCCGGCACTGCAATGACCATGCGCTCGTAGGGCAGCGCGCCCATCAGTTGCCCAAAGCCTTGTCCTTCAACGCTCCCCAGCAGTTGGTCGGCTGGAACGCGCACGCTGTCGAAGAAGAGCTCCGCCGTGTCCGAGGCCTGCATGCCGATCTTTTCAAGCAGGCGGCCCACACGAAAGCCTGGCAGGTTCTCGGTCTCCAGTACGAACAGCGACACCCCTTTGCTGCCCGCGCCACTGGTGCGCGCCGCGACGATCAGCAGGTTTCCGGTGAAGCCGTTGGTGATGAAGGTCTTGGCGCCGTCGATCACGTAGTAGTCGCCGTCGCGCCGGGCCCGGGTGGAGATGGCCTTCAGATCCGAGCCGCAGCCCGGCTCGGTCATCGCGATTGCGGCCAGCATCTCGCCGTTCGTCACCTTGGGCAGCCAGCGCTGCTTTTGCGCTTCGGTGCCAAAGTCCAGGATGTAATGCGAAGCGATGGTGTGCACCGCGATATTGACCGGCATCTCGGCCTTGGCCAGTTCGTCCTGCACCACCAGCTGGTAGGCGAGGCTGGCGCCGGCACCACCATAGGTCTCGGGCATCTCGGGCAGCAGAAAGCTCATCCCGCCGAACAGACGCCAGACCTCGCGCGGGATGTAGCCCTGGCGGCGCCATTCGTCGAGCCGGGGAGTGAATTCGGCGGCAACGTAGCGACGCACCTGCTCGCGAAAAGCGTCGATCTCGTGGTCCATCCAGGCGTGGCGATACAGCTGTGGCAGCATGGGCATGTCTCCTTGTATGTTGGCTTCTGACCCCGCACCGGGCGTTCCGCACAGCGCCACTGCCGAAGTGTTTTTGGGGATGCGACAATCGTAATAATTGGCCCCTGCAAGGGCGATAGCGGATTGCCTCAATCAACTGACAAATAACTTCTTTTGGCCCGCGCGACCGGCGTTGGCTCCTTCGATCACACGCAATGCTGCAACCCGTCTTCACCGCTCCTATCTTTGCCGTGCATGGCCTGCTGGACGGCGCGCGCGGCAAGGGGCTGGCCACGCAAGAATGGCTGAAGGGCGTGCTGGGGCGCGCCGGCATCAGCGAATCGCTGCTGGAGCTCGAGGATTCGCGCGTAACCGTGGAGCAGTTCAACGCGCTATTTATCGCTGTCAAGGACAGCCTGAACGACGAGTGCCTGGGCTACCTACATGAGCGACCCATGCGCCCGGGCAGCTTCGCGCTAATGGTGCGCAGCGCGTTCACTGCCCATTCGTTGTCATGCGCCCTGCGTCGCCTGAGCGAATCCTTCGCCCTGCTGCAGGACGACGTGACGCTGGTGCCCGTGACCGAGGGCGCGCTGGGGGGCTTCGCGCTGGAGATGCGCGGCGGCCCGGGCGCACATGCCGAATTCCTTCATGCACATCTGCTGCGCGTGTTCTGGCGCTTGTTGCTGTGGCTGCACGGCGGCCGGCTGGTGCCGCAGCGATTCGACTTCAATTTTGCGCTGCCGCTCCATGCGATGAGCTACGGGCGCATCTTTTCCGGTTCGCTGTGCTTCGGGCAGCCGCGCACGGCCGCCTGGTTCGACGCCGACGCCTTCAAACTGCCGGTGCGGCGCGATCGGGACGCGCTGCAGTCCTTTCTGCGCGCCACGCCGGGCAACGTGGTGGGGCCGCACCTGAACGAGCGCAGCGCCAGCGCGCGGGTCCGCATGGTGCTGCAGCTGGCCAACCCCGAATGGCCCGACCTGCCCGTCACCGCGCAGCGCCTGCATATGTCGGTGAGTGCGTTGCAGCGGCACCTGGCCACCGAGGGCACTTCCTTCCAGGCACTGAAGGACCAACTGCGGCGCGACATGGCGATCGTGCGCCTAACCAGCAGCGAAGCCTCGCTCATCGCCATCGCCGCCGACCTGGGCTTCACCGACAGCACCGCCTTCCAGCGCGCATTCAAGGTCTGGACCGGCAGCGCGCCGGGAGCCTACCGCGCCCGCTCGCGTAGCCCGCAGCACCCTACATAGAGGCATTCGACCAATTCCGGCACGGCCACGAGGCTGTAGCCGACCACCGAGAAGATCGGCGCCTTCATAGCTGCCGGGTCTTGGCCCACATCGAGCGAGGCTCTCGTGCGCTCAAGAGACTGTTTGCAGCCCTGGCAGTTGCACCGACGGCAGCGCAGCGACAGGCTGCGCCAGGAAGCAGACGCTTTCCGTCAGCCTATCGAGGTCATTCGTCATTGCCACCGTTGAGGCTGACTTCTAAGCTTCCTAAGCTAAAACTGAGCTCGCACTGCATAGGAGTGATGGCTCTGCGCCATTAGGAGCAGCACTGCCAGAATGTAAATCAAGCATCATGACCGACGCAGCCCCGGCACTCTCGTATCCGTTCTCGGATCTCCCACTCCCTGGCCAAGCCACGGAAATCAAGCCTGGTGTGCTGTGGCTGCGCATGCCGCTGCCGTTTTCCCTGGATCACATCAACCTCTGGGCATTGAGCGACGGTCCTGGTTGGGCGGTCGTGGACACGGGCATTCGCAGCGTGGACGTCAGGAACGCGTGGCTCGCCTTGCTCGCTCCGCAGGGGCCGCTAGCCGGCCGACCCATCTCCCGTGTGATAGCGACGCACATGCACCCGGATCATGTGGGCATGGCGGGATGGTTGACACGTCGCTTCGAATGCGCGCTTTGGATGACACGAGACGAGTATTTGAGCTGTCGGGTGATGCTTGCCGATACGGGGCGGGAAGCGCCAGTCGATGGCGTTCGCTTCTATCGGAGGGCCGGATGGAGCGACACCGAGGTGGATGAGTACCGCACCCGGTTCGGTGACTTCGGTAAAATGATCCATCCATTGCCTGACAGCTTTGTGCGGCTCACGGATGGCCAGATGTTGCGGATCGGGGACCAGGAATGGGAAGTCATCGTCGGCACAGGACATTCCCCCGAGCACGCGTGCTTCTACTCGCGCGAACTGGATTTGCTGATATCGGGGGATCAGGTTCTTCCCAGGATCAGTTCCAATACCTCCGTGTACGCCACCGAGCCGCATGCGAATCCTCTGCAGGGTTGGCTCGATTCCATCGACCGGTTGATGCAACGCGTACCTGGGAGCGCCCTGATTCTGCCTGCCCACAACGAACCTTTCCATGGCCTGCACCTACGGTTGGAGCAACTGCGTGCGAGCACCGTCAGAGGCACCGACCGCGTCAGGCAACAACTTGCGCAGCCTCTGAGGGTCATCGACCTGGTTCGCGCCCTGTACCGTTCGTCCATTGTTGCGGAGCAAATGCACCTCAACCTCGCGACCGGAGAGACGCTCGCCCACCTAAACTATCTCGACCAGCGTGGGGAAATCGTGTCTGCAGAAGACGAAGACGGCGCAATGCGCTATCGGCTCGCCTGATGCACTAATTTGCCCTCAAGGATATAGAAGTAACCCAATCAAGCCTGTCATTGACTGGGTTCTTTGCTGATGTGTTTCGAGAGCAATGAGTCCTTGCACCAGCGCGTCGTGTACGGCCTCCAGTTCTTTGAACACCGTGTTGGCAAACCAATCCTGGCACGGCACCTTCCACAGATGCTCGACCGGGTTCAGCTCAAGGCTGGCAGAAACTCTAGGCGCATATTCTGTGGCACATCCAAGTGACCCGCGATGTGCCAACCCGCCTGATCCATGACCATCATGATGAACTCGACGGCATGGCGTCGCGCCATCTCGGCCAGGAACACCTGCATCGTCTCAGCGTTGGCCCAGGGCAGCACCAGAGAGTCAATCACGCCATCGTGCGTGCTGACGGCGGCGAAGGCGTACAGGGTCTGGCGTTGAGGCGTGCGCCGACGATGGGGCGTGAGCCCCTGGGCACCCAACACTGCCGGGGTGTTCCCAGCAGGCAGAAGCGCCCTTCGTGCTGGAATATCAGCCGCACGCGGCGACCATATTCAGCTTGACGCCTGACCTCTTGGCGCACTTGAACAGTGCTCTCAGAAAGGGGCCGTTTGTCATTCGATCGGGGCGCTTCGTCATCGCGGCTCGCAGCACCGGCACCTAGGATTCCTTGTGTGCGCTGGACGACATGTAGCGGAGCGGCGATGACCGCCGCCCCACGATCCAGAGCCTAACTCAAAGGAGACAAACACGTGTGCCAAATCGACATGCAGAAGCTCGCCGACGACGCTCGCTTCAACCGCTTTCATGCCAAGGTGCTTCTGTGGTGCCTGTTGATTCTCATCATCGACGGCTATGACATCGCCGTGGTGGGCATCGCCCTGCCGTCCATCATGCAGCAGATGGGCGTGAACGCATCGACTGCCGGTTTCATGGCCAGTTCGGCCCTGTTCGGCATGATGTTCGGCGCCATGGTTCTGGGCACGCTGTCCGACCGGATTGGTCGGCGCTGGGCCCTCTCCATTGGCGTCATGCTGTTCAGCGTGTTCACCGCGGCCGCCGGATTCACCAAGGATCCCATCAGCTTCAGCGTGGTGCGCTTCATCGCGGGCCTGGGGATTGGCGGTGTGCTGCCGGTCATCGTGGCACAGATGGTCGAGTACTCGCCCAAGAAGATCCGCAGCCTGATGACGGCGCTGATGACTTCGGGCTACGCACTGGGCGGCATCCTGGCCGCGGTGCTCGGCAAGCAGCTGATCGGCGAGTACGGCTGGCAGGTCGTTTTCATCGCAGCGGGTGTGCCGGTCCTGCTGATTCCGTTCATCTTGAAGCTGGTGCCGGAATCAATGACCTACCTGATCTCGCGCAGCCGCAACGGCGAACTGGCCGAAGTGGCCCGTAATCTCCAGCCGGGAGTCAAGCACCCGGCGGACGCCCAGTTCGTCGTGCCCACCGCCGACCGCGTGGCGGGTGCGCCGGTCTCCCGGCTGTTCCAGGACGGGCGAGGCCCGAGCACGGTGCTGTTCTGGATCGCCTTCTTCTCGGGCCTGTTCATGGTCTATGCGCTCAGCAGCTGGCTGACCAAGCTGATGGCTATGGCTGGCTACAGCCTGGGGTCTGCCCTCAGCTTCGTGATCGCGCTGAACGTTGGCGCCATCATCGGTGCCGTGGGAGGCGGGTGGCTCGCCGACAAGTTCAACATCAAGTGGGTGCTGGTGGGGATGTATGCGCTGGGCGGCGTGCTGCTGTACCTGATGACGTTCCAGACCTCGACCGAGCTGCGTTATCTGATCATCGGCGCGGTCGGCGCCTGCACCACCGGCGCGCAATTGGTGGCCTATGCCTACTGCGGGCAGTTTTACCCGATGTCCATCCGCTCGACCGGCATCGGCATGGCCTCCGGCGTGGGGCGCCTGGGCGCGATCGCGGCGCCGCTGCTAATCGGCCAGATCGTTGCGCTTGAGCTGCCGCTGGAGCAGAACTTCCTGGTGATCGGGGCTTTCGGAATCATCGGCTCGATCGCCCTGGCGTTCATCAGGCATGGCGGCCCGGCGTCGGTGGGCCCGCAAGAGGCTGCACGCGAGTTGCGCCCGTCGCAACAGACGCCGCAAAACGCCTGATCGTAGCCATCAAGGAAATTCGCTGTGTCTGTCTACATAGCCCCCCTGCGCGAAATGCTGTTCGCCATGAAAGAGGTCGGCGGCCTGGACGCGATCTGCGCCCAGCCCGACCATGAAGAAACCACGCCCGACCTGGTCGAGGCCATCCTGCAGGAGGCGGCTAATTACGCCGCTGGCGTGCTGGATCCGCTCAACCGCCCCGGCGACGTGCAGGGCGCGCGCTGGCACGATGGTCGGGTCACGCCCGCCGACGGCTTTCGCGAAGCCTGGGCCAGCTTCTGCGAGAACGGCTGGAACGGCATGCCCGCTGCCACCGAATGGGGCGGCCAGGGCCTGCCCACGCTGGTCTCCACCGCCGTGCTGGAGATGTGGAAGTCGTCCAACCTCGCGTTCAGCCTGTGCCAGATGCTCACGCTGGGCGCGGTGGAGGCCATTGCGCACCATGGCAGCGACGCACTCCAGCGCCGCTTCCTGGCACCCATGGTCGAGGGCCGCTGGACGGGCACCATGAACCTCACCGAGCCCCAGGCCGGCTCTGACCTGGCCGCGCTGCGCAGCCGTGCCGTACACGAGGGCGACCACTACCACGTCAGCGGCAACAAGATCTTCATCACCTGGGGCGAGCACGACATGGCCGAGAACATCGTGCACCTGGTGCTGGCGCGCCTACCCGATGCGCCACCGGGGGTGAAAGGCATCTCGCTGTTCCTGTGCCCGAAGTACCTGGTCAACGACGATGGCACCCTGGGCGAACGCAACGACTTGGCCTGCACGTCGATTGAGCACAAGATGGGCATCCACGGCAGCCCCACGGCGTCGATGAGTTTTGGCGACAGCGGCGGCGCTATCGGCTACCTGGTCGGCGAGCCGCACCAGGGGCTGGCCTGCATGTTCACCATGATGAACCACGCGCGGCTGAACGTTGGCCTGGAAGGCGTGGGCATTTCCGAGCGCGCCTACCAGCGCGCACGCGCCTATGCGCTGGAGCGGGTGCAGGGCAAGCCGCTGATCAGCGGCAGCACCGCCATCGCAGGCCACCCGGACGTGCGGCGCATGCTGATGGACATGAAGGCCCGCACCGAGGCCATGCGCGCGCTGGCCTACTTCTGCGCCGGTCAGATGGACCGCGCCGCGGGCCACGCCGATGCGCAGGAGCGCGCGCAGGCGCAGGCCCTGGTCGGCCTGCTGATACCGGTGGTCAAAGGCTGGTGTACCGACAGCGCGCAGGGCATCACGTCCGACGGCGTGCAGGTGCATGGCGGCATGGGCTACGTCGAGGAAACCGGCGCCTCCCAGCACATGCGCGACGCGCGCATCACGACCATCTACGAAGGCACCACGGGCATCCAGGCCAACGACCTGATCGGCCGCAAGCTGGCACGCGAGGGCGGGCGCACGCTGAAGGCGCTGCTGGGCCGCATCGACGGCGATGCGCGCCGGTTGGTCGAATCGCCCGATGCAGTGCTGGCGCAGATCGGCCGCGCGTTGGCAGCCGCTGCCCAGGCGCTGGACGAAGCGGTCGACTGGCTGCTGGCCCACGACGGTCAACCCGCGCAGTGCGCGGCGGGCGCCGTGCCCTTCCTGCGGCTGGCGGGCACCGTGATCGGCGGCTGGCTGTCGGCGCGCATGGCCGAAGCCGCTACCGCGCAACTCGCGGCGGGCGCGGGCGATGCGGGCTTTCTCGGTACCAAGCGCGCCACAGCCAGCCATTACGCGGCGCATGTCCTGGTGCAGGCGCCGATGCTGCGCGACATCGTCACGGGCGGCGCCGCCAGCACGCTGGCCCTGGCGGACGATCAACTCTGAATGATCCTGAAAGGAAACCCTCCCATGAAAATCCTGGTTCCCGTCAAGCGGGTGGTTGACTACAACGTCAAGGTCCGCGTCAAGAGCGATGGCAGCGGCGTGGACATCGCCAATGTCAAGATGAGCATGAACCCCTTCGACGAGATTGCCGTCGAAGAGGCTGTGCGGCTCAGGGAGAAAGGCGCGGCAACGGAGATCGTCGCCGTCTCGTGCGGCGTGTCTCAATGCCAGGAGACGCTGCGCACCGCCATGGCCATCGGTGCCGACCGCGGCATCCTAGTCGAGACCAATGAAGAACTGCAGCCGCTGGCCGTGGCTAAGCTGCTTAAGGCCCTGATCGACAAGGAACAGCCCGGCCTCGTGATCCTGGGCAAGCAGGCCATCGACGACGACTGCAACCAGACCGGCCAGATGCTGGCGGCGCTGGCCGGTCTGCCGCAAGCCACCTTCGCCTCCAAGGTCGAGCTCGCCAGCGACAAGGCAGCCGTGACCCGCGAAGTGGACGGCGGCCTGGAAACCCTTAGCCTCACGCTGCCCGCGGTCATCACCGCCGACCTGCGTCTGAACGAACCGCGCTACGTCACCTTGCCCAACATCATGAAGGCCAAGAAAAAGCCGCTGGACACCATCAAGCCCGAAGACCTCGGCGTTCAAGTCGCCCCGCGCCTGAAGACCCTGAAGGTGACCGAACCCGCCAAGCGCGGCGCCGGCGTGAAGGTGGCTGACGTGGCCGCCCTGGTCGAAAAACTCAAGAACGAAGCGAAGGTGATCTAAATGTCGGTACTCGTTATTGCTGAACACGACAACGCATCCATCAAGGGCGCAACCCTGAACACCGTGACGGCTGCAGCCGCTTGCGGTGGCGACGTGCACGTGCTGGTGGCCGGCCACAATGCCGGCGCTGCCGCACAAGCCGCCGCCCAGATCGCCGGTGTCGCCAAGGTCATCCACGCCGACGCCGCAGGCTTGGCCCACGGCCTGGCCGAGAACGTGGCCGCCCAGGTGCTGGCCATCGCCGGCAACTATAGCCACATCCTGTTCCCGGCCACGGCCGGCGGCAAGAACGTGGCCCCCCGCGTGGCCGCCAAGCTCGACGTCGCCCAGATCAGCGACATCACCAAGGTGGTGAGCGCCGACACCTTCGAACGCCCCATCTACGCCGGCAATGCCATCGCCACCGTGCAAAGCAGCGACGCCACCAAAGTCATCACCGTGCGCACCACCGGCTTCGACGCCACAGCGGCGACCGGAGGCAACGCAGCAGTGGAAACGGCAACCGCAGCGGCAGACACCGGCAAGAGCAGCTACGTGGGCAGCGAAATCGCCAAGAGCGACCGGCCCGAACTGACGGCGGCCAAGATCATCGTCTCCGGCGGCCGTGCGCTGGGCAGCAAGGAAAAATTCGACGAAGTCATCACCCCGCTGGCCGACAAGCTGGGCGCGGCCATCGGCGCGAGCCGCGCGGCGGTGGATGCGGGCTACGCGCCCAATGACCTGCAGGTGGGCCAGACCGGCAAGATCGTGGCGCCGCAGCTGTACGTGGCGGCGGGCATCTCGGGGGCGATCCAGCACCTGGCGGGCATGAAGGACTCCAAGGTGATCGTGGCGATCAACAAGGACCCGGAGGCGCCGATCTTCAGCGTGGCCGACTACGGGCTGGAGGCGGACCTGTTCGCGGCTGTGCCGGAACTCGTCAAGGCCTTTTAACTTGGATGAGATACACCATGGAGCTTCGGCATTTGCGTTGCTTTATAGCGGTGGCCGAAGAACTTCACTTTGGCCGCGCAGCGGAAAAGCTGCACATCGATCAGTCCCCTTTGTCGCGCACCATCAAGGAGATAGAGGAAGAGCTCGGGGCGCAACTGTTCACGCGAACCACGCGAAGCACCCGCCTGACCTTTGCCGGAATGGCATTCCTGGAGCGGGTGCCGCGAATCTTCGAAGCTCTGAAACAGGCGTGTGACGGCGTCAAGTCCGCCGCCAGTGGGTTTCAGGGACAGTTGCGCATCGCTTTGTCCGATGGCATCACGCCCTCGCGAATGCCGACGCTGCTGGCACGGTGCCGAGAGGAAGATCCAGAGATTGACATTCGGTTATTTGAGATGCCGTTGGACCAACAGATCAAGGGTCTGCACGATGACCTGTATGACGTCGGCTTTTCGATGGCCGAAGAGGTGGGCGACGGCATTGTGGTCAGGCCTGCGTGGGAAGACGAGCTGATGGTGGCGGTCCCAGCTCGCCATCCTGTGCTGGCCCACAAGCACGTTCCGTTGGAAGAAGTGCTGCGCTATCCGCTGGCGCTATGCGATCCGGCGATATGCGAAGGCCATGCACGCCAAGTTGATCGCGTTTTGCAGCGCTACGAGCAACAGCCACTGATCGCCCAGCGCGTGGCGTCCTATGAGGTGATGATGACCTTAGTCTCCGCCGGATTGGCACTTGGTTTGGCGGGCGCCGCGCACATTGCATCCGGCCGTGGGCCAGGTGTTGTGGCCCGGCGCTTGGCGGGCAAGTCGCAGATGCTGGCCACGTATCTGCTGCACCGTGACGTGGAGCCCTCCGAAATGCTGGCTCGGTTCATCGCACGAGTGGACTCCATTGATTCGGCGGATGGCTCCAGCGCCGCCGAGGACTCCTGATCCACCTGCTGAAAGGACCCAAGCCATGCCCCGATTCCTGTCGCTGCTGATGGCCGCTGCACTGACAGCCTCCTGTGGGCCATCCCAACCGACGGAAACCGTGGACTTCCTCGTGGCCCATCCTGAGCGTCTCAAGGAAGTCCAGCGCCTGTGCAAGGAAGAGCGCGCGAAGGCCGGCGAAGAACTCTGCCGACGTGCCGCCGAGGCCGCGAATCGCCGCTTCTTTGGTGACCGGCCGGAGCAGAAGTCCCAATAAGGTAACCTTCCGTCGCGGCGCCGCGACAAAGTTCTCGCAGTTACCTCATCACGCCGCAGCGCGCTCGCGCATGCGGCATTTTTATTGTCTTCGCCACCGCAAGAAGTCTGGCTCTTTTGGCCTGAATCCCCGCCATAACGGTCTTTGACCGGCCTGCACGCTCGCCTTGATCCTCGGCACTACGGCACGTTCCTGTGCCGTAGTGGGAGGTTGACCAATGCAAGGAACGAACGTGCTGTTCGGTCAGATTGCCGTCGTCTTCGGCATCGTGATCGCTGGCGTATGGAGCGCCACGCAATGGACAGCAGCGGCCCTGGGCTACCAGCTACGCCTGGGCTCGCCGTGGTTCGACTTCTTCGGTACGCCGGTCTACCACCCCTGGGGCCTGTTCGAGTGGTGGTTCTTCTTCGACGCCTACGCGCCGCATATCTTCGACGCGGGCGGTGCCATTGCCGCAGGCAGCGGCCTGATCGCGATGGTAGTTGCCATCGGCATGTCGATCTGGCGCTCGCGCCAGTCCAAGCTGGTCACGACCTACGGCTCGGCCCGCTGGGCCAATGCGGAGGACATCCACAAGGCGGGCCTTGACCAGCCTGCGGGCGTGTTCCTCGGCCTGCATCGCCAGCAGTACCTGCGCCATGAAGGCCCGGAACACGTCCTGACATTCGCGCCCACCCGCTCGGGCAAAGGCGTGGGCCTGGTGGTTCCCACCTTGTTGAGCTGGCCTGCATCGGCCGTCATTCACGACATCAAGGGCGAGAACTGGAGCATCACCGCCGGCTGGCGCTCGCGCTTCTCGCATTGCCTGCTGTTCAACCCGACCGATGCGAAGTCGTCGGCCTACAACCCACTGCTGGAGGTGAGGCGCGGCGCGCACGAAGTGCGCGACGTGCAGAACATCGCAGACATTCTGGTCGATCCCGAAGGAGCACTGGAGCGGCGCAACCATTGGGAGAAGACCTCGCATGCGCTGCTGGTTGGGGCCATCCTGCACGTGCTCTACGCAGGCGAAGACAAGACGCTGCGCGGAGTCGCCAACTTCCTCAGCGACCCGGCCTGTCCCTTCGAGCTGACCCTGCATCGGATGATGACCACGCCGCACATCGGTGGTGGGCCGCATCTGGTGGTGGCATCGGCAGCGCGCGAAGTCCTGAACAAATCGGACAACGAGCGTTCCGGCGTGTTGAGCACCGCCATGTCATTCCTCGGCCTGTACCGCGACCCCACGGTGGCCGAAGTCACCTCGCGCTGCGACTGGCGCATTGCCGACCTGATCGCGGCCGAGCATCCGGTGTCGCTGTACCTGGTGGTGCCGCCTTCGGACATTTCGCGGACGAAACCGCTCATTCGCCTGATCCTCAACCAGATCGGGCGACGGCTGACGGAATCGCTCGACGGCAGCGACGGCATCGCGCGCCGCCACAAGCTGCTATTGATGCTCGACGAGTTCCCCGCGCTCGGACGGCTCGACTTCTTCGAGACGGCCCTGGCCTTCATGGCCGGCTACGGTATCCGCAGCTTCCTCATCGCCCAGTCGCTCAACCAGATTGACAAAGCCTACGGCCAGAACCATTCGATCCTGGACAACTGCCATGTCCGGGTGACGTTCGCCACCAACGACGAGCGCACCGCCAAGCGCATCTCCGAAACGCTGGGCACCGCGACCGAGCTGCGCGCGCAGCGCAACTACGCCGGCCACCGGCTCGCGCCATGGCTCGGGCATCTGATGGTGTCGCGCCAGGAGACGGCACGTCCGCTGCTCACGCCGGGCGAGGTAATGCAGCTTCCGCCCGACGAGGCCGTGGTGATGGTGTCCAGCGTGGCGCCCATCAAGGCCAAGAAGCTGCGCTACTACGCGGACAGCAATTTCAAGCGGCGCGTGCTTCCGCCGCCGGTGCTTGCAACCCTGTCCATGCAGGGGCGCTATGCCGATGTGCCACCGGAACGCGCCGACGACTGGAGCGGGCTGGCGATTCCCG
Source organism: Burkholderia contaminans (assembly GCF_029633825.1). Lineage (NCBI taxonomy): Bacteria > Pseudomonadati > Pseudomonadota > Betaproteobacteria > Burkholderiales > Burkholderiaceae > Burkholderia > Burkholderia contaminans. Next base: position 2,774,667 of record NZ_CP090640.1, on the reverse strand, counting down.
CCATGCCGGTCGCACCGACGGCCGACGCCGCCGATGGGCTGGAGAACCTGGGTTCGGCCGACGACAGCGGCCCACGCCGCCAGCCCGAACTTTCCGAAGCCGTCACCTACGACCCCGACCTGGTTGCGCCCGCAGCCGACCTCGGGCTGCTCGATGACGACGACATGCCGCATCCCCTTCCTCGCCAGCTCGATCCGGCCCTGCAGCGCACGGCCCGGCTGGCTTCCCTCGACCCTGACGACGGAATCGACCTATGACCCAACACCGCCTCAACCTGTTCATCCAGCCGGAGCATGCCAAGCGTCTGGACGAGCTGGCCGCCAAGAAAGGCGTATCGAAATCCAGCATCGTCGCGGCGGCGCTCGCATCGTGGCTGTCGCCCGATGCTGCCGACCAGCGCGAGGCAGCGATTGCCAAGCGGCTTGATCGCCTCTCGCGCCAGGCCGAGCGCATGGAGCGCGACCAGAACATCGCCATCGAAACGCTGGCGCTGTTCATCCGCTATTACCTCACGGTCAGCACGCCAGTTCCCGAGGCGCACCAAGACGCGGCACGCGCACAGGGCAAAGCGCGCTTCGAGCAGTTCGTTGAACAGTTGGGTCGCCACCTGCTGCGCGGTCGAAGCCTGGTGCGCGATGTGGTGGAGGAACTGCACCCCGACCCGGCGCGGATGGATGACGCGGCGGCAGTTGCCGAAGCGCAAGAGCGCGCCTCATGAGCGTCGCACCTTCGTCCTTCGCCACCTCGCTCGACCGCCGCATTCAGATGCTGCGCACGGCGATGGGGCCGCTGATCGCTGCCGCGCTCGAAGACCCGGACGTGGTGGAAGTCATGCTCAATCCTGATCGCACCCTTTGGGTGGATCGGCTTTCATCGGGCCGCGCACCGATGGGCGTGGAGCTGTCCGAGGCGGACGGCGAGCGAATCATCCGCCTTGTCGCCGCCCACGTTGGCGCAGAAGTCCATCGCGGCCAGCCGCTACTGTCCGCCGAACTGCCCGAAACCGGCGAACGCTTCGAGGGTATCTTGCCGCCCGCCGCGCCAGGGCCGGCCTTCGCGCTGCGGAAGCGCGCCATCGGTGTGATTCCGCTGGAGCGGTACGTCATCGACGGGATGATGACCAGCGCGCAGGCGGGCTTTCTCGTTCGTGCCGTGCGCGAGCGGCAGAACGTCCTGATCGCCGGCGCCACCAGCAGCGGCAAGACCACGCTCGCCAATGCGCTGCTGGCCGAGATCGCCGCCACGGGCGACCGCGTGCTGGTGCTCGAAGACACGGTGGAACTGCAATGCGCGGCCCGCGACCACGTTCCGCTGCGCACCCGCGCAGGCGTGGTGTCGATGACCGAGCTTGTGCGCTCGTCCATGCGCCTGCGGCCTGACCGCGTGGTCGTGGGCGAGGTGCGCGGCGCCGAGGCGCTGGATCTCATCAAGGTGTGGGGCACGGGCCATCCGGGTGGCATTGCCACGATCCACGCCGGCTCCGCCCTCGGCGCGCTGCTGCGCCTGGAGCAACTGATTCTCGAAGTGGCGGAGAACCCGCCCCGTGCGCTGATCGCGGAAGCGGTCAACGTGGTCATCCACATCGCCGGGCGCGGACGCAAGCGCCGCATCGAGAGCATCGCCCGCGTCGTCGGCTTCGATGGCGCGGGTTACCGACTGGCGGATGCGATGGACGCGCCGTTTCCCGAGCTGCCGCCACTTCCCGATGCCGCACCCGCTGCGGCGACTTCCCCATCCCTCGACCTTTCTGGAGAACTGCCATGACGCACGTTGATGCTTTCCGTATTTCTGTAAATCCGCTTTCCCGCCGCTCCAGTCCCGCGCGGCTGGATGGCCTGGCCCGCCCGGCCATGCAAGGCTTGATGCTCGCTGCCTTCATGCTGCTGCTTGCGGGCACTGCACAGGCCGCCGGTTCCTCGATGCCGTGGGAAGGCCCGCTGCAATCCATCCTTGAATCCATCCAGGGGCCGGTGGCGCGCATCGTCGCGGTCATCATCATCATCGCCACGGGCCTCGCGCTCGCGTTCGGCGACACGTCGGGCGGCTTTCGCAAGCTGATCCAGATCGTGTTCGGCTTGAGCATCGCCTTCGCCGCGTCCTCGTTCTTCCTGTCGTTCTTCAGCTTCTCGGGCGGGGCCGTCGTATGAGTGCCCCGGACACCTTCGCGGCCGGGTTCGAGGTGCCGCTGCATCGCTCGCTCACCGAGCCGATCCTGCTGGGCGGCGCACCGCGCACCGTGGCGATCGCCAACGGCACCTTGGCCGCCGCTGTCGGGCTGGGCCTGCAACTGTGGATTCCCGGTGTCGTGCTCTGGATCGTCGGCCATTCGCTGGCGATGCGGGGCGCGCGCGTCGATCCGCAGTTCATGGCCGTGTTCGCGCGGCACATCAAGCACCGCCCGCTGCTGGACGTGTAGGGGAGGACGCCGCGATGCTGAACCTCGCCGAATACCGCCAGCGACCGGCCTTGCTCGCCGACTGGCTGCCCTGGGCCGGACTGGTGGCACCGGGCGTCGTCTTGAACAAGGACGGCAGCTTCCAGCGCACGGCGCGCTTTCGTGGCCCCGACCTCGACAGCGCGACGCAAGGCGAGCTGATCGCCACATCGGCGCGCTTGAACAACGCGCTGCGCCGCCTGGGTTCGGGCTGGGCGCTGTTCATCGAAGCCGAGCGCCGGTCTGCCGCCGACTACCCGCACTCCGATTTCCCCGAACCGCTGTCCTGGCTGGTCGATGAAGAACGCCGCGCCGCCTTCGAGGATTCGGGCAACCACTTCGAGAGCGGCTATCACCTGACGCTGGCCTACCTGCCGTCCGAGGAATCCCGTGCTCGGGCCGCGGGCCTGCTGTACGAAAACCGGCCCACCGAAGGCGTGGATTGGCGCGAGCGGCTGCACGCCTTCGTCGCTGAAACGGATCGCATCTTCGACCTGCTCGATGGCGTGATGCCGGAGATCGCCTGGCTTGATGACAGCCAGACGTTGACCTACCTGCATTCGACCGTCTCGACGCGCCGCTACCGCGTCGGCGTTCCCGAAGTGCCGTTCCACATCGACGCGCTGCTGACCGATTCCGCGCTGGTCGGTGGCCTGGCGCCGATGCTGGGCGACCAGCACCTGCGCGTGGTGTCGGTGCGCGGTTTCCCGACCTCGACCTGGCCGGGGATTCTGGACGACCTCAACCGCCTGGGCTTCGCGTATCGCTGGAGTACGCGCTTTCTGTGCCTCGACAAAGCCGAGGCGGAAAAAGAACTCGCCCGACTGCGCCGCCAGTGGTTTGCGAAAAGGAAGAACGTCATCGCGTTGCTGCGCGAGACGATCTTCCAGCAGGAAAGCCCGCTGGTCGATACCGACGCCAACAACAAGGCCGCCGACGCCGATGCTGCCTTGCAGGAGCTGGGCAGCGATCAGGTCGCCTTCGGCTACCTGACGGCGACCGTCACCGTCATGGACGCGGACGCCGCCGTTGCCGACGAGAAGCTGCGCATGGTGGAGCGCGTCATCCAGGGGCGCGGCTTCGTCACCATCCCCGAAACGCTCAACGCCGTGGATGCGTGGCTGTCGTCCATTCCGGGCAACGCATACGCCAATGTCCGCCAGCCCATCGTCTCGACGCTGAACCTGGCGCACATGATGCCGGTGTCGGCGGTATGGGCCGGCCAGGAACGCAATGCGCATCTCGATGGGCCGCCGCTGATCGTCACGCGCACAGACGGCGCCACGCCGTTCCGGCTGGTGACGCACATCGGCGACGTGGGCAACACGCTGGTGGTTGGCCCCATCGGCATGGGCAAGTCGGTGCTGCTGGCGACGATGGCGATGCAGTTCCGCCGCTATCGCGGCTCGCGCATCTTCGCCTTCGACATGGGGCGCTCGATCCGCGCGGCCATCCTGGGCATGGGCGGCGAGCACTACGACCTGGGCGCGGACGACGAGATCGCCTTCCAGCCGCTGGCGCGCATCGACCGAGAGGGCTACCGCACCTGGGCCAGCGAATGGGTGGAAGGCCGCCTGCTGCACGAAGGCGCGGCCGTCGGCCCGGACGAGAAGGCGGCCATCTGGTCTGCGCTGGGGAGCCTGGCCAGCGCGCCGGTGGAGCAGCGCACGCTCACGGGCCTGACGGCCTTGCTGCAATCGAACACCTTGCGCCAGGCACTCGCGCCCTACGTCCTGGGCGGCGCGCACGGCAGGCTGCTGGATGCCGACCACGACCGCCTCGGCACATCCGACGTGCAGGCGTTCGAGATGGAGGAGCTGATGCACAGCAAGGCTGCTGTGCTCGCGGTGCTGCGCTACCTGTTCGCGCGCTTCGAGGAGCGGCTGGATGGTGCGCCCACGCTGCTGATCCTCGATGAAGCCTGGCTGTTCCTCGATGACCCGGTGTTTGCGGCGCGCATCCGCCAGTGGCTCAAGACGCTGCGCAAGAAGAACGTCAGTGTCATCTTCGCCACGCAGTCGCTCGCGGACGTGAAGGATTCGGCCATCGCGCCGGCCATCATCGAAAGCTGCGCGAGCCGGATTTTCTTGCCGAACCCGCAAGCGACCGAACCGCAGATTCGCGCGATCTACGAGGGCTTCGGCCTCAACAGCCGGCAGATCGAGATCGTCGCCACCGCGCAGCCCAAGCGCGACTACTACTACCAATCCCGCCTCGGCAACCGCGTGTTCGACCTCGACCTGGGGCCGGCGACGCTGGCCTTCGCGGGTGCTTCCACGCCGCAAGACCAGCGCGCCATTGATGAGGTTCTTGGCCGCGTGCCGCAGGACGCCGGCGTGCCCGGCTTCGCGGGCGCCTGGCTGCGCCATCGCGGCCTCGATTGGGCGGCCGACCTGCTGCCCTCGTTCCCCGGCTACGCGCCGGGTTCCCTCCGTACCGCTGACCACCCCCAGGAGAACCAACTATGAAATTGCATACCCCCAAGCTCGCCGCGTTGACCGCCGCCTGCGTGCTCGCATTCGGCATCGCGCAACCCGCCCACGCCTTGTTCGGCGTCGGCGACATCGTGCTCGACCCGACCAATCTGGTGCAGAACACGCTCACCGCCGTTCGCACGCTGGAGCAGATCAATAACCAGATCCAGCAACTCCAGCACGAAGCGCAGATGCTCATTAACCAGGCGCGCAACCTGGCCAGCCTGCCGTCCAGCGTGGTCGGCCAGTTGCGCGCGAACCTGGCGACCACCCAGCGACTGATCGCGCAGGCCAAGGGCTTGGCCTACGAAGTGACAAGCATCGACCGCGAATTCGTGCGCCTGTATCCCGAGAAGTACGCCGCCACGGTGAGCGGCAATCAGATGTACCTCGATGCGCAGGAGCGTTGGAAGAACACGCTCAACGGCCTGCAAACGACCATGCAGATGCAGGCCCAGGCGTCGCAGAACCTGAGCGACGACGAAAGCGTGCTGGCCGACCTCGTGGGCAAGAGCCAGTCGGCCGAGGGCGCGCTGCAAGCGATGCAGGCCATGAACCAGTTGCTGGCCTTGCAGGCCAAGCAGTCGATCCAGACGCAGCGGCTCCAGATCACGCAAGACCGCGCGGCCTCGCTGGAACTGGCGCGGCAGGCGGCGGCCACGGAGCGCGGGCGCGAAGTGACGCGCCGCTTCCTGGGCGAAGGCACGCCGTACACGCCGCAGCCCGTCAATTTCTACAACCGCTGACGGAGGCTGCCATGCAACGCACGCCCGTCGTGTTTGCTTTCGCCATTCATGCGCTGGTGCTGGCCGGCTGTGACCGGCCGCAGCAAGTGTCGGTGAATGCGCTCGCCGCCGACCCGGCCCGGTTGCACGCGCTGCGCGCGCAGTGCCGCGCGGGCGCGCACGACGGCGCGTTTTGCGCGCAGGTGGCACAGGCCGACCTGCGGCGCTTTCTCTCCGGCCAGGCCGGGCCGAATGAGTACCAGACGCTGGCCGACCTGCCGCCGATCCCGCCCAGCTTCGATGAACCCGCCGATGGCAGCGCGGCAATCGCTCTGCCTGGGCAGGAGGACTCGCCATGAACGACGTGACGGTCATCGACCGCTTCCTCGACACCTTCTCGCGCTACATCGACTCGGGCTTTGGCCTGTTGCACGGCGAAGTGGCGTTTCTGACCGCCACGCTGATCGTCATCGACATGACGCTCGCCGGGCTGTTCTGGGCGATGAGCCATGCCACCGGCCAGGGCGAGGACGTGATCGCCAAGCTGATCCGCAAGGTGCTGTACGTCGGCGCCTTCGCCTACATCATCGGCAACTTCAACTGGTTGGCTGGCATCGTGTTCCGCTCCTTCGCCGGGCTGGGCCTGACGGCCAGCGGCTCGACCCTGAGCATGGAGAACTTCCTGCAACCGGGCCGGCTGGCGAAGGTCGGCATCGACGCCGGTGCGCCGATCCTGAAACAGATCGGCGACATGGCGGGCTTCCCCGAAGTCTTCGTGAACATCACGCCCATCGTCGTGATGTTCCTCGCTTGGCTGATCGTCCTGCTGTGCTTCTTCGTGCTGGCGATCCAGCTTTTCATCACGCTGATCGAGTTCAAGCTGACCACGCTTGCCGGCTTCGTGCTGGTGCCGTTCGCGCTCTGGAACAAGACCGCATTTCTCGCCGAGAAGGTGCTGGGCAACGTGGTGTCGTCCGGCATCAAGGTGCTGGTGCTGGCGGTGATCGTGGGCATCGGCTCGGGCCTGTTCGCCGAGTTTCAGGTACAGCCCGCCGAACCATCCATCGACCACTCCGTGGTCGTGATGCTGGCCTCGCTGACGCTGCTGGCCTTGGGCATCTTCGGGCCGGGCATTGCAACCGGGCTGGTGTCCGGCGGCCCGCAGCTCGGCGCAGGTGCGATGGCCGGTGCGGCGCTGGGCGCGGCCGGCGCTGCTGTTGCCGTGGGCGCTGCGGCTACGGGCGTCGGCGGCGCAGTCGCCGCCGGGGCGCGCATGGCGCCCGCAGCCGCCAAGCTGGCCGGTAGCGGAGCGCGTGCCGCCACTGGGGCCGCCAGCAGCGCGCGGTCGGCGTTTCAGGCGGGTTCTGCATCCGCCGGCGGCGGCCTCAAGGGCGCTGCCGCTGGTGTCGGCAATGTCGCCAAGACCGGCGCGCAGGCGACCGGGCAGAAGGTGGCTGAGGGCGCGCGCTCGATGAAGGAGCGTGTCGCCGCCGCCTTCCGGCCCGATGACGCCGGATCGGCGTCAGGGGGCGGTGCCGCACAGGCTGCAAACGAGCCAACCCCATCCACCGCGCAACCCGCCTGGGCCAAGCGCCTGCATCGCAGGCAGCAGCTCACCCATGCCGCGACGACCGCCGCCCACACGCTGCGCGGCGGCGATGGCGGCAGCTCCAGCCAAGGCCCGAGCCTGCGCGATTCCGATTCCTGATCTTCAAGGAGAACTCCCATGCGATTCAAACGACCGCAGGTGCGCTACGCCGATACGCCACAGCCTGCTACTCCGTATCAATCCGCCGCCCAGGTTTGGGACGAGCGCATCGGCTCGGCCCGCGTGCAGGCCAGAAACTGGCGTTTCATGGCCTTTGGCTGCCTCACGCTGGCCGTGCTGATGGCGGGCGGCCTAGTCTGGCGCTCGGCGCAGTCCATCGTCACGCCCTACGTCATTGAGGTGGACAACGCGGGCCAGGTGCGCGCTGTCGGCGAGGCCGCCACGCCCTACAAGCCCAGCGATGCGCAGATCGCCTACCACCTGGGCCGCTTCATCGGCCTGGTGCGCTCGCTGTCCATCGACCCCATCGTGGTGCGGCAGAACTGGCTCGATGCCTACGACTACACGACCGACAAAGGCGCGGTCGTGCTCAACGAGTACGCCCGCACGAATGACCCGTTCGCGCGCATCGGCAAGGAGTCGGTGACGGTGCAGATCACCAGCGTGACCCGCGCCAGCGACACGTCTTTCAACGTGCGCTGGACGGAAACGCGCTTCGTCAATGGCGCGCTGGATCGCACCGAACGCTGGAACGCGGTGATTTCCACGGTGCTGCAAACCCCGCGCACCGAGCAGCGTCTGCGCAAGAACCCCCTGGGCATCTACGTCAACGGGCTGTCGTGGAGCCGCGAACTGGAAGCTAACGAAGGAGCAAAACCATGAATGATCTTTTCCGTAAATCCGCCTTGCCGGTGATGCTTCTGGCTTCGACCGTGCTGTTCTCTGGCTGCGCTACTCAGGGCAAGCCGCCACCGACCATTTCGCTCGATGAGCCGGTGCAGGCCCAGCCGCTGCCGGAGCCACCAAAACCGGTGGAGGTGGTCACGGTGCCGCAGCCGCTCGCGCTGCCGTCGCAGTTGAAACCACTGCCAGAGACCGAGGAGGCCAAGCCCGCGCCGGAACCCGCGGATGAGAAAGTGCGCGTCTCGCGCGCCAATGCCGAGGCCCGTGTCGCGCCCACGCGCGAAGGCTACGTCAACGCGATCCAGGTCTGGCCCTTTACCGATGGCGCGCTTTACCAGCTCTATGCGGCCGTGGGCCGCGTGACGGTGGTTTCGCTGCAGCCCGGCGAGGAACTGGTGACGGTCGCGGCCGGCGACACGGTGCGCTGGATCGTCGGGGACACGTCGAGCGGCAGCGGTGAGGCTCTGCGCGTCAACGTGATGGTCAAGCCGATCCGCTCGGGCTTGAAGACCAATCTGGTCATCACCACCAGCCGCCGGACGTATCTGCTGGAGCTGACTTCGACCGAAAAGACGTGGATGGCGTCGGTGTCCTGGGAGTACCCGAAGGACAAGATGCTGGCCTTGCAGCGCCAGGCGCAGGCGGCCAGCGCCGCCGCCCCGGTCGATAGCGGCCTGTCGCTGGAGAAGATCCGTTTCCGCTATGCCATCAGCGGCAGCAATCCGCCGTGGAAGCCGCTGCGTGCTTTCGATGACGGCGAGAAGGTCTACATCCAGTTCCCGCCCGGCATCGCCCAGGGCGAGCTGCCGCCGCTGTTCGTGATCGGCGCGCAAGGCGACGGGCAACTGGTGAACTACCGATTCCGTGCGCCGTACTACATCGTTGATCGCCTGTTCGGCGCGGCCGAACTGCGCCTGGGCGGGGACAAAGGCGACGTGGTGCGGATTGAGCGCACGGACGGCACACGGAGGAACTGACCATGAGCCAGGACGATTCCCCTGATCTTGCGGCGCAGGCGGGCAAGGTCGCGCCCGAGGCGGTGGCGCTGCGCGCCCAGCCGCGCCCGGTCACGCGCCTGAACCGGCGCACGCTGGCCATCCTCGTCGGCGTCCTGTCGGTCGCCGTGCTCGGGGCCACGATCTGGTCATTGCAGCCGCACCGGCGCGGCACGGGCGAGCAGACCGAGCTTTACAACGTCGATCGCGTCTCGAAGTCCGAGGGGCTGGATGGTCTGCCGGCCGACTACTCGAAGCTGCCGCCGAAGGTGCCCGAGCTGGGGCCGCCGCTGCCGGGTGATCTCGGCCCAGCCATCGTGAAGTCGCAGCAGCCGGTGACGCCGGCCTACGCACCGCCGGGACATGATCCGGCGGATGCGTGGCGCAAGGAGGCCGATGCGGCGGCGAACTCGTCGGTGTTTTTCCGCTCGGGCAACCAAGGCAAGGCCACCGCGCCGGTCACGGCGCAAGCCGCTGCGGCTGCGCCCGGCAGCGCCTTGGCGGGCTTCGACCCGCTGGCCGCTGGCCCGGCCTCGACGGCGGCCCAGCCATCCGACCCGACAGCCGTGCAGAACCGGCAAGACCAGAAAGAGGCTTTCCTGAAAGGCGGTTCTACGGAAACCCGCAATTCCGGCAATCTCCAGATGCCGGCCTCGCCGTATCAGGTCATGGCGGGAACGGTGATCGCGGGCGCGCTGGTGACGGGCATCAAGTCCGATCTGCCGGGCGACGTGATAGCCACGGTGACGGAGCCGGTCTATGACACGGCCACTGGCAAGTTCCTGCTGATCCCACAGGGATCGCGCATCCTGGGCAAGTACAACAGCCAGGTGAGCTACGGGCAGAGCCGCGTACAGGTGGTGTGGAACCGCGTCATCCTGCCGGACACGTCCTCGCTGAAGCTAGACAACCTGGCGGGCACTGACCCTGCCGGCTATTCCGGCCTGGAGGATGGCGTCGATTGGCATTGGGATCGCGTCTTCGCGGGTGCGGCGCTGACGACCCTGCTGGGCGTGGGTGCCGAGTTGGCCGCACCGGAAAACCGGCAGGATGGCAACCGCATCGTGATCGCTGGGCGCGATAGCGCGCAGGACAGCATCAACCAGGTCGGCCAAGAGATGACCCGGCGCAACATGAACATCCAGCCGACGCTGACCGAGCGGCCGGGCCTGCCGGTGCGGATCATCGTCAACCGCGATTTTGTGCTGCGGCCGTACCAGCCTATGTTCTTCAACCGTGGAATTGCGAAATGAACACCACCAGGAAGTTGCGGCTTGGGCCGCTGCCCAAGGTCGAGAGCGTCAAGCTGGCCTTTGCGTGCCCGGTCAGCCTGAAAGCCGACCTCGACCGTTACGCCGCGCTGCACGCGCAGGTGTACGGCGAAGCGGTCGATGCCACGACGCTGATCCCGCACATGCTAGAGGCCTTCATGCAAGGAGACCGTGGGTTTCAGAGAAACAGCGCTAGTAAACACGCATTGCAAAACGCTGGTGGAGTAACCATCTCCGGTTGCCGTACGCCGTGAGCTTTTTGGCTATGCGTGACCTAGGTTGCGGGAGTTGGCATCGCGGCTTCGAATTTCGAGGGCTGCAAGCGGTGGGGTGTGCTACAGGTGCGCCATTCACCCACCCGCCAAGTGCTTCAGTGCTTGTGGCCGCCCTGGGCATCGTGGCCAGCCGGCTGGGCGCTGGCGTTGAGCGCACGCACGGGAGCCTTCACTTCGACCGATTCGCGCTTGCCGTCCGGGCCCTCGATGACGAGGGTCAGAGGCACCGTGTCGCCTTCCTTCACCTGCTGCTTCAGGTCCATCAGCATCACGTGGTAGCCGCCGGGCTTGAGTTCCACGGTCTTGCCTGCGGGCAGCTCGACGGCCGGCACCTGGCGCATCTTCATCACGTTGTCCTGCATGGCCATCTCGTGGACCTCGACGGCGGGCGTAAGCGGCGAGCTGGCCGAGACCAGCTTGCTATTCTTGGTTGCCTTCAACTGCATGAAGGCGCCGGTGGCTTTCTGTTGCGGTACGGTGGCGCGCACCCAGGCATCTTTGACGGTGACTTGCGCCTGGGCGGTGGCCGCGAGCAGCGAGGCGGCGACGATGGCTGTGCGGATGACGAGTTTCATGGTGTTCTCCTTGAGGGGATAGAGGGTCAGGCAGGGTTCAAGAGCTTGCGGATGTCGTCCGCATAGTCTTGGGCGGGTTGCTCATGGCGCAGGGCCAAGCGCAGCTTTCCTAGCGGGTCGTAGACGTAGCTGAGCGATGTGTGGTCCATGGTGTAGGACGATCCCGTCGGCATTTTCTTGTAGTAGACCTTGAAGTCCTTGGCGATCTGTGCGGTGCGTTCCAGGTCGCCGTACAGACCGATAAAGCTGGGGTCGAATGCAGCCGTGTAGGCTTTGAGCACCTCGGGCGTGTCGCGCTCGGGATCGACCGTGACGAACAGTGTCTGGAAGCGCTCGCCGTCGGGGCCGAGAAGCCGCTTGACCTCGGCCGCCCGCGCCAGGGCCGTCGGGCAGACATCTGGGCACTGAGTGAAGCCGAAGAAGACCAGGATGGCCTTGCCTCGGAAGTCCGCCAGCGTGCGCTCATTGCCATCCGGGTCGGAGAGCCGGATGTCCGTGGCATAGGTTGCACCGGTCAGATCGACACCTTTGTACGTGGGGACGTCTCAGAAAACGGAAAATAAAGCACGTTAAGCCCATTGCAGACGCTAGATATTGACGAGTACGTCGGGTTTTCTCTTGTTTGAGTTGCCTCTTGTGGTAAGATAGTAATCAATTACTATCTTACAAGGAGTGCTCGTGGACACCCATCCAAGGCATCTGCCGGCCGATGAACGTCGTGCCGTAACTGTCGAGTCCGTCGTGGCGCTTGCCGGTTCACAAAACCCAAGCGAGATAACCACTGCAGCTATCGCTAAACACATGAACTTGACCCAGGGTGCGCTGTTTCGGCACTTCCCGAACAAGGAAGCCATTTGGCAGGCGGTCATGGAGTGGGTAGCAGAGCGCCTATTAGCCAGAATCGATCGATCCGCACAAGGAATCGAGTCGCCCTTGGCAGCCATGGAGGCGATGTTCATGAGTCATATCGAATTCGTAGCTGAGCACCCAGGCGTGCCAAGAATGATGTTTGGTGAGCTTCAGCGTGCCGAATCGACACCGGCCAAGCGCATGGTGCAAACCTTGATTCAGCGCTACGGCGAACGTTTGCATCGTCTCATCGAGAAAGGCAAGGCCAGCGGCGAGTTGTCTCCCTCGCTTGACAACGAGGCGGCGGCAACGCTGTTCATTGGCACGATCCAGGGCTTGGTCATGCAATCGCTGTTGGCGGGTGATGTGGGACGTATGCACCGCGATGCGCCGCGCGTCTTTGCAATTTATCGGCGTGGCATAAGGAGTGCGCAATGAAAAAGTTACCCTTGCAAGGCCGCACCCTGGCGCTGCTTGCCGTCATCATTCCTTTGCTGGTGCTTTTTATTTATGTCGGTCTGCGATCAGGGCCGCTCGCCCCGGTCGCGGTGACGGTGGCAAGCGTGGAATCACGGGCTATCACACCGGCGCTGTTCGGCATCGGCACGGTGGAGGCGCGCTACACCTACAAGATCGGGCCGACGTTTGCCGGGCGCGTCAAACGCCTGGAGGTGCATGTAGGCGACCAGGTCAAGGCCGGACAGGTGCTCGGCGAGATGGAGCCGGTCGACCTCGATGATCGGGTGCGCTCACAGGAGTCGGCATTCAAGCGTGCGGAAGCGGCTTTGCGCGAGGCAGAAGCCCGGCAAGCCTACGCGCAAACCCAGGCGCGCCGCTACGAGCAATTGTTTGCGGTGCGCTCGACCAGCGAGGAAATCGTCACCACCAAGCGGCAGGAACTGCAGATCGCCGATGCCGCCTTATCTGCCGCTCGGGAAGATATTGTCCGGGCACGCTCCGACCGCGAAGGACTCGTCGCGCAGCGGAGCAATCTGCGCCTGATCGCGCCGGTCGACGGTGTAGTCGCCGTGCGCGATGCCGATCCCGGCACGACCATCGTCGCGGGCCAGGCCGTGGTGGAAGTGATCGACCCCAAGAGTTTGTGGATCAATGCGCGCTTCGACCAGATCAGCGCATCGGGGCTGGCTGGGGGGTTGCCGACTCTTATCGTCCTGCGTTCGCGTGGTGGCCAGACCTTGAAAGGTCGCGTGCTGCGGGTGGAACCCAAGGCCGACGCGGTAACCGAGGAAACGCTTGCCAAGGTGACATTCGATAACAAACCAGAACCTTTGCCACCGGTGGGTGAACTGGCCGAAGTCACGGTTGACTTGCCGGCGCTCCCGGCCGCTCCACTGATCCCCAACGCTGCCGTCCAGCGTGAGGGCGACAAAGTTGGTGTCTGGCAAATCGTGGATGGTGATCTGCATTTCTCCCCGGTCAAGCTCGGCACTTCCGACCTCAATGGTTACGTGCAGGTGCGCGAAGGGCTCAAGAATGGGGACCAGGTTGTGACCTATAGCGAAAAGGCACTGACGGCGCGCAGCCGCATCCATGTGGTCGACCATATCCCAGGAGTGTCACGATGATCAGCCTGGCCGGCCGCGACATTCTCCATGCCTGGGGAAAATTCGTCTTCACCGGCATCGGTCTGGGTCTGCTGATCGGCGTCACCCTGGTCATGGCTGGGGTGTACCGAGGCATGGTGGACGACGGCAAGGCGTTGCTCGACAACAGTGGCGCTGACCTTTGGGTGGTGCAAAAGGATACTCTGGGTCCTTATGCGGAGTCGTCCAGCCTCAACGATGACGTGTATCGCGCCATTCTCGCCATGCCGGGAGTCTCACAGGCAGCGAACGTGACCTACCTGACCATGCAGGTACGCAAGGGCGAGAGTGATGTACGCACCATGGTGGTCGGCATCGCGCCCGGTGCGTTGGGGGCTACACCCGGATGGCCTCCTTATCTCGTCGCTGGACGCCAGATCACGCGCGGTCACTACGAGGCGGTGGCCGACATCGCCACCGGCTTCAAACTGGGAGATCGTCTTGCCATTCGCCGAAATCATTACACCGTCGTGGGGCTGACACGGCGCATGGTGTCGTCCAGCGGCGACCCGATGGTATTCATTCCGCTCAAGGATGCCCAAGAGGCTCAGTTCCTCAAGGACAACGACGCCATTTGGCAAAGCCGGCGTCGCACCGAAGCCAACCCGGCCTTCAATCGACCCGGTGTTACTGGTTTGCTGGATGCCGTGATTGCTTCACAGAGCACCAACGCGTTCGTCAATGCAGTGCTGGTCACTCTGAAACCTGGTCATGCGCCGGACGAGGTTGCCGAATCCATCCGGCGCTGGAAACGTTTGACGGTCTACACACGGGCACAGATGGAAGACATCCTCGTCGGCAAGTTGATCGCCACGTCGGCCAAGCAGATCGGCATGTTCTTGGTGATTCTGGCCATCGTTAGCGCGGCCATCGTTGCCTTCATCATCTATTCGCTGACGATGGACAAAATCCGCGAGATCGCGGTGTTGAAGCTCATCGGCACACGCAACCGAACCATCGCCGCGATGATCATGCAGCAGGCGCTCGCCCTGGGCGTGATTGGTTTCGTGGTCGGCAAGATCACAGCCACTTTCTCAGCGCCCCTGTTTCCCAAGTACGTACTGCTGATGCCGTTCGACTCCATCGCCGGTTTTTTCGCCGTGCTCGTGATCTGCGTTCTAGCCAGCATCGTCGCCATTCGCATGGCACTCAAGGTCGACCCGGCCGAAGCCATTGGAGGTTGAGATGAGTGGCAAAGGCATTCGCATCGAAGGTTTGAGAAAACGTTATGGCGAGGGCGATACCGCGGTCAATGCCTTGAAAGGCGTGGACATGCAGGTGGCACCCGGCGAGGTGGTGGGCCTGATTGGCCCTTCCGGGTCCGGCAAGAGCACGCTGCTCAAATGTCTGGGCGCGGTGATTGATCCGACCGCCGGTCGCATGACGCTGGGCGATGAAGTGATCTACGACGATGGCTGGAAAGTCCGCGACTTGCGCGCCTTGCGGCGCGACAAGATCGGTTTCGTTTTCCAGGCACCATACCTGATTCCGTTTCTCGATGTCACCGACAACGTGGCGCTACTGCCGATGCTCGCAGGCGTCGCGAATGGGGAGTCGCGCGCGAAGGCACTGGAACTGCTCACCGCGCTCGATGTGCAACACCGGGCTCGCGCCATGCCCTCGCAACTCTCCGGTGGCGAGCAGCAACGGGTCGCCATTGCGCGAGGTTTGGTCAATCGCCCTCCGGTGATCCTGGCTGATGAGCCCACAGCTCCACTAGACAGTGAGCGCGCCATGGCTGTAATCCGCATCCTCAATGACATGGCTCGGAAGTTCGAGACCGCCATCATCGTCGTCACCCATGACGAAAAGATCATCCCCACTTTCAAGCGCATCTACCACATCCGCGACGGTGTGACCCATGAGGAAGCTGGCGAAGGGCGGGAGTTCGAATGAGAGAACGATTGAATTACAGGAGAATTTCATGACCCACCGCAAACACAGCCACGCATTTGGAACTATCACCCTGACCGTTACGGCCTGCCTGCTTTTATGGGGTTTTCAGTTGCCAGCTTGGGCTGGTGACGCTACCCAGGTTGAGCCACTGGCGCTACGCAAGATCATGCAGGAACTCGGGCGCAACATGCAGGCTATTACCGGTGCGATTTCGCAGGAGGAATGGGTTCAGGTCGTTCAGCTCGCCCCAAAAGTTGCTGCACACCCCGAGCCACCGCTTACTGAAAAAATGCGCATCCTTGCTTACCTCGGCGCTGATGCGACCAAGTTCAGAAACTTTGACGCGCAGACTCACGAGGCGGCGCTGGCCATGAAGCTGGCTGCTGCGAGCAGCGACGGCAAGGCGGTGATCCAATCATTCGCCCACGTGCAGGAAAGCTGCTTGGGCTGCCACCAAGCTTTCCGTAAACCTTTCGTGGAGCATTTTTATGGAGCACGCTAAAACATGCCAGCGCCCCATCAGCCTCGAAAGACGGCTTGCGGCAACTTACCTGGTAGCTGGTCTGGTCACCGCCGGTCTGGCCGGTTGCGCCGCCGGCCCTGATTTTCAGCGTCCCACCGCACCCGATGTGGCTCGCTACACTGCAACACCGGTGGCTGATAGAACCGCGTCCGCTCCCACGCAGTTCGGCGAAACACAACGTCTAGTCGAAGGGCTTCCGATCGAAACGCAATGGTGGCAAAGCTTGGGTTCATCCACACTCGACGGACTGATCAACGAAGCTTTCCATGTCAGCCCGACGCTGGCGAGCATCAGCGCCAATTTGCGACAGGCGCAGGAGCTTCTTGCCGCACAGGCGGGCTCGACGCAATATCCACAGGTAGATGTCGCACTGGGATCTCAGCGCCAGCAAATGAGTCCCAGTAGCCAAGGGTTGAGCGGAGACGCACGTCAATTCAGCCTCTACAACGCCAGCGTTGGCGTGCATTACAACCTCGATCTGGCTGGCGGCAACCGGCGCGCACTCGAAGCCTTGGCTGCTCGCGCCGACTACCGTCGCTTCGAACTGAATGCTGCGCGCCTGGCCCTTGCCGGCAACATGGCAACCGCTGCCATTACCCGAGCACGCCTCGCCGCGCAACTAGAAGCCACTACTGCCATTTTGCGCGTGCAGGATGAGCAACTGCGCCTAGCCCATGAACGCGTGCGTATCGGTCAGGCCTCACCTGATGAAGCGTTGAGCCTACAAGCTCAGGCGGAGCAAACGCGGGCAGAACTGCCTGCGCTGCGTAAACAACTGCAACAAACCGAACATCTACTGGCGGTGCTAGCCGGTCGTGCCCCAGGCACGGGTGGCATCCCGGCCTTCACTCTGGCCGATTTCACTCTGCCCGTCGAGATGCCGCTCGTCGTGCCCTCAGAACTGGTGCGCCGCCGACCGGATATCCAGGCGTCAGAGGCGCTGTTGCATGCGGCCAATGCAGACTATGGTGTGGCTGTCGCCAAGCTCTACCCACAGATCAACCTGAGCGCCAACCTTGGCTCTCAAGCGCTGACCACCGGTACCCTGTTCGGTGGTGGCTCGGCAGTGTGGGGCCTGGTTGCGCAGCTCACCCAGCCTCTTTTTAATCCAGGGCTACCCGCTGAAAAAAGAGCGGCGCTCGCCGCTTTTGATGCCGCCGCAGCCAATTACCAGAGCGTCGTATTGGAGTCTTTGCGTAACGTCGCCGACACCCTGCGCGCGGTGGAAAGCGATGCACAAACTTTGACTGCCCTCGCTGCCGCTGATATGGCTGCACAGGCCTCCTTGCAGTCGGTCGAGCGGCAATACCGGCTGGGCGCGGCCAGCTACCTGCAACTGCTCATCGCGCAGCAACAGGCACAGTCAATCCGGATCAATATGGTTGCGGCCCAGGCACAACGCCTAGTCGATAGTGTTGCTTTATATCAGGCCCTGGGAGGTGGTGTCAGTTAAGGCTATGCCCTAACCTGATGTCAGATGTTGAGCACAAACAACGTCAGAGTAGAGTGTGAATTTATATTTATTGACACATTCAGTCAAGGGTAATAGATTTCATCCTGACATTTTTACCTTTGGAGGCATCTTGCAAGGTCAACGTATCGGCTACGTCCGCGTCAGCAGCTTCGACCAGAATCCTGATCGACAACTGGAACAAATAGAAGTCGGCAAGGTATTCACCGATAAGGCTTCAGGCAAGGACACACAACGTCCCGAACTTGAAAGGCTGCTGGCCTTCGTCCGCGAGGGCGACACCGTGGTGGTGCATAGCATGGACAGGTTGGCACGCAACCTTGATGACCTGCGCCGCATCGTCCAAGGGCTGACACAACGGGGCGTGCGCATGGAGTTCGTCAAAGAAGGGCTGACGTTCACCGGCGAGGACTCACCGATGGCCAATCTGATGCTGTCGGTCATGGGAGCCTTTGCTGAGTTCGAGCGCGCCCTGATCCGCGAACGTCAGCGCGAGGGAATCGTGCTGGCCAAGCAGCGCGGTGCCTACCGGGGACGAAAGAAATCGCTGAACAGCGAACAAATTGCCGAGTTGAAACGGCGAGTTGCGGCAGGCGACCAAAAAACCTTGGTGGCCCGTGACTTCGGCATCAGCCGCGAAACCTTGTACCAGTACCTGCGGGAAGACTGACCATGCCACGCCGCTCAATCCTGTCCGCCACCGAGCGCGAAAGTCTGCTGGCACTGCCAGATGCCAAAGACGAACTGATACGGCACTACACGTTCAACGAAACCGACCTGTCGGTGATCCGTCAGCGTCGCGGCGCCGCGAATCGATTGGGCTTCGCCGTGCAGCTTTGCTACTTGCGATTCCCTGGCATCTTCTTGGGCGTCGATGAACCTCCATTTCCGCCCCTGCTGCGCATGGTGGCCGCACAACTCAAGGTGCCGGTGGAAAGCTGGAACGATTACGGCCAGCGCGAGCAGACACGGCGGGAGCACTTGGTCGAGCTGCAAACGGTGTTTGGATTCAAGCCCTTCACCATGAGTCACTACCGGCAAGCCGTGCATACACTGACCGAACTGGCCTTGCAAACAGACAAAGGCATTGTGCTGGCCAGCACCCTTGTTGAAAACCTGCGGCGGCAGAGCATCATCCTACCCGCCATGAATGCCATCGAGCGCGCAAGCGCCGAGGCCATTACCCGTGCCAACCGGAGCATCCATGCGGCATTGGCCGATTCCTTGATACCTGTCCATCGCCAGCGCCTGGACGAACTGCTCAAGCGCAAGGATGGTAGCAAAATGACGTGGCTAGCGTGGCTGCGCCAATCGCCCGCCAAGCCGAACTCGCGCCACATGCTTGAACACATCGAACGCCTCAAAGCCTGGCAGGCGCTTGACCTACCTGCTGGCATCGAACGGCAGGTACACCAAAACCGCTTGCTCAAGATCGCCCGCGAGGGCGGCCAGATGACGCCCGCCGACCTGGCCAAGTTCGAGTCGCAGCGGCGTTACGCCACCTTGGTAGCACTGGCCATCGAGGGCATGGCCACCGTCACTGATGAAATCATCGACCTTCACGACCGCATCATCGGCAAGCTGTTCAATGCGGCCAAGAACAAGCATCAACAGCAGTTCCAGGCTTCCGGCAAGGCGATCAACGACAAGGTGCGGATGTATGGGCGCATCGGTCAGGCGCTGATTGAAGCCAAACAAAGCGGCGGCGATCCGTTCGCCGCCATCGAAGCGGTCATGCCGTGGGACACCTTCGCCGCCAACGTCACCGAGGCGCAAACGCTGGCGCGGCCTGCCGATTTTGATTTCCTGCACCATATCGGCGAGAGTTACGCCACGCTGCGCCGCTATGCGCCGCAGTTCCTGGACGTGCTCAAACTGCGCGCCGCGCCCACCGCCAAGGGTGTGCTCGATGCCATCGACGTGCTGCGCGGCATGAACAGCGACAGCGCGCGCAAGGTGCCCGCCGATGCGCCAACCGCATTCATCAAGCCGCGCTGGGCAAAGCTGGTTCTGACCGACGAGGGTATTGACCGGCGTTACTACGAGTTATGCGCCCTGTCGGAGCTGAAGAACGCACTGCGCTCTGGTGATGTTTGGGTGCAGGGTTCGCGCCAGTTCAAGGACTTCGACGAATACCTGGTGCCGATCGAGAAGTTCGCCACCCTGAAGCTGGCCAGCGAATTGCCACTGGCCGTGGCCACCGACTGCGACCAATATCTGCATGACCGACTGGAATTATTGGAGGCGCAACTCGCCACAGTCAACCGCATGGCGGCGACCAACGACTTACCGGATGCCATCATCACCACTGCATCGGGCCTGAAGATCACGCCGCTGGACGCAGCGGTGCCAGACGCCGCGCAAGCCTTGATTGACCAGTCGGCGATGTTGCTGCCGCACCTCAAGATCACCGAGTTGCTGATGGAGGTCGATGAATGGACGGGCTTCACGCGCCACTTCACACACCTGAAGACCGGCGACACGGCCAAGGACAAAACCTTGCTGATGACGACGATTCTGGCTGATGGTATCAATCTTGGGCTCACCAAGATGGCCGAGTCCTGCCCTGGCACCACCTACGCCAAGCTGTCTTGGCTGCAAGCCTGGCACGTTCGCGACGAAACCTATTCGACGGCGCTGGCCGAGCTGGTGAACGCACAGTTTCGACAACCCTTCGCCGGAAACTGGGGCGACGGCACCACGTCATCGTCGGACGGCCAGAACTTCCGAACCGGCAGCAAGGCAGAGAGCACCGGGCATATCAATCCGAAGTATGGAAGTAGCCCTGGGCGGACGTTCTATACCCATATCTCCGACCAATACGCGCCCTTCAGCGCCAAGGTGGTCAACGTCGGCTTGCGCGACTCGACCTATGTGCTCGATGGCCTGCTGTACCACGAGTCTGACTTGCGTATCGAGGAACACTACACCGACACGGCGGGCTTCACCGATCATGTGTTCGGCCTGATGCACTTTCTGGGATTCCGGTTCGCGCCGCGCATCCGCGACCTGGGCGACACCAAGCTGTTCATTCCCAAGGGCGATACTGCCTACGATGCACTCAAGCCGATGATTAGCAGCGACAGGCTGAACATCAAGGCTATTCGCGCTCATTGGGATGAAATCCTACGGCTGGCCACTTCGATCAAGCAGGGCACGGTGACGGCCTCGCTGATGCTGCGCAAGCTCGGCAGCTATCCGCGCCAAAACGGCTTGGCCGTCGCCCTGCGCGAGCTGGGGCGCATCGAGCGCACGCTGTTCATTCTGGATTGGCTGCAAAGCGTGGAGCTGCGCCGCCGCGTCCATGCGGGGCTGAATAAGGGCGAGGCGCGCAACGCGCTGGCCAGGGCGGTCTTCTTCTACCGATTGGGTGAAATCCGCGACCGCAGTTTTGAGCAGCAGCGCTACCGGGCCAGCGGCCTCAATCTGGTGACGGCGGCCATCGTGTTGTGGAACACGGTCTATCTGGAGCGTGCCACCAGTGCTTTGCGTGCCCACGGCAAGGCGCTGGACGACACGTTGCTGCAATATCTGTCCCCGCTGGGGTGGGAGCATATCAACCTGACCGGCGATTACCTATGGCGCAGCAGTGCCAAGGTCGGTGCGGGGAAGTTCAGGCCATTGCGACCGCTGCCACCGGCTTAGCGTGCTTTATTTTCCGTTTTCTGAGACGACCCCTCCATCAACGGTGGGACTTGGGCGTCGGAGAACCCGACCACTGAGACAGTGGCGAGGGCCCACCCTCGTGGGTTTGCGAGTTGCTGAATGGCACCGTCATAGGCCCCAAGCTTGGTGAAGGCAAGAGCCTTGGTGGAATCACGGCTGGACGTCCAGGCAGTACGCAAGCACTTGCTTGCAATCCACGCGGTATAGCCAGACGCGAACAGCTTTAGGCCAAATTGCCCGCCAGCAGGAATCTCATAGGCAACCGCGACTAGCACGGAGCTGGTAGTGACGACGATGGAGAAGCCAAGACTGGTGCCGAGCGTGTAGCCAAGCGCTCCCCTAACTCCGTACGTCGCTCCAAGATACAAGCTGTACAGGGAGCTTGTCGATGGTCCAACGGTATTGGCTACGACGAAGAGTAAGAGTGGATCCAACGGAGTCACTTCCCACAGGCGCAGCCATCTAGGCCTGTTTGACTGACAGCATGGCTGCTAACGATAGGCTTGGCATGAATGATCCACTCGGGCCCTGTCGCCAAGTTCGTGAATCTTTAGGCCAGGCCTCTTCTCACCTCTTTTGCCAAGTCGAAAATCGTTGCTATCAGCGGAGCGTTCTGTCGTTCGCGACGACAGATGAAGTCGACGTGGGTGGCCATTGCTGTATCCAGAATCTTCAGCTTCACAAGACGCGGATCTGGAACATAGGCTGTCTCGGCAACGACGCCTAGTCCTATTCCTTGTGCGACTGCCTCGCGGACAGCCTCCCGGCTTCCCATCTCCAGCGCAACCTGGATGTTGATATTGCGGGCAATTAGCTCGCTCTCGAAGACTCTTCTTGTCGTTGAACCTTCCTCACGTATGACGAAGCGCTGGCTCTGAAGGTCCTTGAGCACTATCTCACCGCACCGGGCTAGGGCGTGCTCTCGGTTCGCAAAGACCACCAGGCGCTGTGACCTGTATGGCATGCAATGGAGTTCGGGGTGCTCGGCGTGATTGAGGACCACGCCGACATCACCCTGGTAGTCGAGGAGCTTTTCCGTGATTGAGCGGGAGTCGCCTACACGGACAGAGACCTCGACCTGGGGATGGCGGCTCCCGAAGGCCTTCAGAACAGGGACTACGTTGTACGGGCCGATCGCGTGAATCACAAGACGCCCGACGAATCGGTTTTTGGCTGCTGCCAAAAGGGCGTGCGCATCTTCCTCGCCGCTGAATGCCCGCCGCGTGTAGTCCAGCAGAGTCCTGCCAAAGGTAGTCAGCTCAAGCCGGCGGCCTTGACGAAGAAAAAGCTCCACGCCGTACTCATTCTCCAGGCGCTGAATATGCGCTGAGATGGTGGGCTGCTGTAGATCAAGCAGCTTCGCAGCAGCAGTCATGCTTCCGGCCCTTGCCGTCGCATCAAAGGCTTTCAAAGCCGCAAGTAGCGTGAGTCCAGACTGGCGGGCGACAATTATCTTGAGCGGTCAGCGACAACTATCGTGAGCGGTTGACGCACGCGCCCGGGGTGCGTTTGCGGTCGGGTTTTAAAGTGGTTTGCCTCTAGAGGAGGCAGCCACCTTGCCCGGCAAACGCATATCGGATCATCAAGTGACCAAGTACAAGGAACTACGCGGCAAGCACAGCCAGGAGGTGGCGGCTGCCAAGGCCGGGGTAAGCGTAGCCAGCGCGCGGCGCATCGAATCGGCGGTGCTGCTGCCGTCCCAGAAGCCGGCGCGCAACTGGCGCACGCGCGCCGACCCGCTGACGGAGGTGTGGGCGGCGGAGGTCGTGCCGATGCTGGAATCGGCCCCTGGGCTGATGGCGGTGACGGTGTTGGAGGAACTGCAGCTTCGATACCCGCAGCGCTTTGACGGCACGGTGTTGCGCACCCTGCAGCGTCGGGTGCGGCAGTGGCGCGCCGAGCACGGTGGCGATCGCGAGATCTTCTTCGCCCAGGAGCATCCGCCCGGCCGGCTTGGGCTGTCGGACTTCACGGTCTGCGACGAGCTGGCCATCACCATCGTCGGCGAGGCCTTGCCGCACCGGCTGTACCAGTTCGCGTTCGCCCACAGTGGTTGGCGCCATGCCTGCATCGTGCTGGGTGGCGAGAGCTTCCAGGCGCTGGCGAGCGGTCTTCAGGAAGCACTATGGATGGCCGGTGGTGTGCCCGAAGAGCATCGCACCGACAGTCTGTCGGCGGCGTTCAACAACCTGGCCGAGCAGGAGGAGCTCACCGCCCGCTACCGCGAGCTGTGCGCGCACTACGGCCTGCGCGCGAGCCGCAACAATCCGGGCGTGAGCCACGAGAACGGTTCGATCGAAGCGCGCCAGGGCAGCCTGAAGACTGCGCTGGATCAGTCGCTGCTGCTGCGCGGCACACGCGAGTTCGCGAGCCTCGATGGTTACGGCCAGTTCGTCGCCGATACCGTGCGGCGGCTGAACGCGCGCTGCGCTCGGACGTGGGAGGTCGAGCGTGCCAGCCTTCGGCCGCTGCCGGCTCGGCGAACGGCGGACTTCGAAGAGGTCGACGCGAGGGTCAGCAAGTTCGGACTGATCAGCATCAAGGCCGCCCACTACAGCGTGCCGTCCAGGCTGGTCGGCCATCGGCTGAAGGTTCGGCTCTACAGCGCGCATCTCGAAGCCTGGCTGGGCGGAGTGAAGGTGTTCGAGTGCGAGCGGTTGCGCAGCAGCGCCCAGACCAAGCATCCCAAGCGCATCGACTGGCGCCACATGCTCCCGTCGCTGCGGCGCAAGCCCGGAGCGTTCGCCCGATGGATGCTGCGCGATGCCATGTTCCCGCGCAGCGAATATGCCCAAGCCTGGGAACGCATGAGCCAGCGACTGAGCGAGCGAGAGGCCTGCCGGTTGATGGTGAACCTGCTCGATCTCGCGGATCGGGCCAATGTGGTGGCCGAGCTCGCCGGAATCCTCAGCGCCTTGGGCGAGCGCAATGAAATCCCCGACATCGAGGTGCTGAGGACGCAGTTCGCACCGCGTCCGGCATTGATGCCATTCGTGGAGGTCATGTTGCCGGCCACCGCGGTGTACGACGAACTGCTGGAGGCCGCATGAACACGATCGCATCCTCGCGCAGCGCCGCCGATGCAGCGCGCCTACCCCTCATGCTGGGGGAGCTGAGGCTTCCCACGATGAAGCGGCTGTGGGCAGACTTGGCCGAGCAGTCCAACCGCGAAGGCTGGCCGGCAGAACGCTTCTTGGGCGTGCTGCTCGAGCAGGAGGTCAACGAGCGTGAGACGCGCCGGCTTGCGCGCGCACGCATCGACAGCCATCTGCCGCCGGACAAGAGCCTGGCAAGCTTCGACTTCGATGCCGTGCCGGCGGTCTCCAAGGCTCACGTCACGGCGTTGGCCGAGGCCGATGGCTGGCTCGCACAAGGGCACAACTTGCTCGCCTTCGGACCGCCGGGCGTCGGCAAGACCCACCTCATCGCCGGCATCGGCCATGCCCTCATCGACCACGGCTACAAGGTCCTCTTCGTGCGCACGAGCGACTTGGTGCAACGCCTGCAAGCGGCGCGCCGAGACCTGCGATTGCCGGGGGAACTCGCCAAGCTCGATCGCTTCGATCTGATCATCCTGGACGATCTGAGCTATGCGCGTCGCGACCAAGCCGAGACCTCGGTGCTGTTCGAGCTGATCGCAGAGCGGTACGAGAGAAAGAGCATCGCCATCACGGCCAACGCACCGTTCTCGGCATGGGACGAGGTCTTCCCCGACAAGGCCATGACGATCGCCGCGGTCGACCGCCTCGTGCATCACGCGACGATCCTGGAGATGAACGTGGACAGCTACCGCCGCCGCGCTGCGTTGCCGGCTCGCCGGCAACGCAGCGCAACGACAACTACTCAATGATCTTGCTCGACCGCACCGCTCAAGATAATTGACGCCCGGCGCTCAGAATAGTTGACGCCGGGCAGTCCAGACATAGGTGTTATCTATAGATACCCCTATTTTTCGGGGTGCAAGTTTCATATTGATGACACGTTCCACGAACAAACTGCACGCATGCCTAGCCGTATCGAACTTCTTTCTGCGGCAAATGTGCGTCATAAGCGCTCTCGCGCTGCTCGCAGGCAGAAACTTGCAAAGGTAACAACATGAAGTTGGAGAAGGACCGAGACGTTCTGAGTCTCAAGGGAGTTTCCGTCCGCTACGTTGACTCGACCGTGGCCTTGCACCCGACGAGTCTGGATGTGAAGCAGGGAGAGTTTTTGGTGCTTCTGGGCGCCTCGGGCGCAGGGAAGTCCACCTTGTTACGAAGCATCAATGGACTGGTGCTGCCCACAAAAGGCGAGGTATCGATACCTGGCCTGGCAGGTGGGGTAGTCAACGCAAAGACGCTGAGAGAGCACCGCAAGCGCTGTGGGATGGTTTTCCAGCAGCATCATCTGATTGGACGTCAGTCGGTCCTCAGGAATGTTCTGATGGGAAAGCTCGGTGACAGGGGTGCATTCGCTTCGCTATGGCCGTGGAGCAAGAAGGACAAGCTGGAGGCGCTCACAGTGATTGAGCGTGTCGGGCTGCTCGAAAAGGCGCTCTCCCGGGCTGATGCCTTGTCTGGGGGGCAGCAGCAGCGCGTAGGCATAGCTAGGGCGCTAATACAGAAGCCACGAATCCTGCTGGCCGATGAGCCTGTTGCCAGCCTGGACCCGGCAACCGCACATAGCGTGCTCACCTTGTTGCATGAGATCTGCAAAAAGGACCACCTCACCGCAATCGTGAGTCTTCACCAGGTGGAGCTCGCGCGCTCGTTTGCAGACCGAATCATTGGGCTCCGCCAGGGAGCTGTTGTATTCGAGGGTAGGGCAGAGCAGCTGAGTCCTGATGTTGCGCGGAACCTCTATGCAAAGCAGTCCAACGCTTCCAACACGAGTGCGTCCACTGATAGCCCCCGAACTCTTCAATCCAGTCAAACCAAGGAGCTCTTGCCATGCTGAATCGCCGTAACTTCTCTCTTGTTGTCAGCGCAGCTTCTTTTGCTGCACTCCTTCCTCTGTGGGCTCATGCGCAGGGAAAGGATCCATCAAAGCTTCGTGTCGCCCTTCTTCCAGATGAGAACGCTGCCAGCATCATCCAGAACGCGCAGCCTCTTAAGCGCTATCTTGAACAGCAGCTCAAGAAGGATGTTGAGATTGTGGTGACTACCGATTACTCCTCGATGATCGAGGCAATGCGGTTCGGTCGGATTGAGGTAGCGTACTTTGGACCGTTTTCGTACGTTTTGGCCAAATCTAAGGCGTCCGGGATTGAGCCCTTTGCGGTGGGCGTTGAACGTGGGTCGCCCACATACCAGTCGGTCCTCATCGCAACGGCCGGAGGGCCGGTGAAAACGCTTGAAGACGTGCGCGGCAAGCCCTTCGGATTTGGCGACCAGGCGTCCACATCAAGCCACCTTGCACCACGTGCACACCTGCTCAAGAAGTACAAGCTTGATGGTGAGAAGGACTATCGGCCAGTTCACCTTGGGGCACATGACGCGGTCGCACGTGCGGTGCAGTCGGGTCAGATTCCAGCCGGGGCTCTGTCCAAGCCGATTCTGGACAACCTCATCGCTCGAGGAAGCATTGATGCCACGAAGATTGTTCAGCTTGACCTTTCTGCTCCCATTCCAAACTATCCGGTCGTCATGCAGGGGGACCTCAAGCCTGAGCTCAAAGCTGCCATCCGCTCTGCCTTTCTGGACATGAAGGATGCTGAGGTGCTCAAGGCGTTTCGTGTCCAGGCGTTTGCCGCCACTGATGACGCTGCATATGACGTCCTTAGGGATACCGCAACCATCCTGAAGCTTGATTTGGGCCGTATGCAATGACCTCGGCTGCATTCGAGAACATCATCAGTCGCGACAAGCGGGAGCAGTTCATTGGACTGCGCAATACAGCGTTCGTCCTTCTGGTTTGCCTTGTAGCCCTGTACGTCACGGGGTTCTTCGATGCACAGCGGTTCATCGAAGGCGCCCCGGCTGTCAAGCAGCTCTCATCTGAGATGGTCCCTCCCAACTTCGACCGCTGGGAGCACTGGGTCATCCCGCTGAGGGACACCTTGGCGATGTCGATTGCCGGCACAGCACTGACTATCGTGCTTTCACTTCCGCTGGCGCTCCTGGCGGCTCCAAACACCACCCCCAATCCTTTGGTGGGAAGAGTGGCCAGAGTCATCCTGGCGGCATTCCGGTCCGTGCCAGAAATCATTCTTGGCATTCTGTTCGTGGCAGCCGTAGGGTTTGGTGCTCTACCTGGGGTGCTCGCACTAGCGTTGCATTCCACGGGAATGGTCGCAAAGTTTTACGCGGAAGCCATTGAGCACGTGGATCCGAAGCCACTTGAAGCAGCTGCTGCGGTAGGCGCAAGCCGCTTTCAGGTCATCTCGCATGCCGTTATCCCCCAAGTCCTTCCACAGTTGGCAGACATAACCATCTATCGCTGGGAGTACCACTTCAGGGCCTCCGCAGTACTTGGCATTGTCGGTGCAGGTGGCATCGGCTTCGAGCTGATGGCAGCACTTCGCCTTGTCAAGTATGACGAGGTCTCAGCCATCCTTCTGTCGATTCTTGCCTGTGTCCTCGTGGTTGACAGCATTGGATCGATGCTGCGAAAGCGTCTCAAGTAAATCGAAAAATGAATCATCGGAAAATCGTCGTAACGCAGCCAGTTCATGAAGAGGTTCTAAGGAAGCTCCAGGCTGAGGGTGAGGTCATCATGAATCCAGGGCCTGACCCCTGGAGCCCCAGCCAGCTCAGGGAGTACCTCGTGGATGCTGATGCCATGATGGCCTTCATGACAGACAGTGTGACCAAAGAGTCGCTGCTGAACGCTCCCAGGCTCAAGACCATCTCCTGTGCACTCAAGGGGTACGACAACTTCGACCTGAGGGCTTGCGCACAAGCCGGGGTGAGCGTCACCTTTGTTCCTGACCTCCTCACAGAGCCCACAGCCGAGCTGGCCATCGGATTGGCTATTGCTGCTGGCAGGAACGTGCTTCAGGGTGACGCCGCTACAAGAGCAGGCTACTCTGGGTGGAGGCCAGCTCTATACGGAACCGGGCTTCATGGGTCGGTGGCCAGCGTGATCGGTCTCGGAAAAGTTGGGCAGGCCATATTGGCGCGACTCGCGGGCTTTGGCTGCGCGCGGCTGCTTGGTGTAGACCCAAGTGTGCGTCTAGATCAGGTCGAACTGGTCACGCTTGATGAGGCTGTCAGCACATCGGACTATGTGTTCCTGGCAGTGCCTCTTGTTAGCGATACGCGCCACCTGGTTGACTCCAGGATGCTTCAACTATCGAAAAAGGGCCAGATCCTTGTAAACGTGGGTAGGGGGTCTGTGGTCGACGAAAGGGCGGTTGTCGATGCCTTGGCGAATGAGCAACTTGGCGCGTACGCCGCTGACGTCTATGAGATGGAAGATTGGCTACTTCCAGACAGACCTCGCGAAATTCATCCGGGATTGACCAACAACGCCAGAACAGTACTCACTCCCCACATCGGCTCGGCTGTGAGACGCGTACGGTTCGAAATTGAAATGCGGGCTGCTGAGAACCTAGTCCGCTCACTCAGGGGCGAGAGTTTGAGTGATGTTGCTGTCGAGGCCAGCGCGGCAGCATAGGTATGGTTGCTCGGCGGTTTGCACGCCAGCTGAAATGGGCGCGGCTTCAGAGCCTATGTCCTATGGCTGGGTGCAACCTGCCCGTGTGATGCCATCCTGCTCGCCAAGGGGAAATGACTTGAGTCATCATCGAAGTGGTTTAGCGATGATGTTCTCTGCACGGCGCAGCTCATGGGGTAAGCCCAAATGGGCGCATGGCAAACACCAGATACTTCGAGGGGTCAGGCTACAACACTGATCGTTCTTGGCCTCTGATAGTGGTTTCAACCCAGGACGTTTCAGCTGAGGTCATTACATTCGGCTCGTAGTAGAGGTGACGCTGCTTTGCGAGTTCTTGGACTGCACGGCTGAACCCTAGGTCTAATACAACCGCACTGCGCAGAGTGTTGAGATGCACCGCCGAAAGTGTCTCCCTCGCCCCTTTAGGGTCTGCCTTAGAGTTCACGCAGACGACGAGGTGCGTTGTCGCTGATAGACTGCTTTGATGCATCTCAATGAATCTAGGCTGTTGATTTCCACGCAGAACTGACCCACCGGGGGCTAGTGGGTCACTTCTGGGTGGAAATCAACACGCTGTTCAAGCCGGGGCTGAAGTTCGAACCCGTGTTCGACTACGAGCAGGTGCTGGTCGTGGCCAAAGACCACCCCCTGGCTTCTACGGCCTACGTGAAGCCCCAGCAGCTGACCCGGGAAGTGCTCATCAGTTACCCCGTGGACATCGAACGCCTGGACATCTACAGCCAGTTCCTGTTGCCGGCCGGCGTGACGCCCAAGCGCCACAAAGCCATCGAAACCACCGACATCATGGTGCAGATGGTGGCCAGCGGCCGCGGTGTCGCCGCGCTGCCGCGCTGGCTGGTCGAGGAATATGCGGCCAGGATGGACGTGGTGCCTGTGCGGCTGGGCGCGCGCGGTATTGCCAAGCAGATCTTCCTGGGCGCACGCGAGGCGGATACCGCCATTGACTACGTGCGGGCCTTCGTCGAACTGGCCCGCCAGCCTGCAACTGCCACCACCGCTATTGCCCAAGGAGCCAAGGGATGAACACCACCGTCGAACGCAAAGCGCTTGCGCTGCCCGGAGGCCACGACAAGGTGCTGCTGCATTCGTGCTGCGCGCCGTGCTCAGGCGAGGTCATGGAGGCCATGCTGGCCTCGGGCATTGACTACACCATCTTTTTCTACAACCCCAACATTCATCCGCTCAAGGAATACGAGCTGCGCAAGAACGAGAACATCCGCTTCGCGGAGCAGTTCGGCGTGCCCTTCGTCGATGCGGACTACGACCGGGACAACTGGTTCGAGCGCGCCAAGGGCATGGAGCACGAGCCCGAACGCGGCGTGCGCTGCACCATGTGCTTCGACATGCGTTTCGAGCGCACGGCGCTGTATGCGCATGAGCACGGCTTTCCGGTGATCACCAGTTCCCTGGGCATCTCGCGCTGGAAGAACATGCAGCAGATCAATGACTGCGGCGTGCGTGCGGCGGCCAAGTACTCTGGCCTGATGTACTGGGAATACAACTGGCGCAAGGGCGGCGGCTCGGCGCGCATGATCGAGATCAGCAAGCGCGAGAACTTCTACCAACAGGAATACTGCGGCTGCGTCTACTCGCTGCGCGACACGAACCGCCACCGCGTGGAAAGCGGCCGCGAGCGCATCCAGCTCGGCGTGACGTTCTACGGTGACGAACAGCCCCCCAAAGATTGACGCGCCTTGCCGGGTGAGCGATGCCGCTCCATGGCTTCCAACCGACCCGATCAGCGCTGGCGGGTCGGAACTCTCCCAACAGTCGCCAGATATGGCAAGCCCCTTGCTTCATTCCGACAAGTCCAAGCCCATCGGCAACATCACCGACGCCTATTCGTTAGAGGTCAACGCGAAGGATATCTCTGCGCTGACCGCAGCGGCGCCGCGTGTATTGCCCGGGTCAACCATTTCCATTCCCTACCTGGCGAACCAGGACAACGACGCGCGACTGGCCGCAGCGCAGGCCGTTCGCGGACTCGGCTTTGAGCCCATGCCTCACCTCGCTGCACGCCGTATCGCCTCGTTCGCAAAACTGGAGTCGTTCATCCAGCGCGCGGTCGCGGAAGCCGGCGTCAAGCGTTGCTTCGTGATCGCTGGAGATCCGTCCACCCCGCTGGGGCCGTTTGCCGACAGCTCCTCACTGATCGAATCAGGCGTGTTCGAGCGCTCGGGCATTCAGATGGTCGGCGTGGGTGGCCATCCCGAGGGCCATCCGGTCATGAGCACATCTGATCGTTGGAAAGTGCTCGAACACAAGTGTCGCTGCATCGAAGGGCGCGGCATGGCGCCCTTGATCGTCACGCAATTTGCCTTCGATGCCGACATCGTGCTGGCCTGGCTGGAAGCCCTGCGCGGGCGTGGCGTCGAACATCCCGTACGCGTGGGCGTGCCGGGCCCTGCAGGCGTGGCGGTGCTGGCGCGCTATGCCGCCTTGTGTGGCGTTAGCGCATGCGCGTCGATGTTGTCCAAGTACGGCATCTCGATCAGCAAGCTGTTCGGCATAGCAGGCCCGGATCTCTTTGTGGATCGTCTGACCACCCGCCTGACCGAAGCACATGGAAAGGTGAGCCTGCATTTCTTTCCATTCGGAGGCATCGCTCAGTCCGTGAAGTGGGTAGAGCAGTACTGCTCGCGTGCCGAGCCTGAACAACCCATCGACACGGCTCCCATGTGATTACTGCGCCTCCAGCAGTCGCTTGCACTGGCATGCCCCATAGAAGCAGACCTCGTTGGGGCGAACGCTTCGAGAGCATCCTACCGCCCGCCTCAGCCTTCGCGTTGCGCAAGCGCCCCATGGGCGCGATCCCATTGGCACAGGACACACGCGGCCAACATCACCGGACGCAGGCGCAAGTGCCACATCGAAATGGATCGCCCGCATCATCGGCTTCGACGGTGCGAGCTATCGATTGGCAGATTGGGGGGGCAAACACGATAAACGCCCTTCTCGAACTGCCTTCTGTAGGAAGATGGTGATAGACCGAAACTTTGATGATGCGACTTTGCTCGCTGAGACATCCTTACGTTTGCCACTGCAAAGCGCCTATGTGGCACCTAGCTCGCAAATCAGCAAGGATGCGTAGCGACCAAAATATGGACTAACCTGTTATTCCATAAGACCTTTTACGGAACTGTCCGTCTACATCAAAGACTTGACAGCGGACATTTTTCATTTCCGGCGCCGGAAACACACCTCCCTCCCCGTCCTCGAAAGCAAAGCAGTCGCTTTGGTTGCGCGTCCGCCAGCGAGCCGGCACGACAAGCGGTAAATCGGGCAACGACCCGGTGCCACGCGCTCAGACCACTTCGCCGCACGCCATCCCCGATTCCCGACATCCCGCCGCAGCACCCCGCCTCCGCCCCAAAACCGGGATTTCCCTAGGCTGACATGCGGCCGCTCACGCGGTTAAATAAATCAACGTGATTTATTTAATGCGCCACCGAACGGCGCACCATGGAAGGAGACGCCATGAGAAGCCCGCACTTCGGCCAGGGAAGCAACTCGGCCAACGTGCGCCGTTACAACGAGCGCCTGCTGCTGAAGACGTTGCGCCGCGCAGGCAGCGCGTCGAAGGCCGACCTCGCCCGCCTCGCGAGCATGACGGGAACGGCGGTCGGCAGCATCATCGCGTCGCTCGCCGATGCGAAGCTGATCGAATTCGCGGGCCGCACCGAAGGCCAGCGCGGCCAGCCGGCCTCACTGATCCGCCTCGACCCGAGCGGCGCGTTCGGCATCGGCGTCCATCTCGACCGCATGCGCATCGAAACGGCACTCGTCAACTTCGCCGGCGACGTGCTCGGCCGCCGCTCGCACGACACGCTGCTGCCGCCGCCCGCCGATGTGCTCGAAATCGTCCGCCACGACATCGACGCGATGCAGGCGCTGCTCCCCGACCACGAGCGCGCCCGCCTGACCGGCGTCGGCGTCGCGCAGCCTTACAACCTCGGCGCGTGGATGCGCGAGCTCGGCCTCGCACCCGACACGTTCCGCGCGTGGGAGGACGTCGATTTCGCGGCCGACCTCGGCCGCACGCTGTCGCTGCCGGTATTCGGCGAAAACGACGGCAACGCGGCCGCGATCGCCGAACTGTTCTACGGATACGGCCGGCAGTGCGACGACTTCGTCTACCTGTTCATCGGGCCGGCGATCGGCGGCGGCATCGCGATCGACGGCGATTGCCTGCGCGGCGTGACCGGCAATGCGGGCGACATCGCGGTCATCCCCGTGCCGCCGAGCCGGCTGGCCTCCGCGCCGCCGCCGCGCGGCCCGTGGGACATCCTGCTCGCGCGTGCATCGCTGCATGCGCTCGTACGCCATCTGCGCCATCACGGCGAGACGGTCGACAACCGGGCCGATCTCGAAGCGTGCATCGCTCGCGGCCTGCCCGCCGTCGACGAATGGATCGACGATTGCGTCGACGCGCTGGCGCCGGCATTGCGCGCGGTGCTGTGCGTGGTCGATGCGCCGGTGGTCGTGCTCGACGCCGATACCGACGCGGGCCTGCTCGACGCGGTCACGACGCGCCTGCGCGCGGCGCTCGTGGCCACCGCGCCCGAAGCGCGCGGCACGCCGGTGCTCGTACGCGGCACGTTCGGCGCCGATGCCGGTGCGATCGGTGCGGCCACGCTGCCGATGTTCTTCAACTTCTCCCCGCGGGCCGGCATCCTCAAGGGCGCCCGCACCGACTCGCAGGAGGTCAACCATGTCGCGATCTGAGTCGCCCCGCCCGTTGCTCGAGATGCGCGGGATCAGCAAGACGTTCCCGGCCGTGCGCGCGCTCGACAACGTCAGCCTGACCGTCTATCCCGGCGAGATCCACTCGCTGATGGGCGAAAACGGCGCCGGCAAATCGACGCTGATGAAAATCCTGTCGGGCGCATACCGCGCCGACGCCGGCGGCGAGATCCTGATCGACGGCGCCCGCATCGACATCGACGGCCCGCTTGCCGCGCGCGATGCGGGCGTCGCGGTGATCTACCAGGAACTGTGCCTGTCGCCGAACCTGAGCGTCGCGGAAAACATCTACATCGGCCGCGAACTGCGGCGCGGCAACCGGCGCTGGGGCACGATCGACCGCGCGGCGATGGCGCGCGGCTGCGAGGACGTGCTCGCGCGCCTCGGTGCATCGTTCGGCCCCGACACACTCGTCGGTACGCTGTCGATCGCGGAGCAGCAACTCGTCGAGATCGCGCGTGCCGTGCACACCCGCGCACGCATCCTCGTGATGGACGAGCCGACCACGCCGCTGTCCTCGCGCGAAACCGAGCACCTGTTCCGCC
Organism: Burkholderia contaminans; assembly: GCF_029633825.1. Classification (NCBI taxonomy): domain Bacteria; kingdom Pseudomonadati; phylum Pseudomonadota; class Betaproteobacteria; order Burkholderiales; family Burkholderiaceae; genus Burkholderia; species Burkholderia contaminans. Next base: position 2,740,552 of record NZ_CP090640.1, on the reverse strand, counting down.
TGATCCGCCAGTTGCGCGAGGAAGGTCTCGCGATCATCTACATCAGCCACCGGATGGCGGAAATCTACGAGCTGTCCGACCGGGTGTCGGTGCTGCGCGACGGCACGTACGTCGGCACGCTCGAACGCGCATCGCTGTCGGCCGAGCGCCTCGTCGCGATGATGGTCGGGCGCGACATCTCCGGCTTCTACAAGAAGGAACATGCACCGTACGACCCCGGCCACCTGCTGCTGTCGGTGCGCGACATCGCCGACGGCGCGCGCGTGCGCGGCTGCAGCCTCGACCTGCACGCCGGCGAAGTGCTCGGCATCGCGGGGCTCGTCGGTGCAGGCCGCACCGAACTCGCGCGGCTGATCTTCGGCGCCGAACCACGTGTGCGCGGCGACGTGAAGGTGGGCGAACGCACGTTCGGCGCGCACTCGCCGCGCGACGCAATCGACGCGGGCCTCGTCTACCTGACCGAAGACCGCAAGCGCCAGGGCCTGTTCCTCGACATGAGCGTGCGCGACAACATCAACATCTCGGTCTGCAACCGAGACGCGCGGCTCGGTGCACTCGATCTCGCGCGCGGCGCCGAACGCGCGCAGGACGCCATTGCGTCGCTGTCGATCCGCGTGCCGAACGCGAACGTCAACGTCGGCGCGCTGTCGGGCGGCAACCAGCAGAAAGTGCTGCTGTCGCGCCTGCTCGAGACGAAGCCGCGCGTGCTGATTCTCGATGAACCGACGCGCGGCGTCGACATCGGCGCGAAATCCGAGATCTACCGGATCATCAACGAACTGGCCCGGGCCGGCGTGGGTGTCATCGTGATCTCGAGCGAACTGCCGGAGATCATCGGTGTCGCAGACCGCGTGCTCGTGATGCGCGAAGGGGAAATCGCCGGAGAGCTTGGCGGATACACGCCGACTCCCATCACGCAGGAAGCCATCATCGCGCTCGCCACCGGCTCGCAAGCCGAGCTCGCCGACGCGCACTGAGCCGCGCCCTTTTTCATTTCTTTCTTACACTCAGGTTACCGAAATGATCAACCCGACCAAGCAGCGGAACCTCGCTTCCGCGACGGCCCAGCCGGTGGCCACCCGTACGCCGCTATTGCGCGGCGCCGATCAACGCGCCCGCATGCAGTCGCTGATCCGCACCGCCGGCATGCTGCCGGTGCTGCTGGTTCTGTGCATCGGCTTCGGCTTTCTGACCGACGGTTTCTTCACGCTGCAGAACCTGTCGATCGTCACGCAGCAGGCGTCGATCAACATCGTGCTCGCCGCCGGCATGACCTTCGTGATCCTGACGGGCGGCATCGACCTGTCGGTCGGCTCGGTGCTCGCCGCCGCGGCCGTCGCGGCGCTGCTCGCGTCGACCATCCCCGGCTGGGGCTGGCTCGGCGTGCCGTTCGCGCTCCTCGTCGGCCTCGTGTTCGGCGCGATCAACGGCGGCCTGATCTCGTTCCTGCGCCTGCCGCCGTTCATCGTCACGCTCGGCGCGATGACGGCCGTGCGCGGCGTCGCACGCCTGATCGGGAACGACACGACCGTGTTCAATCCGCAACTGCCGTTCGCGTTCATCGGCAACGGCACGATCCTCGGCGTGCCGTGGCTCGTCGTGATCGCGTGCGCGGTGATCGCGATCTCGTGGTTCATCCTGCGCCGCACGGTGCTCGGGATGCGCATCTATTCGGTCGGCGGCAATCCGGAAGCCGCCCGCCTGTCGGGCATCAACGTGCGGGCGATCCAGTTGTTCGTGTACGCGGCGTCGGGGCTGCTCGCCGGCCTTGGCGCGGTAATGTCGGCCGCGCGGCTCTATGCGGCCAACGGCCTGCAGCTCGGCCAGTCGTACGAACTCGACGCGATCGCCGCGGTGATCCTCGGCGGCACGAGCTTCGTCGGCGGCGTCGGCTCGATCGTCGGCACGCTGATCGGTGCGCTGATCATCGCGGTGCTGACCAACGGGCTCGTGCTGCTCGGCGTGTCCGACATCTGGCAGTACATCATCAAGGGGCTCGTGATCATCGGCGCCGTCGCGCTCGACCGCTACCGCCAGCGTGATTCGGCCCGTACCTGAGCCCCGCCCGTCCATTCAACCCGGCGGCGCAGGCCGATCCCTGCGCCCGCCCGCCAAGCAACTTCACGGAGACACAACGACATGTTCAAGCACAAAGCCGCCCTGACCGCCGTCGCCTGCGCACTCGCCTTCGGCGCTTCCGCCGCGCACGCGGCCGACAAGCCGCTCAAATCGATCGGCGTCACGGTCGGGTCGCTCGGCAACCCGTACTTCGTCACGATCGTCAAGGGCGCCGAGGCGCGCGCCAAGCAGATCAACCCGAATGCGAAAGTCACGGCCGTATCGGCCGACTACGACCTGAACAAGCAGTTCACGCAGATCGACAACTTCATCTCCGCACACGTCGACATGATCCTGCTCAACGCAACCGATCCGAAGGCGATCGAGCCGGCGGTGAAGAAGGCGCAGGCGGCCGGCATCACGGTCGTTGCGGTCGACGTCGCGGCGGCCGGCGCGAACGCGACCGTGCAGACCAACAACGTGAAGGCCGGCGAGCTGGCATGCGACTACATCGCGAAGAAGCTCAACGGCAAGGGCAACGTGATCATCGAGAACGGCCCACAGGTGTCGGCCGTGATCGATCGCGTCAACGGCTGCAAGACCGTGCTCGCGAAAAACGCCGGCATCAAGGTGCTGTCGAGCGACCAGGACGGCAAGGGCTCGCGTGAAGGCGGGATGAACGCGATGCAGGGCTACCTGACGCGCTTTCCGAAGCTCGACGCGGTGTTCACGATCAACGACCCGCAGGCGATCGGCAGCGATCTCGCCGCGAAACAGCTGAACCGCCCGAACATCGTGATCACGTCGGTCGACGGCGCACCCGATATCGAGGTCGCGCTCAAGTCGAATACGCTCGTGCAGGCGTCGTCGAGCCAGGACCCGTGGGCGATGGCGCAGCAGGCCGTCAACGTCGGCTACGGCATCATGAACGGCCAGAAGCCGGCCAACCCGATGATCCTGATCGAGCCGACGCTCATCACGCGCGACAACGTGAAGAGCTACAAGGGCTGGAGCACCCCGCGCTGATCGCGCCCAACTGCGCAACCGGGTGGTGTCGGGCCGCGTCGCAGCACGCGACGGCCCGCACTGCCCGTCTTTTCAGATCAACCGCTGCATCGCCGCGCATACCACCGCGGCACAAGGTTTCGACATGACGACGACGTTTCCCCGCCTGATCGTATTCGGCGAAGCATTGACCGATTTCATCCGCGACGACGCGCAGCACTGGCACAGCGTCGCCGGCGGCTCATGCTGGAACGTCGCGCGCGTCGGTGCGCGACTCGGCGTGCCGACGGCCTTCGCCGGCACGGTCAGCCGCGACACCTTCGGTGACGAGCTGATGCGCAAGAGCGCCGACGCGGGGCTCGACCCGCGCTTCATCCGGCAGGTCGATCGCGCGCCGCTGCTCGCGATGGTCGTGTCGAAGCAACCGCCCCATTACTTCTTCATCGGCGAGAACAGCGCCGATCTCGCGTTCGATCCGGCGGACCTGCCCGCCGGCGCACTCGACGCAGCCGAGATCGTGCACGTCGGCTCGCTCGGTGTCGTGCGCGAGCCGCTCGCGTCGCGCCTCATCGAGGTTGCGCAAGCAGCGCGGGCGGCCGGCAAGCGGATCTCGTTCGACCCGAACTTCCGCGCACCGATGGCCGCGCCGTCGTATCGCGACACACTGCGCCGACTGGCCGGGCTCGCCGACTGGATCAAGGTGTCCGACGAGGATCTGCGCGGGCTCTTTCCCGAACTCGATGAAGCCGCCGCGCTCGCGCAATTGCGCGCATGGGCGCCGGACGCCGCGATGCTCGTCACGCGCGGGGCATCCGGCATGCAGCTCCTGCATCGCGACATCGTGCTGTTCCAGCCCGCGTTCCCGACCGAAGTGGCCGACACCGTCGGCTGCGGCGATGCGAGCATCGGCGGCTGGCTCGCGAGCCAGCTCGCGCGTCCCGACGCATCACTCGCCGAACATCTGCGCTACGCAGCCGCGTGCGCGGCGGTCGCCTGTGCGCATGCAGGCGCCTATGCGCCGACGGCGGCCGAAGTGACCGCCATGATCGATCGCTCCGCCGACGCCGTGGTTTCGCCATAGCGCGCGCCGGCGCGCCGCCTCGTCACGCGGCGGTCGTGCCGCCGCTGCCGTTCGGCGGCATCCCGGCCTGCAGCAGTTGCAGGCTCTCGTCGACGCTCAGTTCGGACATCGCATCGTCGTGCAGCGTATCGTCCGCCGCTCGGCGCAGCGCGTGCAGCGCGTGCACCTTGAGCCGCACGATCGCGAGCCGCAACCCGCGCGCCGTGCATTCTGCCGCGAACGTGCGTAACGACTCGATCGTCGTACTGTCGATGTCCGGCGTTTCCTCGAGGCTCAGCATCACGGTATGCGCGTCCGGCGCGGCCTTCATCAGCGCACGCACGCGGTTCAGCATCCGGTCCGCATTCGCGAAGAACAGTTGCGCCTCGGGCCGCACGATCAGCACGCCAGGCACCGGCTTCGCGTCGGCATGGCTCGCCACGTCGACGAAATCGTGACTGTCGCGCAGCCTGCCGAGCACGCTGACATTCGGCTCGGACAGCTTGCGCAGCGTCAGCAGCAGGCTCACGCCGATGGCCGCGAGCAACCCGTGCAGCACGCCGAGCACGAGCACCGCGAGCAGCGCGGCGATCACGACGAGCCGGTCGCGGTGCCAGGCCCAGTACGGCCGGAATACCGACGGATGCAGCGAGTGGCTCACCGCGAAGATCACGATCGCCGCGAGCACGGGCTCCGGCGTGCGCGCGAGCTGCGGCAGCAGCAGCCAGACGATCAGTGCGACCACGCCCGCCGCCCACAGGCCGGCAAAGCGCGACTGCGCACCGGCCGCTTCGTTCGCCGAGGTCGCCGAATAGCCCGCACCGACCGGCATCCCGTGCAGCAAGCCCGACACGAGGTTCGCGCAGCCGAGCGCGACGAGGTCGCGGTTCGGCGACACGCTGTCGCCGTGCTTCAGCGCGAAGTTGCGGATCGACCCGTACGATTCCGCGTACAGGATCAGCATCAGCGCGAACGCAAGCTCGATGGTCTGCATCCACGCGTTGCGGTCGAGGGTCGGCAGGCCGAACTCGATATGCTTGAAATCGATGTGGCCGACGATCGCGATCCCGTATCGCTGCCAGTCGATCGCATAGCCGGCTGCGATCGACAGCACGATCACGACGAGTGTCGCGGGCACGCGTGAGCTCCGCCCGAGCGCGAACAGCAACGCCAGTGCGATCGCACCGACTACGACGCTCGCGAGATTCGCATGCGGCGCGCCGGTGATCAGGTCGAGCGCGACATGCGGCGCATCGCTGTGCTGCACGGAGATCGCGAGGATCTTCGGCAACTGCTTGACGACGATCGTCAGCGCGAGGCCGAACGTGAAGCCGCGCAACACCGGCCGTGCGACGAAGTCCGACATGCCGCCGAGCCGCGCGGCGCCCGCCAGGATGAACAGCACGCCCGTCATCGCGACGAGCGCCGCCGCGAGCGCGAGCTGCGCCGCAAGCGCCATCCCCGACTCCGCGAGCACCGTCGCCGCGAGCACGGCGGCCGACGACGACGTCGACGATACGATCGCGAAGCGGCTACTGCCGGTGAGCGCATAGACGACGAGCCCCGACAGCAACGCGATGAGACCGGCCTGCGGCGGCAGGTTCGCGAGCCCCGCGTACGCGACCGCCTCGGGGATCAGCAGCCCCGCGATCGACAGGCCGGCCAGCGCATCGAGACCGATGCGTCGCGTGGCCGGCGGCGAGGCCGCGTCGAGCGCGGCGAAATGGTCGGCATGCTGCGGGCCGGCGTCGGGGCGGATCGGGGCGGTCGTCATGAGGCGGTCAGGGCTTGACGGCGATGACGCCCGACCAGCCGGGCAGATAGCGTGCATCCTGCTCATGCGCGCGATGCAGTGCGATGTCGAGCGCCTTCGCGAAGTTCTTGCGGATCTGGTCGAGCGACACGTGCTGGCGCAGGTAGTCGGCCCACAGGAATTCGCTGAACGGCGTCGCATCCTTCGCATAGCCGCCCGCCGTGCGCAGTTCGCCGGCGAGGCTCCGGTACGGATCGTCCACGAGCCCCGTCAGCGCCTTCGGCAGATTCGCATAGTCGCGACGCGTGCCGTCCGCGCCGAACGGATGCACCCACTGGTTGTGTTCCATCATCCGCCAGAAGATCGTGTCGTCGAGCCACGACAGGTCCTTCAGCAGCATCGCGTTCACGCGTGCCTCGCCTTCCTCGATCAGCGCGAGGCCGAGGTGGTGGTGGTCGGTGATGTAGTGCAGCCCGCCCGGGCCAATCACGGCCGGGAACCAGTGCGATTCGATCGCGGCCTTGCGCGCGCGCTTGTTGAGCGCTTTCCAGTGCTTGCGCTTCGCCTTCACTTCGCGATAGCCGACCGTCATCTGCGTGGGACGCAGTTCTTCAAGCTTGACGGGAATCAGGTGAACATCGTTGCCGAGAGCCATGGTCGTACCCCATGTTGCGAAATTCCGGCAACGATACTCCTGATCGCGCGAGCCGTTAATACGTCATGACCTCGATATGCCTCCGGTTGACTATCTCTGACAACCGCCCGACGGCCCGGCCGCGCACGGCGCCGTGCTATGCGCGCAGATCGTTGCGTTCGAGACGATGTCGAATGTAAGGAATGCCGTCGTGCACGATGCTCACGCGACGCATCCCGAGCTTGCGTGCGACATTCAGCGAGCCGCTGTTGGCTTCCGCGATATCGGCGATCACGCGCGGCAGGCGCACGGTGTCGAATGCGTGACGCACGACGGCCGCCGCGGCTTCGCTCGCGATGCCGCGCCCCCATGTCGAACGCACCAGCCGCCAGCCGATCTCGACGTCGTGCGCGCCGTCCGCATAGTCGGGAATCAGCAGGATCCAGCCGACGAACGCATCGGGCGCGGTCTTCTCGAAGATCGACCAGTAGCCGAGGCCCGGCGGATAGTCGCACGTGATCCGGTGCGTGACGAAGCGCCGATGCTCGACGGGATCGTGCCACGGCCCCGCGATGTGCCGCGTGACCTCGGGATCGCGATCCATCGCGAGGCACGCGTCGAGATCGGCCAGCACGCGCGGACGCAACCACAGCCGGGCAGTCTCGAGCACGGGCAGCGTGGCGGCGGAACGTTCGGTCATCGGGACTCCTGATTCGGTGACGATGCGCATCGGGCGCATTACAAAACAAATACAAACAACCTTCCGGAAGGATACAGATGCCTGTCGCCGGTTTCATGCGACGGCATTGCCATTTCCGAAACAGTTCATTTCCTAGGGATTATTCCCGATTCGACGTTATCGCGCCCCACATCGTCCGGTACCGCGGCCTACACTCGATCCATGCCCCCGCACCGCGCGCAAGCCGGGCCGGCATCCGCATGCACAACGTGAGCGCGCAAGCCAACGAGGAGACCTCGGACATGAGCTGGACCCGCGAGCAACGCAACGTCACGATCGCCGCCTACCTGGGCTGGACGCTCGATGCGTTCGATTTCTTCCTGATGGTCTTCGTGCTGAAGGACATCGCCGCCGAATTCGGGTCGACGATTCCCGCCGTCGCGTTCGCGCTCACCCTGACGCTCGCGATGCGCCCGCTTGGCGCCCTGATCTTCGGCCGGCTCGCCGATCGCTTCGGCCGTCGCCCCACGCTGATGGTCAACATCGCCTGCTACTCGCTGCTCGAACTCGCGTCGGGTTTCGCGCCGAGCCTGACCGCGCTGCTCGTGCTGCGCGCGTTGTTCGGCGTCGCGATGGGCGGCGAATGGGGTGTCGGCTCCGCACTGACGATGGAAACCGTGCCGACCCATGCGCGCGGCTTCGTGTCGGGGCTGCTGCAGGCCGGCTATCCGAGCGGCTACCTGCTCGCGTCCGTCGTGTTCGGCCTGTTCTACCAGTACATCGGCTGGCGCGGAATGTTCATGGTCGGCGTGCTGCCCGCGCTGCTCGTGCTGTACGTGCGCTCGCACGTGCCCGAATCGCCGGCATGGAAGCAGATGGAAAAGCGCCCGCGCCCGAGCCTCGGCAGCACACTGAAGCAGAACTGGAAGCTCACGATCTACGCGATCGTGCTGATGACCGCATTCAACTTCTTCTCGCACGGCACGCAGGATCTCTATCCGACGTTCCTGCGCGAACAGCATCACTTCGATCCGCATACCGTGTCGTGGATCACGATCGTGCTGAACATCGGCGCGATCGTCGGGGGCCTGTCGTTCGGCGCGATCTCGGAACGGATCGGACGCCGTCGCGCCATCTTCATCGCCGCGTTGATCGCCCTGCCCGTGCTGCCGCTGTGGGCGTTCTCGAGTGGCCCGGTTGCCCTCGCCGCGGGGGCGTTCCTGATGCAGATCTCGGTGCAGGGTGCGTGGGGCGTGATCCCGGTTCACCTGAACGAGATCTCGCCCGACGAGATCCGCGCGACCTTCCCCGGCGTCGTCTACCAGCTCGGCAACCTGCTCGCGTCGGGCAACGCGACGATGCAGGCCTCGCTCGCCGTTTCGAACCACAACAATTACGGCTTCGCGCTCGCGCTCGTGGCCGGCATCGTCGCCGTCGTGATCGCCGTGCTGATCCTGTTCAGCCGCGAGCGGCGCGGCATCGACATGACGCAATCGGTCAATACGCGTAGCACGGTCGCCTGACCCCGCGCATTGCCGCACCGCATCATCGCGCGTGCCCCGTCCGGTCGAGGGCACGCGCGAGACTTTCCGCATTCGCACATCGAACTAGAGGAATTTGTCCAGATTCCCCGCTTGCCCGCTCGGTCCGCGATTTTTTATCTTAATAAAAACGACTGTTTGAATCAGACAAACAAATTACCAGTTCGCGGCCGGGTGACCGGCATGGGAGGCGGGACATGGCAGTAAGTCAGGAGGGACGGCCATCCGCGGGACGGCCGTCCGGGGCACGGTCATCCGGCACGCGGCAGACCGGCGGGACGAAGGCACGCATTCTCGATGCGGCCGAGGATCTCTTCATCGAACATGGCTTCGAGGCGATGTCGATGCGCCAGATCACCTCGCGCGCGGCGGTCAACCTCGCCGCGGTCAACTACCACTTCGGCAGCAAGGAAGCGCTGATCCACGCGATGCTGTCGCGCCGGCTCGACCAGCTCAACCAGGAGCGCCTCGGCATCCTCGACCGCTTCGATGCGCAACTCGGCACCCACATCACCTGCGAGCACGTGCTCGGCGCGATGTTCATTCCCGCGCTGAAAGCGTCGCGCGATCCAGAACGCGGCGGCCCCGGCTTCCTGCGCCTGATCGGCCGTGCGTACACCGATCCGTCGCCGTTCGTGCGCAACTTCCTGACCGCGCACTACGCGAGCGTCGCGGGTCGCTTCTTCGACGCGTTCCAGCGCGCATTGCCGCACCTGCCGCGCACGGAACTCGGCTGGCGCCTGCACTTCGCGATCGGCGCGCTGTCCGGTGCGCTTGCGGGCGCCGAAACGGAAAGCCTGATCGACGAGTTCTCGCAAGGCCGCACGATGAACGACGTGCAGATGATCGCGCGACTGTCGTCGCTGATCGTCGCCGCACTGAAAGCGCCGATGCCGGACAGCGCGCAACTGTCGATCTTCGCGGCCGTACTCGACGATGCGGGGGCCAGCGAAGCGTTCGGGCTGCCGCAGTCGGCCCCGACCTCCGTCGGCGCGGCGACGCTGCATTCCACGAACTGAGCGCGCGAGGCCACGCGCGGCTTCCTGTTCACGTATTGATTGAAACGCGCAGTCAGGCGGGGCGTCGAGGCGCCCCGTCGATCGACCGTGCGGCATGGGGCACGGGCCGGCGCCGAAGCGCCCGCCCTCGCCGAGAGCAAAGACCGGAGACACGTCATGTCATCTTCCGCAGCAACCGCAGCGGCCCAGGTTCCGCCGAACACCGACGGCATCTGGTACGCGTCATACCCGCCCGGCGTCCCGCACGACATCGACGTCACGCAATACGCGTCGCTCGTGCAGTTCTTCGACGAATGCACGAGCCGCTTCGCCGAGCGCGTCGCCTACGTGAGTGCAGGCGCCTCGATGACCTACCGCACGCTCGCGCAGAAAGTCGACGCGTTCGCGTCGTACCTGCAAAGCATCGGCATCAAGCCCGGCGATCGCGTCGCGATCATGCTGCCGAACACGTTCCAGTACCCGGTCGCGCTGTTCGGCACGCTGAAGGCCGGCGCGATCGTCGTCAACGTCAATCCGCTCTACACCGTGCGCGAACTCGCGCACCAGCTGAAGGACAGCGGCGCGCAGACGATCGTCGTGTTCGAGAACTTCGCGCGCACGCTGCAGGACGCGCTGCCGGAAACGCAGGTGAAGAACATCGTCGTCACCGCGCTCGGCGACCTGCTCGCCGACGGCTTCAACGCGAAAGGACGCCTGATCAATTTCGTGCTGAAGCACGTGAAGAAGCTCGTGCCGGCCTACCACCTGCCGCAGGCCGTCCGGTTGCGCTCCGCCCTCGCACTCGGCGCGCGCGGCAAGCCGCAGCCGGTGCAGATCACGCGCGACGACCTCGCGTTCCTGCAATACACGGGCGGCACGACCGGCGTCGCGAAAGGCGCGATGCTCACGCACGGCAACCTGATCGCGAACCTGCTGCAGGCGAAGGCCTGGATCGCCGACCAGGTCTCGGGCGACGTCGAAACCGTGCTCACGCCGCTGCCGCTGTATCACATCTATTCGCTGACGGTGAACGCATTCATCTTCATGGGGCTCGGCGGGCGCAACATCCTGATCGCGAACCCGCGCGACATGACGATGGTGATGAAGATCATCCGCAACGAGACGTTCACCGGGATCACCGGCATCAACACGCTGTACAACGCGTTCCTCGACAACGAGGAATTCCGCAAGCGCGATTTCTCGAAGCTGAAGCTCGCGATGGCCGGCGGGATGGCGATGCAGCGCGCGGTCGCGGAGCGCTTCCAGCAGGTGACGGGCCGGCCGGTCGTCGAAGGCTACGGCCTGACCGAGTGCTCGCCGATCGTGACGATGAACCCCGTGGACCTGAACGACATGGCCGCGTTCAGCGGCTCGATCGGCCTGCCCGCGCCGTCCACCGTCGTGCGCTTTCGCCGCGAGGACGGCACCTGGGCGCCCGTCGGCGAACCGGGCGAGCTGTGCGTGCACGGTCCGCAGGTGATGCGCGGCTACTGGCAGCGCCCCGACGAGACGGCGAAGGTGATCGACGCCGACGGCTGGCTCGCCACCGGCGACATCGGCGTGATGGACGAGCGCGGCTTCATCCGCCTGATCGACCGCAAGAAGGACATGATCCTCGTGTCGGGCTTCAACGTGTATCCGAACGAGATCGAGGAAGTGCTGGTGATGCATCCGGGCATCAGCGAAGCCGCGGCGATCGGTATTCCTGACGAGGTACAGGGCGAACGGATCAAGGTGTTCGTCGTGCGCCGCGACCCGTCGCTGACGGTCGACGACGTGCTCGCGCACTGCCGCAAGAACCTGACCGGCTACAAGATGCCGAAATTCGTCGAGTTCCGCGACGCGCTGCCGCAGACGAACGTCGGCAAGATCCTGCGCCGCGCGTTGCGCGACGAGGAACTCGCCAAAATCAAGGCCGCGAAGCAAGGCTGAACGATCCATCGCCCCGGGAGACGCCGTCGATGAACGAAGGAAAGAAGCGCCACGCGCGGCATGCCGCCGCCGTGGCAGTCGCGTGCATGCTGTCGCTCGCCCAGACCGGCCCGCACGCGCAGGAAGCGGCCAGCGCCGTGGGTGCGGCACAGGAGGTCGCCCTGCCGGCCGATCTCGCGAAAGTCGTACGCGAGCCGGTCGCGCAGCAGGCGCGCTGGCTGCGCACGGCCGCGCAGCGCGGCACGCTCGCGCAACTCGATGACGCCACGCTCACCGCGCTCTTCAAGGCACTCGATCCGCTCGCCGTGCCGCTCTATATCCGTAACGGTCCGAACGGCTATCCGTCCTACCAGTTCACGATGGTGCGCCAGGAACGCATCAGCGGGAAATGGTCCGATACGCCCGACCGCATGCTCGTGAAGACCACCCGCGAGCCGCTGCGCGTCTACGCGAAATGGCTGCCGGGCGGCGCGCATGCCGGACAGGAGACCATCTACGACACGACGCAGCGCAAGGACGAGATGTACGGCCACCTCGGCGGCCTGCTCGGCAAGATTCCGCTGTGGACGGCCATCGACGGCGCACTCGCGCGCGCCCAGTCGAATCACCAGGTGAAGGATCTCGGCACCGAATTCATCACGAACCTGTACCTGACCGAAGGGAAGAAATATCTGGAAGCCGGCGTGCAGCGGCCGACCGATGTGGAAGCCCGAACGATCAACGGCGTACGGGTCGTTACGCTCACCTACGAAACACCGACCGGCCGGCCGCAGTTCTACGCGAAGAAGGAAGTCCTCGGGCTCGACCTGCATGCGCCCTATTTCCGGACCGTCGAGTCGTATGACAACGACGGCAAGATCTTCGAGCGGATCGTCATCGAGAAAATCGCGCCGGTGACGCTCGACGACACCGCATTCGACCCGAAAAACCCCGACTATGCATTCTGATGCGTGCCGCCGGGGCTGGCTTCGGGCTCAATCGTCCTCGTCATCGCCGTGGTGGCGGTGCCAATGCTTGTAATAGTGCTTGCGCCACTTGCGATAGCGATCGTCGTCGTCTTCGCTGTCGTAGCCGTATCCGTAGCCCGGATAGGCGACGACAGCCGGCTGCGGCGCCACATAGACCGGCGCCGGCTCGACATAGACCGGCGCGACCGGTACACCGATGCCGACCGACAGGTCGACATGCCCCGCCATCGCACTGCCGGAAGCCAGCAACGCCACGCTCCCGACCCACCCTGCCCATTGCCTCTTGTTCATGTTCTGAATCCCTGATATGCCGGCCCGCCCGGCTCGCGCGATCAATGTAAGCGTCGCGCGCGAGCCAAGGTGATACGGCATTGCGAGAGTCGTAACGCGGCGTAACGAAACGGCATTAGCCGTTTGGCCGAATCGCGAAAATGCGCTGGAACGTCTATAGTGGGTTACGGTTCGACACAATCACGACTACGCGCTCCCCGATTGAACAGGGTAGAATCCCGCCAAACACCTTGTGGACGAACACGCCACACACACGCACAACATATTCTCTGACGCAGGCTCCTGCCGCACCTCAATGGCCAATCCCGCAGAATCCCATCCGCAAAACGACTTCATCAATTCGGCGCGCAAGGAACGTAAGCGCGTTGAAATCTATCTCGTCAACGGCATTCGTCTGACGGGGTGCATCGAGTCGTTCGACCAGTACCTGGTGATGCTGCGCACCCCCGTGGGTCTGCAAGGCATCTACAAGCGCGCGATTTCCACGATCCAGCTCGACACGGGCGGCTCGCGCCCGGGCGGCAGCGGCCCCGCGAGTCCGCGCACCGGCGGGCGCCCCGGCGGCCGTGAAGGCGGTGGTCACAGCCCGTACGGCTCGCACGGCGGCCCGCGTGAATCGCGCGGCGACGGCGGCTACGGCTCCCGCGAACCGCGTGAAGGTTACGGCTCGCGCGAGCCGCGCGAAGGCTACGGTGCCCCGCGCGAACCCCGTGAACCGCGCGAAAGCTATGGCGCACCGCGCGACACCGGCGACGCACCCGGCAACGCGTCGTCACCGTCGGATTCCCGCGGCGGCAACGGGCCGGTCATCGTGACGCGCCGCCGGCGAATCGTGCCGGACGGCCAGTAAAGCAAAAGGGCAAGCCAACCGGCTTGCCCTTTTTACTTGTGCGGCCGGCGCGGCATGTCGCCGCACCGCGGCCGGGTTCAGCGTGCCGTCGTCGGCAGGCCCGCATCGGCCTCACGCTGCAACGAACGCACCTGCTGCTGCAACGCACGCAGTTGCGACTGAAGCTCGGCCTGCTGCGCCTGCAATGCGGCCGTCTCGTTGCGTACGCTCTTCTGGCGATCCGCGACCGCCGCCTGTTGCTGGCGTGCGATCGAAATATCGGCCTGCAGACGCCGCGCGCGATCCTGCGTGACCTCGATCTGCTTGTCCATTTGCGCCTTCTGCGATTCCAGCTTCGCCGCCCGCAGTTCGTTCACGGCCAGCCGCTCCGCCTGGCGCGAGAAATCGCGATAGATCGCTTCCGCACGCGTTTCGTCGTAAGTCTTGATGACGCGCCAGAACGCCTTCTGCTGAAACAGCGCGACGAAGTACGCACCGTCCTTCACGTTGAACAGCAGGCTCGCACCGTAGCTGCCGTTGTAGCTCGTGCGCATTTCCGTCAGCGTGTGCGCCTGGATCTGGCGCTGCAGGTCGTCGACCGTGCTCGGCCCCGTCGACTCGCCCGACTGCGGCTGCAGCGACGTCTGCGAATCGATCACCGGCATCGCCGCCACCGGCGCCGATGCCTGCTGTACGGCCGGCGAACCACTGTCCGCCAGACTTTGCGCGTATGCGCCCTGCATGCCTCCCGCCAGGGCGAACAATACGCACGCCCTTCCCAACCCCGTCATATGGCTCATGAAGTTCTATTCCCGCCCGAGTCGTTGTAATTCAGCGCGATTTTATCTCATTAATTACTCACTTTCGCGGGTCTCGGGCTCCTCGTCGAAGATCTGGTATTTGCGCATTTTTTCCCACAGTACCTTGCGGCTGATGCCGAGCTGCTGCGCCGTATCCTGACGCCGCCAGCCGTTTGCGTCGAGCGCCGCGATGACGCGGTTGCGCTCGTTCATGTCCCACTTGCTGCGATCGACGAACACCTCGGCCGCACTCTCCGCCGGGACCGGCTGGGCCGAACTGCGCGCGTGCGCGATCAACCGCTGCAGCCGTGCGGCATCCCACCCGCCCGTCTGCCGCACCGTCACGCCGACACGCTCGGCGAGGTTGCGCAGTTCACGCACGTTGCCGGGGAAATAGCTGTCCGCGACGGAATCCGTCAGCCAGTACGGCAGGTCGGACAACTGAGCGAGCCGCTCCTCGCCGACCACCTGCGCGACGAACGACTTGAACAGCGCGATCTTGTCGACGGCGCCGCGCTCTTCCAGCGACGGAATGCTCAGCTCGATCACCGCGAGCCGGTAGTAGAGATCGGCACGGAACAGGCCATCCTTCACGAGTTGCGGCAGCTTCTTGTTGCTCGCCGCGACCAGCCGGAAATCGACCTTGACCGGCGTCGTCGCGCCGACGCGCAGCACCGCGCCATCCTCGAGCACGCGCAGCAGCTTGACCTGCTGGTACAGCGGCAGATCGCCGACTTCGTCGAGAAACAGCGTACCGCCGCCCGCCTGCTCGAAATAGCCTTTATGCGCAACAACCGCGCCCGTGAACGATCCTTTTGCATGACCGAAGAACAGCGACTCGAACAGGCCGTCGGGAATCGCGCCGCAGTTCACGGGCACGAATTCGCCATGCCGGTAGCGCGAATGTTTTTCGTGCAGCAGCTGCGCGATGCGCTCCTTGCCGACGCCGGTTTCGCCGTGCAGCAACACGTTGGTGTCGCAATCGGCGAACGTATCGACTTCGTGCAGCAGGGCCTGCATCGATTCCGAGTGCGCGACGAGTTCGGTCGGATGCGACGTTTCGGCCGTATGCGCCCGCAGCTGCGTGACGAGCTTGCCGATCATGCCGCGCAGTTCGGCACACGTGAAGTCGAGCGGCAGGATGTGCGAATACTCGGGCGGATACTGCGACGCGTCGTGATCACGCGCCGCGCCGACCCAGACGACCGGCATGCCGATGTTGGCCTGCCAGTCGCGCAGGAACGCGGCGCCGATTTCGATCATCGTCACGCTGATGATCGCCAGCGACGGCCGCAAGGCGGCGCGCTCGGGCGAGATCTCCGCGTTGTCGGCGCGGATCACTTCGACGTCGAAGCTCGCCATGCACCGGGCGACGCGGTCGACAATGTCCGCCTTGCCTTCCCAGACGTACAAGTCGAGCTCTTCGATTGCGGGTGTGTTTCTCATCTTCTTCAGTAAACCGTTTGGGCAACCCCGCAACTGAGCGAGATCTGATGGACCGTCGCCGCGCCAACCTGGACGCCGAGGAGATTCAGCAGCGGAACGAGAACTGCGTCGAGGCTCGACAGGAGCGGGCCGAGCAGACCGCTCAGAAAGGTGAGCAACGTGGAGGCGAAGTTCCCCGGAACCGACAGCACGCTGGCGCCGAACAAGCCGACGTTGGCGGAAATGGTCGCCCCCGCGAGTTGCGTCAATGCCGAACTGAGTGCCGAGCCAAGCGCATTCGAGTTCACGGTCCAGTAATCCGCATCGATTCCCGGCACCCCGTTGAAGGTATGCGACTGGGAGGCGCCTTGCACCTGGACCGATACGTTGGACATGGAAACCGTCAACTGTGCGATCCCGAGAACATTTGCATTGATGATCTGTGCGGGCGACGTACAACTATAAGTCGACGACAGGCTGATCTGGCCGGACCCATTGAGCGGCGGCTTGCCGATGCACAGATTCGCCACCCCCGGTTGCGCGGTAATGACGACCGTGCTTGCCGCCTGTGTCGAAGCGCATTGTGTCGAGTTCAACGTCGCAGTACCGGTGCCGACCTGCAGATAAATTGGCAGATTGACGTCGACATTCACGTTCAGCAGACTCAGCAGCGCCCCGAGCAGCGGCAACTGAGCCGTGCCAAGGTCGACATTGAGATACACACCCACCGCAGCCGTCGAAGCCTTCGTCCGCCAGGTTCCTGTCGACGGATCGATCCCGCCTTCGCCGATACCGATCGACGGCGGACTGATGATCTGCACTTGCAACTGCGTCCCCGTCAGCCCGCCGAGATTCAGCGACGGGACATTGACCGTGACCGCCGGCTTGCCCGTTGCGGCGATTTCCGCGCTGACGAGCAGCAGGTCGAGCAGGTCCACTTGCGCATTGACCGCCGCCTGCGTATCCGCAAGCGCGACGTTCAGCAGTCCGTTCGTCCCGCCGAGGCCGATCGTCGTCCCGGGAACGTTGGCACTCAGAATTGCCTGCAGCGTGGCGAGGCTTGCCTGCAGGTTCACATTCGCGACGGCTGTCTGCGTGGCCGCGTTCACCATCAATTGAATCAGTTGCGGCAACGTGAGCTTCAGCGCGAGCAACTGATCGACCGTGCCGACGCCCGCCGCGACGACGAGGTCGCCGACGGTCACGTTCGTGCATGCGAGCGCTTGATACGACCCGATGTTCAGGTTCAGGCTCGCGCCGAGCAACCCGCCGATCAGTCCGTTGACGAGCCCTGGATTGCCGGACGTCGGTGCGGAACCGCCAGCGCAACCGACGCCGCCAAGCGCGGCAAGCGTCGCGCCGACCGAGAACGTATCGATGTTCGTCGAGCGCGCAGTCGATACCGCGGACACCGGCTGCGGAGACCCGACGAAAAAGAACGGCACCTGACGCGTGACCGTCACCTTGGCCGCGTTCAATTGCGTGGTGCCGGGGGTCGCGGCCGCATAGTAGCTGGGTTTCGGGTTGACTGCCGTGTCCCAGCGACCGCATTCGATGCTGATCGAATCGCCGTTCGATGAATTGAGCCCGTTCGACTGCGCATTGCTGGTCGCAGTGGCAGTCGGCTGCGTGCATGTGTCGTCCATGCGCTGCACCGCCGCGAGCGCGGCCATGTCGGCAATCCGCTGCACGTCCCGACGCTGATAGAAGAGGTTACCGACGCCAATCGCGCCGAGCGTCGTGACGGCGATCAGCAACGCGACGATCGCCATCACCGAAAACGCACCGCGTTGTCGTGACGAGAAGCGGAATCCGCCGCGGCTGTGTCGGGTCTTCACCGTTTTGCTCCGTCAGTGCGCGAGGTCGCCACCGGACTGGCCGCCACCACCGCCGCCACCACCGTTACCGCCGCCTGACGTCGACATCGTGCCGAACCACTGCGGGATCGGCGTCTTGAACGAATCGATATAACGCTGATAGGCGTACGTACCGGCCGCGCCGTCGATCGGTTGAGGCGCGGCGGCCGCGCGATTCGAGCGCTGCAAGTCGAGCAAGGTGTTCGTTGCATGACCGATTTCTGACGCCGGCGGATTGCCTTGCGCATGAGCGACGCCCGCGCAAAGCGTGCACACGAACGCGATGCACACGGCTCGCACGCGGAGTGGGGAAAGGTGAAACATGATGGCCTCCGTGAATGTCGTCGTCATCGCGCGAAACGCTGCAGCAGCGGCACGGCAAGATCGAAGTTGTCGCTGCTTGCCACCGCTGGCACGGGCGCATTGCCGGGCGCGTGTACGACCGCCCGTTGCTTCGCGCGCATCGCGGCAGCGACTTTCGTCTCGTCGTCGCGAATCTCGCCGCGCACCACGGGCGAAAGCTTCTGCTGATCCATCAGTCGCCGCGCGTCCTTCCCGTGACCGCTCACGAGCAGATAAAGCACGAAGTTGCTGAGGATTTTCGGATTTTTCTGCTCGAGTTCCGCCGCCTTCAACAGCGGTACGCGCGCCCCTGCCAGATCGCCATCGCGCATCTTCGAATACGCGAGGTCGGACAGCGTCGCCGCATCGGTCGGCGCAAGCAACGTCGCCTGTTCGAGTTGCTGCGCGGCCAGCGCAAAATCGCCGCGAGCGCCGGCCGTCAGGCCCAGCCCGCGATAGCCGCGCGCGGCGAGCGGTGTCGTCAGCAACTTCGTATAGGCGGCCACGCCGGCGTCGTACTGGCCAGTCGCGCGCAAGGCGTCGGCGCGCAGCAGGATCGTGTCCGGCGATGTGCCATATTGCTTCTCGTACTGGTCGATGTGCGCCAGCGACGCAAAATACAGGCCCTGCCCCTGCATCCGTTCGATGAGGCCAAGATACATGCCCGGTGTATCGGGCGGCGCGCTCTTGTCGGCAGCCGCCTGCATCAGCGCACCGCGTTCTGCCTGCGCACCGATCCCGTACCCGGATTCCTTGAACAACGCGCATCCGCTGGCGAGCAATGTGAACGCCGTCGCGCCTGCGATCGTGCGGATCCAGCCAAATCCATTCATCTTGTGTCGCTCCTTCCCTTCATGCCGCGTCAGCGTTGAAACGCGGCAAGCGCGGCCAGCACGGTCATGATCCCGGGCCCCGCGGTAACGATCAACAATGCCGGCAACAGCGTGACGATCATCACGCCGGTCATCTTCACCGTCAGTCGACCGATCTGCTCGCGTAACGCCGCGCGACGCCCTTCGCGCAGACGATCGCCGAACTGCTTCAGCGGCTCCTGAACTGCGCCACCGTGCTTGTCCACCTGAATCAGCAATCGCACGATCGCGCGCAGGTCCTCATTGTCGAAACTATTCGTGAGGCGTTGCAGCGATTGTTCGCGCGTGCGTCCCGCCGCGAACTGCCGCTGCGCAACGGCAAGCTCCCACGACAGCACGGGCAGCATGGTCTGAAAATCTTGCATGACGACCTGGATGCTCTGATCGAGCGACAGGCCGACACCCTGCAGCAGCCGCAGCATGTCGACCAGCAGCGGCAATTCTGCCGAAATGCTCCGTCGGCGTGCGGTGGCTCGCCGGCGCACATAGATTTTCGGCAGCATGTATCCGGTCACGAGCGCGACCGAGATCCAGAGCGCCCAGCGCCCCCCGTGACCGCGGCTGATCAGCACCAACACGGCGAGCGCAGGCAGCAGGATCGCGCATGCAATGCGTGCACTGACGAACAGTGCTCTCGCCCGCACGTCGACGAAACCGCATTGCTCCAGCAGTTGACGATCTTCGTTGGCGATCAGATAACGGCTGAAGCCGGTTTCGAGCCACCGCATCCCGACGTCTTCGAAGCGTTCGCGCAACCCCGCGAAACGTGCGCTCGGCGCCGTGTGTGCAGCGGCATCCCGTGCAGGTTCAGCGGAACCGGCTCGCGCGGCCGCCGCTTCGATCGCCGCAGTCCGGCGGTCAAGCGCATTCACCAGCGCACGTTCGGCGCGCTGCACGAGCACGACGCGAACGATCGCCAGTGCGGCAAGCAGCAGCACGCCGATCGATCCGAGCACCAGCGCAATAGCGCCTAAACGGTTTGCGTCCATCGATTCACCTCAACCGCGCGAGCCGGTACAACCAGAAACCGCCCATCGTCTGCAGCGCAAACGCCAGATAGATCAGCTGACGCCCGCTATCGTCGTTCCACATCGCCGTGAAATACCGCGGGCTCGTGGCAATGACGAAGCTGCCGACCGCGATCGGCATCAGCCCCAGCACCCAGGCAGACATCCGGGTCTCGGCCGACATCGCGGACAGTTCGCGCTCCGCGTGCTCGAGGTCGCGCATGAACGTCGACATGCGGTCGAGCATCACGTCCGCCCGGCCGCCGTAGCGGACCGACAGACGCAGCACCGCGCCGACCAGTTCGAATTCGCGGATACGGTACGTGTGTGCGACATGCAGCATGGCGCGATCAATCTCGACGCCGGAGCGCAGCATCCGCGACACGTCGTCGAGGCAGCGGCGCAGCGGCATCTCAGCCGTCTGAAGCGCCGACTGGAACGCGGCCGGCACGCTGTTTCCGAGCGTCACCAGCCGCACGATCCCGTCGAGGAACGAAGGCAACTGCCGGACGATCTTCAGGCGCCGCCGGCTGATTCGCGACGTGATCCACAGCACGACGAGCACGCCGCCCGCCACGAGCGCGGCAGCCGCGGCAAGCACGCCGCCGGCCAGGCCGGCCCACAGCGCGAGCAGCGCGATGCCCGCAAGCGCAAGCACGAGGCCGGCGCGAATCTCGTCAAGGCCCGCACGGTCGGACAACACGGCCCACGCATCGAACACCGACGCACGCCAGCGCGCGAATCCTGGCTCGGGCTCCTGCGAATTCGCCGCACCGGGCGCCGCGGCGCGCGCGTCGCCAGCCGGCGCTGCGGCGCGCGCGCCCTGTCCCACCCGGCTGTCGAAAAACCGCTGCGTATGCGCGCGTCCTTCGCGGACCTGGCTTCCGCGCCACAGCAACAACCCGGCCGCCGCGCAGATCAGCGCGAACATCAGCGCCAGCAGGGTGGCGCTAGACATTGAAGCCCCCGCCTCGCCCGAAGTTGCCGCCAAACCCGCCGCCGCTCGACACAAGCGTGTTACGGAAGCGTGCAAGCTTCGGCGAGTGCGGATGAATGCCGAGCGACTCCCAATGATCGATCTCGTCGCCCTCCGGCGTGACGCGTGCCTCGTAGCGATACAGTTCCTGCGTCGATACGATGTTGTCCGACATGCCGGTGACTTCGGTGATCGACAGGATGCGCCGGCGGCCGTTGGATAGCCGGCCGATCTGCACGATGAAATCGATCGCGTTGGCGATCTGCCGACGCAGACTTGCCTCGGTACCTTGAAAGCCGGCGAAGCCGGCAAGCATCTCGAGCCGGTACAGACACTCGCGCGGCGAACTCGCGTGCACGGTGCCCATCGATCCGTCGTGGCCGGTATTCATCGCCTGCAGCATTTCGAGCACTTCGCCGCCGCGCACTTCGCCGACAATGATCCGGTCCGGCCGCATCCGCAACGTGTTGCGCAGCAGGTCGCGAATCGTCACGACACCGCTGCCGTCGAAGCCGCCGGGGCGGCTCTCGAGCCGCACGACGTGCGGGTGATTCAGCGACAGCTCGGCCGTATCCTCGATCGTCACGACGCGTTCCGCCGTGGGGATGTGGAACGCCAGTGCATTCAGCAGCGACGTCTTGCCCGAACTGGTGCCACCCGACACGAGGATGTTGCAGCGTGCCTCGACCGCAGCCTCGAGCAGCCGCCCGATTTCCTCGTTGAAGGTGCCGTTGCCCAGCAGATCCTCGGGTTTCAGCGGGTCCTTGCGGAACTTCCGGATCGATACGACCGGGCCGTCGATTGACAGCGGCTCGATGACGACGTTGACACGCCCGCCGTCGGGCAGCCGCGCATCCACCATCGGATTCGATTCGTCGAGCCGCCGGCCGACCGGCGCGAGAATCCGTCGCACGATCCGCAGCAGGTGGGCGTTATCGGTGAAGCGGATCGGCAGCCTCGACAGAATCCCGTGCCGCGACACATAGATGTCGTTGTATCCGTTGATCAGGATGTCCTCGACGTGCGGGTCCGCCAGCAGATCCTCGATCGGCCCGAAGCCGGCGAGTTCCTTCGTCAGCGCCTCGGCAACCGCGCGCACCTCGCTCTCGTTGAGCGGGATCCGACGCAACCGCACGAAGCTGTCAATCTCGAGATCGACGAACTGGTTGATCGCCTGCCGTGACCAACGGCCGAATTCCGCACCCAGCTCCTCGATCCGCGTGAGCAAATGCTCGTGCGCGGCATTCTTGATGTCATGGAACTGTTGCGTTTGCGAGAACGGCGCTGCGCCGTCGGCAAATTGAATGTCGTGTGCCATCGCTTACGACCGCTTCGTAGAGGATTGAATGATTCGCCTGAGTGCCGACAGGCCGCCCGCAGCACGCTGTGCCGCCCCGGGCGACGGCGCGCCCGCGAGGCGCTCGACCAACGGCCCGAGCGCACGCACGTACGGATCGCGTTCTGCGACCTCGGCAATCAGCTTGCCCTGGTTCGCCGCATGTCCGATCGACACGCGCCGTGACGGCAGCGTCGCAAGCAACGACAGGTCCAGCCGCTCGGCAATCTGCGCGGGCATCAGCCCGAGCTCGGCGTCGAACTGGTTGACCACGAGCCTGATCCGTTCGGTCGCGGCGCCCGCATCGCGCAAGCCGTCCAGCATCTCGATCGCCGATACGACCGACGCCACGCCCTGGTCGCAAACGAGCCATGTTTCATCGGCAAGATTCACGACCTGCGCAATGAATTCCCGATTCGGGAAACCGCCGAGATCGACGATCTGATGATCGAAAAATGCACGCAGCCGGTTCAGCAACGCCGCGCACGACGCCGTTGCCACTTCGCGCAGATCGGCAAGGTTCGGCGGCAGTGTCGTCAGCGCGACGCCGCTTGCATGGCGAGCGAGCGCAGTTGTCACGAACGTGCGGTCGATCCGGCGCAGGTTGCGCACGGCCTCGACGAAATGAAATTCGCAGCGCGTGTTCAGGAACAGCGCGCCGTCGCCGGCCGGCAACCCGAGATCGAGGAGCGCAGCCGCATGAGCAGGATCGGCAGGCCGCTTCTGCATCAGCACCGACAAGTTCGCGGCCAGCGTACTCACGCCCATCCCGGCGCGCGCGCCGAGCAACGCGGCAACCTTCCCGTGGCGGTTCGCCGGCTCGCCGACGTTGTCGAGCAGCACACGCGTGATGCGGAGCGCCTCCTCGGCCGGCGCGGAAAAATCGACGAAATCGCGGACACCTGCGCGCAGCGCGGCGAGCGCCCCCTCCGGTTGCGCGAGCGAGCCCAGCGCGACGACCGGCACGCCCGGATGAGACAGGCGCACGGCGGCGACAACGGTGCTCGCCGCGGCGCAATCACCCGAAAAATCGATGAATACCAGCGCCGGATTCAGTACACCGATGCGCTGCGACAGCGCCGCACCTTCCAGCGGTGCCCCCTCGACCGCACCGGCCGAGACCAGCGACTGGGACAGCCATTGCACGTGCTCCGCAAGCGAAGATGCGCATACGAAGAGGTCGGTGACGGCGGGCTCAGCCAAAGAATAGGTTCTCGCGTTCATTTTGGATACTCACAATGAAGCAAGGCGTCGCGTCGTGCGCGACCGCCTGCACTATCCCGTCATGATTCGGCGCGCTCATTTCGAGAACCCCGGCCCTGCATCCGGCGACGCCATGCCGCCCAGATATGAACGCCACACGGGGCCGTCGCGCTGCTCGGACAGTTCTCCCGGAGTCGCCGGCAGCGACGCGCCCTGCGCGATCGGCGCAACGAGATGCGGCGTAACGATGATCACGAGTTCCTTGTCGCTTTGCTGATAGCTCAAATTCTTGAAAAACGCGCCGATGATGGGCAGATCCCCCAGGAACGGCACCTTGTTGACGTTCGAGGTCGTCTCGCGATCGATCAAGCCGCCGATCACGAAGCTTTCTCCATCGCCAAGCTCGACCGTCGTATCCGCGCGCCGAGTCGTCAGCGCGGGCACCTGAACACCGTTGATCGTGATCGAGTGCACGAAGTCGAGCTGGCTCGACTCGGGCGCGACCTTCAGCGCGATCCGGCGCGGGTTCAACACTGTCGGCGTGACGGTCAGCCCCACGCCGTAAGGCTTCCATTCGATCGAGATCGTGCCCAGCGATTGCGGCACCGGCACCGGAATTTCACCGCCCGCGAGGAAATTCGCGCTCTGGCCGGACAATGCGACGAGCGTCGGCTGCGCGAGCACGCGGGCGAGATTGTTGGCTTCGAGGATCGACAGATCGGCGAACAACCCGTGCGACACCGAATTGACGACGAGATTGAACGCCGACGAAATGGGCACGTTCGTGTTGTACGTGAGCGAACCGCCCGGCGTACCGGTAATCGACGTGAGCCCGGTCGGCGCGAATGCGCCGAACGAAAAACCGTTGCTCTGCTTGAAGAAGTTCAGCCCTGCCTGCTTCAGCACTGACCGGCTGAATTCGACGACACGCACGTCAACCTGCACGACGTTCTTGCCGGAGATCGTCGACGCATCGATTGTCGTTCCGTCCTTGCCGCTGACCGTCTTCGCCGCATGAACCGCCCGCTGATGCCCGTCGAGCGCCCCGGACGCACCGCCGATCACCGTCGTGCCGCCATACGTATTCACGCTCGGCGTCCCGCCGTCAAGCAATGCACGCGCCGCACCGCTCGTGACGCTCACGTTGTAGACGGTCGGTTCGTCGTGACCGCGCTCCCAGATCATCACGTTCGTCGCGCCGGCGCTCTTCGCTATCAGCAGGACACCGCCACGCCCGCCCTTCACGACCATCACGTCGGCGACCGACGGATCGCCGACCGCAACCCGCTGCAGCGCACGCCCCGTCGCGAGCTGCCGTTGCGCGCCGACCGCCAGGCTGATCGTCCCGCTCGTGTCGGCCGCGCCCGACAGTGGCGGCATGGCCAGCGCGCTCAATGCAATAGCTAATCCAATCAGTTTCTTTTTCATTGTTTCGGAGGCATCGAACCGCCCCCCTTCTCTGGTTGTCGTCTTTGTCCAGCTCTCAATAGGCGACCATTTCGGTCCGCCCACCGCGAATCACTTCGATACCGCCGCCTCTCGAATGCCGCGTGACCACCCGCGCCGGCGCAGCACGCGGGGCCGGCGCAATCGCACTCTTCGACAACTCGCCCAGCACGACACCGGTAGCGGCAAGCGCCGACGGGCTCTTGTCGTCGCTCACTCGAACCGCGACGGTCTGCGCGGCGACATCGTCGTCACGCGGGTTGCGAAGCGCGAGCACGAGCCGGCCGCTCTGCTCGGCGAGCGTCAGCGCGTCAACCTGCGCGGTCGGTACGGCAAGCACCGCGGTCCGCATGCCCACCACGGAACCGTTCGAGCTGTCACGGTCGGTCGTTGCATCGCCAAAGGAGAGCACCCGGATCTTCGACATCAGCAGGCGTGCCTGGGTATTCACGATCTCGGCCGTCGACGTCCCGCCTATCGCCACGCCAGTCCCGTCACGTTTCAGGTTCACGAACACGTCGACATAGTTACCGGGCCGCACGCGGTTGCCGACCGCGTTGGTCTCGTCAACCTTGATCGAGACGGCACGTTCTCCCGGTGCGATCTGCTCGGCCAGGCCGGACGACAGTGCGCTGGCGACGATAGCCGCCTGCGCCGGAATGTCCGCGGCCGGGACGCGGCCGACGAGTTGCAACGGATCGGCGAACGCGCCCTGCGGCGCGGCGGTCGACTGCTGGACCTTCAGCGCATCGGCCGGAATCGGTTGGCCGGCTGGCAATGCCCGCGTCGTGACGACGACGGGCACGCTTTGGGTCGCGATCGTCGAGGCCACCGGTGTGACGTCCGCCGGCTTGCGTCCGAGCACCCACGCATAGACGCCTAGCAGGACCGCTATCGCGATCAGCAAGCCCGCAATGATCTTCGTCAGATTGTTGGCCATGGTGTTGTTATGTTTCCCCGCTACTCACGATTGAATTCTCCGTGCGGTGTTACACCGACCGGCCGCCCGCGACCAAGTACGGCGCCATCGCTGCCGTCTAAATGATGTTGACCGGGCTGATCTGCACCATCGCCGTTCCGACGAGCGTCGACGGCACCGGCAACAGCGAACCGAGCAGCGGGAACGCCGGGATCAGCGGGTTCTGCGAGTACGGATAGGTCAGCGTAATCTGTACGCACAACATCGTTGAGTCATACGAACAGTTACCTTGCTGCGTCTGCGCGCATGTCGCCCCCTTCAGCCACGTGGTCAGGTTCGTTGCGGCCGTGCAGGCAGCCTGGGCCCGCGCCGCGAGCGCAGCTTGCTGCGCCGCCTGCACCGACGTGGCCGATCCGACCTGCTGATAGTTCAACGCGGCGCGCGCGCCCTCTGTCGCGGCAAGCGTCAGGTTTTGCTGCGCGGCAAAGATCATCCCGTACGTGATGATCGCGTACAGGATCAGGAAGAACACCGGCAGCATCAGCGCAAATTCGATAGCCGTCGCGCCGCGCTCGCGACGCCGCCCCCCGGGCGCAAGGCGAAACCGCGTCATTGCATCCCCCCGCTCACAATCCGGTACAAGCACCAAAGCACTGCCGGAATCACGAGAAACGCGGCATACGGCGACGCCCGGAATCCGGCGACTTCCATCGTCGGTGAGCGGCGCTGCCATAACGCAGATACCGGCGTATGAGTTGCGAAAATCAACGTGCCCGCGTGGGCGAACGCGAGCAGGCTGGCAATGATCCAGAGCCATAGCAACGCATGTGGACCGCACCACGCGCCGAGCACCGCGAACACCTTGACATCCGCGGCGCCCATTACGCGCAGCACAAAAAATGGGAAAAGACTCACAAGGCCGATCAGTGCGCCAATGAGCGCCTGATTCACGGATATGCCGAATGGATTATGTCCGGAGACCAGGAATGCAGATACAAACCCACCGATTACCAGTGAATTTGGTATACGCCTATGACGGATATCCTCAAGCGCGACAAGTACCGCCCACGCGAGGAAAACCCCGACGCCAGTTAGCAGGATCATTCACGCCCCGAGCGGCAAAACTTACCTGCGCGGATTGCCGAAGCAATCCGCGCCCCCAATCAGCAGGGAAATGAGCGAAAACTCGCTCGTTATGCCGCCGGCAATTTGCTCGCGATGTAGGTGAACGCCCCCGAGATGCCGCCCGTCAACGTGCCGACAGCAGTGACGAGAGCAACAGCTACCAGCCCGGCGATGAGTCCGTACTCGACTGCGGTAACCCCGTCTTCTTCCTTAAGGAAACGCTTGATGATTGCTTTCATTTTATTCCTCGTGCCTGTATTTACGTTCTTTGGCCTTTTATACGTACACATCCCCGCATATCTGGCCGGTTGCCCCGCTCTGTTCGCCACATCTGCTGTAGCGACAATCGGGTGCACTTTCTTTATAGATTGCCCTGAGGGGCATGGCTCAACATTTGATGCAAGTTAACATTCGCGATAGTGACCCTCCTCGAACGTTGCGTACCGAACCGTACATTTGCTTACATCTGCTTCGGATTCTATATCCGATCCCATTTAAATTCCAACCTCTTTTAACGGCAGGAATCGAAAAAATGGCCAGGAGCACAGCGTATTTGTACGGCGTTTCGGTACGACTTACACATAGGATTTACGATAGGTTAGATGTGCACACCTAATCCACCAGTAAAACAATTGCCTCGTCCACCACGCCTGCGCGTCCCCCACGTTACGGCGCACGCGTAACGCCAATGTTGTGACGTTACGTTACGAAACGCGCGAAACCGTTCTCATTTGTCTGTCCTTAAACAGATTCAACAATCTTTCAATTTCCATAACTTCCTTTTCCGACAAGGAATTGCGCCGTTTAAATCCTGTTGTCGCACCGCCGAGCATCGAAATGGCACGACAGTTGCAGAGTAGTCCTCGCACCACTCAACACAACGAAGTTCACAACACATTTCAAAAGCGAGGACAA
Source organism: Burkholderia contaminans (assembly GCF_029633825.1). NCBI lineage: Bacteria > Pseudomonadati > Pseudomonadota > Betaproteobacteria > Burkholderiales > Burkholderiaceae > Burkholderia > Burkholderia contaminans. The sequence continues at coordinate 2,712,582 of NZ_CP090640.1, read as the reverse complement.
AATGGACATTAAGGTTATCCCCCATGGCGTGTTCCGGACGACTCTGATCGCGGCCACCGTCGCAGCCATGCTTTCCCTCTCCGCGTGCGGCGGCTCCGGTTCCATCAGCCAGGGCCTCGGCGGCGGCTCAAGCTCGGGCGGCGGCGATACGATCTCCACGTCCGGCACGAGCGGCTCGTCTGGCTCGAGCGGCACCAGCGGTACCTCGGGCACCAGCGGAACGTCCGGTACGAGCGGTACGTCCGGCACCAGCGGCACCTCGGGCACGAGCGGCACCTCCGGCACCAGCGGTACGTCGGGCACGAGCGGCACCTCAGGTGTGTCGTCGAACCCAGTGGGAACTGTCCTCGCAAGCAGCAGCAACATCATCACGAGCGCCGGTGGAACCGTCTCGGGCCTCGGCTCCGTCATCGCCAACCAGTCGCTGCCGGGTGTCAACCCGGCCACCACGCAAGCCGCAGGCGGCATCGTGCAGAGCGTTGGCGGCGCCGTGACTGCACTCGGCAACGGCCTTGGCAACGGTCTCGGCCAGCTTGGCGCGACGAAGGATCCGCTCGGTACCACACTCGCCAGCACGGGCGGCGTGGTCAACCAGCTCGGCGGCGCGGTCACGCAGACGGGCAACCTGGTCTCGAGCCTCGGCAGCGGCCCGCTGACGCCGCTGGCACCAGTCACGGGCGCCGTCGGCGGCCTCGTGTCGACGCTCGGCGGCGCCGTTTCGAACGGCGGCACCACCCTCACCAACGCCCTGTCGACCGGCCCGATCCAGCAGGTCACGCAGACGGTCAGCTCGGCCATCACGCCGATCACGACGATGGTCGGCCAGACGACCCAGACGATCGGCACCGCGACCGGCCTCGGCGCGCCCGTCAACACGCTGCTCGGCACGGTCGGCAATGGCCTGAACCAGGCCGGCGCCCTGCTCGCGTCGGCGGGCGGCAACCCTGTCACGACCGGCCTTGGCAACACGGTCTCGTCGACGGGCAACACCGTGAAGGCCGTCGGCGGTCTGCTCACGGGCGGCACCGGCGGCGTGACCAACCCGCTCGCACCGCTCACGGGTCTCCTCACGACGGTCACGGGTACGCTCGGCGGCGCAACGGGTGGCGCCAGCAGCCCGCTCGCCCCGGTTACCGGCCTCGTTTCCACGGTCACGGGCGCACTCGGCGGCGTAGCGGGTGGCGGCAGCGGCCCGCTCGCTCCGGTCACCGGTCTCGTCTCCACGGTCACGGGCGCGCTCGGCGGTGCAGCAGGCGGCAGCGGCGGCCCGCTCGCCCCGGTCACCGGCCTCGTCTCGACGGTCACGGGTGCACTGGGCGGTGCAGCAGGCGGCAGCGGCGGCCCGCTCGCTCCGGTCACCGGCCTCGTTTCGACGGTCACGGGTGCGCTTGGCGGCGCAGCAGGCGGCACGAGCGGTGGCCCGCTCGCCCCGGTCACGGGTCTCCTCGGTACGGTAACGGGCGCACTCGGCAGCGCAACGGGCGGTGCAGGCGGCGGCAGCCCGCTCGCACCGGTGACGAACGTCGTGTCCACGGTAACCAGCGCGGTCGGCGCACCGGCATTGACCGGCGGTACGGGCGCCGTCACGAACTCGGGTTCGTCGTCGAATCTGCTCGCGCCCGTCACGTCGCTGATCGGCGGCCTGCTTGGCGGCACGCACGGCAAGTAAACCAACATCCATCAATCGACAAGACAGCGAGGAGTCCATCATGTCCCAGCAACGTTCTCTCACGACAGCCGCCCTGCGCCAATGGCGCACGCCCCTCACGGCCTTCGCCGCCGCCTGCCTGCTGGCCGCCTGCGGCGGCGGCGGCGTCAGTTCGCCGCCGACCAGCAGCAACAACAATAACAACCCGAGCACGAGCGGTACGCCAAGCACGAGCGGCACCAGCGGCACGTCCACCGGCACCAAGGGGGTGGTCAGCACGGTCGGCCAGACGGCCACCGACCTCGGCAGCACGGTGGGCAACATCAGCGTGCCGGGCCTCGGCGACGGCGTGACGAAGGGTGTCGGCAGCACGCTCTCCAGCACCGGCACGATCGTCGGTGCAGCCGCCGATGCGGTGAGCAACGGGCTGGGACAGATCGGTACGACCAAGGATCCGGTCGGCACGACCGTCGCGGGCCTCGGCAACGTGGTCGGCGCAACGAGCAACACGGTGTCCGGCCTGAGCTCGACGGTCAAGGCGCTCGGCACCGGCCAGCTCGCGCCGCTCGCGCCCGTCACGACGCCGGTCGGCACCGTGCTCGACACCGTGGCCAACGGCTTGACGGCCGCCGGCACGACGATCGGCTCGACGCTGTCGTCGGGCGCCGTGCAGCAGGTAACACAACCGCTCAGCTCGGCAATCACGCCGCTCGTGATCACCGCGGGCCAGGTCACGCAACAGGTCGGCACGACGACCGGGCTCGGCCAACCCGTCTCGGGCCTGCTCGGCCAGGTCGGCGGCGCGATCAGCTCGGCCGGCAAGCAGGTTGGCGGCACGTCGAGCCAGCCGCTCGTCGGCGACGTCGGTCAGCTCGTCACCGCGGTCGGCAACACCGTGACCAACGCGGGTGGCCTCGTCAACCCGAACGGCCCGAACGGCGCGGCACCGATCCCCGGCCTGATCACGAGCCTCGTCGGCGGCTCGACGGCGACCGTACAGAACGGCACGTCGTCGGGCTCCGGCTCGACGAATCCGCTCGGCGGCCTGCTATCGGGTCTCGGCTCGACGCCGCTCGGCTCGCTCACGGGTGCACTCGGCGGCGCGACCGGCGGGTCGGGCAGCAGCCCGCTCGCGCCCGTCACCGGCCTCGTCTCCACCGTCACCGGCGCACTGAGCGGCGCGGCGGGCGGCAGTGGCGGCCCGCTCGCCCCCGTCACGAATCTCGTGTCGACGGTCACGGGCACGCTCGGCGGCGCAACGGGTGGCGCAGGCAGTGCAAACCCTCTCGCGCCTGTCACCGGTTTGCTGAATACTGTCACCGGAGCAGTGGGCGGCGCAGCAGGATCGGGCGGATCGAGCCCGCTCGCACCGGTCACGTCGCTGGTTGGCAGCGTCACGGGTACGGCAACGTCGAGCGGCGGCTCGACGGGGCTGCTGGCACCGGTAACGGGATTGCTGGGTACGCTGGGTAGCGTTGGCAAGTAAGGAGGACGGTCGCACCTTCGCAGCCGGAGCGGATGGCGCGACCGTACAAACACAACCGGCATTGCGGCACGCGGCGCGCGGCACCCTGGTGTCGCGCGCCGGCATTACAAAGAAGACGAAGAGCAAGGCCAACGAGGAAAAACAATGAAATCCAGACTCGACAGATGGATGATGCTGCTCGCCATCGCGGCAGCAGGCACGGCACATGCACAAACGCGCGTCGGCGGTAACCCGCTCGACTCCCTGCCCCAGATCAACGCGCCGAAAACCGGCCCGAACGTAACCGTGCAGGTCGCACCGCAGGCGCCGCAGTTGCAGGAGCTGCTGTCGCGTCACCTGACGCCGACCACATTCCAGGTCGAAGGCGTGAAGTCCGTGCCGTTCGAGGAAATCTCGCGTCGCTTCACCCCTCTCGTCGGCAAGGACATCACGATCGGCGAGCTGATCGAAACCGCCAACGGCGTGACGAAGCTGTACCAGGATCGCGGCTTCGCGCTGTCGTTCGCGTTTGTCCCTGCGCAGACGTTCGAGAACGGCGTCGTGCGCATCACGGTGGTCGAAGGCTATGTGTCGGACGTCAAGGTCACCGGCAAGCCCGGTGCAATGGAATCGAAGATTCGCGCAATTGCCGCTCACATCACGGCCGACCGCCCCCTGCGCCGCGCGACGTTCGAGCGCTACGTGAACACATTCGGGCTGCTGCCAGGCCTTACGGTGAAGGCGAACGTCCCGCCGCCGCAAACCACCGACGGCGCGACGACGCTCGAGCTCGCGGTGGATCGCAAGCCGTTCAACGTCAGCACGGGGATCGACTTCAACCACCCGGGCGTCCAGGGTCTCATCACCGCGACCGAAAACGGCCTCACGTCGTTCGGCGAGCAGTTGAGCATCTCGGCGCTCGCGCCGCCGGGACGCGACAAGCAGACCTACTTCGCGTTCAGCGGCGCGCTGCCGGTCGGCAGCAGCGGCCTGATCACGCGCCTCGATGCCAGCACGTATCGCGGCAAGCCGACCGACAACCCGGGGTTGCCGTCGACCGTCGAGCGCACCGTCAAGAACGAGAAACTGGGTCTTTCGGCATCCTATCCGATCCTGCTGAACAACCAGCGCAGCCTGCTCGGTACGGTGTCGGGATACGCAGCGCACAACGAAGACCGTTACCAGAGCAAGCTCAATGGCAACAGCATCGACACGCGTTCGCAAGTCCGCGTGCTGCAGATGCAGCTCGACTACACGAGCGTCCAGCCGAAACAGGTACAGAAGCTGAGCGTCAACGTCGCGAAGGGCTTCAACATCCTCGGCGCGTCGAAAGCGCAGGACATCACCGTCGGCACGACGACGACGTCGGTGGACAGCCCGATCTCGCTGACCTTCGTTCGCACCGGCGCGACCTTCACGCAGACGAACGAATGGCCGTTCCGGATCGGCACGTCGGTGTCGCTGACCGGGCAATACAGTCCCGACTCGCTGCCGACGTCCGAACAGATCTCGTTCGGCTCGACCCGTTACGCGCTCGGCTACCAACCGGGCGAAACGTCGGGCGACTCGGGCTGGGGGATGTCGCTCGAAGTGAACCGCGGCTTCACGCCGGGCTGGACATATCTGAAATCGATCACGCCGTACATCGCATACGACATGGCGCGCGTGTACCTGCACGCAGGCACGCCATCGCCGAACCGCATGTCGTCGGTCGGCATCGGCGTACGGCTCACCGACAGCCGCTTCTACAGCCTCGACCTGAACGTCGCGAAACCGGTGGGTGACGCACCCGTCGAAAGCGCGTCACGCAGCCCGCGCATCAACGCCGCATTCTCATATCAGCTCAACTGATCGGTCACCAAACAGCCCGCGCCACGCGGGCTGTTTCGATTAGAGTCCCCTCTATCAAACGTGGCGCACGGTTTCACGTATTCTGGCGAAGCTCGCAACATGCCCGCCCCATGCAGACGGTCGTGCGAGCGAATCGAACAGACATGCAAAACAAGGAGGAAGACAATGATTCAACTGACCCGCCCGTTGCGTGCAATCGCCATCGCCGGCGCCCTGCTCGCATGCGCAGCTCCCACGTTCGCACAGGCAGACAGCCCCATCGGCATGTGGCAGACGATCGACGACAACACGCATCAGCCGAAGGCACTCGTGCAGATCGCCGAGGACGGTGACGGTGCGCTGACCGGCAAGGTCGTGAAGGGCCTCGGCGCAAACGATACGCCTGACCGCCGCTGCACCGCCTGCACGGACGAGCGCAAGGATCAGCTCATCAAGGGCATGACGATCATCAAGGCCATGAAGAAGGAAGGCGACCACTGGGACGGCGGCAACATTCTCGACCCGGAGAACGGCAAGGTCTACAAGTGCAAGATGACACTTGAAGACGGCGGCCAGAAACTCGTCGTGCGCGGTTACATCGGCGTGTCGCTGCTCGGCCGTTCGCAGACCTGGGTTCGCCAGCAATAACGCGGCTCGCGCTTGAATGCGCGGCTCAATGAAAAGTCGGCCTGCGACGAAGTCGTCAGGCCGATTTTGTTTTGGTGCGTGCGTGGGTGGAACTGACGAACATCACGCTGCATGCTTGAGTGTGTCCGACACATAGCTGCCAGGTGCACGATACGCGGGCGTCGCATTGCTGCGTGCTTCCGCCGCCTTCGATTGCGTGTGCTTGCGCATGCGCGTGGACAACTCGTTGCACAGATTCACGCCTGCGTCGCCATAGAGTTCACGCATGACACTCATCAACGTGCCCGTCTCGTGCCAGACCTTGAAGCGACGATGGCAGGTTTGATACGACGGGTAACGACGCGGCATGGCCGACCACGTTGCGCCGCTGTAGATTACCCAAAGCACGCCGTTCAGGACGGCACGCGTATTGGCCAACGGCCGGCCGCGCAACTCGGTGCGCGGCTGCATTTCGGGCAGAAGCGACGCAACGCAGCGCCACTGTTGGTCGGTGAGATCGCGATACGGTGTCATGGACATCTCCAGCCTTAGTAACCATGACACAACGATATCGGCTCACCTCAACCATGAATATAAGACAAATCCGAAAATACCCTGAGATTGCGTTAATTTGACCGGAATTGACGTTTGAATCCCGTCAATTGCCGGAAATCGCACTCAGGTCAGCGACGTATCGACGATGCGGCGCGGCGTTTCGATGTATTCCTTCGACTGCATCTCGACGATTCGCGAGACCGTACGCGCAAACTCGTTGGCCATCGGGCCTTCGATATACAACTGCTCCGCCGGCACCGCCGCGGACATCAGCAGCTTGACCTTGTGGTCGTACAGCACGTCGATGAGCCACGTGAAGCGCCGCGCCTCGGACGCCATCCGCGGCGACATCTGCGGCACCTCGGACAGCACGATCGCGTGGAAGCGGCTTGCCAGTTCGAGGTAGTCGTTCTGCGAACGCGGGCCGCCGCACAGCGTCGCGAAGTCGAACCACACGACGCCGTCCGCCTTGCGCAGCGCCTTCAGCTCGCGCTTCTCGATATGCAGGAGCGGGCTTTCGTCGGGCACGGCAGCGAGCTTCTGGAAGGCATGCCGCAATTCGCGATCGGCATCCGCGCCGAGCGGCGTGTGATACATCTTCACCTGCGCGAGCGTGCGCTGGCGATAATCGACGCCCGCGTCGACGTTGAGCACGTCGAGCTTGGACTTGATCAGCGCGATCGCCGGCAGCATGCGGTCGCGATGCAGGCCGTCCGGATACAGGTCGTCGGGATCGTAGTTGGACGTCATCACGAACTGCACGCCGTTGTTGAACAGGCGGTCAAGCAGACGGTACAGGATCATCGCATCGGCAATGTCCGACACATGGAACTCGTCGAAGCAGATCAACCGGTAGCGCTTCGCGATGCGCCGTGCGAGTTCGTCGAGCGGATCGGCCTGCCCTTTCAGCTCCTCGAGCTCACGATGCACTTCGCGCATGAATTCATGGAAATGCAGGCGCGTCTTGCGCTGCACGGGCACGACCGCGAAGAAGCTGTCCATCAGGAAGCTCTTGCCGCGACCGACGCCGCCCCACATGTAGACGCCGCGCGGGAGGTCGGGATGATTGATGAGCTTCTTGAATGCGTTCGAGCGGCGCGCCTTGTACTCGACCCACTCGTCGAAACATTGCTGCAGGCGATCGACGGCCGCGCGCTGTGCGGGATCGGACTGATAGCCGCGCGTGGTCAGTTCGCGCGTGTAGTATTCGGTGACGTTCATCGGGCAAACCGGAAAAAACGAAGGCGGACGGGAAAACCCGCCCGCCCTCGTCATGAGACGGCTGCGCCGGCCGATGGCCGGCCGGCGCTACACCGCGCTCAGCTGTTCAGCGAGCGCTTGTCGACGGCGAGCGCCGCTTCGCGCATCACTTCCGACATCGACGGGTGCGGATGGCAGATGCGAGCGATGTCTTCCGACGCCGCCTTGAATTCCATCGCCACCACGGCTTCCGCGATCAGGTCCGACGCGTTCGCAGCGATCACGTGCACGCCGAGCAGTTCGTCGGTCTTCGCGTCCGCGATCATCTTCACGAAGCCGTCCGGAGCGTTCATGCCGAGCGCGCGGCCGTTGATCGAGAACGGGAACTTGCCCGACTTGATCTCGCGGCCTTCCGCCTTCAGCTGCTGCTCCGTCTTGCCGACCCATGCGATTTCCGGGTACGTGTAGATCACCCACGGAATGCAGTTGTAGTCGATGTGCGGCTTCTGGCCGTCGATCACTTCCGCGACCAGCACGCCTTCGTCTTCCGCCTTGTGCGCGAGCATCGGGCCACGCACCACGTCGCCGATCGCGTACACATTCGGCACCGCCGTGCGGCAGTGGTCGTCCACGTCGATGAAGCCGCGCTCGTTCGCCTTCAGGCCGATTGCCTCGAGGCCGAGGTTGTCGGTGTTCGGCACGCGGCCGACCGACACGATCAGGCGGTCGGCGTCGAGCGTCTGCGCGTTGCCGTCCTTGTCCGTGTAGGCGATCGACACGCCGTTCGCGGTCGTCTTCACTTCGCCGATCTTCACGCCGAGATGGATGTCGAGGCCCTGCTTCTTGAACAGCTTGGCTGCTTCCTTCGCGAGCGCTTCGTCAGCTGCGCCGAGGAAGGCCGGCAGCGCTTCGAGCACCGTCACTTCGGCGCCGAGGCGACGCCACACCGAGCCGAGCTCGAGACCGATCACGCCTGCGCCGATCACGGCGAGCTTCTTCGGCACCGAGTCGAACGTCAGCGCACCTTCGTTGTCCGACACGATCTTGTTGTCGACCGGAATGCCCGGCAGGTGACGCGCCTTCGAGCCCGTCGCGATGATCACGTTCTTCGCGGTGACGACTTCGGTTTCACCCTCGCCGCTCACTTCGATCTGCACGCCGGCGTCGGTCTTGCCGGTGAACTTGCCATGGCCCTTCAGCCAGGTGATCTTGTTCTTCTTGAACAGGAACTCGATCCCGCTCGTCATCTTCTCGACGATCGCGTCCTTGCGGCCGAGCATCTTCGCGACATCGATCTTCACGCCGTCGACCGTGATGCCGTGGTCGGCCAGATGGTGCGACGTGTTCTCGAACTCTTCCGACGACGCGAGCAGCGCCTTCGACGGGATGCAGCCGACGTTCAGGCACGTGCCGCCGAGCTTCAGCGCGCCGGCCGGATTCTTCCACTTCTCGATACACGCAACCGTCTTGCCGAGCTGCGCAGCGCGGATCGCGGCGATGTAACCGCCTGGGCCGGCGCCGATCACGACGACGTCAAATTCCTTGGACATGACAATCCTTTCTTCTTGTGCAACCGCACGGGCCGCGCGTGTCGCGCGCCCGTGCGGTGCGGGTCAATGCGGTGAAACTCGGCTTACAGGTCGAGCAGCAGGCGAGCCGGATCTTCCAGCGCATCCTTCATCGCGACGAGCGACAGCACGGCTTCGCGGCCGTCGATGATGCGGTGGTCGTAAGACAGCGCGAGGTAGTTGATCGGACGGATCACGATCTGGCCGTTTTCGACGACCGGGCGCTCCTTCGTCGCGTGCACGCCGAGGATTGCCGACTGCGGCGGGTTGATGATCGGGGTCGACAACATCGAACCGAACACACCGCCGTTCGAGATCGAGAACGTACCGCCCGTCATTTCCTCGATCGACAGCTTGCCGTCCTTCGCCTTCTGGCCGAATTCGGCGATCTTCTTTTCGATCTCGGCGAGGCTCAGCTGATCCGCGTTGCGCAGGATCGGCACGACGAGGCCGCGCGGCGAACCGACCGCGATACCGATGTCGAAGTAGCCGTGGTAGACGATGTCGTTACCGTCGATCGACGCGTTCACGAGCGGGAACTTCTTCAGCGCGTGCACGGCCGCCTTCACGAAGAACGACATGAAGCCGAGCTTCACGCCATGTTCCTTCTCGAACTTGTCCTTGTACTTGTTGCGCAGTTCCATGACCGGAGCCATGTTCACTTCGTTGAACGTCGTCAGGATCGCGTTGGTCTGCTGCGACTCAAGCAGACGCTCGGCGATACGCGCACGCAGGCGCGACATCGGCACGCGCTGTTCCGGACGGTCGTTCAGCCAGGTCGCGGCCGATGCCGGCACCTTCACTTCCGGCAGCGACGGCTTCGCAGCGGCGGTCTTCGCCGGTGCGGCAGCCGGAGCGGCCTTCGGTGCGCTGCCTGCTGCCAGCGCGTCGCCCTTCGTGACGCGGCCGTCGCGGCCCGAACCTGCGACGTCGCCCGCCGACAGGCCCTTCTCGGCCAGCAGCTTCGATGCGGCCGGCGATGCGGTGGTCGACGATGCAGTTGCGGCTGCAGCGACCGGCTGTGCTGCCGGTGCGGCTGCAGCAGGCGCTGCTGCCGGCTTGACTTCGGCGGCGCCTGCCGCGGCTTCGGCTGCACCTGCCTTCGCTTCGGTGTCGATCGTTGCGATCAGCTGATCGGCAACGACGGTGTCACCGTCGTTCTGCAGCACTTGCGCGAGCACGCCCGCGGCCGGTGCCGGCACTTCGAGCACGACCTTGTCGGTCTCGAGTTCGATCAGGATTTCGTCTTGAGCAACTGCTTCGCCCGGCTTCTTCTTCCACTGCAGCATGGTGGCTTCCGAAACCGACTCCGAAAGCTGGGGGACTTTGACTTCTACGATAGCCATGTGATTTTCCTGGATGCTTAATCTGGGTAATGACGAGGTTCGTGCGATTCCTTCGGCCGGTGCGGCGCGCAACGCGCCCGGCGGCCCAAAAGAGACGGGAAAGCGCATGGCGCCTTCCCGTTTCGCTTCCGTCGGTTATTTCGCGATCGACGTGCTCTTCAGGCGGCCGAAAGCACCTTCGATGAGGGCCTTCTGCTGCTCGTAGTGCTTCGCGTAGTAGCCAACCGCCGGCGAGGCCGAAGCCGGACGGCCGCTGTATGCCAGCTTCTGCCCTTCCTTCATGCCTTCCTTCAGATGGTGCTCGACGTAGAACCAGGGGCCCTGATTCTGCGGCTCGTCCTGCACCCAGACCACTTCAGTCGCGTTCTCGTACTTCTTCATTTCGGCTTCGAACTGCTTGTGCGCGAACGGGTACAGCTGCTCGATACGGATGATCGCGACGTCGTTCGCCTTCGCTTCGCGGCGATGTGCGACGAGGTCGTAATACACGCGGCCCGAGCATGCCAGCACGCGCTTGACCTTCTTCGCGTCGATGCCGCCGTCGGTTTCGCCCAGCACCGGCTGGAACGAACCCTTCGCGAGTTCCGACAGATCCGACACCGCCTCCTTGTGACGCAGCAGCGACTTCGGCGTAGCGACGATCAGCGGCTTGCGGAACAGGCGGATCATCTGGCGACGCAGCAGGTGGAAAATCTGTGCCGGCGTCGTCGGTTGAACGACCTGCATGTTGTGATCGGCACACAGCTGCAGGAAACGCTCGATACGCGTCGACGAGTGTTCCGGACCCTGGCCTTCGTAGCCGTGCGGCAGCAGCATCGTCAGACCCGACACGCGGCCCCACTTCACTTCGCCCGACGAGATGAACTGGTCGATCACCACCTGCGCGCCGTTGACGAAGTCGCCGAACTGCGCTTCCCACAGCACGAGCGTGTTCGGCTCGGCGGTCGAGTAACCGTATTCGAAGCCCAGCACCGCCTCTTCCGACAGCACCGAGTCGATCACCGTGAACTTCGCCTGGCCTTCGGCGATGTTCTGCAGCGGCACGTACGTGCCGTCGTTCCAGCGCTCGCGGTTCTGGTCGTGCAGCACCGCATGACGGTGCGTGAACGTGCCGCGGCCCGAATCCTGGCCCGTCAGGCGCACCGAGTAACCCGATGCGACGAGCGACGCGAACGCGAGGTGTTCGCCCATGCCCCAGTCGAGCGGCTGGTCGCCACGCGCCATGTTGCGGCGGTCGTTGATCACGCGCTCGACGAGCGGGTGGACCTTGAAGTTTTCCGGGACCGTCGTGATGCGTTCGCCGAGGCGCTTCAGTTCTGCGAGCGGCACGGCCGTGTCGGCTGCATCCGTCCACTTGCGGTTCAGGAACGGAACCCAGTCGACCGCGTACTTGCTCTTGTAGTTCGACAGGACCGGGTCGACCGTGTGGTGACCGTCGTCCATCGCCTTGCGGTACGCCTTCACGTAGTTGTCGGCGTCTTCCGCGGTGATCACGCCCTGCTGCACGAGCTTCTCGGCGTACAGCGCACGGGTGCCCGGGTGCTGCGCGATCTTCTTGTACATCAGCGGCTGCGTGACCGCCGGCGTGTCCTGCTCGTTGTGGCCCAGCTTGCGGAAGCAGACGATGTCGATCACGACATCCTTGTGGAACTGCATCCGGTAGTCGATCGCGATCTGGATCGCGAGCACGACAGCTTCCGGATCGTCGCCGTTCACGTGCAGCACCGGCGCTTCGATCATCTTGACGACATCGGTACAGTACAGCGTCGAGCGCGCATCGCGCGGGTCGGACGTCGTGAAGCCGATCTGGTTGTTGATGACGATGTGCAGCGTGCCGTGCGTGCCGTAGCCGCGCGTCTGCGCGAGGTTCAGCGTTTCCATCACGACGCCCTGGCCAGCGAAGGCCGCGTCACCGTGGATCTGCACCGGCAGCACTTGCAGGCCGTCTTCGTCGCCGCGACGGTCCATCCGCGCCTTCGCGGAACCTTCGACCACCGGGTTCACGATCTCGAGGTGCGACGGGTTGAACGCGAGCGACAGGTGGACCGGGCCGCCTTCCGTCGACACGTCCGACGAGAAGCCCTTGTGGTACTTCACGTCACCGGCCGGCAGGTCGTCGACGTGCTTGCCTTCGAATTCGGCGAACAGGTCGGCCGGCATCTTGCCCAGCGTGTTGACCAGCACGTTCAGACGGCCACGGTGAGCCATGCCGATGATGATTTCCTGCACGCCGCGCTTGCCCGCGTGCTGGACGACTTCGTCCATCGCCGCGATGAAGCTTTCGCCGCCTTCGAGCGAGAAGCGCTTCTGGCCGACGTACTTGGTATGCAGGTAGCGCTCGAGGCCTTCAGCAGCCGTCAGGCGATTCAGGATGTGCTTCTTCTCGTCTGCCGAGAAGTTCGGCGTCGCGCGGGTCGACTCCAGGCGCTCCTGCCACCAGCGCTTCTGTTCCGGGTCGCTGATGTACATGTATTCGGCGCCGATCGTGCCGCAGTACGTGTCGCGCAGGCCCTTGACGATGTCACGCAGCGAAGCCTGGTCGAAACCGAAGTACAGGTTGCTTGCGCTGTACGTCTGGTCGAGGTCGCCTTCGGAGAAATCGTAGAACGCGGGTTCGAGCTCGGGAATGGCGGGACGTTCGCGACGCTTCAGCGGATCCAGATTGGCCCATTGCGAGCCGAGGAAGCGGTAGGCGCTGATGAGGGACTGGACGTGCACTTGCTTGCGTGCCGCAGCCAGATTGGTGGTGCTTTCGCGCGGGATGAAGGCATTGGCCTTCGCGCGCTCGGCGAACGATTCGACGATCGGAAAATGGGCGACGTCATTGGCATTCGAACCGTCCGTTGCAGGCACATTCTGCAGCGCGTCGAAATACTCTCGCCAGTTCTCCGGCACCGATGCCGGATTGTTGAGGTATGCATCGTACAGTTCTTCAACGTACGAAGCATTGCCGCCGAACAGATAGGAGTTCAGCTGAAACTGCTTCATTACATCTGACATTTTACGCTCACCTTTCTTCGAGCTTCTCGAGAAATAGCGGGTTACTCAACCTTCCGCGACACGGCCTGACCGTTTAGCGGATTGCGAATCAAGTCTTGCTTGGAAGGACCTAAAACTTGCGTGCGCGCAGCATATCACAGAACCGATACCGGAGTTCACGGCGAAATGTGCCTGAAAGCACCGCGCGACGGGGTTTTGCCGGATTGCCACGACCCGCGGGAACAGTGTTTTGCAGGCAACCCGATTGCATATCGCGCAGATGCAAAAAAGGCTGCCCGCAGGCAGCCTTTTCCGCGATGCAGCGAACGGCCGGAACGCTTAGTCGACCGCGCCTTCGCGGCTCGCGCGGCGACGCTCATGCTCCTTCAGGAAGCGCTTGCGCAGGCGGATCGATTGCGGCGTCACTTCAACGAGTTCGTCGTCGTCGATGAATTCGACCGCGTATTCCAGCGACATCTGGACCGGCGGCACGAGGCGTACCGCTTCATCGGTACCCGACGCACGCACGTTGGTCAGCTGCTTGCCCTTGATCGGGTTCACGACGAGGTCGTTGTCGCGGCTGTGGATACCGATGATCATGCCCTCGTAGAGCGCATCACCCGGCTTCACGAACATGCGGCCGCGATCCTGCAGCTTCCACAGTGCGTAGGCCACGGCAGCGCCGTCGTCCTGCGAGATCAGCACGCCGTTGCGGCGCTCGAACACCGAGCCGTCCTTGACCGGTGCGTACGAGTCGAAGATGTGGCTCATCAGGCCCGTGCCGCGCGTGAGCGTCAGGAATTCGCTCTGGAAGCCGATCAGGCCCCGCGCCGAGATCTTGTACTCCAGACGCGTGCGGCCGCGGCCGTCCGACGCCATGTCGAGCATCTCGCCCTTGCGGCGGCCGAGCTCTTCCATCACGCCGCCCTGGTGTTCGTCCTCGACGTCGACGGTCAGCAGCTCGTACGGCTCGTGACGCACGCCGTCGATTTCCTGCATCACGACGCGCGGACGCGACACGGCCAGCTCGTAGCCTTCACGACGCATGTTCTCGACGAGAATCGTCAGGTGCAGCTCACCACGACCCGACACTTCGAACACCGTTTCGTCGCCGGTGTCCTTCACGCGCAGCGCGACGTTGTGGTTCAGTTCCTTCATCAGACGGTCACGGATCTGGCGGCTCGTGACGAACTTGCCTTCGCGGCCGGCGAGCGGCGACGAGTTGACGAGGAAGTTCATCGTCAGCGTCGGCTCGTCGACGGTGATCATCGGCAGCGCTTCCGGCGTATCCACCGCGCAGATCGTTGCGCCGATGCCGACGTCTTCAATACCGTTGATCAGCACGATGTCACCCGCTTCGGCCGACTCGACCTGAACGCGCTCGAGACCCGTGAACGACAGCACCTGGTTGATCTTGCGGTTCAGCACGTCGCCTTCCGGCCCGAAGCGCATCGCGACCGGCTGGCCCGGCTTGATGCGACCGCGCGTGATGCGGCCGACGCCGATCCGGCCGACGTACGTCGAATAGTCGAGCGACGTGATCTGAAGTTGCAGCGGCGCGTCCGGATCCGCCGGGCGGACCGGCACGTGCTCGAGGACTGCCTCGAACAGCGGGCGCATGTCGCCTTCGCGCGCGGCCGGGTCGAGCGACGCATAGCCGTTCAGGCCCGATGCGTAGACGATCGGGAAGTCGAGCTGCTCTTCGGTTGCGCCGAGCTTGTCGAACAGGTCGAAGGTCTGGTTGATGACCCAGTCGATCCGCGCGCCCGGACGGTCGATCTTGTTGACGATGACGATCGGCTTCAGGCCGAGCGCGAGCGCCTTCTTCGTGACGAAGCGCGTCTGCGGCATCGGGCCCTCGACCGCGTCGACGAGCAGCAGCACCGAGTCGACCATCGACAGCACGCGCTCCACCTCGCCGCCGAAGTCCGCGTGCCCCGGCGTGTCGACGATGTTGATGTGCGTGCCTTCGTATTCGACCGCGCAGTTCTTCGCGAGAATCGTGATCCCGCGCTCTTTTTCGATGTCGTTCGAGTCCATCACCCGCTCCGCAATCTGCTGGTTCTCGCGGAAGGTGCCGGACTGGCGAAGCAGTTGGTCGACGAGCGTAGTCTTGCCGTGGTCGACGTGGGCGATGATGGCGATATTGCGAAGGGCGCGGGTCATAGAAACCTGGAAATCGTTTGAACGCGCAAAAGCGCCCGCTCGTTTTTCACGGGCGCGCGCATTGCAGCTTGGAAAGCCACAAATTATAGCACGTGCGGATGTCGGGAGCCGACGGGCACGTTGCGACGCAACACTGGACGGCCGGCGCGCCCTCCCCTCGAACCCGCCAGTCGGCTGAAGCCCGCATCATCGGCAAGCCCCAAAAACCTTATTGGGATAGTGGATTTGTGGGACACAAAGCGCGCCCTTTGCCGTTCGATTAACATTTGCCGCGGCAAGCAACTGTGCCTATACTGCTGCCTAGTCAACTATTGCAGCTTCAGGGTTTTATGTCGGATTCTTCTACCCAACCACCCGTCTCGCCGCTGTCCTCGTATCAGATGAACGACAGCGTCGGTTATCTGATGTCGCGCGTGAAGTCGGTGATGACCAACCTCGTCACGCAACGCACGCAGGAAGAGCTCGGCATCACGGGCACCCAGGCGAGCATGCTGTTCATGATCGCGGTCGGCAAATGCTCGACGGCCGCCGAGCTCGCGCGCGAGTACGGCATCGACGCGAGCGCGGTCACGCGCCTGCTCGACCGGGTCGAGAAACGCGGCCTGCTGTCCCGCGTGCGCAGCATCGAGGATCGGCGTGTCGTGCGCCTCGAGTTGACCGACGAAGGCCGTGCGCTCGCCGAACGGCTGCCGCCGATTTTCCGGAGCGTGCTCGACCAGGTGCTGGACGGGTTCACGCCGGAGGAAGTCGGGTTCCTGAAGAGCATGCTGCGCCGCATTCTCAGCAACTACTGCGAGACCGCCGGCGGCAGCATCACGTAATAGTTGCCATAACAATTACTTTTGACAGATTAATGTAAGGAAATCCTTGCAGTGTCCATCATTCATTCCGAGTCAGGGATCAGCGCGATGAAATCCTCCCCGTTGTCCGTGCGCGCCGGGTCGTGCCGCGCCGCCGTCGCTGCCGCGGTCGCCGCACTGGCGCTGGCGGGTTGCGCAAACTACATCGGCATCAAGAGCGACAAGCAGATCGCCCCCGTGTCGCAATTCGAGTCCGCCCAGAGCCTGCCGGCCCAGGGCGGCCAGTGGCCGGCGCTCGACTGGGCCAGCCAGTTCGGCGACCCGCAGTTGCCGAAGCTGATCGACGAAGCCCTGCAGGGCAATCCGTCGATCGCACAGGCGCAGGCGCGCATCGCTAAGGCGTCGTCATACATCGAATCGTCGCGCTCGAACCTGATGCCGAAGGCGGAAGCCAGCTATTCGTGGACGCGCGAGCTGTATTCGTCGAATGCGCTGTTCCCGCCCCCGTACGGCGGCCAGTGGTACAGCGAGAACAACGCGCTCGCGAGTGCGTCGTGGGAACTCGACCTGTGGGGCAAGAATCGCGAACGCCTGCACACCGCCGTGTCGCAGGAAAAGGCGGCCGAAGCCGATATGCAGCAGGCGCGCATCACGCTCGCGTCGTCGGTCGCACGCACCTACAACTCGCTCGCGCAGCTCTATGCGCTGCGCGACATCGCCCAACGCGAGATCACCAACCGCGAGACGGTCGGCAAGATCACCGACGGCCGCGTATCGGCCGGCCTCGACACCAACGTCGAACGCCAGACGGCCCGCGGCAACATCGCGACGACCCAGGCTTCGCTGTCCGATCTCGACGGCCAGATCACGACGGCGCGCTACCAGCTCGCCGCACTGCTCGGCAAGGGCCCGGATCGCGGGTTGCAGATCGCGGCGCCCGTGCTGAACCCGAGCGGCGAAGTCGCGCTGCCCGGCAACCTGCCGGCCGATCTCGTCTCGCGCCGCCCCGACATCGTCGCCGCGCGCTGGCAGGTCGAAGCCGCGATGCACGACGTGAAGGAAGCGAAGGCCGAGTTCTATCCCGACGTGAACCTCGCGGCCGGCTTCGGCTTCGATGCGTTCGGCTGGGGCAAATTCCTGAACTTCGCGAGCCGTCAGGCGCAGTTCGGCCCGGCGATCCACCTGCCGATTTTCGACGCAGGCGCGCTGCGCGCGCAGCTCAAGGGCCGCTACGCGGACTTCGACCTGTCGGTGGCGAACTACAACCAGACACTGATCAGCGCGTTGAACGACGTCGCGACCCAGGTCGCGTCGATCCGCGCCGTAGATCGCCAGATGGGCGATGCGCAACGCGCGCTCGACGCGTCGACGCGCGCCTACGACCTCGCGGTTATCCGCTACAAGGCCGGCCTGTCGCCGCAGCTGCAAGTGCTGACCGCGGACAGCAACCGCCTCGCATCGGAACAGACGGTGACCAACCTGAAGATGCGCCGCCGCGACATGCAGCTCGCGCTGATCAAGGCGCTGGGTGGCGGGTTCGACGCGACCGGCACGCCGCTCGCCGCCCCCGATGCCGACAAGCCGACAAAACAGGCCGCCAACTGAACCGGCGCCACCACTACGCAGACACTCGAAATAACGGACGGAGAAAATCGCCATGAGCGACCAACAAAACGCCGCCGGCGCGCAGCCGCAGAACAACGGCAAGCGCAAACGGATGATGACGCTGCTCGTCGCGGTCATCGTGATCGCGGCCATCGCGTATGGCCTGTACTACTTCCTCGTCGCCCGGTTCCATGAAGGGACCGACGACGCGTACGTGAACGGCAACGTCGTGCAGATCACGCCGCAGGTCACCGGTACCGTGATCGCGGTGAAGGCCGACGACACGCAGACGGTCAAGGCCGGCGACCCGCTCGTCGTGCTCGACCCGGCCGACTCGCAGGTCGCGCTGCAGCAGGCCGAAGCCAATCTCGCACAAACGGTACGCCAGGTGCGTGGCCTGTTCGTCAACGACGACCAGTATCGCGCGCAAGTCGCGCTGCGCCAGTCCGACCTGTCGAAGGCGCAGGACGACCTGCGTCGCCGCCTCGCCGTCGCGCAGACGGGCGCCGTGTCGCAGGAAGAGATCTCGCATGCCCGCGACGCGGTGAAGGCCGCGCAGGCGTCGGTCGACGCCGCGCAGCAGCAGCTCGCATCGAATCGCGCATTGACCGCGAACACGACGATCGCATCGCACCCGAACGTGATGGCCGCCGCCGCGAAGGTGCGCGACGCGTACCTCGCGAACGCGCGTAACGTGCTGCCCGCGCCGGTTACCGGCTACGTCGCGAAGCGCTCGGTGCAGGTCGGCCAGCGCGTGTCGCCCGGCAACCCGCTGATGTCGGTGGTGCCGCTCAATGCCGTGTGGGTCGACGCGAACTTCAAGGAAGTCCAGCTGAAGCACATGCGCATCGGCCAGCCGGTCGAAATGACGGCCGACATCTACGGCTCGTCGGTCACGTACCACGGCAAGGTCGTCGGCTTCTCGGCCGGTACGGGCTCGGCGTTCTCGCTGCTGCCGGCGCAGAACGCGACGGGTAACTGGATCAAGGTCGTGCAACGCCTGCCGGTGCGTATCGAACTCGATCCGAAGGATCTCGACAAGCACCCGCTGCGCATCGGTTTGTCGATGCAGGTCGACGTGGACATCAAGGACGAACGCGGCGACCAGCTCGTGAACGCGCCGAACACCGTCTACGAGACCAACGTGTTCGCGAAGTACGGCGACGAAGCCGATGCCGAAATCGCCCGCATCGTCGCCGAGAACGCAGGCGGCAACGCATCGGCGCCCGCCGCGTCGAAGTCGAATGCCGTCGCGAAGATGATGTAACCGTTCCGACTCCGGAAAAACAACCGACATGGCACAGGCTCCTGTCTCTCACCCGCCCTTGCAGGGCGGGCAACTCGTGATCGGGACGATCGCGGTATCGCTCGCGGTGTTCATGAACGTGCTCGACACGTCCATCGCGAACGTCGCGATCCCGACCATCTCGGGCGACCTCGGCGTGTCGTCCGACCAGGGCACGTGGGTCATCACGTCGTTCGCGGTCGCGAACGCGATCTCGGTGCCGCTGACCGGCTGGCTGACCGACCGCTTCGGGCAGGTGCGCCTGTTCCTCGCATCGATCATCCTGTTCGTGATTTCGTCGTGGATGTGCGGTCTCTCGCCCAACCTGCCGTTCCTGCTTGGATCGCGCGTGCTGCAAGGCGCGGTGGCCGGCCCGATGATTCCGCTGTCGCAGGCGCTCCTGCTGTCGAGCTATCCGCGCGCCAAGGCACCGATGGCGCTCGCGCTATGGGCGATGACAACGCTGATCGCGCCCGTTGCCGGCCCGATTCTCGGCGGCTGGATCTCGGACAACTACTCGTGGCCGTGGATCTTCTACGTCAACATCCCGGTCGGCATCGCCGCCGCCGCCGCGACGTGGGCGATCTACCGCAACCGGGAGTCGGCCGTGCGCCGCGCGCCGATCGACGGCGTAGGCCTCGCGCTGCTGGTCGTCTGGGTCGGGTCGCTGCAGATCATGCTCGACAAGGGCAAGGATCTCGACTGGTTCGCGTCGACGACCATCATCGTGCTCGCGCTGACCGCCGTCATTGCGTTCGCGTTCTTCGTCATCTGGGAGCTGACCGCAGAGCACCCGGTTGTCGACCTGTCGCTGTTCCGCATGCGGAACTTCACCGGTGGCACGGTTGCGCTGTCGATCGGCTACGGCCTGTACTTCGGCAACCTCGTGCTGTTGCCGCTGTGGCTGCAGACGCAGATCGGCTACACCGCGACCGACGCCGGTCTCGTGATGGCGCCGGTCGGCCTGTTCGCGATCCTGCTGTCTCCGCTCACCGGGAAGTATCTGCCGCGCACCGATCCGCGCTTCATCTCGACGGCGTCGTTCCTGACGTTTGCGCTGTGCTTCTGGATGCGGTCGCGCTACACGACGGGCGTCGACGAATGGTCGCTGACGCTGCCGACGCTCGTGCAGGGCATCGCGATGGCCGGCTTCTTCATCCCGCTGGTGTCGATCACGCTGTCCGGCCTGCCCGGCCACCGCATCCCTGCGGCATCGGGCCTGTCGAACTTCGTGCGGATCATGTGCGGCGGTATCGGCACGTCGATCTTCCAGACGGCCTGGGACCATCGCAACAACTTCCATCACGCGCAACTGGTCGAGCAGGCGAACGTCTACAACCCGACGTTCAACCAGGCCGTCATGCAGATGGGCAACCTCGGGCTGACGCAGGACCAGGCGCACGGGCTGATCAACAACATGGCTACACAGCAGGCCGCGCAGCTCGGCGTGAACGACCTGTTCTACATCTCGGCGGCGATTTTCGTGCTGCTGATCGGGCTGATCTGGATCACGAAGCCCGAGCGCTCGGGTGGCGGCGATGCAGGTGCTGCGGCATCGGCTGCACACTGAACACGCAGCCTGAACGCAAACAAAAAGCCCGCCTTTCGGCGGGCTTAATAGGATGGTCAGCCCGATCCTCACTCAGTGGACTACGCTGAGTGAGGATTTTGTCCTTCTGGAGGGCCATCATGGACACGGTATCGCTGATCGGAATCGATCTCGGCAAGCACTGCTTCCACCTGCATGGACAGGATGCGTCAGGCAGGATGGTGTTCCGTAAAAAGCTCACGCGTAGCCAGATGTTCACGCTGCTGGGCAATTTTCCGCGTTGCATTGTGGTCATGGAGGCCTGCGCCGGTGCTCACTGGATCGCACGTCGACTTCAAGCGCTGGGCCATGAGGCCAAGCTGATTTCTCCGCAATTCGTCAAACCGTTCCGGCAAGGCAACAAGAACGATTTCGCGGACGCCCAGGCGATCTGCGAAGCAGCCGCTCGTTCGAGCATGCGTTTCGTGAGCCCGCACAACGAAGCCCAGCAAATCGTTTCAGCCTTGCACCGTGTGCGCGAGCGGCTGGTGCGTGACCGCACCGGCACGATCAATCAGATTCATGCGTTTCTGTTGGAGTTCGGTATCAGCTTGCCGCGCGGCATGGCAGTGATCCGGCGACTGCCTGCCGTGCTCGAGGCAGAATCGTTGCCGCCGAGGCTGGTGGTCGTGCTCGAACGTTTGCAGGCGCACTTCAAGTATCTGGACGAGCAGATCCACCAGCTCGAACGTGAGTTGCTTACCCAGCTACACGAGGATGAACGCAGTGAACGACTGCTCGAGATTCCTGGCATTGGCCCGATGACCGCCAGCGTGTTGATGTCTGAGTTGGGCGATGCCCAGCAATATGGCTCAGCAAGGCAGTTTGCAGCTTCGGTTGGTCTGGTGCCGCGGCAGTACAGCACCGGCGGCAAACCAACGCTACTGGGCATCAGCAAGCGTGGCGACAAGGAACTGCGACGATTGCTGGTGCAATGTGCGCGGGCCATCATGCAGCGCATCGAGCACCGCACGGATGCATTGGGCGTCTGGATTCGCAGCCTGTTGGCGCGGCGACACTCGAACGTGGTGGCCTGTGCCCTGGCCAACAAACTGGCGAGGATCGCCTGGGCCATCCTCGCCAAAGGGACACACTACCGGAGCATCGAGGCTGTTCCCTCAGTCTGACGCTTCCTATCGCTTACGGCTTCAGTTTCAGTAGTCACCTCTGGTTTTGCGACGCGAGATACGTGAAGGCATAAACGACTCAACGGCCGGGCAAGTAACCTGACACAAAAAACAGCACCTCAATGCTGTGGGCTTTTTGAGGTTTGCCCGGCGCGGCTCCCATCATGGGGCGGGATCTTTCCCATCCGCGACCCCGGATAGATTCGAGCAAGTCCACTTTAGGTCAACACTGCCTCGCTTGCAAAAATCGGGCTGACCATAGATTTTTATTCGAACGGGGCGTTCGCGCGGCTGCGTCAGGCCGCCGTGACGACGAGCCGATCCGGCGCGAGTACGCCGTTCGCCTTGCGCGCCACACCGAGCAGCCGGGTAGCGTCATAGACGCGCACACGCTCGCCTTCGGCCGCATCGATCGGATCGAGCGCCGACAGCGGCAGACGCTGGCCGTGCAGGAACCGCTTCGCGCTGGTTTCATCGAGACGAACCAGCGGAAACGTCGACAGCAACGCGTCGACCGGCTGGAGCCACGCATCGCGCGACGCTTCGTCCGCATCGGACAGCGCATCGAGCGTCACCGCATGCTCGAGCGTCAGCGCACCGACGCCCGTGCGGCGCAGCATCGTCAGATGCGCACCGCACCCGAGTGCCTCGCCGATATCCTCCGCCAGCGTACGCACGTACGTGCCCTTGCTGCAGGTCACGCGAAACGTCACGTCGGGCAGGTCGCACGCGAGCAGCTCGAGTGCGAGAATCGTCACGTTGCGACCCTCGCGCTCGACGGTTTGCCCCGCGCGCGCATATTCGTACAGCGGCTTGCCGTCGCGCTTGAGCGCCGAATACATCGGCGGCACCTGCACGATCTCGCCGGTGAAGCGCACGAGCGCGGCCTCCACCGCCGCGCGATCGCATTCGACCGGCCGCGTGTCGATCACTTCGCCTTCCGCGTCGCCGGTAGCCGTACGCTGGCCGAGACGCATCGTTGCTTCGTAGGTCTTGTCCGCTTCGAGCAGATCCTGCGAGAACTTCGTCGCCTCGCCGAAGCACAGCGGCAGCAGGCCCGAAGCCAGCGGATCGAGCGTGCCGGTGTGACCGGCTTTCTTCGCGAGCAGCAGGCGCTTCGCGCGAATCAGCGCGTCGTTGCTCGACAGGCCGACGGGCTTGTCGAGCAGGAGGACGCCATCCAGCACGCGCCGGGGCACGCGCGGACGTTGGGATGCAGTCGTCATAGGTCGAGCTCAGTCGTCCTTGGCGGCCGCGTCGGCCTCGTCGTCATCCTTCGCGCGCGTCGAGTTCGCCTCCTTGATCAGGCGCGACATTTCCACGGCCTTCTCGATCGTCTGGTCGTAGTGGAAATGCAGCGTCGGCACCGTATGGATGTGCAGGCGCTTGAACAACAGGTTGTGCAAGTGACCCGACGCATGGTTCAGCGCTTCCTGCGTCTTGTCCGGATCGCCGGTCAACGCGGTGAAGTAGACCTTCGCATGTGCGTAATCCGGCGTGAGCTCCACGCTCTGGATGGTCACGATGCCGATGCGCGGGTCTTTGACCTCGCGCATGATGAGTTCGGACAGATCGCGCTGAATCTGGTCAGCGATCTGCACGTTGCGATTGGGGGAAGTACGTTTCCTGGACATGATCGATCCGTGATCCGTTTATCAGGATAAAGCGGCGGCCAGTGTTGGCACGCCACCATGAAAATGGGCGGGACAGGCCCAAGCCTGCCCCGCCCATGAGCCGATGCGCGAGGGTTACAGCGTACGCGCGACTTCGGTCACTTCGAAGACTTCGAACTGGTCGCCTTCGACGATATCGTTGAAATTCTTCACCGACATACCGCACTCGAAGCCTTGCTTCACTTCCTTCACGTCGTCCTTGAAGCGCTTCAGCGATTCGAGTTCGCCCGTGAAGATCACGACGTTGTTGCGCAGCACGCGCACCGACGACGAGCGCTTGACGACACCGTCCGTCACCATACAGCCGGCGACTGCACCGATCTTCGGTACCTTGAAGACCTGGCGCACCTCGACCATGCCGGTGATGACTTCGCGCTTCTCCGGCGCCAGCATGCCCGACATCGCCGCCTTCACCTCATCCACTGCGTCATAGATGATGTTGTAGTAACGGATGTCGATGCCATTCGATTCGGCCAGCTTGCGCGCCTGTGCATCCGCACGCGTGTTGAAGCCGATGATGACAGCCTTCGATGCCGTTGCGAGGTTGACGTCGTTTTCGCTGATGCCGCCCACCGCGCTGTGCACGATCTGCACGCGCACTTCGTCGGTCGACAGCTTGAGCAGCGATTGAACGAGTGCTTCCTGCGAGCCCTGCACGTCCGCCTTGATGATGAGCGGCAGGTTCTGCACTTCGCCTTCGCCCATCTGCTCGAGCATGCTTTCCAGCTTCGCGGCCTGCTGCTTCGCAAGCTTGACGTCGCGGAACTTGCCCTGGCGGAACAGTGCGATTTCTCGCGCCTTGCGCTCGTCCGGCAGCACGATCACTTCTTCGCCCGCGCCCGGCACTTCCGACAGACCCTGGATTTCGACCGGGATCGACGGGCCAGCTTCCTTCGTCGGCTTGCCGTTCTCGTCGAGCATCGCGCGCACGCGGCCGTAGGCCGTACCCGCCAGCACGACGTCGCCTCGGTTCAGCGTACCGGACTGCACCAGGATCGTCGCGACCGGGCCCTTGCCCTTGTCGAGCTTCGCTTCGATCACGATGCCCTTGGCCGGCGCCTCGACCGGTGCCTTCAGTTCCAGCACTTCGGCTTGCAGCAGCACGTTCTCGAGCAGATCGTCGATACCCGCGCCCGTCTTCGCCGAAACCGGCACGAACGGCGAATCGCCGCCGTACTCTTCCGGCACGACGCCTTCCGCGACCAGTTCCTGCTTGACGCGATCGAGATTCGCGTCCGGCTTGTCGATCTTGTTGATCGCGACGACGATCGGCACGCCGCCTGCCTTCGCGTGCGCGATGGCTTCCTTCGTCTGCGGCATCACACCGTCGTCGGCTGCCACCACCAGCACCACGATGTCGGTCGCCTTCGCGCCGCGTGCACGCATTGCCGTGAACGCTTCGTGACCCGGCGTATCGAGGAACGTGATGACGCCGCGCGGCGTTTCGACATGGTATGCGCCGATGTGCTGCGTAATGCCGCCCGCTTCGCCAGCGGCAACCTTCGCGCGGCGGATGTGGTCGAGCAGCGAGGTCTTGCCGTGGTCGACGTGACCCATGACCGTGACGACCGGCGGACGCGGCAGTTGCTCCGCATCGGTACCCGTTTCGCCTTCGACGAGCAGCGCTTCCGGATCGTCCAGCTTCGCGGCAACCGCGCGGTGGCCCAGTTCCTCGACGATGATCATCGCCGTTTCCTGGTCCAGCACCTGGTTGATCGTGACCATCTGGCCCATCTTCATCATCACCTTGATGACTTCGGAGGCCTTCACCGACATCTTGTGCGCGAGATCGGCAACCGACACGGTTTCCGGCACGTGCACTTCACGGACGATCGGCTCGGTCGGCGCCTGGAACGTGGAGCTGTCCTGGTGACGGCCGCGACCCTTCGGGCCGCCGCGCCAGCCGCGGTCGACGCCGCCGCTCGAATCGCCGCGCGTCTTGATGCCGCGACGCTTCGATGCGTCGTCCTGCCAGCCGCCCTTGCCTGCGCCCGGCTTCTTGTTGCGGTCGCCCGCGCCTGCCGGCGCAGTCGTAGCCGGCGCTGCAGCACCGGCCGGCTTCTTCACGGCCGGACGCGCCTGCGCACCTTCCGGCTTCGCCGGCTTGTGCAGCGTACCCTTCGCTTCGGCCGGCTTCGGCGGCTCGACCGGCTTCGGCGGCTCGACTGCCTTGACCACGGCCTTGCGCGGCGTGTTCATCATTTCGCGAATCGCACGCGCTTCGGCTTCTGCCGCCGCGCGACGCTTGCTGATCTCTTCCTGCTCGGCGCGCGCCTTGTCCGCCGCCTCGCGGGCAGCATCTTCAGCCTTCTTCGCCGCTTCACGCTGAGCCGCACGTTCGGCGGCTGCGCGTGCTTCGTCCTGCGCGGACTGCGTGCTCGCTGCCTCCTGCTGCTCGGCTGCGGCAGCCTGCTGTGCGGCTGCCTGCTGCTGTGCCGCCGCAGCTTCGGCCGCAGCACGCTTCGCCGCTGCCTCTTCCTCGGCGCGACGACGCTCGGCTTCGGCCGCTTCCTCGCGGGCGCGGCGCTCTGCTTCCTCGCGCTCGAGACGTTCCTGACGCTCGCGAAGCTCCTGCGCCTGCTTCTCGAGCAGCTCGGCCTCGCGGCGCGCTTCTTCTTCGCGACGCTTCAGATCCGCATCGTCGTCCGCTTCGGCGACCTGCGCCTGACCCTGTTCCGCACCCTCGCTCACGTCGTCGCGCTTGACGAACGTACGCTTCTTGCGGACCTCGACCTGAATGGTGCGAGCCTTGCCCGTCGCGTCAGATTGCTTGATCTCCGACGTATGCTTGCGGGTCAGCGTGATCTTGCGCTTGTCGCCGTCGGTTGCGCCGTGCGACTTGCGCAAATGATCGAGCAGACGCGCCTTGTTCGTTTCGGACAGCGCATCGTCTTCACTCGCTTTCTGGACGCCCGCCGCCTGCAGCTGTTCGAGCAGCACACCAGCAGGCATTTTCAGTTCCGCGGCAAATTGGGCTACGTTGTTACTCGCCATTCATTCCTCTTAGTGCAAGGACCGATTCCTTGCGGTTAGCATCGGGTCAGGCCATACGGCCGCCATCAAATCAGTGCGCCATGGTCATTTCTCACTGGAACCAGTGTTCACGTGCTTTCATGATCAACGCCTTAGCGGCATCCTCTTCCATCCCGGTCATGTCGACCAGTTCATCTACAGCCAGCTCGGCGAGATCGTCGCGCGTCTGCACGCCGTGTTCGGCCAGCTTCGCGAGCAGCTCCGGCGTGATGCCGTCGAGGCTCTTGAGATCCAGCGCTGCGTTCTCGACCTTTTCTTCGTTCGCGATGGCCATCGTCAACAGCGCGTCGCGTGCGCGGTTGCGCAGTTCGTGCACGGTGTCCTCGTCGAACGCCTCGATTTCGAGCATTTCGTTGAGCGGCACGTACGCGATCTCTTCCAGGCTCGTGAAGCCTTCGTCGATCAGGATGTCGGCAACTTCTTCGTCGACGTCGAGACGCGCCATGAACAGTGCACGCAGCCGGTCGCGCTCTTCACCCTGCTTCAGGGCGGATTCGTCCGGCGTCATGATGTTGATCTGCCAGCCGGTCAGTTCGCCTGCAAGACGAACGTTCTGACCGCTGCGGCCAATCGCGACAGCCAGCTCGTTCTCGTCGACGACGACGTCCATCGAGTGCTTTTCTTCATCGACGACAATCGACTGGACAGCTGCCGGCGCGAGCGCGCCGATCACGAACTGGGCGGGATCCTCCGACCATAGCACGATGTCGATGTTTTCGCCACCGAGCTCGTTGCGTACGGCCTGCACGCGGGAACCGCGGATGCCGACGCAGGTGCCGATCGGATCGATCCGCTTGTCGTATGCGATGACGCCGATCTTCGCGCGCACGCCCGGGTCGCGGGCAGCCGCCTTGATCTCGAGCAGGCCCTGCTCGATTTCCGGCACTTCCATCTCGAACAGCTTCATCAGGAATTCGGGCGCCGTACGCGACAGCTCGATCTGCGGGCCGCGCGCGGTGCGGTCGACCTTAGCGATGTAGGCGCGCACGCGGTCGCCCACGCGCAGGTTTTCCTTCGGGATCAGCTGATCGCGGCGCAGCAGCGCCTCGACACGGCCCGATTCGACGATGAAGTTGCCCTTGTCGAGGCGCTTCACCGTACCCGTCATGATCTTTTCACCACGCTCGAGGTAGTCGTTCAGGATCTGTTCGCGCTCGGCGTCGCGCACCTTCTGCAGGATCACCTGCTTGGCGGCCTGCGCGCCGATGCGACCGAACTCGATCGACGGAACGGGTTCCTCGACATACTCGCCGACTTCGACGTCGGGCTTCTGCTCACGTGCTTCGAACAGCAGGATCTCGCGATCCGGCTCCTGCAGGCCTGCCTCGTCGGGCACGACGAGCCAGCGACGGAAGGTTTCGTGCTCGCCGCTTTCGCGATCGATATGGACGCGGATTTCGGCGCCTTCGTCGAACAGCTTCTTGGAAGCGGACGCGAGCGCAGCCTCGAGGGCGCCCAGCACCACATCCTTGTCGACGTTTTTCTCGCGCGCCAGCGCATCCACCAGCATCAACACTTCGCGACTCATTATTTGCGGCTCCTAAAGTCAACTTGCGGAATCAGGCGGGCTTTGTCGATATCGGCCAGCGTGAAATCCAGCATGGCTGCCTCGCCCTTCTTCCCCTCAAATTCCAAACCGATCGTTTCGCCATTCGGCGCGTGCAGAATGCCCCGGTACGTCTTGCGCCCGTCCAGCGGCTTTTTCAAGGTCACGGAAACTTCGCTGCCGGCGAAGCGCTCGAAGTCGGCCAGCTTCTTCAACGGGCGGTCGAGCCCCGGGGACGAGACTTCGAGCCGTTCGTAATCGATATTTTCGACCGTCAAGACGTGCTGGAGCTGACGCGTAACCTTTTCGCAGTCTTCGAGCGAGATGCCGGCAGGCTGATCGATGTAGATGCAAAGCATGCCGCGCCCGGTGCGCTCGAGTTCCACCAGCTCGTAGCCGAGCCCGGTGACCGTGGTTTCTATCAGTTCCGTCAGTTGCACAGTGTCCTCTCAGGTGTTCGCGCCCGCCGCTCGCGATTACACCCGCGGGCGCGCGCCTTAGCCGGCGCAGGAAGCGCTACCCGAGATGCCTAACCGTTTCAGCAAAAAAAAATGGGCGGAACGCCCATCTTCTTACTGGTGGTCGCACCTGAGCCGCACATTGAATCCGTACGCCCAGCGACTCCGCGATTATAGCGATTTTTGGCGCAAACGCCAAGCCAGCCGGTAAAAGCAGCGCGTCGGCTGCCTTTACGGGCCCAAAAATGCGAAATCGGGCTGCATGATCAACCGGCGCCATCATGGCATGCCGGTGATCCGTTATGCCGGCGGCCATCCCGCACCGCGTGACATATATACAGTCAAAGGCACCAAACGCAATGCCTCGCGCCGACAAGACCGGCCGGATGCCGATCCGGCCGGCACACCGGCGGCCTTGCGCCGCATGCCCGAATGCTCAGCGGCTGCGCGTGCGGCTGCGCTGCGGACGCTGACCGCCACGCGGGCCGCCGCCGTTGCCGGCACCCTCGGCGCGATTGCCGTTCGGGTTGCGGTTACCGCCCTTGCTGCCGCCACGCTTGGGGCCCGCGCCGTCGCGCTTGGGGCCCGCGCCATACGACGCGCGGTTGCCGTCGACATCGCGACCACCACCGGCGCGGTTGCCGTCACGGCCGCCACCCGCTCGGTTGCCATCGCGGCCACCGCCCGTGCGGTTGCCGTAGCCCGACGGCGCAACCGGCAGGCTGCCGTAGCCGCTCAGGCCCGGCAGACCCGGCCCGCCGCGCCGACCACCGCCGCGACGCGGCTGGTCGAGTTGCCCGTGCGTCGTCAACACGGGCTCGCGATTGATGAAGCCCATCGACGTCTGCATCGGATCGGGCTGGCGACGCTCGGCCGGAGCGGCACTGCCGCGCTTGCCCTTCTCCTCGGACGGCGCCTTCAGGCCGACAGTCGCCATCAGCTTGCGCACCTGCGCGTCGTCGAGCTCTTCCCAACGGCCGCGCTTCAGGCCGCGCGGCAGCGGAATCGGGCCGTGACGCGTACGGATCAGCCGGCTCACCATCAGGCCGACCGCCTCGAACATCCGGCGCACTTCGCGGTTGCGGCCTTCGGCCAGCGCGACGTGATACCAGTGGTTCGTGCCTTCACCGCCGCCATCACGGATGCGCAGGAAATTCGCCGGACCGTCGTCGAGCTCGACGCCGTGCAGCAGCTTCTGCCGCATGCCTTCAGCCAGTTCGCCGACGACGCGCACCGCATACTCGCGCTCGACGCTGTAACGCGGATGCATGAAGCGGTTTGCGAGGTCGCCGGAGGTCGTCAGCATCAGCAGACCTTCGGTATTGAAGTCGAGGCGGCCCACCGCGAGCCATTTCGCCGTCTTCATCGGCGGCAGGCGGTCGAACACCGACGGCCGGCCTTCCGGATCCGCGTGGCTGACGATCTCGCCCGTCGGCTTGTGGTACAGCAGCACGCGCGGCGGCTTGTTCGGCAGCTTGCGCTTGACCGGCTTGCCATTGATCCGCACCTGGTCGGTCGGCATGATGCGCTGGCCAATGTGCGCGGGCTCGCCGTTCACCGACACGCGGCCGGCGACGATCAGCTCTTCCATTTCGCGGCGCGAGCCCATGCCCGCTTCCGCCAGCACCTTGTGAAGCTTCGGTGCGTCGTCGTCCGGCGACAGCACGCGCTTGTTCGCCGGCTGGCTACGGCCGCGACGCAGCATCGGCGCACGCACGCCGCTACCGCCCGCGGAGTTGTCCGCGTCGAATGCCGGCGACGTCACGTAGGCGAACAGCTCATCCTGGGACGCATCGCCCTCCACCTTTGCCGTGCCGCCTTCAGCCTTCGGTGCGCTGCCGCGACGACCCTGGCCGCCCTGAGCCTTGGCTGCGCCTTCGCGCTTGGCCGCCGGCTTGCGAGCACCCTTGGCCGCACCTTCCTTGCGCGGCGCACGCGTCGGCTGCTGCACTTCGGCGGCCTCGGCCGGCTGCGCGTCGGCGCCTTCGCCGCCCTGCGGCTCGCCTTCGCCGCCCTGCGGCTCGCCTTCGGCGCCCTTCGACTTGGCTGCCGCGCGACGCCGCGCGATCAGGCTGCGCGGGCCTCGCCGCAGACCGCGGCGGGGACGCTCGTCGCCGCCCTCGGCCGAAGCGCCCTGCTCCGGTGCATCGTCGGCACGCGCTGCCTGCACGGCAGGCGCGGACGATTCAATATCGTGGATATCTGTCAAAACAACCTCAAAATGTCAGGTCTCGCGCCCGGCGCGGGCGCGGCAAGAAGTTGGCCGCGATCAGGCGCGACGCTGTTCAGGTTCTGCTTCGTCGTCCGGCAGCGCATCGGCACCGATGGGTGCACTGGCGCTTCGTACGGCATCGGCGAGACTGTCGGACGTGTCGTCCAGCATCTCGTCGTCCGCAGGACGGGAACGGGGGGCGCCGGCCTGGCCAGCCTCGCCGGGCATGTCGCCGGCCGCTTCCGCTCCGTCTCCGGCAACCGCATCGGCAGCCGGCTTGCGATCTTCCTCGTTCCAATCCGCATGCAGCGGCTCGGGCTGCACACCGGCTGGCACTGCTTCGGCGCCAGCCTGTTCCATTTGTTCCGTTTGCCCGCGAACAACATCGAGCGTATCGCGACTCGCGATTTCGTGCGTCGACGCGACATCCGCCGCGGGATCATCCGGCAATCCGGCCGATTGACCGGCGGACGCCTCATCCGTTTGCGGGAGGTCGCCCATTGCGCCATCGGCAAGCGGCGTACCCTCGTCGAAATCCATCGCCTGCTGCGCCAGCAGCGCGGCCTCGATGTTCGCAGCCGGCTCTTCGAGCGCGGGCAGATCATCGAGCGCTTTCAGGCCGAGATCGTCAAGGAACTGCTTGGTTGTCGCATACAGCGCCGGGCGCCCCGGCACGTCGCGATGACCGATCACTTCGATCCAGCCGCGATCCTCGAGTTGCTTCACGACCTGCGTATTGACCGTCACGCCGCGAATCTCTTCGATGTCGCCGCGTGTGACAGGTTGCCGGTACGCGATGATCGCGAGCGTTTCGAGCACCGCACGCGAATATTTCGGCGGCTTCTCGGGATGCAGGCGATCCAGATAGTGACGCATCGCCGGCTTGCTCTGAAAGCGCCATCCGGTTGCCAGCGCCACCAGTTCGACGCCGCGGCCGGACCAATCCTGTTTCAGATCTTCGAGCAACGTGCGGACCGTGTCAGCCGACACGCCGTCGGCAAAGAGCTTGCGCAAATCGCCGAGTTTCAGCGGTTCCTGCGCGCAGATCAAAGCAGTCTCGAGGACGATCTTCGCCTCTTGGGTATTCATGCAGCTAGGCCAGACCCTGTGGTCAAACGAACCGGATCAACAAACAGACGAAAGGAACGGAAGACGCGCTCGCCCGATTCTGATCGGTCATATTGATGGGAGCACGAACCGGGGGCGGCGAACCAACTTCAGGCCAGGCCCAAACCGGACGGAACAGCACGGCTCAACGACGGAACCGCGTGACTGAACGCCATATTACGCAAAATTGCCCGGTGCGTAAAGATGAGCCGAACGGGATGGCGCCAGCACGCCGTGCCCGCTCCGGCCCCGCTTCAACGGCCGGCCGCAAAGCGCGCGAGGAACCGCCGCAACCGCTCGACACCCGCATCGAGGCGCGCCGGATCGCACGCGTAGCACCAGCGCACGAAACCTTCCCCCTCCGGGCCGAATGCACTCCCGGGCGCGAGTCCGAGCCCCGCTTCGCGCACCAGCGTCTTGCAGAACGCAAGGCTGTCTGACGCGCCCGGCAGGCGCAGAAACAGGTACATCGCGCCCGGCGGAGGCGGCACCTCGACACCCGGCAGGGTGCGCAGCGCGGCGACCAGGTGATCGCGCGCATCGCGCAGCGCCGCGACGAACGACCGCACGAACGGCTCGCCATCGCGCAGCGCGACCTCACCCGCGGCCTGCACGAAGCCCGGCGCGCACGACGTGTTGTATTCGACGAGCTTCGACAGGTCAGCCATTACCGCTGCCGGCGCGACAAGCCACCCCAGACGCCAGCCCGTCATCGCCCATGCCTTGGAAAACGAATTCACGACGACGACCCGCTCGTCGCGCGATGCGATGTCGAGGAACGATGGCGCGCCGTGCGCGTCGTCGGCGTCGAACGCGAGCCGCTCGTACACCTCGTCGGCAACCAGCCAGATGCCGTGGCGGCGGCAATGGGCGAGCACGGCTTGCTGGTCGTCGCGCGACATCGTCCAGCCGGTCGGATTGTTCGGCGAGTTGATGAGCAGCATCCGCGTACCGCGCGTCAGCGCCGCAAGCAGCCGCCCGACATCGAGCTGCCAGCCCGCATCGCCGTAGCCGAGCGGGACGCATTCGACCTGCGCCCCAAGGATCTTCGGAATCTCGACGAGATTCGGCCACAGCGGCGTGACCGCGACGACGCGCTCGCCCGGACCGACCAGCATCTGCGCGACCAGCATCAGCGCGCTCACGCCCGAACTCGTCACGGCCACGGTGTCGGCCGCCGTCGCACCGTGCCGGGCGCTGACGTAGGACGCGATCGCGTCGCGCAGCGGCGCGGTGCCGAGGTTGTGCGTGTAGAAGGTTGCGCCATCGCGCAGTGCCGCCGCCGCGGCGTCGCGGATGAAATCCGGCGTCACGCGATCGGATTCGCCGAACCAGAACGGCAACATGTCCGGCACGCCAAAGCCGGCGTTTGCCACTTCGCGGATCAGCGACGGACGCAACGCGTGCACTGCATCGCGGGCCGCCGGCGAGCCCGCCACCGGGAGAGAATCTGCGGGATGCACCATCGAGAGCCACCTTCGAGGAACACGATCCGCGTAGTGTACCGGCCCGCAAGCAGGGCCGGCGCAGGTCGATCCGCGTCAGTCGAGGTCCTCTGCCCTCGCCGGCATCTGCCGCACGAGTTCCCAGATCGCCTGCGCAGCGGGCGACAACGACCGGTCGCGGCGGCGCACGAGTTCGACCGTGCGCTCGGTGCGCGGCATGAGAGGCCGCGCGACGAGCGTCGAGCCGGCAGGTAGCGGCAGCGACAGCCACGGCTGCACACTCACACCGACACCGGCCTCGACGAGCCCGAACACGGTTGCCGAGTGCCCGAGCTCCTGCATGACCGTCGCATTGACACGATGGGCGGCCAGCGCGGCATCGATCAGCGGCCGGCTTCCCGATGCATGATCGAGGAGGACGAGGCGCTCGCCGTCCAGCGCCGTCCAGGGCACCTCGGCACGCGCCGCAAGCGGATGGTCGGCGCGCGCGACCAGGCAGAACGAATCGGTCATCAAGGATTCGCAGACGAGGTCGGCCACCGTGAGCGGACCGATCACGACGCCGAAATCGACCTCGCTCGACTTCACCTTGCGCAACACGTCGCTCTGCACGTCATCGCGCAAACCCAGCGTCACGAACGGAAACTGGCGCTCGCACGACGCAACCACGCGCGGCATCAGCCGGCACGCGATCGTCGGACTGGCCGCAACGATCACGCGCCCACGGCGCTGCTCGCCGATCTCGCGAATCTCGCGCAGCGTGTCGTCGAGATCGTCGAGCAGACGGGACACGCTCGCGATCAGGTTTGCACCGACATCGGTCAGCTGCACGTCGCGCGTCGTGCGGTCGATCAGCTTCAATCCGAGCTCGGCCTCGAGTTCGCGCACGCAGCGACTGACCGCGGACTGCGTGAGCCCGATCTCGTCGCCCGCGCGACTGAAGCTCTTGAGCCGCGCTACCTCGATGAAGACGCGAAGCTGGCGCAGCGTAACGTTCATTTCCTGACCTCATCAATCGTCGATATCGATGCACGATTTTAATGCGCGAATCCGGCTCCGATGTGCGAATCAGGCACCTCCTCCACATGTTTCGCTGCGGTGCAATACATCCGCGAACGCACGTGGTGCGGGCGAACTGCACAAGATTGGTGATTGTCCCGATTTGCTGGCGGGTTATTTTGGCGTCTTATACGCCCCTAGCTGACTTAGCCGTTAGCTCGCTGCCAAGCGGCTCTCAAGGGGATTACCTCCGACATGGCACGCTTCGTGCATTACCTGACGCACAGGGCGCAGGTTTCGTCGGACGGAAGAGCAGAAACGCCGCTGCCGGCCAACCGGACGCCCCCACCCGGCACTCGACGATCGAGTGCTTGAAGAGTGCGCGGCGCAGGGCAGCGCACCGGAGTTAGCTTCGCTGAGGTGAGGACATGATGCTGTTCGACGATTTGAGAGATAACGAGTGGGCGCTGGTCGAGGGTCTGTTTTGCTCGGAACCCGCACGGAGTGAGCGGCGCGGCCGCCCCCGCGTGGAAGCCCGCTCGGTAGTGAACGCCGTGCTGTGGGTGCTGTCGACGGGTGAGGGCTGGTCGAAGCTGCCGGGCCGCTATCCGTCCCCGCCGACTTGCCGCCGTCGCTTCGACGAATGGCAGGCGGACGGCACGCTCGCCGAAATCGTGAAGCGACTCGGCACGAGCGGCCGGCAGATCTCCTTGCGCGGGCGCATCGGCGCAAGCGCTGCGAAGCCGCCCGCACCGCCGAGCCGCGACCGGCTGCGCGGCGCCTTCTGGACCAATCCGGAATCCTGGCGCGCACCTGTCAAGATGGCGTAATGAATGCTCGATCGGGCGGCTTCGGCCGCCCGGTTTCTTTCAGCGGCGCGACCTGATCGCGACGCCCGCGTTGCCGTCGATTACCGCTGTCGTGCCGCGATACATCTATTTACCAATATTTACAGCAAGCCTGCACTCCCACGCTTACCTTAGCGAATTATCAACAGGCCGCATCGACGGCTTGAAGGGAGCCCCCGCCATGAAACCAATGTCACTGCTCGTTGCATGCGGCATTGTCATTTCCGTGGCGCTGTCCGCTCCAGCCCACGCCGACGATCGCGTGAAGCCGCCTCATCGCCAGCAGGATCATCGGAACACCCTCCGCCAGCCGCCGTCCGCCAACCCGCCCAGCCGGCAAACCGTGCCGCGTGGCGACCTGCGTGGCGACATCGCCAGCAACGCGCGAGCGCGCATCGGCTCGCAGCCGACCGACGTACCGCGTCATCCGTAGTCCTGCCAATTTCGGGAGTTCGCCAAAGAAAATGCCCGCGGTCGGGAACTGCGCCGCACGCGACGAGTCACAACGTTGCCATGAGCACAGCGTGGCAACAGCAAAAGTATCCGGTACGCCCGTATCCTCGCGATACGGGCTTTTTTTTGGGCATCGCCAGCCGCACGGCGATGCGCATGACGGATGAGCAGCCGCTACAGGCGGCTTTCGAGAATCGCCACGGCACTCGCTTCGCTCAATGCGTAGTCGGCCATGCGGCGGTCGGTCCAGGAAAGTAATTTTTCGTCGCGCTCGAGGCGCGAGAATTCGGCTCGGCCGCTTTCGGTCAGCACGGCAATGTCGACCGGCGCATGGAAGCCTGGTGCGGGGGCAACGGTTTTCTGCCTGACCGTGTCCATCAGCCCGAGCGAACGGAGATACTCGAACACGCCCGGGCGGCGCGCCCACGGTACCTGGCGGTACTGCACTCGTCTCAATGCGTCGAGCACCGCTTCGTTGGAATACGTGGCCATCTCGATTCTTTCTTAAAGTGCAGCGACAATGCGAAGCAGCGTGTCGGGCGGCGTCACCGCCCGCCTGTACCGCCACCGATTCTGGACGCCGACGTTCGGCGTCGCGTCAGGGCCGGATCGTCAGCCGTCCATAAAAAGACACCATACCCCAATCAAATTGATTCTGTTCGATTCATTTGTACTTCTCTTCATCTGTTTCATGCTCTTCCGCAAGCGGCGACGAATCATCTCGATCGCCGCCGTTGCGCTGTTCTGGCTGCTCGCGACAGGCTGGCTCGCCGCGCCGCTGATCGCCTGGACCGAGGCGGGCGTCACACCCGTCGAGCACCCGGACATGCATGGACGGACCACACTGATTCTCATCGGCGCCGGTACGAAGCGCACCGATTCCGGGCTGCGGCCGCCACCTGACGGAACCGCTCGCATCCACAAGGTCGCAGCGCTCTACCGCACCTGCCGGCAGCAAGCCGAGCACTGCACCGTGGTGATGTCGGGCGGCGACCCGCAGCATCACGGCGAATCCGAGGCTGCCGTATACGGGCGCCAACTCGTCGCCGAAGGTGTCGCGCCCGCAGACCTCGTTCTGGAACCGGATAGCCGCACAACCTACGAAAACGCGAAATTCACTGCATCTATACTACGCCCACAGTATGACGACGCACGCATTCTCGTCACTTCGTCATATCAGATGCGCCGCGCGTTGCTCGATTTCCAGCGGTTCGGGATCGATCCGCAGCCCGTTTATGCGAATCGCCGGCGCGCGCAAACAGGTTGGCTGCCGCGCTGGCGCAATGTAGTCAATGCCGAGCAGGCATTGCACGAACTGGTCGGCATCGCGCAGTTCCATGTCTATCGATGGCTCGGGTGGTTCTGACGGCTCCGGGGAAACCGGAGCGGAAATGCCTGCGGCGACGACGATGGCAGGCGCGTGACGAGGTGTGCGAAGTGTTGCGCGACTTCAACGGGGCCTTGCGTAGCGCCACGATCCGGTGCACATTGATCCGTCACTTTTGTTACACTCGACACGCACTCGATTGCAGTCGCCAGACAAAACGGCAACACTCGGGTTCATCACCACTTAGCGGAGGTAAAGCAATGAAGAAGACGTCCCTGGCTATCCTGGTAGCGATGTCGGCGCTGACTGGCGCAGCGTATGCGCAAGAGAGCACGGAAATCAAGACGATTACCGATCCGGCCAAGATCTCCGAGATCGAGCAACGCGCACAGGCGCTGCAGCAGCAGCAAGCGGCTGAAGCCGCTCAGCCGGCGGTGCAGGAAGAGCATCACCACGGCAAGAAGGCTGCTCACCACAAGGCAGCTGCGAAGAAGGCCGGCAAGAAGGCTGCCAAGGCTGCAGACGCTGCCAGCCAGTAAGTTCGGCGGCACCGCACAAGCGAAAAGCCGAATCCGGGCAACCGGGTTCGGCTTTTTTGGTTGCGGTGCCCGCGCGCTGTGCTAAAGTCGCGCACCGAAATTTTCCACCCGTGCGCACCCCGGTGCGGAGGACAGCATGAGCAACATTCAACTCGACATCGAGTGGACCGAAGCCGCCACTCGCCAGATCAAGCAACTGATGCCCCGCGGCTCGGCTGACGCGTTCCTCGCGCTGCCGCCGATCGAGTGCCTGCCGATGGAGGGCGACGTGCTTTTCCTCGGCCCGCAAGGCAAGCAGCAGCCGTTCATCGTCGCCGAGCGCCAGTACCATCACGACGGCGACGCCGACTGGACGATCATCCTGATCCTCGACGTACCCAACACGTCGCACTGACGCACCCCGCGACCGGACGTGTCCGGTCGCCCCACCCCGCTCAGACGAGCTTCGACAGCACGCGGATTTCGGAACGCTCGATCCAGTCCGCGGCCGCTTCCCGGTAAGCGAGAATGTGCGCGGAACGCGCATGAGCAGCCAGCGCCTCCTCGCTTTCCCAGCGCTCGACGAATACGAATCGCGCCGGTTCCTTCAGGTCCCGATGCAGGTCGTACTGCAATGCTCCCGCTTCGTTGCGGGTCGGTTCGACGATCCCTTCGAGCTGGGCCCGCAACTTCTCCTCGGCGCCCGGCTTTGCCACGATCAGCGCCACGACTGCAATTTCCGCCATTCCCGCCTCCCCCTCATCCGGAAAAGTCCGAGAATACGCGAATCGCGCATTGGCTGCGCCGGCACGGTATCGCACGACGGCCCCAAAAAAATAGCCCGCGCTTCAGAGAAGCGCGGGCGAAACCGTCGCCCTACGAGGATAGGCGACGGGGCCATCGAGATCCGCACGCTGGCGCGGATCGTCATCAGTTGCGCCGACGCTTGTCGCGTCGACATTCGAAGACATCGATACCGTTGATCGAGCGCTCGCGGCGCACCTCCGATATCTGACGTCACCCTCCCTGTTCAACAATTCCAACATATAAAGCAGGTTGCGTGCCAACCGCCACGAATCAACTAGCCCATTGATTTATAAAGACAAATTTTTGACCACCGACGATGCGACACGGGTTTTTCCGCCGTAACGCGCGGATGTTACGTAACGTCACGAAGAGTGACTGAACGTCCAGCACACGTGTGCGCCGGCGAGTGGCCAAGAAAAATCTATGGTCAGCCCGATTTTTGCAAGCGAGGCAGTGTTGACCTAAAGTGGACTTGCTCGAATCTATCCGGGGTCGCGGATGGGAAAGATCCCGCCCCATGATGGGAGCCGCGCCGGGCAAACCTCAAAAAGCCCACAGCATTGAGGTGCTGTTTTTTGTGTCAGGTTACTTGCCCGGCCGTTGAGTCGTTTATGCCTTCACGTATCTCGCGTCGCAAAACCAGAGGTGACTACTGAAACTGAAGCCGTAAGCGATAGGAAGCGTCAGACTGAGGGAACAGCCTCGATGCTCCGGTAGTGTGTCCCTTTGGCGAGGATGGCCCAGGCGATCCTCGCCAGTTTGTTGGCCAGGGCACAGGCCACCACGTTCGAGTGTCGCCGCGCCAACAGGCTGCGAATCCAGACGCCCAATGCATCCGTGCGGTGCTCGATGCGCTGCATGATGGCCCGCGCACATTGCACCAGCAATCGTCGCAGTTCCTTGTCGCCACGCTTGCTGATGCCCAGTAGCGTTGGTTTGCCGCCGGTGCTGTACTGCCGCGGCACCAGACCAACCGAAGCTGCAAACTGCCTTGCTGAGCCATATTGCTGGGCATCGCCCAACTCAGACATCAACACGCTGGCGGTCATCGGGCCAATGCCAGGAATCTCGAGCAGTCGTTCACTGCGTTCATCCTCGTGTAGCTGGGTAAGCAACTCACGTTCGAGCTGGTGGATCTGCTCGTCCAGATACTTGAAGTGCGCCTGCAAACGTTCGAGCACGACCACCAGCCTCGGCGGCAACGATTCTGCCTCGAGCACGGCAGGCAGTCGCCGGATCACTGCCATGCCGCGCGGCAAGCTGATACCGAACTCCAACAGAAACGCATGAATCTGATTGATCGTGCCGGTGCGGTCACGCACCAGCCGCTCGCGCACACGGTGCAAGGCTGAAACGATTTGCTGGGCTTCGTTGTGCGGGCTCACGAAACGCATGCTCGAACGAGCGGCTGCTTCGCAGATCGCACGGGCGTCCGCGAAATCGTTCTTGTTGCCTTGCCGGAACGGTTTGACGAATTGCGGAGAAATCAGCTTGGCCTCATGGCCCAGCGCTTGAAGTCGACGTGCGATCCAGTGAGCACCGGCGCAGGCCTCCATGACCACAATGCAACGCGGAAAATTGCCCAGCAGCGTGAACATCTGGCTACGCGTGAGCTTTTTACGGAACACCATCCTGCCTGACGCATCCTGTCCATGCAGGTGGAAGCAGTGCTTGCCGAGATCGATTCCGATCAGCGATACCGTGTCCATGATGGCCCTCCAGAAGGACAAAATCCTCACTCAGCGTAGTCCACTGAGTGAGGATCGGGCTGACCATCCTATTAAGCCCGCCATGTGGCGGGCTTTTCATCGATGCGGAGAAACGTCGAAATCAGCGGAGCTGATTCACGAGCAACCCCATGATCTGGCGAGCCGGCGACGACGTGTCGATCGCACCCGAATCGTCGACTACCGCCACGCGCGTCTGGTCGGCCGTGAGTGCCTTCACGTTGACACGGTACTGCTTCGCCTGCTTTTCCTTCTTGCCATGGAACAACTGGCTCCAGAAGCCCTGCTCGGCCGAAGTCAGATCCTTCGGATCGACATAACGCACGAAATACAGGCCCTTCGAGCGATCACGATCGTCCACCGTGAAGTTCGCACGATCTAGCGCGAGACCGACGTGCAGCCATGACCGGTCGTACGGCTCGCCGAGCGTGACTTCCGACGGGACGGCAGCATCGGCCGCATCGTTGCCTTGCGCCGACGTGCGGGAGACGTTTTGCGCGGCAATCGCTGCAGCAGCCTTCGACGATGCGTCGTCGGCCTTCTTGTCCTTGGCCGCCGGCACCGTGTTGTCCTTGATGTTCGCGATCGGCGGCTCGCCGTTCTTCGCGCGCTGCTCGTTCTGTGCGAGCACGGCCATCAATCGCTTCAGGTATTCGGTCTCGAGCGCCGGATCGTTCGGCTTCGCTTCCCACTTGCTCGAATCGTTGTTCGAGCCCGTGATCGCTTCGCGCATCCCCTTCTGGCTGATGAACACGTAAGTGCCGCCATTCGGCGCCGAATCGAGACGCGTACGGTACTTGTTGCGCTCGGCCGTCACGTACGAGTTGCCCATCGCCTTCGAGATCACGCTACGGATCAGGCCGTCGTTGATCTGCGGATGGGTTTCGTTCCAGTCGGTTTCCATCACGCCCTTGTCGCGCTGGTCGACGACGAGCAGGAAGCCCTGTTCCTGCCAGAAGCGGCGAACCTGCGGCCAGACGTCGGCGGGCTGCTTGCCGTCGATCACGAGCCAGCTCTCGGTGCCGTCGCGCTGGATATGCATGCCGGCGACAGCCGGAGCAACGGTGTCCAGCGCAGGCGCTGCCTGCTGGACCTGCTGAAGCGCGGACAGGGAAGTCGCGCCGCCCTGGGGCGGCAGCGAGCGCTGATCGGCCGTCTCGTCGAGCATGTTGGGCGGCACTGCGAGCGACGCTTCCTTCGATTTCGAATCGCTCTTGTAGTCCACTTTCGTGGGCGACGACGTACCGCAACCGGCGACGAGCGCGCCGGTTGCGAGCACTGCAGCGAACCGCATGGTAAGACGAAGATCAGTCATGTTCGGGGAATCCTCTTCCGCTAAATCACGGCGCTTTCCGTGGATCAACCTTGCATTTTACCGGGGCCGCGCCGCGATGTGCAAAAAAGCGACCGGCAAGAAAAAACCCGCGTCAGCTTGAACTGACGCGGGTTCTTTGTCTGGTCGGGGCGAGAGGATTTGAACCTCCGACCACCTGCACCCCATGCAGGTACGCTACCAGGCTGCGCTACGCCCCGAAAGAAAAAAATTATAACAGACAGTTTTCCGATTTAGAACGGGTCGCATGCATTTTGGGAACATTCTTGTGAAATTTTTTGGCGTGAGGACGCCGAGGCGAGCAACGACGGGGCGATTTGCGCACCGATTACACGCCCGCACCTCGCATTCACCGCTTGCGCGCAACACAGATGACCGTCAGCCCGGCGACGCGGTTGAAACGGAATATCGGTAACTCGATCCGGCAGATAGACTTGAGCAGGCCGTTAACGAGCGGATGGTGACGACGCAATTGCGACGCCGGCTCGCTCGGCTGCCGGCGCACCCGCTCGCCGAGCCGCAGCGCTGCCGCAAGCGGAAACGTGAGACCGAAATAATAGGCGCCGTGTTCGACCTCGAGCCCCGAGCGACGCACCACGTCCTCGAGACTGCCGAGCGTATATCGGCGCTTGTGCTCGAGAAAATCGTCATGACCGCTCCAGAGAAACTGGAACGCGGGAACCGTGATCAGAAAGCGGCTGCCCGAAGGCGCGCCCTTTACGTACTGCGTGAGCAGACCGACATCGTCGTCGACATGCTCGAGCACGTCCATCAGCAACACGAGATCGGCATCGAATCGGTCAACGGATCGCCGAAAGTGGATGGGCTTGCCGGACGCCTCGCCGTCGGTATCGTCGGCGTAGCTCGTATCGACACACCACGCCTCCGTCGCCTGCGTACGCTCCAGCAAATGCTTCGAGAAGAAGCCTGAGCCGGCACCGACATCGAGTATCCGGTTCGCGCCCGGCGCCCCCAGGAACCGACGGATCGCACTCGCCTTCGACGCGTAGTACCAGTGATCGCCCACGCCCGCACCCAATACGTCGACTTCCTTGAGATCCATGACGTTTCCCCGTGATGGCTACTGTGCTTTGGTCGATACAGCCACTGATGCCGATCTTACCTCGCTGTTGCCGCCGATCCCACCTGTCGACAACGCACATTCGACACCGCTGCTCCACATTGCGACCTAATCGAAAAGGACGATGGCCGGTTCGCCGTAAATCGCTACCGTGCGGTTACCCGGTGCGAGATCGATGCGCACGGGCGGACCGTCCGACTGCATGTCGATCGATCCGGCTGCCCCGGGCTCTGCGGCATCGCGTAATACGGGGGGCGGCTTCGGAGACCACCGCAGTCGCGACCTCTTGTAACCGTCTCCGACACAGGGCATTGAATGCATCAGAAAAACGAAATTACCCGTCGACATTTTCTCCGGCTGGGCACCGGTACGATAGGCATGGCGCTGGGAAGCGCATCGCTTCTGTCGGCATGCGGAGGCGACTCGATTTCGGTCGCGCCGGTCACGACACCACGGTTGCGTTCCGCATCGAATTTTCGCGACACGGCCGGGCCGGACGGAACCGGCTACGTGACAACGAGCGGCGCGAAGATGAAAAAAGGCGTGATCTATCGTTCATCCGCGCTCGCGCTGTCGGCCGCGGACATCGCCATCGTCGGCACGCTCGGCATCAGGCAGGTCCGCGACCTGCGCACGCCCGCCGAGATCAAGACGCAACCGGATGTGCCGCTGGCCGGCGCCGCCTGGCAAAACCTCAACGTGCTCGGGGCTGCCGGCATCGATCCGATCCCGACCACCGGCGCCACCGCGACGGCATTCATGTCGAGCATGTACCGCGCGTTCGTCACGTCGGACACCGCGCATGCCAGCTACCACGCGCTCTTCACCGGCTTCGCTGGCTCAGGCGAAAACCTGGTGTTCCACTGCACGGCAGGCAAGGATCGCACGGGCTGGGCAACCGCGATCCTGCACACGATCCTGGGCGCGTCCGAACAGACGATACTCGCAGACTATCTGCTGACGAACGTCTATAGTGCATCGGAAATCGCAGCGTCGGTCGTCCAGGCCAAAAAAGCCGGCGGGCAAAATGCGGCAGACATGATGGCCGTGCTTCAAGGCGCGCACACCGACTATCTGCAGGCAGCGTTCGACCAGGTCACCGCCTCATACGGCTCGATGGCGTCGTATATCTCGAACGGGTTGCAGCTCGACCAGGCGACGCTGGACGCAATCCGGCAGCACATGCTGGTTTGATCAAGGGCTGCTGCGACGGGGCCTGTTCGCCCCATCGCCTCGACCGCCGCGGCCGCTACCCGTCGCATCCGGCGAAACCCGCATCGGCCAACGCTGCAGCGGATTTTCCCGCTTGCTGAAACATTCGCCGACGACGGGCCGCGCAAACCAAACGACCGTTTGATTCAGCCGCCCAACCACCCCGAATCCATTGTCCCGAAGCCCGCCGGACCGCCGCACCCCGGCGCCCGTTGTTTGGTAACGCCGCTCTAGGGCGCTATGCCACACTGCACGGCATCGACGCTCGCGCCGTGCAGTGGTGCGCGCCGCCGTCGATCACGACAAGACATGGAGACAGACGATGCGGAATGCGGTCCGGCGCGGCCATCGCTCGCCTTTGGCAATTTTCGACTGGATTTCCGGCCCGCCACGCGCGGGCCGCCCCATCTCGCCCACGAGGTCCCGCGTGTTCGGCTGCGGCGTGCTGGCGCTCGCGCTGCTGTGCGCCGGTTGCGCGGAATCATCCGCGCAGCGTGACGGCAACACGTCGGTCGCGTCGACGAAGATCGAACGCACCAAGGCCGAACGTCTCGCCCGCGAGCAGCAGATCGCACGCACCGTGCCGTCGCTCGCATCGATCAACCTCACGCAACCGCGCCCGTTCACGCTGCGCGACTCGGGCCAGAACGGCGCGATGACGTTCTTGCGTGACGTCGATTTCCGCATCGTCAACAACCTCGGCTTCTTCATCCATCAGTTGTCGGCCACGCTGGTACCGACGCAAGCCGGCGCGCCGATCGTGTTCGACGATCCGACCAGTTTCCAGATCGACGTGCACGAAGGTACGGTCACGCTCGACGACGCGAAGCTCACCGCCCTCTTCAACACGTACATCTTCGGCTACCGCAACGCGCCGCTGCGCAGGCTCGCCGTTTCGGCCGGCGACGGCGTGATTCACCTGCAAGGCGAGATGCAACG
The DNA here is from genome assembly GCF_029633825.1 of Burkholderia contaminans. Taxonomy (NCBI): domain Bacteria; kingdom Pseudomonadati; phylum Pseudomonadota; class Betaproteobacteria; order Burkholderiales; family Burkholderiaceae; genus Burkholderia; species Burkholderia contaminans. Next base: position 2,668,075 of record NZ_CP090640.1, on the reverse strand, counting down.
TGACGGCTGGGTGCCGTTCTCGCTGACCGGTACGCTCGCGATCCGTGACGGCAGCCAGCTCGTGTTCCATCCGACGGGCGTGCGCGTATCGGGCATCAACGCGCAGCCGGTGATGCGCGCGGCCAACGTGAAGATGGCCGACCTGCTGAAAGTCCAGACGCCGATCGCGCAGCTCGCCGGCGACGATCTCGTGATGTCGGTCGACAAGCTGATGCCGCCGCCGCGCCTGAAGCTCACGATCACCGCGCTGCGCGTGACGCCCGCCGGCCTCGACCTGAAGCTCGACGACGGCACGCATGCCGGCTTCGCAATGCCCGCGAACGCACCGCAACAAGCGATGTACATTCGCGGCGGCGACGTGAAGTTCATGCGCTCGATGCCGATGAATGCGGACATCCTGATCGGCCCGGTCGATTCCACGAAGCGTGACCAGACTTTCGTGTTCGACCTGTATCACTATCGCGACCAGGTGTCGGCCGGCTACTTCAATTTCGACGAAAGCGGCGCGATGGCGATCCGGATGCCTTCGTATGCGGGCCCGGCCAGCGGCGCGTTGCTCGGCAACGCGGCCGCGCGCCTGAACGACAGCTTCCTCGCCGCGCAACAGAATGCGCTGCGCGACATCCGCCAGCACTGGGAAGCCTACGCACTCGCGGCGAACCCCGCCCACCCCGGCATGCAGAAGGTCGCGATGCGGCGCACGTCGACCACGCCGTTCAACGAACGGCACGTGTCGAACCGCAACCCGACGATCCATCTGCGCAACGTCGACTTCAACCTGTCCGGGGATATCGGCTTTCACGTCGAGGACCTCGACGTGGAACTCGTATCGAAGCGGCCCGGCGAACCCGTCGATCTCGACGATCCGAACCAGTACGACATCCGCATTCTCGGTGGCACCGTCGTCGAGTCGTGGAAGGCGATGTCCGCGCTCTTCAACGACTATCTGCTCGACTACTCACCCCGCTCGCTCAACGACCTGCAACTGAGCGCGGACGGCACGAACCTGCGCGTCCTGGGCGGCATCAAGCTGTGGAACCACGTGCCGGGCGTCTGGCTGCCGACCGACATGAAGGGCACGCTGTCCGTGCTCGACGACCGGCATCTCGCGTTCAAACCGTCGCAGGTGTCGGTGCTCGGCATCCCGCAGGCGAAACTGCTGCGTTCGCTCGGCATCGAGCTCGCTTCGCTGACACCGTTGCAGCGCCGCGGCGCGGAACTGCGTGGCGACACGCTCGTGCTCGACCAGTACACCGTGTTCCCGCCACCCGTGCTGAACGGCAAGCTCGGACAGGCAACGGTCGAGCGCGACGGGCTGCGCCTCACGTTCAGGCGCGTGGCAGGCGCGCCCGCGCCGCAGCGGCCGCAGATCGATGCACCGAGCTACATGTGGATGGAAGGCGGCGACATGAAGATGTTCAACGTGCTCGAACTGAACGTGCGCGCGCTGATCCGGAATTCGGCCGAGGCCGGCCCGATGCGTTTCGACCTGTACGACTACCGCAACCAGGTCGCGCAAGGCTCGGTGCGGATGCTGCCGGACGGCACGCTGGTCGTCGACATGGGGCAGAAGAATCCGCTCGCGTCGCGCTGAAACGCGCGCGACACGCATGAAAAAAGCCCGGTGGCACGCCGCCAACCGGGCTTTTCATTTCATCCTTCGCGCTTCGCGCTCAGTCGTGCTTCAGTCCGTCGATCACGTCGAGCAGCGCCTGTCGCAATGCAATGACGTCGACGGTCGAGCCCGCCCTGCCTGGCACGCGCGCATCGGTGGCCTGCATCTCCGGCTCGACGGGTGCCGCCGCGGCCCGCTCGCCGGCCGGCGAATCGAGCCGGTTGCGCGCGCCGTTGATCGTGAATCCCTGCTCGTACAGCAACTCGCGAATCCGCCGGATCAGCAGCACTTCGTGGTGCTGGTAATACCGGCGATTGCCACGCCGCTTCACCGGCCGCAGTTGAGTAAATTCCTGTTCCCAATAACGCAGCACATGCGGCTTGACCCCGCAAAGTTCGCTGACTTCACCGATCGTGAAGTAGCGCTTCGCGGGAATCGGAGGCAAGACGACTTTCTCAACCGTAGTGGTCATCGTCGGTTAACCGTCGGTAAAGGGTGCGCGGCGGCCGCGCGGGTGCGTCAGCGGGGGGCTTACTCCGCGCCGTTTTCGACCAGCGCCTTCAGCTTCTGGCTCGCGTGGAAGGTTACCACCCGGCGGGCCGCGATCGGAATCGCCTCGCCCGTCTTCGGATTGCGGCCCGGACGCTGCGGCTTGTCGCGCAACTGGAAATTGCCGAACCCCGACAGCTTGACGCTCTCGCCGTTTTCGAGCGCGTCACGGATCACCTCGAAAAACGCCTCGACCATGTCCTTCGCTTCACGCTTGTTCAGCCCGACGCTGTCGAACAGCAGCTCCGCCAGCTCCGCCTTCGTCAGCGTGGGCGTCTCGGTGGACGCCGGCGCCGAAGCGTCGCGGTTCATGGCGCTGCGTTGCGCCGTCAGGAGGGCTTCGAATTCACTCGAGGTCATGTCGTTCATATCTGCCATACAGCGCGTTAAATCAAAACTTACGATCGGAACAGGCCGCCCGCGAGCGGGCGGACCTCTTCCTTAGCCGCGCAGGCGCGCACCGGTACGAGCCATCCGCTCGACCAGCGTCTGGATAGCCTGATCGACGACCTCGTCCTGTAGCGTGCCAGCCGCGTCCTGCAGCGTCACGCGGAAGGCAAGGCTCTTCTCGTACGCGGCAAGACCACCGGAAGTATTTGATTTTGCACGAAATTCGTCGAAGAGTACAACCTTCTGAACGAATCGGCAGGCCTCTTCGGCAAGCGCCTTCTTCATTTCGTCGAAAAGTGCCTGAACCTCGACCGCCTGATCGACGACAACGGCGATATCGCGACGAACCGGCGGGAATTTCGATACGTCGGTCGGCGTGGGCAACGCACGTGCAATCAGCGCGTCCGCGTCGACCTCGAACATCACCGGCGCGTGCGGCAGTTCGTACTTCTGCATCAGGCGCGGGTGCAGTTCGCCGATCCAGCCGACCGCACGGCCATCGACTTCAATGCGCGCGCTGCGGCCCGGATGAAGGGCCGGATGCTCTGCCTTCACGAAGCGTGCGGTCGCGGGTGCGAGCAGTGCCTCGAGATCACCCTTCACGTCGAAGAAATCGACCGCGCGGGTCGCCGTGCCCCATTGCTCGTCGAGGGCCGGACCGTAGGCAAGCGCACCGACGCGCTTCGGCTGCACGTAGCCCTCGACCGTCAGCTCGCCGGCCTTCGCCGCCGTATCGGTGAGGAACACGCGGCCAGCCTCGAACACGCGCACGCGATCCGCGCGGCGGTTCAGGTTGTGGCGCAGCACGGAAATCAGGCTGCCGAACAGCGTCGTGCGCATCACCGACAGCTGGCTCGCGATCGGGTTCAGCAGGCGGATCGGGTGGTCGTTGCCCGCGAAATCCTGCTCCCACTCCGCATCGACGAAGCTGAAGTTGACGGTTTCCGCGTAGTCGCGCGCGGCCAGCGCGTGACGAATGTCGTGGATCGAGCGACGCGTCTCGTTGGTCGCGCGCATTTCGCTCGTCGCGACCGGCGGACGCGCCGGGATCTTTTCAAAGCCGTAGATGCGCGCCACTTCCTCGATCAGGTCTTCCTCGATCTCGATGTCGAAGCGATGCGACGGCGGCGTGACGAGGAACGCGTCGTCTTCACGTTCGAACGGCAGGCCGAGGCGCGTGAAGATGCTGGCGATCTCGTCGGCACCGATCTGCACGCCGATGATGCGGTTCGCGCGCGATACGCGCATCTTCACCGGCGCGCGCTGCGGCAGGTTCACCGCCTGATCGTCGACCGGGCCGGCCTTGCCGCCGCAGATCTCGAGAATCAGTTGCGTGATGCGCTCGACGTGCTCGACGGTCGTCGCGTAGTCGACGCCGCGCTCGAAGCGATGGGCCGCATCGGTCGAGAAGTTGTACTTGCGCGCGCGGCCGCGGATGCTGTCCGGCCACCAGAACGCGGCTTCCAGGTAGATATTGGTCGTATCGAGCGTGACGGCCGTGCTGTCACCGCCCATGATGCCGGCCAGGCTTTCGACCTGCCGGTCGTCCGAAATCACGCCGACCGTTTCGTCGAGTTCGACCGTGCTGCCGTTGAGCAGCTTCAGCGATTCGCCGCGCTTGCCCCAGCGCACTTCGATGCCGCCGTGGATCTTGTCGAGATCGAACACGTGCGACGGGCGGCCAAGCTCGAACATCACGTAGTTCGAGATGTCGACGAGCGCCGATACGCTGCGCTGGCCGGAACGCTCGAGGCGCTCGACCATCCACTGCGGGGTCTTCGCACGCGCGTTCACACCGCGGATCACACGCCCCGAGAAGCGGCCGCACAGATCGGGCGCGGCAATGCGCACCGGCAGCGTTTCGTCGAGCTCGACGCGCACCGGGCGGATGTCGACCGGCGTCAGCGGTGCGCCGGTGATCGCAGCCGTCTCGCGGGCGATGCCGAACACGGACAGGCAGTCGGCCTTGTTCGGCGTCAGCTTGATTTCGAAGATCGTGTCGTCGAGGTTCAGCGTCTCGCGGATGTCCTGGCCGACCGGCGTGTCTTCCGGCAGCACCAGCAGGCCGCTGTGATCCTCGGACAGCTTCAGCTCGCGCGCCGAGCACAGCATCCCCTGGCTCTCCACGCCGCGCAGCTTCGACAGCTTGATCGCGAACGGCTTGCCGCCCTCTTCCGCCGGCGGCAGTTCCGCGCCGACCAGCGCGACCGGTACCTTGATGCCGGGCGCGACGTTCGGTGCGCCGCAGACGATATTCAGCGTCGCGCCGGTGCCGGCGTCGACCTGGCAGACATTGAGCTTGTCCGCATCCGGATGCTTGACGACTTCGAGCACGCGACCGACGACGATCTTCGACGTCGGCGGCGCAGCCTTGCTCAGCGATTCGACTTCGAGCCCCGCCATCGTCAGCGCGTGCGACAGTTCGTCGGTCGTCAGCTGCGGGTCGACAAAGGTTCTCAACCAGGATTCAGGGAATTGCATGGATGTCTACGTTCGAAACAGGTTAGATCGACGCCCGGGCCCCTCGGAAACGTCCGTCGGGGCGTGCACGGGCACAGGTCGGCGCGGCGCGCGGCGTTACGCGAACTGGCGCAGGAAACGCAGGTCGTTCTCGAAGAACAGCCGGAGATCCTGGACGCCGTAGCGCAGCATCGTCAGGCGCTCGAGGCCGCTGCCGAACGCAAAGCCGATGTAGCGCTCGGGATCGAGGCCCATGTTGCGAATCACGGTCGGATGCACCTGCCCCGAACCGGAGATCTCGAGCCACTTGCCGGCGTTCTTGCCTTGCTCGAACATCATGTCGATCTCGGCCGACGGTTCCGTGAACGGGAAATACGACGGACGGAAGCGCACGAGGATGTCGTCGCGCTCGAAGAATTTTTTCAGGAAGTCGGTATAGACGCCCTTGAGGTCGGCGAAGCTGATGTTTTCGTCGATCCACAGCCCCTCGACCTGATTGAACATCGGCGAGTGGGTCGCATCGCTGTCGACGCGATACGTGCGGCCCGGCGCGATCACCTTGATCGGCGGACGGTTCATGCGCGCGTAACGCACCTGCATCGGGCTCGTGTGCGTGCGCAGCAGCAGCTGGCGGCCGTCGGCATCCTTGCCTTCGACGTAGAAGGTGTCCTGCATCGAACGCGCCGGGTGGTTCTCAGGGCTGTTCAGCGACGTGAAGTTGTACCAGTCGGTCTCGATTTCGGGGCCGTCGGCCACATCGAAGCCGATCGAGCCGAAAATCTGTTCGACACGCTCCCACGTGCGCATCACGGGGTGCAGGCTGCCTGCACCGGCGCCGCGGCCCGGCAACGTCACGTCGATCGCTTCGGCAGTGAGTCGCTGATTCAGCAGCGCGTCGGCCAGTGCCTGGCGACGGGCGGTCAGCGCGGCTTCAACCTGCTGCTTCGCGACGTTGATGCGTGCGCCTTCGGTCTTGCGTGCTTCGGGATCGAGCTTGCCGAGGCCCTTCAGCAACTCGGTCAGCGCACCCGACTTGCCGAGAAATCGTGCTTTCTCGTTTTCGAGCGTGGTGATGTCGGCAGCCTGTTCGAAGGACTGCTGCGCGTCGGCGACAATCTGGTCCAGATCCATAGATCCCATCATTTCCAACGTCATTCGGTCTTGGCGAGCGAAATCGCCCACCAAACAAAAAAGGGGCTCGGAAGAGCCCCGTTTTCGCTGCAGCGGCCGAGACTACCGGAACCTCGCTGCAACTAACCACGCAGTGCTAATTTCGCAATTAGGCTGCAACGGCGGCTTTCACCTGCTTGACGATCGCAGCAAAAGCAGCCTTGTCGAACACCGCCATGTCGGCCAGCACCTTACGGTCGAGTTCGATCGACGCCTTCTTCAGGCCGTTGATGAACACGCTGTAGGTCATATCGTGCTGGCGAACTGCCGCGTTGATACGCGTGATCCACAGTGCGCGGAACACACGCTTCTTGTTGCGGCGATCGCGGTACGCGTACTGACCAGCGCGCATCACCGCCTGCTTGGCGATGCGGTAGACGTTATTGCGACGGCCGCGATAACCCTTGGCCAGGTTGATGATCTTCTTGTGGCGGGCCCGTGCGGTTACCCCACGTTTGACTCGAGGCATGTTTCTCTCCTTAGAGTATCAGTTAGGGGTTACGCGAACGGCAGCATCGCGCGGACGGAGTTCAGATCGGAATCATGAACTGCCGTTGCGCCGCGCAGGTGACGCTTGTTCTTCGTGGTTTTCTTGGTCAGGATGTGACGCTTGAAGGCTTGACCGCGCTTGACGGTACCGCCCGGACGCACCACGAAGCGCTTTGCAGCACTCTTCTTGGTCTTCATCTTAGGCATGACGAACAACTCCAGTTTATTAGATGGCGATGGGTGTGCGGTTGGCTTGCGCCCTTGACCCGCCCTTCGAAACCCAGTCCACTTGTGTACGGCGGACCGCTTGCGCAGCCGCCGTCATTGTTGGCACGCCGCCCTGACCGGGCAACGCGCCGAACCACTGCGAACCTGCGCGCGACGCGCGCGGGCTCGTTACTTCTTTTTCTTCGGCGAGAGCACCATGATCATCTGGCGCCCTTCCATCTTCGGCATCTGCTCGACCTGGCCGACTTCCTCGAGATCCGTGCGCAGACGCTCAAGCATCCGCATACCGATTTCCTGGTGAGCCATTTCACGGCCGCGGAAACGCAACGTGATCTTCGTCTTGTCGCCTTCTTCGAGGAAGCGCACGAGATTGCGGAGCTTGACGTTGTAATCCCCGTCATCGGTACCCGGCCGGAACTTGACTTCCTTGACCTGGATGACCTTCTGCTTCAGCTTCGCTTCGTGCTGCTTCTTCGATTCCTGGTACTTGAACTTGCCGTAATCCATCAGACGGCAAACCGGGGGAACCGCTTGCGGCGCGATTTCCACCAGGTCAACATCCAGTTCTTCCGATTTACGGAAAGCATCAGCGAGTTTTACGATACCGAGCGGTTCGTTCTCGATCCCGACCAGACGCACTTCCGGCGCAGTGATTTCACCGTTGATGCGGTGCGACGACTTATCAGTAGCGATGTTACGTTTCCTCTAAAAATTAAAAAAACGAGCCGCGCTGCCAGGGCGGTTACTTGAACGAGCGCAGGTCTTCCTGCAGACGCTCAACGAAGGCTTCGACCGGCATCACGCCAAGATCGACGCCGCCACGGGCACGCACGGCTACCGTTTGCGCATCACGCTCCTTGTCCCCCACGACGAGGAGATAAGGCACCTTTTCCAGCGTGTGCTCGCGTATTTTATAGCTAATCTTCTCATTGCGCAAATCTGCCACCACCCTAACCCCTTGTTTTTGCAACGATTGGGCCAGCGATTGCGCATATTCGGCCTGACTTTCGGCGATATTGAGCACAACTGCCTGGAACGGCGCGAGCCAGGCCGGCATCGCACCAGCATGGTGCTCGATCAAAATGCCGAGGAAACGCTCCATCGAACCGACGATCGCCCGGTGCAGCATCACCGGACGGCGACGGCTGCTGTCATCCGCGACGTACTCGGCGCCGAGGCGCTCCGGCAGGACCATATCCAGCTGCAGCGTGCCGCACTGCCACGAACGGCCGAGCGCATCCTTGATGTGGTACTCGATCTTCGGACCGTAGAACGCACCTTCACCCGGCAGCTCTTCCCACGTGAGGCCGCAGGCCGTCAGCGCGTCGCGCAGGCCCTGCTCGGCGCGATCCCACGTCTCGTCCGTACCCGCACGCTGGTCGGGGCGCAGCGACAGCTTGATGTCGATGTGATCGAAACCGAAGTCCTTGTACACGCTCATCGCCAGCGTGTTGAACGCGATCGATTCCGAGATGAACTGGTCTTCCGTACAGAAGATGTGCGCATCGTCCTGCACGAAGCCGCGCACACGCATCAGGCCGTGCAGCGCGCCCGACGCCTCGTTGCGGTGGCACGAACCGAATTCCGCGTAACGCAGCGGCAGGTCGCGATACGAGCGCAGGCCGTGCTTGAACACCTGGACGTGGCCCGGGCAGTTCATCGGCTTGATCGCGTAGTCGCGCTTCTCCGACTCCGTCGTGAACATGTTCTCGCGGTAGTTCTGCCAGTGACCCGACGCTTCCCACAGCGAGCGGTCCATGATCATCGGCGTCTTGATCTCGAGGTAGCCGGCTTCGTTCACGCGGCGGCGCATGTACTGCTCGACCTGCTGCCACAGCGCCCAGCCCTTCGGATGCCAGAACACCATGCCCGGCGACTCTTCCTGCATGTGGAACAGGTCGAGCTGCTTGCCGAGCTTGCGGTGGTCGCGCTTTTCCGCTTCCTCGAGCATGTGCAGGTACTGGTCCTGGTCTTCCTTCTTCGTCCAGGCCGTGCCGTAGATGCGCTGCAGCTGCTCGTTCTTCGAATCGCCGCGCCAGTATGCGCCCGCGACCTTCATCAGCTTGAAAACCTTCAGCTTGCCGGTGGACGGCACGTGCGGGCCGCGGCACAGATCGGTAAAGCCGCCGTGCGAATACAGCTTGATTTCGTCGCTTTGCGGAATCGATTCGATGATCTCGGCCTTGTACTTCTCGCCGATGCTGCGGAAGTAGCCCGCCGCTTCGTCACGCGACACGACACGGCGCGTCACGGGCTCATCCTTCTTCACGAGCTCCTGCATGCGCTTTTCGATCTTCTCCAGATCTTCGGGCGTAAACGGCCGGTTGTACGAGAAGTCGTAATAGAAACCGTTGTCGATCACCGGGCCGATCGTCACCTGCGCGTCCGGGTACAGTTCCTTCACCGCGTACGCGAGCAAGTGCGCCGTCGAGTGACGGATGATGTCGAGGCCATCGGCATCCTTGTCGGTCACGATCGCGAGCGACGCATCGCGGTCGATCACGGTCGACGTATCGACGAGCTCGCCATCGAGCTTGCCACCAAGCGCAGCCTTCGCAAGGCCGGGACCGATCGAGGCAGCAACCTCGGCAACTGTCACCGGATGCTCGTATTGTCGAACTGAGCCGTCAGGCAAGCGTATCGAAACCATAGCAATCTCCGTGATGCCGACAGTGGGCGGCAGACCAGGTGCGCGACGTAAAAATCACGCGGGAAAATTTCGCGACAAAAAAAATGCGGCCCCGCTTTCGAGGGGCCGCATTCGATACTTCACTCAAACTGAAAGGGCGAAAGGGTTCCTCGACTAGCGTCGCTCCGAAAAAGTTTCGGTCAACGTTCGCGGTGTCATAACCGTATTCGCCTTGTTCGCGTTGAGTTATTTGCTGCATCGAACACCCGGAGGCCGGGCATTCTCAATTCGTTGGTAGGCTCGATTGGACTCGAACCAACGACCCCCACCATGTCAAGGTGGTGCTCTAACCAGCTGAGCTACGAGCCTAGTGAAGCTAAGATTATATGGAGACGTTACCCGCTTGGCAAGGATTTTTATGCGGTCGCAGCAAAATAACGGTGTTCGAACCCCACATCACGCCTTCCGCCCCGCCCGCACGACGCCCTGCACCTCACCAAGCAACGTGCACGCGCGCTGCACCTGCGCCGAGTTCGACACCTCGACCGTGAACTGCATGAATGCCGCATTGCGGCGGCTCTGCGTCTTCACGCCGACCACGTTCATCTTCTCGCGCGCGAACACTTCGGAGATGTCACGCAGCAATCCTTGCCGGTCGCTCGCTTCGATCATCAGGTCGACCGGATAGACGGACGCACCGCGCCCACCGAGCACGTCGGCCGACCAGGTCGTCTGCAGCACGCGCTCCGGCGCACGCTCGACCATCCGGCGGAACGTCGGGCAATCGGTGCGGTGGATCGACATCCCCTTGCCGCGCGTGACGAATCCACTGATCGGATCGGGCGGCGCCGGACGGCAGCAGCGTGCGAGCTGGGTCAGCAGCGCGTCGACACCCACGACCAGCACACCGGTCGACGCGCCATGCGCCACGCTCGCGCCACTGCTGCGCTTCTCGAAATCGGCAGGCGCCTCGGGCACCGGTTCGGGCGGCGGCGCATCGGACAGCGCGTGCTCGACATTGCGCAGGCTGAACTCTTCCTTGCCGACGACCGAGAACAGCTCCTCCGGCGACTTGAAGCCGAGCTTCGCAGCGAGATTGTCCAGGCTGACCGACGTCTTGCCTTCGCGTTGCAGCGTCTTTTCGACGAGCGCGCGGCCATGCGCGACGTTTTCTTCCTGCTCGATCGAGTTGAACCACGCCCGCACCTTCTGACGGGCGCGCGGGCTCTTCATATAGCCGAGCTGCAGGTTCAACCAGTCGCGCGACGGCCCGCCCTCCTTCACCGCGACGATCTCGACCGTCTGGCCGTTTGCGAGCGGCGTATTGAGCGGCACCATCGCGCCGTCGACGCGTGCGCCACGGCAGCGATGCCCAAGCTCGCTGTGCAGGTGGTACGCGAAATCGACCGGCGTCGCGCCCTGCGGCAACGCGATCACGCGCGCCTGCGGCGTCAGCACGTAGATGTGATCGTCGTCGAGCGACGTCTCGCGCAATTGCGCCCACGCCTTGTCGCCCGACTTTTCCGCGCCGTCCTCGACGTCGTCCTTCCACGCGAGCAACTGGCGCAGCCATGCAATCTTCTCGTCGTACTTGTCGCTTGCCGAGAACTGGCCGCCGTAGCCGCGCGCGCCGGCTTCCTTGTAGCGCCAGTGGGCGGCGACGCCGTACTCGGCGAAACGGTGCATCTCCTGCGTGCGGATCTGCACTTCGAACGCGCGGCCGTCGTCGCCGATCACGACCGTGTGCAGCGACTTGTAGCCGTTCGGCTTCGGCCGCGAGATGTAGTCGTCGAATTCCTTCGGCACCGGCTGCCACAGGTGATGCACGATGCCGAGCACCGCGTAGCAATCCTTGATGTCCGGCACGATCACGCGAAACGCGCGCACGTCGTACAGCTCGGAGAAGTCGAGTTCCTTGCCGCGCATCTTGCGCCAGATGCTGTAGATATGCTTCGGCCGGCCGCTCACGTCGGCCTGGATGTGCGCGTCCGCCAGCTCCTGCTGCAACCGGTCGATCGCCTGCGTGACGTACGCTTCGCGCTCGATGCGTTTCTCGTCGAGCAGCTTCGCGATCCGCTTGTAGGTGACGGGGTCTTCGAAGCGGAACGCGAGATCCTCGAGTTCCCACTTCAGTTGCCAAATACCCAACCGGTTCGCGAGCGGCGCATAGATCTCGAGCGTCTCGCGCGCGACGTCGGGCGGCGGGTCGATCTTCGCGGCCGCGTAGTAGCGCAGCGACTGCAAGCGCGACGCGAGCCGGATCAGCACCACGCGGATGTCTTGCGCGAACGCAAGCAGCATCTTGCGCAGCGCCTCGATCTGCGTGCGCCGCTCTTCGGCCGCATCGCGCCCGGCATCGGCCCCCGCGTTCTGCGCGGCACGCAGGCTGACGGTGCCGAGCCGCAACAGCTTGCGCACGTCGGACACGAGCCGCGCCACTTCGTCGCCGAAACGCTCGGTGAGCTCGCGCTCGGGGTCGCTCAGGTGCGGCGTCAGCACGAACAGCGCGGCCGCCTGCATCGCGGACGGATCGACGTTCAGCGTGCGCATGATCGACGCCGTGCCCGCCGAGTGATCGGCGAGCAGTTCGCCCGACGACAGGCGCACGTCGCCAGCCCGCTCGCGCACGAACGCGAGCACGTCGTCGAACGACGGCCCCGCGACGGGAGAAGCGGAAACGGGTTCGGTCATTGCACGGCCTGCCGGAATGCGATCATCGTCGGGTTACGTTCAGCTCCGCTGCGCAGCGACGACCACGATCTCGACGAGCAGCGCCGGATCCGCGAGCTTCGCCTCGACGGTGGCACGCGGCGGCGTGTTGCCCTGCGCGACCCATGCGTCCCACTCCGCATTCATGCCTTCGAAGTTCGCGAGATCCGAGATGTAGATCTGCACCGACAGCAGATGCGCCTTGTCGCTGTTCGCTTCGGCCAGCAGGCGATCGATGTGGCCGAGCACTTCGCGCGTCTGGCCGCGGATGTCCTGCGTGGTGTCTTCGGCGATCTGGCCGGCCAGATACACGGTACCGTTATGGATCGCGGTTTCGGAGAGACGGGCCCCGACGTGATGACGAATGACTGCCATGGAATGTTCCGGTCGTGAGTAGAGGGAGATTCGGGCGGCGGCACGGCCCGCGTGCCGCCGAACCACATATTATGACGCGTTTATGCGTCGCCTTCGACGAAAAACCGCCGCGCGAGCGCGATCTGGTCGGCGCTGACGAACGCCGGCGCGTGGCCCGCGCCCGGAATCTCGACCTGCGTCACATGCCGGCCGCGGCGGACCATTTCGGCCGCCGTCTCGCGCGACAGCAAGTCGGATGTCTCGCCGCGTACGACGAGCACCGATGCGTCCGTCGTCTCGATCGCTCGCCACAGCGCGGCCTCGCCGAGCGCGGCCAGTTCGGGCGTCGTCGCCTTGAACGGCTCGGCGATACGCGGGTCGTAGCGCATCGTCCAGCCACCTTCGGGCAGTTCGTGCAGCAACGGCCCGTTGATCTCGCGCCACTCGTCGGCGCTCAGTGCACCGAACGGCAGCGACAGCGACGTCAGATAGTCGATCCCCTCCTGTTCGGTCGCAAAGCGCGGCTGCACGCCGAGGTATTCGCCGATGCGCGTCAGCGAATCGGGCTCGATGCGCGGGCCGACGTCGTTGACGATCATCCGGCGCAGCGGCGAACCGGGCAGCCCGGCAAGCGCCATGCCGATCAGGCCGCCCATCGACGTGCCGAACCAGTCGACCGATTCGACGTCGAGCCGTGCAATCAGCGTCACCATGTCGGCCACGTACTGCGGAATCGCATAGAGCCGCGGATCGGCCAGCCGGTCGGACCGGCCACGCCCGGCGACATCGGGACAGACCACGCGATACGTGTCGGACAGCGCGGCGGCAAGCCGGTCGAAATCGCGCCCTGAGCGGGTCAGCCCGTGCACGCAGACCAGCACGCGCGAATTCGCGGGATTCCCCCATTCGGTATAGGCGACGTGGTGAAGGCCGGCCGCGCTGGCGCACTGCACGCGCCGCGCGCGGGGAATCGGGGAATTCACGGAAGAAGTGGGCATCGGAGGCATCCTGTCGAACGGTGCGGTGCGACGCGATGACGTGCGCCGGCCCGGCCCGAACGGTGGGCGGGGACGCAATCGATTGTAAACCCGTTCCGGATCACGAGTCGGTTCGTCGCGCCCGCAGGCGCCCGATTCGCGCGCGGCACCGGTGAGTCGGGAGCCCGCGGGCGCGACCGGGGAGACAGAAACCGGCGGACGGCAACAGACTGCGCCTCTCACCGCTCGCCTGCCTCGCCCACGCCGTCGCGAGCGGCGCTGCCGCCCAAAGGCCGCGCGTCCGACCCCGACGACTCGGCACCGCAGCGTCGGCCAGCGTGTAACGGCAGCCGCGCAGCGTCGCAGCGATCGCCCGCGCGATCTCGTTCCCCGACGCCCCGCAACAACGGAACCTTGCGAGAGCCGCGTCGAAGATCCGATCGCGCTTCGGCACGACGGTGTCGTACGACGCGGGCCCCGACAAACCGGTTGTCGGCCGGCTCGGGCAGCACCAGGACGCCACCGCGCCGGGGCGATGCCGACGCGACGCACACGCTCTCACGCGCTGAAGCGCGCCACCTCGTCGTTCGGATCGAACAAGTGACAGGAAAAAGATGGCGCGGCTGCCGGCACGACGTCGCAAACACAACTTCCTTGCGCTGGTTTGTCATGGCCAGAACGTCCTGGCGACTTCATCTTCACTTCTGCACGACCGCGCCGATGCTCGCGCCCACCACGCACAGCGTGCCGGCAATCTGCAGCGCCCCCATCGGCTGGGCCAGCACGACGAAGCCGATCGCCGCCGCGATCGCGGGCTCGGCGCTCATCAGGATACCGAATGCCGACGCGCTCATCCGCCGCAGCGCAATCAGTTCGAGCACGTAGGGAAACAGCGGGACCAGCACCGCCAGATACGCGGCATCGATCAGTTGCAGGGCCGGCAGATGGCCGCCGCTTTGCGCGAACCCGAACGGCGTGGTCACGAGCGCGGCCACGATCAGCGATGTCGCGAGCCCCTGCAACCCGTCGAACAGCGTGCCGACGCGTTTCATCAACAGGATGTACGCGGCCCAGCCGAGCGCTGAGCCGACCGGAAAGATCAGCGCGGCCGGCGTCGCCACCCACATGCCGTCCTGGCGCGCCAACAGCAGCACGCCCGTCAGCGCGAGCACCGGCCATGCCAGCATCGCCGGCTTGCGCACGCCGAACGTGGCGACCGCCAGCGGCCCGAGGAAGTTGATCGCAACGGCCAGCCCGAGCGGCACACGCCTGACCGCCGCGAAAAAGCACAGCGTCATCGCGGCCATCGCACCGCCGAGCGCGATCGCCGCGATCCAGCGCTGCCGGGAATACGTATGGAGCGGCGGCCGCACGACGATCGCCAGCACGAGTGCGGCGAAGCAAAGCCGCAACCAGGTCGTGCTGAGCGTGCCGTACTCGATCGTCGCCGGGCGCGACAGCGCGGCGCCGAGTTGCACGCTGCACATCGACGCAACGGCAAGCAACGGCGCGAGCGCATGCGCAAACGACGGGGCCGCGCGCTCGGCGCCTTTCGGTCGTGCAGTACTCATTTCGTCGCTCATTCGAGGGCTCCAGATCGATGACACGACGATGCTAACCGCGCTCGCGCGCTTGATATAAGCTGCTAATTTTTATGCCCGCATCAGGAAAATTGATGACTCGCGATCTCGACACCACGCTGCTGCGCACGTTCGTGACAGTGGTCGAAACAGGCAGCGTCAGCGATGCGGCAACAGCACTCCATCGCACGCAGGCGGCCGTCAGCATGGCGCTGCGCCGACTCGAGGACGAAGTCGGACAGCGCCTGCTCGAACGCTCGCCGCGCGGCGTAAAGCCGACGGCTGCCGGCAGCGTACTGCTGCCCTATGCGCACCGGTTGCTCGACGTCGGGCTCGCCGCGCGTGCCGCGCTCAACGCCGGCGACATCTCGGGCACCGTCCGGCTCGGCATCCTCGAGGACATCGCCGTGGGCCATCTGCCGCATGCGTTACGGCAGTTCGCAGCCTCGTTTCCGCGCGTCGCGCTCGAGATCGTCGTCGATACGAGCCCCGCGCTGTCGCAGCGGCTCGCAACCCACACGCTCGACTTCGTCATCGGCGACCCCGCACTGATCCGGGCCGAACCGCTCGCCACCTGGCGGCATCCACTTCGCTGGGCCGCCGCGCGTGCTCAGGACGCACTGCCGCGCGACGAACCGTTGCCGATCGTCGCATTCGGCGGCGCGTGCCCGTGGCAGGAGAAGCTGTTCACGGCGCTGCGTGAAGCCGGGCTCGCGTGGCGCGTCGTCTGCACGAGCACGAGCCTGTCGGCCATCCAGTCGGCGGTCGAAGCCGGCCTCGGCGTCGCGGTGCTGCTCGACCGGAACGTGCGCGGCGACACGATGCGTGTGCTCGACCCTCAGGCCGCCGGGCTACCCACGCCGCCTGCCGCGGACTTCGGCCTGTTCAGCCATGCGGATGCCGGCGACCGCACGTCCGCGGCCGCAACGCTGCAACGCTTCCTGTTTCATGCGTTGCAACTCGATTCGCCCGACGCTGATGACGACACGCCGGCAACCGGGCGCAGCGTCGCGTCGTTGCAGGCTACCGTCTGACGCGTCCGCCGCAACCTCCGGAGAACTGCTGCTGCAGCCCGGAAACGAAAACGCCCCGCATGCCTGCCGGCATGCGGGGCGAATCGCTTCGAGCCGAAAGACTCAGCCCACCGCGCTCACGTCGAGCGGTGCGCCCGTCTTCGCCTTGATTTCGTCGACGCTCACGCCATCGGCGAGTTCGAGGACCTTCAGGCCGTTCGGCGTCACCTCGATCACGCCGAGATCGGTGATGATCAGGTCGACCACGCCGACACCCGTCAACGGCAGGTTGCACTCCTCGAGGATCTTGTGCTGGTCGCCCTTCGCGACATGCTCCATCAACACGACCACGCGCTTCACGCCGGCGACGAGATCCATTGCGCCGCCCATCCCCTTGATCATCTTGCCGGGGATCATCCAGTTCGCGAGGTCGCCCTGCTTGCTGACCTGCATCGCGCCGAGGATCGCGAGGTTGATGTGGCCGCCGCGGATCATCGCGAACGAATCGGCCGACGAGAAGATCGACGAGCCCGGCAGCGTCGTGACGGTCTGCTTGCCGGCGTTGATGAGATCGGCGTCGACTTCGTCTTCGGTCGGCGACGGGCCGATGCCGAGCAGGCCGTTCTCCGACTGCAGCCACACCTCGACGCCTTCCGGCACGTGG
This sequence comes from Burkholderia contaminans, assembly GCF_029633825.1. Taxonomy (NCBI): domain Bacteria; kingdom Pseudomonadati; phylum Pseudomonadota; class Betaproteobacteria; order Burkholderiales; family Burkholderiaceae; genus Burkholderia; species Burkholderia contaminans. The sequence goes on along the minus strand of NZ_CP090640.1, from coordinate 2,651,248 downwards.
TTCGCTACGAGCGTCGGCAGGCCGATGCCGAGGTTCACGTAGAAGCCGTCCTGCAGTTCCTTCGCCGCGCGCGCGGCCATCTGGTCACGATTCCAGGCCATGTCAGTCTCCTTTCGCGCGTACGACGCGTTGTTCGATGCGTTTTTCGGGCGTCGCGTTCAGCACGATGCGCTGCACGAAAATCCCCGGCGTGTGGATGTGGTCCGGATCGAGTTCGCCGTTCTCGACGATCTCCTCGACTTCGGCGACGGTGATCTTGCCGGCCATCGCGCACATCGGGTTGAAGTTGCGCGCGGTGCGGCGAAAGACCAGGTTGCCGGACTTGTCGGCCTTCCAGGCCTTCACGAGCGCGACGTCGGCCGTCAGCGACGGCTCGAGCACGTAGTGGCGATCGCCGAACTGGCGCGTTTCCTTGCCTTCCGCGATCACGGTGCCATAGCCGGTATTCGTGAAGAACGCCGGGATGCCCGCGCCGCCCGCACGTAGCTTTTCGGCGAGCGTGCCCTGCGGCGTGAATTCGAGCTCGAGTTCGCCGGCCAGGTACTGGCGCTCGAACTCCTTGTTCTCGCCGACGTACGACGAGATCATCTTCTTGATCTGGCGCGTTTCCAGCAGCAGGCCGAGGCCGAAACCGTCGACGCCCGCGTTGTTGCTGATGCAGGTGATGCCCTTGACGGCCGAATCGCGCAACGCCGCGATCAGTGCCTCCGGAATCCCGCACAGGCCGAAGCCGCCCACCGCGAAGGTCTGTCCGTCGCGGACGATCCCTTCCAGCGCGGCAGCCGCGCTTGGATAGACTTTGTTCATCAGTTGTCCCTTCCTCTATGGAAACCAGCGAAACCGGTTCACGCGGGCAATGTCCCACAGACAGTTGAAGGTTGGGACGGCGGGTGCGGCATAGATTATGCGACCTTGCGATCATGGTCAATGTTGGATTTCGAGGGCGAACGCTTCAGGGCGGCGGCGAGCACCCAGAGCTCGCTCACGCCGAGGATTTTCCGGAAGTGCTTCTCGGCTTCCAGGAACCCCGCTGCTGCCCAGCGCACCGCCATGTCGGCATCGCGATAGCGCTTCACACGCCCCGCGACGCGACGTACCGCGCCGTTGGGGTTCTCGATGAGGTTGGTCGTCGACAGCCCGCGCATGAGCGCCGGCGTCAGGCCCAGCTCGTTGACCGTGAACGTTTCCTCCAGCCCTTCGAGCAGCGCCGCCGAGGCATCCGGGTGCTCGGCCTTGAGCCACGCTGCGTGCGTCTCGAGCTTGGCCATGCCGTCCTTGGCCGGCAGCTTGTAGGCCGCTTTCATGATCGCTGCGGTTTGCGAGATGCATTCTTTGGGCAGGCGATCGAGGACATTGCGCAGCTTGTGCGTTCGACAGCGCTGCACGTGGGCACGCTCGCCGAAGAGTTCGTCGATCGCCGAACGCAGCGCCTTGGAACCGTCGATCACGAACAGATATTCCAGCTCCGTGGACAAGCCGCGATCGATCAACCCGCGCAACAGATCCTGACGACCTGGGCGTTCTCGCTCGAACCGCTCACGAGCCCCATCAGATGTTTCTTGCCGGCGCTGTCCACGCCGATGGCCGCGATAACGTGCCGCGTGCCGACGATGATGCCGTCCAGGTAGATCGCCAGGAAGTCGTGATCGTCGAAGCGCCGGCCCATCAGCTCGGTGAGCGCCCTCTGGCTGGCCTGGATGAACTCGCGCGAGACGCTGCTCTTGGAGATGCCCACCGTGCCGGCCATCTCGGGCAGCACCTTGGCATATTTGCGCGTGGACACGCCCGTGACCATGATGTCGTGCACGCGCTCGGCGAGCCGCGGATTCTGGTTCAACTGCTCGTAGGCGGGGATCGGCACTTCGCCGCCGCCTCGCCGCCGCAGGCGTGGCCGCTCGACGTTCAATTTGCGCTCGTCCATCACGATCTGGCCGCGTTGCGAGCCGTGCCAACGGACTTCGCCGCCTTTGCGGCCAGGGTGCTTCTCGCCGGCGACTTCCGTCGCCGAGATCACCAGCAACTGCTCGACCAGGCCGCGGCCAGCGTCGTACATCAGCTCGTCAATGCTCGCGCGGGTGTTCTGGATCAGATCGAGTATTGGCAGCAGGAGCTGACTGTTCTCGGCGAAACAGGCCCGCAGCCGGTCTTCGTTCTGCTTGGCGACGATGTTCAACGGCGCGCTGGCCTTCGGGGCCTTCTTCTTGCCAGGCTTCATGTGGCGGTTCTCCTTGGTTCCCTGTTCGGGAGGTTGGTCCTGGAAACCCGATTCTCTCGGATTCCACTGGCGAACCGCCGCCTTCAACCTTCAACTACGCCTGGGACATTGCCTTCACGCGCCCACGTGGCCCGCAAGCCCGCCGCATCATTCTATGCATGCACGGCGATGCCTGCGTCGAGGCGCGCTGTTTTTATGTCGCGGCCAACCGCCACGAGATGCCTGAAAGGGTACGATGCGGCGCGGATGCGGCACAATACGCAAAAATACATAAGCGTTTGCCTCCGCTTGCCCGCGCCATGCCCGCTCTCGATTACCAGACTGCCTTCCACCTCGCGCCGCTCGGCCTCGTCCTGTCGCGCGACCGCGTGATCGAGGACTGCAACGACGCGCTCGCGTCGATCTTCCGCTGCGCGCGGGCCGACCTGATCGGGAAATCGTACGAGGTGCTGTACCCGTCGACGGACGAATTCCAGCGCATCGGCGAACGGATCGCGCGCGTGATGGCTGCGAACGGCATCTACTCGGATGACAGAATCATGAAGCGGGCGGACGGCGAGCTGTTCTGGTGCCACGTCACCGGCCGCGCACTCGACCGCACCGCGCCGCTGGCGGCGGGCGTGTGGACCTTCGAGGATTTGAGTGCGACGCGCCGGGTCGCCGTGGAACTGACCCCACGCGAGCGCGAGATCGCCGCGCAGCTCGCGACCGGCAAGACCAGCAAGCAGATCGGGCGGGTGCTCGACATCAGCTCGCGCACGGTCGACATCTACCGCGCACGGCTGATGCGCAAGTACGGGACCAACAATACGCCGGAACTGCTGCAGCGCCTGCTCGGGCAGTGACTGACGGCGGCCGATTCGGGAAACGACGGGCATGGCGTACCCCGGCGAGCCGGTGCCGGCCTCGCCGTATCGGCGCTCAGCCGATCTTCGCCGCGAGCGCGCGCTCGATCGTGTCGCGCAGCAACTGGGGCAGCGGCACCGACTTGCCGAGCGCGTAGTCGACCCACACGCAGCGCGCTTTGCCGCGCGCATAGAGGTGCTGCGGATCGTCGGCGCGCGTCAGCTCGAAACCGGTGTCGAAGCTGCTGCGGCCAGGTTTTGCAACAGACATCCTCGCGATCACGTCACCCGGATAGTGCAGCTGCTTGAGAAACTCCATCGACGCGGTGACGATGACGGGCCCCTGCCCCTCGCCGTTGCCGCCGGCGATGCCGAGTTCCTCGAACCACGAGATCCGCGCCTGCTCCATGTAGCGGAAATAGACCGTGTTGTTCACATGGCCGAACGCGTCCATGTCGCCCCAGCGGATCGGCATCGACATCTCAAAAACGGGTGAATAATCGCTCATTGCAGTCTTCTTTGTTGCTGAATGTCATCCGCTCAGGCGAGGCCAAAGCCGTCGTCGGCGGAGATAATCGAGCCATTGATGAACTGCGACTCGTCGGCCGCGAGCAGCAACAACAGCCCGTCGAGATCCTGCGGCTTGCCGACGCGCCGGCGCGGCAGCATCGACTGCAGCTTCTGGCCCTGCTCGGTTTCCCACAGGTAATGATTGATTTCGGTATCGATATAGCCCGGACAGATCGCGTTGACGTTGATCCCGTGGCGCCCCCATTCGAGCGCCATCGCGCGCGTCATCTGCACGACCGCGGCCTTGCTCATCGCGTACAGCCCGATCTGCGGAAACACGCGCAGGCCGGCCACCGACGCAATGTTGATGATCCGGCACGGCGGCTTGCCGTTGCCGCTTCCGTTCGCGCGCATGATCATCCGCTTCGCGACTTCCTGCGCGACGAAAAATGCGCCGCGCGTATTGGTGTCGAATACGAACTCGAAATCCGCCGGCGTCACGTCGACGAGCTTCTGCATCGTCGACACGCCCGAATTGTTCACGAGGATATCGATCGTGCCGGCTTCCGTCTCCGCGTGCGCGACCGCCGCCTTGATGCTCTGGACGTCGGTGACGTCGAGCGACACGACGTGCGCGGCGCCGCCCGCCGCCTCGATCTCGGCACGCAGCTCCTTCAGGCGCTCGACGCGACGGCTCGCGAGCACGACCTTCGCACCGGCCTGCGACAGCACCTGCGCAAAGCGCTGCCCGAGGCCGCTCGACGCGCCCGTGACCAGCGCAACCTTGCCTTCCAGATTGATCGACCGACCCATTTGCACTTCCCCTTTCGATGTCGTTTCGCCGCCACGGGCAGCACGGCCCGAGCGGCATTACCCTAGCACGAAAATAGAACGATCGTGCTAATCTAGCCGCATGCTGTTGCGGCAAGCGTTTCGTTTCGCAGACAATACGCTCCCGAATAAAAGCATTCTAACGGTTAGAGGAACGCCAATGACCCCCGCAAGCCTCATCGAGCAATACGGCCCGCGCGAATCGATGGAATACGACGTCGTGATCGTCGGCGGCGGCCCCGCCGGGCTGTCGGCGGCGATCCGGCTCAAGCAGCTGGCCGCCGAAAAAGGCACCGAGATCGGCGTGTGCGTGCTCGAGAAGGGTTCCGAGATCGGCGCGCACATCCTGTCGGGCGCGGTGATGGACCCGCGCGCGATCAACGAACTGTTCCCCGACTGGAAGGAACGCGGCGCGCCGCTCGACGTCGAGGTGACGGAAGACCGCTTCCTGTTCCTGTCGGAAAAGAGCGCGGTCACCACGCCCAACTGGGCGCTGCCCGCCAACTTCCAGAACCACGGCAACTACGTCATTTCGCTGGGCAACGTCACGCGCTGGCTTGGACAGCAGGCCGAGGCATTGGGCGTCGAGATCTTCCCCGGATTCCCGGCTGCCGAGATTCTCTATAACGACGACGGCTCGGTGAAGGGTGTCGCGACCGGCAACATGGGCGTGGGCAAGGACGGCGAGCCGACCGAGAACTTCCAGCTCGGCATGGAGCTGCACGCGAAGTACACGCTGTTCGCCGAAGGCTGCCGCGGCCACCTCGGCCGCCAGCTGATCTCGAAGTTCAAGCTCGACGCGAACGCCGATCCGCAGGCGTACGGGATCGGCATCAAGGAGCTGTGGGAGATCGATCCGGCCAAGCACAAGCCGGGCCTCGTGATCCACACGGCCGGCTGGCCGCTGAAGTCGGATACGTACGGCGGCTCGTTCCTGTATCACATGGACAACAACCAGGTCGTGGTCGGCTTCGTGGTGGGCCTCGGCTACACGAACCCGTACCTGTCGCCGTTCGAGGAATTCCAGCGCTACAAGACGCATCCGTCGATCCGCGCATTCCTCGAAGGTGGCAAGCGCGTGTCGTACGGCGCGCGCGCGATCACGGCCGGCGGGCTGCTGTCGCTGCCGAAGACGGTGTTCCCGGGCGGCGCGCTGATCGGCGATGACGCGGGCTTCCTGAACGCATCGCGGATCAAGGGCAGCCACGCGGCGATCAAGACCGGCATGCTGGCGGCCGACGCCGCATTCGACGCGGTGCAGGCCGGCCGCCAGTCGGACGAGCTCAACGCGTACCCGGATGCCTTCAAGCAGTCGTGGCTGTACACGGAGCTGTACCGCGCGCGCAACTTCAAGCAGTGGATGGCCAAGGGCCTGTATCTCGGCACGCTGATGGTCGGGCTCGAGCAGAAGGTGATGGGCGGCAACGTGCCGTGGACGCTGCACCACAAGCATGCGGACCACGAGATGCTGAAGCCGGCGTCGCAATGCCAGCCGATCGAGTATCCGAAGCCGGACGGCAAGCTGACGTTCGACCGTCTGTCGTCGGTGTTCATCTCGAACACGAACCACGAGGAGAACCAGCCGGCGCACCTGACGCTGAAGGACGCGAGCGTGCCGGTGAACGTGAACCTGCGCACGTACGCGGGGCCGGAGGGGCGCTTCTGCCCGGCGGCGGTGTATGAATTCGTGAAGAACGACGACGGCAGCGACCGCCTGGTGATCAACGCGCAGAACTGCGTGCACTGCAAGACCTGCGACATCAAGGACCCGACGCAGAACATCGTGTGGGTCACGCCGGAAGGCGGCGGCGGGCCGAACTACCCGAACATGTAATGGCCGGAGCGCGCCGCCACGAGCGGCGCGTGTTTCGGCTGCCGCAAACGAAACGGGGCGCTGCTTGAAGCAGCGCCCCGTTTTGCATGCTCCGCGCAACAGCCGGACGAGACGCGCAGCGCCCCGCCCGCTTGCGTCAGGTCGCGCTGCCCGCGATCTTCGGCGTCGACGTCTCGACGTCCCCGCACTGTGCGCGATGGCGCAGCGCATGATCGATCAGCACCAGCGCGAGCATCGACTCGGCAATCGGCGTCGCGCGAATGCCGACGCACGGATCGTGGCGGCCGAACGTTTCCACCGTCGCTTCCTCGCCGGCCTTCGTGATCGAGCGGCGCGGCGTGCGGATGCTCGACGTCGGCTTGATCGCGATCGACACGGTGATGTCCTGCCCCGTCGAAATCCCGCCGAGCACGCCGCCCGCATGGTTGCCGACGAAGCCGGCCGGCGTCAGCTCATCGCCGTGCACCGAGCCGCGCTGCGCGACGCTGTCGAAGCCCGCGCCAATCTCGACGCCCTTCACCGCGTTGATGCTCATCATCGCCTTGGCGATGTCCGCATCGAGACGGTCGAACACCGGCTCGCCCCAGCCGACCGGCACGCCCGACGCGACGACGTCGATGCGCGCGCCGATCGAATCGCCATCCTTGCGCAGCGCATCCATGTACGCCTCGAGCTCCGGCACGACCGCCGCATTCGGCGAGAAGAACGGATTCTCGTGCACGTGCGACCAGTCGACGAACGGCACGTCGATCTCGCCGAGGCCGCTCATGTAGCCGCGCACCTCGACGCCGAAGCGCTCGCGTAGCCACTTCTTCGCGACCGCACCCGCGCCGACGATCGGCGCGGTCAGGCGTGCGGACGAGCGGCCGCCGCCACGGTAGTCGCGGATGCCGTATTTCTGCCAGTAGGTGTAGTCGGCGTGGCCGGGACGGAAGGTTTCGACGATGTTGCCGTAGTCCTTGCTGCGCTGGTCGGTGTTGCGGATCAGCAGCGCGATCGGCGTACCGGTCGTCACGCCTTCGAACACGCCCGACAGGATCTCGACCTCGTCGGCCTCCTGACGTTGCGTCACGTGACGCGACGTGCCGGGCTTGCGGCGATCGAGCTCGACCTGGATGTCGGCTTCGGTCAGCCCCATTCCCGGCGGGCAGCCGTCGATCACGCAGCCGATCGCGGGACCGTGCGATTCGCCGAAGGTCGTGACAGTGAAAAGCGTGCCGAGGGTATTGCCGGACATGATGGAACCGCCCAAAGAGAAATGGACAAACCGATGCGCCGCCTAGGCCGCAGGCAGGCCGATCGTTTGCCGGTCGAGAAAAAGAGGTAAGCCGCTATTATGCCAGCCGTCCCGGACACGCGGGCCGTGTGAACCGTTCGGACCACACCGGCCGGCCACGGGAACGGCTCGCGGCGACGATTGCGGACCCGCGCCGTTCCGGTCGAACGGGGGCCGGTTCACGGCGGTCATTGCGGCCCGGGGCGATGCCGCCGGGCCCGCCCCGCCTACTTTCGCGCGCCGCGCAATTCGGTCACTGCGGCCTGCAGCGCCTCGGGCGTCGCAACCGACGCCGGGATCGGCTCGCCGACCGCCAGCGTCAGGCGGCTCATCACGCCGCGCTTGATGGGCCGCGGCATCCGCGCATCGGAATGCCGCGAAAAATAGCTGCCCCACAGCCCGCGCAGCGCCATCGGGATCACCGGTGCCGGCGTGCGCCCCAGGATCTCCGTGATGCCGTGGTGGAACGTGTTGATGTCGCCCGTCTTCGTCAGCTTGCCTTCCGGGAAGATGCACACGAGCTCGCCTTCCTTCAGCGCGGCCTCGCATGCGTCGTATGCACGCGCGAGCATCGCAGGATCCTCGTGGCGCGGCGCGATCGGGATCGCCTTCGCATGCCGGAACACCCAGCTCGCGAAGCGCGTCTTGAAGATCCGGTGGTCCATCACGAAACGGATCGGGCGCGGGCTCGCGGCGGCCAGCACGAGCGCATCGACGTAGCTGACGTGGTTGCACACGAGCACGGCCGCCCCTTCCGCCGGAATCCGCTCCGCGTGCACGAGGCGAATCCGGTAGAACGTGTGCACGAGCACCCATGCGGCGAAGCGCAGCAGGAACTCGGGCACGAGCAGATAGATATACGCGGCGACGATCACGTTCAGCAGCGCGGTGACGAGGAACAGCCCCGGGATGTCGACGCCGGCCTTGGTCAGCCCCATCGCCATCACCGCCGACAGGATCATGAACAGCGCGTTCAGGATGTTGTTCGCGGCGATGATCCGCGCGCGGTGCGTCGGCGCGCTGCGGCTCTGGATCAGTGCGTACAGCGGCACGCTGTAGAAGCCGCCGAACATCGCGAGCAGGAACAGGTCCGCCAGGATGCGCCAGTGGCGCGCACCGGCCAGGAACTCGCCGACCGACAGCAGATGGCCGGGCGAAGGCAGTGCATGACTCGCAAAATACAGCTCGATCGCAAATACGCTGATGCCGATCGAGCCAAGCGGCACGAGGCCGATCTCGACGCGCCGCTGCGACAGCCGTTCGCACAACAGCGAGCCGAGGCCGATGCCGACCGAGAACGTCGCGAGCAGGATCGTGACGACATCGGGGCTTGCGGACAGCACGTCCTTCGCGAAATTGAAAAACGAAGTGAGGAACGTCGCGCCGACGAACCACAGCCACGAGATGCCGAGCAGGCTCAGGAACACGGTGCGGTTCTGCCGGGCGAGCCCGAGGTTGCGCCAGGTCTCGCTGACCGGATTCCAGTTGATCACGAGATCGGGCTGCGGCGCCGGCGTGGACGGCACGCGCTGCGCGACGAACCGCCCCGCAAGCGCGATGACGACGACGCTCACCGCGAGCACGCGCTCGCCGCTGCCCTCGATGCCCGCGGCCGCGCCGCCGATGATCGTGCCGATCAGGATCGCGATGAACGTGCCCATCTCGACGAGACCGTTGCCGCCGACCAGCTCGTGCTCGCCGAGATGCTGCGGCAGGTACGAATACTTGACGGGCCCGAACAGCGTCGAGTGCATCCCCATCATGAACGTGCACAGATACAGCAGCGGCGCGCTGTGCGTGACGAAGCCGGCCGCGCCGACCAGCATCAGCACGATCTCGAAGGTCTTCACGAAACGCGTGAGGGTCGCCTTGTCGTACTTGTCAGCGATCTGGCCGGACGTTGCCGAGAACAGCACGAACGGCAGGATGAAGATCGCGGAAATCAGGAAGGCCGCCGTCTTCGCATCGACGCCGGAGAACCGCGCGGTGTGATAGGTGACGAGCGACGTGAAGCCGATCTTGAAGACGTTGTCGTTCAGCGCGCCAAGGAACTGCGTCGTGAAGAACGGCGCGAAACGGCGCTCGCGCAGCAGGTCGAACTGCGACGCGTGCGCGCGCCGTTCGTCACGCCGCCTGGAAGCGGCTTGCGTTTGATCGCTCATGCGGAATACGCGCGCGCCGTCTGGGCAGCGCTGCGCGGGCCTCGTGTGGTCATTGAAAAAACGGCGGCGCAGGACAAGCCTGCGCCGCCGCGTGCCGGGTGGCGGCGCCCGCGCGTGACGGCGACGGGCGCGGCGGGATTCACGACTTGTGCGCTTCGGTTTCCGATTCCGGCCAGTCGCGGATGTATGCCTTCAGCATCCGGTTCTCGAAGCTCTGCGCCTCGACGACCGTCTTCGCGACGTCGTAGAACGAAATGACGCCCATCAGCACCTTCTTGTCGAGCACCGGCATGTAGCGCGCATGGCGCTCGAGCATCATCCGGCGCACTTCGTTGACGTCCGTTTCCGGCGTGCACGTGAGCGGCTCGTCCATCACCTTGCGCACCTGCACGTCGCCGATCGCGCCGCCGTTCACGTGCAGACGCAGGATGATCTCACGGAACGTCAGCATCCCGACGAGATCGCCGTACTCCATCACGACGAGCGAACCGATGTCGTGTTCGGCCATCGTATCGACCGCTTCGCGCAGCGGCTTATCGGGCGTCACCGTAAACAGCGTGTTGCCCTTCACTTTCAGAATATCGCTGACGCGCATCGTAGTCCCCTCATGCTTGAATGCAAAACCTCTTTCGATCCTATCGGAAAGCCTGTCAAAAGGAAAGCTCGGGCCCGCGCAGCGGGCCGCCCCCCGCTTGCGGAAGCGAACTGCCGGCAGCACAATGACCCCATGAACAGCGGCCAGAGGAGACGTCCATGGCGCATACGCATTCGGAGCAATTCGCCAGCTTCGCCGATTTCTACCCGTATTACCTGAATGAACACCAGAACCGGACGTCCCGGCGGCTGCACTTCATCGGCTCGCTCGGCGTGATCGGCTGCGTCGCGATGGCGATCGCCACCGGCGACTGGCTGTGGCTGCCGGCAGCGATCGTCTGCGGCTACGGGTTCGCGTGGGTCGGACACTTCTTCTTCGAGAAGAACCGCCCGGCCACGTTCCGGCACCCGATCTACAGCCTGATGGGCGACTGGGTGATGTTCAAGGATATCTGTACGGGCAAGATCCCCTTATAACGCGGCCGAGCGCCCCGCTCACGCGGGCCGCGGCGGACGTGCATGCGGATCGGACACGCCGCCTGGCGCCTGCCCCGGGACGCCCGCCGGCTGTGCGCCGCCCAGCCGGTGCGCGGCGATCAGCGTCGCGAGCGACACGTCGAAGCGGTCGCTCGACAGCGCCGCAAGCAGCGCAGCGCTGTCGACATGGCTGCGGCGCCGCTGCAGCTGGTAGGTGAGTTCCGTGCGGTCGATCACCAGTACGTCGAACAACTGCGCAAGCGTCAGTTGCTCCGGGTTCGCGAGCAGAATGTAGCGCGGCGTGGTCTCTCCGCCACCGTCCAGCCGCGCAATCCATTCCCGCTCCTCCATCGTCGTCAGCAGGCGCTGCGCGGTTTCCATGTCGCAGCGCAGCATGGTCGCGAGCCGCATCCCCGTGTAGCCGCGCTTGCCGGCCGTGCGCGCTTCGGCCAGCCGCGCGAGCATTTCCAGCGCGTCGAGCAGGTCGCTGCCCGGATAGTGGATGCGGTGGAACTGGCCGACGCGAATCGCCGGCAGCGCGGAAGCCACCATCGCGCCGAGCAGCGCGATGAACCAGCTCAGGTACACCCATAACAGGAACACCGGCAGCGCCGCGAACGCACCATAGACGGCCGTATAGGTCGGAATGCGACGGACGTAGTAGCCGAAGCCGCGCTTCGCGAGCTCGAACGCGACGGCTGCGAACAGCCCGCCGATCACCGCGTCGCGCCACGCAACCGTGCAGTTCGGCAGGTACACGTACAGCAGCGTGAACGCAAGCACCGTCAACGGCAGCGATACGAGCGCGAGCAGCCACTCGACGATCGACGTGGACGGTGCGGCGCCGGTAAATGCCAGCGACTGCGTGAACAGGTACGACGAGATCGACAGGCTCACGCCGAACAGCAGCGGGCCGAGCGTAATCAGCGCCCAGTACGCGAGCACGCGCTGCGCGAACGGCCGCGGCTTGCGCACCCGCCAGATCAGGTTGAAGGCCGATTCGATCGTCATCATCGTCATCACCGACGTGACGACGAGCACGATCAGGCCGGCCGTCGTCAGCCCCTTCGCCTTCGACGCGAACTGGTTCAGGTACTTGAAGATCTGGACGTTGAACTGCGCGGGCATCAGGTGATCCGCGAGGAACCCCTGCAGCGAGATCTGGAACGACGCGAACATCGGGAACGCGGTGAACAGCGCGAACGCGACCGTCACGAGCGGCACGAGCGCCAGCATCGTCGTGAACGTCAGGCTGCCCGCCACTTGCGGGATGCGATCCTCGGCGCTGCGCCGGGCCGCGAACTGCGCGAGGCGCTTGATGGTGTCGAGATCGACGCTCAACTTCGGCAAACGGCTTCTCCTTCTTGATGCCGCGCGCCCGACGGCGCGCCGCCGCCGCGCTGCGCGACGGCTTCAGCCCCTATAATAGCCGCTCGATTCCAGCTGGGGCCGACTGCACCGGGCACGCGCGCGGCCGCACGCGGCTCCGTCGCCCATGAAAGACATCCTCGTCCTCTATTACAGCCGTCACGGCGCCACGCGCGATCTCGCGCTCGCAATCGCGAACGGCATCGACAGCGTGCCGGGCATGCAGGCCCGCATTCGCACCGTGCCGCCCGTATCGGCCGTCTGCGAAGCCACCGCCCCCGACATCCCCGCCGACGGCCCGCCGTACGCGGAACTGCGCGATCTCGAGGAATGCGCGGGCCTCGCGCTCGGCTCGCCGACCCGCTTCGGCAACATGGCCGCCTCGCTCAAGTATTTCCTCGACGGCACCACACCGCAATGGCTGTCGGGCGCGCTGACCGGCAAGCCGGCCTGCGTGTTCACGTCGACGGGCAGCCTGCACGGCGGCCAGGAATCGACGTTGCTGTCGATGATGCTGCCGCTGCTTCATCACGGGATGATGATCGTCGGGATCCCGTACACGGAATCCGCACTCAGCACGACGCGCACCGGCGGCACGCCGTACGGCGCATCGCACGTCGCGCAGCACGATCGCTCGGCAGCCGCCGGGCTGTCGGCGGACGAAAAGGCGCTCGCGGCCGCGCTCGGCGTGCGACTCGCGCGCGCGGCCGCCGCCCTCTCCAGCGCCCGGCGGCCGAGGCCGCATGAACGCCCCCGCCCGCCCCGCCGTCGCGGCCCGGCCGCGCTACGCGCTGGTCGCCACCGCGTGCCTCGTCGCGCTGATCGCGCTGTCGCTCGCGTGGGAGCTGTGGCTCGCGCCGCTGCGTCCGGGCGGCTCCGCGCTGATGCTCAAGGCCATCCCGCTCGCGCTCGCGCTGCCGGGCGTCTGGCGGCGTAACATCTATACGATGCAGTGGGCGAGCATGCTGATACTCGTCTATTTCGCCGAAGGCGTCGTGCGCGGCATGTCCGATCGCGGGCTGTCCGCGACGCTCGGCTGGTGCGAGACCGCGCTCGCCGTCGCCTTCTTCGTGGCGGCGCTGGCGTACGTCGCGCCGTTCAAGCGCGCGGCGAAAAAGTCGCGCGCCGCGTCCTGACCCTTAAGCGACAAGGTAATGATGTCCTCCGAAGCTTTCGTTTCCGCGTGCCGCGACGCGATCGGCGCCGACCACGTGCTGACCGACCCGCACGATACCGCGCCGTTCCTGACCGACTGGCGCCGCCGCTACAAGGGCGCCGCATGCGCGGTGCTGAAGCCCGCGAACACGGCCGAAGTCGCCGCGCTCGTCAGGCTGGCCAACGCACACGGCATCGCGCTCGTGCCGCAAGGCGGCAACACGGGCCGGCCGGCGGCGCCACGCCCGACGCGAGCGGCAGCCAGGCCGTGCTGAGCGTCGCGCGCCTGAACCGCGTGCGTGCGCTCGATGCGCACAACAACACGATCACCGTCGAAGCCGGCGTGATCCTCGCCGACGTGCAGGCGCGCGCCCGCGAAGGCGGCCGGCTGTTCGCGCTGAGCCTCGCGGCGGAAGGCAGCTGCACGATCGGCGGCAACCTGTCGACCAACGCCGGCGGCACCGCGGTGCTGCGCTACGGCAACGCGCGCGAGCTGTGTCTCGGGCTCGAGGTCGTGACGCCGCAAGGCGAGATCTGGGACGGGCTGCGCGGACTGCGCAAGGACAACACGGGCTACGACCTGCGCGACCTGTTCATCGGTGCGGAGGGCACGCTCGGCATCATCACGGCGGCCGTGATGAAGCTTCATCCGCTGCCGGCCGCGCAGGTCACCGCACTCGCCGCGCTCGAATCGCCGCACGCGGCGCTCGATTTCCTCGCGCTCGCGCAACGCGCGGCCGGGCCGCTGCTGACCGGCTTCGAGCTGATGTCGGACTTCTGCATGCAGCTCGTCGGCAAGCACTACCCGCAACTGCGCTACCCGTTCGCGCAGACGCATGCGCAGATGGTGTTGCTGGAGCTGTCCGACAATGAAAGCGAAGCGCATGCGCGCGCGCTGTTCGAGAAACTGATGGAAGAAGCATTCGAGGCCGGGCTCGTGGTCGACGCGGTGGTCGCGGAGAATCTCGCGCAGTCGCGCGCGTTCTGGGATCTGCGCGAGCATATCCCGCTCGCGCAAGCCGATGAAGGGCTCAACATCAAGCACGACATCGCGGTGCCGATTTCGTCGATCGCGCGCTTTATCGACGAGACCGACGCGGCGATCCAGCAAGCCGCGCCGGGCGCTCGGATGGTCACGTTCGGCCACCTCGGCGACGGCAATCTCCACTACAACGTGCAGATGCCCGAAGGCGGCGACCCGAAAGCGTTCCTGGCCGCGTTCCAGGCGCCGATCAACCGGATCGTCTACGACAACGTGCACCGCCACCACGGCACGATCAGCGCGGAGCACGGCATCGGCCAGTTGAAGATCGACGACGCGCAGCGTTACAAGTCGCCGGTCGAAACGGCGCTCATGCGCACGCTGAAGACCGCGCTCGACCCGCGCGGCCTGATGAATCCCGGCAAGGTCCTGCGCTGAAGCCGTCCACCCCGGAGCCCCGCCCGTGAAAGTCCGCGTCCTGTCCGACCTGCATCTCGAAAGCAACCTGCCCGACGCGATCCCGCATGCCGACGCGGACCTCGTCGTACTCGCCGGCGACATCCACAATCACGCGGAAGGCCTGCGCTGGGCCGCCGAAACGTTCGACCCGGCGGTGCCGGTGATCTACGTGCCGGGCAACCACGAGTACTACGACGGGGAATTCGGCGCGCTGGAGACGGCGATGCGCGATGCCGCGCAGGCGCTCAACAACGTGCATTACCTGAATAACGACGTCTATGTCGATCCCGGGCAGCGCTTCCGCGTGCTCGGCACGACGCTCTGGGCCGATTTTTCGCTGTTCGGCAATGACGAAGCCAGCCTGGCCGGCTCGATCGAGGCCGGGCTGCGCGTGATGCTCGATTTCAAGGGATTGATCCAGGTGACCTGGCCGCATGACGCGGCACTGCACGCGGCGCCGGGCACGCCGGAGCGGGATTTCTCGCCGGCGGACGCGATCGCGCTGCATCGACGCAGCCGCGCGTGGCTCGAAGCGCAGCTCGCCACACCGTTCGCGGGCCAGACGATCGTCGTGACCCACCATGCGCCGCACCGGCGCTCGCTGGCGGCGCGCTACGCGGAAGATCTTGCGTCGGCGGGATTCGTGACGGACATGGCGGAACTCGTGCAGCCGCCGGTCCATCTGTGGCTCCACGGCCACACGCATACGTCATTCGACTATGTGGCGGACGGCGGCACACGCGTGGTGTGCAACCCGCGCGGCTACATCCACCGGCGCACCGGCGAACTGGAAAATGCCGCGTTCGCGTGGGACAAGGTCGTCGAACTCGGCTGAACGCCGGCCCGCGGGGCCGCGTTGCGCGGCCCCTGTTCGACCCGGAGCGTGACCAGCCGGATCAGCGGCCGGGACGGCGTTGCTCGCGCACCCGCACCGGCACCGGCTTCATCTGCGCCTTCGCCTTCATCGCGCGCAGCAGGTCGCGGGTCGCCGCGGCGGCCGCGGCCGCGCCCAGCAGGACTCCAAGGCCGATCATCAGGTGCGTATCCATTGCTACTCCGGGGTTGCGTATCTCGTTAATTCCCACAGTATCAAACTGTCTGACACGCGTTCGTAAAAAAATGTTGCGTGAAGGACAAATCTCGTCAGATTGCGGTCAGCCGCGCTGTCATGTCGCACGCGTGTACTGCTCGAGCGCGGCTTCGTCGGCGGCAAGCGTGGCCGGCAGTTCGTCGCGCAGGAAATCGACCCAGGTGCGAATTTTCGCGTCGAGGTACTGGCGCGACGGATACAGCGCATAGATGTTCATCACGTGCGACCGGTATTCGGGCATCACACGCACGATGTGCCCGCTGCGCAGCCAGCCGATCGCCGAATAGAGCGGCAGACCGCCGATCCCCATCCCTTCCCGCACGGCCACCGCGAGCGCCTCGGCGACGTTCACGCGAAACGGCGGCGCCGTGACCGGCACGACCTCGTCGCCGTTCGGCCCCGACAGCGCCCATTCGTCGAAGTGAAAGCCCGGCGCGATCATCCCGAGGCACACGTGCTGCGCGAGGTCGGCCGGCCGCTGCGGCACGCCGTGCGACTCGACATACCCGGGCGATGCGCACACGACGCTGTAGCTCACGCCGAGCCGCTGCGACACGAGCCCCGAATCGGGCAGATCGCGGCCGACGACGATCGCGACGTCATACCCCTCGTCGAGCAGGTCCGGCATCCGCTGTGCGAGGGTCAGCTCGACATGCACGTCCGGATAGCGCTCGCGATAGCGCGCGATGGCCGGCACCAGGTAGTGCTGGCCGAGGCTCGTGAAGCAATGAACCTTCAGCTTGCCCGACGGGCGCGCATGCGCGTCGCCCGCCTCGGCTTCGGCCTGGTCGACGTACGCGAGGATCTGCTCGCAGCGCTGCAGATAACGCTCGCCGGCCTCGGTCAGCGCGATCCGGCGCGTCGTGCGGTTCAGGAGTCGCGTGCGCAGGTGGGCCTCGAGATCCGAGACCGCGCGCGACGCATAGGCGGTGGTCGAATTCATCTGCTGGGCGGCCGCGGTAAAGCTTCCCGCGTCGACCACACGGACGAATACCCGCATGTTTTGTAACGTATCCATCCCATTACCCGTTTGAATCCGGACGGATTGTTGCACAGAGGCGAACAAGTATTGTCTCAGGATTCGTAAAAATGACTTGCACCCTTGTCCATTTATTCAGGAATCACTGAAAAATATAATCGCATCCGACTCATCTATATCCGAAAGGGAGAAAATCGTGCAGTCTCCGGCGACAAAAGGGACGCTCGCACTGGCGGTTCTTGCAGTCTCATTAATAATGGCCGGATGCGCGAGCATGGGCGACAACAAGCCGCAGTCGGCTCGCATCGAGGCGAACGCGCTCGACGCCGGCGCCGCGATCCGTGGAGCCGACCGTGACGCGGGCTGGCCGACGGCCGACTGGTGGCGCGCCTACCGCGATCCGCAGCTCGACGCCTGGATCGCCGACGCCCAGGCCGGCAACCCGACGCTCGCGGCCGCCGAGGCCCGCGTGCGCGAAGCGCAGGCAATGGCGCGCGTGGCCCGCTCGGCCGAGCTGCCGCAGATCAACGGCAACCTGTCGCTGATGCGCGAGCACTGGCCGGACAACGTGTATTACGGCCCCGGCCCGCTCGCGAACGCCGATACCTGGAACAACACCGGCACGCTCGGCCTGTCGTACCACCTCGACCTGTGGGGCAAGGACAAGAACGCGACCGAGCGCGCGCTCGACACCGCGCATGCGACCGCCGCCGACGCGCGTGCGGCCAAGCTCGAGCTCGAAGTCAACGTCGTGCGTGCGTACGTCGGCATGTCGATGAACTACGCGCTGCTCGACCTCGCGCACGAAACGTTCGAACGCCAGCGCTCGCTCGCCGATCTCGCGCGCAAGCGGCTGCAGGCCGGTCTCGGCACGCAGCTCGAAGTGAGCCAGGCGGAATCGACGCTGCCCGATTATGAGCGCCAGATCGACAGCTATGAGGAAGCGATCCAGCTCGCGCGGCATCAGCTCGCCGCGCTGGCCGGCAAGGGCCCCGGCGCGGGCGATGCGATCAAGCGGCCGCAGCTGTCGCTCGACGCACCGGCCGGCCTGCCGTCGGCGATGCCGGCCGACCTGCTCGGCCGCCGCCCCGACGTCGTCGCGGCACGCTGGACGGTCGACGCGCAGGCGCGCGGCATCGATGTCGCGAAGGCGTCGTTCTACCCGAACATCGACCTGCTCGCGACGGTCGGCGGCTTCGGCGTGACCGCGCCGTTCACCGACTTCCTGCGCGCGATGAACGGCGGCTGGACGGCCGGCCCCGCGCTGTCGCTGCCGATCTTCGAAGGCGGCCGGCTGCGCGCGCAGCTCGGCGCGGCGAACGCCGGCTACGACCAGGCAGTCGAGCGCTACAACCAGACGATCGTCGGCGCGCTCAAGGACATCGCCGACCAGGTCGTGCGGATCCGTTCGCTCGATACGCAGAAAAAGGACGCCGCACGCTCGGTGGCTGCCAACGACCGCAGCTACCAGTTGTCGCGCGAAGGCTTCCGCCGCGGGCTGACCGATTACGTGAACGTGCTGGTCGCGCAGCAGCAGTTGCTGCGCGCGCAGGAGACGGCCGCCCGCATCGACGCGGAACGCCTCGCCGCGCACGCGCAGTTGATGGCCGCGCTCGGCGGTGGCGTCGAGACGGGTACGGACGTGCCACATGACGAATCCGCCGCCGGCGCAGCCGCGCCTGCCGCCGCGTCGGGCGCGAAGCCCGCGGCAGCCGTCGCCCGGCCCGCGCAAGTGGCCGCCGCCGGTGCGTCCGGCGTGCCGGCCGCACGGTAACGCGGAGCGACGCCATGTCAGCCTCCTCCCCCGCTTCCACACCCGTCGGCGGCCCGTTCGCGGCCTGGACCACCGCGTTCGGCGACTGGGCCCGCACCGACGGCGCCGCGTGGCTCTACCTGTTCAAGGCGCTGCTCGCGGCCTTCATCGCGCTCGGCGTGTCGATGCGGCTCGACCTGCCGGCACCGAAAACGGCGATGACCACCGTCTTCATCGTGATGCAGCCGCAAAGCGGCGCCGTGCTCGCGAAGAGCTTCTACCGGGTCGCCGGCACGATCTTCGGGCTCATCGCGACGCTCACGTTCGTCGGGCTGTTCCCGCAGCAGCCGCAGTTGTTCCTGCTGGCGATCGCCATCTGGATCGCGCTGTGCACCGCCGGCGCCGCGCGCAATCGCAACTTCCGCAGCTACGGCTTCCTGCTCGCCGGCTATACGACCGCGCTGATCGGCCTGCCCGCGTCGCAGCACCCGGACGGGGCGTTCATGAGCGCGATGACGCGCGTCTCGGAAGTCATCATCGGGATCGTGTCGGCCGGTGTCGTCAGCGCGCTCGTGTTTCCGCAATATACCGGCGAGCAGATGCGCACGACGGTGCGCAAGCGCTTCGGCAGCTTCGTGGATTACGTCGCGTCGGCACTGTCGGGTCAGCTCGACCGCGCGCACATCGAGACCATCCACACGCGCTTCGTCGCCGACGTGGTCGGCTTCGAGGCCGCGCGCAGCATGGCCGTGTTCGAGAATCCGGACACGCGCATGCGCAGCGGCCGGCTCGCGCGGCTGAACAGCGAATTCATGAGCGCGTCGAGCCGCTTTCACGCACTGCACCAGTTGATGAACCGGCTGCACGCGGCCGGTGCGCAGGCTGCGATCGATGCGATCGAGCCGTATTTCCGCGAAATCGCGCCGCTGCTCACGCGCCACGGCGAACCCGTGCGCACGTCGATCGACGCCGCGCACTCGGCCGAGCAACTGCTCGCGTGGCGCGATGCGCTGCCGCGCCGCATTCGCGCGACGCGCGCGGAACTCGAAACGCAGCCCGGCTTCCCGCTGCTCGACTTCGACACGGCCGCCGAGCTGCTGTATCGCTTCATCACCGACCTGCAGGAATATGCGGCGACCTATGCGTCGCTCGCGACCGCGACGCACGAGCGCGAACGCTGGATCGAGCGCTACGAGCCGCGCACCAACCGGACGGCCGCCATGATCGCGGGGATCCGCACCGCGACGGTGATTCTCGCGCTGGGCTGGTTCTGGATCGAGACCGCGTGGCCGAGCGGCGTGATGCTGGTGCTGAACGCCGCGGCGACCTGCGCGCTCGCGTCGTCGGCACCACGCCCGACCGCGATGGCGGCGCAGATGGGGATGGGCACGGCGCTGGCCGTTTGTACCGGCTTCCTGCTGACGTTCGGCATCTACCCGCGGATCGACGGCTTCTGGCTGCTGTGCGCAGCGCTCGCGCCGTTGCTCGCGATCGGCATCTACATGACGCTGAAGCCGAAGCTCGCGGGCTACGGGATGGGCTACCTGATCTTCTTCTGCTTCCTCGCGGGCCCGGACAGCATCACGCACTACGATCCGATGAGCTTCATGAACGACGCGCTCGCGCTGCTGCTGTCGATGCTGGTATCGGCGATCGCGTTCGCGGTGCTGTTCCCGCCGACCGCGCCGTGGCTCAAGAAACGCCTGTTCGCCGACCTGCGCCACCAGGCGGTTGCGGCCTGCCATGCACGGCTCGCCGGATTGCGCACGCGCTTCGAGAGCGGCGCGCGCGACCTGATGTACCAGGCGCATACGCTGTCGGCCGACCAGCCCGACGTGCAGCGCGACGCGCTGCGCTGGATGTTCGCGGTGCTCGAAACCGGCAACGCGGCCATCGACCTGCGCCACGAGCTGGCGACGCTGCCCTCCGAGCCGCGCTATGCGCCGACGACGTCGTGGCGACGCGCGATCGAGACGATGCGCGCCGCGCTGTCGTCGCTGTTCACGCGGCCGGACGCCGAACGCTTCGACGCCACGCTCGCCGCGGTCAACGATGCGATCGACGCGACCCGGCAGACACTCGACGCGTTCACGCCGACGCGCGACGAGCGCCACCGGCTGCAGCGCATCCTGAGCCACCTGCATTTCGTGCGCACGGCGCTGCTCGATCCCGAATCGCCGCTCGCCGCGCTCAACCGCAACCGCCCCGTGCGTCCCCAACCAGGAGCCTCGTCATGATGCCGCGTGAAATCGCCATTCTCGATGCCTACATGCCCACGGTGGTGCTGATGTTCGCCCTCGGCGCGCTCGCGACCTGGGCCGTCGACCGCCTGCTCGCCTACACGGGCCTCTACCGTCTCGTCTGGCACCCGTCGCTGTTCCGGGCCTGCCTTCTCGTCTGCATTTGCGGCGGACTGAGTCTCGCCGTTTATCGTTGATTCCGAACCATCATGATTCTCAGAAAACTCTTCGGCTTCGTCGCGACCGCCGTCATCCTTCTCGTCGCGATTCTGATCGGGCGCTCGCTGTGGGTGCACTACATGGACGATCCGTGGACGCGCGACGGGCGCGTGCGCGCCGAGATCGTCAACGTCGCGCCGGACGTATCGGGCGCGATCGTCGAGCTGCCCGTGCATGACAACCAGCTCGTCAAGAAAGGCGACCTGATCATGCAGATCGACCCGTCGCACTACCAGATCGCGGTCGAGCAGGCGCAGGCGGCCGTCGCCGCCCGCCGCGCGGAACTGCAGATGCGCCGCGACGACGCGGCCCGCCGCGCGGATCTCGATGCGCTCGTCGTGTCGAAGGAAAACCGCGAGAACGCCGCGCACAGTGCGTCGAGCGCCGATGCGCAGTACCAGCAGGCAGTCGCCGCGCTCGATGCCGCGAAGCTCAACCTCGAGCGCACGCGCGTCGTCGCGCCGGTCGACGGCTACATCACGAACCTGCAGACGTTCAAGGGCAACTATGCGGTGGCCGGCCAGGCGAAGCTCGCGATCGTCGACAGCCATTCGTTCTGGGTCTACGGCTACTTCGAGGAAACCAAGCTGCCGCGCGTGAAGATCGGCGCGCCGGCCGAGATGCGGCTGATGAGCGGCGGCGTGATGAAGGGCCACGTCGAAAGCATTTCGCGCGGCATCTACGATCGCGACAACCCGCAAAGCCGCGACCTCGTCGCGGACGTGAACCCGACCTTCAACTGGGTGCGCCTCGCGCAGCGCGTGCCGGTGCGCATCAAGATCGACGACGTGCCGGCCGACGTGGTGCTGTCGGCGGGCACGACCTGCACGGTCATCATCGATCCGGACAAGCAGAAGAAGTCGTAAGCGCCGGATGGCCGGGCGCGGCTACGCGGCGATGCGGAAACGCCCGACCAGCGACTTCAGCGCCTGAGCCTGCTCGTCGAGCGCATTCGCGGCCGCGGCCGCCTGTTCGACGAGCGCCGCATTCTGCTGCGTGCCGGCATCCATCTGCGTGACCGCACGGCCGATTTCGTCGATGCCGGCGCTCTGCTCGTCGGATGCCGCGGAAATCTCGCCGATGATGTCGGTCACGCGCTTCACTGCCCGCACGACGTCGCCCATGGTGCGGCCCGCGTCGTGCGCGAGCGTCGCACCGTTCGCGACGCGCTCGACCGACGCACCGATCAACTCGCGAATCTCCTTCGCCGCGGTCGCCGAGCGCTGCGCGAGCAGCCGCACCTCGCCCGCGACCACCGAGAAGCCACGCCCCTGTTCGCCGGCGCGCGCGGCCTCGACCGCCGCATTCAACGCAAGAATGTTGGTCTGGAACGCGATGCCCTCGATCGTGCCGATGATGTCGCGGATGTTCTTCGCGCTGTCGTCGATCTCGCTCATCGTCGCCACCACGCGCCCGACGACCTCCCCGCCCGTCTCCGCGACGGCCGACGCATTGGCCGCGAGCGCACTCGCCTGCCGCGCGTTCTCGGCGTTCTGGCGGACGGTCGACGTGAGTTGCTCCATGCTGGCCGCGGTGCGCTCGAGCGCGACGGCCTGCTGCTCGGTGCGCTTCGACAGGTCGAGATTGCCGGTGGAGATCTCGCCCGACGCCGCCGCGATCGCCTCGGCGCTGACGGCGATCTCGCCGACGGTCGCCGCGAGCCCCGTCTGCATCTCGGCCAGTGCACGCACCATGCTGTCGCGGTCGTGCCGGCCCAGCGTGATCGGTCGCGTCAGGTCGCCGCGCGCGATGTCCGCGGCGATCGCCTTCGCGTGCGCGGGCTCGCCGCCGAGCTGCGACGCGAGACGGCGCACGACGCGCTCGGCGATCACGATCGCGAGCACGATCAGCGCAACCGTCATCGCCGCGATCATCGCGAACGACGACGAGAAAATGGTGGCGGACGCATCGAGCGTCGCCTTCGACTTCGCACCGCGCGTCTTCACGAGTTCGGCGACGAGTTTCTCGAGCTTGCCGGTTTCGACCAGCAGCGACACGTCCTGCGTGCCGACCTGCCAGTTCATCTGCGACAGGTCGAGCGGCTGCGCACGCACGAGTTCGACGAAATCGCGCAGATGCGCGCTCCACGTACCGACCGCCGCCGAGAAAGCGCGCAGCCGCGCCGAATCGTCGGCATCGGCCGGATCCGCGTAGCGCTGCAGCGTGCCGAGCGCCTGGCCGATCGACGCGAGCCCCGCGCCCACGTCGGCGCCCAGTTCGTCGCGCTCCTTCGCGGTGGTCGCAGTCAGCAGCATCTTCTGGGCACGGCTCGCGCGCAGCACTTCGGCCCGGACCTCCTCGGCCGCGCGGCTCGCGACGTGGCCCTGCTCGTAGACCGACGCGATCGACGCGTTCAGCCGGCTGATCTGCCAGAGCGAGAACACGCCGATCGCGAGCGTGCCGACAAGCAGGATCGCGAATGCGGCGCGCAACGTCGCCTTGACGGTCCACGGCCGACGCTCGCGACGTGCCGCCCGCGGGCCGCGCGGCGCGGCCGGCGGCAACGTCGGGTGCGGCGGCGGCCGCACCGGGCCGTGGATGCAAAGATGCTGCTTTCATCGAACTATCCCCGTATTGATCACGCGGCCGGAAAGATCGGTCCCGGCATTCCCGCGATGGCTGGCCTTGCCGCGCGTCCTGCGCCCGCACTGGCGGATAGCCGGTGCCGGGCGCGGCGCGCCTGTTGTCTTGTCATTGGGTCGTTCTACGGCCGCCACCGCCGTTTCTTGAGTCCGGGAAACCACGCACCGGCCCCGGGAACGCCCTCCCACGGCGGGCAGGCGCACCGCCAGCGTTATACCCGGTCAAAAAAACACGCACCCGGCGATCCATCAGATGAATGTCCGATTCGCGATAAAAGTTGTCCTGACATTCTCGATACGCCACATTACACTTCTTTGACGCAGCAACGATTCAAGACGCGCCGATCCCCAGCAGAGCGCGCCCGCCACCTCAACTCGTTCAGCTCTCACATGGAAACCAGCCTCGACACCGGCTCCGCCGGCGCAGCCGCCGCCAAGCCATCCGCCCCGCCCGTCGCCCGCACCGTGTACCCGGTGCTCGGTGCGATCAGCTTCTCGCACATGCTCAACGACATGATCCAGTCGTTGATCCTCGCGATCTATCCGATGCTCAAGAGCCAGTTCGCGCTGTCGTTCGCGCAGATCGGCCTGATCACGCTCACTTACCAGATCACCGCGTCGCTGCTGCAGCCGCTCATCGGCCTCTATACCGACAAGCGTCCGAAACCGTATTCGCTGCCGGTCGGCATGGGCTTCACGCTCGCGGGGTTGCTGCTGATGTCGGTCGCGCCGAATTTCGAAATGCTGCTGGTGGCCGCGGCGCTCGTCGGCTGCGGTTCGTCGGTGTTCCACCCCGAATCGTCACGCGTCGCGCGGATGGCGTCGGGCGGCCAGCACGGGCTCGCGCAGTCGGTGTTCCAGGTCGGCGGCAATGCGGGTTCCGCGCTCGGGCCGCTGCTGGCCGCACTCGTGATCATTCCGCACGGCCAGCACAGCATCGCGTGGTTCTCGGCGGCCGCGCTCGTCGCGATGATCGTGCTCACGCAGATCGGCCACTGGTACAAGAAGCATCCGTCGATGAAGAAGAAGGCCGCGGCGGCCGGCCACCCGACGCTGTCGCGCGGCCGCGTGATGGGCGCGATCGGCGTGCTGGTGCTGCTCGTGTTCTCGAAGTACTTCTACCTCGCGAGCATCAACAGCTATTTCACGTTCTACCTGATCGACAAGTTCCACCTGTCGGTGCAGGCCGCGCAGATCCACCTGTTCGTGTTCCTCGCGGCGGTGGCGGCCGGCACGCTGATCGGCGGGCCCGTGGGCGACCGGATCGGCCGCAAGTACGTGATCTGGGTGTCGATCCTCGGCGTCGCGCCGTTCACGATGCTGCTGCCGTACGCGAACCTGTTCTGGACCAGCGTGCTGACCGTGATCATCGGCGTCGTGCTGGCGTCGGCGTTCGCCGCGATCCTCGTCTATGCGACGGAGCTGATGCCCGGCAAGGTCGGGATGGTCGCGGGCCTGTTCTTCGGCTTCGCGTTCGGCCTGGGCGGCGTCGGCGCGGCCGTGCTCGGCCAGCTCGCCGACGCGACGAGCATCCCGTTCGTCTACAAGGTGTGCTCGTTCCTGCCGCTGATCGGCGTGCTGACGGTGTTCCTGCCGAACCTCGAAAGCAGCCGGCGCAAGCAGGCGTGACGACCCGGCCGCGGCGTGCGCGCCGCGGCCGGTCGAACGGCTCGAATGAAGGAAATGAAGAAAACGACGGCGGCTTCAGGCCGCCGTCGTCGCATGCAGCGCCAGGAAACGCTTGAGGATGCCGGACGAATAGCTGCTCGCGATCGCCGACAGGAAGTGCGAGAACGACTGCGTCGCATGATCGTCGGCCGTATCGGAGATCGTGCGCACGAGCGCGAACGGCACGTCGTGCTCCGCGCACACCTGCGCGATCGCGGCGCCTTCCATCTCGACCGCAAGCGCATCCGGCAGCGCATCGCGCAACGCGACGACCTCGCGCTCGCTCGACACGAAGCGGTCGCCGCTGATGATGAGCCCCGCATGCAGCGTCGCACCGACCAGGCCGAAACGCGCGGCAAACTGCGCGCCCTCTTCCTCGACGAACTGCGTGCACGCCGCCCGCAGGCTCGCGGTCAGCGCCGCGTCGGTCGCGAAACGCGTGATGCCGAGCAGCGGCACCTCGTAGCGCGGAAAGAGCGGCGACGCATCGAGATCGTGCTGCAGCAGCGTATCGGCCACGACGACATCGCCAACCCGCACCGTGCGCGACACGCCGCCCGCCACGCCGGTGAACACGACGCCCGCCACGCCGAACACGTGAATCAGCGCGCTGACCGTCGCGGCGGCCGCAACCTTGCCGACCCGTGCGAGCGTCACGACGCAGGCCGCGCCGTGCACGGTGCCGACGTGATAATCGCGGCGGCCGAGCGCGACCGTCTTCATCGCGCCGTCGGCGCGCATCGCGGCGATCAGGTCGCCGAGTTCCTCGGGCAGCGCGGCCAGAATGCCGAGCGGGCGGGCTGCAAGCGTCACATCCATGTCGATGCCCATCATTCCACCGCCTGCAGTTTCGCGACCGCAAGCGCGAGCCACTTCTCGCCGTGCCGCTTGAATTTCACCTGCGCCTTCGCATCGGTGCCGTTGCCTTCGAGCGCGGTGACCGTGCCTTCGCCGAACTTGGTGTGGAACACCTGCTGGCCGACCCGGAAGCCGGCATCGGCCGCGCGCTGCTTGTTCGCGAACGCGGGCAGCGGGGCGGATACGGCCGGATCGACGATCTGCTCGCGACTGCCGCCGCCCGGCCGCGCGAACCAGTCGCGACCGTAGCCGGCATTGTCCGACCGGCCGCCCCAGCGCGAACCGGCCTCGACCTTCGGCGTGAGCCACTTCAACACGTGCTCGGGCAGTTCGTCGAAGAAGCGCGAACGGACGTTGTAGCGCGTCTGGCCATGCAGCATCCGGCTCTGCGCGAACGACAGGTAGAGCCGCTCCTTCGCACGCGTGATCGCGACGTACATCAGCCGGCGCTCTTCCTCGAGGCCGTCCGATTCGAGCACGCTGTTCTCGTGCGGGAACAGCCCTTCCTCGAGGCCCGTGATGAACACGGCCGAGAATTCGAGCCCCTTCGCCGCGTGCACCGTCATCAGCTGCACGGCGTCCTGCCCGGCCTGCGCCTGGTTGTCGCCGGCCTCCAGCGACGCATGCGACAGGAAGCCGGCGAGCGGCGTCATCGTGTCGGGGTTCTGCGCCGGATCGGCGGGCGATACCGGGTCGAGCACGTCGACCGCCGGATCGTCCGTCGCGGTGCCGAGTTCGGGCGCCGCGATCGCGCCCGCGCGCAGCGGGATCGAACGCGCCGGCGTGTCGAGCCCGTAGCCTTCCTCGGCGATGAACGCGGTGGCCGCGTTCACGAGTTCCTGCAAGTTCTCGAGACGGTCCTGGCCTTCGCGCTCGCCCTGGTAGAAATCGGCGAGGCCGCTGGCGCGCACGATGTGCTCGACGGTGTCGGGCAGATTCATGTGCTGCGTGTCGGCGCGCATCTTCGCGACCAGGTTCGCGAACCCGCCGAGGCTCGTGCCGGCCTTGCCCGTCACGTACGGGATCGCGGCAGCCATCGAGCAGCCGTACAGGCGCGCGGCGTCGGCCAGCTGCTCGATCGAGCGCGCACCGATGCCGCGGGTCGGGAAGTTCACGACGCGCACGAACGCGGTGTCGTCGTTCGGGTTGTCGATCAGGCGCAGGTACGCGAGCGCATGCTTCACTTCCTGGCGCTCGAAGAATCGCAGGCCGCCGTACACACGATACGGGATGCCCGAAGACATCAGCGTGTGCTCGATCGAACGCGACTGCGCGTTGCTGCGGTACAGGACGGCCACTTCGCTGCGCGCCATCCCGGTGTTGATCAGCGAGCGGATCTCCTCGACGATCCAGCCGGCTTCCTGCGAGTCGGTGCTCGCCTCGTACACGCGCACGGGCTCGCCGTGGCCCGCGTCGGTGCGCAGGTTCTTGCCGAGGCGGTGCGCGTTGTTCGAGATCAGCTGGTTCGCCGCGTCGAGGATGTTGCCGTGCGAACGGTAGTTCTGCTCGAGCTTGATCAGGTTGCGCACGCGGAATTCGTCTTCGAAGTCGCGCATGTTGCCGACGTTCGCGCCGCGGAACGCGTAGATCGACTGGTCGTCGTCGCCGACCGCGAAGATCGCGTTCTCGCCGCCGGCAAGCATCTTGAGCCACGCGTACTGCAGCTTGTTGGTGTCCTGGAACTCGTCGACGAGGATGTGCCGGAAGCGCGCCTGGTAGTGCGCGCGCAGCGGCGCGTTGTACGCGAGCAGCTCGTAGCAGCGCAGCAGCAGCTCCGGGAAATCGACGACGCCTTCGCGCTGGCACTGCTGGTCGTACGCCTGGTACAGCTCGACGAACTTGCGGTTGAAGTTGTCGGACGCGTCGACCTTGTCGGGACGCAGCCCCTGTTCCTTCGCGTTGTTGATGAAGTACTGGACGTTCTTCGGCGGGTACTTCTCATCATCGACGTTCGCCGCCTTCATCAGCCGCTTGATCGCGGACAGCTGGTCGGCCGTATCGAGGATCTGGAAGGTCTGCGGCAGGCCGGCGTCGCGCCAGTGCGTGCGCAGCATCCGGTTGCACAGGCCGTGGAACGTGCCGATCCACATCCCGCGCGTGTCGATCGGCATCATCGCCGACAGGCGCGCCATCATCTCGCGCGCGGCCTTGTTCGTGAAGGTCACGGCGAGCACGGTGGGCGGGGATGCGTAGCCCTGCTGGATCAGCCATGCGATGCGGGTGATCAGCACGCGGGTCTTGCCGCTGCCCGCCCCTGCAAGGATCAGCGCCGGTTCGTTCGGCAACGTGACGGCGGCGAGTTGTTCGGGGTTCAGATTGGCGAGCAGGTCGGGCATGGAGCGGCAGCGAACGGGCGAGAAAAATGCGGACCCGACATTATAAGTCGGCCGCGCGATGCCGTTCCCGATCCGTTCGACGGCACGTCACAGGCGCGCCGCGGCGGCGTCGCGACGGGCCCGCGCCGGCACGGCGATGGCTGGTCGATGTGCATCCATTTATAATTGTCAGATTCGGCATCCAATTCACGCATTTTTCGGCAGATTTCCAACATGAGCGACAACACGCTTGCGAAGAGCTTCGAGCCCCACACCATCGAGTCCCAATGGGGGCCGGAGTGGGAAAAGCGCGGCTACGCGGCCCCGGCCTTCGACCCGGCCCGTCCCGATTTCTCGATCCAGTTGCCGCCGCCGAACGTGACGGGCACGCTGCACATGGGCCACGCGTTCAACCAGACGATCATGGACGGCCTCACCCGCTACCACCGGATGCTCGGCGAGAACACGCTGTGGGTGCCCGGCACCGACCACGCGGGGATCGCGACCCAGATCGTCGTCGAGCGCCAGCTCGACGCGCAGGGTGT
Organism: Burkholderia contaminans; assembly: GCF_029633825.1. NCBI lineage: Bacteria > Pseudomonadati > Pseudomonadota > Betaproteobacteria > Burkholderiales > Burkholderiaceae > Burkholderia > Burkholderia contaminans. Next base: position 2,622,291 of record NZ_CP090640.1, on the reverse strand, counting down.
GTCGCGCCACGACCTCGGCCGCGAGAAGTTCGTCGAGCGCGTGTGGGAATGGAAGGAAAAATCGGGTTCGACGATCACCGGCCAGGTGCGCCGCCTCGGCGCATCGCCCGACTGGTCCCGCGAATACTTCACGATGGACGACAAGATGTCGGCCGCCGTGCGCGACGTGTTCGTCACGCTCTTTGAACAGGGCCTGATCTACCGCGGCAAGCGCCTCGTCAACTGGGATCCGGTGCTGCTGACCGCCGTGTCGGACCTCGAAGTCGTGAGCGAAGAGGAAAACGGCCACCTGTGGCACATCCGCTATCCGCTCGTCGACGGCTCGGGTTCGCTGACCGTGGCCACGACACGTCCGGAAACGATGCTCGGCGACGTCGCGCTGATGGTCCATCCGGAAGACGAGCGCTACGCGCACCTGATCGGCAAGCTCGTCACGCTGCCGCTGACGGGCCGCGAGATTCCGGTGATCGCCGACGACTACGTCGACCGCGAGTTCGGCACGGGCGTCGTGAAGGTCACGCCCGCGCACGACTTCAACGACTACCAGGTCGGCCAGCGCCACAAGCTCGCGCCGATCGAGATCCTGACGCTCGACGCGAAGATCAACGACAACGGCCCCGAGCAGTATCGCGGCCTCGACCGCTTCGACGCGCGCAAGGCGATCGTCGCCGACCTCGACGCGGAAGGTTTCCTCGACTCGGTGAAGCCGCACAAGCTGATGGTGCCGCGCGGCGACCGCACCGGCGTCGTGATCGAGCCGATGCTGACCGACCAGTGGTTCGTCGCGATGACGAAGCCGGCGCCGGAAGGCACGTTCAATCCGGGCAAGTCGATCACGGAAACGTCGCTCGACGTCGTGCGCAGCGGCCAGATCAAGTTCGTGCCGGAAAACTGGACGACCACCTACTACCAGTGGCTCGAGAACATCCAGGACTGGTGCATCTCGCGCCAGCTGTGGTGGGGCCACCAGATTCCCGCGTGGTATGGCGAGAACGGCGAGGTATTCGTCGCCCGCAACGAGGAAGAAGCGCGCGCGCAGGCTGCCGCGAAGGGCTACACGGGTGCGCTGAAGCGCGACGAAGACGTGCTCGACACGTGGTTCTCGTCGGCGCTCGTGCCGTTCTCGTCGCTCGGCTGGCCGAACGAAACGCCTGAACTGAAGCACTTCCTGCCGTCGTCGGTGCTCGTCACGGGCTTCGACATCATCTTCTTCTGGGTCGCCCGGATGGTGATGATGACCACGCACTTCACGGGCAAGGTGCCGTTCCACACCGTCTACGTGCACGGCCTCGTGCGCGACGCGGAAGGCCAGAAGATGTCGAAGAGCAAGGGCAACACGCTCGACCCGATCGACATCGTCGACGGCATCGACCTCGACACGCTGGTCGCGAAGCGCACGACGGGCCTGATGAACCCGAAGCAGGCCGCGACGATCGAGAAGAAGACGCGCAAGGAATTCCCGGACGGCATCGCCGCGTTCGGCACCGACGCGCTGCGCTTCACGATGGCGTCGATGGCAACGCTCGGCCGCAACGTGAACTTCGACCTCGCACGCTGCGAAGGCTATCGCAACTTCTGCAACAAGCTGTGGAACGCCACGCGCTTCGTGCTGATGAACTGCGAAGGCCACGACTGCGGCAGCGACAAGCCGGAAGTCTGCGGCGCGGGCGATTGCGGCCCGGGCGGCTACCTCGACTTCTCGGCGGCCGACCGCTGGATCGTGTCGCTGCTGCAGCGCACGGAGGCCGACATCGCGAAGGGCTTCGCCGATTACCGCTTCGACAACATCGCCAGCAGCATCTACAAGTTCGTGTGGGACGAGTACTGCGACTGGTATCTCGAACTCGCGAAGGTGCAGATCCAGAACGGCACGCCGGAACAGCAGCGCGCGACGCGCCGCACGCTGCTGCGCGTGCTCGAGACGGTGCTGCGCCTCGCGCACCCGATCATCCCGTTCATCACCGAAGCGCTCTGGCAGAAAGTCGCGCCGCTGGCCGGCCGTTATCCGCAAGGCAAGGCCGAGGGCGAAGCGTCGCTGATGACGCAGGCGTACCCGATCGCGAACCTGCAGAAGATCGACGAGGTGTCCGAACAGTGGGCGGCCGACCTGAAGGCGATCGTCGACGCGTGCCGCAACCTGCGCGGCGAGATGAACCTGTCGCCGGCCACCAAGGTGCCGCTGCTCGCAGCCGGCGATGCCGAGCGCCTGCGCTCGTTCGCGCCGTACGTTCAGGCCCTCGCGCGCCTGTCGGAAGTGCAGATCCTCGCGGACGAAGCGACGCTCGACAAGGAAGCGCACGGCGCGCCGATCGCGATCGTCGGGCCGAACAAGCTGGTGCTGAAGGTCGAGATCGACGTCGCGGCCGAACGCGAGCGCCTGTCGAAGGAAATCACGCGCCTGACGAACGAAATCACGAAGTGCAATGCAAAGCTCGGCAACGAGGCTTTCGTCGCGAAAGCGCCGCCGGCCGTGGTCGAACAGGAGCAGAAGCGCGTCGCGGAATTCCAGAGCACGCTCGAGAAACTGCGTGCCCAGCTCGATCGGTTGCCTGCGTAACAAAGGGTAAGGTCGTTTGCGTTCACTATAATGCGAACGTGAACATAGACCGTCTGACAAGTCGATTACAGGAATAAAGGTTCGATCATGTTGAAAGTTACCAAGGCAGTGTTCCCCGTTGCCGGTCTCGGCACGCGGTTCCTTCCGGCTACGAAAGCAAGCCCGAAGGAAATGCTGCCGGTCGTCGACAAGCCGTTGATCCAGTACGCAGTCGAGGAAGCGATCGCCGCCGGCATTACCGAGATGATCTTCGTGACCGGGCGCAGCAAGCGCGCGATCGAGGATCACTTCGACAAGTCGTACGAAGTCGAGGCCGAACTCGAGGCGCGCGGCAAGGAAAAGCTGCTCGAACTCGTGCGCAGCATCAAGCCGAGCCATGTCGACTGCTTCTACGTGCGCCAGCCGGAAGCGCTCGGCCTCGGCCATGCGGTGCTGTGCGCGGAAAAGCTCGTGGCCGACAACCCGTTCGCGGTGATCCTCGCGGACGACCTGCTCGACGGCAACCCGCCCGTGATGAAGCAGATGGTCGACGTGTTCGACCACTATCACAGCTCGGTGATCGGCGTGGAAGAGATCCCGCCGTCGGAGACGAAGTCGTACGGGATCGTCGACGGCAAGGAGTGGGAAGAGTCGATCGTCAAGATGTCGGCGATCATCGAGAAGCCGGCGCCGGAAGTCGCGCCGTCGAACCTCGGCGTGGTCGGCCGCTACATCCTGAAGCCGCGGATCTTCGAGCACCTGCGCGCGCTGAAGCCCGGCGCGGGCGGCGAGCTGCAGCTCACCGACGCGATCCAGGCGCTGCTCGCCGACGAGCAAGTGCTGGCCTACAAGTACCAGGGCACGCGCTACGACTGCGGCAGCAAGCTCGGCTACCTGAAGGCGACGGTCGAATTCGCGCTGCGCCACGCGGAAGTCGGCGCGGAATTCGACGCGTATCTGCGCGCGCGTTCGGGCGCACACCCGGCCGCCTGAACGCGGCAAGGGCACGAGGGCTCGCTCCGGCGAGCCCGCCCTCACCTCACCGGCCGACGCTCAGCGCGCTTCGGCCGGCTTCACCGAGACGACGCCCGGCATCCCGCCCGCGTCGTCTTTTTTCGTCTTGACGAGCCAGCCGCCGCCGTCGCCGAACGGCACCTTCGCGAGCGCGCTCTTCACGAGCGCCGGCGCGGCCTGCCGTGTGCCGGGATCGCGATCGCGCAGCGCGGCCGATACGCGGTAGACGTCGGCGCCCGATTTCGCGTCGACGAAGCGCAGCGTCAGCACATGGCGATACACGCGGCCCATGAACGGCAGCGCGAACGGCGCCGGCCCGTCGACCGTCACGCATGCGCTGCTCGCGGCCCCGCACCCGTCGGCGCTCGCCGCGACCGCGGCCGGCTGCGTCGCATACGCGATCGACAGCCGGTAGCGCGCGGCCGCGAGCGGCTTCGCATCGAAGCCGCGGTGCGCGAGTTCGTCGCGCACGAGCGTCTCGATCTGCCGGTATTCGGCATCATCGGCCTGCGCGGCCGTGCGCACGAAATCGTAGCCGTGCGCGCCGGATGCGAATGCGTTCGGCTGCCCGAGCGCACTCACGCCGCTCGTCACGCCGGCGCAACCCGTCAACAGCGACGCCGCCAGCGCGGTCGCTGCCCATTCCTTTCTCATGGCTTTCCCCAAATGCCTGCCGTCGCGCCCGGCCCTGTCAGGCGGACGGCTCGTCGATCGCGGGCAGCGACACCGTCACCGCGGTGCCGACACCCACCTCGCTGTCGACCGACACGCTGCCCCCATGGCGCGTGACGACCGTCTTCACGAATGCCATGCCGAGCCCGGAACCCGAGATTTCGGGCCGCTCGCCGGCATGGAATCGCTTGAAACGCTCGAACAGATGCCGCTGATCTTCCGGCGCAATGCCGTATCCCTGATCACGAATCGTACAGAACATCCGTTTCGACGCGTGCTCGACCGCCAGCGTACACGTGATCACGGTATCGGACGGACTGTATTTGACTGCATTGTTCAGCAGGTTCACGAACGCGCGCGTGATCAGCGAGCGGTCCGCGCGCACCCAGCACATGTCGGTGCCGACGTCGGTGTCGACGCGAATGTGCTTCGCCTGCGCCTGCGGCCACACCTCGTCGCTCGCATCGATCAGCACGTCGACGAGGCTCGTCACCTCGAGCTGGTACGCCTGCGACTCCGCGCGCGCCAGCTGCACGAACTCGTCGGCGAGCGATAGCGCGCGGTGCGCATAGCGCTCGATCCGCGCGAGCAGCCCGCGCATCGCGTCGCTCTCGACGCGGTCGCGCTCGATCTCGACCAGCGCGAGGATCGACGACTGCGGCGAGCGCATGTCGTGCGACAGCAGGTGCAGCGCTTCCTCGCGCTGCCGCTCGGCCGCGTGCAGCTCGGTCACGTCGACGAGGCCGGCGATCCAGCCCGTCACGCGCCCTTGCGCATTCGTACACGCCGCGTAGCGTAGCAGATGGTCGAGCCCGTCACGATCGCGCACCTCGATGCCGCGCGCCATCGCGTCGTGCTCGGCCTCGAGCGTCGGGTCGAGCGCGGCCGGCCAGTGCTCGCGGATCGTCGCGTCGTGCTCGGCGTTGCCGTCGACGGTCTTCATGAACGTCAGCTCGCCGAGCGCCGTGCGCAGCGGACGACCCTCCGGCAGAGGCAGCGACAGTCGCGACCCGTAGCGCTTGGCCGCATGGTTCGCGATCAGCACGGTGCCGGCCAGGTCGGTCACGAAGATCGGCTCGGGCATGCTGTCGAGGCTGTCCCACACGAAGCGCTTCATGTCCTGCACGCGCTGCGCGGCTTGCGCCATCAGCGCCATCTGCCGCTCCAGCACATCGCCGCCGACGTTGCGCGTGCGCGGCGCCTCGGGCAGCAGGTGCGGCTCGTCGGCGAGCCGCTGCAGCTCGCGGCGCAGGTACGACATCGTCATTTCCAGGCGCCGCCAGTTCCAGATCGGGTAGACGGCGATCAGCCCGAAGATCGCAGGCGCCGGCGACAGCCAGATGCGCGCCTCGAACAGCAGCGCCGTGCTCGCGACGACGGCAAGCGCGGCCAGGCTCAGCGTCAGCAGCAGCGCGCGCCACGGCGACAGCATCAGGAAGCCGCCCAGCAGCACGGCGAGCGGCAGCAGCGACGCGACGAACAGCCCGGCGCGCGACGCCGGCGAGATCGCGCTGCCGGTCGCCAGCATGTCGAGCACGTTGGCATGGATATACACGCCGGCGAGCGGCCCGAACTCACCGGACACGGGCGTGGCGAAACGATCGTACAGCCCCGACGCCGTCACGCCCACGACGACGATCTTGCCGCGCAGCGCGTCGGGCTTCACGCGCCCTTCGAGGACGTCGTCGAACGACAGCGTCGGATAGGCCGGCGTGTTGCGGCTGAACGGGATCAGGTAGCGGCCCTCGCCGGTCGCGTCGTCCGACAGGTCGTGCGCATGCGGGCCGGGCGTACCGCCGACCGGATGCAGCTGGCCGCCCTGGATCGCGCGATACACGGGCACCATCAGCTGTGGCCAGCGCACGCGGCCGTCGCTTTCGTACAGCGCCACGCTGCGTACGATGCCGTCGGGGTCGACTTCGAGGTTGATGTGACCGAGCCCGACCGCACGCGCCGCGAGCGCGGCCACCGGCGGGTCGACCGCGCGCGTGCCGTCCGCCTGCTCGGGGCTCAGCAGCACGGGCAGGAAGGTCGGCACGTGGGTCATTGCATCCGCGAACGCGCGATCTTCCGGCGACGGTTCGGTAAACAGCACGTCATAGACGACGGCGGCCGGCTGCGCGCGCGCCAGCGTGTCGAGCAGCCGCGCATGCACGTCACGCGACCACGGCCAGCGGCCGAGCGCGGACGCGCTCTGGTTGTCGATATCGACGACGACCACGTCGGGTGAAAGCGGCAGGCTGCGCAGCATCAGCAGCCGGTCGTAGATCAACCCGTCGACGCTCGACGACAGGCGGCCGAGCGCGCACGTGAGGATCACCGCGACCCCGAGGCAGCCGATCGCGATCCATTCGATCAGGAAGCGGCGGCCGAGATGCCGCCGCGGAGAAACGGAATCAGGTTTCATGCGCCGCGGATCAGCGCGACAGCGTGAACGCGCTGACCGGACTGGTCTTCTCGTAGAACTTGCCGCCTTCGAACTCCTCGACGGTCACGGCCCAGAAATAGTCGCCCGGCGGCAGGTGCGCGACGGTGATCTGGCGCGTATGCAGGCCGACCTGGTCGACGACCGGCGCGCTCAGGTCCTTCGAGCGCGACAGCACGAACCGGTAGCGCGCACCCTTGCCCGAACCGTTCGGCGTCCAGCGGAACTCGTAGCCGCCGGCACCGGGCGACGCGCTCGCGTCGAGCCCCAGGACGCGGCGTTCGAACGCGTATGTCCGCGGCCGGCCCTCGAGACCGTTCGCATCGATCGCGGCGACCCGCACGAAGTAGTTCCCGTTCGGAACGTCGCGGAAAACCGCGCGCGGCGAATCGGTGCGCGTTTCGCGGAACAGGTCGAGCAGCCCGGCGTCGTGCGCGAGCTGCACGCGGTACGCACGCGCGTCGGCGAGCGGCGCGACGTCGAAGGCGACCTCGGGTTCGTCCTGCACCTTGTCGGGATGCGCGAGCGCCGGTGCGGGCAGCAACTCGACGGGCGCGCTGACCGCGCCGGACGATGTCGCGACGCTGCCGAAATTCGCATGCACGAGCGTCGGATCGGCCGGCTTCCGGCCGCCCGCGACGCCGACGGTGCCATCGAGCACTTCGACGCGCGTCGACGCATTGCCGGCCGCGTCGTAGTTCACGCGAAAGTGCGTACCGCGCACGCCGGCCACGACCGACGGCGATCGGATCTGGAAGCGGTCGTCGCGCTTTTTCAGATGGGTGACCTCGCTGTCGACCGAACCGCGCGTGAGTTCGAACTGACGATCGAGCGTGCCGGTCAGCACCGTGCGGCGCAGCGCCTTCAGGTCGAGCTGGCTGTCGGGCGGCAGGCTCATGTGCGTGCCGTCGGCGAGCTCGAGCGTCACGACACCGTTCGGGCCCGTGCGCACGCGATCGCCCTCGGCGAGCGTCGCGTCGTTCGCGAGCGGCGCAAAAGCATCGCCGGACGCGCGTTCGGCCGTGCCCTGCACCGCGACGACGCGGGCGGTCAGCTTTTCCTTGCGCAGGCGCGCCACCGGCAGCTTCAGCGCGATGCCGGGCTGCAGGTGCTTCGGCGCGGGCACGCCGTTGATCTGTTGAAGCAGTTGCCAGTCGTCCCCGCCCTGCAGGTAGCGTGCGGCGACGTCGTACAGCGTGTCGCCCGCCTGCGTGCGGTAGACGACCATCTTGCCCGCCGCCGCGGGCGGCTGGGCAGCCGCATGCTGCGCGGCGAACGCAAACGCGACCGCGCAGGCTGCGTGCAGCGCCAGCTTGCGCAGGTTCGCCGTGCGCCGCGTAATTCCCGTGGTCACTCCGGTTCTCCCTGGCCGACCCGTTCGAGCCGGTAGCCGTAGCCGTAGATCGGCGCGAGGCGATAACCGTTTTCGGGCCGCAGGCCGAGCTTGGTGCGCAGCATCGAGATGTGCGTATCCATCGTGCGCGACGGGATGTCGGTCGCCTGCTTCCACACGAGATCGAGAATGTGCGCGCGCGACAGCGGCCGGTCGAGGTGCTGGAACAGCAGCAGCGCGAGTTCGAATTCCTTCTGCGTGAGGCTCACGGCCTTGTCGCCGACGTAGGCCTGCTTCAGGTTCACGTCGAAACGGAATTGATCGAATTCGCGAACGGTAGCCTCGGCGTTGACCGGATACGCGCGGCGCAGCAGCGAGCCGATGCGTGCGCGCAGGATCGGGCCCGACACGGGCTTGACCACGTAGTCGTCGGCGCCGGCGTTGAGGATCTGCGTGATCCCCGCCTCGTCGTCGCGGCTCGTCATGAAGATGATCGGCAGGCTGTGCTCGGTCTGATTCGCACGCACCCACTTCAGCACTTCCTCGCCGGACATGTCGGGCACGTTCCAGTCGAGCACGAGCAGATCGAACGTCTCGCGCTGCAGACGCTTCTTCAGGGCCTTGCCTTCCTTGAACGCGTAGCACGTATGGCCAACGGCCGTCAGCGTTTGACTGACGAAATCCGTCTGGGCCGGATCGTCATCCAGTACAGCAATTCTCATAGCACCCCGCAAATCGAAATCGATTCGTCCAGTTCAGCTCCCCGCCCTCATCCGGCCACGCGACACGCGCGCGGCTTCCGGATACCGGCCGGCGAGCCACCGTTCGCCGCTCGCGCCACCTGCGCAAACCAGCGACCCCGGCTAAATATCTCAAAAACGGGGCGCGGACGAACCGGCGATTTCATCATAGTAGTATGAAATTCGCCAATAAATTGCGCGGACTACCGTCTTTTCTTCGAATAATCCTTCCTGCCGCGCAATCGAGCGCCTAATCGGCGCCCGTGATGCCCGCTACCGGCTCTGTTACATCGTCGGCCGGCATGCGATGCGGCAGTGGCTCCGGATGCGCCGGCTGGGCCAGCATCCGCTGCAGCTGGCCGCGCACGCGCTCCCACGCGGTGGCCGCATAGTCCGGCTGGCTCGCTGCCCACGCCTGCGCCAGATCGAACACACGCTCGATGGTCGCACCGCAGTAGGTCAGGCCCGAGCCGTCGTCCTGCGCGGCATCGCGCAGCCGTTCGTCGAGCCACTCGGCCAGCCACGGCATCTCGGCCGCGGCGGAATCCGCGTAGGCCTCCAGCGCGGCACGCGCGTGACGATCCTGTTGCGGATCGAGCTCGATACGGCTCAGTCCCGATACGCTGCGTTCCGCTCCGGACGGACTTCGAATGGTCCCTGGTCTGAAGGACATGTCCTCTCCCCGTTGTACGACGGTAGCGCCAGGCATGGCCCCCGTGCCCGCCGTACGACGTACCGTGGCCGGCGCATCCGCTGGGAGCGGACGACCGGCCGGGTCAGTATACGCAGCCGATCACGAAGCGAGGTTTAAGAATTGTCAGAAAAGCGTGGCCGGCGCGGGGCGGACGCCACGCGCTGCCGGCAACGCGATGCGGGCCGTCAGCGGCGGCGCATCAGGAACACGAAGGTCTTGTCCTGCGTCGTCGATTCGACGATCTCGTTGCCCGTCTGCTTCGCGAACGCGGCGAAATCGCGCTGCGAGCCGGGATCGGTCGCGAGCACCTTGAGGATTTGCCCGCTTTCCATATCGGCGAGTGCTTTCTTGGCGCGCAGGATCGGCAACGGGCAATTGAGCCCGCGCGCGTCCACTTCCTTGTGAATCTGCATCGGCTGTCGACCTTCGAATGACGCGCCACCCAAGGCGCGGAAAGAAGCCGTGATTTTACCGCAGCGCCGCCGTGCCTGCCCGGGCTACCGGCAGGCCAACGCCCTCGGAGCCCGGGCTCAGGTGCCCGAAAAGCCGCCCGCGAGCCGCTCGCGCAGGTGCCGCACGAGCGCGCGCACCGCCCTCGGCACGACCGGGCTGTACGGACGGATCGCGAAGATGTGGTCGCCGAACGCGCCCGACGGCCGCCAGCCGTCGAGCAGCGCGACCAGCCGGCCGGCGTCGAGATCGCGCTGCGCGCTGAAATCCGGCAGCAGCGCGATGCCGATCCCGCCGAGCGCGGCCTCGCGCATCGCCTCGCTGTTGTTCGCAGCGAAGCTGCCGCGCACCGGCACGCTCACGCGCTCGCGCCGCCGGCCGTGCGGCTCGAAGCTCCAAGCGGCCGGCTCGTTGTCGCGCAGGTAGCACAGGCAGCTGTGCTCGACGAGCTCGCCCGGGTGCCGCGGCGCGCCGCGCGCGTCGAGGTAGTCGCGGCTCGCGACGAGCAGCGAGCGCGTGTCGCACAGCTTCCACGCGACGTGGGTCTGCGGCGCGGTGGTCGTATGGCGGATCGCGAGGTCGAAACCCTCCTGCGTAAGCGAATGCAGCCGGTCCGACAGGTCGAGCTCGATCTGCACGCCCGGGTGCTGGCGCAGGAAATCGGGCAGGTGCGGCACGACCTGCTGGCGCCCGAGCGCGACCGGCACCGTCACGCGCAGCAGGCCGCGCGGCTCGCCGGCCAGGTCCTTCACGCGCGCGAAGTGCTGGCCGATCGACTCGAACGCGTCGCGCGTGCTGTCGACGAGCGTCTGGCCCGCGTCGGTGAGCCGCACGCTGCGCGTCGTGCGCCGCACGAGCGGCACGCCGGCCGCCTTTTCGAGATCGGCGATGCGCTGGCTCATCGCGGCCTTGCTGATGCCGAGCCGCTGCGCGGCAGCCGTGAAACTGCCGGCCGCGGCCAGCACCGTCAGCGAATGGATATGCGGCCAGAGCGCCTGGACATTTTGCTGATTCATCCACTGATTATTCAGAATTCTGAACAGTGAATCAAGCTGCACGGCCTTCTCCGGCCCGCCCGCTTTGCCTAGACTAGGTTTGCCCCCCATTCCAGGAGACACGCATGACCACGGTTCCCGCCTATACGTCCGACGCCGACGTCGGCCACTACATCGACGGCGCGCCCGTCGCCGGCCGCAGCGGCCGCTTCCAGGACGTCCTCAACCCGTCGCTCGGCCGCGCGGTGCGCCGCGTGGCGCTCGCCGGCAACGACGAAGTCGAGCAGGCCGTCGCGTCCGCCCACGCCGCGTTCCCGGACTGGGCCGCAACGCCGCCGATCCGCCGCGCGCGCGTGCTGCACCGCTTCCTGCAACTGATGAACGAGCACCGCGACACGCTCGCGGCGATCATCACGGCCGAGCACGGCAAGGTGTTCTCCGACGCGCAGGGCGAAGTCGCCCGCGGCATCGACATCGTGGAATTCGCGTGCGGCGTGCCGCAGCTCCTGAAGGGCGACTTCACCGACCAGGTCAGCACCGGCATCGACAACTGGACGATGCGCCAGCCGCTCGGCGTCGTCGCGGGCATCACGCCGTTCAACTTCCCGTGCATGGTGCCGTGCTGGATGTTCCCGGTCGCGATCGCAACGGGCAACACGTTCGTGCTGAAGCCGAGCGAGCGCGACCCGTCGGCGGCCCTGTTCATCGCCGACCTGCTCACGCAGGCCGGGCTGCCGGCCGGCGTGTTCAACGTCGTGCAGGGCGACAAGGGCGCGGTCGATGCACTGCTCGACCACCCGGACGTACAGGCCGTCAGCTTCGTCGGCTCGACGCCGATCGCGGCCTACGTGCAGCAGCGTGCCGTGCAGTCGGGCAAGCGCGTGCAGGCGCTCGGCGGCGCGAAGAACCATCTCGTCGTGATGCCCGATGCGAACCTCGAGCAGGCGGTCGATGCGCTGATCGGCGCCGCGTACGGGTCGGCCGGCGAGCGCTGCATGGCGATCAGCGTCGCGGTGCTGGTGGGCGACATCGCGGACCAGATCGTGCCGCTGGTGGCCGAGCGCGCACGCAAGCTGGTGATCGGCGACGGCATGTCGCCGGAAGTCGAGATGGGCCCGATCGTCACCGGCGATGCGTTGAAGCGCATCGAAGGCTATATCGAGCAAGGCGTGAACGAAGGCGCGCAACTGGTGGTCGACGGCCGCGGGCTGCGCGTGCCGGGCCGCGAGGCCGGCTTCTTCACCGGCGGCACGCTGTTCGATCACGTGACGCCCGACATGCGCATCTACAAGGAAGAAATCTTCGGGCCCGTGCTCGGCTGCGTGCGCGTGAAGGATTTCGGCGAGGCGGTCGACCTGATCAACGCGCATGAATTCGGCAACGGCGTGTCGTGCTTCACGAGCGACGGCGGCATCGCGCGCGAGTTCGCGCGGCGCATCCAGGTCGGGATGGTCGGCATCAACGTGCCGATCCCGGTGCCGATGGCATGGCACGGCTTCGGCGGCTGGAAGAAGAGCCTGTTCGGCGACATGCACGCGTACGGCGAGGAAGGCGTGCGCTTCTATACGCGCCAGAAGTCGGTGATGCAGCGCTGGTCGTCGAGCATCGGCAAGGGCGCCGAATTCGCGATGCCGACCGCGAAGTAACGACCCTGCGGCACACCGCTCGCAGCTCGATCACGCGGGCGGTGCGCCGGCAGTCGAGATCAGCCGGCGTTCGTGCCGTGCGCGCCGTCGGCGGTCGGCAGGTACGACAGTTCGAGCCGGTACGCGAGCGCGACGAACAGGCTCTGCGCGAGGCCCATCGTGGCGGTCAGCGCGCGGAAGCCGAACGTCGCGCTGTCCTGCACCATCAGCGTCACCTCGGCCTCCCGCGCGAGCGGGCTCATCCGGCTGTCGGTGATCGCGATCAGCCGCGCGCCGCGCTGCACGGCCTGCTGTGCGACCTGCACGGTTTCCTCCGCGTACGGCATGAACGAGATCACGATCATCACGTCGCCCTCGCGCACCGAACGGATCTGCCCGAGATGCATGCTGCCGAGCGCGCTGAACAACCCGATGCGTTTGTCGGTGTGCTGCAGCGCATAGTCGAGGTACACGGCGATCGGAAACGCGCGCCGCGAGCCCGCGATCCAGATCGCCTGCGTATCGGCGAGCAGGTCGACGGCCTGCGCGAGCGCCTGCGAATCGAGCGTCTGCCGCAGCTGCTGCATCCCGGCAATGCTGCCCTTGATGAATTCGTCGGCGATCTGCTCGGGCCGCAGGCTCGACGAGCCCGCTTCGATCACGTCGCGCAGTCGCAGGTTGTATGCGCGCCCCGGCGCGATCTGCTGCGCGAGCCCTTCCCGGAACAACTTCTGCATCTCGGAAAAGCCGGAAAAGCCGAAGTGCTTCGCGAAGCGCACGACGGCCGACGGCTGGACGCCGCACGCCTGCGCGAGCGTCTGGATGCCTTCCAGGCCAAGCTGGTCCCGATGCGTTTCCACGTGGCGCGCAATCACCTTCAGGCGATTGCTGAGGCCGTCGTACTCCTGCGTCAGGTGCTGCAGGAACTGCTCGACGGTGGCGGGAGGTTTCTCGGATGAACTCATCGGATAGCGCGAAGTTGACGGCCCCGATGTGCGCGCGGTACTGGCGGGCGCGGCCCGGGACTCGACTGGATACATGCATGAAGGGCGAATTTAATCACGTTTGCGACGCGGCCCGCGCCGCGCGCTCGCTCCCACGCGCTCGATCATCACTTGCCTACGCTCCACGGCGATACCGAGAGCGATTGTCCAACACGCTCGCCGCGTCGTAAAGATTAGGGCGTCTACCAAGGCCGGCTGCCACGGCGAAGCGCGGCGCAGCCGGCCCGCCTCCGTTCAACGATAGTCGACCCACACGCTGCCCGCGTCGGCCGAACGCACGCAGTTCTCGACCCAGCGCACGCCTTCCACGCCCGCATGGACGTCCGGATAGCGGATGTTCTTCAATGCCGCAACGTCGCCGCGATCGGCCGCGTCCATCGCGAGCGCGAAGCGCGCGTACAGGTTCGACCACGCTTCGAACAGCCCTTCCGGATGCCCGGCGCCGATGCGATCCTCGCGCAATGCGTGCGGATGCAGATAACCCATCCCGCGATCGAGCACCTGGGCGGGCTGCCCCTGGATTTCGTAGCGCAGCTGGTTCGGATGCTCGTCCCACCATTCGATGCTCGCCTTCGAGCCGATCACGCGCACCTTCTGCCCATGCATCGAGCCGGCGTTCACCGCGCTCGACCACACGTAACCGATCGCGCCGGTGTCGTATTCCATGATCGTGAATGCGTTGTCCTCGAGCGGCGCGCGGCTTTTCACGAAGCTCTGCCGCGAACACATCAGCCGCCGGATCTTCAGCTCCGGCGCCATCACTTCGGAGATGTACAGCGGATGCGTGCCGATGTCGCCGAGCACGTAGCTCGGGCCCGCGAACTTCGGATCGACGCGCCAGCGCGCGGCCGCGCTCGCGGCCTCGACGCCTTCGCTGTGGAAGCCGTGCGCGAACTGCATCTGCACGATGCGGATCTCGCCGAGGTCGCCGCGCGCGATCATCTCGCGCGCCTGCTCGATCATCTGGTGTCCCGAGTAGCCGTATGCGACGCCGACGATCCGGTTCTTCTCGACCGACAGGCGCTGCAGCGCCTCGGCCTCCTCGATCGTGAAGCACAGCGGCTTCTCGCAGACCACGTGCAGCCCCGCGTTCAGCGCCGCGCGGCAGATCTCGAAGTGCGTGTTGTTCGGCGTCGCGATCGACACCGCGCGGATGCCGTCCGGGCGGCGTACCTCGGCGTCGAACATCGTCGCGTAGTCGGGATAGCAGCGCTCGGCCGCGACGCCGAGCAACACGCCGAACTGGCGGCCGCGTTCGGGATCGATGTCGAATGCGCCGGCGACCAGCTCGAAGCTGCCGTCGCGCAGCGCGGCCGAACGGTGGCTGTAGCCGATCTGGCTGCCGAGGCCGCCGCCGACCATGCCCCAGCGAATCGAATGTCCAAGCAGAATCTGTCCGTCAATCATGATGGTGGTGTTCCTGGTGCGTGTTCAGGGGGTCATGCAAAACCGGCCGACGCGAGAAACGCGCGGCTCGCCGCGACGTCGCGCAGGCTCGTGCCGGCGTTGCGCGGGTCGCGCTCCTGCTCGATCGTGATGGTGCCGGCATAGCCGATGTCGATGAGCGCGCGGCGGATCGCCGGGTAGTCGAGCACGCCGGTGCCGATCGGGCACATCACGCCGCGCGCGCAGGCCGCGAAAAACGCAATGTGCTCGCCCATCACCGCGTCGTACACGGCCGCGTCGATATCCTTGAAATGCACGTAGTCGAGCCGTGCCGCATGGCGGCGCAGCCACGTTTCCGGGTCCATGCCCGAGTAATACAGGTGGCCGGTGTCGAGACAGAGGCCCGCCGTATCGGCCGCAATATCGGCGACAATCCGGTCGATCTCGTCCGCGAATTCGATATAGCCGCCCGCGTGCGGATGGATCACCGCGCGCACGCCGAATTCGTCGCGCGCGATCGTCGCGATCTGCCGGATATGGTCGACCATTCGCGCCCAGCGCGCGTCGGACAAACGCGGCGCACGATCGCCGTGGCCGGCCGCGTAGTCGCGTTCCTCGTGGCCCCAGTCCATCACGACCAGGTACGGCGCCGCGTAGCGCTGGCCGTCCTGCGTCGGCAGCTTCGGCAACTGCGTGATCAGCGCGCAGATGTCGCGCGTCTGGCGCAGCAGGTTCGGCAGGTTCTCCGGCGACACGAGATCGTCGAAGATCGTGCCGGCCGTGATGCTCAGGCGTTGCCGCTCCAGCTCGGCGCTCACCACGTCGAGGTCGAGCGGGATGTAGCCGTATGGCCCGAGCTCGATGCCCGAGTAGCCGGCCTGTGCGGCCTCGGCGAGCACGTGCCGCCACGGCGGCAGATGCGGGTTCTTCACGTCGTCGACGCCCCAGCAGCAAGGCGCGCAGCCAATCTTCATCGTCATGTCGGTTAGTCCGTCAAGTCAGCGGCGAGCGGCCTCGGGTCAGCCGCGATAGAACGCGGGACGCTCGGCCATCGCGATCGGCTCGACCGCGCCGCTCTGCTGGGCCCGCACGCACGCGTCGGCCGCGACCGCCGCCGCGTAGCCGTCCCACGCGGACGGCCCCGTCAGCGCGCCCTGCCGCACGCCGTCGATGAACGCCTGCAGCTCGACGTCGTACGACGCGATGAAGCGCTCCTTCCAGTCGGTCATGATTTCGACCGACTGCCGCGCCGCATGCTTGAGCCCGACGGCCGGCGGATCGGGCAGCTTCGCGATGCCCTGCTCGCCGACCACCTCGCACTGGATGTCGTAGCCGTACTGGCAGTTCACGAAGATCTCGACGTCGATGCGCACGCCGCTCGCGGTTTCGAGCAGCACGATCTGCGGATCGGCGAGATGCGCGGATGCATGGCGCGTCTTCTTCGGATAGACGACCTGCGCGCTCGCATAGTCCTCGCCGAGCAGCCAGCGCAGCACGTCGAGTTCGTGGATCAGCGTGTCGGTGATCGCCATGTCGGTCGTGTAGCGCTCGCCGACCGACTGGTTGCGGTGCGCGCAATGCAGCATCAGCGGCGCGCCGATCCGGCCGCTGTCGATCACGCGCTTCAGCGCGCGATAGCCTTCGTCGTACGGCCGCATGAAGCCGACCTGCACGAGCCGCTTGCCGTGCGCGACTTCCGCTTCGACGATCCGCATGCAGCCGTCGGCCGTGACCGCCAGCGGCTTCTCGCAGAACACCGGCTTGCCGTGCGCGATCGCGTCGAGCACGAACGCTTCGTGGGTCGGCCCCCACGACGTGACGAGCACGGCCTGCACGTCGGCGGCCGCGACCACTTCGTGGCCGTCGCCGTAGATCTCGGCGTCGAGCCCGTATTTCGTCACCGCGTCGCGCGCCTGCTGCGGATCGATGTCGTTGACGGCCACGACGCGCGCGCCGGACAGCGTGCGGGTCAATCTGCGAATGTGGTCCTGGCCGATCGCGCCGCAGCCGATCACGCCGATTTGCAAGGTCATGCAGTTGTCTCCAGTCGTTCGTTCATCAGCGGCGCGGCCCGTGCCGCGCCGGTCGGCAATCGTCATCATCCGGTCAGCGCGCGGTTCGATCGAAATGGCGATCGACGTAGCGCTGGATCGCGTCGCGCATGTAGCGCGACGAGGCTTCCGCGCGGTCTTCCCACGCGAACACGCACGACGACATCACGCCGTCGAAGCCGGCGGCGCCGAGCGCGCGAAAAAACACGTCCCAGTCGATCTCGCCCTGCCCGATGTCGAGATGCTGGTGCACGCGGATCTGGTTCGAGCCGGGCGGGTTCACGATGTAGCGCAGCTGGCTGCTCTTGCGGTGGTCGAACGTGTCGGCCACGCGCACGTGCGCGAGGATCGGCGCGGCCTGCGCGATCATCGCGGCCATGTCGTCGCCGTAGTAGAACGTGTGCGGTGCGATGTACGACAGCTTCAGCGACGGCGAACCGAGGTTCGTGACGATGTCGATTGCCGGCTGCAGCTGCTCGATCCAGTCCTCCGGATGCGGCTCGACCGACAGCACGATGCGTTCGCGCTCGAGGATCGGCAGCAGCTCGTCCATCGAGCGGAACCACGCGGCTTCACACAGCTCCTTCGGGTTCGCGCCCGGGCGCTCGCCGACCGAGCGCTCGGGCGACGCGCCGCGCCCGAACTCGGACACCATCAGCGGGCATTCCATCTCGAGCGCGACCTCGATCGCCTTCTTCCAGCAGCGCACGGCCCATTGCCGCTCGTCGTCGAACGGGCTGGCCCAGCGGTACATCGGCTGCAGCGACGCGAGACCGACGCCGCTCGCGCGCATCGCCTGGCGGAACGCGGCCATGCGCTCGCGCGTCGCGCGGGGCATCACCCACCAGTCGAGAAAATCGCTGCGCGGCGACAGCTCGATCTGGTCGTAGCCGAGCTCGGCCACCGCGTGCGGCAGCCGGTCGAGCGGCAGGTGGCGAATCATGTAGGGGTCCAATGCGATCTTCATCGGGCTTCCTTCGCGAACAGGGGTTCCGGGCTCATGCGCGCGCTCAGCGGCGCTTCTTCTTATTGCGGTACTGGTCGGCGATCACGGCCGCGACGATGATCGCGCCCTTGACCATCTCCTGGTAGTACGCGTCGATGCGGATGAACGTGAAGCCCGACGTCATCACGCCGAGGATCAGCACGCCGATCACGGTGCCCGTCACGCGGCCGAGGCCGCCCGACAGCGACGTGCCGCCGATCACGACCGCCGCGATCGCATCGAGCTCGTACATCACGCCCATGCCCGACTGGCCGGAAATCGCGCGCGCGGCCGTCACGGTGCCGGCGATCCCGCTCAGCAGGCCCGCGATCGCGTAGACGAAGATCAGGTGGCGCGTGACGTTGATGCCCGACACGACGGCCGCATGACGGTTCGCGCCGATCGCATACGTGTACTTGCCGAAGCGCGTGTAGCGCAGCACGACGTGGAAGATCGCGGCGATCACGACAAAGATGATCACCGGATTGGCGCCTGCGCCGATGGCCGCGAACTGGTCGGTCAGCATCGACACCGGCATCCCGTTCGTGAACCACTTCGCGAAGCCGCGCGCGGCGACCATCGTGCCGAGCGTCGCGATGAACGGCGGGATGCCCGTCATCGCGATCAGCGAGCCGTTCAGCAAGCCGACCAGCAGCCCGACGCACACGCCGGCGAGCACGGGCCAGATGATCGGCAGGTCGGTCAGGTGCGGAAACACCGCGCGCGGGAAGTCGGACACCTGCGCGAGACTCGCCGAGACGACCGCCGCGGCGGCCACGACCGAGCCCGACGACAGGTCGATCCCGCTGGTGATGATCACGAGGTTCACGCCGACGGCGATGATGCCGATCACGGCCATCTGCAGCACGATGATCTCGAGCCGCTCGGCGTTGAACAGGAAGCTCTGGCCGACGACGATCCAGCCGACGATCTCGAAGAACAGGCTGATGCCGACGAGCACGAGGAAGATGCTCAGCTCGGGCGGCCATTTCGTGTGCCGCGTCTTGAGGGTCATGGTCTGCGCATCCGCGACCGGGTTCATGTTGCCCATTTCCTTGTCTCCAATCTTGGTTCGGCTCAGCGCGACGCGAGATCCATGATGCGGACCTGGTCGGCGTCCTTGCGATCGACGATGCCGGTCATGCGCCCTTCGTGCATCACCATCACGCGATCGCTCATTCCCAGCACTTCCGGCATCTCCGACGAGATCATCAGCACCGCGACGCCCTTGCCGGCGAGTGCGCTGACGAGCCGGTGGATCTCGGCCTTCGCGCCGACGTCGATGCCGCGCGTCGGTTCGTCGAGGATCAGGATGCGCGGCTGCGTGAGGAGCCACCGGCCGATCAGCACCTTCTGCTGGTTGCCGCCCGACAGGTTCTGGATTTCCTCGTGCAGCCCGGGCGACTTCACGCGCAGCATCCGGCTCATTTCCTCGCAGTCGCGCTTCAGCTGCGCCTGCCGCACGAAATTGAACTTCACGTAGCGGTGGCTGAGCACCGCGGCTTCCATGTTGGCGAGCAGGTCGAGATTCAGGAAGCAGCCGGTGTCCTTGCGATCCTCGGTGAGGAACGCCATCCCGTGCTTCATCGCCTGCGCGGGCGTCGTGATGCGCACCGGCTTGCCGTCGATGCGGATCTCGCCCGACGTGGCCGGCACGACGCCGAACAGCGCCTCCGCGACGTTCGAGCGCCCCGAGCCGACGAGGCCGGCCACGCCGAGGATCTCGCCCGCGCGCAGCTCGAAGCTCACGTCGCGGAACACGCCGTCGACGCCGAGGTTCTTCACCGACAGCACGACCTCGCCGATCGGCACCTCCTCCTTCGGGAACATCTGCGTGATCTCGCGCCCGACCATCATGCGGATGATGTCGTCGCGCGTGACGTCGCTCGATGCATGCGTGCCGATGTACTTGCCGTCGCGGAACACCGAGAACTCGTCGGCGATCTCGAACAGCTCGTTCATCTTGTGCGTGATGTAGACGATGCCCTTGCCCTGCTCGCGCAGCTGGCGAATGATCCGGAACAGGTGCGTGACTTCCTTGTCGGTCAGCGCGGAGGTGGGCTCGTCCATGATCAGCACGTCCGAGTCGAACGACACGGCCTTCGCGATCTCGACCATCTGGCGGCTCGCGACCGTCAGCGTGCGCACGTCGGTTTCCGGATCGATGTCGATCGACAGCCGCTCGAACAGCGCGGCCGTCTGGCGGCGCAGCGCGGCGTGATCGATCAGCCCGAAGCGGTTCTTCGGTTCGCGGCGGATCCAGATGTTCTCCGCGACCGTCATGTACGGCATCAGGTTGAGTTCCTGGTGGATCATCGCGATGCCGCGGTCGAGCGCGTCGAGCGGGCCGTTCAGCACGACCGGCTCGCCGTTGATCAGGATCTCGCCCTGGTCGGGCGTGTAGACGCCCGCGATGATCTTCATCAGCGTCGACTTGCCCGCGCCGTTCTCGCCCATCAGCGCATGGACGGTGCCGCGACGCACGCGGAACTGCACGCCGTCGAGCGCGACGACGCCCGGAAAGGACTTGCCGACGCCGCGCACTTCGAGCACGCAGTCGGCCGCGGAAGAAGCCGGCGGGGCCGACACGCCGGTCGAGCCGGACGAAGCGGCCCGCGCATCGTCGCCGGCCATCGGGCGCGCGACTCTGGCTGTAAACATGGACGTTCCTCGACAAGTCGCGCGCGAACCCGGTCGCGCCGGGTTCGCGCAGTTCAACGGATCACCGGTCAGTGCTTCGCGTACTGGTTCATGTTCTCGGGCGTCACGAGCTCGAACGGCACGTTCACGTAGCGGTCGACGGGCTGCTTCTTCGCGAGCTTGAGCGCGGCCGCGACGGCCTGCTGCCCCTGGCCGGATGCGTTCTGGTACACGGACACCTTCAGCTCGCCGGCCTTCATCGCGGCCAGCCCGTCCGGCGTCGCGTCGATGCCGGCGACGACCGTCTTCGGCGTGAGCTTGCGCGCGGCCTTCAGCGCGTTGATCGCGCCGATCGCCATCTCGTCGTTGTTCGAGACGATCGCGTCGAACTTCGTGCCGGAGCTCAGCCAGTTCATCGTGATGTCCTGGCCCTGCGTGCGGCTCCATTTGCCTTCGCGCTTGTCGACGATCTTCATGCCCGAGCAATCCTTCGTCGCGATCACGTCCTCGATGTCCTTGGTGCGGGCGCGCGCCGATTCGTTGGACAACTCGCCCATCAGCACGAGGAGGTCGCCCTTGCCGCCGAGCAGCTTGCACACCTGGCGCGCCTGCAGCGTGCCCGACTGCTTTTCGTCGGAGGCGACGACCGCGACGCCGGCCGGCAGCTTGTCGAAATCGACCGGCTTGCGGTTCACGTAGATGAGCGGAATCTTCGCCGCGGTCACCATCTTCGTGATCTTCGGCGTCGCGTCGGTATCGACCGGATTCACGATGATCGCGTCGACCTTCTGCGCGAT
Source organism: Burkholderia contaminans (assembly GCF_029633825.1). Classification (NCBI taxonomy): domain Bacteria; kingdom Pseudomonadati; phylum Pseudomonadota; class Betaproteobacteria; order Burkholderiales; family Burkholderiaceae; genus Burkholderia; species Burkholderia contaminans. Next base: position 2,600,944 of record NZ_CP090640.1, on the reverse strand, counting down.
CATGTTCTGGACCTGGCTCAACTGCTTGCCGACGTCGTTGCCGCCGTCCTCGATCTGCGCCGTCGCACCGTCCTTCTTCGCCGAATCGGCGATGCTGTTGCGCAGGATGGTCAGGAACGTGTCGTCGAACGACGCCATCGTCACGCCGATCTTCTCGGCATGCGCGAGCGGCGCTGCCAGGATCGCGGCGGCCGCGACGGCCATCAGCTTGGTCTTCATGATCAATCTGTCTCCTCATCTCCGGGGGGCGGAAGACGGCGCGTTGCGCGCCGCCGGGCCGAGTCCGATCTGGTCCGATCGGGACTGAAGCATCCGGATGAAACTGTAGATCACTTCCTCGAAAATTTGGAAATTTATTTCTACGTGATTTCACCTAGGGAACTGGATTTCCAAAAAGTCTAGACTCCGTTCCGTAGCCCGATTCCTTGCGGCAGGCAGCCCCGCGTCGTGCAGCACACGGGGCGGATCGCCGCCAGAGGTTCGGTCCCCTAATCTGCCGGCATCGCCGAACGCCGGCCGCGAGCGTGACACGTGATATGAGCCTGCTGAACTTTCCGAGTGACCGCCCCATCGATCTCGCCTGCCTCGGCCGCGTGGCCGTGGATCTCTATGCGCAGCAGTACGGCAGCCGCCTGGAAGACGCGCGCAGTTTCCAGATGTATCTCGGCGGCTCGTCCGGCAACGTCGCGTTCGGCGTGGCCCGGCTCGGGCTGAAGACCGCGATGATCTCGCGCGTCGGCGACGAACAGATGGGCCGCTTCCTGCGCGAGACGCTCGAGCGTGAAGGCTGCGACACGAGCCAGCTGCAGACGGACCGCGAACGCCTCACCGCGCTGGTGCTGCTCGGGCTGAAGGATCGCGACACGTTCCCGCTGCTGTTCGTGCGCGAGAACTGCGCGGACATGGCCGTGCGCGCCGACGAGATCAGCGAGGACTTCATCGCCGGCTGCCGCGCGCTCGCGATCACCGGCACGCATTTGTCGACGCCGGGCACGCGCGAGGCGTCGCTGACCGCGCTCGGCTATGCGCGCCGCCATGGCGTCGTGCGGATCCTCGACATCGACTACCGGCCGGTGCTGTGGGGGCTGACCGCGCGCGGCGCGGGCGAAAACCGCTACGTGCCGGACGCGCAGGTGACGCGGCAATTGCAGCAGGCGCTCGGCGAATTCGACCTGCTGGTCGGCACCGAGGAGGAATTCCTGATCGCGGGCGGCGTGCCGCACGACGTGATCGGCTCGTTGCAGGCGGTACGCAAGATCACGAACGCGACGCTGGTCGTCAAGCGCGGCGCGCTCGGCTGCTGCGTGATCGAAGGCGACATTCCCGAGCGCATCGACGATGCGCCGACCTTCCTCGGCGAACGCGTCGAGGTGCTCAACGTGCTCGGCGCGGGCGACGCGTTCCTGTCGGGCCTGCTGTCGGGGCTGCTGCGCGGGCGCGACTGGGCCGAATCGACGCGCATCGCGAACGCGTGCGGTGCGATCGTCGTGTCGCGCCACGCGTGCTCCGCCGCGATGCCGACGCCGGCAGAGCTTGCCCACTGGTTCGACGGCAGCCGCAACCCGGTGGTCGACGCCGACCACACGCTCGCGCACCTGCATCGCGTGACGGTGCCGCGCCGCGAATGGGACGACCTGTGCGTGATGGCGTTCGACCATCGCAGCCAGTTCTACGAACTCGCGGTGCAGGCCGGCGCGGACGAAGCGCGGATCAAGACATTGAAGCGCCTGCTCGTGCGCGCGGTCGAACAGGTCGAGCGCGATCGTCATATCGAGGGCCACGTCGGCGTGCTGATCGACGGCGGCGGCTACGGCAGCGACGCGCTCGCGTCGGCGACCGGACGCGGCTGGTGGGTCGGCCGCCCGGTCGAGCTGCCCGGCTCGCGGCCGCTGCGTTTCGACGAAACGCGCTCGGTCGGCTCGTCGCTCACGCACTGGCCGACCGAACAGGTCGTGAAGTGCCTCGTGCACTATCACCCGGACGACCCGGTCGACCTGCGCGTCGAACAGGAGCAGCGCGTGCTGGAACTGTGGGAAGCGACGCGCGCCAGCGGCAACGAACTGCTGCTGGAAATGATTCCGCCGCGCGCGGTCACGCCGGCCGGCACCGAGGACGACGCGGTGCTGCGCACGATCGCGCGCTTCTACAACCTCGGCGTGAAGCCCGAATGGTGGAAGCTCACGCCGCTCACCGCCGACGGCTGGACGCGGCTCGCCGCGCTGATCGCCGAGCGCGACCCGTATTGCCGCGGCGCGGTGATCCTCGGGCTGAACCAGCCGCTGCAATACCTCGTCGACAGCTTCCGCTCGGCGACCAACCCGATCGTCAAGGGCTTCATGGTCGGGCGCACGCTGTGGGCCGATGCATCGCTGAACTGGTTCGCCGGCCGGATCGACGACCAGGCGCTGATCGACGAAGTCGCCGGCAACTTCGCGCAGCTGGTCGACGCGTGGCTCGGCCGCCGTGCCGCGGCGCGCGCCGCCGCGGCCTGACGTGATGCCTGCGATGCCCCTTTCCTCTTCACCGACCGACATGACCTCTACCGTGAGACTGACCGTCAGCCAGGCGCTCGTGCGCTACCTGGCCGCCCTGCGCGCCGAAGTCGTCCAGCCCGACGGCCGCACCGAGATCCTGCCGTACTGCGGCGGCGTGTTCGCGATCTTCGGCCACGGCAACGTGGCCGGGCTCGGCGAGGCGCTGCACGCGGAAAAAGACCGGCTGCCGACCTTTCGCGCGCACAACGAGCAAGGGATGGCCAATGCGGCCGTCGCGTTCGCGAAAGCGAATTTCCGTCAGCGGATGATGGCCGCGACGTCGAGCATCGGCCCCGGCGCGACCAACATGCTGACGTCGGCCGCGCTCGCGCACGTCGGCCGCCTCCCGCTGTTGCTGCTGCCCGGCGACGTGTTCGTGTCGCGGCTGCCCGACCCCGTGCTGCAGCAGGTCGAGGATTTCGAACAGGGCGACGTCAGCGCGAACGACTGCTTCCGGCCGGTGACGCGCTACTTCGACCGGATCACGTCGCCCGAGCAGTTGCTCGTCGCGCTGCCGCGCGCGATCCAGGTGATGACCGATCCCGCGCAGTGCGGCCCCGTGTGCCTCGCGTTGCCGCAGGACGTGCAGACCTTCGCGTACGACTGGCCCGAGGATTTCTTCGCGCCGCCGGTGATCCGGATGCGGCGGCCGCCGGCCGACGCGCTCGAACTCGCCGATGCGCTCGACGTGCTGAAGGCCGCGAAGAAGCCGCTGATCGTTGCGGGCGGCGGCGTGCTGTATAGCCAGGCATGGGATGCGCTGCGCGCGTTCGCCGATACGCACGGCGTGCCGGTCGCCGAATCGCAGGCCGGCAAGGGCAGCCTCGCATGGGACCATCCGCTGAATCTCGGGTCGATCGGCGTGACGGGCTCGCCTGCCGCGAACCGCGCGGCCGCGCAGGCCGACGTGGTGTTCGCGGTCGGCACGCGGTTGCAGGACTTCACGACCGGCTCGCATGCGCTCTACGGCAACGCGACGCTGTTGAGCCTGAACGTGCAGCCGTTCGACGCGGTCAAGAAACGCGGCCGCCAACTGGTGGCCGATGCGCGCACGGGCCTCGGCCAGCTGTCGGCCGCCCTGGCCGGGTGGCAAGCCGATCCGGCGTGGACCGCAAGCAACCGCGACCAGGCCGCCGCATGGAACGCGCGCGTGACCGAACTCACGACGCGCGTGCCGAAGGACACGCTCCCGTACGACGCGGAAGTGATCGGCGCGGTGCGCGACTCCGCGGCCGACGCGGGCCGCGACAGCGCGCGCGACGACCTCGTCGTGTGCGCGGCCGGCACGCTGCCGGCCGAGCTGCACAAGCTGTGGCGCAGCGGCGTGCCGGGCAACTACCACATGGACTACGCGTACTCGTGCATGGGCTACGAGGTCGCGGGCGGACTCGGCGCGAAGCTCGCGCGGCCCGAACGCGAAGTGATCGTGATCGTCGGCGACGGCTCGTACATGATGCTCAACGCGGAACTCGCGACGTCCGTGATGCTCGGCCGCAAGATCATCGTCGTGATCCTCGACAACCGCGGCTACGGCTGCATCGAGCGGCTGCAGCTGAATTGCGGCGGTGCGAGCTTCAACAACATGCTCGACGACTGCGTGCCGGAAGGCGGCGAGCGCTCGACGATCGATTTCGCGATGCATGCGCGCGCGATGGGCGCCGAAGCCGTGCACGTGCGCGACATCGGCGAGCTGCGCAGCGAGATGAAGCGCGCCCGCGCGGCGAAGAAGAGCCAGGTGCTCGTGATCGACACCACGCACCGGCGCACGACCGATGACGGCGGCGCGTGGTGGGAAGTCGCGGTGCCGCAAGTATCCGAACGCGCCGGCGTCGATGCCGCGCACCGCGCGTATCTCGATGCGAAGACCCGGCAGCGGCGCTGATCCGCCCACCCTTTCCATCGGCCGCGCCGAAACAACAACATTCGAACCCAGGAAACACGTCATGAGCTGGAACGTCCGCATCGGTATCAATCCCCTGTCGTGGATGAACGACGACCTGCCGTCGCTCGGCGGCGAGACGCCGCTCGAAACGGCGCTGAAGGAAGGCGCCGAAATCGGCTACGCGGGCTTCGAGCTCGGCAACAAGTTTCCGAAGACGGGCCCCGAGCTGAAAGCGAAGCTCGCCGAGTTCGGCCTTGTGTGCGTGTCGGGCTGGTATTCGGGATTCCTCGCAGAAGTCGAGCCGGGCACGAGCGACGCCGATGCGGTCGCCGCCGAGATCGAGCGCTGCCGCGCGCACATGACGAAGCTGCAGGTCAACGACGTGAAGGTGGTGGTCTACGGCGAATGCGCGGGCACGATCCAGGGCAACATCGACACGCCGGTCGCGAAGCGCCCGCGCTTCGTCGACGCCGAAGCCTGGCGGCGCTACGCGGCGCGCCTCGACGCGTTCGGCGCGCACCTGCTCGACACGTACGGGATCAAGCTTGCCTACCATCACCACATGGGCGCGTACGTCGAGTCGCCCGACGACGTCGACCGGCTGATGGCGCTGACCGACCCGGCGAAGGTGTTCCTGCTGTTCGACACCGGCCACGCGTATTTCGGCGGTGCGGCCGACCCGGTCGCGCTGCTGAAGAAGCATGTGTCGCGCGTGGTGCACGTGCATTGCAAGGACGTGCGGCCGCAGGTCGTCACGCAGGCGCGCAACGACGGCTGGAGCTTCCTGAACGGCGTGATCAACGGCACCTTCACGGTGCCGGGCGACGGCGCGCTCGACTACGAGGCGACGCTGCGCACGCTGAAGGACGCCGGCTACGAAGGCTGGCTCGTCGTCGAGGCCGAGCAGGATCCGGCCGTCGCGCCGAGCTATGCGTATGCGAAGAAGGGTTACGAATCGCTGCGCGCGATCGTCGACCGGTTGAGCGCGTGAACGCGTGAACGCGCGAACGCATGAACGCGTGAGCCCTACCCTGATACGGAGCCCCACCCCATGACGATTTCTCCCCTGCTGGTCAAAGCTTCTGCCGACCGCGAGATCTGCAACGTCACGCCCGAGTCGGCCGGCTGGAAGCACGTCGGCTTCCGCGCGCTGCGCCTGAAGGCCGGCGACACCGAAACGCTCGACACCGGCGCGCGCGAACTGTGCGTCGTCGTGCTCACCGGCACGGTACGCGCCGATGTCGACGGTAAAACCCACGATGCGCTCGGCAAACGCGACAGCGTGTTCGAGGACGTTTCGCCGGACGCGCTGTACGTGCCGGGCGGCAAGACGGTCACGCTGGTCGCGACGCGCGATGCGGAAGTCGCGCTGTGCACCGCGCCGTACGCGAGCGGCGACAAGCCCGTGCAACGCCTCGACGGCGAGCGGATGCGCCGCTCGGTACGCGGGCAAGGCACCAACACGCGCTACGTGTGCGACATCCTGATGGGCGACAACCCGGCGGCCGACCGGCTGCTCGTGGTCGAGGTCGTCACGCCGGCCAGCCATTCGAGCAGCTATCCGCCGCACAAGCACGACCGCGACGCGGCGCCTGACGAAACGTCGCTGGAGGAAACCTATTACCACCGGATCGATCCGCCGCAGGGTTTCGCGTTCCAGCGCGTGTACACGGACGACCGCAGCCTCGACGAAGCGTGCGCGGTCGAGGACCACGACGTCGTGATGGTGCCGCGCGGCTACCACCCGGTGGTCGCGCCGCACGGCTACAACCTGTACTACCTGAACGTGATGGCCGGGCCGAGCCGCGCGTGGGCGTTCAAGAACGATCCCGCGCACGAGTGGATGCTCGACGCACCGAAGCAGTGATGGACAGACGGGCCCGCGCGCGGCCCGTGACGATGCGACGCCCGGCGCGCGCACCCAGCGCCGGCGACGCCACGGAGCCGCCATGGTGACGACCCTCTTTCGCCTCGAACCCCACCCCTTCGACGACGCGTCGAGCCCGGCGCTGCCGCGCTTCGATGCGGCGGTCGCCCGCCGGATGGGTGAAATCGCCGTCAACCTTGCGTCGCGCCGCGGGCTGCCGATCGCGGTGAGCATCGTCGGCGAGCAGGCACCGCTGTTCTACTGCGCGCTCGACGGCAGCGCCGCCGGCGACAGCGAAGCGATCCGCCGGCGGCAGAACACGGTATTGCGCTTCGGCCTCAGTTCGCTCGCGGTCGGCGAGCGCTTTCGCCGCGCCGGCTGGTCGCTGCAGTCGCAGGGACTGTCGGATGACGACTATGCGCTCGACGGCGGCGGCGTGCCGTTGCGGATCGCCGGCGCCGGCATCGTCGGTGCGATGACGATCGCGGGGCTCGACTCGGAACGGAATCACGCGCTCGTCGTCGAGAGCCTGCAGTGGCACGTCGGCCGCTACGCGCTCGCGATGCACGCGTAACGTGACGGGCGGCACCATCGGCGCACGCGCGCCGCTGCACCGCCCTTGCCGGATCAGTTCAACCCGCCGCTCACGACGAGGTGCTCGCCGGTCATCCAGCGCGCATCGTCCGATGCGAGGAACACGGCCACCGACGCGATGTCGTCCGGCTCGCCGAGGCGGCCGAGCGGCGTCTGGCTGCGCACCTGCTTTTCGAGATCGGAGCCGATGATCCCCGCGCTGTGCGCGCCCTCGGTCACGATCATCCCCGGGTTGATCGCGTTCACGCGAATCTTGCGCGGGCCGAGTTCGAGCGCAAGCACGCCGGTGATCGCGTCGACCGCACCCTTGGTGCCGCTGTACACGGCGCTGGCCGGCGGCGTGATGCTGGTCACGACCGAGCTGATGTTGATGATGCTCGCGCCTTCGCCGAGATGCTTGACCGCTGCCTGCGTGGTCAGCAGCACGCCGAACACGTTCGTGTCGAACTGCCGGCGGTAGTGCTCTTCGGTGATCGCTTCGATCGGTGCGAATTCATACACGCCGGAATTGTTGACGAGCACGTCGAGACGGCCATACGTGTCGATCGCGGTATCGACGATGCGTTGCGCGTCGGCTGCCTTCGACACGTCGCCACCGACCGCGACCGCGCGGCCGCCGGCTTCGACGATCGCGCTCACGACCGCATCGGCACCCGCCTTGCTGCTCGCGTAGTTCACGACGACCGACGCGCCTTCCGCGGCCAGCGCCTTCGCGATCGCCGCGCCGATGCCCTTCGAGCCGCCCGTGACGATCGCGACCTTGTTTGCCAGCTTGCTCATGATTTCATTCCTCAGTCCAAGACTTTCGATGGAGGGTGCCGGCTGCCGGGTTGTTGAGTCGATGTGCAACCGGTATGACCGGCAATTTACGGTGCGGCTTGGCGGCGATAAAGCGGCTCGCCACGAATTGACTGGCAGCGTTTCCCGAACAATCGCTCGCGCGCCGTCAGCCGGCGCTCAGCCATGCGGTCGCGACGTCGCCGCCCAGGCCGTCGAGCGCACCGTCGTAGACGATCTGCCCTCGCCCCATCACCGCGACGCGCCGCGCGAGCCGCGGCGCGAACTGCAGCCGCTGCTCGATCAGCACGATCGCGACGCCGTCAGCCTGCAGCGCGGCGAGGCATGCGCCGACTTCGTCGACCGCGAGCGGCGCGAGGCCTTCCGCCGGTTCGTCGACGATCAGCACGCGCGGGCGGCCGGCCAGCGCCCGCACTAGCGCGAGCACCTGCTGCTCGCCGCCCGACAGCCGCCCCGCTTTCACGTCCGCGCGCGCGGCCAGCAACGGAAAGCGGTCGAACAGCCGTTCGAGCGCCGTGCGTTCAGCCGCGCCGCTGACGCCGCGCAATCCGAGCCGCAGGTTGTCGCGCACCGTCAGCAGCGGGAACACGTCGCGGCTTTCAGCGACGTAAGCGACGCCGCGCCGCGCGATCTCGAACGTGCGCGCGCCCACGCATTCGGCGCCGCCGATGCGCACCGAGCCGGCCGTGCGCACGAGCCCCATCACGGCCTTCGCGAGCGTCGAGCGCCCCGAGCCGTTGCGGCCGAGCAGCGCGAGCGTCTCGCCCGGCGCGAGCGCGAGATCGACGCCGTCGAGCACGGGTTGCAGGCCGTACCACGCGCGCAGGTCGCGAATGTCGAGCAACGCGCTCATGGGCCGCCCTCGCCCAGATAGGCGGCCCGCACGGCCGGATCGGTGCGGATCGCATCCGGCGCGCCGGTCGCGACCACCGTGCCGCGCACGAGCACCGTGATGCGTTCGGCGAAGCCGAACACCGCATCCATGTCGTGTTCGATCAGCAGGACCGTGCGCCCCTGCGTCGTCGCACGAATCAGCGCGATCATCCGCGCCGCCTGCGCGCGGCTCATGCCGGCCGTCGGCTCGTCGAGCAGCAGCGTGCGCGCGCCGCTCGCGAGTGCGATCCCGAGATCGAGCGCGCGCTGTTCCGCATAGCTCAGTTCGCCGGCGAGCGTGTCGCGGTGCGCATCGAGGCCGATGTCGTGCAGCACGCGAGCGGCCGCGAGATCGACCGATGCCGATTCGCGCAGCCGGTTCCACCAGCGCCGCCGTTCGGCCGGTGCATGCAGCGCCGCGCAGCGCAGGTTGTCGAACACGGTCAGCCGCGCGAACGCGCTCGTCTGCTGGAAACTGCGGCCGATGCCGAGCCGGCTCGCGACGACCGGCCCGCGCCCGCGCAGCTCGACGCCGTGCAGCACGACGCGCCCGCGCGTCGGCCGCACCGCGCCGGCGATCACGCCGAACAGCGTCGACTTGCCCGCGCCGTTCGGCCCGATCAGCGCATGACGCTCGCCGGCCGCGATGCTCAGCTCGACGCCGTCGAGCACCGTCTGCGCGCCGAAGCGCTGCACCACGCCGTGCAGCGCGATCGCGTTGCCGTTCATCGCCCGTCCTCCCGCTTGCCGGCCGGCGCGCCCGGCACGAGCCGCGCGCGCCAGCCCCACAGCAGCGTCCCGATGCCGAACGCGGAGCACGCGACGGCCCAGCCGGCCGGCGTATCGGCGTCGATGCGCCGGGCGCCGAACGCGAAGCCCGCGCCGTCGTCCTGCGCGAAGCGCCACGCATAGCCGAGCTCGGCCGCGCAGACGAGCGCGACGCCCCAGAACACCCAAGCACCGACCGCGCACAGCATGCGCCACCGCTCGACCGCCGGCGCGCCGCGCCGCGCCGCATGCGCGAGCGCTTGCACGATCCCGGCGATCCCGCGCGGCGCCGCCACGACGATCACGACGAACAGCACGCCGAGATAAAGCGCCCATGCACGCGACACGCCCGCGACGACGATGCTCAGCACCGTGAGGACGGCGGCCCCGGCCGCCGGCCCGAAGAACGCACCGGTGCCGCCGATCACCGCGGCGATCAGCACGGTCGCCGAGCGCGCCATCGATACGCTGTCGGGCGTCGCGATTTCGACGTCGATCAGCGTCAGCGTGCCGGCGACGCCGGCGAAGAACGACGCGCAGGTGACCATCGCGAGCCGCACGCGGCGCGGATCGGACCCGAGCGCGGCGACGCGCACCGGGTTGTCGCGCACCGCATTCGCGAGCCGCGCGAGCGGCGTGCGTGTCAGTGCGTGCATCGCCCACGCCGATGCGAGACACCACGCGGCGATCACCGCATACGCGTGGACAGGTGCGCCGAAATGCCAGGCGCCCCACGGCGTGCCGCTCGCGCGGTCGATCGGCACGCCGCCGATCCCGCCGAACCAGGCCGGCACGCTCCACGCGGCGGCCGCGACGCATTCGCCGAGCCCGAGCGTGATCATCGCGAACGCGGTGCCCGAGCGGCGCGTCGCGAGCAGCCCGGCGGCGAAACCGAAGCCGGCGCCGGCCACACCGCCGACGAGCGGCAACAGCGGCAGCGGACCGCCGAAGTGGTTGAACCAGTGCGCGGCCGCGAACGCGCCGAGGCCCGCGAACGCCGCGTGCCCGAACGACAGCAGCCCGGTCGTGCCGAGCTGCAGGTTGTACGACAGCGCGAGCACGACGAGCGCGGCCGTCTGCGCGAGATAGCCGAGCACCGCGCCATGCGGCCACAGCCATGCGGGCAGCACGACGCATGCCGAGAACAGGGACCAGCGCGCGACGCCGGCGAGCGTGCGGCTAAGCATCGGCACGCTCGCCGAACAGCCCGCGCGGCCGCGCGACCAGCACCGCGACGAGCAGCAGGTACGGCACCAGCGGCGCCAGCTGCGCGATCGACACCGCGGCCACGCTGTCGGGCAGCACGATGCCGGCCCATTCCGTGAGGTCGCGCAGCGACGTGTCGCTCGCGGCCGCGAAGGTCTGCGCGAAGCCGACCGCGAGCGACGCCGCGAACGCGCCGCCGAGCGAGCCGAGCCCGCCGATCACGACGACCGCGAACACGACCGACCCGACCGTTTCGGCCAGCGCGGGCTCGATCACCGCGAGCGGCGCGCCGATCACGCCGGCCAGCGCCGCGAGCGCGGTGCCCGCGCCGAACAGCGCCGTCATCACGCGCGGCACATCGTAGCCGAGCGCCTCGACGGCCGCGCGGTGCGTGAGCGCCGCGCGCACGACGAGCCCGATGCGCGACGCGCGCAGCAGCGCGCCGAGCGCGACCAGCATCGCCGTGGACATCCCCATCATGAACAGCCGGTAGCGCGGCAGCGCGAGGCCGAATACGGTCACGGGCGCGCCGTCGAACAGCGCCGGCACGGGCGCCGGCAGCGGCGCGAGGCCCCACACGAGTTTCGCGCCCTCGCCGATCAAGTACGCGAGGCCGAAGGTCAGCAGCAGTTCGCTCGTATGGCCGCGCGCCTGCACGCGGCGCAGCAACGTGCGCTCGCAGCCGGCGCCGAGCAGCCCGACCGTCAGCGGCGCGAGCACCAGCGCGGGCCAGAAACCCGCGCCGGCCGCGATGCTGTAGCCGACGTACGCGCCGAGCATGTAGAAGCTCGCATGCGCGAAATTGAGCACGCCCTGCACGCTGAAGATCAGCGTGAGTCCGGCCGACAGCATGAACAGCAGCAGGCCGTAGCTGAGGCCGTTGAAGGCCTGGAGCGCGAACGCGTGCACCGCGCAGTCAGGCCGCGAGCGGCTCGAGCGCGGCGCGCAGCGCATCGGGCAGCGGCACCGGCCGGCGCGTGCCGCGATCGACGTACACGTGCACGAAATGCCCCTGCGCGGCGGGCGATGCATCGCCTTGCGCGAACAGCCCGACCTCGTAGCGCACGCTCGACGTGCCGAGCTTCACGACCCGCAACCCGGCGTCGACCGACTGCGGGAACACGAGCGGCGCGAAGTAGTTGCACTGCGTCTCGACCACGAGGCCGATCGTCTGCCCGTGCTCGACGTCGAGCACGCCCGCGCGGATCAGGTATTCGTTCACGACCGTGTCGAAGTAGCTGTAGTAGACGACGTTGTTCACGTGCCCGTAGACGTCGTTGTCCATCCAGCGGGTCGTGATCGGCAGGAAGTGGCGATAGGCGTCGCGCGGACGCGGTTGCGGCTTGTCGGACATGGCGATGGCGGTCAGGACGATGGAAGCGTGGTGGACGACGCGCGGCCGCCGCGGGACACGGCGCACCGGCAGGAAGCGGAACGCCGCGCCGCGATCGCTCGCGGCGCGGCGGATGCAACGCGGCTCACGGGCCGGCCCGTCACTGCCCCGGCCGGTCGACGAACTCGAAATCGAGGCCGCGCGCACGCATCCAGTCGGCGAGCGCGACGCCCGTGCCGGCGCGCCACGGGCGCAGCAGCGGCGGATCGACGAGCTTGTATTCGAGCAGTTCCGGCGACAGCGCGACCGTGCCCGATGCACGCACGTGGTACGCGATGATCAGCTCGTTCTTGCGGATGAATTCGTAGACGCCGACGAGCGACACGTGCTCGGCCTTCAGCGCCGTTTCCTCGAAGACCTCGCGCGCGATGCCGTCCTCGGGCGTCTCGCCGTTCTCGAGGAAGCCGGTGATCAGCGCGAACATGCCTTCGGGCCAGGCCGCGTTGCGCGCGAGCAGGATCTTGCCGTCGAGCTCGACGATCGCCGCGACGACGGGCAGCGGGTTGTTCCAGTGCACATAGCCGCAGGTGTCGTCGGGGCACGCCTGGCGAATGCGGCCGCCTTCATGGTCGGGATCGGCGCGCTCGGTGAGCGGGCTCGCGCAGCGCGGGCAAAAGCGGTAATCGGCGGTGGTCATCGATGGGGATCTGGCAGGCGCCGGACGGCCGCCTGCCGGCTGCCCGCGCACCCGCTCGGCGCGGGAAAGGCTTCATTCTAGCGAGTTTGCCCGGGCCGCAGACGATCCGGCCCCGCCGGCATCAGGGTTGCCGGCGCCCTCGTGCGGCGGTCGCCGCGAAGCCGGCGGCGCCCAGCAGCAGCGCGGCTACCGCAACCCACAGCGCGGGCGAAAACGACCCGAAGCGCGCGGCCAGCGGCGCCGCGACGAGCGGGCCGAGAATCTGCCCGACCCCGTACGACGCGGTCGCATAGCCCATCAGCCCGGCTGCCCGCTCGCCGTGCAAGCGCCGCGCCTCGCGCATCGCGAACAGCGTGATCGCGGTGAACGGCAGGCCGAGCAGCGCGCTGCCGACCGAGAAGCCGGCCGCGTTCGGCCACACGATGCCGGCGGCAATGCCGAGCGCCTGTGTCGCGCAACCGGCCGCCAGCAGCAGCCGGTTGTCCCAGTGCGCGGGCAGTCGCGCGGCGGTGATCGCGCCGACGATCAGCGCCGCGCCGAACATCGGCCAGAACAGGTCGGGCCATGGCGAGCCGGCCGGCAGCGCGGCGCGCGCGATCACGGGCAGGAACGTCGCGGTGATGATGTAGCCGAAGCCCGGCATGCCGTACAGCACGACGAGCCATGCGGCGTCCGCGCGATGGCGGCGCGCGTGCGCGTGGTTCGGCGCGGTGGCGGCGGCCACATGCGGCGCGGCACCGCCCGGCGGCGGCACGGCTTGCGCCGGGGCGGCCACAAACGTGCGCCAGATCACGACCGACAGCACCGCGGACAGCGCGGCGAACCCGAGCCAGCCCGACGCCGCGCGCTGGCCGGCCAGCGCGCTGCCGATCAGCCCCGTCACCACGATGCCGACGCCGGGCCCGGCGTAGATCACTCCGCTCCACGCCGGCGCATGCAGTTCGGCCAACCGCCGCAGCCCCCATTGCGACACGAACACGAACGTCCATGCGCTGACGACGCCCGCGACGAAGCGCACCGCGAGCCACACCGGCAGCAGGTGGCCGATACCCATCGCGGCAGTGAGCAGCACGGTGGCCACGAGCCCGACGCGCACCATGCGCGCGGGCGCCACCCGCAGCGCCGCGCAACTGACCGCGCCGACGAAGTAGCCCGCGTAGTTCGCCGACGCGAGCCAGCCGCCGGCCTTCAGGCCGATCGAGCCGTCCGCGAGCATCAGCGGCAACAAGGGCGTGAACGCAAAGCGGCCGACGCCGAGCACGACCGCGAGGCCGACCATGCAGGCCAGCGCGGCCGCGCGGGCGCGGCGGTCGGCATCATCGACGGGAGGCGCGCCGGCGGCGGCGGTCGGGGCATCGGAGCGGGACATGGCAGCAAGGGCCGGCGTTCAACGCGCGGGCCGGATCGGAAATCGGAATGCTTCCATCCTAGCTTGACCAAACGTTCTCGAAAAATGAATAATTGAGAATCCAATCATCGCTCGGAGAGAATCATGGACCTGGCGGCGCTGGCGATTTTCCGGGCCGTGGTGCGCGAGAACGGCGTGACGCGCGCGGCGGCCAAGCTCAATCGCGTGCAGTCGAACGTCACGACGCGCATCAAGCAGCTCGAGGAGGAACTCGGGGCGGCGCTGTTCGTGCGCGACGGCCGCCGCCTCGTGCTGACGCCGGCCGGGCACACGCTGCTGCCGTATGCCGAGCGCCTGCTCGCGCTCGCCGACGAGGCGCGCGATGCCGTGCGCGAGGACACGCCGCGCGGGCGGCTGCGGCTCGGCACGATGGAGAGCACGGCGGCGAGCCGCCTGCCGACCGTGCTCGCGCGCTATCACCACGCATGGCCCGACGTGTCGCTCGAGCTGCTGACGGGCACGACGGGCTGGCTGATCGACCGCGTGCGCGATTTCGAAATCGACGCCGCGCTGTTCGCGCGCCCGCCCGCGCCGGAGACGCTCCCCGACACGTTCGAGACGGTGCCGGTCTTCCGCGAGGACCTGGTGCTGCTCACGCCGCGCGGCCACCCGCCGGTGCGCACGCCGCGCGACGTGATCCTGCCGACGCTGATCGCGTTCGAGCGCGGCTGCACGTATCGCAAGTACGTCGAGCAGTGGTACGCAGGGCACGGCGTCAAGCCGGCGCGCGTGCTCGAACTCGGGTCGTATCACGCGATCGTCGCGTGCGTCGCGGCGGGTGCCGGCATCGCGGTCGCGCCGCGTTCGGTGCTCGATTTGCAGCCCGAAACCGGCAACATCGCCGCGCACGTGATCCCCGAACTGGAAGGTATCGATACGCTGCTCGCGTGGCGGCAGGGTTATGCGTCGGCTGCCCTCGCCGCGCTGCGCGATGCACTCACGGAAGCCGGACGGCCGCCCGCCGATGCGACGAAGCCCGCGGTGACCGTGACGGCCTGACCCGTGTTCGCGCGTCGCCGCCCGGATCGACGCGCAAAAACAAAAAGACCCGACCGGCGCATGCCGATCGGGTCTCTTTCATTTCACGCAATGCCGCAACGGGGCGGCATCACATCGGTCGGAGCGATCAGAGCCGCTCTTCGACCCAGCCCTTCACGCCAGCCAGCGCGCCCGGCAGGTTCGCCGGCTCGGTGCCGCCTGCCTGCGCCATGTCCGGACGGCCGCCACCCTTGCCGCCGACCTGCTGCGCGACGAAGTTCACGAGCTCGCCGGCCTTGACCTTCTTGCTCGCGTCGGGCGTGACGCCTGCGATCAGGCTGACCTTGCCGCCTTCGACGGCCGCCAGCACGATCGCCGCGCTCTTCAGCTTGTCCTTCAGCTTGTCGACCGTTTCGCGCAACGTCTTCGCGTCGGCGCCGTCGAGTGTCGCGGCCAGCACGAACACGCCGCCGATTTCGACCGCCTGCTGCGCGAGCTCGTCGCCCTGGCTCGATGCGAGCTTCGACTTCAGCGCGCCCAGCTCCTTCTCGAGCGACTTCACCTGGTCCTGCACCTGCGCGATACGCTGCGTGAGCTCCGACGGCTGCGCCTTCAGCGCGGCCGCGGCTTCGTTCACGCGTGCGTCGAGTTCCTGCACGTAGCGCACCGCGTTGTCGCCAGTGATCGCCTCGACGCGGCGGATGCCGGCCGCGACGCCGCCTTCGACGACGATCTTGAACAAGCCGATGTCGCCGGTGCGGTGCACGTGCGTGCCGCCGCACAGTTCGCGCGAGAAGCCGAGGTCGAGCACGCGCACTTCATCGCCGTACTTCTCGCCGAACAGCGCCATCGCGCCGCCCTTCACCGCTTCGTCGTACGGCATCACGCGCACGATGCCCGGCGCGTTCGCAAGGATTTCGTCGTTGACGATCTGCTCGACGCGACGGATTTCGTCGTCGGTCATCGGTGCGTTGTGCGCGAAGTCGAAACGGGTCTTTTCCGCGTCGACCAGCGAACCCTTCTGCTGCACGTGCGCGCCGAGCACTTCGCGCAGCGCCTTGTGCATCAGGTGGGTGGCCGAGTGGTTGCGCTGCGTGCGGGCGCGGCGATGCGCGTCGATTTCCGCGCGCAGCACGTCGCCCACCTTCAGCGTGCCCTGCTCCAGCGTGCCGTGATGGCCGATCACGTCGGCCTGCACCTTCAGCGTGTCGGCCACCGCGAAGCGCGTCGCGGCGTTCGCGAGCACGCCCTGGTCGCCGACCTGGCCGCCCGATTCCGCATAGAACGGCGTGTGGTCGAGCACGACGACCGCGTCCTGGCCCGTCTTCACTTCGTTGACCGACGAACCGTCGACGTACAGCGCGACGACCTTCGCGTCGTCGAACGCGATTTCCTCATAGCCGTGGAACGTGGTCTTCGCGCCCGTGTATTCGAGGCCCTGCGCGGCCTTGAACTTGCCGGCCGCACGGGCCTGCTCGCGCTGGCGCGCCATCGCGTCGTCGAATGCCGGCTCGTCGACCGTCATCCCGCGCTCGCGGCACACGTCGGCCGTGAGGTCGAGCGGGAAGCCGTAGGTGTCGTGCAGCTTGAACGCGAGTTCGCCGTCGAGCACCTTGCCGCCCTTCGCCTCGACATCGGCCAGCGCGGCTTCGAGGATCGACATGCCGTGCTCGATCGTCTCGAAGAAGCGCTCTTCTTCCTGGCGCAGCACGTCGGTCACGCGCTGTTCGGCTTCCTTCAGCTCCGGGTAGGCCGTGCCCATCTCGGCGACGAGGTCGGCCACCAGCTTGTGGAAGAACGCGCCCTTGCGGCCGAGCTTGTAGCCGTGGCGGATCGCGCGGCGCACGATCCGGCGCAGCACGTAGCCGCGGCCTTCGTTGCCGGGAATCACGCCGTCGACGATCAGGAACGAGCATGCGCGGATGTGATCGGCGATCACCTTCAGCGAGTTGTTCGTGAGGTCGCTGATTTCGGTCACGCGCGCGGCGGCCTTGATCAGGTTCTGGAACAGGTCGATCTCGTAGTTGCTGTGCACGTGCTGCAGCACCGCGGCGAGACGCTCGAGGCCCATGCCGGTGTCGACCGACTGCTTCGGCAGGCGCGTCATGTTGCCCTGCGCGTCGCGGTTGAACTGCATGAACACGAGGTTCCAGATCTCGATGTAGCGATCGCCGTCTTCCTCGGGCGACCCCGGCGGCCCGCCCCACACGTCCGGGCCGTGGTCGTAGAAGATTTCGGTACACGGGCCGCACGGGCCGGTGTCGCCCATCGTCCAGAAGTTGTCCGACGCGTAGCGCGCGCCCTTGTTGTCGCCGATGCGGATGATGCGCTCGGTCGGCACGCCGACTTCCTTCGCCCAGATGTCGTAAGCTTCGTCGTCTTCCTGGTAGACCGTGACCCACAGCTTGTCCTTCGGCAGCTGGTAGACCGTGGTCAGCAGCTCCCACGCGAACTTGATCGCGTCGTGCTTGAAGTAGTCGCCGAACGAGAAGTTGCCGAGCATCTCGAAGAACGTGTGGTGGCGCGCCGTGTAGCCGACGTTCTCGAGGTCGTTGTGCTTGCCGCCCGCGCGCACGCTGCGCTGCGCCGTCGTGGCGCGCGAGTACGGACGCGGATCCGTGCCGAGGAACACGTCCTTGAACTGGACCATGCCCGAGTTCGTGAACATCAGCGTGGGGTCGTTACCGGGCACGAGGCTCGACGAGCGGACGATCGTGTGGCCCTTCGATTCGAAGAATTTGAGGAATTTCTCGCGGATTTCGGCAGCTTTCATGGCGTGCGGGGACAGTCTGGCAAAGACGGCTTCAAACGCCGGCGCCCTTGTCGGGGCGCGCGGCGGCATGGATTCGGAAACGATCGATTATACGGGATCGGGGCCCGCTTCCGGGCAAAGCGCCGGAAAGCGGCTCGGCCATCCGGCCGGCCCGGGCGGGGCCCGTTTCCGCCAATGACGGGCGCCAGGCCACCCGCGCGGCCGATTCGCCTTAAGATGCTCGGCATGCCAACCGGCCTTGCCCGACAAGGCGAGCCATGAAAGGAGACGATTCGACGATGGGTGCCCTGAGCCATATCCGCGTGCTGGACCTCACCCGCGTGCTCGCGGGCCCGTGGTGCGCGCAGACGCTTGCCGATTTCGGCGCGGACGTGATCAAGGTCGAGCGCCCGGGCGCCGGCGACGACACGCGCCACTGGGGGCCGCCGTACCTGAAGGACGCCGACGGCGCGGATACCGCCGAGGCCGCGTACTACCTCGCGGCGAACCGCAACAAGCGCTCGGTGACGGTCGACATTGCCACGCCCGAGGGCCAGCAGATCGTGCGCGAGCTCGCCGCGCAGAGCGACGTCGTGCTCGAGAACTACAAGGTCGGCCAGCTGAAGAAATACGGGCTCGACTACGACTCGCTGCGTGCGGTGAAGCCCGACCTCGTCTACTGCTCGGTCACCGGCTTCGGCCAGACCGGCCCGTACGCGCACCGCGCGGGCTACGACTTCATCATCCAGGGGATCGGCGGCTTCATGAGCATCACCGGCGAGCGCGACGGCGAGCCGGGCGGCGGCCCGCAGAAGGCCGGCGTCGCGATCGCCGACCTCGCGACCGGCCTCTACTCGACGATCGCGGTGCTCGCCGCGCTCGCGCATCGCGACCGGACCGGCGAAGGCCAGTACATCGACATGGCGCTGCTCGACGTGCAGGTCGCGCTGCTCGCGAACATGAACACCAATTTCCTCGCGAGCGGCAAGCCGCCGGTGCGCTGGGGCAACGCGCATCCGAACATCGTGCCGTACCAGACGTTCCAGACGCGCGACGGGTGGATCATCGTCGCGGTCGGCAACGACGGGCAGTTCCGCAAGTTCGTCGAGGCCGGCGGCCGGCCCGAACTGGCGGATGACGAGCGTTTCGCGACGAATCCGTCGCGCGTGCGCCACCGCGACACGCTGGTGCCGATCCTCGCGGAGATGGTGAAGGCGCGCGACAAGGCCGACTGGATCGGCGCGCTCGAAGCGGCCGGCGTGCCGTGCGGCCCGATCAACGATCTCGACGAGGTGTTCGACAACGAGCAGGTCGTCGCGCGCGGGATGCAGGTGTCGCTGCCGCACCCGTGCGGCGCGGACGCGAAGCTCGTGCGCAACCCGATCCGGATGAGCGCGACGCCGCCCGAGGCACGCACGGCCCCGCCGCTGCTCGGCGCGCAGACCGACGACGTGCTGCGCGACATGCTCGGCTACGACGACGCGAAAATCGCCACGCTGCGGGCGAAACAGGCAATCTGAACGCGGCGGGTGGCGCGGGTGCAGAAGGGCCGCGTGGCATCGGCGTCAACCGCTGCCCTGCCCCGCGCGGTCGATCAATCGAGCTGTCGATCGAGCCGTCAGTCGCGACGGGCGAGCGCGTCGAGCCAGCCGCGCGCCTCGGGCCAGTCGCCGAGCCCGCTGTCCGCATTGATGTGGCCGCGCGGGCCGATATCTTGGAAGGCGCTGCCCCATGCGTTCGCGCAGTTTCGGGCGAACGCGAGCGAGCCATACGGATCGTCGCTGCTGGCGACCACGCAGGTCGGAAACGGCAGCCGTTCGTATGGCACGGGCCCGAAACCGTACGCGTCAGCCGGAAACGCGGGACCGTCGGGATCGGGCAACGCGACGAGCAGCGCGCCGCGCACTTTGGCGAGCGCCGCCGGGCGCGCGTAGCGCGTCGCCCACCATGCGGTGGTCAGCGTACCGAGGCTGTGGCCGGCAATCAGCACCGGCCCGCGCGCGGCCTCGACCGCGCGATCGAGCGCGAGACACCAGCCGTTGCGGAACGCGCGGTCCCAGTCGGGCATCGCGACGCGCGAGAAGCGTGCGTCGGCACGCTCCCAGCGGCTCTGCCAGTGAAGCGGGCCCGAATTGGCGTAGCCCGGCAGGACGAGAACGGGTAAACGGCTCATGGAAAGTGCGTCGACGAGTGAAATCGTTGTGGTGCGTCGGCGCAGTGTCGCACACCCGTTCCTCCCTGATGCTGCCTGTCTGATATCGGAAGGATGTGCGTGGGTCGGGACGCGCTGAGCGCCGCGTCGCGACCGGACGTCAAGCCGCCGTCTTGCAGGCGGCTTGCGTCATGTCTGGCGGTCAGCGCACGTTCGCGCCGACGATGCCGCCTGCCGCGGCGCCGGCGACCGTGCCGAGCGGGCCGCCCGTGACCAGGTAGCCGAGCGCGCCGCCCGCGGCCGCGCCGATACCGGCATTGCGCTGCGTATGCGTCATGGCGCACGCGCCGAGTTGCGACAGGGCCGCGACGATCACGGCGGTACGAACGATAAACGTGGTCTTTTTCATCATGGTTTTTAGTGTCCTCCCGCCGCGCGGCATCCCGAACGGCGGCATTGAATCGGTGAAGCCATCATAGGCAACGCCAAACGGCCCGGGCAATCCGATTTACGTCGTGTTACAGCCGACACAATATCGAGATAATCGGGCGAAACCCGCCCCCGGCATGCCGCAAGCCGCGCGGGACGGACCCCGGTCAGGTAGAATCACGGGATTAAACCGGCGCGACGCGCGCGCCGACACAACCTGACGCCATCCGCATGAGCACCGAACGTAACGACGCCCCCGCGGCTTCCAATTTCATCCGCAACATCATCGACGACGACAACCGCACCGGCAAATGGGGCGGACGCGTCGAGACGCGCTTTCCGCCCGAGCCGAACGGCTATCTGCACATCGGCCATGCGAAGAGCATCTGCCTGAACTTCAGCGTCGCGCGCGACTACGGTGGCGTGTGCCACCTGCGCTTCGACGATACGAACCCGGAAAAGGAAAGCGTCGAGTACGTCGATTCGATCGTCGACGCGGTGCGCTGGCTCGGCTTCGACTGGCGCAAGGACGCGGTCGATCACCAGTACTTCGCGAGCGACTACTACGACAAGCTGTACGAGTTCGCCGAGCTGCTGATCCAGCGCGGCAAGGCCTATGTCGACAGCCAGAGCGCCGATGAAATGCGCGCGAACCGCGGCTCGCTGACGGAAGGCGGCAAGCCGTCGCCGTTCCGCGATCGCACGCCGGAAGAAAACCTCGACCTGTTCCGCCGCATGAAGGCCGGCGAGTTCAAGGAAGGCGAGCACGTGCTGCGCGCGAAGATCGACATGGCTTCGCCGAACATGAACATGCGCGACCCGGTGATCTACCGGATCCGCTACGCGCACCACTACCGCACCGGCGACGCATGGTGCGTGTACCCGATGTACGACTACACGCACTGCATCTCGGATGCGCTCGAGGGCATCACGCATTCGCTGTGCACGCTCGAGTTCGAGGATCACCGCCCGCTGTACGACTGGGTGCTGAACGAACTCGCGGAAGCCGGCAAGTTCACGCGCCCGCTGCCGCAACAGATCGAATTCTCGCGACTGAACCTCACGTACGCGATCACCAGCAAGCGCAAGCTGCTGCAGCTCGTGACCGAAGGGCACGTCGACGGCTGGGACGACCCGCGGATGCCGACGATCGTCGGCGTGCGCCGCCGCGGCTTCACGCCGGAGAGCATCCACCTGTTCTGCGAGCGGATCGGCGTGACGAAGATCGACTCGTGGATCGACATGAGCATCTTCGAAGGCGCGCTGCGCGACGACCTCGACGACAAGGCGGCACGTACCGTCGCCGTGCTCGATCCGCTGAAGCTCGTGATCGACAACTATCCGGAAGACCTCGAGGAAGCGTGCACGGCGCCCGTGCACCCGCACCACCCGGATCGCGGCGTGCGCACGTTCCCGATCTCGCGCGAGCTGTGGATCGAGCGCGAGGACTTCGTCGAGAACCCGCCGAAGGGCTATTTCCGTCTGTTCCCGGGCAACAAGGTGCGCCTGCGCTACGGCTACGTGATCGAATGCACGGGCTTCGACAAGGACGCCGACGGCAACGTGACGGCCGTGCACTGCAACTACTTCCCGGACAGCAAGTCGGGCACCGAAGGCGCGAACACGTACAAGGTCAAGGGCAACATCCACTGGGTCAGCGCGAAGCATGCGCAGCCGGCCGAAGTGCGAATCTACGACCGCCTGTTCAAGGAGCCGCATCCGGACGCGGGCGGCGCGAATTTCCTCGAGGCGCTGAATCCCGACTCGAAGAAGATCGTGCAGGCATACATCGAACCGGGCAACGACGACATCGCACCGGAAACGCGCCTGCAGTTCGAGCGTCACGGCTACTTCGTCGCCGATCGGGTCGATTCGAAACCGGGCAAGCCGGTGTTCAACCGGATCGTCGGGCTGCGCGACAGCTGGGGCAAGCCGGCTTGACGGCATGCGGTCCGCGGCTTCGCTAGCCGCCGCCGCGTGACCATAAAAAAACCGGCCCCTGGGCCGGTTTTTTGTTGCGCGCGTCGAAGCGAAGCCGGGTCATGGCGCAGCGCAAGCCGCCCCGCTCGCTCACCCACCCGTCAACCGCCGATGCAACTCCACCAGCGACAGCTTCGTGCGAAACAGCCGCGCGAGGCTGCGGCTCGCATACGCGTCGATGTCGGCGGGCATGGTCCAGCGATACGCATCCATCTCGGGAATCATCGAGCCGTCGCGACGGCTCGGAAACAGCGACGTGCACGTGCAGTGCGCGAGATCGACCTCGTCGTCGGCCACGCGCACCGCGAACAGGTGCAGATCCTTGTCGTGCCGGTACGCGAAGCGGCCAAGATCGAGCAGCCGATCGGCGCCGAACACGATGCCGGTTTCCTCGAGCAGTTCACGCAGCGCCGCGTCTACCGGCGTCTCGCCCGGCTCGCCCTGCCCTTTCGGGATGTCCCAGTGCGTGGTATCCGTCGCGTGCGCGAGGAACACGCGGCCGGCCGCATCGAGGATCACGACGCCGCACGACACCGTGCGCGGCGCGGCGCCCCGCTTCATCACGCGCGTGCTCAGCGTTTCTGCAGCTGCCACTTGCCCGCGTCGGTCTTGCAATAGACGGGCTTGAGCGTCATCGTCTGGCCCTTCGCGGTGATCTCGGTGGCGACTTCACGGCAGGTCTTGCCGTCCGTCTCGGTCGTGGTCGGCGTGAGCTTTGCATCGATCTGCGTGCCGCGGCCGGTGCTCTGCCACGTCGTGGTCTCGCCGTCCTTGCCTTCGTCGCGCACCTGCACGACCGCCTTGGACAGCGACGCGCGGTCGGTCTTGCTGAAGTAGCTGAGCGGCGTGTCGTTCAGGAAGTTCAGGTTGTTCTGCGCATGGGCAGGCAGCATCGCGGCTGCGCACGCGGCGCCGGCCAGCACGCGCGTGACGACGGAAAGGGATGCACGCATCGACATGTTGTTCTCCTTGGATGTTCGATCGAACGGCGCGGTGCATGCCGGCAAACCGGGGGCCGGCCATCCGGCACGCACACTGCGCCTGTCAGCGAGCGAGGATAGCATGCGTGCCGTCGACGCCGCCTTCTAGTGGCCGGCCGGCGCGGCCGTCTGCTGATATCCGTCAGTCAGCGTACCCAGGAACGCGATCACGTCCTTGATCTCGGCCGCGTTCAGCGCCGGCTGGTCGCCGCGCTTGCGATCGAACGGCGCTTCGCGGTTGATGTTCGGCCAGTAGCGCTTGGGCAGGTCGTCGTAGATCTGCACCTTGCCGTTCACGACCGGATAGAACTTCTCCGGATGGATGTCGCGCTCGACGTAGAAGCGCATCACGTCCTCGAGCGAGTGGTACACGCCGTTGTGGAAGAACGTCTTGCGCAGCGCGACGTTGCGCAACGACGGCGTGCGGAACAAGCCGCAGAATTCGTCGCGGCCCTTCAGATCGGTACGCTCGGGGCCGCACGCGCCGAGATCGTGGAAACGCGGGTCGTGATTGACGGGCAGCGCGCGGTTGCGCGGCACCGCGATCGCGATCAGCCCGAAATCGCTGAACTGCGGCGGCCCGCCTTCGAGCGTGCGCTGACTGATGTGGCAGCTCGCGCAGTTGCCCTTCTTCTCGTCGTTGAACAGCTGCAGCCCGCGCAGTTCAGCAGGCGTGAGCTGCGCGTGGCCGGCCAGATACGCGTCGTACTTGCTCGTGTACGGATCGAACAGCGCCGGCTGTTGCTGGAAAGCGTCGAGCGCACGCAGCACCGCGTCGAAGGTCGCCTGGTCGTTGCCGAGTACCTGGTCGCCGAATGCCTTGCGGAACGCATCCGCATAAGGTGCGGCGCGAACCGCCTTCGCGACCCTTGCCGGCGAGCTGCTCATCTCGAATGGCGACGTGAGCGGAATGCGCGCCTGCGCATCGCGCGTGTCGACGCGACCGTCCCAGGTCAACCCGCCGGTCGGACCCGCGTCGATGCTTTCGTCACCTTCGTCCGGCGAATCGTGGAAGTGCTCGCTGAACGGCGGGATACCGCGCAGGTACTTCAACGACGGCACGGCACGAAAGCCCGTGCGGTGCATGTCGTCGCCGCCGAGCTGTACCGACAGCGCGTTCGGCGGCCCGAACGCATGCTCGGCGCTATGACACGACGCGCATGCGAGCTTGCCGGACCCGGACAGCGAAGGATCGAAGAACAGCTGCTTGCCGAGCGCCGTCATCTGCTTGACGCCCTCGAATACCTGCGCACGCGTCTGCGGCTGGCTGGCCGGCGCGACCGCGGGAGCGGCCGGAGCCGCTTGCGCCGCCGGCACGACGGACGCGGCCGGCGTATTCGCGCCGGGACGCGCATCGCAACCGGCGAGCGCCGCGAGCCCTGCGGCCAGCGCCAGCGCGGCCGCGGCAGGGGTCAACGATCGCGCGAACGCGAGGGGTTTCAGAAGGCTGTGCATCGTCGTTCTTCTTGTAGCGGTGGGCAATCGGCCGGAGCTTATGTCAGTTCCATGACCGTTGCATGACGTTCAACCGACAGTCAATTGAAAGCGCCCCTACACCCGGCTGTCAAATCGGTTCCAGATAATGCGCGCAGCCGGTCGGTGTCTCGCAGTGCCTGCACCGGCCGTACGTCAACCCGGTTCCCACACGCGACAAACAACGAAAGAGAGAACATCGCATGAAGAAGCACGCCTGGATTCGCTATACGCCGATCGCCCTCGCGGCCGCGCTCAGCCTGACCGCCTGCGGCGGCGACGATGTCACGCAGCAAGGCCTGTCGGCCGTCAAGAACGTTGTCGTGATCTACGCGGAAAACCGCAGCTTCGACAACCTGTATGGCAACTTCCCCGGCGCGAACGGCCTGCAGAACGCGACGGCCGCGAACTCGGTGCAAAAGGATCGCGACGGCTCGACGATGGCGACGCTGCCGAAGATCTGGGGCGGCCTGACCGCGACCGGCATCACGCCGGCGGTGACCGAGGCGATGACGGCGAACCTGCCGAACGCGCCGTTCGCGATCGACGATCCGAACGGCTTCAACCAGTCGATGAGCATCGCGACGCGCGACATCGTGCACCGCTTCTATCAGGACCAGATGCAGATCAACGGCGGCAAGAACGACATGTACGCCGCATGGACCGACGCGGGCGGCCTGACGATGGGTCACTACACGGCCGATCCGTCGAAGCTGCCGCTGTGGAAGATCGCGCAGCAGTACGTGCTGGCCGACAACTTCTTCATGGGCGCGTTCGGCGGCTCGTTCCTGAACCACCAGTACCTGGTCTGCGCGTGCGCGCCGTACTACCCGAACGCCGACAAGAGCCCGGCGGCCGGCAAGATCGCCGTGCTGAACGCCGACGGCAAGTCGCTGAAGGTCGCGACGAACTCGCCGGCCTCCGCGCTGAGCGGCCCGCCGAAGTTCGTCAACGACGGTGCGCTGACGCCCGACTTCTACGGCATCAACACGATGCAGCCGGCGTATCAGCCGAGCGGCAACAAGGCGGCTACGGGCGGCGACCCGCTGCTCGCCGACCCGGCCAATCCGTCGACGATGCCGCCGCAGACGGCGACCAACATCGGCGACCTGATGACCAACGCGGGCGTGTCGTGGGCATGGTATTCCGGCGCGTGGGGCCAGGCGCTGCAGGCGAGCCAGAACGGCACGTCGAACGTGATCTACGGTGCCGATCTGTCGACGCCGAACTTCCAGCCGCACCACCAGCCGTTCAACTACTTCGCGAACCAGGCGCCGGGCACCGCAAGCCGCGCGCAGCACCTGCTCGACGGCGGCGCGAACGGCGCCGAGTTCATCAAGGCGATCGATGCGGGCACGCTGCCGCAGGTCACGTTCTACAAGCCGCAGGGCAACCTGAACGAGCACCCGGGCTACACGGACGTCACCTCGGGCGACCAGCACATCGCCGACGTGATCGCGCACCTGCAGGCAAGCCCGCAGTGGAAGAACATGGTCGTGGTCGTCACGTACGACGAAAACGGCGGCTTCTGGGATCACGCGACGCCGCCGAATGCCGACCGCTGGGGCCCGGGCACCCGCATCCCGGCGCTGATCGTGTCGCCGTACGCGAAGAAGGGCTTCGTCGACCATACGCAATACGACACGGGCTCGATCCTGCGCTTCATCACGCGCCGCTTCTCGCTGCCGCGCCTCGCGGGCCTGCAACAGCGCGACGACGCGCTGAAGGCGAACGGTGCGCAGCCGATGGGCGACCTGACGAACGCGCTGCAACTGTCGCCGAACCTGTAACCGCATCGCCATCACCGCAAACGGGCCGGCCACGTCGCCGGCCCGGACGAACGAAGGGCAGCCCCGCGGGGCTGCCCTTTTTCATGCCGCGTGCGGGTTGCCGCGCGCCGCCGTCACCAGCCGTACTTCAACTCGACGCCGACGTAGTCGGCGTTGTGCCCGCCCGCCTGGCGGATCGCGTCGCCGACCTGGAAATGCACGGCCTCGATCGCACCGATCAGATTCGCGGCGATCGTCCAGTCCGCGCGCAGCTGCACGTACATCCCGGTCCACAACCCGCCCTTGCCCGCCGTGCCCGGCACCGGGATGTTCGGCTGCTGATAGACGGCGTCGCCGGTCGTCTCGCGCCACTGGAAGCCGAGCGCACCGAGCAGCGACAGGTTCGCCGACGGCTTCAGCGTCACGGACGGCTTCACGTGAATCAGGTTCGCGTAACTCGTATAGCTGGCCAGCGTGAAGTAATAGCCGTTCGGAAACAGCGGGTTGAAGGTGCTCACACGGCCGTCGTGCGGATGCCGGTCGCCCGACGCCGCGTCGACCTGCAGCGCGATGCGCGGCGACCACGGCGCATCGAGCTTGTAGCCGGCGATCGAACCGACGGCCCACGCCCCGATCGTCGCGTTGCCGATCTTGCCGGTCTGCAGCATCGTTTCGAGATCCCAGTCGAAGCGCCCCAGTGTGCCCGTGTAGCGCACGTCCCACACGTCGCGATGCTCGGGACCGCTCGCGTCGAGGAACCGCGCGTTGTTGCGGTTGTAGCGCGACCAATAGCCGGACAGGTCGCCCGGCCCGACCGACTGCCGCTCGACGCGCACGCCGCTGAACGTGAGATCGCGATTCGACACGTCGTCGAAATCGGACGCGTTGCGGTTCTGCACCGGCTGCGTCGCATAGCCGATGAAGCGCCACTTCTGGTACTCGTACACGGCCCAGACCGCATCGAACGCCTGCCGTACGTTCGGGCCGTCGCGCGTGGCGATGAAACGCTGCAAGTCGAACGCCATCTCCTGCCGGCCGACGCGGAACTTGAACGTGCCGCCGCCGAGCGCGCCCGTGTAGGTCGCGAACGCCTGCTCGAGATCGAGCGGGTTCTTGTCGACCGGCGACACCGTGTTCTTGCCGAACGCGCGGGCGTCCTGCAACTGCACGAAGAACTGCCAGTGCTGGCCGAGATGCGCATCGGCATGCACTTCGATTCGCTGGATCAGGTAGGTATCCGATTGCGCGGAGCCGATCCCGAACAGCGGCGCGTCATTGGTCTCGAGACGCTCGCGCAGGTTCACGCCGAGCGACAGATAGGAGGCCGGATCGTTGCCGAGCGGAATGTATTTCAGGCCGTCGAGCGGCGCGCGCGGCACGCACGGATTCGCGAGCACCGACCAGTCTTCCTGCCAGCGGTTGAACAGCACCACGGGGCGCTTGGCCGTGCAGGTCGATGCGGCGGCAGCGGTTGTCGTTGCCGATGTCGTTGGCGTTGCCGATGACGCGGCCGGCACCGGCTCCTGCACCGGCGTGGAAGCCGGCGTCGATGCCGCCGCCGTTTGCGCGCATGCCGCGTCGGCGCCCGCGAGCAGCAGCCCCGCGACGATCGACACGCGCGCGGCCCGTGCGGTATGCCGACCGTGATGTCTCCTCCCGCCCCGCTCGATCATGCGCGCTCCTGTGTGGTGGTACCCGCCGTTGGTGCCGCGCACAGGGCAAGCGTCGCGAGCGCG
This sequence comes from Burkholderia contaminans, assembly GCF_029633825.1. NCBI lineage: Bacteria > Pseudomonadati > Pseudomonadota > Betaproteobacteria > Burkholderiales > Burkholderiaceae > Burkholderia > Burkholderia contaminans. Next base: position 2,572,735 of record NZ_CP090640.1, on the reverse strand, counting down.
CCGACCGGCGCGAGCAGCGCGAGGAACCCGACGAAGCGGAATCCGAGCGCGCCGCATGCGGCGCCGAGCGCGAACGCGACGATCGCCGGCAGCATCTTGCCGAAGCGCGCGCGTGCCGCCGCGCGCGCGGCATCGGCGGTGCCGGCCGACAGCAGGTCGACCGCGTCGAGGATCGCCTGCGTCACGTTGCCGGTCATCACCGTGTTCGGCACGCCGCCGGCGCGCGCAATCACGCGCGGATGCGCGTTCTGCACGCCCATCGCGAACGTGCCGACGATGCCGGCCACGAGCGCCGAAAGGCTGTCGGGCTGCGTGACGGGCGTCGCCCACACGCCCGCCGCACAGAAGCCGAGCAGCAGCACGGCCTGGACCGCATGCAGCGCGCGCGTGCCCTGCCAGGCGGGCCGCCCGGACATCGACCGCGCGATCAGGCTGCTCGCGATTACGCCGCACACGAATGCGGGAAACACACTGAGCTTCAACACGACACCCTGGCCGAAGCCCGCGATGCCCGCGCCGATCAGCACGAAGTTGCCCGTCACGTGTGCCGTGAACAGCCCGAACAGCGCGACGAAGCTCAGCGTGTCGACGAAGCCGGCCACCGCGGCAAGGATCGTGTCCTCGTGCTTCATCGCGCCGCGCTCGCGTGGATTTCGGCGACGTAGCCGCCCGGGAACTGCACGAGCGCCGCGTCGCGGCCGTCCGACGTGAACGGCGGCACGAGCACGGTCACGCCGGCTGCCTTGGCCTTCTCCAGCGTCGCGCCGAGATCGTGCACTTCGTAGCCGGTCATTTCGCGGCCGAACGGGTAAGGCAGGTGGCCGTCGTTCACGAGCACGGTCATCTTGCCGAAGCCCGATTCGATGCGGATGCGGCGGTACGTGTCGTTCGGCCGGCCGATCTCGATGCCCGGCGCCTTGAGGGTGTCGGACACCACCTTGCCGTTCGAGAATTTCACGAAATCGTGCACCAGCTTGTGCACGCTTTCCGGCGATACGTACACGCGGTTCTCGGGCACCGTCTCGAGCACGTCGTAACGCGGCGCTTCGGTATGCCAATAGAGTTGCATGTTCAGGGTGCCGGCCCAGCGGACGATCGCGTCGCGCCCGATCGGATCGGGAAACGTGTCGACGATCACGTCCGCGCCGTGCGCGCGCGCCGTCTTCATCGCGACGTCCATGTCGGTGACGAGATAACCGGTGCGCTCCGAGCAGAACGGATACGGGATCGGCGTCTTGAAGCCGAACACCGAGATCGTGCCGACCGGTGTGAGCACGAGCTGCGACATCGTCTGGCTCGGCGTGGGCGTGACCTGGAACACGCCCTGCTTCGATTTCCTGCCGCCGAACGTCGCGACGAAGCTGTCGGTGAAGCGGTCGAAGTCTTCCGGTGCCACGCACACGTGCGTCGTGTCGTATTGCGGGCCGACGGCCACCGTCGGCGTGGCCGCCGGCGGCACCGGCGGCTTCGCGAACGCCACCGGCGCGACGGCAAGACCGCCCGCGAGCAGCGCGGCGAGCAGCACGGAACGAATGGATTTCATCACGGGATTCCCTGGTTGTTGCATTGTCATCGGATGGAGCGGCCGTCATCGGCCGGTTGCCGTGCATCGTCGAGCACGGTCGCAAGCACGAGGGCCGCGATCAGCCCAAGATGCTCGAAAAAGCTGTTGAGCGCCATGAAATTTTCGGCACCCGAATGGTTCCAGAAATCGTTCGCCACGACCATCGCGACCAGCGTCAGCATGCCGAGCGCGCCGGCGCCGAGCCACGTGAAGCGGCGAAACACCACGCACAACGAGCCGACGATCTCGACCACGATCGCCAGCGCCGCCCACAACGCGGCCGGCTGCAGGCCGAAATGCGCCTGCTCGGCCACCGCGTCGCCGAAGTGCATCGCCTTGTTGACGCCGCCGATGAGGAACGCGGAAACGAGCGCCAGACGCGCGAGCGGCAGGACCCACGGCTGCGACAGCAGCGCGCGGATCCATGCCGGGTTGCCATGGGCTGTGCGCGCCGTCATGTCAGACCGCCCAGCACGAGCAGCCGAACGCGCCCCAGAAACCCTTCGCGTCCGACGTCGGCAACGCGCGGCTCCACGCACTAGCATGCGCATGGCCGTGCATGCCGCACGCGCTCGCGCAACCGCACATCGCCGCGGCGGCCGCCGCGCGCTGCAGCGGTGCGCCATCGCGCTGCGTCGCGCCCCAGCCACCGTAGCCGCCGTAGGCGCGCACCGGCGACCAGTCCGGCATCGCCGGCGGAATCGGCGCGTCGTGCGACGCGAACGGCCCCGCCCCCCACACGATCCGGCCGCCCACCACCGTCAGCAGCGCCGTCGTATCGACGATATCGTCCTCCGCGCACGTGAAGAAATCGCGATCCGGGACCATCAGGTCGGCCAGTTGCCCGACCGCGATACGCCCTTTCTTGCCCTCTTCGTTCGAGAACCACGTCACGTACTCGGTCCACATGCGCAGTGCAGTTTCCCGATCGAGCAGGTTGCGCTGCGGATACAGGCGCATCCCGCCCACCGTCTTGCCCGTCACGAGCCACGCGAGCGACACCCACGGGTTGTACGACGCCACGCGCGTCGCGTCGGTGCCGGCCGACACCTTGAGGCCTTTCGACAGCATCTTCGCGACCGGCGGCGTCGCTTCGGCCGCCTGCGCGCCGTAGCGCTCGACGAAGTACTCGCCCTGGTACGCCATCCGGTGCTGCACCGCGATGCCGCCGCCCAGCGCCGCGATCCGGTCCATCGACTTCTCGGAGATCGTTTCCGCGTGATCGAAGAACCAGTTCAGCCCTTCGAGCGGGATGTCCTCGTTGACCTTCTCGAACACGTCGAGCGCGCGGCTGATCGTTTCGTCGTAGGTCGCATGCATGCGCCACGGCCAGCGGTTCTGCGCAAGCACGCGCACCACGCCTTCGAGATCGTCTTCCATCTGGGCCGGCAGGTCCGGGCGCGCGACGCGGAAATCCTCGAAGTCGGCTGCCGAGAACACCAGCATCTCGCCCGCGCCGTTGTGACGGAAGTAATCGGTGCCGTCGTGGTACTTGCTGCTCTTCGTCCAGTTGACGAAGTCTTCCTTCTCCGCATTCGGCTTCTGCGTGAACAGGTTGTACGCGATGCGGATCGTCATCTCGCCCGCGTCATGCAGCTTGCGGATCACTTCGTAATCGTCCGGGTAATTCTGCGAGCCGCCGCCTGCATCGATCACGCCCGTCACGCCGAGCCGGTTCAGCTCGCGCATGAAGTGACGCGTCGAGTTGTATTGATACTCGAACGGCAGCTTCGGGCCTTTCGCGAGCGTCGCGTAGAGGATCGTCGCGTTCGGGTTCGCGAGCAGCAGGCCCGTCGGATTGCCCGCGGCATCGCGCAGGATCGTGCCGCCCGGCGGCTCGGGCGTGTCCTTCGTATAACCCACGACACGCAGCGCGGCCGCGTTCAGCAGCGCACGGTCGTACAAATGCAGGATGAACACCGGCGTATCGGGCGCGACCGCGTTGAGCTCGTCGATCGTCGGCAGGCGCTTCTCGGCGAACTGGTGTTCGGTGAAGCCGCCGACCACGCGCACCCACTGCGGCGCCGGCGTGATCGCGACCTGCTGCTTGAGCATCTCCATCGCGACCGCGAGCGAGCGCACGCCGTCCCAGCGCAGCTCCATGTTGTAGTTCAGGCCGCCACGGATCACGTGGCAATGGTTGTCGGTCAGGCCCGGCAGCGCCGGGCGGCAGCCGAGGTCGACCACCTTCGTCGCACGGCCCGCGAGCGGCACGATCTCCGCGTCGCTGCCGACCGCGACGAAGCGGCCGTCCTTGATCGCGACCGCGGTGGCGACGGGGTTCGCACGGTCGAGCGTCGTGATGCGGCCGTTGTGCAGGATCAGATCCGGCTGATTATCAGTTGCACTCATTAAAATGTCCTCGATACGATCAGAAGCCGAGCCAGTGCCGGATGGCGCCGATGGCCTGCGAGCCGATCAGCATGCCGGCGAGGCCGATCAGCGCAATGAGCGGCGGCGCCGGCGAGCGCACCTTGATCACGCTGTACACGACGCCGACCAGCACGCCGGCCGACAGCGACAATAGATAAGATTCCATAACGATTATTCTCCCCGGCCGGATTAGAATGAGCCGCATCGCGCCGGCCGCATGCTGCGCCGCCGTATCCACCTCGCTTCCCTGCCACTCTGCCCGACCATGCAACACCTTCCTGATCTCGAAGCCTGGGCCATCTTCGCGCGCGTCGCGGAGCTCGGTTCGTTCGCCAAAGCCGCTGAGCTCCTCGGCGTGTCGCAACCGACCGTCTCGAAGGCGATCGCGCGGCTCGAAAAACGCCTCGGCGCGATGCTGCTGTACCGCACGTCGCGCAAGCTGTCGCTCACGCCGACCGGCGAACTGCTGCGCGACCGTGCGATCCGCCTGCTCGCCGATGCGGAACTGATCGAGAGCGAGGCGTCCGCGCAAGCGCTCGAACCGCACGGCCTCGTGCGCGTGAATGCGCCGATGTCGTTCGGGCTGCACCACCTGTCGCCGGTGCTGCCCGCGTTTCTCGAACGCTATCCGCGCGTCGACATCGACCTCGTGCTCACCGACCACATCGTCGACATCGTGTCCGGCGGGTTCGACGTCGCGATCCGGATCGCCGAGCTGAGCGATTCGTCGCTGCGCTCGCGCCGCCTGTGCGCGGTGCGCCGTCCGCTCGTCGCGTCGCCGGCGTATCTGGCCCGGCATGGCCGGCCCGCGCATCCGCGCGACATCGAGAAGCACGTGTGCCTCACCTACACCAACCTGCCGACGCCCGAGCACTGGCGCTTTCGCCACCCGGCCTCGGGCGACGAATTCGGCGTGAACGTGCACGGACGCATCCGCACCAACAACGCCGACGTGATCGTCCCCGCACTGATCGCCGGCCACGGCCTCGCGCTTCAGCCCGAGTTCCTGGTGTGGGACGAACTGCAGCGCGGCATACTCGAAGAAGTCATGCATGACTGGAGGATCGCCGACGTCAACGTCAACCTGATGACGCCGCCCGGCATGCTGCGTGCCGCGCGCGTGACGGTGCTGCTCGATTTCCTCGCCGAACATTTCTCGCACGCGCCGTGGGCGCTGCCGGAGGCCTGAGCGGGCGGCGGCCGGCGGATCGCCGCGCGCCGCCGCCTGCATCGGAGGCATCGCGCGCAGCCGGTCGCCCGCCGCCGGTCGCGCGCAGCCGGTCGCCCGTTACTTCGCCGGCACGGCCGGGATCGACTCGTGCGGCGTCGCGGTACGCTGCGCGGCCTTGTGAACCATCGTGTACGCGTAGTCGACGCCCATCCCGTACGCGCCCGAATGCTCCCTCACGACCGCCATCACCGCGTCGTACGTGTCGCGACGCGCCCAGTCGCGCTGCCACTCGAGAATGACCTGCTGCCAGGTCACGGGCACCGCGCCGGCCTGCACCATCCGCTGCATCGCGAAATCGTGCGCGGCCTGCGACGTGCCGCCCGAAGCGTCGGCCACCATGTAGATCTCGTAACCGCCTTCGAGCATCGCGCACAGCGCGAACGTCGTATTGCAGACTTCGGTCCACAGACCCGACACGATCACCTTCTTGCGGCCGTTCGCGGCCAGTGCGTCGCGCACCTTCTGGTCGTCCCACGAGTTCATCGACGTGCGTTCGAGCGTCTTCTGGTTCGGAAAGACGTCGAGCAGTTCGGGATAGGTATGACCGGAGAACGCCTCGGTCTCGACCGTCGTGATCGTGGTCGGGATATTGAACGCCTTCGCGGCCTTCGCGAGGCCGACCACGTTGTTCTTCAGCGCCTGGCGATCGATCGACTGCACACCGAATGCCATCTGCGGCTGCTGGTCGATGAAGATCAGCTGGCTGTTCTGCGGAGTAAGTACTTCGAGCTTCGGGTTGCTCATGGCGTGATCATCCTTGGAACGGGAAGGGGAATCTTGCCTCGCCGCGAACGCGGGAGGATTCGAGTTGGGTACGACGCTTGATCTGCTTCGTCCGTCTCGATTCATTAAAACCGCAATCCGCTGACACGAACATCCAAAAAATGGAATCACATGGATTCCAGAATAGGTGGTCGCCCAAGGGCAATCCGCCCTTTTTTTCTGCACGTAAACCCGATACGCTTCGAGTGACCTCGACGATGCACTCGTCGCCATCCGTCGTTCGATCACGAGACCACGAGACGCCCATCATGAAAGCCTATGCCCTGTCGCTGCTCGCCGGTGTCCTCGCCGGCGCCATCTACGGCACGATCGGCGTGAATTCGCCGGCCCCGCCGATCATCGCGCTCACCGGCCTGCTCGGCATGCTCGCCGGCGAACAGATCCTGCCGGTCGCGCGACGCATGCTCGCGGGCCACCGGCTGAACACCGCTTGGCGCGACGCGAAGTGCAGCCAGCACATGTTCGGCGCGCTGCCCGGCGGCACCACGAACGACCGCAAGCCGTCGTGATGCAATCGCTCATCACCTCCCGCGCATGACCAACGTCGAGCTGTTCCATTACCTGCTGCTGTTGATCTGCGGTGCCGGCGCGCTCACGTGGCTCGCCGAACGGATTTCGATTCCACCGGCCGTCGTGCTGCTGCTCGGCGGCTGCGTGGTCGCGGTGGCCGGCAAGCGCGTGCCCGACATGGACCCGGCGCTGCTGCTCGCGGCCGTGCTGCCGCCGCTGCTGATGTCGAGCGGGTTCTACACCGCGTGGAAGGAATTCCGGCAGGAGCTTGCGTCGATCGCATCGCTCGCGCTCGGCGCGGTGGTGTTCACGACCGTCGCGGTCGCGTTCGCCGTGCATGCGGTGAACCCCGCGCTGCCGTGGGCCGCGTGCTTCACGCTCGGTGCGATCGTGTCGCCGCCCGATGCGGTCGCCGCGAAGGCAATCCTGCAGCGCCACCCGCTGCCCGCGCGGCTCGTCGCGGTGCTCGAAGGCGAAAGCCTCGTCAACGATGCGTCGGGCCTGCTGCTGTACCAGATGGCCGTATCGGCCGCGCTCGCCGTGTCGATCACGGCCGCAAGCGCCACCGGCCTGTTCTTCTCGCTCACGCTGATCGGCATCGCGGTCGGTCTCGCGTGCGGCCATGCGATGAGCTGGGTGCTGCCGCGCCTGCGCGATCCGATGCTCGGCATCGTCGTGACCTTCGCGATGGCGTGGGGCAGCTACGGGATCGCGGAAGCCGTCGACGGCTCGGGCGTGCTGTCGGTCGTCACCTGCGGCCTCGTGCTCGGCGTGCGCCAGCATCGCGTATTCGACGCCGACATGCGGATCAAGGCGAAGGCGACCTGGGAAGCGATCGTGTTCGTGCTCGACGCGCTCGTGTTCATCCTGATCGGCCTCGCGCTGCATGCGATCCTCGCGCGCGTGAACCACGAAGGCGCGGTGCTGATGGCCGGCCTGCGCGTCGCACTGCCCGCCACCGCCGCGGCGATCGCCGCGCGCATCGTGTGGGTGTTCGTCGCGATGTGGCTGCCGGGCCGCCTGCGCGCGCCGCGTGCCGGCCGCGCGCCGTGGTCGTGGCGTGAAGCCGTCGTGCTCGGCTGGTCGGGCATGCGCGGTGTCGTGAGCCTCGCGGCCGCGATCGCGCTGCCCGCCAATTTCCCCGGCCGCGACCTGATCCTGTTCAGCACGTTCCTGCTGATCATCGCCACGCTCGTCGTGCAGGGCGGCACGCTCGCGCCGCTGATCCGCGTGCTGAAGCTGCGCCCGGCCGCGCGGCACACGATGTCGGAGCATGCGGTGCGCGCGCATACGTTCGGCGCGGCGCTCGCCGAGCTCGACGCGCGCGAGCAGCGCGGCTCGACCCTAGAACGCGCATCGCTCGACCGGCTGCTGACCGAGTACCGCAGCCGCGTCGCGTTCAACGAACGCGCGCACCGCGACGGCGCGCAGCCTGCGGACGTGCGCGCGCGAATGCTGCGCGTCGAGCTCGAGCTGGTGGGCGTGTCGCGCGACGCGCTGCTCGACCTGCATCGCGACGGCCGGGTCGACGACGCAGTGCTGCACCGCATAGAATCCGAGCTGGATTTCGAGGAACTGCGGCTGCAGCGCCTGCTCGAACCCTGAGCGTGCGGCCATGCATGGCCGCACGCCAGCCGATCCCCCTTCCCCACATGGAATTGCAATGAGCGAACTGTCCGTCGAAGCGAGCATCGGCTCCGTCGATTACCTGGTCCATTTCACCGACGGCGTCCATCAGTGGCGTGCCGACGAACCCGTATCGCTCGGCGGCGGCGATACCGCGCCGACGCCCGTCGCGCTGCTGCTGTCGAGCCTCGGCGCATGCACCGCGATCACGCTGAAGATGTACGCGCAGCGCAAGGACTGGCCGCTCACCGAAGTGCACGTGAAGCTCGCGCACGAATCGGGCAGCGCGGGCAGCACGATCGTGCGCCGCATCACGCTCGAAGGCGACCTGTCCGGCGAACAGCGCGAACGCCTGCTGCAGATCGCGAACGCGTGCCCGGTGCACAAGATCCTCACGCACCCGATCACCATCGACACGGCGATCGCCTGACGCGCGCCGCCCCGACCACAAGACCCCCACCATGTCCGTTTCGATCAAGACCCTGCTCACGCCGCGCGAAAGCGACATCGGCAACCTCGTCGTGCGCCGCGTGCTGCCCGCGCGCGCCGCCCGCCTCGTCGGCCCGTTCATCTTCTTCGACGAGATGGGGCCGGCCGTGCTGCCGGCCGGCAGCGGCATCGATGTGCTGCCGCATCCGCACATCGGCCTCGCGACCGTCACCTACCTGTTCGACGGTTCGCTGATGCACCACGACAGCCTCGGCTTCCGGCAGAAGATCGTACCGGGCGACGTGAACTGGATGACCGCCGGCCGCGGCATCGTGCACTCGGAGCGCTCGCCCGACGAAGACCGGCCGCGCGATCAGCCGGTCCACGGGATCCAGACCTGGGTCGCGCTGCCGGTCGAGCATGAAGACACTGCGCCCGCGTTCGTCCATCACGCGGCCGACACGCTGCCGTCGTTCACGCGCGGCGGTGCAAGCGTGCGCGTGATAGCGGGCACCGCGTTCGGGCTCACGTCGCCGGTCGCCGTGTTCTCGCCCACGCTCTATGCCTATGCGGAATTCGCGGCAGGCGGCACGCTGGCGCTCGATGCGGAACATGAGGAGCGCGGCGTGTATCTCGTCGACGGCGATCTCTCGATCGACGGTACGCCGCTCACGGCCGCGACGATGGCCGTGCTGGAGCCGGGCGCGACCGTGGCGCTGGCGAGCACGAACGGCGCACGCGTGATGCTGCTCGGCGGCGCGCATCTGCCGGGCGAGCGGTTCATCGAATGGAATTTCGTGTCGAGCGCGCGCGCGAAGATCGATGCGGCCCGTGCGGCGTGGGCCGATCAGACCTTCGGCAAGGTGCCGGGCGAAGAAAACGAGTGGACGCGCCAGCCGGAACGCAAGGCGCAGTAACGTAACGAGGCGCAGCAAGCGTTCGCCCGCAGGCAAGCAACGCAACGGCCGGCCCGCATGCCGGCCGTTGTGCGTTTACCGCTTCAAACCCATCAGCTTCGCGAGCGTCGGCCAGCGGTCGAGCGATTCGATGAACGCGCGGCGCGCCTGCTCGTCGACGTAGCGCTCGGGATCGAGCGCGGGCAGATGCCGCGCGAGGCCGAGCACGTCGTTCGGTTGCGACAGGCGATCATCGTCGCTTTCGGCGGGAAGAATTACTGTTCGTCGATCCATACGCCATCCGGAGTTTTCACCGAGTAGCCCGCGGCCGTCTGCATCGTCACCGTGCCCTCGTTCTCGCCCACCATCCGCGTGCGCGGCAGGTCGGCCGCGTACTGCGCGAGCGTCGTGCCCGGCTTGAACGGGCTGTTCGACACGAGGTTCGACAGCAGTTGCGCGAGCGCGAGGAAGCTGGTCGGCTGGTCGATCACGGTCGTCGCGCCGTGGTTGCCGGCAAAGCCGACGAGCCGCACGCCGACCGGCCCGTGCACGATGCGCGGCGTCGGAATCTCGCGCAGCCCCGCGACCTGGTTCTTGTCGCCGCGCAGCGCGGCGCCGTGCTCGGGCACGAACACGATCACCGCGCGACGGCCCGACTGCGCGATCAGGTCGGCGAGGTGATCGAAGTCGTCCATCAGCTTTGTCACGCGCTGCGGATACGAGTCGATGCTCGTCAGCGCGCTGCCGACGACGCGGTTGCCGTCGTGCAGGCTGATCGTGTTGTAGTACAGCGCGACCGGGCCCGGCACCGACGCGCGCTGCGCATACCAGTTCGCGAGCGTCGCGTAGTCGCTCTTGATCTCCGAGCCGTCGAACGCGTGCATCGCGACGGGCGCGGCCGCGTTCGACACCGGCGGCGCGTCGGGCACGCCGATGTTGTCGTGGATCACCTGCAGGAAGTTGTCGAAGTGACCGTCGTGGTTCAGCAGCGACTGCACCTTGTAGCCCGCGCTCGCCAGTTGCGAGAACAGGTAGCACTGCTGCGGCGCGGGCTTGTACAGGTCCGCATGAGCCTCCTGCCCGCAGCTCGCGCGCAGCACGCGGATCGCGGCCGGCCCGCTGTAGCTCGCGGCCGTGCTGAAGTTGTTGAACAGGTAGTCGAAGTGACTCAGCATCGGGTGGTTGCGCGCCTTTGCGGCGTCGAGGTCGTCCCACGACAGCGAGCAGATGTGCAGCACGATCACGTCGAACTGCGCGGCCGGATCGTTGCCGAGATGGCCGAACGCGACCTGCCGCTGCGATTCCTGCGTGCGGAACGTCGCGAGCGCGGCGTTGTGATCCTCCGGCTGGCCGGCGAGCGTCGTGCCCGTCGCGTTCGCCTGCTGCGGCAGCGGTGCGACGACGCGCGCCATCAGCCCGCTGCCGGCCTGCCACAGCGGCATCACGATCAGCACGGCCAGCACGAACGTCGCGACGCGCAGCCAGCGATTGACGATGAAGTAGACGATCAGCGCGCCGGCCACCGTCAGCAGCAGCACCGGCGGCAGCAGGCGCGGCAGCAGCTCCATCCAGTACTCGAGGCGGAACGTGCTCACTTCGCGCGCGGCCTCGGCGAGCCGGGCGAGCGGCGGCGCATGCATCTCGCGCGCGAGCAGCGGCACCGCGATCGCGATCGCCACGACTTGCCGGACGATGCGCCACGCGCGCCGCCGGATCGGTGCGCTCGCCGCGAGCGCCACCGCGAACGCGAGGTTCGCGAGCCAGAAAGGCTGCAGGTGCCCGGTCGCGAACAGCGCGAACTTCAGGATGAAATACAGATTCCAGAACGTCATCTAACCCACTCCATGATGAGCGCCGCGTCAGTCGCGCGCCCGATCGAGTTTCGGCGCCAGCATGGCCAGCAGGCCGCGCGCCGCACCCTTCCACATCCGTACGTTGCCGTCGAGGCCGATCCGCAACACTTCCTTCAGCCCGCCGAGCGGCGTGTCGACCCGCTGGCCTTCATTCCAGTCGAGCCACGCGTCCGCGCGGCCGAACGTGCATTGCACAAGCTGGCGCTCCTGTTCGAGCGTGAGTTCGTCGAAGCTCACGCCGACATGGGTCGGCGTCACGCGGCTCACGCGCACCGGGAACGGGAACGGCCGGTCGCCGCGCGTCACGCACACCGTCAGCGTGTCGCCGACGGCAAGCGGGAGCCCCGGCACCGCTTCGAGGCCGAGGCCGCCGGTCGAGTAGTCGCTCGTGAAGCACGCGGCCGTCGAGCCGTCGGCGAGCAGCAGCATGGCCGGCACGCGCATCGCGATCCGGTGCGTGACGCGCACCTGCCTGGTTTCGCGCGCCACGGCCAGCGCCGCGCCGAGCATCGCGAGGTTGTACACGGTCCACCCGAGCGTGATCAGGATCGTCGATGCCTCGTCGCCCTGGTCGACCGCGAGCCGCCACAGGCCGGCGAGGATCGCGAGCACGTTCAGCCCGAACAGCACCAGGTACGGCTTCGACGTCGACCAGTCGACGTAGCCTTCGTCGATCTTGCCGCCCTTGTCGGTCACGTTGAACTTGCCGTGCTTCGGGCTGAAGAACGCGACGGTGGTCGGCAGCGCGATGTACCACGCGAGCACCGACTCGTAGACTTCGGCCCAGAACGAATGGCGGTAGCGCCCCTGCATCCGCGAGTTCGCGACGTTCGCGAGCACGAGATACGGGATCACGTAGCTCGCGAGCGCGAGCGCCGATGCGTTGATGAAGTACAGGTGGAAGAACAGGTACGCGAGCGGGATCGTCAGGAACACCAGCCGCGGAATCCCGTAGAAGAAGTGCAGCATCGCGTTGCCGTAGCAGATCCGCTGGATGAGGCCAAGCCCGCGCCCGAGGAACGGGTTGTCGATGCGGAAGATCTGCGCCATCCCGCGCGCCCAGCGCGTGCGCTGCTTCACGTGGCCCGCGAGGCTTTCGGTCGCGAGGCCTGCCGCCTGCACGGTCGGCAGGTACGCCGACGTATAGCCGCGCCGGTGCAGCTTGAGCGCCGTGTGCGCATCCTCGGTCACGGTCTCGACCGCGACGCCGCCCACCTCTTCCAGCGCGCTGCGCTTGAGCACCGCGCACGAGCCGCAGAAGAACGTCGCGTTCCACAGGTCGTTGCCCGACTGCACGAGGCCGTAGAACAGGTTGCCCTCGTTCGGGATCTCGCGGAACGTGCCGAGGTTGCGCTCGAACGGATCGGGCGAGAAGAAATGGTGCGGCGTCTGCACGAGCGCGCACTTCGGGTCGCGCAGGAACACGCCCATCGTGGTCTGCAGGAACGAGCGCGTCGGCACGTGATCGCAGTCGAAGATCGCGATGTATTCGCCATGCGTCTTCGGCAGCGCGCGGTTGATGTTGCCGGCCTTCGCGTGGCGGTTGTCGTCGCGCGTCACGTAGTCGATGCCGGCCGCGCGCGCAAACGCCTCGAATTCGGGGCGCTTGCCGTCGTCGAGCAGATACACGCGCAGCTTCGCGCTCGGCCAGTCGATGCTCTGCGCGGCAAAGACGGTCGGCTTCACGACCGACAGCGGCTCGTTGTAGGTCGGGATGTAGATGTCGACGGTCGGCCAGGTGTCGGGATCGTCGGGCAGCGGCACGATCGGCCGGTCGAGCGGCCAGGCGGTCTGCACGAAGCCCAGCAGCAGGATCATCCACGTATAGGCTTCCGCGCCGTACAGCAGGTAGCCGGCGACGGCCTCGACCGGGCTGCGGAAATCGAGCGTCTGCGAGGTGCGCCACCACATGTAGCGCAACGTCGCGAGCAGTGCGAGCGACGCGAGCGCGAGCGTCGGCAGATGGCCCGGCAGGCGGCGCAGCGCGAGCGCCAGCACCGCGACGATCGCGAAGAACGCGAACTGCGCGCCCGGCATCAGCGGCGACATCCCGGCCGCGGCCCACAGCAGCGCGCCGGCGACCAGCAGCAGCGGCGCGAGCCAGCGGCGCCGGCCGACGCCGTTCGCACGCGCATCGAGCCAGCCGCCCCAGCGCACCCACGGCAGGCGCGCGAGCATCGCATCGATGCGTCGGCCGACCGCGCGCCCGGCCACGTAAACCGGCACGACATACTTGTCGAACCACGCGAGCGGATCGCGCGCGGGCCGGCCGTCCGCCGCACGCGGCGCACGCACGATCGCGCGCCACAGCCATTCGCGCGGGCTGAGCGGCTGCAGCACGCCCCACTCCTGCGCGAGCCGCAGGGACGCGACGCGCACCCAGCGGCGCACGTGATCCGGCCGGCCCGGCGGCGGCGCATGGAAGAACAGCCGCACGACCCAGTCGACCAGCGTGCGTTGCGCCGGCAACCCGATGCCGCGCGCGAGCCAGTCGGCCGCACGACGGCCGAGCGCACGCAGGCGCAGCGCGAAGCCCGCGTTCATCGCGCCGCTCCACGGCGACCGGCGGCGCCTGCCGCCAGCCACGTATCGACCCAGTTCGCGACGCCGTTCAGGTCGTGCGACGCCTGCGAATACGGCGCGTCGTCGAAGATCCAGCTGCCGCGCGCGAGCGCTTCGGGCACGGCCGCATCGACGTGGATGCGCTGCTCGAGCATCGACGTCGGCCCCGCGACCGCGCGCAGCATGCCGAGCGCGTCGCGCTGCATGTCGCGCGCCGGATTCAGCCGGTTCACGACGATCTGCAGCTCGCCGCCGCCGGCGCGCAGCGCACCGAGCCGCGCCGCCGTCGTCGCACACGCGGTCGGCTCGGGCGGCACGACGACGAGCGTCAGGTCCGCGCGGCGAATCGCCTGTTCGGCCTGCGTCGACGGATAGCGCGCGGTGTCGATCAGCACGACACCGTCGGCCGGCAGCCCGATCTCGTCGAGCGCGCGCGACAGCCACGCAGGATCGGCCGCGAGCCGCGCATCGCACGCGGCGGCGCCGGCCGCATCGACCTGCCCGTACGGGACGAACAGCACGCCGTCGGCGTTGCGCCAGGTATGCGCATGCCACGGCTCGCCGCCGCCGAGCAACACTCTGCGCGAGGCCATGCTCGGCCAGCGAGTCGAGGCCGAGCGTCGCGCCCATCAGGTTCTGTGCATCGAATTCGATGGCGACGACCGGCCGGCCGCGGCGCGCGAGCAGCACCGCGAGCGCGGCCGTGAGCGTCGTGCGGCCTGCGCCGCCCGTCGTCGACGTAATGGCGATCGTCTTCATCGGGCCGCCTCGCTGCCACGCTCGCCGCGCTCCGCATCGGGCAGCAGCCGCCCGCGCAGCGCGACAGGCACGAGTTCGCAGGGCACCGCGTCACGCCGGTCGATGCCGCGCGGCGCATGAAAACCGCGGCCGATGCCGAGGTGCTGCGCGACGATCCACACCGGCACCGCGATCACGATGCCGACGATGAAACCGATGACGATTTCGGCAATCATGCGACTCCCTCCTTGCGCAGCGGCATCGCGCTGCGGACGGCGCTGCGCTTGCGCGCGGCGGAAATGACGGGTTCCGGCGCCGATGCATCGACAGCCGCGGCCGTCGGTGTCGCACCGATCGCCTCGAGCGCGACGATCGTATCGATCGCGTCGATCGCGCGGCTCACTTCGCTCGCGTCGGGCAACGCCGCGCCGAGGTCGGTGCGCGCGGGCGATGTACGCGTCGCGCCCGCCGGCTGCGTGGCCGCGAACAGGTCACTGTAGTCGGCAATCGGCGCGCGCCGGTTCTCCGCCTTCAGCGCATTGAGCTCGGTGTCGATGCTGCCGTGCCCGAGGCATACGACGCGGTCGGACAGCGTGTCGACCGGCACGTCGAAGATGCGCGCGAGCGCGTCCTCCGCATCGGCCGGTTCGCATGCGAACAGGAACACGTACAGGTGCGCGGCATCGGCCGTCACGACGTCGCCCGCGCGGCGCGGCTTGCAATGGCGCAACGCGTCGACGTGCGACACGCCCGGCAGCAGCGCGATCTTCGCGAGCGTGTGCGGCAGCGCGAGCACGGCGCCGCGATCGAGCACCGCGCGAATCCGCAGGCAGAACGCGCCGACCGGCAGGTAGCCGAGCACCGAATCGCCGAGCGCGGCCGCGAGCGCCGCACGATAGTCGGCCGCGACGGGCCGCGCATAGAGCTGGCCGCGCAACGCGTGCACGGCGGCCTGCATGCGCGACACCGGCAAATCGCGCGCGACGACGCGGCTCGCGCCGACGCTCAGCACGAGCACCTCGAACTGCTGGCGCAGCACTTCGCCGCGCTCGACGACCGCGATCTTCAGCGCACCGCCGCACTGCCGGCGCAGCGCGTGAACCTCTGCGCACAACGCTTCGAGCTGCGCATGCGAGCGGAACACGAGCACCGCGGTAGCCGCCTGCGCATGCGCGCATGCGGCGACGACGGCCGCGTTGTCTTCGACGATCTCCCAGCCGTCCGGCGCGCGGTTCGTGCCTTCGAGCACCGCGCGGCTGACGACGACGCGATCCTCGTCGCTCGCGATCTTCATCCGGTGCGCGGGCTCGGTCGCGCCGCCGTCGACGTTCGCCGACAGACGGCCGCCCGGCGCGAAGCGCAGCGGCCGCACTTCGCCGGCCGCTAGCGTGTCGCCCGCCCGCCAGAAATCGACGACCCACAGCAGCTCGCCGTGCGTGCGCTGCAACTGCGCGACGCCCGAGCAGATACCGTGGAAACCGCTGCGCGGCGTGCGATCCGCATCGCGGACGAGCGGCGCATCGTCGGAGCGCGCTTCACCGCCCGCACGGGTCGCTTCGGGATCGAGCAGCAGCACCAGCGCGATCCGGCGCGTGCGGCACCAGTCGGCGAGTGCGTGCGCCTCGTCGGCGAGCGCGATCGGGTCGTCCCAGCTGAACCAGCGCTGCGCGCCCTCGATGAAATACAGCGAGCGCGCGCGAAAACCGTAGCGCTTCAGCGCGCGCAGGCCGCCGGTCAGCCGTGCGAACGGACCCGGCGCCGCGCGGCGCGGTGCGTCGGCAATCACGCCGGCGTTGGCACCGTCACCGCCGGCCGGCTCGGTCACCGGCGGCATCGCCAGCACGTTCAGGTTGCGCGGCCAGCCGGCCGGCTGCGCGCCGCCTGCAAAGCCGCGCGCCTGCATCTGTTCGGCGACGTGCACCGCGTCGCGTGCGAGGACGACCGTCACGTCGCGCGTGCGCGCCTGTCGCGCGCTTTCCCACACGAGCGCATCGCAGGCCGGCGTGCCGCCGGCCGCATAGATTGCGTACAGGCCGCCGGCTTCCAGTTGCGTCCACGTATCGGGCAAGCCGTCGATCGCGAGCCGGCTCACCGTGCCGGCGCGGCCGCCGGCCGGCCCCGTGCCCAGCAGCGCACGCAGGCGGCCCAGCAGGCCGGCGGTGCCGAGCGCGGGACGAGTGGCATCGAGTTCCGTATTCACGGCGTTCCCCTGGTAACCTAGTAATCCGAATAAAGCCGCACCGGCGTCGGCGTGACGAGCCAGCTGCGTTGCGCGCGCGCGTCGAACGCATAGCGCAGGTACACGAGCGCCGAACTCGGCGCGTAGTCGTGCGACCGGTCGACCTTCAGCTGCGCGCCCACGCTCAGGTGCGGGTTCACGCGGTACTCGACGATCCCGTTGATCCCGTACGAGAACGACACGCCGCGCGTCGAGCTGCCCGCGTACACGAACCCGGCCGCCACCTGCGCGGCCCGCTGGTCCGCCGACATCGGGTAATACAGCGAATCCTTCTCGTAGCTGTTCGAGATCCCGCCCGTGACGGTGAGGTCCCACGACAGCGCATCGTGCCGCCCCGCCCATTCGATCGGCACGCCGAGCGACAGGTAGCGTTGCGGGCTGTAGTAACCGCCCTGCCCGTACGTGTAGTAGCGCAGGTTCTCCGCGTAGTGCCACGCGTTGCCGACGAGCCCGGTGCTGACCTTCATCGTCGCGCGCTCGTACACGGGCACCGT
The DNA here is from genome assembly GCF_029633825.1 of Burkholderia contaminans. Lineage (NCBI taxonomy): Bacteria > Pseudomonadati > Pseudomonadota > Betaproteobacteria > Burkholderiales > Burkholderiaceae > Burkholderia > Burkholderia contaminans. The sequence continues at coordinate 2,555,437 of NZ_CP090640.1, read as the reverse complement.
GAAGCCCGTGCGCAGCGTGACTTCCGCGTTGCGTTCGACGTTGCGGCCGGACAGCACGCCCGCGCCGAGTTCCGCGAACAGGTTCGTGCGGCCGACGTCGACCGACGCGCGCAGGTTCACGCCGTCGCGGCGCACGCCGCCCCAGACCGCGCCCGTCCAAGGGTCGCGCATCCCCGAGTACGACAGCACGCTGCTCGTTTCCGGCCGCCGCGACGCATTCACCGAGAAGCTGGCCGGGCCCGCGTCGAAGCGATAGCGCACGCCGCCGACCAGGTAATGCACGGGGAAACCGAGCGGCGACGTGCCGAGATCGAAGCGCCATGCGTCGGTCAGATAGCCGGCGCCGAGCGCGACGCCGGTGGCCGTCTGGTGCAGCGAGCCCGGCGGATTCGCGATCGATGCGGGGGTCAGCGCGTTCTGCGCCTTGAGCGCCGCGTAGCTGCCGAACGTGCTGAGCGAATACGCGTTCGGGTTGCTCGTGTCGAGCGTGCCCGGGTCGAGATGCACGGTATCGATCTGCGCGAACACGTGCCCGTCGTAGCGGATCGGCATCTGGATGTAGATCGGCACCTGCTGCGCGCGATACGACGAGATGCCTTCGTCGCCCGACTTGTATGCGGGCATCCAGCCGGTTTCGATCTCGGGATTGCGCCGCTGCTGGAGATCCGCGAACGCGGCCTGTGCGGGCGTCAGTCCATCACGGCCCGGGCTCACGCCCGTCGCGCGCTCCTGCGCCTGCGACATCCGGTACAGCGACGCCGCATCGTCATAGCGCCCCTGCGCCTCGGCCACGCGGCCGGCCGCGACCGTCACATCGGGGCGCGACGGATACGCGGCATGCAGCCGGTCGGTCACCTGCCCGGCTTCGTCCGGACGCCGCAGCGCATTCAGGCGACGCACGGCCGACAGTTGCGTGTCGACGTCGTCGTCCGGCGTGCGGGCGAGCACCGCCTGCACGCGTGCAAGCGCCGCGGCCCGGTTGCCGCTGTCCTCGTCGATGCGGGCCAGCGCGAGCTGCGTATCCGCATCGTCCGGCATGCGCGCGACGACCGGCGCAAGCGCGGCGCGCGCCGCATCGTAATGGCCTTGCGCGCGTTCGAGATCGGCCAGTTCGAGCGCATAGCGCGTGTCCGCGTGGCCGGCCGGGCTCGCGCGATCGAGCCGCTTGCGCGCCTGCGCGTAGTCCTGCTGCGCGATCGCGTCGTCCGTCTGCCGCAGCACGAGCCGCAGCGACTGGTCCTCGATCCTCGCCGTCTGAGCGGGGGTAAGCGACGGCTCCCGGCGCAGCGTGTCGAGCCACGCGGCAAGCGCGTCGTCGCGCCCCGCGCTGCCGAGCAGGTCGCCGTAGCGCAGCCGCACGTCCGCGTCGGCTTCGCGCGGGTGCGCGGCGATCCAGTCGTGCAGCGGCGCGAGGCCGCGCTCGGGTTCGCCCGCGTCGATCCACTGCGCGCCGATCGCGGCGAGCATGTCGGGATCGTCCGGCGCACTCGCCTGCGCCTGCGCGAGCGACGCGGCAAACGCCGTGCGGTCGCCGCGCGCGAGCGCACCGCGTGCGTCGGCCAGCGCGCTTTTGCGCGTCGAGCTTGCGCGCGAGCGCGCGCATCCCGTCCGAACGGTGCGCATCGTCGACCGGCGCGAGCGCGGCCTGCGCACCCGCGACGTCGTCGAGCGAATTGCGGTACAGCGCGGTTGCATAGCGCATCTCGGGCGTCGCGCCTTGCGCAAGCCCGTCGTCCATCACCGTGCGGCCGAGCTGCGGCAGCCCCATGTCGCGATAGAGGCGTGCGAGTGCGAAGCGCGTCCACGGCGCGTCCGGCGCCGCGCGCACGGCCGCTTCGTAGCGCTGCGCGGCGGGCCCGCGTTCGCCTTTGTCGGCGAGCGCACGCGCCCGTTCGCGAGCAGGTCGGCACGCAGGCCGTCGAGCGTGCGCCGATCGTCGCGGCCCGTCACGCGGCCTTGCAGTGCGTCGAGCAGCGGGCCGATCTGGTCCGCGCGGCCGGTGTTCTCGTACAGCGTGGCCGTGCCGCGCACGGCCGCGAGGTCCGGCGAACGCGCGGCCAGCAACTCGCGCAGCAACGGCTCCGCGCGCGCCCAGTCGCGCTGCGCGAGCAACGCGTCGGCAAGCTGCAGCTTCGCGTCCGGGCTGCCCGGCTGCATCGCGAGTGCCGCGCGTGCGGCGCGTTCTTCGTCCTGCGGACGGCCTGCCGCGGCCGCCGCGCGGCCTTGTGCGAGCAGCCCCAGAACTGCGCGGTGCGCGCGAGGCCCCGCCATTTGCCGCGCTGGTCGGTCGAAAGGGTTGCGGCGCGCGTGAACAACGTGCGCGCTTCGTCGTGCCGCCCTTCGCGCAGGCGCAGCAGGCCAAGCCCGCCGATCGCGTCGGCGTCGTCCGCCCGCGTCCGCGCGGCGCGCGTGAGCAGCGGATCGGCGCCGGCCGTGTCGCCGCGCGCGAGCGCCTGCAGGCCGCGCTGCTGCGCAATGTAGTCGGGATTGCGTTCGAGCTGGCGCTGCGCGTCGCGCTGGCGATCCAGTTCCGCGACGCGATCGACGAATTCGGTATCGTCCGGCACGAGCACGAGATAGGCATGCAGCGCTTCGAGATACGCGGGATCGCTGCCGGCCGACTGCAGCACGCGCCGCCACAGCGCCATCGCCTCCGTATGATCGGCGTCGGTGCGCTTCGCGAGCGCCCGTGCGATCCGGTTCGCCTCGGGCCGCGTGTCGGCGCGCTGGTTCAAAAGCCGCGCGAGCGCCATCGCCGCGCTCGTGTCCTTCGGATCGGCCGCGACCGCGCGGCGCAGCGCGGCGATCGCCGGCTCGCGTCCGCCCGGCGCATTCGACACGATCTGGTAGTACTCGGCGCCGAGTGCACCCGACGGCGCGCCGTTCGGAAACAGCGCGACGATCCGCCGGGCTGCCTCGTCGGCACGGCCGCTGCGCGCGAGCAGGCGGATCTGCGCCATCTCGCCGCGCCCGCTCGTCGCGACGCGGTACTCGTCAGCCACCCGCCGCGTGGCGGGCGCATTCGGCGACTGCGCCTGCAGGCGCGCGAGCGACGCCTGCGCGCCTTTCGCGTCGCCGAGCCGCAACAGCACGCGCACCTGTTCGGCCAGCAGCTCGGGATCGCCCGGCGCGATCAGCAGCCCCTTGCGCAGGGCATCGCGCGCCAGGTCGTCACGATGCTTGGCGCCCCACATCCGCGCGGTGTCGAGCTGACGCTGCGCATCGGCGGACGCGGCTGTCGCCGGCGCCGCGGGTTCGCCATCGGCACGTCCGCGGCGGTGCCCGGCGCCGCCGCGCACACCGACGACGCGAGCCACGCGAATCCCGCGACGTGCGGCGCGGCGCGCTTCAGCGGGCGGCGCACGAGCGGCCTCCCCAGCGGGCGTCGAGCGTGCCGTCCGCGCCGAACCGGTAGCGCCCGTCGCGCCAGCCGAGCCCGAACAGCGTCAGCACGCTCGTGTAGTAACCGGGCGGCGACTGGCGCGCGAGCGTATCGACACGCGCCGCTCGGGCATCCGCGAGCGCGCGCTGGCCGCGTGCGTCGAGGAACGGCACGGCCGCCGCCGAGAACCCGCCGTTGCCGTCGTTCGGCCCGGCGACGCCGGTTGTCGTGTCGACCCTCTCCGGCGGCGCGCCATGCGCGGCGATGTAGTCGGCGAACGGCGCAAAACGCGCGAGCAGCGGCGCGGCGAGCGGATCGGCGCGGTCGAGCATGCCGGCCCACAGATACACGCGGATCGCGTTGTACGCGCTCTCCGCATGCGTGTCGCGATCGGGCCCGAAACCCGTGCCCGCGCGATACAGCGCCCAATCCGGCGAGAAGCCTTTCGGTGCGGTGTCGAGCAGCACGCGGCCGGTGCTGGCGGCGAGCGCGGCCCAGCGCTTGTCGTCGGGCAGGCGCGCGCCGAGCGCACGGATCACCTGCGGCGGCGAATAGCTCGGGTTCACGCGCCACTGGCCGTCGGCGAGCTTGAACCCCGTCGGCCCGGGCAGCAGCGTGAGGCCGAGGCCCGGCACGGTCGCCGTCTCGACGTCGAGCACGCGCTTCGCGAGCAGCGTGCCGCGCGCCGTGTAGCTGCGTTCGTGCCACAGCCGCCCGGCCTCGACGAGCGCATACGCGATCCACAGGTCGGCGTCCGACGCCGCGTTCGCGTCGAGCACGCGCCACGCGCCGTCGGGCGCGCGGCCCCACAGCCACGCGGGCAGGTGCGCGCTCAGGTCGCCCTGCGCGAGATTGTTCTCGGTCCATGCGAGGATCGTGTCGAACATGCGCCGGTCGTTCGCGACCAGCGCGAAGAAAAGTCCATACGCCTGCCCCTCCGATACCGTGCGTGAATCGTCCGAGCCGACGTCGATCACGCGGCCGTCGGCCGAGATGAAATCGCGCTTGAACGCGTCCCAGCGCGGCCACGCCGCGCTGCATCCCGCGTCGGCCGCACCGGCTCCCGCGGCCTGCGCGCGCGTGGCCATCCCGGCCGCCGCGCACGTCATCGCCACCGCCAGCGCGAGTGCCGCGCCGACGCGCCGCGCCGGCCGCATTGCCCGTCGCTTCGCCATTGCCCGCGCCATCCGTTACATCCCCCGTCGACGCGCGGCGATTCTCTGCAGCACGCTGAACACGCCGAGCGCGAGCAGCAGCCCCGCCACGACGCCGACCGCGCCCAGCACGACCGGATGCCGCGCCGCCTGCGTCCACACGCGCGCATACCACGGCACGAACCCGACCACGTAAGGCTCGCCGACGCGCAGGCTGTCGACCTGCCCCGGCCGCACCAGTGCCAGGTCGCCCTGCAGCTGCGACACGAGCCCGGCGTTCTCGAACACGTCGAGCAAATCGCCGAGGCGCGGCTGGTCCGTCGCCGTCAGCGCGACGACGCTGCGCCCCCGGCTGCCCGGCAGCTCGAACCCGGCGAGCGCCGCAAGCGAGCCCGTCTGCTCGATATGCGCGCCGCCTTCGGTGAGACCGACGCCATTGCGCCAGCGCTCCTTCACCGAGAACGCGACGCGCGCGGCGCCTTCGCCGCCCGCGCTGCCCTGCTCGCCGATCACGAGCGGCAGCGCCGAGCGCCAGTGCGCGAGCAGCGGCGACGTGGGCGAGCCGTCGATCACGAGCAGGTCCTTGCTGCCCGACAGCGCGGCGACGTCACCGGGCCGTGCGACCTGCACGCGCAGCGCGGGGAAGCCGGTCCATTCGCCCATGTGGCCGAGCATCGTCAGGTAGGCCTCGAGCTCCTGCTTAGACGGCCGGTCCGGCATCACGACGGCCGTCTGCGACAGGTCGGCGAAGCGCGTGAACGGGAAGCCGCTGTTCGCGAAGAACGCGAGGTTCGGCAACTGGGCGTAATGGACGAAGTGGGAGAAGTCGATCGTCGAATCGGGGTCGATCGCCGCACGCTGCGGCTCGGTCGCGGTGCTCGAGCACAGGCCCGTCTTCTGCGAGTCGAGCGTGAAGCGGAACTGCAGCTGGTTGCCGCTGCCGACCCGGAACGCCGGAATGTCGACGTCGCTCGTCACGCGCCCTTCGGGCACCGACAGCAACGGCAGCTGCATGCGGCCGTGCGCGTCCTCGGCATTGGCCGGCCCGAGCCGGTACGACTTCACGAGCTGGTCGTTGATCTCGACGGCAAGCGTCGAGTTGTCCTGCACCGTCGGCGCCGTATAGCGGTAGCGCAGCGTGATCGGCACGCCCGCGCCGTTCCACGAATGCAGGTCGGACGGCACGCGCAGGTTCAGGCGAATGGCGTCGGGCGACGTGCCGCGCACTTCCAGCTCGCGCGCATCGGATACGAGTTCGCGGAACGTGATCGGCCGGTTCACCGGCAGCCAGCGCGGCGCGTCGTACGGTTTGCGCGGCGCGCCGAGATCGACGTGCGCGACCGTCGCCGACGGCCCCGACAACGCCATGCGGCCCAGCACGAGCGTCGCGACCGCATCGTCGACCTCGGCCGCGGTGCGGCCCGTGACGACGAGCAGCTTGCGCCCCGGCGCGGCCGGGTTGTCGGCCACCGCGAGCAGCGGGCCGTTGATCGACGGCAGCGCGAGGCCGGCCGGCAGCATCGCGGCCGTGCCGATCACCACCGCCTGGTCGTCGGCCGGCAGCCCGGACGATACCGGGAAGCGCGCATGCCGGTAGTCGGCCAGCGCGCCGAACCACGACGCGAGCACGCCCGCGCTGCGCAGCGTCGCCGAATCGGGCGATGCCGGCAGCACGAACGGCAGCCGCACGCGGCCGTTGTCGCGCCGGTCGAAGAACGGCGCGGGCAGCAGCGCGAGATCGTTCGGGAGGCGGACCGGCGATTCGTCGAGGATCAGCTCGCTCTTCGGGCTCACGTCGGCCCACAACGCCGAGTTGGCCGGATCCTCGCAATGGTCGAGCGTGTAGTGCGCGATCAGGCGCAAGCCGATCTGGTTGAAATCCGAGAAGTAGCGGGGATCGATCGGGATTTCCTGCGTGACCGTGCGGCCCGCCTGCGCGGCGTCGAACGGGACGGTCGCGACAACCTCGCCGTTCACCGACACCTTCAGGTGCGACATCGGGAACACCAGCGACGGCGAATACGCATAGGTCAGGCGCAGCCGCGCGCCGGTGACCACGCGATCGAGCCGCACGCCCGCGTTGATCGTGCGTGCGTCGTCGGCGCCGCGCAGGCGCAGCGGATCGAACGCGCCGAGCGACGCGAACGGCAGGCGCACCGTCGTCGCCGGCAAGCCGGCCGCGGTCGCGCTGGCCGCCGCAGGCGCGGCCGCGAGCACCGGCGCGGGTGCAGCGCCGGATGCCGCAGCGACCGGCACGGCCGGCATCGGCGCGGCCGACAGCACGGCGGCATGAAACGCGCCGACCATCGCGGCCGAAATGACGAGCAGCGACACGGCCGGCTTCATGCGGCACTCCGTTTCGTCTGGATCATCCGGTCGTCCGTCGCATCGAAATCGATGCACGCAAAGCAGCTATGCCCGTGAGTGAACATCCCCACTGCTTCCCCTCATATATCTATCTGGCCTGATTCATTTATCGAAACGATGCGGCGATTTCTTTAATCGCGCGTCACCGTGCTACGCGCGCCTGGCACCGGCACACGCCCATTCGTCACACTATCTCAAAAACAGGACAAAACTTACCCCGATTCGCGACGTTGAAGCGAAAAAAACCTCAATCCGGTCGGAAATGCTTCGCGAGAGGGATGAATGGCAAGAATTGCACCGTTGTCGCCCGGCGGGCCGAACGGCATACTGCCGGCGCGGATCGGCCGGCCAGCGGCGGTCCGTTGCAGACCGCCCGGCCTGAACGCGCGGCCGCGAGGCGGCGCGTATGCTACCGCAATCCCGGGCCGCCGGATGTACTTTCGTTCACGGAAAACCGACTTGAATCAAATCGTCCACACTGCCACTCCGTCCCCCGATACGCTGCTGCGCATCATCGCCGCGCAGACCGAGATCGCGAAGCTCGGCCTCGATCTCGGCAGCGTGATGGCCTATGTGGCGGAGCAGGTGCCACGGCTCACCGGCGCGAGCGCCGCCGCGGTCGAATTCGCCGAGGGCGACGACATGGTGTACCGCGCCGCGTCCGGCACGGCCGCCGGGATGCTCGGCCTGCGGCTGCGGCGCTCGGGCAGCCTGTCGGGCCTGTGCGTGCAGCAAGGCGCGTTGCTGCACTGCATCGATTCGGAAACCGACCCGCGCGTCGACCGCGACGCCTGCCGGCGGGTCGGCTTGCGCTCGATGCTCGTGATGCCGCTCACCCATGCCGACACGACCGTCGGCGTGCTGAAGGTAATGTCGCCGGAAGTCGACGGCTTTTCGCCAGCCGACGCGGGGACGCTGCGGCTGACGGCCGACCTGATCGCCGCCGCGATGTTCCACGCGGCGCGCAACGAGGCGAACGAACTGTACCTGCGCGCGACGCACGACGCGCTCACCGGCCTGCCGAACCGCGCGCTGTTCTACGACCGCCTGCGGCAGTCGATGCACACGGCGCTGCGCGCGAACGGCCGGCTCGGCATTCTCAACATCGACATGGACGGGCTGAAGCCGATCAACGACGGATTCGGCCACCGCGCGGGCGACGCGGCGCTGCGCGAGATCGCCACGCGGATGCAGGGGGCGGTGCGGCGCTCGGACACGGTCGCGCGCATCGGCGGCGACGAGTTCGCGGTGATCCTGCCGAACATCGGCAGCCGCGACGATGCGCATGCGCAAAGCACGCGGCTCGCACGCCAGGTCGGCGAACCGTTCGAATTCGAGGGGCGCCCGATGCGGCTCGGCGTCAGCGTCGGGATCGCGCTGCTGCCGGACGACGGCACCGACATGAACGCGCTGATCGAGCATGCGGACCAGGCGATGTATGAAGTGAAGCGCACGCGGTCACGGCGGACGGCGCACGCGTAACGCGTACGCGACGGCGGCTTTCTTGACGAGCCGGCGGCCGGAACGACACCCCGACCGCCCACGGCTGGCTCGAACGGGCGCTAGCCGATCTGCGGAACGGCGATCGCGAGCCCGACCACGAGCCACTGCACGATCGCGACGAGCACACCGGCGCGGCACAGCCCGACCGCACCGCGCACGCGTGCGTCGAGCGCACGTCCGGCCTTCGATGCGTCGATCCAGCCGAGATCCGTGAGCGCGCGGTCGAGCGCCGCGAGCCCGTCGTCGACCGATTCCTCGCCCGCCGCCGCACGCGCGAGCGCGGCGAACAGCCGCCGGTCGATCTCGATCCGCACCGCGTACCACAGCGCCGCGATCCCCGACCCGGTACTGACGACGGCCAGCAGCACGCGGGCGATCGTCGCCGGCGCCCAGCCCGACGCGATCCACCAGCCGGCACCGGCCGCGGCCAGCGCGACCGCGATCGCCCACGCGCCCGCATCGAGCGCGCCGCGCGCGGCGGCGATCCTGAACGGCGCGGACGGGTCGCGCATCACGCGCCTCCCGCGCCGCGACGGCGATCGATCCATTGCTGCAGCACGGCCACGCTGTCGTCCGACCACACCGCATGCGGCCGCACCGCACGCACGGCGGCCAGCGCGTCACGCGCATCGCCGAGCCCGCGTCGCGCCGCGAGCCACGCGGCCGCGCACAGCACGCTGCGCCCGTAGCCGAGCGCGCAGCAAACCAGCACGTCGCGCCCTTCCCCGTGCAGGCGTTCGAGCGCCGCGACGGCCTGCGCGAGTTGCGCGGCCGTCGGCGCGACGAGGTCGAGTTGCGGCACGCTCGCATATGCGAGCGACGACGCATCGATCGACGCCCAGCGCGGCATTTCGGCGGTCAGGTCGACCAGTGCGGTGAAACCGTGGCAGCGCACGTCGCGCGTGGTCGGCGTGCGGCCGATCGAAACGCGTTCGTCGATCCGCACCGGCGCCGGCTGCCGGAACGTCCACAACCGCGAATTGACGAACGCGCCGGCGATCGTCGGCGCGAGCAGCCAGCGAATGACGACCGGGAACCGACCGTGCGCGTCCTTCTGGAATGCGCCGGGCGCGCCGCGCCGGTAGATCCACGCGACACAGGCGAGCGCCAGCGCGACCCACCCTGCCGCCAGCGCCCAGCCGGGCGCGCGCGGCACGCACCCGAGCGCCACGAGCGCGACCGCTGCCGCGCCAAGCGCATAGCGGCGCGCGAGCGCGCGGCCGGCCGCGCCGGGCGATGCATCGGCGCCCGGCAGCCGGCTCCGCGGCATCGCGCAGCGGAAACAGGAACAGCGCGAGACAGCCGACGGCCGCGCCGGTCGGCACGTCGATCGCGTGATGCTGGTAGGTGGTCAGCACCGACACGCCGATCGCCGCGAACCACAGGTGCAGCACGACGCGCGCGAGCGTGCCGCGCAGGTGCTTCGCATAGACGGCCCACAGCACGACGAGCAGCCCGATGTGCAGCGACGGCGCCTGGTTGAACGGCTTGTCGAAGCCCATCAGCAGCGTGAACAACGCACCGGCCACGCCGCCCGCGTCGGGCCGCTCGAACCCGAAGCGCAGCGGCCACGCGATGAAGCACGCGACCGAAATCAGCTGCACGGTCAACAGCCGTTTCACGTGATCGAGCAGGTCGGCGCGGCGCGTCCAGAAGAAGAACGACAGCGCATACAGCAGGTCGATCGACCAGTACGGCACGATCGTCCACGGCACGAACGGGATCGCATGCTCCCAGCCGAACGCGAAGGTCGGCACCCCCGCGCGGCGCGCGGCGAGCCAGTTCGCGAAGCCGTAGGTCGAGAAGAACACGGCCCCCATCACCGCGAGCCAGCCGAAGCGCAGCGCGAACGACGCATCGCGTGCGCCGGCCGCCGTGGCCGGTTCGGCGAGGCCGCTCGCGCCGCCGCCGAGCGCGCTCATGACGCGTCGACCCGCTGCGCGAGACTGACCGTGAAGATGCCCATTTCGTCGATCCGCTGGTCGAGCTTGCGGAAGCCCGCGCGCGCGACGAGCTCGTCCATCTCGGCCTGCGAGCGGCGGCGCATCACCCAGGTCGCTTCGCCGCGGTGGTTGTTCAGCGCACGTGCAATGAACTCGAGCTGCGGATGCCACGGCTGCCCCGTATAGACGAGATAGCCGCCCGGCGGCACGGCCTGCGCGAGCCCGCGCAGCGAGCGTTCGATCAGCGCGTTCTCGCCGAACAGTTCGTAGAGGCCCGACACGATCGCGAGCGTCGGACGCGGCTCGAGCGTCGCGAGCGACGCCTCGTCGAACGCGTCGCCGCGCTCGAAGCGTGCGATCGGCTCGAGGCCGCGCTGCGCGATCAGCACGCGCCCGGCCTCGACGTTCGGCGGGCTGTAGTCGCGCAACGTGATGTCGTCGGGCGCCGCGCCGTCGCGCTCGGCGGCAGACGCGATCGCGTCGAGCACGTAGCGCCCGTGCCCCGCCGCGATGTCGACGATCCGCACCGGCGCGCCGTGGCCGCGCAGGCGGCCGATCGCCGCGCCGATCAGTTCCTGCAGATGCACCTTGCGCTGGCGGATGCCGACCCAGCCCGGCGAATCAAGATAGGTGCGATCGATCAGCGCGCCGATGCCGAGCCGCCCCTGCGCGCGGTTGCGATACACGTAGTCGAGTGTCGAGCCCGAATCGAAGCCGAGCCGCAGCCCGAGCGCGATGCCGTCCGACAGCGCCCCGCCGGCCTTCAGGCCGGCGCGCGTGAGCGCCCAGTACGCACGCGCGAACACATTCGCGGGCGGCCGGCCGAGCGCCGCGTATTCGTCGTGGAACGCGCCGCGCCGGTCGGCGTCGGCGAGCGACACGCGCGGGCTCGGTGCATCGAATTCGCGCAGCACGAAGGCGCGC